>NZ_VFPL01000001.1:3889452-5185936 GCF_006716645.1 Arcticibacter tournemirensis | reverse complement strand
AACTCGGGAAATTTCTGCGACGTAAATAAACGTTATGTTGAAATGTTCAATGCCGAGCCAGTCGGGTTGTTCAATTACTGGGATCTTCAGTTTGTTTTGGCTGAAGCTGCTGTAAGAGGCTGGATCAGCGGGACTCCAGCTCAAACCTATTATGCGAACGGAATAAAAGGCTCCATGGCGTTTCTGGCTAATTATGCCCCGTCAAGCTATTCTCATAATATGCTCCTAAGCGCTGCGTATGCAGATACTTTTGCACAGCAGAATGCTTTACAGGGAACTACCGAGGAGCAGATCAGGCAGATCATCAGTCAGAAATACATCGCTGGTTTCTTTCATAATGTTGATTATACCGCATGGTTCGAGAACAGGCGTACCGGCTATCCCACGTTTGTATTAAACAGTGCAACAAATCGGAATACCCCTGCTTCGAAGTTCCCGGTCAGATGGCCCTACCCACAGAAGGAGCTGGATTATAATTCTGAGAATGTACAGGCTGCCATTACCCGCCAGTATAACGGTAATGATGATA
Source organism: Arcticibacter tournemirensis (assembly GCF_006716645.1). NCBI lineage: Bacteria > Pseudomonadati > Bacteroidota > Sphingobacteriia > Sphingobacteriales > Sphingobacteriaceae > Arcticibacter > Arcticibacter tournemirensis. Next base: position 5,185,407 of record NZ_VFPL01000001.1, on the reverse strand, counting down.
ATAATCAGTTAATGTGGATCCTGCAATAAAAGACATTTCCTCGTTTTAGTCTGGACAGCAATTTCAGCCCTGCATAATCTAATAAATTATGCAGGGCTAATTATTAATAAGCATAGCATTATTCATCTGGAAAATGACATCCTTGTTTCTCCCCTTTGGCGCTGAAGAGATCTTACTCTTCCGTTTTAGGCTTGATATTCTTTGCGTTAAAACGGGGCTTGTATATCGGCTTTGCCGGCTTGTCGGAAGGTTGTACGTCTGTATCTTCTGCGCTTGTTTCATTGGTCCCTGCAGGCGGTTCCTGAACGTTTGTTGTTTCTCCCGGCTCCGGTGTATTCTGTGGTTCTCGAGTAGCTTTATCTTCTTCCTTTTCTGCCTTATTAGAAATAGTTTTAAGATTAAACCGGGGCTTATAAGCTGGTTTTGCCTTCACCTCCTCTTGTTCGACGATCTTTGGTACTTCGGGCACCTCATCGCGCCTTTGTTCGGGGATCTTTTCTGGCACATCATTCAAATCAGCAAAAGACTTTTCTTCGGTTGTATGCCCCGACTGCTCTTCCGTCCCCGCCGGCTTCTTAGGAATGTTTCGGATATTAAACTTCGGTTTATAAGCTGGTTTCTCAGCAGCAGCGGGACTTGTTACCGGTATGTCCGACACTTCAGTTTGCCCCGGCCGGCTTTCCACTGTTTGAGCGTCCTCGGAAGGTGCGCCGGATATGGGTTTGACATTCTTTGGTTTAAAGGGAGGTCTTTTTGCCTGTGCAGGAATCGCTTCAGAAGGAACCTCGTCCCTCTTGTCTGCGACTTCGCCAGGAGCTTCCGGTTTTGCCGGGACATTCGTTGCTTTGAACCTCGGTTTAAAAGCAGCCGGAGCAGAAGCCGGAGCTTGCTCTATAGTTGGTGAACTTAGAGGCTCGGCTTGCGAAGCTATCTGTGTTTCTACTTGGGTAGTGGCTTCTTTTGCAGGCTGTTGAAGGTGATACAGGCGCCTAAGCCTGTTAAACCAGAATTTTTTGCTATGGTCGAAGCTCTTTTCGCCCATCAGCACAAAATGGCTTTTGAATTCTGTATAGAGGCCATGGTCAGCTTTCGCAAGCTGATCAATGTCTATCTTCTTTTTTGCGAAAAATTCTTCAAAAGTCATATTGAGCCAGGTATCAAGTATCAAGTATTAAGTATCAAGTAGCAAGATTGTACATTTCATAGAATGCTACGACTGGCATCCTTTTAATAATTGTCTTGATACTTGATACTAATATCTTGATACTAATTTTATGCCATATTATGATAAACCGCCTGCACGTCGTCGTCTTCTTCCAGCTTGTCAATAAGCTTCAGCACGTCGGCAGCCTGTTCTTCACTTATTTCTGTAGTTGAAAGTGCGATTCGTTCCAGTTTAGCGCTTTTTACTTCAATGCCTTTTTCTTCAAGGGTCTTTTGCATTTTACCGAAATCTTCAAATGAAGTATGGATAACGGCAATATCATTGCCTTCTTCATCGGCCTCTACAAACAGATCTTCCAGCCCGGCATCAATGAGTTCGAACTCCAGCTCTTCAAGGTCGAGTTCCTTTGGATCGAAACGGAATACCGATTTGCGGCTGAAAATGAAATCCAGAGAACCTGTTTTTCCTAACGTACCGCCAGTCTTGTTAAAATAGCTACGTACATTGGCAACGGTTCTATTGGTATTATCAGTCGCCGTTTCTACCAATACAGCTACACCGTGTGGTGCATAACCTTCGTACACAATTTCTTCGTAATCTTTTTCTTCTTTGCTTGATGCCCGTTTAATGGCCGCTTCCACCCTGTCTTTAGGCATGTTTACTGCTTTCGAATTCTGAATGGCAGTACGCAGTCGCGAGTTCGTTTCAGGATGAGGCCCTCCGGCTTTTACGGCCATCGCTATTTCTTTCCCCAGGCGTGTAAACTGGACAGCCATTTTCGCCCAACGCTTAAATTTTCTTTCTTTACGGAATTCAAAAGCTCTTCCCATATAATGTGTAAAGTTTAAAGTTAAAAGTATAAAGTAAGCCTGTGGACAGGCAGAACCTTTAAAGTGTCAAACTTAATTAATAATAAATTATTTCTTGAGATGCGTCAGCATTTCTTCCGTCATCTGCGGCAGATCAAATTTAGTCTTCCAGTTCCAGTCGTTTTTTGCGAAGCTATCGTCGATAGATCGTGGCCAGCTGTTCGCAATAAGTTGACGCGGATCTCTGCCGGTGTAATCTAATTTAAAATCAGGGATATGTTTACGGATCTCAGAAGCAAGCTCTTCGGGTGTAAAGTCCATTCCGGCGAAGTTATAGCTCGAGCGGATGCTTACTTTTGCCGCGGGAGCCTCCATCAGTTCTATGGTTCCGCGTATAGCATCGTCCATGTACATCATAGGTAAACGGGTATCTGCAGAAAGAAAAGAGCTATAACTGCCTTTTTTAAGGGCGTCGTGGAAAATGTGAACTGCATAGTCGGTTGTTCCTCCTCCTGGCGCAGCTTTCCAGCTAATTAACCCAGGGTATCTCAGGCTCCTTACATCAAGCCCGTGTTTTTGAAAATAGTATTCACACCAGCGTTCTCCAGCCAGCTTGCTGATTCCATATACCGTATTTGGATCCATCACACAAAATTGGCTGGTGTTATCCTTGGGTGAACCAGGGCCAAATACAGCAATCGAACTAGGCCAGTATACTTTCCTGACGTTAAATTCGATGGCAAAATCAAGCACATTCAGCAATCCATTCATATTAAGGTCCCACGCGAGTTTTGGATTCTGCTCACCTGTAGCCGAAAGTATCGCTGCAAGAAGGTAAATCGTAGAAGGCTTATATTTCTGGCAAACAGCTTTCAGATTGTCTTTATCCAGAACATTAACAAATTCAAAAGGGCCGGCATTTCTCGTATCATAGTCAGGACGCCGGATATCGCAGGCAACTACCTCGCTGCCGCCATATATATTTCGTAATTCGGTAACTAACTCCGTTCCTATTTGTCCGTTAGCGCCTATTACTAAAATGGTTTCATGCATGTGCAAAAGTAAGAATTTTGTTCTCTATTTTTGGCAGGTGAATTTACATGCCAGCGCTTATCGTGACGGTTCTTTTGTTGACCGGTTTTTTAAACACGACTCTATAAAAAGCAGAGTGCGACAAATAAAGGAACGAGGTCTGTTTAAGGTAAGACAAATTGGTCAATCAGTGTTAGGCAAAGAAATATTTTGTATATCTGCGGGCCATGGAAAAGTGAATATTCTTATTTGGAGTCAGATGCATGGGGATGAGCCTACCGGGACGATGGCCATTTTCGACCTGCTAAATTTTCTAGGATCAAACGATCTTGAACATGTAAGAAATACGATATTGTCTCAATGCACCGTGCACTTTATTCCCATGTTGAACCCCGACGGTGCAGACTTCTTTCAAAGAAGAAATGCCCTTAACATTGATATTAACCGCGACTTTTTAGCAATGCAAACGCCCGAGGCGAAGGTTCTTCTGAATGCACAGGAAGAAATACAGCCAGCATTTGCTTTTAACCTTCACGACCAAAACACGCTATGGTCTGTTACCGGGAGCAGAAAGTCCGCAGCGATTTCCTTGCTAGCACCTCCGGTAGATTGCAATGCTACTGTCACTCCATCCAGGTTAAAGGCAATGCAATTGGCGGCATCGGTTTACAACTTGTTGCATACAAAGATTCCCGGACAAGTTGGCCGCTGGAGCGAGGAGTATGAACCCCGGGCAGTGGGCGAAGTCTTTCAGAGTCGCGGAATTTCTACAGTTCTTGTGGAGGCGGGTGGATTTGTTGACGACGACGAAAAACAGCTCGTCAGGCAACTAAACTTTGAATTGCTTTTACATTCGCTTGAGCAAATAGCCACTGGTGTATACAGTAATGAAAAAGAGAATACCTATCATCGCATACCGTTAAATAATAAAGAGATATTCCATCTTCTTATCCGGAACTGCAAAGTCGCTTCACCGGCAGGCTACATTAAGGCTGATATAGGATTAAACTATACCGAGGAACTTGACGCGGCAGGAAAAAACAGAACAAAAATGTTTTCAGTTGCTGATTTCGGAGACCTGTCAACCTGGGGAGCTTACGAGTCAATTGATGTTCGTAATGCCGTCTTAAAGGGTACTTTGAAAATCGATGCGGTCGCATCATTTAACATTGAGGATGATAAAGGGATTGTATTGTCGTTTGTTAAGGGGATAAAACGAATTCAGGCTATTTAGATTGTTACCCGCCCGCCTACTCCTGGCCCAATCAGGTAAATGTCATTATTCTTTAGCAGATAGGGATATCGGGAAAATCCGATATATATTTGCCCTCATGGATCAATTGGAAATATTCAAGGCACTTTCAAATAGGAGCAGGTTAGAGATCCTGCAGTGGCTGAAAGAGCCCGAAAAGTACTTTCCCGTTCAGGAGTCTGTGGGTTTTGATGAAGCCGGTGTATGTGTAGGCCAGATACAGAAGAAAGCGGGTCTTACTCAATCTACTGTCTCTGAATACCTGAGTACATTGCAAAGAGCCGGGCTGATCAAGGCTACGCGAATTGGGCAATGGACATATTATAAGAGAAACGAGGAAGCTTTTAAGGAGCTAGGAGAATTGATCAGCAACGTTTTGTAGTATAAAAAATTAAAATATGAAAACAGATAGTCTTTTCAGCCCATTCCAGCTGAAATCGTTGAACCTTAAGAACCGCATTGTGATGGCGCCGATGACGCGTTCTTTTTCTCCGGATGGAGTTCCCACTGATGATGTTGCCGTGTATTACACGAAGAGAGCAGCAGGAGAGGTAGGACTGATCTTGTCAGAAGGAACAGTGATTGACCGCCCTGCATCTTCGAACGACAGGAACATTCCGCACTTCTATGGAGAGAAAGCATTAGCCGGCTGGCAGAACGTTATAAACAATGTTCACAGTGCTGGCGGAAGCATGGGCCCACAGATCTGGCATATGGGTGTTATGGATAATCACTACTCCGGCTGGCTTCCTGATGCTCCATTTGAAGGTCCATCAGGACTTAACAGGCCCGGTTCCGAAAACGGCCAGGCGATGACGGATTCCGATATCGCTGATACCATCACCGCATTTGGGAAGGCCGCGTATCATGCTAAACAACTCGGCTTTGACTGTATAGAAATTCATGGAGCACACGGATATCTTATTGATCAGTTTTTTTGGGAGAAAACCAATTTACGTAGCGATGTTTACGGAGGCAGGAGTTTGCCCGAACGCAGCCGTTTCGCGCTCGAAGTAATTAAAGAAATCAGAAGGCAGGTAGGAGATGATTTTGCTTTAATTATCAGGTTGTCTCAATGGAAGCCTGCCGATTATAACAATAAGCTTGCGCAAACTCCGCAGGAGATGGAAGCCTGGTTGAACCCGATGGCTGAAGCAGGGGTAGATATATTCCATTGTTCTCAAAGACGCTTCTGGGAACCCGAGTTCGAAGGATCAGATCTCAATTTTGCCGGATGGGCTAAAAAGATAACCGGTAAACCTACTATAACGGTTGGATCGGTAGGCCTCACAGGGGAGTTCCTTGCCGCATTTCAGGGCGAAAGTTCACAGCCCAGCTCTCTGGACGAGTTGCTCCGTCGCTTCGATAGAGGCGATTTTGATCTGGTTGCAGTTGGACGTCCCTTATTGGCAGATCCGGAGTGGATGCAAAAAATACGCGATAACCGCACTGGAGAATTGAAGGGCTTCAGAAAAGAAGCACTTGCCGAATTAATTTAAATTCCACGTAACTTTACTTATATAATAGGGTTATTAAAAAAAGAAATTATGACTTTAGTTAAAGCATACGCGGCTCATAAAGCGGACAAACCACTTGAACCATTTCAGTTAGAAAGACGTGAACCTGGATCAGATGATGTGGAGATTAAGATCCTGTATTGCGGAGTGTGCCATTCGGACATTCACACTGTAAGAAATGAATGGGGCGGCACCATGTACCCGGTGGTTCCCGGACATGAAATAGTAGGCAGGGTTACCCGCACCGGCAACGGCGTTTCAAAATTCAAAGAAGGCGACCTTGTTGGAGTAGGCTGTTTTGTCGACTCCTGCCGCGAGTGTAACAACTGCCGGGAAGGCAATGAGCAATACTGCGAAAACGGCCATTCGCAGACTTATAATTCATTGCTTCAGGATAAAAAAACGATTACTTACGGAGGGTATTCAAGTCATATTGTCGTCACACAGGATTTTGTGCTTCGGGTTCCCGAGAGCCTTCCTGCCGAGAAAGTTGCTCCGCTCTTATGTGCCGGCATTACTACTTATTCTCCCTTACGCCATTGGGGTGTTAAGAAAGGAGATAAAGTCGCCGTCGTTGGATTAGGTGGATTAGGTCATATGGCGGTAAAGCTTGCAGCATCAATGGGCGCAGAGGTAACAATGCTAAGCCGTTCACCTGGTAAAGAGAAGGACGCGCAGGAGCTGGGCGCTCATCATTTTGCGCTTACTATTAACCAGCAAACAGTGGCAGGACTGGCTAATACCTTCGATTTTATTATAGATACGGTATCTGCCGAACACGACTATAACAGTTACCTTGCAATGCTCAGAACAAATGGAGTAATGGTGCTTCTCGGCGTGCCGCCAAAGCCTTCGGATGTTCATGCTGTGAGCCTGATTCTTGGCCGTCGCAGTTTGGTTGGTTCCCTCGTGGGAGGTATTAAGGAAACACAGGAAATGCTGGATTACTGCGCTGAACATAATATTACTTCCGACGTTGAAGTAATCCCCATGAGCAGGATTAATGAGGCATATGAACGTACCATAAGTGGCGATGTACATTACAGATTTGTAATTGATATGTCCACGCTTGATTAAGGATTTAGTGAATGTGAACTGGCTGAACGCTCAGTCGTTTGTGTCAGTTAACAGTATAAATTCTCAGTCGCAGGATAGAATAAGGAAATCGCTTTCAAATCAGAGGTCACAAAGGCCATGATTTGAAAGCGATTTTTTTTATGCATATAAGTCGTTTCGGCCTATTTACAACATACTTTGTATATTAGGGCCGCAATTGTAAAAAAATATGCAGTTTGAGCGTGCAAAAGATTTTATTCTCAATAAATTAAACAAGGAACTTTCATCGCATCTATCTTATCACAGCATTGAACATGTAAAGGATGTCTATTCGGCCGCCGATAAGATTGGAAGACTGGAGAATATATCTGAGTACGATCTTAAGCTGTTGTTAACCGCGGCATGTTATCACGACTCCGGCTACTTACTGAAAACCACGGGTCATGAGGAAGCATCGTGCGGCATTGCCATAGAGGAGTTGCCGCGATATAATTATACGAAAAGCGAGATCTCTCAGATCTGCGGGATGATAATGGCCACAAGACTGCCCCAAACCCCTAAAAATCACCTTGAAGAGATTATTGCAGACGCTGATCTTGATTATCTCGGAAGAGATGATTTTTTTGATCTGAGCGAAAAATTGTTTAAAGAGCTGGAGTTTCTCGGTACGATCAAAAAAGAGGATGAATGGAACCAGATGCAGGTTCGTTTTTTAGAAGAACACCATTATTTTACGACGACAGCCATCAATCTGCGCAATACAAAGAAGAACGAACACCTGGACAAGATTAAAGAGAAACTTAAATAAATAATTACCCGAATGAAAATCCTACGTTTACCCCAGCAGATTGCAGATATTGTTTACACCATAACCGGAATACTTTTCTGTGGTTTTGCCTTAAAAAGTTTTCTGGTGCCAAATCAGTTTTTCGACGGAGGTGTTACCGGAGTTTCGCTGTTGCTTCATGAGATATATCACTTTAATATAGCTTATGTAATAGTCATTGTTAATCTGCCTTTTATTTTGATGGGCGCTTATCAGGTAAACAAAACTTTTGCTTTAAAAACACTTGCTGCTGTAATAGGACTTGGTATCTGTTTACTTGTAGTGCCCTTTCCGCAGGTTACTACAGATAAATTGCTTGTGTCTATCTTTGGTGGCGTGTTTATGGGCATTGGCGTGGGTTTGGCCATGAGAGGCGGTTCTGCGCTGGATGGTATCGAAGTGCTGGCCTTATATACCGGAAAGCGCATTAGCTTTACCATAAGCGAAATTATTCTTGGGATTAACATTGTAATTTTCCTGATTGCTGCTTTTCATCTGGGACTGCCAACAGCACTCTATTCGATACTTACCTATTACACAGCTTCCCGTACGATTAATTTTGTTGTCGAAGGGCTCGAAGAATATACAGGAGTCACGATCATATCAGGCCAGAGTGAAGAGATAAAGGAGCGTTTAGTAATGGAACTTGGGCGAGGTATTACTGTATATAAAGGCGAGCGTGGATTCCTTAAGGAAAGTTTTGATATAAGTAACCCTGTTGATATCGTATTCACCGTAGTCACCCGGCTGGAGGTGAGCCGGTTAAGAAATATGGTCCATGAGATAGACAACAAGGCGTTTGTATTCACAAGTTCGATCAAAGAAGCAGCAGGAGGGGTGCTAAAGAGAAGAGCCAGGCACTAGTTTAAGCTAGTACCTGGTAGATTATCACTGGTTTAGCCTTGTTTTTTAAAGATACTTCACCTATTTTTTCACAGCTGAAAGATTCTTTGGCTTTTTCATATACTTCTTCCGTGATGATTATTTGTCCCGGCTTTGCTGCTGATTGCAGGCGTTGCGCCAGATTAACAGAATCGCCAATTACGGTATAGTCTAGTCGTCTGAGCGAGGCAGATCCGATATTGCCTGAAATCATTTCCCCTGAATTTATGCCTACCGATATTTCGGGCTTAAAAGTCCTGTCGCCAGCGGTTATTTCTTCGGCCCCTTCCAACTGTTCTCTCACAGCAAGGGCGGCGTCTATTGCTCTGTCGAGATGATAATCGCCCCTGAATACCGCCATTACAGCATCGCCCATAAACTTATCCACATGACCACCCAGGGCAATGATCTCCTTTACTATTTTATCAAACAAGGTATTGATCAGGTTGACCACTGCATTGGCCGGAACTTTTTCAGTGATCGCCGTAAAGCCACAGATGTCTACAAACATAACCGACGCTTCAAGAGTCTCGTTTTTCATAATAGTATTTTCAAACTCTCTGTGATTCATGAAATTAAGCACGGTTTCATCCACATACATCTTAAGGATATTATTCTCACGTATAGCTTTCAGGGTGTTTTGCAACTGCCTCACGTGGTTAATCGTTTTCTCCATCGTCACATCGAGGTCTTCGAAGTTTACCGGCTTGCACACAAAATCAAAAGCACCTCTGTTCATCGCCGTCCTGATGTTTTCCATGTCGCCGTAGGCTGAAACGATAATGGCCTTTATCGTCGGATTGACATCAGGAAGTCGGTTTAATAGTGTAAGTCCATCCATCACCGGCATATTGATATCGCTTAGCACGATGTCAAGATCCGGATGCAACTGAAGTTTTTCCAGTGCCTCGGCACCATTCTGAGCGAAGACAAATTCATAAATGTTTTCACGGATCTTTCGTCTGAACTTTTGCTTAACCAATAGTTCCAGATCAGTTTCATCATCTACCACTAATATTTTAGCCATTATTCACAAAAAGTTTAAGTTTTTCTTTAAGCAGATTGAAATCGAGAGGTTTCGTTAAAAAGTCATTAGCTCCGTGCTCTATCGCCTGCCGGTGGTTCTCTTCATCGCCATAGGCGGTGATCATCATCACAACAGGAGGTGGTACATCATACTCCTTCCTGATATGCGTGAGCAATTCAATCCCACTCATGCCTGGCATGTTAATGTCAGAAAGAATCAACACTACTTTTGATTGCCTTTCTTCAAGGTATTGAAGCGCTTCTTCGCCGGAAAGAGCGAAATCAAATTCCAGTTCATGACTTCTTATTTCTTTCCTGAAACGCTGCAGGAAAAGCGGTTGAACATCCGCCTCGTCGTCAACTACCAGTATCTTCATATAGGGTTTCTAATATTTAAGCTAAACGGGAATAGATACAGTGAACTCCGTATATTCTCCTTCCTCACTTTCAATGTCTATTTTGCCGTCGTGACCTTTAACAACGATGTCGTAACTTAAGGATAAGCCGAGTCCCGTGCCTTCACCGGCAGGCTTGGTAGTGAAGAACGGTTGCATAATTTTATCTTTAATATGTTCGGGTATACCGATGCCATTGTCTTTAACCTTAATCTCCATAAAACCGTTTATCAGTGTCGTCCTTACTTCCACTGTCGGTTGATAGCTCCCGTCCGATTGCTTTTTCTTTTCTGATACCGAATAGAAAGCATTATTGAAAAGGTTAAGGAGCACCCGCCCCATATCCTGCGGCACTACTTTTAGCTGGGGACTAAAAGGTGCGAAATGAGTTTCCATGGTGGCATTAAAACTTTTGTCTCTGGCTCGGCATCCATGATAGGAAAGCCGTAAATATTCATCTGCGAGAGCATTGATGTCGGTAAGTTCTTTTTGACCTGTGCTAGCACGGGAATGTTGAAGCATGCCTTTTACAATGCTGTCTGCTCGCTTACCATGGAATGTTATCTTTTCGAGGTTCTGAGTGAGGTCCCTGATAATTTCTTCAGCATATTCTTTTTCTGATTCAGGAAGCTGTTCAAGCGGACCTGTTTTAAGTTCTTCCAGAAGCTCGGTGCTTACCTCCGAAAAGTTATTTACGAAGTTTAATGGGTTCTGTATTTCATGAGCGATGCCTGCCGTAAGTTCTCCCAAAGAAGCCAGCTTTTCTTGTTGAATCAGTTGAGCTTGTGTTGCCTGTAATTCTTTTACCGCTTCCTGAAGTTCGTCTTTTTGCCTGTTGATTTCTGCAGTTCTTTCAGCAACCATAACCTCTAATTCATCTTTACGGCTTGCTACTATTTTCAGCTCCTGCTGTTTTTTGGAGCTTGCCCATCTTACATATATCCAGGCAAAAGCAAGTAGCACCGCAAATTGAAAGTAAATCTCCCATTCATCATAGAAACCAGGAAAAACCAGCCACACAAGACCATTTAAAAATACTGATCCGACCAGGGGATAATGTGCGTGTAACAAAGGTTTATAATGCCTGAAATCATATTGCTTATCGGCAAAAAGGATAATTCCCAACAACATAAAGCTTCCCGCGAAGCAATTGATCTTTTCTGTAGAAAAAACAGCGAGTAAAACGAAAAGGACTATAATGGAGGCTTCTGCTGTTTTGAGCAGCCTGTTCCACTTCTGATATAAGGGCGAGGGTTGTAGATATTTTTGGATACGCCGAACCAGCAAGAAAGCTGCTAAAAAAGAAAGAAAGTGCATTCTTTGTTGTTTTGTTGAATAAAAAACTAAAATAGTTATTTAAAAGATAAATAACGTTGTTTTTTTTTGGCCTTTTACACTAAGTCGTTGCCTTGTTTGTAACTCAGTGTGGTTTAATTGTGTTATATCTTCTCATTTTACGGTAGGGAAGTTCTCTATAAGTAGTCTTTGGAATTTATTTGATTTTGTACTATCTTTTCGTGCTGATTAGAATCCATTATAAAACTTCATAAACACACAAATGAACAGAAGAAATCTCTTAAAAACTTTGGGCATCAGCGTAGGGGCTACTGTAATAAGTGCCGAAGCGCTTGCCAAACTTTCGGAAAACAAGTATGCCTATACGCTGCCTGAAAACCCCTTACATAAGCCCCTGTCGAAGCCTGTTACTGCGATAATCCTTGGTGCCGGAAACCGGGGAACGGTTTATGGAAGTTATGCGGTTAAGTTTCCGGAACAATTAAAGATAGTAGGAGTTGCAGAACCGATCCCTTTACGGAATGAGCGGCACACGAAGTTGCATAAGATCGTTGAATCTAACCGCTTCAATACCTGGGAAGATGTTTTTAAGCGGCCAAAGTTTGCCGATGCAGTGATCATCAGCACACCCGATAACCTGCACTATGCGCCTTGTATGAAAGCTCTTGAAATGGGCTACGATATACTTCTTGAAAAACCAATTGCTCCCACAGAAAAAGAGTGCCGGGATATCCTTGCCCTTGCAAAGAAAAAGGGTCGGATAGTAGGTGTTTGTCATGTATTGCGTTATGCCCCCTATTTCGTAAAGATGAAGGAACTGATAGCTAAGGGAGCTATAGGCGAAATCATCAGCATACAACACTTTGAGCCTATTGAACACACGCATATGGCGCATTCGTACGTCAGAGGAAACTGGCACAATTCAAAGGCTACTACTCCAATCATCCTTGCCAAGTCATGTCATGACCTTGATATCATAAAATGGGTGATCGATAAACCGGCAAAAGAGATTGTTGCCATGGGCGATTTAAAGTGGTTTAAGAAGGAGAATGCCCCTGAAGGCAGCACTGCCCGCTGTACAGACGGATGTAAAGTTGAAAGAGAGTGCCCTTATTCAGCCATCAAGGAGTACTATGAGCGGCGTTCGCGGACATCGGTGCTCGATCTTCCCGAAGATAAGAGCAAACATGCAGAAGTGATTATGGAACGGTTGAAGACCACCAATTATGGACGATGCGTGTATCGTATGGAGAATGATCAGCCGGATCACTATGTAACAAGCATTCTGTTCGGAGATAATGTCACTGCAAATTTTTCCATGGAGGCTTTCACTTCCTATCATGGACGGAGAACACGTGTCATGGGGTCAATGGGCGACATGGTGGGAGATATGGAAGAACTTGTCATAACAGATTTCAGATCAAGAAAGGAACTGAAGCTGGTGCCTACAGCAGACGACGTGGAAGGATACAAGAATAGCGGACACGGAGGAGGTGACCTTCTTCTCGTTCGTGATTTTGTACAGGCCGTGGCGCAACAGAATCCTAAACTGCTTACTTCAACGATAGATGAATCCATCGAAAGCCATATCATGGGCTTTATGGCGGAAGAAAGTCGCAAGAATAAAAAAGTAATGAGCATTAAGATATAAGGAAAAAGCCCCGCCAGGATCAATAGTTTCGGCGGGGCTTTTCTCTGCCGCCTATCAGGGTTACCACGCTGCTGGTAATAAATACTAATTTTTAATGATAAATTAAACGTCTGAATGCAGTACTGTCACCTTTAAAAACGTTAAAATCGACAGGGTGGTTGATCCCACTTACTTTAGCCTTGTCAGAAAGCTGCCAGAAATACCAGTTGGTATTCGCGCCGGCTTTTAGTTCGGGCTTGTAGTAGTGGGCAATCCAAAGTTTATACTCATCAAAATAGTCTTTCAGGTAATCCCTGTAAAAACTAAGTCCCGTATAAATAATCGGCTTAGTGCCAGTTTTTTTCTCTATGTGTGACAAAAAGGACTTTAATTCCCTTCGCATTCTTTCCGGAGGAAGTCCGTCCAATGTTTCAACATCTGCGATCATTGGCAAATCTCCGGTTTCAAATGAGGCCGTCTGAAGAAAAAAGCGGGCCTGTTGCTTTCCGCTCTTCCGGGGATGGAAATAATGATAAGCACCACAAATGATACCCGCTTTTGGAGCTTCACGCCAGTTACGCTGAAAATAAGGATCGACGAGCGTTATTCCTTCTGTTGCTTTTATAAACGCAAATTGTATTCGCACATCGTCTTCTTCCATCGCCTTTACCTTTTGCCAGTCGATTTTTCCCTGTGCATAGGATACGTCGATCCCGTGAATACCGTATTTACGGGGAATGCGGATATCGTAACTGGAGTAAGTAGGAAATTCAGGGTCTTCACCTATATCTTTAATCCATTGCCAGGTCGCTGAAAAGGGTTTTAAAACGTATCCGTAATACAAGGGAGAAAGTAAAATGAGAAGCATCGCTGCCACGATCAACCTGATGCGTAAAGACCATTTGTTGTCAGTTTTCTTTTTACGTGCAGTGCTTTTAGCCGTCTTTCTCTTTACCGGTTTCCTTACTTGGCGCATTTAATCTCTAAACAGGCAAAGCTAATAATTTCCGCGCAGCCCGAAACGAATAGCACTATTCCATCCTCAGACTTTGGACTGGATTACTTCTTGCAGCTCTAACTGACCGATAACCTACCGTTAATGCGGTAATTACCAATGTTATAACAATAGATATTAAAAAGATTAGCCAGTTAACAGGAATATGATATACAAAGTTCTGCAGCCAGTGATGCATAACCCATCCTGCGAGAGGAGCAGCGATTACAAACGCCAGCAGAACCAATATGGTGAATTCTTTTCCGAAAAGCCAAATAATGCTGTTCTCGCTTGCTCCCAGAACTTGCTTCCCAGTACCTTTCTGACGCCTACTTCCTTTGCTCTTTTCAATGATTGCGCTGTGGCAAGATTGATGAAGTTAACGCATGCAACAATAAGAAGAAACACGCCTATTGCCGACAGTGTATAAAGGGTTTTTGTGGATATCTCGCCATCCATCCCCGTATTGAAATGAACGTTTTTTAGCGGTTGCAGAATAAACCTGAATACTTTTGAGTCTTCCTCGTCGTAGTATTTATCTGATAAGCCTGCAAGGGCTTTATTAACCGTCTCCGGGTGTACTCCCTTTTTTAAAAGAGTGTAGCATTCGAGTCCACCAAAAACGCCGGTCCAGCTACTATCACTTGCAATCCACTGGTTCCAGTTTTTGAGATTATCATAAGAAAGGAATATCTCATTCTTTCTTTCTGAATTGGACGGCAAATCTTTTAAAACTCCCGTCACAGTGAAAATGTCTTTGTTATTTACTTTGATCGTTTTCCCTAAAGCTTCCTCCTTGCCAAAATATTTCCTGGCGATATTTCGGGTAATTAGCGCAGTATTAGGTTGGATCAAAGCGGTTCTTTTGTCGCCTTCTTCCAATGGGAAATTAAAGATTTCAAAGAACTCTGCCTCTGCATAGGCTACTCCATTTGCTTCGTCGAATTTCTTTACTTCTTTACCTGATTGAACAGCAATGAAGCTGCTGTTCAATGTTGCTATACGCGCCGCCTTTTCAGAAAAACCAAAGTCGTTTCGAAAAGCCTTACCTAGTGGCTGAGGCACCGCTCGCTCAAGTTCCACACCTTCCTGATGAAATTCTGTAATTACCCTGTAAATACGGTCTGTGCTCTTATGAAACGTGTCGAAACTTAAATGATAGTTGACGAGAATATAAATGATCAGTGCGCAACAGATGCCAAGGGAAAGCCCTACTATGTTAATAAAAGCATACCCTTTGTTTTTTCTAATGTTCCTTAAAGCGACAGTAAAGAAATTTTTTAGCATGAATCAACCTTTTTTGTTTTATCCTGCATTTAAAATGCCTGTATTTAAAATGGTTGATTATTAGTGTTTTGTGAGGGTTGACTCTGGTCGGAACTGTGCGAAAGCGAACATCTGGTGTTCTTTTCTGGTTTATCTGCTGTTCTTTACAGCCCTTATCAGTTTTCTGTTTCTTTTGTCGGCATAATAGTCATTCGTAACCAGAATAGCATGTATAACTCCCGGTATCCAAAAAAAGAGACAGAGAACAATATTCAAAATCAGAGCGCCTATTCGTCCTGTAGTAAGAACAGCAACGGGAGGCAGAATGATACAAAGGAAATAACGCATTGTAAGTCAAATTATTAATCGAATTTACAGAAAAAGATGCAGGAATTTGTAGTCTTCTTCAGCTAGCTTCCATTTGATTGCTTGAAATACATCGGACATAGGTGGTTCCTTTTATTTTATATACATCAAATTTACTCCGGCAACTGCACAAATTGGGGGTGTAAAAGTGACTTTTTAAGGTGGCAGACGCGACAGGTCGTTTGTGCAATTTTTTTTATTGTGATCAACTTTTTTGAGAAAAGTTGGTTATTGTAGAATAAGGGTAAGCACCATGGTCACTATAGAAATTTTAGAACAACTAGAAAAAGCAGCTCAGGAAAAACATTTGCTGTATTTAAATGCCGGACAGGAATTGGTACGGCAGGAAGGAATTATCGATAAGGCCAATCTGGACTATTTTGAAAGGGTTAAAGAGGAATGGCAAACTGCAAACAGAACATACCGATCCTTTTTATCATCTTTTGGAAGTGAGAGAAAAGTGTCTTAAACATCCAGCCAGGATTTAGCGGCTCCAATCCTTTTTGGTTAGCTGTTGTGCCCTTGGTAATAGCAGCTAGCCGAATTCTGATTCTCCTCAATAATATGTCGCTTAACGCCCGCCTCCATAGGATGATTATTGCTATTTTTGCTTACCATCCTTAATAAACATGAAATATAAGCTACTGTCTTTTCTCATTTTTTTCTCTGTGAGCGTGCTCGCCCAGGTCGATAAAAAACTTACAGCATTGCTTCAGGATGCTGCAAAAGGCTTCGACGGCACAGTGGGTATTTATGTACAAAACCTTAAAACGAATAAAACTGCTGCAATCAATGCGGATACGCTGTTTCCAACTGCGAGTATGATAAAGGTGAGCATTCTCTGCGGGGTGATGGACAAAATAGAGAAGGGGGAATTGCTGTATAATCAAAAGTTGGTTTATCGCGATTCTCTGCTTTATCCGGGTGTGGATATTTTAGGCTCTTTTAAAGATAATGAGACAATTGATCTTAGTAAAGTAGCCATGTTGATGATCACGATGAGTGACAATACCGCTAGTCTCTGGCTTCAAAAGCTCGTAAGCGGAACTTACATAAATAACTGGCTTGATCAAAACGGGTTCAAGGTAATGCGTGTTAATTCGCGTGTGGAAGGCCGGGAGCCGGTACGCAAAATATACGGATGGGGCGTTACTACTCCCTACGAAATGTGCCGTTTGTTTACCTTGATTAGAAATGGGAAGGTCGTTAGTCCCGCTGCCAGCGAACGAATTTATCGTAATCTTGTCCGGATCTATTGGGACGAAGGAGCGCTATCGCAGATTCCCCCTTATGTGCAGGCTGCCAGTAAGCAGGGAGCTGTCGATGCTTCACGATCTGAAACGGTTCTGGTGAATGCCCCGCACGGCGACTATGTTTTTTCGGTCATCACTAAAAATAATAAAGATCAAAGTTGGTCGGAAACGAATCAAGCCCACCAGCTTATTCGTCGTATATCTTCGCTTCTCTGGCATTACTTTGAGCCTCATAGCAATTGGAAGCCCTCTGTGGGTATCGATAAATATATGCGCAATGAATAAGCACTTTTGTCAGCAAAATCATGTCATGGCCGCGTTTCTTTGGATGTGAGGGTAATTATGGGGAAGAAAATAGTATAGCGGGGAAGGCTGTCATCAATTGTCTCGGTAATGAACGTATGGAGCGATTGAGATCTAAACAAATATTAAGGGAAAATGGGCGTTTGCATGCAGAATAGCTGAAATTTTGTCTGGAATTATACTATTGGCACGTTTTTTAAGTTAATAATATCGATAAGGTTTAGGTGCCCTGCTCACGCTCATCGTGACGGGGCTTTTTTTTTACCTTCCATCGCCATCAAGAAGATTGCCGAGGCCGCCCAGAATACTGCCTTCTTCTTTGCGTTGTACGGTGCCATATTGTAAAATACGCGCAGCCAGGCGACTAACCGGAAGCGTTTGGATCCACACTTTCCCAGGGCCTCGTAATGTAGCAAAGAAAACACCTTCTCCTCCAAATATGGTATTACGGATGCCGCCAACAAACTCAATGTTATAGTCGACACCATAAGTAAAACCAACAAGACATCCGGTGTCAACTTTTAGTAGTTCGCCTGGCATGAGCTGCTTTTCAAGCACGTGGCCTCCGGCATGCATAAACGCCATGCCGTCGCCTTCCAGCTTTTGCATAATGAAACCCTCGCCGCCAAACAGACCTGTACCAAGCCGGCGCTGGAACTCTATGCCGACGCTTACGCCTTTTGCTGCACACAAAAAGGCATCCTTCTGGCAGATTACCCGGCCTCCCAGAAGCTGCAAGTCAACAGGTATGATCTTGCCCGGATACGGCGAAGCGAAACTTACTTTCTTTTTACCATATCCTGCATTTGTGAAAGCAGTCATGAACAGGTTTTCTCCGGTAAGCAGGCGTTTGCCGGCGCTGAATAATTTTCCCAGTAAGCCGCCCGACTGCTGACTTCCATCGCCAAAGATGGTCTGCATTTGTATGCCGTCGTCCATCATCATAAATGAACCTGGTTCGGCCACAGCGGTTTCATTTGGATCGAGTTCTACTTCTACATACTGCATTTCTTCTCCGAAAATGCGGTAGTCTATTTCATGGTTGCTAATCATCGGTTGTTTTTTATGAGCGGAATTTACATTTTACAAATGGAAAAAGCCAATAGTTTTAATCATTGTATCGTAGATTTGGAGGGTCTGAAATACTTATGGACAATTAATGGAAATAGCATGAAAAATAGATTGGTGATCCTTTTATTGCTGGTTGCTGGAGCCAGAACGGTTAACTGTCAGGAGGTATTTCACTCAGAAAATCTCGTGATAGAAAAGCTTTCGTCTAACACTTTTGTTCATAAAACCTATTTTCAAACAGCGCAGTGGGGTAAGGTATATTGTAACGGACTGATCTATTGCCGTGATGGGGAAGCTGTTGTTTTTGATACGCCGGTGAACGATTCGCTGTCTCTTGTTCTGATCAACTGGATCAGGCAGGACCTCCACGCAAAACTAAAGGCCGTGGTGGTGAATCATTTTCATGAAGACTGTCTTGGCGGACTGAAAACGTTTCATGACAATGGTGCTGCATCTTATTCCGGCAACCTCACCCGGCGGTACGCACAACAAGATACAAATGCTAAACCTGAAGTCCCCCAGCACGGTTTTAACAAAGAGCTGGTTCTCAACGTCGGTAAAGGGAAAGTAGTAAACCGGTATTACGGAGGAGGGCATACCAGAGATAATATAGTTAGCTATATACCTTCGGAGAAGGTGTTATTTGGCGGCTGCCTGATCAAAGAACTGGGTGCCGGGAAGGGGAATCTGGCAGACGCAGATGTAGAGGCATGGCCCAACACGGTTCGAAAGGTGAAAAGCAGTTTCCCCGATGCGAAATATGTGGTTCCGGGACATGGACAGTATGGAAATACATCATTACTTGATTATACGATCAAGCTGTTTGCAGAGAACTAGTAACATATCTGGTCTCAAATTGGTACTGGCTTAAAATTGGTAGCGGGAGTCCGTTTGCCGGTCTGAAGTGATCACCTCCGGTTCACGGAGCAGAAACAATAGACAAGGACAAGACACAATGACCACCTTCTCCTGACAACGTTCGTACTGGCTGCTTCTCAGGTTCTGTCTGGCTATGACTTGGCTTCGGTCTGGGTATTGGTTTTTTTAGAAGAACTCTAGAAGAAATCTCATAGCTGCGCCGAAGCCAGCCGGGAGAGGGTATGACGCATGTGCAGAATGGCTGGCTTTCTATACAGCATGTGGTTCGGTTGCAATCTATATGATGATGAACGCAGTAAACAAAGGAAAAAGTCCGGCTCGCCGGACCTTTTCCTTTGTTTTTATTTAATCATTAATTATAAGAAGAGGAGATGTTGGTGATCTTCCAGCCTTTACTGGTATTTGAGAGGGTAACAAAATTTACTTTTGAAAAGCCATCATACTTCATCGTAACCTTGGCAATTGCCTGTCCTGGGTTCGATTCAATCATTGTGTAATCTGTCTTACAGTTTTGAACTATGTTTTCCTGCGCCTTAAGGCTTTCGATCATTTGCGTCTTGTTATAGTTCAAAATAGTTTGCCCCTGGCTGACGGTGAATTTAAGATCCTGATCAAGTACAGCAGAAAGGCCTTTTATTTTGCCGTAATTCAGTGCATCGATGTAGGTTGTTACAGCAGCGTCTATCTGCGATTTGTTGCTTTGCGTTTGTTCGGCGGCAAAAGCACTTACAGAAAGAACGAATAACAGAGCGGCGGCGATGTTTTTGAGAGTTTTCATGGTTGTAATTGTTTTTTTGAGTTGCAATGATTTTGTTTGTTGATTCAAAAGTAGCTCTACAAATGAGGCCGTACAACCCTGATTAGGCCACTTGCAGGTACCATTCGGTGAATGACGGATATCGGGCGGTAAAATTGTTAATTACAGAAAATCCTGCAAAAAATCCTCCGGGCTATAAACAGGTAAGGCTGGGATCCCTTGCTTGTGTAAATCTTTATCCCTGCTTATGAAGTAATCAATTTTATGGTGGAGAGCGCAATAATATTGAATTGCATCTTCCATGTCTTTAATAGATGAATGCAGAGCGTTTACAACTTTATCGTGCGGGAGATCAATACATGTGATGTCATTCAGCAGGGCAAGCAACAGTTCTTTCGCTTTTGCATATCCATACGCTTTAGTTAACCAATATCCACAGATTTGTATGATTGAAGGCGTAACAAACGCATTAATCCTGCCAGTCACAACAAGATGGATTATCTCTTTTGCAACGTTGTAGTGCGGACGCTTTAAAGTGAAATCGAGAATAATGTTAGCGTCAAGAAAGACTTTAGAAGCCATGTTTAAATGATTTCTCTTTGTAATAGCTCTCTTTAATGTCTTCTGAGACTGTTATTGCAGGTTCAGGAAGCTCTTCTACCATTTCAATGATGCTCTTCTGCTTCCCAGGACGTGTAATATTTCTAAAGTAATTCTCGACCAGTGCCGAAACACTCGTCTTTTTACCTGATGCGTATGCCTTTACACTTTCAAGCAGGCTATTGTCAATAGTAAGATTTACTTTTGATTTCATATAAACAAATATACGTATTTATTTTTTTTATACGCATTTCATGCCAGGTACAATCTGAAAAATTATCCTATTCTGTCCGTAGATTTTTTACCGGGTTTGCCCGGGCTGCTTTGACAGACTGGAACCCAATAGTAAGTATTGCAATGGTCACGGCAAACAGACAGGCTGCAGCAAATACCCACCACTCAACCTGGATGCGGTATTCATAATTCTTGAGCCAGCTGCTCATCGCGTACCAGGCCACAGGAGACGCGATGAGAAACGAAAGAACAACAAGCTTAAGGAAGTCTAGCGAAAGCAATGAGGTGATACTGTAAACGCTTGCTCCCAGAACTTTCCGTATGCCAATTTCCTTGATACGGTTTTCGGCCATGTAAGTAGCAAGTCCAAACAGTCCAAGGCAGGAAATGAAGATGGTAAGTGCTGAGAATAGAGTTGCAAGGGTACTCGTGCGCTGTTCTTCCTTAAATTTCAGCGCATAAGAGTCGTCTGTGAAATTATATTGAAACGGATAATTGGGATTGTACTTTTTGAAGACGCTTTCAGCTAACTTTAAACTTTCGGACGTCGAACGGTTGGGGGATAATTTGTAATGGATAACATTGAACCACGATTTGGGACCGAGCAAAAGCAGCGGCTTAATAGAGGCATAAGGTGATTCAAAAACGAAATCCTTGATCACTCCTATAATATGCCAGCGCATATCGCCCTCTTTGATAACTTGCCCTACCGGGTCGTTAAGACGCATGATTTTAACGGCTGCTTCATTGAGAACTACAGCGTTAGAGTCTGTTGGATAGCTGAAAATGTCTATGTCGCGCCCCTGGAGCAATGTAATGTTCATTGTTTTAGTGAAGCCGGCATCCGCTGACATTCTGATAAAGTCAACTTTTTTGTCCTTTTCTGTACTTCCCGGCCACTCAAATCCCCACCCGTCACTGTACCGTTGGGTAATAGGACTCATCGTTTTGGTGACAGAAACTGCGGCGCCGGTACTTAGTAGTTCGTTCCTGATCAGATCATAATTC
Organism: Arcticibacter tournemirensis; assembly: GCF_006716645.1. Lineage (NCBI taxonomy): Bacteria > Pseudomonadati > Bacteroidota > Sphingobacteriia > Sphingobacteriales > Sphingobacteriaceae > Arcticibacter > Arcticibacter tournemirensis. The sequence goes on along the minus strand of NZ_VFPL01000001.1, from coordinate 5,163,790 downwards.
TTACTAATGTCGCCCTGAAGCGAGCAAAACACGAGTCGATCTTTTGAATAACCTGGGTTGCGTGAAAGAGCATAGTTTATTTGGTGTTTTACTATAATTGTGCTGATGATCAGTGTTATGGCGAAAGTGAACTGCAGGACTACAAGTATTTTCCGTGGGCTGATTGCCGATTGTACCGTTCTGAAAGAACCTTTCAGAACCTTTACCGGCCTGAATGATGAAAGAAAAAATGCAGGGTAACTTCCAGCAAGAACGCCGGTAAAGAGAATAAAAAGTATAAAGGATAACCAAAAAAAGAAGTTTGGGTAATTGAGGAAAAGTTCTATTCCGACGAGCTGATTGAAAAAAGGTAGGCTCAATTGTACCAGAAGAATGGCAATACCCCCCGAGACCATCGCCAGGAGGACACTCTCACAGATAAACTGAACAATCAATGTGAATCTTTGAGCGCCTGCCACTTTTCTGATTCCCACTTCTTTTGCCCTTTTTTCGCTGCGCGCCGTACTAAGGTTCATGAAATTAATACAGGCTATTAGCAGGATGAAAAAGGCAATTACGATAAACAAGCGGACGCTTTCGATTCGTCCCCTGGTATACTGCCCATTTACCGATTCGGAATATAACCATGAGTCAGCTAAGGGTTGAGTAAATACTTCAGTGGTCGCTTTATAATTATTGTTTGAAGTATGGTTAATCGTGATGTTTTTAATCTTGTTATCAAAGGCCTGCTGACTTGAACCTGCTTTCAAAAGAATGAACGTCCTCACAGAATTGTTCCCCCAATTGCTGTCATCCCAGTCAAGTTTTTTCATATAAGACCAGGGGAGGATATATTCAAAGCGAAATAAGGTGTTGTTGGGCAGGTCCTTTAGTACTCCGCTGACAATCATATTGTCGGTACTGTCTATCCTTACAACCTTTCCTACGGGATTGCTTTCACCAAAGAATTTCTTTGCAAGCTTTTCGGTAAGCACAATCTTGTTGTTACTGTTCAGCGCTTCATTGATATTACCTTCCTTCAGTGGAAAACTAAAGATATTCAAAAAGCCAGGATCTGTAAAAAGGCCGTCGGACTGCAATTGCTTGTCTCCTAGAGTCAAGTAGAATGAACACTCATTTGCTCTTGCAAAATCCTCAACTTCAGGATAGGTATTTTTTAGGGTCGGACCAAGGATTTTGGGCGTCCATTGCCATGCCCACAGTTCACCCTCAGGATTTCTATCCCGGTTATTTGCAACATAAATGCGATCTGTTTTTTCGTGAAAGCGGTCGTGACTTAGTTGATTCTGAATCCATAAAAAAATGAGTATGGCGCTCGCCATACCAATGGCTAACCCGGCAATATTTATAAATGAGAACGCTTTGTTCTTTAACAGGTTGCGCCATGCTGCTATGAAATAGTTTCTGATCATAAGTCTGTGATGACAAGTTTTGTAACTTGACAATTTTATAACTCGTTACCTACAGAATACATGCCATCAATATAATTGTCTGACAGATAAAGTGTTGCTCTTTTTGGAGGGATGTCGGTGTCCGCTATCGCACAGTATCTTGTGCCGATATGAACAATCACCTTGTTAGGAAGATAGTATACCTGAGATAAAAACAAAAAAGGCCCGGCGAGCGGACCTTTCTGCTTGTTTATTTAATCATTAATTAAAGGAAGAGGAGACGTTGGTGATCTTCCATCCCTTGCTGGTATTGGAAAGGGTTAAGAAGTGAGTTTTTGAGAACGTATCGTATTTCATTACAACCTTTACGATAGCCTGGGCCGGGCTTGACTCAATCATCGTATAGTCGGATTTGCAATTCTGAACAATGTTTTCCTGTGCTCTAAGGCTTTCGAGCATTTCGCTTTTACCATAGGTGCGGATTGTTTCCCCATAGCTTATCGTAAATTTAGCTTCCTGGTCAATAACGGAGGAGAGGCCTTTAATCTTACCATAGCTCAGTGCATCGATGTAGCTGTTGACAGCATTCTCCATTAAAAGTTTCTTGTTTTTAGTTTCATCAGTAGCAAAGGCACTTACTGTAAGAATAATGAGCAGAGCAGCAGCGAGAGATTTGAGAGTTTTCATGATTGTAATTAATTTTAGTGAGAGTTTTGTTTGTTTATGTTTTGTTTGACGATTCAAAAGTAGCCGCAGAATGGAGGCCGGCCAATGCTATTTAGGCTATCGGCAGGAACTATTCGGCGAATGCAGGATATTGAGCGGTAAATTAATTTGAGCATTGTTTCTTTATTAAATTGTTGTGCTTCTTTAAAGAGAAAGGCCAAACAAATGCCGTAAGTGCCATTTGTTGATTATCAAATACTTGTGCTTTTTCTGTCATCTGGTGTTGTGCGTTTATGAATATTCATTGCACGTTTTCGTACGGTGAGAAGCAATTCAAATCTTTGATAGCAGAGCACCACAGGGAGGGGACTTGTGAACTGAAAGTCATTTATCTGCCGATCATTGTAAGAGGTGCTTGATTTGCTTTAATTTTGAAACTGACGAATGTCATCTACCGTCGTTCGTGCCGAAAAAAACTACTAAATGGATTCAAAGCGATTAACTGATATTTCTTATTCTGTACTTGATCTGGCTACAATAGCAGAGGGCCGCACTCCTGCAGATACTTTTCGTAACAGCCTGGAAATAGCAAGACTTGCCGAACAGCTGGGCTATAAGCGTTATTGGTTTGCAGAACATCACAATATGATCAATGTGGCTAGCTCGGCCACTTCTGTTCTGATAGGATTCATCGCCGCCGGAACTTCTTCTATCCGTGTTGGATCTGGAGGGATTATGCTCCCTAATCATGCTCCTTTGATAGTTGCAGAACAATTTGGAACTCTTGCTTCTCTCTATCCTGATAGAATTGACCTGGGCTTAGGGCGTGCTCCCGGTTCTGATCAGCTTACAGCAAAGGAGATCAGGGGTGAAGATTTTTATGCGCAGCATCATTTCCCGCAGGATGTTGAAAAGCTTCAGCTCTTTTTCTCGGAGGACAATTCTACAGGCAGTGTCCGTGCTATCCCTGGCGAAGGGCTTGATATTCCTATATGGATATTAGGGTCCAGTACGGATAGTGCAAGGCTGGCGGCCGCTATGGGTCTTCCATACGCCTTTGCCAGTCATTTTGCTCCTACGCAATTTTTATCCGCGATAGACCTTTACCGGCGAAACTTCAGGCCTTCAGCGCATCTGAAGGAGCCTTATGTGATGGCTTGCGTTAACGTCGTAGCTGCTGATACAGATGATGAGGCCATGCGGCTGTTTACCTCTTTACAACAGTTCTTTATTGGCGTGATATCCGGTAAGCGGCAGTTGCTGCAGCCCCCTGTGGATAGCATGGACGGCATCTGGAATATTTATGAAGAGGAGGCCGTAAATCAAATGCTTGGCTATGCCTTCATTGGAGGGACGAAGAAGTTAAAAAAGGACCTGCAGGATTTTGTAAACAAAACAGGTGTTGACGAAGTCATGGCTACTTCGCACATCTTCAGTCATGAAGCTAGAATGCGTTCTTTCCAACTGTTTGCAGAAGTATTTAAATGAGCCCTGGCATAGCTCAATAGTGTATTTTATGGTTTTGAAATAAGCGTAACTTAAATCTTTTAATATCGTATATTGCATATTTATAGGGAGTTACACTTGTTGTCTAAAACCAGGATTTTTATAGGGCTGTTTATTGCGCTGAGTATTATCGGCACTGGTTATACTTATGCAGAAGGCCCGGTGTCAGGTAGTGCTGTTTCTGTACTAACAGAGCTGTTAAAGCGTCATTCTTCAAATTTAAAAACAAACAATTCCCCGGGGCAGGCGCAAACCTACTCCCAAATTGCTGCTTTTTACGAAAGGAACGGGATTTGGAGAGAATCTGTACGACTTTATAAAGAGGCATTATCTATTCAGGATCAGCTGAAGGATATAAAACATGCGGCCGGATCATCCATTCATCTTGCCTACATTCTCAAAAAGAACGATGATTATTCGGCGGCTCTAAAGCATGCCGCCTCTGCTGCAAGGCTTTACAGTAAAGCAGGAATAAAAGATAGTTCGGCGTCGGCCTACGTACTCATGGCTGATATTAACCGCGCTTTAGGAAATTACCGGCAAGCAGAGTCACTGATCCTCAAAAGAGCCTTGCCCCTCTACAGGGGTGCTGGCAATGCCACCGGCCGGATTAAATGCTTCAGAAGCCTGGGGCATACATACCGGGAGCAGAAACGGTTCTCTGAGGCGAAATGGTTTTTCATCCAGGAGAATATGCAGGCCCGGAAATTGAATAACAGCAAGGGGATTATTAGCTCTCTCCTTTACCTGGGGAAAGTAAAGGTCGCTATAACGGACTACGACCTGGCGCTGAAGGACTTTAAAGAAGCAGAGCGACTTGCGAGAAATACAGGAAATATCAGCGCCCTGGCAGATATCAGGTCGGCATTTGCGTCTGTTCACTCGAAGCTGGGAAATGCTGAGACTTCCGCCCGTTTTGCCAGTCTCGCTTCGGGCAACAGGTATCAGATGCTTGCATTAGAGAAAAACCGCAGAGATGAAGCATTGTTGCTGTTTAAAGAGTCTCAGAATCTGGTGGAATTAAGCAAACGTTCTGTTAAGCCTGATGTAATTGATGCGGTCGAGAAAACGAGCCATATCAGGGTATGGGATGTCTACGATTCACTGCTGATAACTCTGAGCTTTCTGGTTTTTACAACAGCTGTTTTCTTTTTCTTTGCGTTTGCGAGAACCCGCAAATAGCAATAATGGTTCTAGTGTCATGTTATTGGTTAAACCACTTATTGTTTTCTCGTAAAATAAAGACTATCAGTCGTTTTTGCTTGGAACTTGCGGCTTATTACGTATAACTTTACACTACTTACAAGACCAGATGTTTTTAATCAACTTACTCTCCTGCAGAAAATCTGTATAACTATATGCCTTCTCCATCTCAATTTCTTCTCCATTCTGGTCGAAATAAACGGGGCGCCAGTCGCATGCAGGGCCTTTATAACCTAGCACGTATACCGATTGATTCTTCCATGTATATAAATTGATATATCCATCGCAAACACAGTCGGATGTCTCCATTATCGTTTTTAGGGATTCAGGAACTACAGGAACTTCCTGCCTTTCTTTTGAACATGAGATGAAAAAGAGGCATGGCAGGATTATACTTAAAAAAGCTTTGCGCATAATACTTATCGTTATTTACCCATCAGTCTGGTATAATACGAAGAGTAGGGAGGATGTGAAACAATCGATAGTACAAATTTTGATGTAATGTCGTAATCAGCCCTTCAAGTTGTCATAATAACACCCGCTTAAAGTAAAGCAAAACCGCTTATTTTGAATGTAAATTAAATTTATTAATCATGGCGACGATTAAAACAGCTAAAATTATTTACTGGACAACAACGGGGATAATATTTCTATTTGAAGGAGTGATGCCTGCCTTAACATCCCATACTGATCTGGCCGTTGAGGGTATCAGGCATCTGGGGTATCCGGACTATTTCAGGGTCATGCTCACGGTTTTCAAAGTGGCAGGTTCTCTTGTTTTAATTCTGTCATTTATGAAGGGGAATATTAAGGAATGGGCTTATGCAGGTCTGAGTATCACGATGATTTCTGCATGTGTCAGCCACTGGGCAGTGGACGGTTTCGGTGGTCAGACTCTCTTTCCTCTTTTTGTCTTTGCAATTCTGATGGTTTCGTACGTTTATTACCATAAGATTGCCGATTAAATAAAACTCCGGTGCGGCCGGAGCTTTATTTAAATTGCCGGTTAACCTTTATCTGAAGGTTCCTGCTGCTTTCTCATGTTTTCAGCAGCCATGCTATCAGGAGTTACATTACCCATAGCAACCATCGCTTTGTTTTTGAATCCGGATATGATCTTGTCGTCACCCGACATTAGCGCTTCGTAGCCGTCTTTAGCTACTTCCGCAGGGCTGGATAAACCTGTTTCCAGGATTTTGGAATCCTGCATACTTGCTTTGTTGAAGAAGTCTGTTTCTGTAGCGCCGGGTAGCAGCACAGTGACACTGATGTTTGTGTCTTTTAGCTCGTTCCTTATCGCCTCAGACCATGAATTAACAAACGCTTTTGTTCCGTGGTAGACCGACTGCCATGGACCCGGCATTTCGCCTGCGATTGAACCGACATTTAATATTTTACCTTCGTTCCTGATGAGCATATCCTGAAGAAACAGCTTGGTCATGCTGATGTATGCCCCTATATTCAGCTGAATGATGTCGAACTCGCGGTTGATGTCGGTTTCGGAGAACTCACCGTATTCTCCCTGTCCTGCATTATTTACAAGCACATTTACTGTCACCCCTTTTGATTTAAGCTCATCGTAGATCTCAAAAGGGCTCTCGCGTTTAAACAAATCCCTGGCGAGGGTGACAACCTGAATATTGTATTGAGCCATAAGCTCAGTGGCGGCACTCATGAGCTTGACTTCGTCCCTTGCAACCAGAATTAAATTGTACTTGTCCTTTGCAAATAGCTTTGCCAGCTCTAATCCGATTCCGCCGGATCCTCCGGTGATCAATGCGGTTTTACTTAATGTTTCCATAGCAGATGTAGTTGTTTTATAGTTTGATAGATAAAATCCTAACAATCTGCAGATGGTATAGTTTCTGAAAAAGGTAATTGAGTTACAGCTTTGCTGCAAGTACGCAAGGTCTGCGATATCTCTTTACGCTGCCATTCGTATCGAACAGCTCAATGTACAATATATAGATTCCAACAGGGGGCTTTATGCTATCTTCATTCAAGCCGTCCCATGATATTACTCCTTCAGTTGCCAGACTCATGTTTTTTGCCAGGCGTTTTATAAGCACTCCCTTCTCATTGTAAACGGTGATGTTTGCTACTTTACCGGCCTGAGGAAATTTATAATTGATCATCAACGCATCTTCAAATCCGTCATTATCCGGGGAGAATGTTTTTGAATTGAGAAAAATCTCCTCTTCAAAGGGAATTGCTTCTGCAAACTGCGAGTTTTTATATCCCGGGGTAGCATATCCGACAACGCCGGCTGCAGAGCGGAAATTACCAGCTTCATTTGCAGGGCGGTTAAAGCTCACTCTTTCGAGGGAGACGCCATCGGGATTTTTTATCAACGGGAAATGCATTTTTTCATTATAGTCAAACTGATCAATTCGGATAGAGTCGGCTAGCAATACCACTGTACCGGCATCATTGTTAAAGGCAGGCATGGAAGTCATCTTTAAAAAAGCATCAGGGTTTTCTGTGAAATACTCTTTTCTGATGTTATCAGGATCAGTAGTGAGGACCAGATAGCTACCGGGACTAAAAGGATAGGCCGTCGGGCTAACCGCTTTGACGCTTGTTAAACTGTCCTTTTTTACCGTTGCTATCGATAAATTAGCGAGGTCGAGAACCTTCCCGGAGTTATTGTACACCTCGACAAAATCTACACCCTCTGCCCTGGGATTAAAGAGCACTTCGTTGACCAGGATATTGCCGGGTTCTATATCGCCACTTCCCGGATTATTGGGGCCCGGATTATCAGGCGGCGTACCGTCATCTTTTATCGGGCCTATTACAAAGTCGTCGAAAATAAACTGATCGGACCTTGATTTCGTGTATATACACTGCACCCCAAACCACTTGGTTGTGAATATCGGCCTGGGATCTTTAGCCTCACCTTCTACTGAATAGCTGCTTTCGCCCGCATTTTTGGAAAGGAGGGTCCACTTGCCATCTTTTGTGCGATTGACTCTGATATGGGCCATTACCTTGCTGCCGCCTGCCCGTCCGTCGCGACCGTCAATCAGGAGTTCAGCTTGATCGCCATTGGCTTTATATAGGTCGTATGAATCTTTTGATCCGTTTTCTCCAATCTGGATATAATAACCCTGCAGCTCATCGTTCAGGTCCTGCTTGTCGGAGATAAGGTAAATGCAGGCGAAGTTTGACGCTGAGGGCGCAAAGTTCAGTTGTATATAAAATTCCCAGGAAACATCGGTGGATAATGTACTCTCTGTTGAAAGATATTTTATCCCTGCCGAATCGCTCTTCGCAGTTTGAAGTTGTGCAGAGGAGTTAACCCTGAATGAAGAAGCAGATCCAGTCCAGAGGGGTGAAGATGTAAAGTTGCCGTCATTAAATGAATCCTGAAACTGGGCAAAGGCAAAATTCGTATAAAAAATGGCGAAAAAGAGTAAACATTTTTTCATATTTGCCAGATTCAAAAATTAAGTAACATATTTATACACAATTAAAAATGAAAGTCGCAGTTGTAGGCGCTACGGGCCTTGTAGGTTCGGTGATGTTAAAAGTTTTAGCAGAGCGCAATTTCCCGGTTACTGAGTTAATTCCCGTGGCATCAGCAAAAAGTGCTGGTAAAGAAGTAGAATTTAAGGGTAAGAAGTACAAGGTAGTAACAGTGGATGATGCAATTGCAATGAAACCTGATGTGGCATTGTTCTCGGCAGGGGGAGGTACTTCTCTTGAGCAGGCTCCGCGTTTTGCAGAAGCCGGTACTGTAGTGATCGATAACTCGTCAGCGTGGCGCATGGATCCCACTAAAAAGCTGGTTGTTCCTGAGGTTAATGCAAATGTACTAACAACAGAGGATAAAATTATTGCAAATCCGAATTGTTCTACTATACAGATGGTAGTGGCTTTGAAGCCGCTTCATGATAAATATAAGATAAAAAGAGTAGTTGTTTCTACTTACCAGTCGGTTACCGGTACTGGTAAGAAAGCCGTTGATCAGCTGATGAATGAGCGTAACGGAGTAGAAGGGCCGATGGCCTATGCCTATCCGATTGATCTGAACGTAATACCTCACATTGATGTGTTCCTCGATAACGGATATACGAAAGAGGAAATGAAAATGATCCTTGAAACCAAGAAGATCATGGGAGACGAGTCTATCAACGTTACGGCTACAACCGTTCGTATCCCTGTAATGGGCGGGCACTCTGAAGCGGTAAACATTGAGTTTGAGAACGATTTTGACCTCGCAGAGGTGAGAAGCTTACTTGAACAGCAGGAAGGGCTGATCGTAGTTGACGATCCGGCAAACCTGAAATATCCGATGCCAATGGACGCTCATGAGAAGGATGAAGTTTTAGTAGGCCGTATCCGCCGGGATGAGTCGCAACCGAATACCCTTAACTTATGGGTGGTTGCCGATAACCTGCGTAAGGGTGCTGCTACGAATGCCGTTCAGATTGCTGAATACCTTGTAAAGCAGGGAATGCTTGGGTAGTTGACAATGGACAATTGACAATTGACAGTGGACAGTGGACAATTGATAATTGAAAATGAATAATTAACTGGTTTAGGCGTGAAGCTTAAACCAGTTTTTGTTTAAAAGCTAGAGCCCAACCGGCATAGCTAACAGCTGGTAATTTATGAAAAGGATCTTTTTTAGTTTTTGTCTGCTTTTTTGCCATCTCATTAACAATGCCCAAACGCTTGAGAAAAAGATCGCGGCAGCATACGCCCGGTTTGAGGCGGATCCGCAGTTGAAATACGGGAATAGTTCGTTGACTGTGTTAAATGCTCAAACAGGGGAAATAGTTTTTTCTAAAAACGGGAATACTGGTCTTGCTCCGGCATCGACCTTAAAAACTGTAACTTCTATTACTGCTTTTAATCTATTGGCTGAAGATTTTCGCTGGGAAACGACCTTGGGCTATACCGGAACGATAAGCAATGGAGTCCTTTCCGGCGATCTTATCATTACCGGGAGCGGCGACGCTACTTTGGGAAGCAATCGTTACGAACAATCTAAATCGGCTGTCCTGTTAAACCGTTGGCTTGCTGTCGTTAAGAAAAGCGGGATTCAGAAGATTCAAGGGAGAGTGATAGCAGACGATCGCTTGTTTGGAACACAAAGTCTTCCTCAAGGCTGGATCTGGCAGGATATTGGCAACTATTACGGCGCAGGAGCCACATCAGCTACATGGGAGGAAAATCAATTTGGATTACTTATTAAGCCCGGCGCAAGGATGGGTGATCCGGTTGTTTTTCAGGGTACAGATCCTCTCATGGCTGGCCTGAAAATAGTAAATGAGGTGACCACAGGAGCTGCAGGCAGCGGAGATAATGTTTATGCCTATTCTGCGCCATATTCTGATATAGTTTATGTACGCGGTACCTATGCATCTGATCTTAGAAAAACAATCATGCTTTCAGTTCCTGATCCGGCTTCGCAGCTTTCGGCCGACCTGAGAGTAAAACTCACTCAGAATGGAGTTCTTGTTTCCGGGGAGGCAACAACGGCGAGAAAGATCAGCATTGAGAAGACAGGTTTTCTGCCAGCTTCTGTCATCCTCGACAGGTATCAATCGCCTGAACTTTCTAAGGTGGTATACTGGCTGAATCAAAAGAGCCTGAACTTGTATGCCGAGAACATCCTGAAAACCATTGCAATAAAGCAGGGAAAGAAGGGGAGTTTTGCCGATGGAGTAGAGGTTATTAAAGATTACTGGAATAAGAGGCTCGGGCTAGATACAGATGCTTTAGATATACTGGATGGCAGCGGCCTGTCGCCCGAAAACCGCATTACTACCCTGACAATGGCCAGAATTCTTCAGTCGGCCATTAAAGAACCCTGGTATAACAGTTTCTATGAAAGCCTTCCTCTCTATAATAATATGAAAATGAAGAGCGGCAGTATCCGCAACGTCCTTGCCTATACCGGCTACGAAAAAAGCGGAGATGGCACTCCCCTCGTTTTCTCTTTTATCACTGATCACTATAACGGTCGTACATCGACTATTCGTCAGAAAATGTTTAATGTACTGGATGTTCTCAAATAGCTTCAGCGGTTTTCAACTTTGAGCTTTCAGCTTTAACCTTTCACCTTACCCTTATCCTTCGCCTTCAGACTTTCTCCTTTCAACTCTCAACTTTCAACTCTTTTTTTTATGTTTGGTAAAACGAAAGGGATGAATAAACTTTTACTTTCTATGTTGCTTTTAGGCCTGGCCGTTTCATCCCTGGCGCAAAGTAACTATGGTAAAAGCCGTACTTTCAGGTTATCGGTTAATACCAAGCCAGGCGATTATCTTCCCAATGTTGTTATAGTCAAATTTAAAGAAAGTTCTTCTGCGGGGGCCAAAACCCTTTCAGACAAACCCACGGTTCTGCTCAACAAAGTTTCCGTAGTAAGTCTTACACAGAAGTTTCCTTCAGGCAGCACGATAAATAGTAAAGACCGAAGCTCTGTATTACGTGAGTCAGTGCGCATTGGCCTTAACCGGATATATGAATTAAAATATTCCGGAAACGCCGGCATCGAAACGGTGATTAATGAATTGCTATCAGACAAGAGTATTGAATATGCAGAGCCAAGTTACATCCACCATCTGAATTATACGCCAAATGACCCCTTATATGCAGGTGCGCAAAGTTATCTGATGCAGGTAAAAGCACCGGAGGCATGGGATGTTTATCGTAATGCCGACGGAATAATCATTGGGATCGTAGATTCAGGATCGGAGCTAACGCATGAAGATCTGTCGGCTAATATTGCCGGAGGATGGGACCTTGTTGGTGCCGATGCAGGGAATTTCATGGAAGATAACGATCCCAACGTAGCGAGGGCTGAAAATGACCACGGTGTTCATGTCAGTGGATTAGCGTCTGCTGTTAGCAACAATATGAAGGGAGTTGCCAGCATTGCTTCTAATGCCAGGTTGTTCATTGTAAAGGTGGCCGCGGATAACCAGCCGGAAGATATTTACCGGGGATATGATGGGATTAAATATGCTGCGGACCATGGTGCCAGCGTAATCAACTGCTCCTGGGGTAGTCAGGACAGAAGTTTCTACGGAGAGGATATCGTTAATTACGCTATAGCCCGTGGGTGTCTTATTGTCGCTGCGGCGGGAAACAACGGAAGTAGCGTACCCGATTATCCGGCGGGATATAAAGGCGTTATTGCGGTGGCCAACGTACTTGGCAATGACCGGAAGTCGTCTTCCTCAAATTATGGCGGGTACGTTTCGATTGCGGCTCCTGGTAATAATATTTATAATACTACATTCCGCAATAGTTATGGATATAAGTCGGGTACTTCAATGGCATCGCCCATCGTATCAAGTGCGGCAGCCCTTGTAAAGTCGTATTATCCGCAGTTGTCTATGCAGCAGGTGGGCGAGCTTCTGCGTGTTACCGCTGATAATATATACAGCATAAATCCTGAATATGACGGTAAGCTGGGCAAGGGAAGACTCAATGTGTATCGTGCCCTTACCGAAAGCTCTCCCTCTGTGAGACAACAGAACATTACTTTTGAGGACGATAATAATGGTCGGTTAACTGCAGGAAGCATTGCTGAGATTTATCTCGATCTAAAAAATTTCCTGATGCCTGTTGAAGGCCTTAAGGTCACTTTGAAAAGCTCTGACTCCCGGGTTACAATTACAGACGCTATTCAAAACGTTGGGTCTATTGCTACCTTAGAAAGTAAAACCAGGGTTGGCCCATTCCGCGTCTATATAAGTCCCGACATGCCGGACAACGCTCGTGTTGAGTTTAGAATAGAGTATACGGGCAATAATGATACTTATCAGGACTTTGAAATGTTTACTCAGACCGTAGCCCTCGACTACCTGAATATCGTAACAGATAACCTTGAGACTACCGTAACCAGCAATGGCAGAATAGGCTTCAGTTCACAGGGGCAGCAGGGAGGGCTCGGATTCAGATATAAAGGCAGCCAGCTATTGTATGAGGCTTCATTAATGATTGGTAATTCAGCTTCGTCTGTCTCCAACAATGCTAGAAGCAGCAACGGTGACGCTGATGAACACTTTATTAAACGGGTATCCGTTAAGGAGGCCATAACCGACAGTACCATTAGCGGCAGTTCTGAGTTTGATGATAGCGGTAATCCCTCGCGATTGAAAATTGATGTAAGGCATAAAGTTACGGTGAATAGTAAGTCGCCGGCCAATAAGTACATTATTGCTGAATATGAAGTAGTGAACAGGAGTACAAGTAACCTCGATGGGATATACATAGGGCTGTTCACCGACTGGGATATTGATGACCCGGAGTTTAATGCCACCAGGTATAACGCCATCGATAGACTTGCTTATGCCTATAGCGCAAATAGTACTTCCGCATACGCAGGAGTTAAATTGTTAAGTACTTCCGCGCAGCCAGCGTATTATCCTCTTTCGCTCAGCACAAGTCCGCTGGGGGATGGTAATTTTACGACAGCCGAAAAGTATACTACCTTGTCTTCAGGGATCAGGCAGCCCGGGGCAGGCTCTTCGGGTACGGATATTTCTTTTGTTTCGGGCTATGGCCCTTTTACTATCGCTGCAAATGGCTCGGTTAAAGTGGCTTTTGCATTAGGGGGCGGAACAGATTTAGGCGACCTTCAGCAGAACTTGATGGCAGCGCAAATTCATTATGATAATCAGAGCGTTCCCGCAGGATCGTCGGCTGTCCTGTATACTTATCCTAACCCTGTAACGCCATATTACAACAATAATATAACAACGGTTGTAAACTTGCCGGATAATGCTGTTGTTTCGCTTGATCTTTTCAATCTGACAGGACAGAGAGTTAAGTCACTGCTCAGTAATACCTCTTTGGATAAAGGCATACACAGGATGTATTATAACTTTTCGGACTTAAGCAGTGGGATCTATCTTCTCCGGATGCGTTATAATAACTCGGTAAAAACGCATAAAATCAGTGTGGTTAAATAAGGAATACCATTGCTATTCGGCGTTATCACAGAAGCACTGGCGGCAGCGTGGCTCATAACTTTCTTTTTCTCCAAGCAGGACCCTTGTATTGGTATCGGCAGTGCGATACGAAAAACTGGCGGGGGCGCCGCATTGGACGCATATGGCATGAACCTTCGTAACGTCTTCAGCTATCGACATCAAAGCCGGCATAGGGCCAAATGGCCTCCCCTGGAAGTCCATGTCGAGGCCCGCTACAATCACTCGTATGCCTCTGTTGGCTAGCTTAACACATATTTCAGGAAGCCCGTCGTCAAAGAACTGTGCTTCGTCTATTCCCACTACTTGTGTGTTTGCCCCAAGAAGCAATATGGATACTGAGTTGTCTACGGGAGTAGATTGAATAGAATTCGAGTCGTGCGAAACGACCGCATATTCGTCATATCGTGTGTCTGTCTTAGGCTTAAATATTTCGACGTTCAGTTTAGCAATCTGTGCTCTTCTTAATCGGCGTATCAGCTCTTCTGTCTTTCCGGAAAACATAGAGCCGCAAATGACCTCGATACTTCCTCTTGGACCACTTTTTGATCTGAAATGTAACTCGCTAAACAGCATACGCAGCTTTTGTGGGGGACTAATATCAGAATTTAATACTACTTTTGGGAACCGAATTACCAACACATATTTATTCTATTTTCAATCATGATCAATAAAGCAGACTTATTCAGGAAGGTAGGAGGGATTTTAGCAGAGTTAAATGATCAGTACCAGTTCATTGCAGAAAATCCCGACAGCTTTAATGAGCTGGAGCTGGAGCTGTTTTCAGCGAATGCAGACTTTCTTGCAGAGCACACCAAAATATTAATGAAGCTTACTGCCGTTAAGCCGGCTCAACCTGTTCCGGCTGTTAAGAATCAGACTACACAGCCCGCTGTTGAGAAAGTTGTGAGTCACAGTCACGAAGAAAGTAAGAGCGTATTCCCGGAAGATAAACCTGCAATAGGAACTGTGCCCTCCGACATCAGGAACGAGATTGAAACGCCGAAAACTGGTGACAGTAGTATATATCCTAAGACTGAAAATATTTCAACGCCGTTGGCAAACAACATTCTGCCGGAGGAATTTGATCTTCGGACGGAGAATAACCAACTTGAAGTTAAAGTGCCTGAGGTTGATCCGGTACCCGAGGTTAGGCAACCGGAAATTGTGCATGTTCCCGAGGTAAAGCAACCGGAAATCAGAATCGCTGAAAAGGAAGCCGAGATTAAGGAAACGGCTATTCCGGTAAAGGTAGTACCTGAAAGGAAGGAAGAGCCTGAACCAACGCCGGTACAGCGTCCTGTTCTTACATTAAATGATTTAATGTCTGAGCAGAAGGCAGCGCAAAGTCCCTCAACACCACGTTTTAGCAGTCAGGCGGTAAATGACCTCAAATCGATCATTAACCTCAACGACAAGCTTTTGTTTATAAAAGAGCTTTTCAATGGATATAGTCTTGCATATAGCGAAGCTATTGAGATCCTGAATCGTTTTGATTCTTTTGAAGCAGCCGACCATTTTCTGCAGGCTAATTATGCAACAAAGAATAACTGGGCTTCTAAACAAACAACGGTCGACAAGTTTTACGAACTATTGCACAGACGTTTCTCTTAGACCTACCTCTGCTATATAATACCCATCCTGTTAGAATCTAATTTTAACAGGATGAACAGAAGAATAGTAAAGCTCCATAACGAAGAGCCTCCGTAACTTAAGAAGGGTAGTGGAATACCAATAACGGGTACAAGCCCTATTGTCATTCCTATATTGATAAAGAAGTGGAAGAAGATAATGGAAGCAACTCCGTATGCATAGATTCTTGAAAAGGATGAGCGTTGACGTTCCGCAATGTTTATGATTCGAAGCAAGAGGATCAGATATAAACCGATAACCACGAAACTTCCTGCAAAACCCCATTCTTCTCCAACTGTGCAAAAAATAAAATCGGTACTTTGCTCTGGCACAAAATCGTATTTAGTTTGTGTTCCCTGAAGGTAGCCCTTGCCCCACAGACCGCCTGAGCCGATCGCAATCTTTGACTGGTTGAGGTTATATCCCTGGCCTCTCGGGTCGTTAACCTTTCCCAGAATTACATCAATCCTATTTCGCTGATGTGATTGCAAGATATTCTGGTACGCAAAATTTACACTGAAGATAAAAGCAATACATGCGACGGTGGTGACCGTAATAGGAACAACAAATTTTCGGCTCTGCCTGAATAGAGCCAGTGCCATTACTGCAATGGCAACAAGTATGGTGACTAAAATAAATTTGTTGATAAGCAGCGACAAAATAAACAGCACGATTAGTATGGCCCCAATAATCAGTATATAACCTGAAAGCCCCTCCCGGTATAAAGCAAAAACCAGCGAAGTAAATGTAAGAGCCGATCCTGTATCCGGCTGCAGCATAATTAGAGCGGTAGGAATAAATAGGATAATGATACACACTCCGATCATTTTCAGATCGCCCATCTTTAAGTTGGTCGAACTTATATAGTGTGCTAAAAGGAGGCAGGTTGAAAACTTAGCAAATTCGGATGGTTGTAATCTGAAGCTACCCAAAGGTATCCATGCCTGATTTCCTCCTACGTTGCGCCCTACGATCAGGACCGTGATCAGCAGCAAAAGAGTTATACCGTAAAAGACAGGAGAAAATGTGCTAAAAAACTTGCTGTCGAGTAAGATGATGACCAGGCCCAGTATTAAAGCAGTAATGATAAAGACGAATTGCTTACCATAATTGGTGCTCATATCCACAATACTTGGATGCAGCGGATCGTATACTGCTGCATGGATATTAAACCACCCTATAACACAAAGAGCCAGGTAAATCAGGATGGTGAGCCAATCAATATTGAAAAAGAAGCTTCTTTGGTTATTCATCTTTCAAAACAGCTTTAGGTGTGATTGTTTCAACGGGTTGCAACTCCAGTTTCTGCACGGTGGAATCTCCTGTGTTGCGTTGTATTGCCCGCGGCTTCGGCTTGGCGCCCGGCAGCAGATTTGCTTTAAGCAGGCGCTCAACGTAGGCTTTCGGTCTGGATATAGAGTCACGCAGATATTTTTCGACCATTAAGCTTGCAATAGGAGCCGACCAGGTAGCGCCAAACCCTGCATTCTCTACAACCACTGCAATGGCTATTTTGGGATTATTCCTGGGGGCAAACGCGAAAAATACAGAGTGATCCTCGCCGTGGGGGTTCTGTACTGTCCCTGTTTTACCGCACATTTCAATGTCATAAATTCTTGAATAAGAAGCTGTACCGCCGGGTTGATTTACAACCCGACTCATTCCTTCGATAACCGGAGCAAAGTACCTGGCATCAACCCCGACACTATTCTTGCGGGTGTACTCTTCCTTAATCACTTTTTTCTCACCGAACGCTTTTATAAGATGAGGTGTGTAAAAGAAACCTCTGTTGGCAACCGCTGCCACTACGTTTGCCATCTGTAAGGGAGTAATGCCCAATTCTCCCTGCCCGATCGAGAGCGAGATATTGTAACTGGAGGTCCATTTGTCGCTTCTGAAATGGCGCGTATAGAAGGAAACAGACGGTAGGTTGCCTTTTCGTTCGTTAGGAAGGTCGATTCCTAGTTTGCTTCCCACGCCGAAGCGGGCAACAGCGTCGAACCACTTCTGATAGGCCTTTGCCGAACGCATACCCGAGTGATCAATCATCCTGTTGTAGACGAAGCCATAATATGTATTGCAGGAATACTGGATAGATTGTGCCAGGTCAAGAGAGCCATGAACGTGCGTACAGCGCATCAGTCCCCTGCGTCCATAACGATATCCTCCACCGCAAAAGAACTGGCTTCCCGCGTTGATAGCTCCCGACTGCTGACCGATCAGTGCGTTAATAACCTTAAATATCGAACCCGGCGGATACTCGGCCTGTATCGGGCGAATAAACAATGGTTTATTCGGGCTGTTTAATAGCCGCATGTAGTTGTTTCCCTTATATCTTCCCACCATTAGGTTAGGGTCATACGATGGACTGCTGACAAATGCAAGGATTTCTCCTGTCGACGGTTCAATTGCTACAATGCTGCCAATTTTGTTGTTCATCAGCTGCTCGCCGAATTTCTGCAAGTCTTTATCAAGTGATGAAATAAGATTATCTCCGGTTGACGCAAGGGTGTCATATTTCCCCTCAGCATAGTGGCCTTTTGGGCGATTGAAGGCGTCGACCATTAGCTTTTGTACTCCTCGCTGCCCCCTTAAAACCTCTTCATATGATTTTTCAACTCCTGTTCGGCCGATGTAGTCACCGGGATTATAAAAGCCGTTTGATTTATTGATATCATTCTCATTCACCTCATTAATATATCCAAGGAACTGGGCTGCGATGCTGTCAGGATAACGTCTCACAGATCGTTTCTGAATATAGAATCCCTTAAACTCGAATAGCTTTTCCTGGAACCTGGCGAAGGTAACTGCAGATAATTGTTTTTCGAGAACCGAGCCCCGGTAAGGGGAGAAGCTTTTTGCCTTTTCGAATTTCTTTGTAAAGTTGGCCTTGGAAATTCCGATTAACCTGCAGAACTCAAGAGTGTCAAAGGGTGTTACTTCTCTTGGAACAACCATAAGGTCGTAAACCGGTTCGTTCTGTACAAGTATTTTGCCCCTGCGGTCCAATATTACTCCCCGGGCCGGATAGATAGTAACCGTCCTTAACACGTTGTTATTGGCAGAAAGGAAGTAGCTTTTATCTATCACCTGAATATAGAACAGGCGAGCCAGTAAAATAACGGTTATTACTATAAATATCCCTTGTACAACATACCTGCGGGGGAAGAAACTATTCATTTAGCGCTCTTTCTTACGGAAGAAAATAAATTCTGATATTAAAATTAAAAATACTGTAAAAAGAGAACATAAAAGGAAGCGAATTAGTATGTATTTCAAATCAGAAAAACTAAATGCTTCCAGAAAGATCAGCGTAAGATGATGGAAAAGTGTGAGAACTACCGTATAGAAAAAGAACCAGCGGAATCCCATGATCCCAAGTTTTGGCTCAGGTTCGTTCTCAAACCCCTGTCTTTGAACAGTAATGTTTATAAAAATAGTGCGCACGAGGGCCAGTACGGTGCAAGCAGCTGCATTAATCCCGGCGGTATCATAAAACGCATCTACGGTTAAGCCTGTAAGAAACGCGATTGGAAACAGAAGCCAGTTAGGTGTTTCAAAAGGGAGCAGAAGAATAAAGAGGATATATAAAAATGGAGTCGCCAGGTTATAAAAACCGATATTCTTCAGGAGGAATGCCTGGATAAATATTAGTACCGCGAAGCGGACGATGTTTTTAATAATAGTCCTTCCCATTACTGTTTACTCCCGGTTTCTAAGTTTTCTTTTTCTGCAGCAAATACGTTTCTGATTACATACACGTATTGTAACGTTGAAAAATCAGTATGAAGCATTACCTCTATTTCGGGAAAACTATCCCCTCCTTTTGCTTTTGTACCGATGACTCTTCCGATAGGGAGTCCGGCGGGGAATAAAGTAGAGTATCCCGATGTCACTACATGCTGCCCTCTTTTTACTATGATATGATTCGGAATGTCCTGCAAAAGGGCTATTTGAGGATTGTGGTTCCCTTCGCCCCAAACGAGCGATCCGAATGCCTGATTCTCTGCGATACTTGCGCTGATCTTCGTGTCACTGTTTAAAAGCGATGTGATTGTTGCGAAGTTGCTCGAAACGTCTTTCACAATTCCGACGATACCCGAAGAACTGATAACACCCATCCCTCTGTTAATTCCATGACGCATCCCCCTGTTAATAGTAAGGTAATTGTCTTTTTGATGAACAGAGTTATTAATTACGCGCGCAACAATAAAGGTATATTGTTGTCTGGCCACAGTATCCTTAACTGTTTTTTGCTGAACACTATCATCAAAAAAAGCATTTTTTAACAGGCCCCTGAGTCGTGCATTTTCTGCAGCAAGACTGTCGTTTACCTTGGCAAGCCTCAGGTAAGCCTGGAACTGGTTCATGCGTTCATACGCCTGACCTATGATTTGGTTTGATGAATTGAGTACCCCGGCTCTCTGAAAAGAGTTATTTCGTATGATAAGGGCAACCGAGACAATGAAAAAAATAATGAAAAGGAAAAATGCGTTATACTTACTGATAAGAAGCCAGAGATTACGCATATGAGTTGTAAGTTGTAGGTTATAAGTTGTAAGTAGAAAAATTACAAGGTTTAAATACTTATAACGTACTACTTACAACTTATAACTCATTTATTGCATTAAAAATTTAAAGCCTCCGATATTCTTAAGGGCTATACCTGTTCCGCGAACTACTGCTCTCAAAGGATCTTCGGCCACGTGAACTGGTAATTTTGTTTTCGCTGCTACCCTTTTATCCAGTCCGCGTAACAGGGCGCCACCGCCGGTAAGATAAATACCTGTCTGGTAAATATCAGCTGACAGCTCAGGAGGCGTTATTTCAAGCGCTTTCAGAATAGCCTCTTCGATCTTGGATATAGACTTATCAAGACAATGGGCTATTTCGGTATAAGAAACGGTAATTTGTTTCGGCACACCGGTCATCAGATCACGTCCCTGTACAGCAAAGTCAGCAGGAGGATCGGTTAATTCGGGAAGTGCAGCGCCGACTTCAATCTTTATTTTTTCGGCGGTACGTTCTCCAATCATGATATTATGCTGGCGACGAATATATTGCACGATATCGCTGTCGAAATTGTCGCCCGCAACGCGGATTGACTGGTCGCATACAATACCTGAAAGTGCAATTACCGCGATTTCGGTAGTTCCGCCACCGATGTCGATAATCATATTTCCCATCGGCTCTTCCACATCTATTCCGATACCGACAGCAGCAGCCATTGGCTCATGGATCAGGTAAACTTCCTTTGCTCCCGCTATTTCGGCTGAATCTCTTACCGCTCGCTTTTCAACCTCTGTAATGCCGGAGGGGATACAAATTACCATCCTTAAAGAAGGGAAAAACCATCCTTTTCCGTTGTTGATCATTTTGATCATTCCCCTGATCATGTGCTCTGCCGCGTTAAAATCGGCAATAACACCATCTTTAAGAGGCCGGACAGTACGGATATTTTCGTGCGTCTTACCTTCCATCTGCATTGCCTGGCGGCCAATGGCGATGATTTTATTTGTTGTGCGGTCGAAGGCAACAATCGACGGTTCGTCAACCACCACTTTATCGTTATGTATGATGAGGGTATTTGCTGTACCCAGGTCAATAGCAATCTCTTGTGTAAACCAATTAAATAAACCCATCAGGGAAGTGTTTAAAATTTAAAAAAGTATGCAAAGTTAAATTCTTTTTTTTAAATAAGAGATTGTTAAAGGCTCTTATCTGTCTTATCCCTATTTATACGATTTAATGTTTAAAATGTCGCACTCCGGTCATCACCATGGAAATTCCTTTTTCGTTTGCCATGTCTATAGAAAGCTGATCTTTTACAGAACCTCCAGGCTGGAGAACGGCTGTAATACCTGCCTCAGCTGCGATCTCTACACAATCTGGAAAAGGGAAAAAAGCATCGGATGCCATTACTGCTCCATCCAAAGCGAAATTAAAGGATTTTGCTTTTTCAATGGCCTGTTTCAGTGCATCAACTCGTGAGGTTTGACCTACTCCGCTGGCAAGAAGCTGTCCGTTTTTTGCGAGGATAATCGTATTTGATTTAGTATGTTTTACCAGTTTGTTTGCAAAGAAAAGATCCTGAAGCTCCGCTTCGGTTGGTTTATTTACAGTAACCGGAGTCATTTGTCCCGGGCCTTCAATAACAGAATCCTTATCCTGCTCAATCACTCCATTTAAAAGCGTCTTAAACAGCTTTCCGGGGAGTTTTACCTCTTTACGTTGCAGCAGGATGCGGTTTTTCTTTTCTGTAAGAACTTCTAGGGCATCCGCGCTGAAGGATGGTGCAATAAGAACTTCAAAAAAGAGTTTGTTGATCTTTATAGCAGTTTCTTCGTCAACCTCACCATTGCAGATAATCACACCACCAAAGGCCGAAACCGGATCGCATGCCAGCGCATCTTTCCAGGCGGTCAGAAGATTTGATCTGGTAGCAACTCCACAAGCATTGGTGTGTTTAAGAATAGCAAATGTAGGTTCAGTAAATTCGTCGATTAGAGCTACCGCAGCATCCACGTCTACAAGATTATTGTACGAAAGTTCTTTTCCGTTAAGCTGAGTGAACAGGGCATCCAGATCACCGTAGAAATAACCTTTCTGGTGGGGGTTCTCTCCATAACGCAGTGTCTTTACCTGCTGCATACTCTGTTTGAAAACCTGTAACGGATCTTCCTGGTTGAAATAGTTGAATATCGCAGTATCGTAGTGCGAAGAGATGTTAAATGCCTTTTTTGCAAATTCGCGCCGTTGTTCCAGAAACGTGCTGCCTTCATTTTGCTGTAAAATGTCCAGAAGCGTGCTGTAGTCATTCTTTGAGGCAACAATCACTACGTCGTTGAAATTTTTAGCTGCAGCACGGATAAGCGAGATGCCTCCAATGTCGATCTTTTCTATAATTTCGTCTTCAGGCAGCCCCGCTTTTACAGTTTCTTCAAATGGATAAAGGTCTACAATGACCAGGTCAATTTCAGGAATCTCATATTGCGTACTCTGCTCTTTATCTTCCAGCAGGTCCCTTCTGGAAAGAATCCCTCCAAAAACTTTAGGATGTAATGTTTTTACCCGGCCTCCTAAAATAGAAGGATAACCGGTGAGGTCCTCAACGGGCACAACCTCGCATCCCATACTTTTTATAAACTTCTCCGTACCACCTGTAGAGTAAAACGTTACTCCCGATTCATTTAATTTTTTTATTAACGGCTCCAGTCCGTCTTTATAATACACTGAAATTAAAGCATTTTTTATCTTAACAGGATGGTTCATTGAGTGAGATTTTTAAGCTGCAAAGATAGAATTTTTGTGAGTTAAAAAATTTGAATAAAAAGGAATGTTAAAAAAAGAATTGAATGTTAATATCGTGCTTTCTGGAGTAACAGCCTTCAATACTTTTTTTATTAAAAAATGCATAATGATCAATACAATAGAATGCACGGAACGTTGTGAAGTTTTAACTTGGTTGGCCTTTTTGCTGAAAATCTTTCAAAATATTTCTTTTTTAATTCAATGTTTTCTAATTTTAGAAAGATTTCTGCCGGACCGGCAGATCACTACCTCTCCCTGAAATTCATATTGACTTTGGAAGTGGCAAAAGTGGTTATAGTATGAGCCTGTGTTGGAGCGTTCTGTTAACCATTTTATTGATATTATCGGTGCGAATTGAATATGGAAGACCAGTGGCCTAACGAAGACGTAATTGTTCCATCGCTTGAGGAATTGTTTAGATGCTATTATCCCAGGCTTTGTCATTTCGCATTTCAAATATTAGGAGATAAAAGCCACTCCGAAGATATAGTTCAGGAGTGTTTTATCAGGTATTGGCATTTGCGTGCCGAAATATCATCTCATCCGGGAGCAATCAGAAACTTTTTGTACTCGAGTATTCGCAATGCAAGTCTTAACTACCTTAGAAGACAGAAAGTTGAGGAAAAATATATCCTATCCCAGGATCCCGATCCGAGTGAAGACGCCCGTTTTTTACATGCCATTATCCGTTCAGAGGTAATGGATGAAATCTACCGTGTTATAGATACTCTGCCCGATGGCTGCCAAAAGGTATTCAAGTTAGGCTATCTGGAAGGACTTAAAAATCCTAAAATAGCAGAGAAGCTAGGCGTGAGTATAAATACTGTTAAAACCCAAAAGAAAAGAGGGCTTCAATTGCTTCGTTTGAAGTTGAATCCTGAGGTGTTTTTGGTTTTCGCTTTATTTGTTTTTAAATAAGTCTTTTATTTATTTCTTTTTCTGTTTTCTTGTAAAATAAACCCGCACTTGTTAATATTTTTTTAGTGTTTGTCACCCTGTTTCTGTTTTCAGGTTTCTTTATTAGGAATTAATGAAAATGCAGAAGAGTATTTTTGAATATGCCGGCTTAATTGCCCGTTTCCTCAAGGGTAAATTGAGTCCAACGGAGAGTGAATCGCTCGAAAAATGGCTCAATGAGGACAAAGAAAACAGGAAGCTGTTAGAATCTTTTAGAGATAGCGAATCGGTCCAAAAGGATTTGGACTTCTTTTCTTCTGTAGATGTCGACCAAGCCTGGCAAAAAGTGGCAGTCAAAACACAACATAAAGCCAATCGAATATTACCGCTGCTTTCAGGAGATCTGTCGCAGCTTGCTGCCCGTTTTGAGGTCTCGGAAGGGTGTGTCGTAAAGGTGGCCGGTGTAGAGCAACAAAGCAGAGTAAGTAAGAACGACTTTTCCAGCTCCCTTGAATCGTCGGAAAATAAGCTGGTATATGAAGTGTCAGAGCCAGGATCCACTGAGTCCCAGAGATATTCAGTCACCATCACATATATTAAAGAATATGAATGGCAGCTAATAGGATCGAACGTTACAGGATCAGGCGCTGCAGGGATAAAGATGGCTATCAACCCAGTAACGAACCTTCCTGCAATTGCCTATCAACGTACAGGAACCGATGAAAATGGGGCATCTATTGCCACAAATGATAAGAAGTGCGCTGTTGCCGCTCTTACCGCGAGCGGGTGGCAATTCCTGGGAGAGCAAAAGGGCGTGTCGGAATTCAGAGCTGATAATATTGCCATCGCATACGATAAAGCAGGAAATACCTATGTTGCCTATAAGGATTACATGGGTGGTGAGCAGAAAGTAACTGTAATTAAATATACTGGTACCTGGTCTGTTGTAGGTAGCAGCCGGTTTACATTGTTCAAGCCCAGTTACCTCTCAATAGCACTTGACGACTCGAACATACCCTACATTTCGATGACTAAAGACGGCGCTACTCCCGAGCCGGGAATAGCTAACCGGGCAGTGGTTGTGATGAGCTTTAAAAATGGACAATGGTCATACGACAGCACTCCTGGCATCCTGGCTTTTTATACCCAGCTGATCAAGGCAAACGGTAAGTTATATCTTGGAGTAATGGACCGTTCGACCAATACCAACAGGCCATCTGTGTTTGTTTTAAATGGTTCTGCCTGGAATATTGTGGGCACGAGTTCATTCGGCGCTAATGCTACTGCCGGATATCAGATGGTTAGCCCTGCAGTTGCGCCCGATGGCACCACGTATGCTGCCTATCAGGAATCGGTATCTGGTAAAAGGGTTGACCACGTGATGAAGCTCGAGGGCGGTGTCTGGAAAGAAGTCGGACAGGGAGTTCCTGTTCTTGGTACTTCTGATAACTTTGCTCTTTCTGTACATCCCGATGGTACCTTATTCTTTGCATGGGTCCAGCCACAGGTTGAAAGCACCGCGGCAGGATTATATGTAAAGACCTTCAATAAAGATTTGAATAGTTGGAATAAAGCCAGGCTCGTGATCAGCGGGACTGTTAATAATTTCGATATGCAGATATCTGCCGATGGAGTACCTTATCTCGCCGGGCAAAACAGCGAAGGAAAAACAGTGGTATATAAATACGCTCTTAAGTAATATAAGTGTGCTTATAGAAAAGGGTGCTTCTTTTGAGAGGCACCCTTTTTGCTGATCATTCATGGATGGTTTATTAGCTATGAATAAGCTTTTCTGCAACATTCTTCCTTTTGAACTCCGAAGGTGTACATCCGTACTTTGCTTTAAATAGTGTAGAAAAATAAGTAGGAGAGGAGATCCCTACCTTGTAAGTAATTTCTGCAATCGAAAGATCCTCATTTAATAACAGGTATTTAGCCTTTTTTAACCGCTTGTTAATAATGTATTCTGACACACTACAGCCCAGAAGAGCTTTCACCTTGCGATATAGCTGCACGCGGGAGATACCTATTGATTTGCAAATATCTTCCACGTTTAGGTTTTCGTTAGAGATATTGCTTTCTACTATGCCTGAAAATACTGTCAGAAACTTCTTATCGAGTTTGCCTGAAGTACTGGTTCTTGCATCAACGGGAAGTTCACTTGTATATCGCGACCTAAGTAACTGGCGGTTATTTAAGAGATTTCTGATGGCTTCCAGTAGAAACTGGATTTTAAAAGGTTTGGTAATATAGGTGTCGGCAAGAGCTTTGATTCCTTCGAGCTGTTGTTCGGGGTTTGCTCTTGCGCTGAGAAGAATAATCGGGATGTGAGAAGCCCGGATATCATTTTTTAATATCTGCGTAAGTTGAGTGCCCGATTGACCCGGCATTACTACATCTGAAATAATAAGATCGGGTATCTTTTCAAAAGCTTCGTGTAGCCCTTCTGTACTATTTGCCGCGGTATATACTTCGTAGTGTTCCGACAATTTCTCCTGCAGGAACTGCCGCATATCGTCGTTGTCTTCAATAATTAATACAGAATGTTCCTTTGTAACTATCGCCGTCTCTTCATGATGATCGCTAAGCCCCGAATCTTTAAGTTCTGCGGTATATAGTCTGATGGTATCCTCATCCGGCATGTACTGCCCTGCTCCGTAAATTTTCTCCTTCTGCCCAATGTGATTATCTCCAAGAGGTAGTGTTATTTTAAAGGCGGTGCCTTTTCCCTTTGTGCTGTTAACAGTTACTGTCCCTTTATGGAGAATAACAATTTCTCTTGATAAAGAAAGCCCGATTCCCGATCCTTTAGACCGATCGGTATCTCCCTGGTAAAAAAGATCAAAAGCATGAGACACCGCTTCTTCCGACATGCCGATGCCGTTATCTTCTATAACTATTTCAGCAATGCCTTCCTCTGGTTTTGAGGATATTGTTATCAGAACCCTGCCATTGTCGTTCGTAAATTTAAAGGCATTGGATAAGAGGTTGAAAATTACTTTGTCAAGCATATTGACATCAAACCATATATTTAATTCCTTATCTCTGCTTACTAACCGTATATCAATATTCCTTTTATGGGCTACCTCCTTAAAGGAACTCATGATCTCGCTGATAAACGAAATGATATTGTTTTCCGATACGCTAATGCTCATCTTGTCATATTCAATTTTACGGAAATCAACGAGTTGATTGATCAGTTTCAGCAGCCTGCTTGCGTTTTTACTAATCATATAGAGATGTTTTCTTGTTCCGGCTGTCATACGGGAATCGGAAAACAGATCTTCGAGCGATGTCATAATCAAGGTAAGGGGTGTTCTGAACTCATGCGAAATATTAGTGAAAAAATTAAATTTGGCTTCTGAAGCGGCTTTTGCCTTGGCAGACATTTCGATGAGCTGCTGCTGTTGTTTTATTATTTCCTCATTCTTGATTTCAAGTGCCTTATTGTTTTTCCAGTTTTCGTTTAGCGCATAAAAAGCCACGCCTCCAAAAACAATCGCCAGAACGAGGCTTACCACCAGTATATTGAGAAAGATCTGTTGGTTGTGGTAGATCTTCCTTTGTTCTTCCAGCATCTCCTGCTGTCGTTCGATGTCTATTTGCTGACTGTTGATTTTGTCTGATTGCAGCTTCATCAATTGAACATTGCTTGAATCGACAACCAGCGTTTTAAGGATATTCTCTTTATCAAACGGCATGTGATTTAAGATGGCCAATGCTGTTCTGATAGCCTCTTTACCTCCGGTAGGGTAGAGCATAGATGCATAGAGAATGCCGTCTGAAACGTATCTCAAGCCGTTGCTTGCGCCAGGTAGTGCATCAACCCCCACTATTTTAATCTTGCTTGCAGGCAACGATCTCTTAAGAGCTTGATATGAACCCAATGCCATTTGATCATTGTGGGCGAAGACCACATCAATATCCTGATAAGCGGATATTACTTTTGCAACTTCTTTTTCAGCTTCGCGTTTTAGCCAGTTCCCATACACTTGTTTTGCGATATGGACGCCGGGGTATTTACTGATACCTTCATTGAATCCCCTTTGTCTCTCAATTGCCGGAGAGGATCCCGGTAATCCCATTACTTCCAGTATCTTACCTTTGCCGTTCAGTTTGCCGGCTATATATTCCGCCGCTATTCTTCCAATTTCAAAGTTGTTGCCGCCTACATAGGAAGTATATAAGTTTGAGGATATTTTCCTGTCGATTATAATTACCGGTATTCCTCTATTAAAGGCTTCTTCTACCACCGGCGTTAAAGGCCGGGCTTCATTAGGCGAAATGATAAGCAAGTCGATTTTTTTGCGGAGCATTTCTTTGACCTGTCCTATCTGCTTTTTGCTATTTCCTTCGGCATCTTCATACAATAACTTAACACCTGGATAAAATGAAAGCTCCCTTTTCATTTCATCCAGCATGGTTCTTCTCCATTCATCAGAACCTATACATTGCGAAAACCCGATGGTGTACTCTGGTTCATCATTTTTTGAAGAGGTAGTGCATCCCTGGATGAGAACAGTACTCAGGCAGATGACCAACGGGAGCATCAGAAAATTCATAAGCATTTCAAAGGCGCTTCCCTTTCTAATCTTTATCATAAGGAGTTGAGATAATGCGATACCGGTTTGAGAAAATTAAGAAAATATATTGAGTACTTAAAATTCCAGATTCTTAGTCATTAGCTCTGAATAAGTTTGAATGGCGCTTTATGAATCAATTTTAAAGAAACGTGTAACATGTTTAAACTTTAGCCGGGCGTCTGAATCTGTAATCGATAATTATTCGGCAGATATCCAGTTACTTAGATGTTTTTTTGGCCTTTTTTAAAGTTTAAAGACTTTGGAATGCAATTTAACGCCGGCCGGCCGATTTCCCTTCTTATTTGCATTGGTAAACCTGGATAATTCATGAAAAAAAATTACGTAATAGCGTGGTCGCTTGTAGTGGCCTTAGGAGGGTTCTTATTTGGATTTGACACCGCTGTAATCTCAGGCGCTGAAAAATCTATACAGCAATATTGGAGCCTAAATGTCATCGAACACGGATTAACGGTATCTATCGCTTTAATTGGAACAGTATTGGGAGCTTTATTAGGTGCTATTCCCTCCGACCGGATTGGTCGTAAGAATACGTTATACCTGGTTGCTTTATTATATCTGCTTTCATCTCTCGGCACAGCACTCGCATCGGATTGGTATGTGTTTTTATTCTTTCGTTTTGCCGGTGGCATTGGGGTAGGAGTTTCTTCTGTGACTGCCCCTATATATATATCCGAAATATCTCCTGCACGGTCAAGAGGGCGCCTTGTTGCCTTATTCCAGTTTAACGTGGTACTTGGAATACTGATTTCGTATCTGTCGAACTATCTGATCGGGCAAAGTGGTGAGACTTCATGGAGATGGATGCTGGGTATTCAGTCTTTCCCTTCTCTTATATATCTCGTATTAATTCGTTTTATCCCTGAGAGCCCCAGATGGCTCGCTTTACAGAGGCAGCGTTTTGATGAGGCCCGTGAAGTCCTGAAGCGAATTAGTCCTCTCTCATATGAAAAAGAACTGGAGGCTATCACTCTTTCCGGCCAGCATCAAAAGCTGAGTATCCAGGAACCTCTTTTGTCGAAAAAGTACAAGTTCCCCGTTATGTTAGCTATACTTTTTGCGATCTTCAATCAGGTCTCAGGAATAAACGCCATTATCTATTATGCTCCCCGGATATTTGAAATGGCTGGTCTTGGTGCACATACTTCTTTATTGTCTACGGTTGGCATTGGATTAGTGAATTTCACCTTTACGCTTATTGCCATAGGTTTTATCGATAAGATAGGGCGGAGGACACTCATGCTTATAGGCTCTTTTGGTCTGATAGCGTCGCTTTCCATGGTATCATTCACGTTCTACTCGGGCCATTTTAACGGGTTTCTGATAACATTTTATCTAATGATCTATGTTGCCTTCTTTGCCTTTTCACAAGGGGCTGTCATCTGGGTATTTATTTCTGAAATCTTCCCCAATGAAGTCCGGGCAAAAGGTCAGACCCTCGGCAGTTTTACTCATTGGGTAATGGCCGCAGCCATTGCATTCAGCTTTCCATACTTCGCAGAAAAGCTGGGTGGCGGCAACACCTTCCTGTTTTTTAGCATCATGATGATCTTGCAATTATTATTTGTATGGCGTGTAATGCCGGAGACGAAGGGGAAATCGCTTGAGCAGATTCAGGAAAACGTAGTCATGCATTAACCTAAAAAATATTCATATGAATGACAGAGATATTAAAGTCGTTTGTTTTGGAGAGATTCTTTGGGACAACCTTCCTTCAGGTAAAAAACCGGGCGGTGCCCCTATGAATGTAGCCTACCACCTGAAGCAACTGGGGATAGAAAGCCTCTTGATTAGTCGTGTCGGAAATGACGACGATGGGAATGGGCTTTTACGATTCCTGAATGATATTGGGGTACAATCAGATTTCTGTCAGATGGACCAGGCATACCCAACTTCAACTGTTGAAGCCATTGTGATGGAGGACCACGATATAAGGTACGATATACGCTTTCCGGTTGCCTGGGATTTCATACAACCCGACGATCACCTGATTCCTCTTGTTTCAAATGCCGGGGCGCTGGTCTTTGGAAGCTTGTCAAGCAGGAATAACGTAACTCGTAAAACTCTTTTTGGTTTGCTTGAGGCATCACAATACAAGGTTCTGGATATTAATTTACGTGAGCCATATTATACACCTGAGAACTTAACGGAGCTACTTACAAGGGCGGACCTCGTTAAACTGAATAGTGATGAACTGAAGATCATTGCCAAACTAACAGGTGGATCTTTTGATACAGAACAGGAGAATGTAAAGCAGCTTCAGGATCGCTTTAGAATCAGTGAGGTTCTGGTAACAAAAGGGATAGCAGGGGCTTCGTATTACAATGGGGATCGCCAATATGATGTTCCTTCACACAAAGTAGCTGTAAAAGATACAGTAGGCAGTGGAGACTCTTTTCTTGCTGCATTTCTCGCTAAAAGGTGCCGCGGAAATACAATAAGCGAATCGCTTAATTATGCGTCGGCGCTGGCCGGATTTGTCACGTCTCATTATGGAGCCTGCCCTTCTTATACAGTGTCAGATCTTGATCTGTTTATGAACGATTACAAAAGCGTCAGGCTTTAGCCAACGAATCCGGCTATGGAAAATAGTCCCATTAACTAAATCAATTAACCAGTTAAACTTAAAAAAATGAAGAAAAGACGATTTATGGGTTGAGAACCGGATACAGTATCCAACTCCCATGGTAAATCCTATCGAAAAATACGAATCAACTCATTAGAAATGAGTATCGCAAACCAAGCGCCGTGTCCTATTCATAGTATTTCACGGGCTTTAAAAACCAATTAGTCAAATGAGAATTATTTATTTTCTAATTGCTATGACTTGTTGCATTCATGTTGCAAGGTCGCAAAGTATCACTATTTCTGGCAAGATCACCGATGAGAAGGGCGAGTCGTTACCGGGGGTAAGTATTTTGGTACGGGGTCAGAACATCGGTGCCAGTTCAAGTGCCGAAGGCCGTTATTCTATTAAGGTTCCAAATGCGGGGTCTACTCTTGTATTTTCTTATATTGGTTATGTATCGAGAGAGATAACCGTCGATAGCAGGACTGTAATAGATGTTGTATTAACAGGTGCTCCCCGGTCTCTGAATGAAGTTGTGGTTACCGGTTACCAGAGTCAGAAGAAGGCTGATCTAACCGGAGCGGTGTCGGTTGTTGATGTAAATGAGATTAAAGATATTCCAGTGGGCAATCCTGTGAAAGCGTTGCAGGGTCGAGTGCCCGGAGTGTTTATTACCAGCGATGGATCGCCTCAAGGTGGGGCAACTGTACGAATAAGGGGGGTAGGAACCCTCGGAAACAACGATCCTTTGTATGTAATCGACGGTATTCCTACTAAACGGGGGCTCCAGGAACTTAATCCCAACGACATTGAATCATTTCAGGTGTTAAAAGACGCCTCGTCTGCTACAATTTATGGTTCTAGGGCGGCAAATGGAGTGATTATTATTACAACAAAAAAAGCTAAAAAGGGCAATACCAAAATAGATGTCGATGTTTCGTCCTCTCTTCAATCTTATATTTCTAAACAAAAGACCCTTGATGCTGATGGGAAAGGACGGGCGTATTGGCAGGCTGCTGTAAATGACCGGTCAAACCCTAATAACAATCAGATTTATCAGTACGACTGGAACGGCAACTTCGATGACCCGGTGCTGAACAAAATTATTTATCCTGAATTTATTGATGCTGCAAAGACGATGAAGCCCGCCAATACCTATTGGTACGACGAGATCAGCCAGACATCCCAGATACAACAAGTTAATATTTCGCTCAGCAACAGCGGAGAACGTGGAAATAGTCTCTTTTCTGTGGGCTATTATGACAATAAGGGTATTGTTAAATCCTCAAAAAGTAACAAGATTAACTCCCGGTTTAACTCGGACTATAGCTTTTGGAAGAATAAGCTGAAGGTAGGGGAGAACATGAATGTTACTTACATTAAAAATGCATTAATCCCTCTCGGTGATATCCTCTTTACGTCTCTTGTACAGCCGGCAGTTGTACCTGTACACACCGTAGATGGGGGATGGGGCGGACCAGCACCAGGCATGACCGACCGGCATAATCCTGTGCGGCTGATAGAAGACAACAAGCAAAATTCAGGATATTTCTATCGCGTTTTCGGTAATGCCTATGCCGATTTCGCAGTTGTTCCAAATTTACATTTCAGAACCAGTCTTGGCGTAGATTATAACGGATCTTATCAGAGGACACTTCGGAAGTCATACGTTTCCGGGTTTTTATCTGACCCCTCTAATCAAAATGTCACCAATCAGGGTTACGACGGTAATTGGGTATGGCAGAACACGATCAACTACACGTTGAGTTCAGCTAAACATCGTGCCGACTTCGTTTTAGGGCATGAACAGATTAAGTATATCAACCAGAACTTTTTTGCATCAAGGCAAGGGTATGCTCTGGAGAATATTGATTATGCTTACCTCGATGCTGGTTCCTCTAATAAAGACAACGGAGGGAGCGGTACGGGATATTCATTATTGTCTTTTTTCGGTAAAGGGAATTATTCTTATGATAATAAATATCTGGCTTCTGTTACTCTTCGCCGGGACGGATCATCGCGCTTTGGTAAAGATAACAGGTACGGCGTTTTTCCTGCCTTTTCTTTGGGCTGGAGAATCAGCGAGGAGCCTTTCCTGAAAAACAATACTATCCTTTCAGATCTTAAGCTTAGGTATGGATGGGGCAAATCAGGTAACCAGGAAATAGCAAATAACGCTACTTATGCATTGTATTCCGCTATTTATGGAATAGATCAGACTTTTGCTTTCGACAGTGGATCTGCTTATGATATAACCGGCGCAGGTTCAGGACAACTGCCATCTGGGTTTACTTTGATCCAGCAGGCAAATGATAAACTGAAGTGGGAAAGTACAACTGAGTCGAACTGGGGTGCCGACTTTGGTTTATTTGGAAATCGCCTCAGCGGATCGGTCGATTATTTCGTAAAGAAGACCTCCGACATTTTAATTAGTCCAGGGTTCCTCGCTGTATTAGGCGAAGGAGGAAATTATTGGTTTAATGGAGCTTCCATGCAAAATAAGGGACTTGAGTTTTTGCTCTCTTATAACGGAAACCTTTCAAAGGAGTGGTCCTTTTCAGCAACCGCAAATATTTCCGCCTACAGGAACAAAGTAACCTCTCTTCCTTCTCAGGTTTTAGCTTCATACCCCGGTAATGGAACTGACAAAACAATTCTTGGCCGCTCTATTAATTCTTCTTTCGGATATGTGGCAGATGGATTGTTTAAATCACAACAGGAAGTGGACAATTCTCCGGCTCAAACCGGAAAGGGTATTGGCCGCATAAGGTACAAAGATCTGAACAGCGACAACGTTATTGATGATAAAGACCGCGACTTCATTGCCGACGGTAATCCTAAATTTCAATATGGGCTTAATCTCGAACTACGATACAAAGGTTTTGACTTCAGCTGTTTCTTCCAGGGTATTCAGGGCAATGATGTTTATAATGAATTCAAAACATTTACCGACTTTTCATCCCTGTGGGTGGGCAGTAACTGGGGCGAAAGAACCCTGAATGCCTGGACTCCTCAAAATAGTAGTTCGGAAATTCCGGCACTAACTTTAGTCGATCGAAATAACGAAGGGCGAGCGTCAACTTATTTTTATGAAAAGGGCTCGTATTTAAAATTAAGAAACCTTCAGCTGGGGTATAATCTTAAAAATCTTTTTAAATCGTCAGGGATCCAGGGAGCGCGCGTTTTTTTGCAGGGCAGTAATCTCTTTACTATAAAGAGTAAATCATTTACCGCCGCCGATCCGGAAATCCCAAATCAGGCTTTCCCTATTCCGACTATTACCACCATCGGAGTAAACGTATCATTTTAAAAACTTAAAATTAGTGAATATGAAAAGTAAATTCCTGATAATCGTGCTCATTCTTGGGGTTTTATCATCATGTAAGAGGTTTCTGGATGAAACACCGCAGGGCGTTATATCTGATGAGGATCTTAATACACCTGAAAACGTTGATAAAATGGTAATTGCCGCCTATTCAGGCCTGGGAAATGACTACTTCGAGGCCCCATACTCAAGTATGTGGCCTTACGGAAGCATTCGTGGCGGAGATACATATAAAGGTGGAGACGGTCCTGGTGATATAGGCGACTTTCACCTCTATGAAACGTTCTCTTTAAATCGGGTAGATAATTCAAAAACCGATCTTGTTTGGTATCGATTATATGTATGTATTGGCCGGGTTAATGACGCGTTAAGAAGATTGAATGCAATAGATCAGTCTGTTTATCCCCTCAAATCGGAGCGCCTGGGAGAAATGTATTTCCTTCGCGGACATTTCTACTTTCTTGCAAAAATACTCTTTAAATACGTCCCCTATATAGACGAAACTGTTCCCAAAGCAACTTATGATTCTGTATCTAACAGAACACTATCTGATGATGAGCTTTGGAATAAAATAACAGGAGGATTCCGGGATGCGGCCGATCGGCTCCCACAGACCAGAACGGATGCGGGAAGGCCGGATAAATATGCAGCCAAGGCCTATTTAGCTAAAGCGTTGTTGTATCAGGCATATAAACAGAATGAAGATAATGCAGTGACTTCTGTTGATGCTGCTTTGCTGACTGAGGTGAACAATCTTTGCGACGAGGTGATCAACTCCGGAAACTATCACTTAAATACTGACTTTGCCGCTAATTTTCTTACCCAGCACGAAAATAGTGCCGAATCTGTATTTGCTATTCAGTATTCGAAAGATGATGGAACGCCAAAGGGCAGACTTGACGAAGGGCATAAGCTGAGCTACCCCATGAATCAGGAATACGGATGCTGTGGATTCCACGTCCCCAGTCACGATTTGATCAACGCTTTTAAAACGGATGAAAAAGGCCTTCCAATGTATAACTCATACAATAGTAATGATGTTGCCGCCTCAGGCGATTATACTACCGGAACTTTTGATCCGCGGCTCGACCACACCGTTGCTATTCCGGGACATCCTTATAAGTATAAAGCTAATTTCATCTTTCAAAGATCATGGGCGCGGGCTCCTGAAGTTTATGATGCCTTTGCCAGTATGAAGGAAGTTGTTGCCCCTGATGACCCCTCCTTTCAGAAAATTCCGCCCTTTATGTCAAGCTCTAAGAATTGGGATATAATACGTTACGATGATGTATTACTGTTCAAAGCCGAAGCGCTTATTGAGCTGGGGCGGCAGGACGAAGCCTTGCCTCTGATTAATCAATTGAGAACCCGGGCCGCTGGTAGTCTCTCTCTGCTGAAAAAAGCCGATGGTACTCCGATTTCTCACTATGGTATCGACGTCTATAAGCCAGGGATCAATTGTACCTGGACCCGGGATTTTGCCCGCCAGGCTTTAAGGTGGGAACGCAGGCTGGAGTTTGCAACAGAAGGCTACCGGTTTTTTGATCTGGTAAGATGGGGAATAGCTGCAGAAGTAATAAATACTTACTTTAGCATTGAAAAGACAAGGTCAGCGCATTTAGCGGAGGCTAAATTTACTAAGGGCAGGGACGAATACTTACCCATTCCCCTTAACCAAATAAACTACAGTAAAGGATTGTACCAGCAGAATAAGGGATGGTAAATAAGTCAGGTCAATTTAAATCACATTTCATGAAGATATTCTCGAACATTTTTTTTCTCGCTTTATTATCTATAACAGCGTGGGCACAGGAGCGTAATGCACCGCCCGAGGTGAATTACAGCAAATATTTTACAGCTGAAAAAAAGTACCTCGTTTTGCCGGTAAAGAACGGCGCGCCTAAACGTAATGTTGAACTTTGGGTGGATGGTATTAACACACGTTTTTTTGACATAGAGCTCGCTGAGGAAACACCCGATTGGCTGGCTTATCTTGATATTTCCCAGTGGAAGGGAAAACCAGTCGAATTAAGGGTGGATAAGATTAAGCAAGGGTCGGGGGTATTCAATCCGATAGTGCAAAGCGATACAGACGGCAATGATGACGGATTATATAAAGAAAAGTTTCGCGGGCAGTTTCACTTCTCTCCTAAAAGAGGCTGGACGAATGACCCTAATGGATTGGTCTACTATAATGGTGAATACCATCTTTTTTTTCAGCATAATCCTTATGGACGCGGATGGGGAAATATGAGTTGGGGCCATGCTGTAAGTAAAGATCTGGTACATTGGAAAGAACTGGACGTTGCTCTTCATCCTGGTCCATTCGGTCCGGTTTTCAGTGGTGGTGCCGTGGTTGATCAGGAGAATACAAGTGGTTTGGGTAAGCCCGGCAAGCCTGCGATGGTGATGTTTTTTACTGGTGCAAGAGCATGGTCGCAGTATCTGGCCTGGAGCACAGACGGCCGTAGTTTTCAGAAGCTCGAAAAGGCCGTTGTTCCGAGGATCAACAAGGACAACCGGGATCCCAAAGTAGTATGGTACGAACCGTCTAAGCAATGGGTGATGGTGGTTTATGTGGAGAGAGCGCACGAGCAGCATAGTATGCAGTTCCTCACTTCTCCTGACTTGAAGGACTGGACTCCTGTCAGTAGTATCAATGGAGGAGCAGGCAGAGATGGCTACCTGTTTGAATGTCCGGAGTTTTTTCAACTCACTGTTGAAGGAAGCAAAGAAACGAAATGGATACTTACGGGGGCAAACAGCGAATATGCTATAGGGAACTTTGACGGTAAGGTTTTTAAACCCGAAACAGAAAGGTTAAACGGACAACGGGGAAGGGATTTTTATGCCGCCCAAACTTACAGCAACGAACCTAAGGGCCGGCGTATTGAGATTGGCTGGTGGCGAACTCATACCGACAGAGAGGGAATGAACTTTAACCAATCAATGAGTATCCCTTTGGAACTGAAACTGGAACGGAGAACAGAGGGATTAAGACTCATCCGCAGACCTGTTAAAGAGCTGGAAGCTCTACGTAACAAAACATATTCGTACGGCAAAATGAAGCTGAAGGACAACTCCGCAAACCCTCTGTCTTCCCTTGATATTGAGCTGGCAGAAATAAGGCTTGAGTTTGAACCTGGTACAGCGAAAGAAGTAGTACTAAACGTTCGCGGGGTTCCGGTGATTTATAATGCGGTTAAACAGGAGCTCACCATCGATGGAGTTACCGCCTCCGCCCCATTACAAAAAGGTAAACAAAAATTAATAATATACGCTGACAGAACCGGACTGGAGGTGTTCGCGGGTGATGGCCTGCTGTTTATGCCGGTCAATATAAATATAAAACCAGAGATCCGGTCACTTTCCATTTCGGCCAGGGGAGGTACAGCCTCTGTCTCTGATTTGAAAGTGTACCAGCTTGAAAGTATATGGGACTGATTGGTTCCCGCAGAAAGAAGAAGAAAAGGAGTCCGCATGTTCGCATGAGGGCGCCTTTTGCCGGAGAGGATATCAGTGCGTTCTTTCCGGCTCTTTTTTATAGGATAAACTATTAGGGATGCTTAATATAGGTTCGTCTTTCTGCAGATCACCCGTGATTTTGAGGCTGATTATAGAATCGTTTGTTGTGTGATCAGTGATCACAATCGCTTTGCTATGCTGCTTTACTGGCCGGCCTGCAGAATCACTAATTTCTTTACTCCATTTCCAGTTTCCTGCCATTTCTTTAATTGCAGCAGGCCCCTTCTTGTATAATGTTGCTGAATGATCTTCGTTCAGGATGAAAGCTGTAAGAGTATCCCGATCCAACGATGTACTCCTTTGCTGGCTTTTTGAGGAACTGTCTATTAGTACCCAGTGGCCGGAGATCGCGCTGTCAGCAGAATCTCTGGCATGAAGCTTTATTTTGCCTCTGTCGTGACTGCATCCGCCTATAAGTATTGCCATAATTATAGCATAGACAATACTGACAGCAGTGAATGATGTGGAGTTAGAAAAACAATGAGACCATATAACACTACTGAAAGGGTTTTTACCAGATGGAAATAATGGTTTCATTAGATTGATTTTAGATATGACGAGGTAAAACATAAAATAATTACATTACCCGACAAAAAATTTCCGAAAGACAGCTGATTTCTGCTTTTACAGACTCTTCATCTTTTTTAATAAGCTTTCTACCACTTTTGGATAATGCAGATGTTCGAGTTGTTGACCTTTAAATTTGATCATTTCGATGTCATCGCCTTTTTCAATTTTGAAACGGGACTGGTGGATAATTTCCCCATCATCAAAATTCTCGTTTACAAAATGAATAGTAATACCCGATTCGGATTCGTGATTTGCAAGTATGGCCTTATGAACGTTGTCGCCATACATTCCTTTGCCTCCATATTTGGGAAGAAGCGCCGGATGAATATTGATGATCTTATTAGGAAATGCCTTTAAAAGGTTTTCCGGAATTAACCATACGAAACCGGCCAGCACTATAATATCAATCTCCATTTTTTTAAGGAGGGTAACGATATTATCTGTTTTGTAAAATTCAAACCTGTCGAATACATGCGACGGGATCTCAAAATTATCGGCGCGCTGCAAAACGTATGAATTTGGATTATTTGAAAGTACAATGGCTACTTCTGCATCGGCGTGTTTTTTGAAATGTTCCATTATCTTCTGGGCATTCGAGCCCGAACCGGATGCAAAGATGGCAATACGTTTTTTTAGCATGGTGATGAGTTACAATCCAAAGATAAGGAAAAGGGATAAGAGGACAAAAGTGTAAGCCCAAAGCTGCTGCTCGCCGAAGAGAGGGCTGCTGCACTTTAAAATCTTTAAAACAAATGATTTTTCGAGGCGTTACTTTTTATATCTATAATCTACCAAATAAAAACATTATGGCAAATTTAAGTAATCGCAACATTGCTATTCTTACGGAGAGTGGTTTTGAGGAAGTTGAATTGACCAGCCCGAAAAAGGCACTGGAAGAAGCGGGGGCAAACGTGCACGTTATTTCGCCGCAAAAGGAGACTGTAAGAGCCATGAAAAATCATGAATGGTCGATAGATGTGCCGGTTGATAAACACATTTCGGAGGTAAAAGTCGAAGATTATGACGGGCTCGTGTTGCCGGGAGGAGTGATTAATCCAGATCAGTTGCGCCTCAACGACCAGGCGATAAGCTTTATTAAAGATTTCTTTGATGCCGGTAAACCTGTGGCAGCAATTTGTCATGGCCCTCAGTCGCTCATTACCGCAGGAGTAGTTGAAGGCAGGGAAATGACTTCGTATCCTTCAATTAAGGCAGACCTTATATATGCGGGCGCAAACTGGGTAGATCGTGAAGTGGTTGTCGATCAGGGTTTGGTAACAAGCCGTACCCCTGACGACCTTCCTGCGTTTAACCGGAAAATGTGTGAAGAGTTTGCTGAAGGTATTCACGAAGGGCAGCACTCTTAAGAATAGAGCGGGAGAACAAACATAATTCTCCCGCTCTATTCTTGTCTCCTGATTTTTCTCTTACGTTCGTCACATGGTTTTCGTTTCTGTCTTAGATCTTCGCTTTCTGGTTGTTTTTCATTCGTTCCTGGCTTTCTTCTTCCTCGTCAGCTTGTCCATTCCTAAAAAAGCTATACACCCAACAAGAAGTGTATGGAAACAAAAAGAGGAGAAAAAAAGTCAACAAGGGAGAATAAGAATGTTCCCTTTACCAAGCGAGAAATTGAGACAATAGTCCAAAAGATCGAATCAGGAGTTCCGCGTCGGGAGATACTGCGGGAATATGGGATGCACAAATCAACGTTGACCAATTGGATGAGCCGGTATGGATCAGAGGCGTATCATGCAGGGCAAAACCGGAGGTATAGTCCCTCGGAGAAACGGTCAGTGCTGCGGGCCGTGGAGTCAGGGATGTCGGTTCGGGAAGCATGTATAGCTTTTGGAATAAGGAGCAAAACAGTAGTAGCCGGCTGGCTAAGACAACAGAAAGCAGAAAATGCCGAACTTAGGCGTCAAATAGCACCCGTGAAATCAGAAGAGAAGGAACCAAAAGGAGATTCGTCAGGCCAGGTCAAGAGGTTGGCGGAACAACTGGCAGAGGCACAGTTAAAGATCCGGGCCCTGGAGACGATGATCGATATAGCCGAAGAACAGCTTAAAATCGATATCCGAAAAAAGTCTGGAGCCAAACAGTCACCAAAATGAAACAGGAGGAGCCCCGAATGGGAATAAAGACGCTGTGCAGATTGTTTGGCAAGAGCCGCCATGCCTGGTATGACCACCAGTGGCGCTATGAGGATATTGGATTAAAAGAGGAGATCACCCTTCAGCATGTCCATCAGATCCGTCAGGGCCTTCCGCGGACAGGTACCCTGAAATTACATTACATGCTCGCTCCCATGCTGGCAGAGCATGGCATCCGGATCGGGCGGGACTATTTATTTGATCTGATGCGGGAGCACGGACTGGATATCCGTCGCAGAAAGAGGCGGGTAGTGACGACCGATTCGCGCCATTGGATGCATAAATATGCCAATCTGGTGAGAGAATTGAGGGTTAACCGTCCCGAGCAGGTATGGGTGAGTGACATTACTTATATCCGCATGAACAGCGGATGGGGTTATCTCAGCCTGGTGACGGATGCTTACTCCCGCAAGATCATGGGTTACTGCTTTCATAAAGATCTCAGCGCGGAAGGATGTGTAGAAGCACTGCGAATGGCCCTGGACCAGCGGATCTATCAGGATGAACTGATCCATCATTCCGACCGGGGATCCCAGTATTGCAGCAAAGAGTATGTAGAGGTTTTACTGGGCAGCAGGATTGCCATCAGTATGACCGAAAATGGCGATCCCTATGAAAATGCACTGGCTGAACGGGTGAACGGGATTCTCAAAGAAGAATTCAATCTGCATCACTCAGGACTCGGCTTTGAGGACACCAAAACAAAGATCGCCGAAAGCATCCGGGCATATAATGAGGTAAGACCTCATGCCAGTTGTGATTACCTAACCCCTGAGCAGGCGCATTTACGGGCAGGGGTCTTGATGAAACGCTGGAAAAATAAAAAATCAAAAAAGGAGGGACTTGTCCTTGTATAGTTCAAACAGGATTAACAAATTGCAGTGTATAATCGAAACAGGAATAACAAATCGAAGTGTATAATTAATTCAGGATTTATTCATTAACCTGTATAGCTATTTCAGGACAAGACAGCTGTTCGTCAACCCCTTGTCGATTGCTCGTCAGTTATTTGTCAACTGCTTTACAATTGTTCGTCAGTTGTTCGTCAGCTGTTCGTCAGCGTGACGGAGAAACGACATATATTTGTCGCACAAGTGATATTCCGCCGGGGCAAACAGTACGTTTTTGGTATTAACTAAAAGCGGGGGAGTAGTGTGACAGTCTTCGCTGCGATTTTCTTTAAAAAATAACATCCTAACTATTTGATAATTAATTAAACATTTCTATCTTTGCCCTCCCTTTCGAGGGATTATTATGCCTTGAGCGAAGCCCTACTGCTTCGATGGGCGCAAAAGAAATAAAAGAAAATGTCAGGTATTATTGGAAAAAAAGTAGGAATGACCAGCATTTTCGATGCCGATGGACGCAATATTCCATGCACGGTTATCGAAGCTGGCCCCTGTGTTGTAACACAGGTTCGTACCTCTGAGAAAGACGGGTACGAGGCAGTTCAGTTAGCTTTCGACGAGAAGAAAGAAAAGAACACTACCGAACAGTTAAAAGGCCATTTCGCAAAAGCAAACACTACTCCAAAGCGGAAGCTTGTGGAGTTTAAAACGTTTGAAGATGTGAAAAGTTTGGGCGATACAATAACTGTTGAACTTTTTGCTGAAGGCGACTTCGTTGATGTTGTTGGTACTTCAAAAGGTAAAGGTTTCCAGGGCGTTGTGAAGCGTCATGGTTTTGGTGGTGTTGGTATGGCGACTCACGGACAGCATAACAGACTAAGAGCTCCTGGTTCGTTAGGTGCTTCTTCATGGCCTTCACGTGTATTTAAAGGCATGCGTATGGCAGGCCGTACAGGTGGTTCAAGAGTTAAAGTTCAGAACCTTCAGGTTTTGAAGATTTATCCTGAACAAAATTTATTGGTAGTTAGCGGTTCTATTCCGGGAGCTAAGGGTTCTTACGTAATCGTGGATAAATAAGATGGAAGTTAGCGTATTAAACATTTCAGGTAAAGAAACAGGTGCCAAGGTGCAACTTCCTGAAGAGATTTTTGGTGTAGAACCTAACGATCATGCAATTTATCTGGACGTTAAGCAATATCTTGCTAATCAACGTCAGGGTACGCATAAATCTAAGCA
The DNA here is from genome assembly GCF_006716645.1 of Arcticibacter tournemirensis. NCBI lineage: Bacteria > Pseudomonadati > Bacteroidota > Sphingobacteriia > Sphingobacteriales > Sphingobacteriaceae > Arcticibacter > Arcticibacter tournemirensis. The sequence goes on along the minus strand of NZ_VFPL01000001.1, from coordinate 5,121,406 downwards.
ACGTAACGAGATTGCCGGATCGACCCGTAAATTATATAAACAAAAGGGTACAGGCGGTGCGCGTGCAGGTAGCATTAAATCACCATTGTTTAATGGTGGTGGCCGTATTTTCGGTCCGCAGCCACGCGACTACAGCTTTAAATTAAACAAGAAGTTAAAGCAACTGGCCCGTAAGTCGGCTTTATCATACAAGGCAAAAGACAATAACATTGTCATTCTTGAAGATTTTTCTTTCGATTCTATAAAGACAAAGAACTACATCAAGATGGTGACAGATCTGAACATTGCTTCAGAAAAGACTTTGCTGGTATTACCGGCTGCTAATAATAATGTGTATTTATCAAGCAGAAATATTAAGAAAGCGAAAGTGATCACTGCCGATCAGTTGAATACTTATGATGTATTGAACGCAGGAAAGCTTTTGTTAACTACTGGTTCTGTTAAAACATTGGAGGAGGCATTCGCCAGGTAATTATGGAAATCTTAAAAAAACCTATTTTAACAGAGAAAGCATCCGCGTTAACTGAGAAGTTAAACCGGTTTGCATTTAAAGTAGATTACAGAGCCAACAAATTGCAGATCAAAGGTGCAATTGAACAAATGTATGGTGTTAATATCCAGGCGATAAACACGATGGTGGTTTCTGGTAAAGCAAAAAGCCGTTACACAAAAGCAGGATTTGTTTCCGGGCGTTCGCCTAAATACAAGAAAGCTATTGTAACGCTGAAAGATGGTGAAACTATTGACTTTTACAGCAATATTTAATTAGAACATGGCAGTTAGAAGATTTAAACCGGTTACCCCTGGTACTCGTTTCCGCGTAGGAGGCGATTATTCAGATGTTACTACAAACGTTCCTGAAAAGTCGTTAGTAGTTTCTATCAAGAAATCAGGCGGTAGGAATAATTCCGGTAAAATGACTATGCGTTATCTCGGTGGGGGACATAAAAAAGCATACCGATTGATTGATTTTAAACGCGATAAAAATAATATCCCCGCAACTGTTGCCACTATAGAGTACGATCCTAACCGTACTGCACGTATCGCTCTGTTGCACTATGCCGACGGCGAAAAGCGCTACATTATTGCTCCCGAAGGATTACAGGTTGGTCAAACCGTAGTATCCGGCGAAGGAGTAGCACCAGAAGTAGGCAATGCTCTTCCCTTAAAGAACATTCCTCTAGGTTCAATTATTCATAACATTGAGCTCAATCCGGGTCAGGGTGCGTCGATTGCACGTAGTGCAGGTACTTATGCTCAGCTATCTGCCCGTGACGGGAAGTATGCTATCATTAAGATGCCTTCAGGCGAAACCCGTATGATCCTGGCCTCTTGTATTGCCACTATCGGAACAGTTTCAAATTCTGAAAAGGCAAATGAAGTTTTGGGTAAGGCTGGAAGAAAACGCTGGCTGGGCTATCGCCCACGTGTTCGTGGTGTTGCAATGAACCCTGTCGATCACCCTATGGGTGGTGGTGAAGGAAGGGCTTCAGGTGGTCATCCACGTTCAAGAACCGGGGTACTTTCGAAAGGTTATAAGACCCGTAATAAGAAGAAAACCTCAAATCGTTATATTATTGAAGGGAGGAAGAAATAATGGCACGTTCGATTAAAAAAGGCCCTTATATTGATCACAATCTGGAAGGCAAAGTGCTTTCTATGAACGAAACCAGTAAGAAATCAGTTATTAAGACCTGGTCACGCCGGTCGATGATCTCTCCGGATTTCGTAGGTCATACATTTGCAGTACATAATGGTAACAAGTTTATACCTGTTTATGTAACTGAAAACATGGTTGGTCACAAGTTGGGAGAATTTGCTCCAACCAGAACATTTAGAGGTCACGCTGAAAAGAGAAAATAAGCAATGGAAGCAGTAGCAAAACTAAATAATTGCCCTACCTCGCCTCGTAAGATGAGACTGGTTGTTGACCTTATCCGTGGTGAGCGTGTTGAAAAGGCACTATATATTTTAAAGTATACAAATAAAGAAGCTGCCCAGAAAGTTGAGAAACTTTTGTTATCGGCCATCAAAAACTGGGAAGCCAAGAACGAAGGACAACGTCCGGAAGACAACGAATTGTTTGTGAAAACAGTGTTTGTAGACGGTGGCCGTCAGTTAAAAAGGCTTAGGCCTGCCCCTCAGGGCCGTGGATTCAGAATTCGTAAACGTTCTAACCACGTAACTCTGGTTGTTGACAGCAAGAATCTAGAAACACAAACTAATTAAGGAGAAATGGGACAAAAAGCACATCCAATAGGTAACAGATTAGGAATCATCAAAGGTTGGGATTCTAACTGGTTCGGTGGCAACAACTACTCCGATAAATTAGTTGAAGATGAAAAGATTCGCAAGTATCTTTCTGTTCGTATCGCTAAAGGCGGTGTTGCTAAATTGGTGATCGAACGTACATTAAAGCGTATTACAGTAACCATCCACACTGCCCGTCCAGGTATTGTTATCGGAAAAGGTGGTCAGGAAGTTGATAAGATCAAGGAAGAGTTAAAGAAGCTGACAAAGAAAGATGTTCAGATCAATATCTTCGAGATCAAACGTCCTGAACTGGATGCTCAGTTAGTAGCAGAAGGAATTGCAAAGCAACTCGAAGCTCGTATCTCTTTCCGTCGTGCAATGAAAACTTCTATCGCTTCAACGATGCGTATAGGTGCCGAAGGAATCAAGGTAATGTGTTCAGGCCGCTTAGGTGGAGCTGAAATGGCACGTACTGAGCAATATAAAGAAGGAAGAATTCCATTGCATACTTTCCGTGCTGATATTGATTACGCACTTGCAGAAGCTCTTACTACATATGGTAAGATTGGCGTGAAAGTGTGGATCTGTAAAGGTGAAGTTTACGGTAAACGTGATCTTTCTCCGAATATCGGTCAGACAACCGGCGTAAGAGGCAGAGGCGAAGGCGCTGCAGCTTTCGGAGGTGGTGAAAGAGGTGACCGCAGAGGTGGAAATGATCGCAGAGGCGCTAATGACAGACGCGGTGGAGGCGACAGACGCAGTGGAGGAGATAACCGTGGCGGTCAGGGTGGCCAGAACCGTGGTGGCAGTCAGAATCGTCCCGGAGGACAAAATCGCGGAGGCCAGGCTGGCCCGAACCGTGGTGGCGCGGCCGGAGGATTTCGCGGAAAGAAATAAATAGAAGTTCAGACATCGTTAACGATATAAATACAAACAGAGATGTTACAGCCAAAAAGAACGAAGTTCAGAAAGATGCAGAAGGGCAAAATGAAAGGTTTAGCTACCCGTGGTGCTGAGCTTGCCTTCGGTTCTTTCGGAATTAAATCATTGGAACCGGCGTGGATAACAAGTCGCCAGATAGAAGCTGCACGTATTGCGGTTACACGTTATATGAAACGTGAAGGCCAGGTGTGGATTCGGATTTTTCCTGACAAGCCTGTTACCAAGAAACCTGCGGAAGTACGTATGGGTAAAGGTAAGGGTGCTCCGGAATACTGGGTTGCCGTTGTCCGTCCGGGTAGAATGATTTTTGAAGCTGAAGGTGTGCCTTTGGAAATAGCTAAAGAGGCATTGCGTTTAGCCGCTCAGAAATTACCGGTACAAACCAAATTTGTAGTACGTAGAGATTACGTAGAAGCATAAATGTTGAAGGTTGCAGGTTGAATGTTGTGGGTTCCTTCCCGCATCCCGCAACCCGGAACACACAACAAATAAAGAAAAGATGAAAACCTCAGAAATATTAGAGCTATCAACTGAAGAGATTGTTTCCCGCATAAGCGAGGAAAGAGCCAATCTCACAAAATTAAAATTTGCGCATACAGTTTCTGCCATAGAGAATCCATCTCGTATTAGCAAGGTGAGAAAAGATATCGCACGTTTAAATACAGAATTGACTAAGCGTAAAGCGGCAGATGCTGCTGCTAAGCCAGAGTCCGCTTCTGAAACTGAATAATTTTAGAGTCGAAATGGAAAGAAAATTAAGAAAAACCCGTACCGGGTTGGTAGTTAGCAACAAGATGGATAAGTCCATCGTGGTTGCTGTAGAACGGAAGGTTAAGCATCCGATCTATGGAAAGTTTGTTAACAAGACTACCAAATTTATGGCTCATGACGAAAGCAACACTTGTGGTATCGGTGATACAGTGTTGATTATGGAGACTCGTCCGCTGAGTAAGAATAAAAACTGGAGATTAGTTGAAATTTTAGAAAGGGCTAAGTAATGGTACAACAGGAATCAAGACTGAATGTTGCAGATAACAGCGGAGCTAAAGAAGTTTTAGTGATCCGTGTTCTGGGCGGCACCGGGAAGCGTTATGCTTCTGTTGGTGACAAGATCGTTGTAACCGTGAAAAGTGCGCTTCCTTCTGGTAACGTTAAAAAAGGAACTGTGTCGAAAGCAGTTGTGGTAAGGACCAAAAAGGAAATCAGGCGCAAGGACGGCTCTTATATCCGTTTCGACGATAACGCAGCTGTATTATTGAATAATCAGGACGAACCACGTGGTACTCGTATCTTCGGTCCGGTTGCAAGAGAGCTGCGTGAAAAACAATTCATGAAAATTGTATCATTAGCACCGGAGGTATTGTAACATGGTAAAGAATAATAAAGTAAAGCCTAAGCTGAAAATCCGTAAAGGTGATTTGGTTCAGGTAATAGCCGGCGACTCTAAAGGTAAGCAGGGCAAAATTTTAGAAATAATTCTAAAAGATAACAGGGCTATTGTAGAAGGTGCGAACATGGTTTCACGCCATACCAAGCCTAATGCTGCAAATCCTAACGGCGGTATTATTAAAAAGGAAGCTCCTATTCATATCTCTAACCTGATGGTTGTTGATGCTAAAACCGGTAAGCCAACCCGTGTCGGGAGACAAAAGGATGCTGCAGGTAAACTAGTTAGAATAGCTAAAAAATCCGGGGAGGAAATTAAGCAATGAGTTACGTACCAAGATTAAAATCAAAATACAGGGACGAGATCCGCACTGCACTGAAAGATAAATTTCAGTACAAGAGCGTGATGCAGGTTCCTAAGCTTGAAAAGATTGCTATCAACCAGGGTGTTGGAGCAGCAACTACAGACAAAAAGTTAATAGAAACGGCAATCAGCGAACTTACTACAATTACTGGTCAGCAGGCGGTTGCAGCAAAGTCAAAGAAAGATATTTCTAACTTTAAGTTGCGTAAGGGAATGCCGGTTGGCGTTCGTGTTACTTTACGTGACAGCCAGATGTATGAGTTCCTTGATCGTTTGATCTCTGTTGCTTTACCTCGTATCCGCGATTTCAAAGGAATCAACGACAAAGGTTTTGACGGACACGGCAATTACACTTTAGGTATATCTGAGCAAATCATTTTCCCTGAAATCAATATTGACAAGATCAGTAAAATTATGGGAATGGATATTACCTTTGTAACTTCAGCAAAAAACGATGTTGAGGCGCTGGAATTATTAAAGCAATTTGGTTTACCATTTAAAAATCAGACAGTAAATAATGGCTAAAGAAGGTGTAAAAGCACGGGAAGTTAAGCGTGCTAAATTAGTTGCCAAGTATGCTGAGAAAAGAGCTGCTTTGAAAGCTGAAGGAGATTTTGCAGCATTGGATAAATTACCTAAAAATGCTTCTCCGGTTCGTTTACACAACCGTTGTAAATTAACTGGTCGTCCGAGAGGATATATGAGGCAGTTCGGTATTTCTCGTGTAACATTCCGCGAAATGGCTCTTGCCGGAAAGATTCCGGGAGTAAAGAAGGCCAGCTGGTAATAAAGAGTTGCAGGTTGTAAGTTGTGGGTTGCGGGCCTTTGTAAGGCGCTTTATCCTACAACTTACAACCTGGAACCCGCAACAATAAATATTAACCGGTAGCAGGTCCAATGTGTGATACCACTACCAAAAACAACAAATAATGAATACAGATCCAATAGCAGATTATCTTACGAGAGTAAGGAATGCCATTAAGGCCAACCACAGGGTTGTAGAAATTCCTGCATCAAACCTCAAAAAGGAGATCACAAAAGTTCTTTTTGATAAAGGTTACATCGCGAACTACAAGTTCGAGGACAACAATGCACAGGGTACAATCAAAATTGCATTGAAATATCATCCGGTAACTAGAGTTCCTGCTATTCGCACCCTTACACGTGTGAGTAAGCCTGGTTTGAGAAAATATGCAGGTGTAGACAAGATGCCACGTGTATTAAATGGTTTGGGAGTTGCGATCATTTCTACCTCTAAGGGAGTAATGACCGATAAGGAAGCCCGCAACCTGAACATTGGTGGCGAAGTATTATGTTACGTACATTAATCAGGAGGATTAAAGGATGTCAAGAATAGGAAAAGCCCCAATAGAAATCCCTGGTGGTGTTACTATTACCGTATCTGCAGATAATGTGGTTACAGTAAAAGGCCCCAAAGGTGAATTATCACAACGTTTAGACGGAGATATAACTGTTTCTCAGGAAGATGGAAAACTACTAGTAGTGCGTCCGTCTGAACAGAAACGCCATAAAGCCCTTCACGGTCTTTACCGGTCACTTTTAAACAACATGGTTAAAGGTGTTACTGAAGGATATAAATTGCAGCAGGAGCTAGTGGGCGTGGGTTACCGTGCCTCTAATACAGGAAATACCCTGGACCTGGTGCTTGGATATTCACACCATTATGTGTTTGAATTACCTAAAGAAATTAAAGTAACAACAACTGCTGATAAAGGTAAAAATCCAACGATTATACTGGAAAGTATCGACAAACAATTATTAGGACAAGTTGCAGCTAAAATACGTTCCCTGCGTGCTCCTGAGCCTTACAAAGGAAAAGGTATTAAGTTTGTAGGTGAAGTGTTAAGAAGAAAAGCAGGTAAATCAGCAGCTAAAAAATAATAAGTCATGGCAGGAAGTAAATTATCTCGCAGAGCGCGAATTAAACAAGGCATCAGACGCAGATTGGCTGGCTCTACTGAACGCCCCCGTTTGTCAGTATACAGAAGCAATAAAGGAATTTATGCTCAGGTTATTGATGATACTACAGGTAAGACCCTCGTTTCAGCATCTTCTTTATCAAAGGAGTTTTCTGCAAATGGAAATAAAGTTGAACAGTCTAAGGCTGTTGGTAAGCTTGTAGCAGAGAAAGCTGTTGCAGCCGGTATCAGCCAGGTGGTATTTGATAGGAATGGTTATTTATACCACGGACGTGTTAAATCACTGGCTGAAGGCGCACGTGAAGGTGGTCTTAATTTTTAATCTGAAGAATAGATGTCAACGATCAATATAAAAAGAGTAAAATCAAGCGAAATCGAATTAAAGGATCGCTTAGTTAGCATACAGCGTGTTGCTAAAGTTACTAAAGGGGGCCGTACATTCAGTTTCTCAGCAATCGTAGTGGTTGGTGATGAAAACGGAGTGGTAGGCTATGGACTTGGAAAAGCTAAAGAAGTAACCGAAGCAATCGCTAAAGGTATCGATGATGCTAAAAAGAACCTGGTGAAAGTTCCGGTTATTAACGGAACTGTGCCTCACGAACAATATGGAAAATTTTCAGGTGGTTATGTGTTAATCAAACCTGCTTCAAATGGTACCGGAGTTATTGCTGGTGGTGCTATGCGTGCAGTACTTGAAAGTGCCGGTGTTCATAACGTATTAGCAAAGTCTAAAGGATCATCAAACCCGCATAACGTGGTAAAAGCAACAGTATCTGCTTTATCTCAGATGAGAGATGCGTACACAGTAGCGCAGCAACGTGGTGTGGATCTTAGTAAAGTTTTTAACGGATAAGTATCATGGCGAAAATCAGGATCACTCAGATTAAAAGCGTTATCGACAGAAGCGAGCGCCAGAAAAGAACCATGCAGGCTCTTGGTTTGAACAAAATCAGCCAGACTGTAGAGGTAGAAGCTACCCCGGCTATCATCGGGATGGTACGGAAAATTAATCATCTTGTAGCAGTAGAAAGTATTTAATCATGAACTTAAGTAATTTGAAACCTGCAGAAGGTTCAACTAAAAATAAGAAACGTATAGGCAGGGGTACTGGTTCCGGTCGCGGGGGTACTTCAACCCGTGGTCATAAAGGTGCTGGTTCCCGTTCAGGTACATCATCGAAAGTTGGTTTCGAAGGCGGACAGATGCCTTTACAACGCCGGGTACCAAAGGTTGGCTTTAAGAATGTTAACCGCGTGGAATATGTAGGCGTTAACTTAGACGTTTTACAAGCCCTTGCAGAGAAATTCAGCCTTACAAGTGTCAACTTTGACACCTTAAAGGAACACGGATTAGTATCAAAGAATGACCGTGTAAAGATCCTTGGAAGAGGAGAAGTAACAAGCAAACTTGAAGTTACAGCCCATGCTTTTACAGCTTCTGCTCAGAAGTCGATTGAAGCAGCCGGTGGTGCAATTGTTAAATTGTAATTAATGAAGAAGTTATTCACTACCCTTTCCAATATCTGGAAAATTGAAGACTTAAGAGTGCGTATTTTAAACACACTCTTATTTCTTTTAATTTACCGTGTTGGTTCTTTCATTGTATTGCCGGGAGTAAACCCTGTTGCGCTTGAACATCAGGCACAGGAAGGCCTCCTTGGTTTATTAAATATGTTTGCAGGAGGTTCATTCTCCAGGGCGTCAATATTCGCCTTAGGTGTAATGCCCTATATCTCTGCATCCATTGTTGTGCAGCTGTTAGGTATTGCTGTTCCAACTTTTCAGAAGATGCAGAAGGAGGGAGAGAGCGGAAGGAAGAAACTGAATCAGATCACACGTTATCTTACCGTTGCTATCACATTATTACAAGCGGTTGGGTATGTTCGTACACAGATTACTCCTGATGCGAAGATGCTTGGAGAACCTTTGTTCTCGATCTCTTCTATGGTGATTCTTACTGCAGGTACATTATTTGTAATGTGGTTAGGGGAAAAAATAACTGATAAAGGAATAGGTAACGGGATCTCATTGATCATCATGGTTGGGATTATCGCCCAGCTTCCCGGAGCCTTTATAGCCGAGCTTGATTCAAGATTAACTGGTGGTGGAATCATTCCTTTTATCGTTGAAATTATCGCCTTATTCTTTGTGGTAGTATTTACTATCCTTATTGTTCAGGGGGTTCGAAAGATTCCTGTTCAGTATGCTAAAAAGATAGTCGGAAATAAGCAATATGGAGGCGTTCGTCAGTATATTCCTTTAAAGGTGAATGCTGCTGGTGTAATGCCTATCATTTTCGCTCAGGCTCTGATGTTTATACCAATGAGTATCGGGCAATTTTTCCCTGGTGCTCAGGGACCTGTGTTGTCGGCATTAACCAATTATACTTCTGTTGCCTATAATGGAACATTTGCATTTTTGATTATTGCTTTTACATTCTTCTATACCGCGATAACGGTTAATCCCGTTCAGATGTCGGATGATATGAAGAAGAATGGCGGATTTGTTCCGGGGATAAAACCAGGCAAAGTTACAGGAGAGTATATCGATGCTGTTATTTCTAAAATAACGCTTCCGGGCTCTGTTTTCCTTGCAATTATTGCCATACTACCGTCTATTGCGATCATTCTGGGTATAAACAGCAACTTTGCTCACTTCTATGGGGGTACTTCACTCCTTATCCTGGTGGGTGTTGTTCTAGATACACTGCAGCAGATTGAAAGCCATTTGTTAATGCGTCACTACGACGGATTGATGAAGACGGGAAGACTAAGAGGGCGTACTCCTGTTGCAACAGGGGCTACTGGTCCCGCACTTTAATTTAAGAACATGCCAAAGGTTAATTTTAAGACAGATGAGGAGATAGAGCTCATAAGAGCCAGTTCTTCACTTCTTTCAAAAACCCTGGGCGAAATGGCAAAACTTATTCGTCCGGGTGTTAAAACCATTGAGATCAATAACGCTGCCGAGACGTATATCAGGGATAATGGCGGTGTGCCGGCTTTCCTGAACTACAATGGATTTCCTTATTCGCTATGTATATCCACTAACGATAGTATTGTACATGGTTTCCCAGGGGGCTATGAATTGAAGGAGGGGGATATAATTTCCGTTGACTGTGGTGTAATACTGAATAAGTTTGTTAGCGATTCGGCGTTTACCTTCGCGGTTGGAGAGATCGATCCGGCTGTAAAGAAGCTTCTGAAAGTTACAAGGGAATGTCTTGACCTTGGTGTTGCAAAGGCTGTAGCCGGTTTGAGGATTGGAGATATCGCTTTTGCTGTTCAGGATCATGCTGAAAAAAACGGGTTTGGCGTAGTTAAAGAATTGGTGGGACATGGGGTTGGATATTCGCTCCATGAGAAGCCGGAGGTACCTAATTACGGTAAGCGCGGATCGGGAATGAAGCTGGAGGAAGGCATGGTGATTGCGATAGAGCCAATGATCAACCTGGGACGAGCGGGAGTGAAATTTTGGAAAGATGGCTGGACTGTAAGTACGATTGACGGAAAACCATCTGCACATTATGAACATACCGTTGCCGTGCGCAAAGGTAAAGCGGATGTGCTTTCTTCATTTGATTATATCGACGAAGTGCTTGGCGCTGCGACGATATAACAAAAAATAAGAAAATACAGGAAGGAAGCAAATAAATTAAATTTTTTTATTTAATTTTGCAACCCCAAATGTTAGGGTATAATTAAATAGAAATCAATAAAATATGGCTAAACAAGCCTCTATTGAACAAGACGGTATAATAAAAGAAGCATTATCCAATGCCATGTTCCGGGTGGAGCTTGAAAACGGGCATGAAATTATTGCTCATATATCAGGCAAAATGCGAATGCATTATATTAAGATATTGCCTGGCGACAAGGTAAAACTGGAAATGTCACCATACGATTTAACAAAAGGCAGAATTACTTACAGATATAAATAAGATGAAAGTTAGAGCATCCATAAAGAAGCGCAGCGCTGATTGCAAAATAATTCGCCGTAAGGGTAAACTTTATGTAATTAACAAAAAGAACCCTAAGTACAAGCAGCGCCAGGGGTAAAATAATTATTGAAGGACTGAAAGGTTGAATGACTAAGATTAATCCGGTATTCAATCAATCGATCATTCAATCAATCAATCATTAAAAAAATATGGCAAGAATAGCAGGTATTGATTTACCAAGAAACAAAAGAGGAGAGATCGGCCTTACTTACATTTACGGTATCGGAAGAGCTACAGCTCAGAGCATTTTAGATCAAGCCGGTATAGGGTATGATGTGAAAGTACAAGAGTGGACCGATGATCAGTTAGCGGCGATCCGTTCGATTATTAACGACCAGATTAAGGTAGAGGGCTCTCTCCGTTCTGAAGTTCAGTTGAACATTAAGCGTTTAATGGATATTGGATGTTACCGTGGTCTTCGTCATCGTAAAGGATTACCTGTACGCGGACAAAGGACTAAGAACAATACCCGTACCCGTAAAGGAAAACGTAAGACTGTTGCTAACAAGAAAAAGGCTACTAAATAATACGAGATAAGTAATGGCTAAGACTAAAAAAGTAACGAAAAAGCGTATTGTGGTTATTGAGCCGGTTGGACAGGCACACATAAACGCTACTTTCAATAATATCATAGTGACTTTAACCAACTCTCAGGGTCAGGCAATATCCTGGTCATCTGCAGGAAAGATGGGTTTTAAAGGATCTAAGAAAAATACCCCATATGCTGCTTCACAAGCTGCTGCTGATTGCGGTAAAGTGGCATTTGATTTAGGTCTCCGTAAGGTTGAAGTATTTGTTAAGGGTCCGGGAGCTGGTCGTGAGTCTGCCATCCGTACACTACAGACAGCAGGTATCGAAGTAACAACCATTAAGGATATTACTCCGCTTCCTCACAACGGATGCCGCCCTCCAAAGAGGAGAAGAGTTTAATTAGCTGAAAGCTAAAACTAAACTCAAAACGTGCCACGAAACAGTGGACATAAGAACGTAAATAATTAATTAAAGATAAGATTCGGCAGCTGCGGGCTGCCTGATACTTTAAACGAACAAAATGGCAAGATACACTGGTCCTAAATCCAAGATCGCCCGTAAGTTCAGAGAACCAATTTTTGGTCCTGACAAGGCATTAGAAAGAAAAAATTATCCTCCAGGAATGCATGGTGCTTCAAAGCGCCGTGGAAAACAGTCTGAATATGCTGTTCAGCTGATGGAGAAACAAAAAGTTAAATATACATACGGTGTTCTTGAGCGTCAGTTTGAGAATTTATTTCACCGGGCTTCTGCCAAGGAAGGAATTACCGGAGAGAACCTTCTGAAGCTCCTTGAAGCTCGTTTAGATAATACCGTTTACCGTTTAGGTATTGCACCAACAAGATCTGCAGCACGTCAGTTAGTTGGTCATAAACATATCACTGTTAACGGTGAAGTTGTAAATATTCCTTCGTATTCTCTACGTGCTGGTGATGTTGTTGCTGTTCGCGAACGTTCACAGTCGCTTGAAACCGTAACAAACTCAGTTGCCGGACGCAGAATCAATAAATATGCATGGTTAGAGTGGGATGTTAATAATTTTACAGGAAAATTCCTGAACTACCCAAGCCGCGATGAGATTCCTGAAAACATCAAGGAAAACCTGATCGTCGAGTTGTACTCTAAGTAATAATATATAACTGCCAGACCGGTTGTGTCTGGCAGTCTTTACAGTTTAAAAAAACTTAACTGAAAATAAATGGCAATTTTAGCATTCCAGAAACCTGATAAAGTTATCATGCAGAAATCTACGGATTTCGACGGTACGTTTGAATTTCGTCCGTTGGAACCTGGTTTCGGTGTTACCATAGGTAATGCTTTACGTCGTATTTTATTGTCTTCCCTCGAAGGTTATGCAATTACGTCTGTACGTTTCTCTGGGGTTTCTCACGAATTCTCAACCATAAAAGGTGTTGTTGAAGATGTTACTGAGATTATCCTGAATCTGAAGCAGGTAAGGTTTAAAAAGACTGGCGAAACCGGTGAATCAGAGAAGGTATATGTGATGATTAACGGTCAGGAGCAATTTAAAGCTGGAGACATCACCAGATTCTCGAGCAACTTTACTGTATTGAATCCTGATTTGGTTCTGTGTAATATGGAATCGAATGTCACTCTGGAGGTTGAACTAACAGTTGTTAAAGGCAGAGGTTATGTAGCCGCTGAAGAAAATAAGAATCCTGATGCGAACGTAGGAGTTATAGCTATAGATTCTATCTACACACCTATTAAGAACGTTAAGTATACTATTGAGAACTATCGTGTAGAACAGAAAACTGACTACGAGAAACTTGTTCTTGATATTACAACAGATGGTTCTATTCATCCTGAAGATGCATTAAAAGAAGCTGCAAAGATCCTTATACATCACTTCCTGTTATTTTCTGATGAAAATATCATGCTTGAAGCTCAGGCTAAAGAGGAGACTAAGGAAGTAGACGAGGAAATTCTTCATATGCGTAAGATCCTTAAGACTGAATTAGTTGATTTAGATCTTTCAGTACGTGCCCTTAACTGCCTGAAAGCTGCAGATATTCGCACACTTGCTGACCTGGTTTCATATGATGTAGCAGATATGCTTAAATTCAGAAACTTTGGTAAGAAATCATTAACAGAGATCCAGGATTTGGTAAAGTCAAAAGGTCTTTCTTTTGGAATGAACCTGTCTAAATATAAATTAGAAGAAGAATAAGCCTTGTCGAGAGGACAGGGAATAATAAAAGAGTAAGCGACATGTTTATAATTCCTCCAGCAAACCGGAACGGTATAAGCATGTAAAACAAAAGTAAAATGCGACACGGAAAGAAAATCAATCATTTAGGCCGTACTGACAGCCATCGTAAAGCGATGATGGCAAATATGGCTTCTTCGCTTATTAAACACAAGCGTATCACTACAACATTGGCTAAAGCTAAAGCTTTACGTACCTATGTTGAACCTTTAATCACAAAGGCTAAGAATGATACAACTCATTCACGCAGAACTGTTTTCAGTTATCTTCAGGATAAGGAAGTAGTTACTGAATTATTTCGCGATGTAGCAGCGAAGGTTGCCAACCGTCCTGGAGGTTATACCCGTATTATAAAGTTGGTTAACCGCTTGGGTGATAACGCAGAAATGGCGCTTATTGAGCTGGTAGACTATAATACTACTTACAAAGCTGAGGCTGCTGCGCAACCTGAAAAGAAAACAACACGCAGACGTGGTTCTGGTAAAGCAAAGAAGGCAGAAACTGCTCCAGTTGCTGAAACAGAAGCTCCTGTTAGTGCAGAAGCTGAGCCTTCTGCTGAAGACAATGCTCCTGAGACAGGACCTGCAAAGGGTGAAGATAAAGCAGAGTAATACTCTTCTTTATATATCAAAAAAAAAAAGAAGCTGTTCGAAAGAGCAGCTTCTTTTTTTTGGTAATTATTTGTTTACCAGAGTTTATCCGGATATGTACCGTTTTCTACCAGGTCAGCAAGACTCTTTTGAACAATCGGTTTATCTTCCTTATAGGTTACTCCAAACCATTTCGAAGAAGTCGGAATTACTTTGAAGTTGGCCTGGCCGGTTTTAACAAGTTCTTCGGCCATTAAAGGGATAAAGAATTCGGCTTTGGGATTGTTCTCATTGGCCTCAACGAAGCGGGTAAACATAGGCTTCGCTTGTTCAAAGATTGCTGGTGTAAAACCCCAGAAATTCATTGATGCACGTGCATCTTCATGCAAAGGAGTTATGTTCCCGTTATCTTCTTCAAAAACAATCTGTCCTTCTTTTGTATAGACTTTTGTGCGCTCATTGATTTCCTGCAGGTAGCCTTCGCTGTTTACTCTACAAATTCCGCGTGATACAGCACCGTATTCTGACAAGGTTTTATCTACTTCGTAACCCATTAGAGAATAGTTGTCGTCGCGGACTTCAGAGTTCAGGAAGTTGGCCATTTTTTGGAAAGCATCATATCCATAGAAGTCATCTGCATTGATAACACAGAAAGGTTCGTTGATCTGCGCACCTGCTTCAAGTACTGCGTGACCAGTGCCCCATGGTTTCTGCCTTTCGATATTTTTAGTAATACCATATTTTGAAAGGTCGTAACTTTGGAAAACATAATCGATCTCAACCTTTCCCTTCAGTTTAGGCTCAAATATTGATTTAAAGCTGTCGAGAAATTCTTCACGGATTATGAAACTTACTTTGCCAAATCCAGCCCGAATCGCATCGTAGATTGAGTAATCAATAATAGTTTCGTTATTGGGACCAAATCCGTCAACTTGTTTCATGCTTCCATAGCGGCTGGCCATGCCTGCGGCTAGAATAAGTAATGTTGGTTTCATTCGGCTAAAATATAGATTATGGTATCAAGTATCAAGATATAAGTATCAAGATACCTTGATAATAGGGGATAACCGCTTTGAAATAGTAATGTTTGTATAAATCAAGTAAATTCAGTGTTAAAACTTGGACGCCAGGGCTTTTCTAAATTCAGTGAGAGCTCTTTGCCGCGCAAATGTATGTTCGACAATAGGTTGGGGGTATGTGAAGGGATCGCCTACTTCCGGCACCCACTTCTTTATATATTTGAATTGCGGATCAAACTTTTTAGTCTGGAGTTCAGGGTTGAATACTCTGAAGTAGGGCACCGCATCATTGCCCGATCCGGCCGCCCATTGCCAGCCGCCAATATTGCTGGCCATATCGTAGTCTAACAGTTTTCTGGCGAAGTAAGCTTCGCCCCATCGCCAGTCTATTAAGAGATGCTTCGTAAGAAAGCTCGCTGTAATCATCCTAGCCCTGTTGTGCATCCAGCCGCTTTCATTTAACTGCCGCATACCAGCATCTACAATCGGATACCCCGTTTTACCTTCACACCAGCATAAGAACTCCTTTTCATTGTTTCTCCAGTTTATATTGTCGAATTCCTTTTTGAATGAATGTGTTGTGGTCGTTGGGAAATGCCATAGTATCATGGCATAGAAATCTCGCCAGATCAATTCACTTAGCCAGGTATCATCAGGCTGAGCATACGCTGAGCGGGCAAGGTCTCGTATGCTAAGTGTTCCGAACCGTAAATGAATGCCTATTTTCGTTGTGCCTTCAATCCCCGGTATGTCACGTGTTTCTTTATAATTCGCTATAAGATGCTCGTAATGCTTTGAAGGGAACGTGATAGGGCTTCTTTGAAACCCTATAGCCTTTAATCCTGGTATTTCTAATGGTTGGTAATGGTGGAAGTTATGGAAATAACTTTCAATCGGATATGAACTAAAATGCTGTTGGGGTTTGAGTATTTCATGCCATTTCCTTTTATAAGCAGAGAAAACAGTATATGGTTGTTTATCGTCTTTTTTTACTTCATCTTTTTCGAAGATCACATGATCTTTAAAGGAGAGAAGCGGAATGCTTTTTTCCGCTAGTAATTTTAAGATCTCAGCATCGCGTTCGAGGGCGTAAGGTTCATAGTCGTTATTGGTGAAAACCTGTTGAATATTAAATTCTCCGGTAAGTTCTTCCCAGGCACGCTCCGGGAAATTATATTTAACAACAAGAGACGATCCATAAGAAACAAGTTCTTTGTTGAGTGCTTCCAGGGCGTCGAAAATGAAGGTTACACGGGCATCATCTTTATCCTGTAACTTGTCAAGAATATTGAGGTCGAAGATAAAGAGCGGGAGAACAGGCAGGCCCGCTTTTAGAGCGTGGTACAATCCCGCGTTGTCGTGGAGCCGTAAATCTCTTCGAAACCAGAATATGTTAACGCGACTTTTTTCCATATATACTCTCAAGAGCTTCCCCAAGGGTGTTGAACCGGAAGGTGAATCCCAAATTTAGGATTTTTCCTGCAGACGTCCTGGTGCTGTTCAAAACCACTGCCTTCATTTCGCCAAGGACAATACCTAAAATAAAGGAAGGAACCCGGGGCAGCCATAAAGGTTTTCTCAGAACATCGGCAATAGCAAGGGTCATTTGCTTATTGGTAACCGGGTTAGGGCTGCATTGATTGTAAGTTCCTGTGGCTTTTTCGTTAGTCAGGACAAACTTATACATTCGCACAGCATCATCAAGATGGATCCATGGCATCCATTGTTTTCCTGAACCTAAAACTGCACCAAACCCTGTTCTTACCGTACCCGCCAGTTGTGGTAATGCTCCACCTTCTGATGCGAGAACAATACCGGTTCTTAGCTTCACAACCCTTAGTCCCAGGGATTCTCCATAGTCAACTGCATCTTCCCAGGTAGTGCAGGTTTGAGCCATAAAATCATTGCCTGGCAGTGACTCTTCCGTTAGCAATTCATCGGCGCGGTCACCATAATATCCAACAGCTGAAGCTGATATAATAGTATTTACTTTCGACAAAGGATTATTTTGAATAAGCTGATATATGAGTCGTACCGAATCAGTCCGGCTTCTAATGATCTTTTGTTTACGGCTTTTAGTCCATGCTTTACCGGCAATACTTTCGCCTGCCAGATGGATTATTGCATCGACATTTTCCAGGCATTTTTCGTCAATAGTGCCTCTTTCGGGGTCCCATTTAAATGCTTTAATTTCAGGCTGACCGGATATTCCTTTCCTGCTCAACGTATGAATAACATAGCCTTCGTTCAATAGCAATTGCGCAAGGCGCGTTCCGATGAGGCCTGTTGCGCCAGTTATCAGAACTGTTTTAATCATCTTTTATCATATCTTTGTTATTATGCTTTATACAAAACATCTATTTATCTGTACCAATCAACGACCCGAGGGAAGCCGGGTAAGTTGCGGTGAAGGGCACGGACTTTCTCTGGTGGCTGCATTCAAAAAACTAATTAAAGACAAGCAGCTGAACACCGAAATCAGGGCTCAGAAGGCGGGCTGTTTGGAAGCCTGCGAACTTGGTCCCTCTGTCGCGGTATACCCCGAGGGAGTATTTTATGGGAATGTTCAGTTAGCAGACGTCGAAGAGATTGTAACTGAACATCTTGAAAATGGCCGGGTTGTAGAACGCCTGGTTATGGACTTCGATAAGCTGCGTGCCCTAAAGAAATAGCGACTTAGCTGTTGATGTAGCTTTCGAGTTGTTTGATCGTTTCTTTCTGTATCTCAATTATTGACTTAACCACATCTCCGATAGATACCATTCCGATTATCTTTTCCTGATCGGTAACGGGTAAGTGGCGGATGTGTTTATTTGTCATTAGCTGCATACATACGTCGATCTCATCATCCAGAGAAACAGTAATTGGTGTTGCTGTCATTACTTCAGTTATGGGTGTATCTTTCGACGATTTCCCCCTTAACGCAATTTTTCGTGCATAATCCCTTTCTGTAAATATTCCTAGAAGCAAATCACCTTCTGTAATTAACAGGGCGCTGATATTCTTATCCATCATTACATTCAGCGCTTCGAGCACCGAAGTATTAACACCAACTGAGTAAACAGCGCCGGGCTTGTTCTGCAAAATATATCTTACTGTCTTCATAAATGGGTCGTTTTACATAAAGTTAAAACATATTCTGTTCTGAACCTAATATAACACTTTTTTGGAAATCAATAACTGTATTAAAAGAAAGTGAAGTGTTTGTCTTGATGATGTAAATATTCTGTTTCAGGGCCTTCTTAGAGAGAGAGATGATCTGTTTTTTTAGTTATATTGCCAGTTTTACGGCGCTAATTGACATGAGTGAAAAAACCATATTAATTTGGTTTCGGAATGATTTAAGAATACACGATAATGAGATCCTTATTGAAGCGGTAAAGCGTGCCGGCAAAGTTATACCGGTATATTGCTTTGATCCCAGGTATTTTAAAAAGACCGACTTTGGGGCTAAGAAAACCGGCGCTTTCAGAGCGCGGTTCTTATTTGAAAGCGTAATCAACCTAAGAGAATCGCTGCGTAGCCTGGGTGGAGATCTTGTCGTAAAAAAAGGAAAGCCCGAAGAAGTGTTGCCCGATATCTGTCACCTTTATAACGTAAAAGAAGTATATCATCACCGGGAAGTGGCACCAGAGGAAACAAACATCTCTGCGAAGGTTGAAGCTGCGTTATGGAAACAACATATAAACCTTAAGCACTTTATCGGACACACATTGTATCATAAAGAGGATCTGCCTTTCCCTATTAAGAATATCCCCGACGACTTTTCTGTGTTCAGGAAGAAGATAGAAAGAGACAGCACTGTGCGCCCTTGTTTCGATACTCCCGGACTTGTTAAGGTCCCGGATGGGATAAGGAATGAATCGCTGCCTGATCTTAGTTTTCTGGGGATTGATGCCGATCCAGAGGATGATCACATAAAATTAGAGGTTAAAGGTGGGGAGTCGGAAGGAATTAAAAAACTGAAGGACTTTCTGCTTGGAGCCGGGTTGCTTGGAAATAAAGGCAGCAGGTCTCTTTCGCCGAAGCTCTCACCGTGGCTTTCAGCGGGTTGTCTTTCTCCAAGAGAAGTGTATTGGGAGGTAAAGAAATACCAAAAGCAGATGCCTGATCTGGCAGCCAGAATGATTATTGAATTACAATGGCGCGATTACTTTCGATTTATGCTAAAAAAGCATGGCAGTATAATTCCTCAAAAAGAAGAGACCAGGAAGGCGCTTTCCTCCAAAGAGAAGACTAAGTTCGAGGGATGGAAATCGGGGGTTACCGGAGAACCTCTGACGGACGCTTGTATGCGGAAACTAAACGCTACTGGGTACATTAGTGATATATGTAAACAATATGCCGGTACGTTTCTTGTTAAGACATTGAAGGTTCCGTGGATGGCTGGTTCGGCATACTATGAAGAAAAGGCGATTGACTTTTCACCTGCAAACAATCTCGGCACCTGGGCGACAATACTGGGAAGCCGGATCCTGTCGTCAAACAAAAATATTATAGTTAAATTTGAGGAAGTGGCGCAGGAAGATGATATAAAAAAATGGTTTAGTGAATACAATAACGCCTCGTAAGCCAATGGGCAGTTGTTTTACCCTTCCAAATAATTTTTGACAGAAAATACTTAGTTATTATAAGGTTAAACTTTTATTTTTGACCTATCTTAAGAATTTGATATTCATGGACAATTTGTCATACCTCAGTAACGCACATTCATCTTATATAGATTCTCTTTATCAGTCATATCTGCAGGATCCCGAATCAGTAGATTTTGGATGGCAGAAATTTTTCGAGGGATTTGATTTCGGAAGGGAAGCCGAAGGCAAAGTTGCTCAGGACGGGAACTCCGATCATTTCCTGAAGGAAATGAAAGTGATGAATATGATTTATGGGTACCGTCAGCGCGGGCACTTGTTTACGAAAACCAACCCGGTACGCGAACGCAGAAAGTATTATCCAGGAAAGGAACTTGAAACATTTGGCCTGGCTGAATCCGACCTTGATACCGTATTCAACGCAGGTGCAGAAGTAGGCCTTGGTCCTGCAACTTTGCGTGACATCCATAATCTTCTGGAACAAACCTATTGCCAGTCTATAGGAGCGGAGTTTGTATACATACGTAATCCCCACAAAGTTAAATGGTTCAGGGAGCGGATGGAAAGGGAGCGTAATACGCCCAACCTTTCGATCGAAACCAAAAAGCGGATTTTAAAAAAGCTGAACGAGGCTGTAGTTTTTGAAAACTTCCTTGGTACAAAGTTCCTCGGACAAAAGCGCTTTTCGCTGGAAGGGGCTGAAAGTTTAATACCCGGGCTTGATTACGTAATTGAAAAGGGTGCTGAACTCGGAATAGAAGAGTTTGTAATTGGCATGGCACACCGTGGACGTTTAAACGTTCTTGCCAATATCATGCATAAAACCTATAAAGACATTTTTGCAGAGTTTGAAGGCCGGGCGTTTGATGAATCGAAACCTTATGGTGGTGATGTAAAATACCATCTGGGCTTTTCAACAGATGTTGAAACCGAATCGGGGAAGAAGGTTCATTTAAGCCTTTGTCCGAATCCTTCACATCTTGAAGCTGTTGATCCGGTTGTAGAAGGAATAAGCCGTTCAAAAATTGATTTTAAGTATAACGGAGACAATACACGCCTGGCTCCCATTCTGATTCATGGTGACTCATCAATTGCCGGTCAGGGTATTGTATACGAAGTCCTTCAGATGGCTAAGCTGGACGGTTACAAGACAGGCGGAACAATTCACCTTGTAATCAATAACCAGGTTGGTTTTACTACGAACTATAAAGATGCCCGTTCGTCAACGTATTGTACAGATGTGGCAAAAGTAACGTTGTCGCCTGTTTTCCATGTTAATGGAGATGATGTAGAGGCTTTGATCTATGCTATTGGTATGGCTGTGGAATACAGGCAACGCTTTCATAATGATGTATTTATTGATATACTTTGTTATCGGCGTTACGGGCACAACGAAGCTGATGAACCGAAATTTACTCAGCCCTCCCTGTATAAGATTATTGAACAACACCCTAATCCAAGGGAGATTTATAATAAAAAGCTTCTTGAACAGGGAAGTGTGGATGCCAGCCTTGCAAAAGAGATGGAAAAGGACTTCAGGGCCCTGCTGCAGGAGAGGCTGAATGAATCAAAAGAAAGCAATACCTATGAACCCAATCCGATGTTTTCGGGTGCATGGAGCGGACTTAGAATGGCAAAGCCGGAGGACTTTGAAGAGACGTCGCAGACAGCGGTACCAAAGGATGCTTTGACAAAAATTGCAGAGAAAATCACATCCTTGCCTGCCGATAAAAAATTTTTTAAGAAGATTGAGAAGTTGTTCGAAGACCGCAAAAAGATGGTCCAAAACGAGACTTTTGACTGGGCCATGGGCGAGCTGCTTGCTTACGGTACTTTGTTGGATGAAGGTTTCAGGGTAAGGGTAAGCGGCCAGGATGTCGAGAGAGGAACTTTTTCTCATCGTCATGCTGTCGTTAAAATGGAGGATTCGGAAGAAGAGTATGTCCCTCTATGTGAAATTCAGAAGGAAGGAAGTGCAAATAAGTTCGATATCTATAATTCTCACCTGTCGGAGTATGGCGTTTTAGGCTTTGAATACGGATATGCTTTAGCCAATCCACAATCCCTTACTATCTGGGAGGCGCAGTTTGGCGACTTTGTAAATGGTGCTCAAACTATCCTCGATCAGTTTTTGGTAAGTGCAGAAACAAAATGGCAGCGCTCTAACGGCCTTGTGTTATTGCTTCCGCATGGTTATGAAGGACAGGGCCCTGAACACTCCTCCGGAAGAATTGAGCGTTTCCTTGAACAATGTGCAGAAAATAATATACAGGTTGCTAACTGTACAACGCCGGCTAACTTCTTCCATTTATTAAGACGCCAGTTGAAACGCGACTTCCGTAAACCATTGGTGGTTTTTACGCCGAAGAGCCTGTTGCGGCATCCTTTATGCGTGAGCAACATTTCCGAATTCACAGAAGGGCATTTCAAAGAAGTTATAGACGATGCATTTGTAAAGCCTAAGGACGTAAAAAGGGTATTGTTTTGCACTGGAAAGGTCTATTATGACCTTTTGGAGAAACAGCAGGTTGATAAAAGAGGCGACGTGGCTATAGTACGTGTTGAGCAGGTATACCCCATCCCATATACGCAGTTAAAAGCTGTTAAGGAAAAATACAACAAAGCCGAAGAATTCATTTGGGTACAGGAAGAACCCGAGAATATGGGGGCATGGCCTTTTATCTGCAGGAAATTCAGGAATTCAAGTTTCAACCTTGAAGTTATATCAAGAAAGGAAAGCAGCAGTACTGCTACTGGTTATTCCAAGCAGCATATTTCACAGCAGTTATATATCGTTGGTAAGTCTTTTGAAGATGCAGCGGGTAAGGAAGTGAAAAAATCGGTAGTGAAAACCACCAAAAAGGTTGTAAACGTAGATTAGGTATCAAGTATCAAGATGCAAGTATCAAGATGCAAGAGTCAGGATTTAAGAAACAACATATTCAAGATGCCGGGATAGATGGAGTATGCCGTGTAGTGGTGATAGGGTGACCGGAAGAGGTACAAAAGAACATTATATAAAAATAAATATATTATGAGTTTAGAGATCAAAGTTCCAACGGTCGGCGAATCGATTTCAGAAGTAACCTTGTCTAGATGGATCAGGAAAGATGGTGAGTTTGTTGAGATGGATGAGGTTATCGCTGAGCTTGAATCTGACAAGGCAACTTTTGAGTTAACAGCAGAAGCTGCGGGAACTTTAAAAACTATTGCATCTGAAGGAGATACACTCCAAATCGGAGCTGTGGTTTGTTCAATTGAAGAAAGCAGTGCCGGGGGTACAAAACCCGAAGCCGATGCGGCAAACGAAAGCGTTGAGGATGCTGATAGTACGTCCACCGCTCAGTCGGGGAAATCAGAGTCGCTTGAGATAAAGGTTCCACCGGTTGGAGAGTCCATAACCGAGGTGACACTATCGAAGTGGCTTAAGAATGATGGTGATCAGGTAGAAATGGATGAGCAGATTGCCGAACTTGAATCAGATAAAGCAACTTTTGAGTTGACTGCAGAAGTTGCTGGTACGCTTCACTACATTGCGAAAGAAGGCGATACACTTGAAATTGGAGCTGTTGTTTGTTCTATAAGTAAAGGTGCGGGTTCACCTGCTCCTAAGTCGAACGGAGAAAGTCCGTCGAAAGAGTCGGCTGTTAAGGCGGTTCCGGATCGGGCGCCATCTTATGCAGCAGGTACTCCTTCTCCATCTGCCGCAAAGATTTTATCTGAGAAAGGCGTGGACCCTGCTTCTGTAAATGGATCGGGTGTTGGAGGCAGGATAACGAAGGAAGATGCTCAGAAAGCTCAGGCCGCCAGGACGCAAACACAAGGCGCCGGCCCTGCCGAACCGGTAAAGCCGGAAGCCAAAGCGCAGGTGTCGGTTAGTGTTTCTTCGGGTAACCGAAACGAGCGCCGTGAGAAGATGTCGTCTCTGCGTAAGACCGTAGCAAGGCGGCTTGTATCTGTGAAAAATGAGACAGCCATGCTTACTACTTTCAACGAGGTAGATATGAAGCCGGTAATGGATCTCAGGTCAAAGTATAAGGAAAAGTTTAAAGACAAATATGGTGTAGGTCTGGGTTTCATGTCGTTCTTCACAAAGGCAGTATGTGAGGCCTTGAAGGAGTTTCCTAGTGTAAACGCACGAATTGACAATGATGAAGTGGTATACAGTGACTTTGCAGATATATCAATAGCTGTATCAGCGCCTAAAGGCTTGGTTGTCCCTGTTATCAGGAATGCTGAGTCGATGACATTGGCCGAAATTGAAAAGGCTGTATTGACTCTTGCAGGAAAAGCCCGTGATAACAAGCTAACTATAGAGGAAATGACGGGTGGTACATTCACTATTACCAACGGAGGGGTATTTGGATCCATGATGTCAACTCCGATTATAAACGCGCCTCAATCAGCTATTCTGGGAATGCATAATATCGTTGAACGCCCTGTGGCTTTAAACGGCGAAGTTGTAATACGCCCGATAATGTATGTTGCTCTTTCATATGATCATAGGATAATTGACGGAAGGGAATCCGTTAGCTTTCTTGTAAGAGTAAAACAGCTTCTCGAGGATCCGGCACGCTTACTCTTAGGCGTCTGATAAATACAACATAAAGGTAAAAGTGTAAAACCCCTGGCTCTGCACTTTTACCTTTAGACTTTTACCTTTTATCTTCATAAATGCACACACTACCTGTTATTTTAAGAATTGTTACTTTAATTCTGCTCATTTTATCCTTTCTTCCTGCTTTCGCTCAAAAGACCCAAACAGAGCAGAGTGGCTGGCTTGCCTGGTTTAATAGTTATAAGGTTTCTCCCCGTTTAGGGATACATTTTGACGTACAGGCGCGCTCTGCCGATAATTGGGAATATGTAAAGAATCTGCTTATACGGCCGGGCTTAACTTACCATTTTAACGCTCAGCATAATGTAACTGCCGGTTATGCTTTGATAAAAACTTTTGCCGATAGCGATATACCTGGAGGGAAAGATCTTACCGAACATCGTATATGGGAGCAATATATTTTTGCTCATAAAATTAAAGCTCTCCCTTTAACCCATAGGTTTCGGGTAGAGCAAAGGTTTATAGAAAGAAGCAATGATGACTTGTTTTCACAACGATTAAGATACTTTGCCCGTTTGATGATTCCCTTTAAAAGTACTTCAGGAAACTTCAAGAGCGGTCTGTTTGCAGCTTTACAAAATGAGGTATTCTTAAATCTTCAGAACAAGAGCGATTTGAATAACAAGGTGTTCGATCAGAACCGGGCTTATGTAGCTGCAGGTTTCCGCTTAAGTCCCAAAGCAGATATCGAAGCGGGGTATCTCAATCAATACGTCAGGGGCCTCAACAGTAACACAGCAAACCATGTTGTTCAACTGGCTGTTTATACCAGGTTTTAAAAGGAGGTGTAAGTGTACATCGTTAGAAGGGTTGCACTTGTTGAATAATGCTGATTGTAAATTTCAGACACTCCGTTGCAGAAATAGTGTTTGGAGTCCGCTTTTCCTCATAAAAAAACCCCGGACCGCACCGCCCGAGGTTTCAAATATATAAGTGTATGTAGCTGCTGTGCTTAGATTCTTGATACTTTTCCCGAACCGCTTTTCGTTTGATTTACGCGGGGATTGCCCGAATAATAAACGTCACCTGATCCGCTCACAACAGCATTCAGCAATGTATTTGCATGAATCGTTACGCTGCCGGATCCGCTCACTTTAACATCTGCCTTATCTGTCCGTAATTCTTTTCCTTCAAACTCACCGGAACCGCTGATTTGTATACTGGCAGTCTTTGCAGATCCTTCAGCTTTTATTTCGCCCGATCCGCTTACTGCGGAAGTAAACGCGTTAACTGAAGCTGTAAGAGTAATGCTTCCAGATCCGCTTACACGGGTATCCAGCTTGTCGCCCTTTATTGTTCCGCTTACTTCCATATCGCCCGATCCGCTGACACTAAGGCTGCGCAGCGAGCGGGCCGTAATATAAACCGACACTTTTTTGTTCCATCCACTAATGCGTACCCCAGTCTTGTAGCGTATTTTTAAGTCGCCGTTCTCCACCCTTGTTTCAATCTTGCTAAACAAATCCTCGTCGCCCTCTAAACGAAGGCTTTCAGTGTTGCCAAGTTTAACAAAAACATCGAACGAACCTCCGGAGCTAATTGAATGAAAGCCCGAAACCTGTCTGGTTTCAGTATCAGCCATAGGGTGACTAACCGGACTAAACATAGTCCTTGTACCTGCGAAGCTTAAAAAAGGCAGTAATAACAATATCCAGCCGAATGATGCAAATATCTTTTTCATTTTAAACTATTTTCTGCGGTAGTAGCGTTTCCAGGGATGATGATTAATATCCATGAAGGATTCCTCTCTTTCCGTATCAATAAGACGCTGGCTGGGTGCCTAACGTTACAGATATTTTAAAGTAAATTAGTATTAATATAAAAGTTATCGGTATCAGCCTCTATACCATGTGCAGATAAGGGTAAATCGAGGCTTTGCCAGTTGCCTGATGGCTCAATGAAGAACCAGTTATTTTTATCTTTGTTATTGTCGGTAAAACGCACCTTTACCGGCATATTAAAGCCGGTGGCTGTCGCTTTCCATCGGTAGATCAACGTATTTTTACCTCCTCTGGCTTTTTTAATTTCCAGGGTTGGAATGCTGGTAAAGCGAAGATACTGATCAAAAACGGGCGTTAGGTCCCTTCCTGCTTCTTTGTTTATATATGTAATGATATCTGCAGTTGTAACGGTCTTCAGTCCAAAGGTTTTATTGAGACCTTTTAATATCAGCCGCCATTTTTCATCGTCGTTGATTACGGAACGCAGGGTATGAAGCATGTTACTGCCTTTGAAATACATATCCCCTGATCCTTCCTTATTTACATCATACGGGCCTATAAGAGGAATGTCATTCAGGATTGCGCTGCGTTGTCCCCTGATATATTTCGCTCCAGCTTCCTTACCCTCTTTGCATTCCACAAATAATCCTTCTGAATAAGTAGTAAACGCTTCATGGATCCACATGTCGGCGATATCCTTAGATGTAATGTTGTTACCGAACCATTCATGTCCTGACTCGTGAATAATGATATAGTCCCACTTCAGTCCTAATCCAGTCTCTGAAAGATCTTTGCCCAGGTACCCTTTTTGATACCGGTTGCCATAAGCAACCGCACTTTGGTGTTCCATTCCCAGATAGGGCGTTTCTATCAGCTTATAACCATCGCGGTAAAAAGGGTAGGAGCCAAACCAGCGTTCAAAGCATTGTAGCATCGGTTTTACATCGCTGGCAAAGTGAGGCCCTGCTTTCTTTAAATTTTCCGGCAGTACATAATAATCAAGGGTCAGCTTTCCCGATTCTCCTTCATACTCATCAGAAAAGTGACTAAAATCGGCAATGTTCAGTGTTACGTTGTAATTGTTAATGGGGTAAGAAACGAACCAGTTATATCTCACATATCCGTCATCTAGTTTTTCAGTAGAGCGCAACCGGCCGTTACTGATATCGGCCAGACCCGATGGTGTCGATATGCTTATCATCATACTGTCCACTTCATCCGACTGGTGGTCCTTATTTGGCCACCAGCTGCTCGCTCCCAGACCCTGGCAGCTCACTGCTATCCATGGTTTTCCCTTGCTTGTTTTTGTAAATATAAAGCCGCCATCCCAGGGTGGATTTTTAGCAACTACGGGTTTTCCGGAATAGTATACTGTAAATTCTTCTGAAGAACCTTTCTTGATGGTATCTTCAAAATCAACAAAAACTGCATTGTATTCTCGGGTATACTTAAGTACGTTCCCTTTAAAAAGGATCTTTTCTATGTTAAGATTATTAAACAGGTCAAACTGCAATTTTCGAAAATCAGTGGTGGCAGTAAACCTGAACTTATTGGATCCTACAATATACTTCTTTCCCGGATCGACCTTCAGGTCAAGATGGTAGTAAGAGATATTGTAACAGGTTCTTAGCGGAGAAAGCATTCCTCTAAGGGTATCGGCCCGAGTAAACAATTCAGTTCTGTTAAGCAACTGGCTGTGTGCGATAGTACTATATATCAGGCATGTCAGCAATGGCAAAAAGAAACGGAGCCGTATTCTCATCATTACTACTATTTTACAACCGGAATGATAATGCACGAAGCGTTCGGGGTTTCGTGATAAATGCGGTGCGTCGCTTTTTGAAAGTCTTTTTCGTCAGCATTATAGATATCAACAAACTTCTGCGGATTCCTGTCTACCAATGGGAACCATGAATTTTGAACCTGGACCATGATACGGTGTCCCGCTTTAAAGGTATGTGATACATCAGGCATTGAATACTTCACCTGAGTGATTTTGCCGGGATTAAAAGGTTCCGGCTTTTCATAGCTGTTTCTGAACTTTCCCCGCATCACTTCTCCCCGTACCAGCATTTGATATCCACCCATTTGAATATTTCGTGGGTTGGGGGTGTTATTAGGATAGTCGTCAGGGTAAACATCAATCAGCTTGACAACATAATCGGCGTCTGTGCCAGTAGTTGAAACCATCAGGTCGGCTATTACCGGGCCTGCAATTGTGAGATCTGCCGTCAGGGGTTCGGTTTGATACACCATAACATCAGGTCGTTTTGATGCGAAGCGCTGGTCGTCGATCATATACTCTCTGGTTCGCTGCAAATGAACGCCGTCGGCATAGGGTACAGGGCGTGAAGGATCACTTACATATTCGTCATAGCTATTATCTTTATCTGGCTTATTAAAGGCAAGCTTACTATCCGGCTGGAAGTATAGCTTCTCCTGCTTTGCTTCGGCTGGTGGCCAGGCTGTGTATTTTTTCCATTTATTAGATCCGGTTTCAAATACTAACGCCTCAGGAAGATCGGGCGCTGGCTTGTCTTTAAGATAATGCTGAAAGAAAGGGAATTCGACATTTTCCTGGTACCAGGTACTCGTTGCCTGATCAAATTTTATATCTCCAAAGCTTTCACCTGTGGATCTGGACCACCCTCCATGAAACCAGGGGCCCATTACAAGGGTATTTTTGTTTTTAGCATTTTGCTTTTCGATGGCCTCATAGGTGGCAAATGCTCCATAACAATCCTCCGCATCAAAAAGTCCGCCGACTATAAGTGTGGCAGGTTTAATATTTTTCAAATGAGGTGTTATAAGCCGGGCTTTCCAAAATTCATCATAGGTTCCGTGAGTAGTAACATCATTCCAGAATTTAATGGAATCGCCGAAATATTTCTTACTTACATTCTTAACCGGGCCCAGGTCCATGAAGAATTTATAATTGTCGCGAGTATAATACGAAAAGCTTTTTGGGCCCTTATCCGGGGTGATAGGCTTTGGCCGGGGTACTCCAAAGGTCGAGTAGAATGAAAATGCGTCGGCGAGAAAGAGTGCTCCGTTATGGTGAAAATCATCTCCGATAAACCAGTTGGTTACCGGAGCCTGCGGAGAAGCAGCTTTTAATGCGGGATGTGCATCGGGAAGCGAAGCAGTTGAGTAGAAGCCTGGATAGGAGATACCGTAAATTCCCGCTTTCCCATTATTCTCCTTTATGTTCTTTATCAGCCAGTCGATCGTGTCGTATGTATCCGTACTTTCATCGATGTTTTTTTTATTTTTCTTTGACGCTACATGAGGCCGGATATCTTCATATGTACCTTCGCTCATCCATTTTCCACGAACATCCTGATAAACGAAGATGTATCCTTCACGTGCGAAAAGCATCGAGGGGCCGAGGGTTTTTTTATACTCGTTACTGCCGTAAGGTGCTACAGTATAAGGAGTTCGGTTTAAAAGTATCGGATATTTTTTTGTCCGGTCTTTAGGAACATAGATTGAAGTAAACAACCTCACACCGTCGCGCATGGTGATATACTTTTCAATCTTACTGTAATGATCATGTATATACGCCGAATCGGCGGTTTGGGCCCGTAATTGTAAAGAAAGTGTTAAAAAAAACAGGATAATGTATCTTTTCATGAATAAAACAATGTAATGCTGCTAATTTAGGAAAACAGTTATAGCTTTGACGCCGTTTTAATAATTTCCTTCCGAATTTTAATGAATTTAACAGAAGTAAATAATCCTTTTTTGATCCGGCAGTTTCTGCAAGTTCCCGTAGATCTATATAAAGACAATCCTAATTATATAAGACCATTGGATGAAGATGTAGAGAATGTATTTACTGAAGGCAATAACAAATACTATGAGGCAGGGAAGTGTATCCGATGGATTTTAACCGATAAGACGAACAAAGCGATAGGAAGGATTGCTGCGTTCGTAAATCCTTTTTCGGCTTACACTTTCGAACAGCCTACGGGTGGTATAGGTTTTTTTGAATGTATTAACGACAAAAAGGCGGCGTTTATGCTTTTTGATGCAGCTCGCGATTGGTTGAAGCAGCAGAATATGGAAGCGATGGATGGCCCGGTTAATCTCGGTAGCCGTGAACGTTGGTGGGGCTTGCTCGTTGAAGGCTTCAGCCCACCTTGTTATTGTTGTAATTATAACCCTTACTGGTACCGGGATTTTTTTGAAGAGTATGGCTTTAAAGTGTTTTTTAAGCAGTATACCTATCTCCGAAACGTTAGAGAACCTTTAAAAAAAGTGTACTATGATGTTGCAGCAAGAATATTTCGTAATCCCGATTACTCTTTCAGGAATATTAAAAAGAAGAATCTTGAATCCTACATCCATGATTTTCGCGCTGTATATAATAAAGCATGGGTGAACCATGAAGGCGTAGGAGAGATGAGCTTCGAGGCTGCCAGGAAAATGATTAGCTCTCTGACGCCGGTTATCGACGAGCGGATCGCCTGGTTTGCTTATTATAAGAATGAACCTGTTGGTTTTTTTCTCAGTATTCCGGAGTTGAATGAGCTCTTCGTCAAATATGCAAAAGGTAAACTAAATCTGACAACAAAGCTTAGATTGCTTTTTAACAAGTGGACGGGGAAATGCCGGACAATGTATGGCCTCGTTTTTGGCATAATACCAGAACAGCAAAAGAAGGGCGTTGAGATAGCAATGATTGTCGCTGCCGCAAACTCCCTGTTAAATAACAAGGCCTATGAGAACGTTCAGATGAACTGGATTGGTGATTTTAACCCCAGGATGATGCACATAGCTGAACAGATCGGCGCCAGAGTTTATAAAACGCATCATACTTACCGGTACCTTTTTGATCGCTCGAGTGAATTTAAACGTCATCCTGAGATTTAATGACCTTATCTTTATATAGATTGACTTAACTTTGAATAAACAGATATCATTATGCAATACGATGTAACAGTAATAGGCAGCGGACCCGGCGGATATGTTGCCGCTATCCGTTGTGCTCAGTTAGGACTTAAAACTGCCATAATTGAAAAGTATAACACTTTTGGCGGTACTTGTCTGAATGTAGGATGTATACCTTCAAAAGCTCTTCTCGATTCTTCTGAGCATTATTATAATGCCGCTCACACCTTTAAAACACATGGTATTTTAATAAAAGATCTGAAGGTTGATCTTCCACAGATGATCTCCCGCAAAAATCAGGTGGTTCAGGAGAACACTTCGGGCATTTCTTATCTCATTAAAAAGAATAAGATTACTCCCTATACCGGAGTTGCCTCCTTTAAAGATAAAAACACCATAAAGATCAGCAAACAGGATGGCTCGGAGGAAACGATTACATCTGAAAAAGTAATCATAGCTACGGGCTCGAAGCCTACTGCCTTACCTTTTCTTCCAATTGATAAGAAAAGGATCATTACTTCTACAGAGGCCTTGAATCTTCCGGAAGTGCCGAAACATCTTATTGTTATCGGAGGGGGCGTGATCGGCCTCGAGCTTGGTTCGGTTTATGCACGACTTGGAGCTAAGGTAACAGTAGTTGAGTTTCTCGATTCAATTATTGCTACAATGGACAAGACCATGGGTAAAGAATTGCAGAAATCTCTTACTAAGCTGGGTTTCGAATTCCTTTTGAGTCACAAAGTCACGGGAGCATCTGTAAAGGGAAAGAGGGTGAGTGTTACTGCCGAAAGTCCGAAAGGGGATAATATAACTATTGAGGGTGATTATTGTATCGTGGCTGTCGGTCGTACCGCATATACAGAGGGCCTGGGATTGGAAAATATTGGAATTAAGCCTGAAGAGCGGGGCAGGAAAATACCGGTAGATGACCATCTGGAAACTTCTGTAAAGGGAGTATATGCCATCGGTGATGTGATAAAGGGCGCCATGCTTGCTCACAAAGCGGAAGAGGAAGGGGTGTTTGTAGCAGAAACCATTGCCGGACAGAAACCACATATAAACTACAATTTAATACCTGGAGTTGTGTATACCTGGCCTGAAGTAGCAAGTGTGGGATCTACCGAAGAACAACTAAAGCAACAGGGCACGAAATACAAGACGGGTTCATTCCCATTTAAAGCTAGTGGCAGGGCGCGTGCAAGCATGGACACAGATGGCCTGGTAAAAGTACTCTCAGACGCTCAAACAGATGAGATCCTTGGAGTTCACATAATCGGTCCCCGCGCTGCCGATATGATCGCGGAGGCTGTAGTGGCTATGGAGTTCCGCGCTTCGGCTGAAGATATCGGCCGCATCAGTCATGCACACCCAACCTATACGGAGGCGTTTAAAGAAGCGTCGTTGGCTGCTTCTGATAACAGAGCTATCCATATATGAGTTGAAGGTGAAAAGTAGTTGAATGTCCAGAGTTGAGAGTCGCGGCATAACAATCCTCTTAACAGATCTTGTTTGGCACCGTTTAACTACTGTTAGAATTGCAAAGAAATGTTTACTGACGGCAGTATCAGTACATTTCCTTTGAAATAATATTACATAAGGGCTGAAATATCCAGGTATTTCGGCCCTTTCTATTTGCCTATTGCGTATTGAATTCCTCCAAGCAGGTGTTTTAAAAACAGTGGGTCACTGTAGCTTTCTTCAGTGTGGCCCAGGCCTGTATAAAATGCGCGTCCGCCATCATATTCATGATACCAGGCGATAGGGTGTTCGTTCCCGTTCGTTCCGCCTTCGTAACTTTTCTCGTCAAGCCAGGCAAGCACTTTCATGTCCGGATTGATGTCTTTAAAGTTATACCACTCGTCGGTGTGTTCCCAAACATCCGGCAGCAATTTAGTGGAAGGATGTTTCTTGTCGGTTACTTTGATAATGGCTTTCTGTACTTTCGGATGGTTTGTAAAGTAAGCGCCAACTAATTTTCCATACCATGGCCATTCATACTCCGTATCAGTGGCCGCATGAACGCCCACAAAGCCCTTTCCTGACCTTATATAGGTTTCGAATGCCTTCTGCTGCCCGGGGTCAAGAACTTCGTGTGTGGTGTTAAGAAAAATGACAGCGGCATATTTTTTTAAGTTTCCCCCGGTGAAATGCGAAGCATCTGCAGTTGTATCAACTTTGAAGCTATTATTCTTTCCAAGGGCCTGGATGACCATGATACCGGCAGGAATAGATTTATGATAATAACCTCCCGTTTTGTAAAAAACAAGAATTGTCGCCTGTTTCGGCTTTACGTCTAGTGTGAATTGGTTTGATGTCATACACGCGCTGAAAAGACAGATGAAGTTAATTAAAAGACTAAGCATAACCGGTCATTTTAGCGAATATACTTTATCTGGGTGACATAAAAAAGGGGCCTTAAGCCCCTTTTTTATATATCATGAATCAATTAATGCCTATTTATTATATTGCATCATTTCATACTCGTCGTCGTCGATCTCGCCAGTATAGGGCTCCGTCATCAGAACATCTATATCGTCGTCGTGCTTATTGAACCCGAAGTAAGTAAGAATCTTATCAAAAGCTTCATAAATTACCGGAACGATAATGAGTGTGAGGAATAGGGAACTGGTAAGGCCCCCCATAATAACCCAGGCCAAACCATTTTTCCATTCTGCCCCTGCGCCTTTTGCAATTGCGATAGGAAGCATACCGATAACCATCGCAATGGTTGTCATCAGAATAGGGCGGAGCCGGGCGTGGTTGGCCATAATTAATGCTTCCCTTGTACTCTTACCCTCCGCTTTCTGCTGATTTGTAAAGTCGACAAGGATAATGGCGTTCTTTGCAACCAATCCAATAAGCATGATCAAACCAAGAATGGTGAATATATTCAGAGAGTTATTTGTGAGTGCCAGGGCGAGCAAAGCCCCTATTACCGATAGCGGGATAGAAAACATCACCACAAATGGGTATACATAGTTGTCGTAGAGGGCTACCATAATAAGGTAAACCAAGATGATAGACATCAGCAGGGCAACACCTAATGTTCCAAAGCCTTCTGATTGGTTTTCCATATCACCGCCAAAGATAAAGCTAACTCCGGCTGGCCTGGGCAGGTCTTTAATCTGGGTTTCAAGTTCAGAGAAAATAGTTCCTGACGGTCGCCCCACCACCTGCGACTGCACTGATACCTTCGTGCTTTTATCCTGGCGTTCAAGCTGACTTGGCCCCGAACTTTCTGTAACCGTAGCAAACTGCTCGAGATGGATTTGTTGTTCGTCTTTGTTTATAAACGTGAGGTTCTTAACATCGTCCATGCTCTTTCTATTAAAATTGTCAAGCCGGATGTTGATGTCGTATTCGTACTCTCCCTGCCTGAACTTACTGTCGGTGTTTCCGCTAAATGCTGTTTGCATGGTAGCGCCGACAGTTTGAAGACTTAAGCCGAGAGCCGACATTTTATCCCTGTCTACTTGTACCCTTATTTCAGGATTTCCGCTTTCGACAGAGAGCTTAACTTCGGTGGCTCCATCAATTTTCTCGAGCTTTGATTTTACCACATTGGCGAACTTCATTACGCTGTCGAGTTCACTCCCCCTTACTACAACTTCAACAGGAGCTCGTTCTGCACTTCCGAGGATGCTCACTGGTGTGGTCTTAACTTTTGCTCCCACTAATTGAGGTGCAAGTTCTTTTTTTATTCGGGCAGCATAAACGTCGGACGGGTCGGTTCTCTCTTTGCGATCGACAAGCTGCACATTTATCTCCGACTTGTATGCTGTAGCTAACGATGCCCCCATTCCATCACTCGTCTGACCCACAGTTGTGATCAGTCTTGTAACTTCAGGCTTCCGGCTTAAAATAGCTTCGGCTTTACTCGTTGCCAGATTGGTTTGTTCAATAGACGCATCTTTCGGCATTTCAATTTGCACGATGAATTCTCCGCGGTCACTTTTTGGGAAAAATTCAGTTCCGATAAAGCCGGCGCCAATAAGGGCAACTGAGGAGAAGAGCAGAACAACCGTTCCTCCCAGTACTATCCATTTATGTCCCAGCGACCATGTAAGCAGGCTGGTGATCCAGGCGGTGAACCTGTCGAGGCGTCTTTCAAATGAAAGGATAATCTTTCCAAAGAAATTCTTCCCTTCAATGTGCTCAAGCTTTCCGAATCTCGAAGACAGCAACGGTACAATGGTAAAGGAAGCAAGTAAACTAAGTAACGTTGCAATGATGACTACCACACAAAACTCCCGCAATATATCCGAAACAAGACCTGTACTGATAGCAATAGGGAAGAAAACAACCACAATTACCAGTGTGATGGAGGTAACTGTAAATCCGATTTCTTTTGTTGCATCATAGGCAGCGCGTACGCGGTTCTTGCCCATCTCCATATGCCGGTAAATGTTTTCAAGTACAACAATCGCATCGTCGACAAGGATACCTACTACAAGTGAAAGACCCAGTAACGACATCAGGTTAAGCGTAAATCCAAAGAGTTTTATTCCTATAAAAGTTGCAATCAGCGAAGCAGGGATCGATACCATCACAATGGCCGCATTACGCAAACTATGCAGGAAGAAAAGCATTACAAACGCCACCAGAATTACCGCCAATATCAAGTCATGAATAACAGCATCGGCCGATTCGAGGGTGTATGTCGAACTATCAGACGCTATCGTAATGTTAAGGTCGATGTTTTTGTAGTCAGTTTTCAGACTTGTTATTATGTTGCGTACGCCTTCGCTCACCTCTACGGCATTAGCATCCGTCTGTTTTAAAACCTGAAGTGCAAGGGCTGCTTTACGGTCAACCCTGGCGATCTTTTCGACGTCTTTTTGACTATCCTGGACATCGGCAATGTCTCTAAGTCTTACTTGCACGTTGTTCTTATCCGAAACAACCAGGTTCCTCAGTTCTTCGACACTTCCATACTTCCCCGCCAGCCTAATAAGAATGTCGCGGTTTTCGGTCCTGATACTTCCGGTAGGGAAGTCAAGATTCGAGCTTCGAATAGCTTGCTGCACTGTAGTGAGTGACAATCCGTAACCTTGCAGTTTGTTTTCGTCAATATTCACCTGGATTTCGCGCTCACGACCGCCAATGATATTTACCTGAGCTACGCCGTTTACCCTTGAGATGTTAGGTACAATCCGGTTATCCATCAGGTCGTAAAATGCAGCATCGTCCATATTTGATGTAGACGACATTGTCAGAATGGGAAGATCGTCGAGCGAAAACTTGTTTAGTGATGGTGCTTCTGCATCGTCAGGTAAATCAGAGAGAATTGCATTTACTTTTCTCTGTGCATCGTTCAATGCGAGGTCGACATCTGCGCCACTATTCAACTGGATAACTACGGATGACAGGCTCTCATACGAGGTAGCTGTAATCTTCTTAATGTTTTCCATCGAGGATACGGCATCCTCGATTTTTTTTGTGACCGTGTTCTCTACTTCTGTTGGCGAAGCACCCGGATAGGTTGTTGTAACCGACACCACCCCCGGCGAAAACTTCGGTAACATTTCGTAGTTAAGGGATCTGTAGCTTATAAACCCCAGCAGGGAAAGTACTGTGAACAGCACTACTACAATGGTGGGTCTCTTTATCGATATTTCAGCTAATTTCATTTTTTAATTTTGATTAATAGTTTCTGGTACAAGCCACTTATACTTATCTTATTTCACTGCTTGTACCTGAGTCCCATCTGTGAGATTAACCTGCCCGCTGGTTATAACTGTTTCACCTTCTTTTAGTCCTTCGAGGATTTCGACACGTTCGCCTGCGATTCTTCCGGGAGTTACATTTCTGGAGCGTGCTGTACTTCCATCAAGAACAAACACCTTATTGCTGTTCACACTTCCTGCAAATGCTGTCCTTGGAACTGTAATAACCGGACGCTGTTGTGGTAAATCAAATACTGCAGTTCCGTACATTCCTGCTTTCAACTCGTTTCCGCTATTATTGCTTACTTCAATCTCTACCGGGAAGTTCAGACTGTTATCGGCTTTGGGAGCAATAAAACTAATCTTACCTGTAAACTCTTTTTCCGGAAAAACTTTTGAAGTGATTTTTACCCTGTCTCCAACTTTAAGGTTAACAACCTGTGTTTCATTTGCTGTCACTTTAAGCTTGAGCTTGGAAAGGTCAACTATTTCAAACAGCTGAGTTCCGGGAGATACAAAAGAACCTTTTTCTATAAAGCGTTTGTTAACGATCCCCGAAATAGGTGCTTTGATATCTGCGTCGTTTGACTTTCTCTTTGCCGTTTGTACGCGGGCCAGTGCATTCCTGACGTTTAATCGCATAGCATCTACCTGTTGCTGTGTCACTCCGCCGGTCTTAAATGAGCTTTCGTACCGTTCAAGGTCGCGTACCGCATTCTGATAATTTGCCTGAGCGGCCTGGGCTTCTACAGAAAGCAGTTCGTCGTCGATGCGTGCAACGACCTGACCACGCTGTACATGGTCGCCTTCATCTACAGTAATACGTGTTACTCTTCCGGAGTTTTCGGCAGATAGCGTTAAATCCTGATTGGCGGCAAAATTGCCGTTTGCACTAAAGTCGAGATCAACCGTGCCCGTTTTGGCTGTTTCAGTCTTCACGGCTACGGCACCTGTATTGCCTTCGGCAACGACCGCCGTCTTCGCCTGGTTGCTCTTTTTATTGTTCTGCAACACCCAGGCAATTAAAGCCAGTACAAGGACAACTACTATTACTGTTATTATACTTCTCTTTTTCATTTTATTGTTCGATTGAGGGCCCCGTACTTATATTGTCCGTGACGATGTGTTTTTCTTACATCCGGACTGTTCCTGCCCGTTTAATTAGTTTAATAGTGATTTGATATTACCTTTAGATTTTAACAACTGGATTTCGGCCAGTTTATAATTAAGCAGAGCCTGCGTGTAACTGTTTTGGGCACTCACAAGTGAGTTTTCTGCATCAAGAAGGTCTGTTAGGGTGGCTAATCCGTTATGGTAATTATTTTGCGTACTTGCATACACCTCTTGTGCGAGCTTCATGTTTTCCACCTGCGCTTTTATGGTGCTTATACTGTTTTTTATCTGTATTGTGGCGTTATCATGAGCCAGGTTTAATGATTGAGTAGTATTTCTGATATCTTCCTGCGCTTTCAGCAGGTCGATTTCAGCCTGTTTTACCCTCGACTTTCTGGCAAAACCGTCAAAAATAGGTATTGACAGGTTTAATGTTAACGCAGATGCCTTGGCCCATTGTGTGGTACTGTTGCTTCTCAGTAAATCGAACTTGTTCCCGAACCCTGTATAAACAAAATTGGTATTAAATGACAGCTTCGGAATATACTCAGCCTGATATGCCTTCTTCTGATAATTGAGTAGCTCCTCCTGCTTTTTAATTAAACGATACTGCGTCAGGTCTGCAACATTCAATTCATCTGCCATCCCGCTCGCCTCGGCAGGGATAGCCGACAACTGAGCCTGAGGTATAAGGATGGTATTGTTAATTGGCATGCCAATATAAAACTTAAGTAGGTTTTCCTGCTGTATTACACCGTTCTCGAGCTCCTGGCGTTGAGTGCGCAGATTGGTAAGATTTACCTTCACCCGATCGAGGTCGATTTTTCTGGCCAGCCCATTCCTGAACTGATCGGCAACTGTCTTTTCAATTCTGACAAGAGAGTTGATATTTGTGTCAATCACGGCCATTTTTTCTCTTGATACGAGTACCTGATAATAGGAAGACGCTACCTGTTGTAGCATGTTTTCTTCGCTCAACGCTGCATTAAGGTTGTAGTAGTCCTCACCAGCCCTCGCTGCCTTCAAACCTGTAAAGACAGACTGGTTGAATAACTGCTGGCTTAGTTGTGCCGATGCCGTGGTATTATACTTTTGGCCAAACGCTACAAAAATCGTTTCCCCCGGTCGCCCGAAGATTTCTCCAGGGATAGGACTCTTCTGAAGTAACAGGTTGTCGTTAATGCTTGCTGACCCGGTTATCTGAGGAAGCGCCTGAGCCCTTACTTCGTTCGTTTTAGCTTTTCCACCTTCTATATCCAGCCTTGCTTTCCTTACGTTTTCGTTGTTCTTGAGCGCGTAATTCAACGCATCTTTCAGGGTTAATTGTACTGTCTGAGCATTCAGTCCTTTGATGCCGGATAGTACCAGTACCGCTGCGAGTACTAAAAATTTATTTGTTATTCTGTTCATTCGTATTATTGGTGTTATTATAATCCTCTATTGCTTCCAGTCTGATTTTCATCGTATTTCAATCCCCTGAGAAAAATTTCAGCCAGTTCCTGTTGTCTTGCTACTACTAACTCAAACTGCTCGCTTTCGGGAAAGATCTTTTTTTCACTTCGGGAGATCACCCACATGCTTAATCCTGTGATAGAATCAAGATATAGAGAACTGGTTTTTTGGGGATCTGCTGTACTTATCTCGCCTTTGCTTGCCGATTCTTTTATAAAGTTTGCGACTATAGAAACCTCTTTTTCACGGCTTGCACTTAAAACTGAAGCGCAACTCTCTCTTATAACGGCATCAGTTGGGGTGTCTGTAAGGTGCAGCATGAAATACCTTTCAAGGAAGGCTCTTCTCGCTTCAATGACCCTGTAAAAAAACTCTCTCAAAGAAGTAAGCCCCTTAACCTGTAATTCGAGATCGCTGAAATAATCCTTCAGAACTTTTTCTACCACAGCAACGATCAAACTCGTTTTATCAGGGAAATAATAATACAGCGA
Source organism: Arcticibacter tournemirensis (assembly GCF_006716645.1). Taxonomy (NCBI): domain Bacteria; kingdom Pseudomonadati; phylum Bacteroidota; class Sphingobacteriia; order Sphingobacteriales; family Sphingobacteriaceae; genus Arcticibacter; species Arcticibacter tournemirensis. Next base: position 5,081,606 of record NZ_VFPL01000001.1, on the reverse strand, counting down.
AGGTTGGGTAACCGCCATATCGTCGGCTATCTCGTTCATCGTGGTTTTCTGCACACCGAAGCGTGAGAAACGTTTCATCGCACTTTCAATTATTAATTCTCGTTTTCTATCGTTTTCACTCATCTAATATTCTGACTTTTTTAATAAGTTGGTCAAATATATTGCCAAAAAATTGTACTCAGAGAAAAAAGATAAAATTTTTTAATAAACAGGTGGGAGAAAGGGTTGTAACAGGGTTAATTCAGCTTTTTAAGACCTTTTAGAAAAATGATACCCAGCTTTTGCTGTCTTTTTAAAATCATGTCAAATTGTTCCTTTTCGGGGAAAAAAGGCCTGGTGTGAACTTTTAATACGTTGAAAACGATACCTCCTAAGGCCTCCATCAGCAACATCGCGGTTTCCTGAGGATCACATGTGTCGAGTTCGCCGCTTTCCATGCCCTTGTTAAGAATGGATGTGAGTATTGCTACTTCAGACTGTTTGGCTTTTTTAAACATAGAACCAAGCTCTTCGGGAAGATCAGACCCGGTTATTTTGGTAAAATCAAGCAGGTTGTAGTATTTGCTTATAAACTCCTGTCGTTTATTTAAAAAAAGCCCAAGAGCTTCGTGACTGTTTGCAGCACGGGCTGTTCCTTTTTTAAGTTCGCTGTCCATTAAACTAATAATGTTACCGAGAACAGCAGAGTAAAGGCTTATTTTGTCGGGGAAATAATAATATAAGAGAGCTTTTGACAGAGAGAGATCGTTGGCGATCTCTGTCATCGTAGTTTTTGACAGTCCGAAGTGGGCAAAGCGTTTGAGGGCAGCATCAATAATTAATTCTTTCTTTTTATCCTGATTTTCCACGTAGTCAAAATTATAGTTTTATTTCCTTTTTTGGCCCTTAAAATAAACAATAAAGACTTCTGTTTTATTTTTATTACAGATACTTCGATTTTAATCCGAAATTGGACCCCGAAAAATATAAAAGATGTTGCATATTTCAGAGAATGTTTCGCTAAAGGAACTTAATACATTCGGAGTAGAAGCATACGCCAGATGGTTAGTTACAATTAATTCAGAGAACGACCTTCAGGAATTGTTTTCTGACGGGAGATGGAAAGGGGTACCACAGCTTATAATAGGAGGGGGAAGCAATATATTATTTACCCGCGACTTTGAAGGACTTGTCATCAGAATGAATATTAAAGGAATAAGTCACGAGGTAAAAGGCGCAGATATCTTTGTTAAAGCAGGTGGTGGGGAAGTGTGGAACGATCTGGTGAAATACTGCGTAGGAAACGGTTTCGCCGGAGTTGAGAATTTAAGTTTGATCCCTGGAACTGTGGGGGCTTCGCCCGTTCAAAATATTGGTGCTTATGGTGTGGAATTAAAAGATGTGTTCTACTCGTGCAGGGTGTTTAATGTGGAAAGCGGAAAGATAAGTGTTTTCTTAAAAGACGATTGTGCATTTGGCTACAGGGATAGTATCTTTAAAAAGAGCCTCAAGGGTAGGACTTTAATTACTGAGGTTTGCTATAAGCTTTCTGCTATTCCTGATATCAATACGAGTTATGGCGCCATAAATCAGGAATTGATGAATAGAGGGATAGAGAGTCCTGATATAAAAGACATTTCTGATGTAGTATCTTCCATACGGGTTAATAAACTGCCGGACCCCTCTACCATAGGAAATGCCGGAAGCTTTTTTAAAAACCCGGTGGTTTCGGCAGATGAATTCAGACAATTACAGTCTGTTTTTCCAGACATAGTACACTACTGTCTATCAAATAGTACAATAAAGCTGGCCGCTGGCTGGCTGCTTGAGCAATCCGGCTGGAAAGGTAAAAAAATTGGTGAGGCCGGCACCTGGAAGAACCAGGCGTTGGTGTTGGTTAATTTCGGAAATGCTACAGGATCAGATATTTACGCGCTTTCTGAACGCATTATTGAGGATGTAAGGAACCGATTTGGCGTTACATTAGAGCGTGAAGTAAATGTTATATAATGTGTAATTTGAGTTAATTCTTTATTAAATTATTCTTATTCATGGCCTGATTTTAAAAGACGTCGGTGGTTTAGCATAGTTGTTGCACTGGTCAGAGCAAGTTAGTTTATGAAAAACAACTGATTGCTTTAACAGATAATTAATGTAACAATCACCCTTAACTCCTTTAAAAATGACTAAGATCGAATTTAATACAATGGTTATGCGTCAGGCAGGTTCATTAAAGATGTATGCTCTGCATTTTACCCACGATGCAGATGATGCAAATGATCTGGTTCAGGACACTTTATTAAAAGCTATTACGTATTACAATAAGTTTAAAGAAGGTACTAATCTTAAAGGATGGTTGTATACTATTATGAAAAACACTTTCATTAACAACTACCGTCGTTTTGTGAAGATCAGTTCCTTTGTTACCAAATCCGAAGAAATTTCCTCTGCGAATCTTGTATTCAGTTCTACAAAAAATCAGGGCGAATCTAAATTTATAATGGATGATATTAAGCTGGCTTTAGGCAAGCTACCTCAGGAGTACTACGTGCCATTCAGCATGTACTTCGAAGGGCATAAATATCATGAGATCGCTGATTATTTGAGTATCCCTATTGGAACTGTTAAAACTCGTATACACGTTGCACGTAAATTACTTAAGAAGAGTCTTAAGCCTTATGACAACGGTGTAAAGAAACCTGTTTACGCAGAGATTGACTAAAGCCCCTTTTCTAAACTCATCATACTAAAAGTCCTCAGGTGCCCACCTGGGGCTTTTTTTTTGGCTTTCAGCTGAAAGCTATCAGCCTTCAGTAATCAGCCGTCAGCTGTTTATTCACCTTTCTCCTTTCACCTTTCACCTTTCTGCTTTCACCTTCCTGCCCAGCCTGCACCTACAACTCGAAACCCTACCCGCAACCCACTTTCAACTTTAAACTTTCAACTTGATACTTTTTAGGTTATGTTTGCAGTTTAAGGGCAACTAGCACTGCCAGGCACTCTTTAAAGGATTTCATGTCAAAGCTCGACGAGATAAAAAGACCGATAGAAAAAGAACTGGATAATTTTGAGGCGAAGTTCAAATCCTCGATGAAGAGTTCCGTTCCTCTCCTTGATCGCATTACTCATTATATAGTTAAGCGAAAGGGAAAGCAAATCAGGCCTATGTTTGTATTCTTCTCCGCAAACCTCTGTGGTGGTGTTTCAGAAGCGACTTACCGGGCGGCCACTTTTGTAGAGCTTATCCATACTGCAACCCTGGTTCACGACGATGTGGTTGATAATTCATATGAAAGGCGAGGCTTCTTTTCAGTGAACGCCTTGTGGAAGAATAAAGTAGCGGTTTTAGTTGGCGACTATCTTCTGGCGACTGGAATGCTGTTGGCGTTAAATAATGAGGATTTCAAGTTGCTCAAGATCATTTCCGATACAATGAAGGAGATGAGCGAAGGTGAATTGCTGCAGATGGAAAAGGCGCGGAAACTGGACATCAGTGAAGATATTTATTACGAGGTAATCAGGCAGAAAACTGCTACACTTATTGCTTCATGCTGCGCCTGCGGTGCTTCATCAGCCGGAGCTGATGAAGAAACTGTACGACGCATGCGTCTCTTCGGCGAAAAAATCGGCATGGCATTCCAGATTAAAGACGACCTTTTTGATTTTGGTACAGACGACGTTGGAAAGCCGCTTGGAATTGATATCAAAGAGAAGAAAATTACCCTGCCGCTGATATATGCCTTAAGTAAGGTTGGAAAATCTGAAAAACAACGGATCATTAATCTCGTTAAGAACCATAATGAAGACAGCTCAAAGGTGGCCGAAGTAGTTCATTTTGTGAAGAATAACGGGGGCCTGGCCTATGCAGAAATGCAGATGCTCAGATTTCAGGACGAAGCTTTTGAAATCCTTAATACATTTCCCGAAAACGAAACCCGGATAGCCCTTGAGCAGTTAGTAAGGTTCACCACTGAACGTAAAAAGTAGATATGTCAAGCGAAATTGTTTTTTTTGGAGGGTTTTTACTCTTTATTATTTTGATGTTGTCCATCGACCTGGGCCTGTTTAATAAACGTGATCATGCTGTAAGTTTAAAAGAAGCAGCAATAATGAGTTCGGTATGGGTGTCGCTGGCTATTGGGTTTTATTTTCTCCTGCTCGCAGAAGGTCATAAGTTACATGGTATTGAGACTTTTGAACGGCTTGCTTTCATCACGAAAAGCCACCTTCATAATATCCAGTTAAATCCTCACGATTTTTATGGCAGTCTCCAGATATACCGGCAGAACCTTGCTCTCGAGTTCTTAACAGGCTATGTGATTGAATACGCTCTCTCCGTGGATAATATTTTCGTAATGGTATTGATCTTTACTGCTTTTTCCGTGGAGCCCAAATACTACCACCGCGTTTTATTTTGGGGAATTGTGGGCGCTGTAATCATGCGCTTCCTTTTTATTTTCCTCGGAGCTACGCTTATCAATCAATTCGGTTGGATCCTTTATGTATTCGGAGCGTTTCTGGTTTACACGGGAATAATGATGTTTGTCAACCGGAATCAAGAGGAGACTATTGATCCTGAAAATCATAAAGTGGTTAAATTTGCCTCGAGGTACTTCTCTGTTTATCCTCAGTTTGTTGGGAACAAATTCTTTATTAAAAAGCAGGGAAAGAAGTATATAACACCTCTTTTTTTAGTTTTACTTATTATTGAGTTTACCGATCTGATCTTTGCCGTAGATTCTATCCCTGCAATTTTTGCAGTCACCAAGGATCCTTATATTGTTTTCTTTTCTAATATATTCGCTATTCTCGGCCTAAGGTCGATGTTCTTCCTGTTAGTAAATATCATTCACAAGTTTCATTATCTGAAAGTAGGGCTGGCGGTTCTCCTCGTGTTTATAGGCGTGAAAATGCTGGCGCACGGTTGGTTGAAGAGCTGGGGTTTCACAACATCCCATTCTTTGCTGATAATTGTGCTGATATTGACAGTGAGTGTCGTGGCTTCCTTAATGTTTCCAAAAAAACGGAAAAAGAAATCAGGACATGACAATGAGCAATTGAAAATGGACAATTGAGAATGAAGCGGGGGATATCTCAGTTTCGAAATATTCCTATCAGCCCTTCTTTTTCATCAACAGCAGTATCTGCTCTACGTATTGCCTTTCATTAGCCAGTCTGGGTACTTTATGCTGTCCGCCAAGCTTGCCGAGACTCTTAAGCCAGTTATAAAATGTACCTTCGGGGGCTATGTGTATTAAAGGACGGCGTAATGCCATGTCTTTAAAACGCTTAGCATCGTAATCCGAGTTTATTTCTCTTAAGGTATTGTCCAGCGTGTCGGTGAAGATCTCTATGTTATTGGGCATCTGCTCAAATTCAATGATCCATTCGTGTCCGCCGGCGTCATTTCCTTCAAAATAAATAGGACAGGCAGTATAGTCGCGGATAATCGCTCCTGTTTCGGAGCATGCTTTTGTCAGTGCTTTTTCGGCGTTATCTATGATCACCTCTTCTCCAAAGGCGTTGATAAAATGTTTCGTTCGGCCTGTAATTTGTATCCTGAAAGGCGATAGCGATGTGAATTTTATTGTGTCACCGATCATATAGCGCCATAGGCCTCCATTGGTCGATATGATAAGGGCGTAATTCTTGTTTATTTCCACCTCCGAAAGACCAAGGGTTGAAGGGTTTTCATCACCAAAGTTTTCCATCGGCAAAAACTCGTAGAAGATCCCGTAATCAAGCATCAATAGCATTTCTTCGGAGTCTGAAAGATCCTGAATGCCAAAAAAACCTTCTGATGCATTATAGGTTTCCAGATAATACATTGAGTCAGAGGGGATTAGCTTCCTGAACTGTTCCCTGTAAGGTGTGAATTTTACTGCTCCGTGGATATATAGTTCCAGATTAGGCCAAATTTCCAGCAAATTATCCTTCTCTGTAAGTTCCAGTAGTTGTTTTGCAAGTACAACGGTCCATGTTGGCACTCCCGAGATATTTGTCACATTTACATGCTCAGTCGCTCTGGCCATGGCATCGATCTTCTGCTCATAATTGTCCATTAATGTAATAGACATATCCGGTGTTCGGTAAAATTCGGCCCAGAATGGTAAATTTTTGATTAGAACAGCAGACAGATCCCCATAGAAAATATTCTCATTAAGGTTATTTACCTGGTGACTGCCACCAAGGGCCAATGATTTGCCGGTAAAGATCATAGAGTCCGGCCTGTTATTACAATAGATAGAAAGCATATCCTTGCCCCCTTTGTAATGACATTCTTCCAGCGACTCTGCACTCACTGGAATAAACTTACTCCTGTCGTTTGTCGTTCCGGAGGATTTTGCAAACCAGTTTATTTCTGAACTCCAGAGAATATTCTGTTCACCCTTCATCATCCTTTCGATGTAAGGTTTCAAAGTCTCATAGCTCTGTACAGGGAAGGCCTGCTTAAACTGTTCCTGATTAAATATATAATCGTAGTTATGGAGCTTACCCCATTCGGTAGTTCTTGCCGATGCTATGAGGTTTCTGAACACTTCGTCCTGTACATCATGCGGATACTTAACAAATAGATCTATCTGGTGCATTCTTTTCTTCATGAACCAGGTAAAAATTGAGTTTACAAAAGTCATGACGAGGGCGTGTTGCTGGGTTTCTTTTTACGAAGTTCGAAATGCTGGCCGAGATAGAATTTTCTGGCCATCTCATTGTTTGCTATTTCCTGTGGAGTGCCTGTTAGCATAATTTTTCCCTCTGTCAGAAGATAAGCTCTGTCTGTTATAGAAAGGGTTTCCTGCACATTATGGTCTGTAATCAGGATTCCAATATTTCGGTTCTTTAATTTGGCTACAATAGATTGTATTTCTTCAACCGCAATGGGATCCACTCCGGCAAATGGTTCGTCAAGAAGAATAAAATTCGGATCTGCTGCGAGTGCACGGGCGATTTCTGTTCTTCTGCGTTCCCCTCCCGAAAGCAAGTCGCCTCTGTTTTTCCTGACACGGTGTAAACTAAATTCAGTAAGAAGTTCTTCAAGTTTATCCTTTTGTTCTGCCTTGCTAAGTTTCGACATTTCGAGAACGGCTTTTACATTATCTTCTACAGTAAGCTTCCTGAATACGGAGGCTTCCTGGGCAAGATAACCAATTCCCTTTTGCGCACGCCGGTACATTGGGTCGGACGTGATATCTTCAGACTCTAAATAAACATGCCCCTCATTTGGTTTGATCAGGCCTACAATCATATAAAATGAAGTCGTTTTTCCTGCTCCATTCGGGCCAAGCAGCCCTACAATCTCGCCCTGCTCTACATGAAAAGAAACATTGTTAACTACCGTCCGTTGTTTGTATTTTTTTACAAGATTCTCTGCTCTAAGTATCATGTTGCTTTATGCTTATGATGCACTTCTGATCCCTTTAATGTTAAGTTGTACACTACGTTTATCCTTCCAAATGTTTTCTTCGATAGTATAACATATATCAAAGACCTGTCCCTTGTCGACCAGAGGCAAATACTGGCCCATTCCAAAACCGATGCAGTCAAACGCTGGCGATCCTTTCTGTTTTACAGTCATCTTAATGTGGTTGCTGCCAACAATCGAGGCCGAACCGCAAACGTACACGTTTTTACTGAGAAAAACAGGTGTTGGGTTCAGCGGGCCGAATGGAGCAAACTGGGTAAGAACTCTGAAAAACTTACCATTAATGGCTGCGAGATCTAAACTTCCGTCAATACTGATTTCCTGTGTAAGCAATTGGTCAGGGATCGTTTGCGAAACAATATCCTCAAACCGCTCTCGAAGTGCATGAATATTTTCCGGCTTAAGAGTTAGTCCTGCTGCATATTTATGGCCTCCAAACTGCTCAAGAAGATCGCTGCATCCGCTGAGCGCTTCGTACAGGTCAAACCCTAATACCGAACGTGCCGAACCTGCGATATGTCCGTTCGACTTCGTCAGTACAATGGTCGGTCTGTAATATTTCTCCGTTAATCTCGAGGCCACTATTCCAATTACTCCCTTATGCCAGCCTTCATTATAAACCACTGTGGTTTTGCGGTTCAATAAAGCCGGCTCTGCTTCTATCATTTTTAATGCCTGCTCTGTGATAGAAACATCATGCTCTTTTCGCTCCGCATTCTTCAGATCTACCAAGGCGCTCTGACTTTTTGCTGCTTCACGTGTCGATGATATTAGGAGATTCACAGAATGCCTGGCATCGTCTATTCTGCCGCATGCATTAATCCGCGGACCGATAGTAAACACTACATCCGAAATGGTATATTGTTTTTTACCCGATAACTCCATGAGCGCAGACAGTCCATAACAGGGCGACTCATTCAGTCGCTTTAGACCATACCACGCGAGCGTCCTGTTTTCGCCTGTAACCGGTACGATATCCGATGCAATACTTACAGCTACCAAATCGAGATAGCATAAAATACTTTCGAAGGGAATATCATTGCGCTGAGCAAAGGCCTGGATTAGCTTAAATCCTAAGCCACAACCAGAAAGTTCTTTATAGGGATAGTTGCAGTCGGCACGCTTTGGATCAAGAACCGCTACTGCATCTGGCAGGGCAGTTCCGGGGAAGTGATGGTCACAAATGATAAAATCAATACCTAAACTGTTGGCATAATCAATCTTATCGTTTGATTTTATTCCACAGTCCAGAGCGATAATCAGGCTGAAGCCGTTCGCAGCTGCGTAATCTACTCCCTGAGTTGAAATTCCGTATCCTTCCTTATATCGGTCAGGGATATAATATTCAATAGAATAGTGGTATTTGCTGAAAAAATGGTAAACCAGCGATACTGCTGTCGTGCCATCTACATCGTAATCACCGTAAATCAGTATCTTCTCTTTATTCCTTAACGCTTGCTCGATCCTTACAACAGCAGCCTCCATATCTTTGATTAGAAAAGGATCATGCAGATGGCAAAGATCGGGCCTGAAAAAACAGCGTGCAGCTTCAAAAGAAGTGATACCACGGCTTACCAGCAAGGCAGCAAGAACTTCATCTATATTTAATAGATGTTTCAGTTCCTCTACAGCCTTGTGGTCTGTAACTTCATTTTCTACCCACCTTTTTTGCATATCTTTGTTTAGGCTACGGGATAAATATACTATTTAATCTCTTATTTATTCGGCGTTTGTTTTTAAGTTGTTCACTGTCAGTTTATTCAGTTTATTGTGAAAGTTGTTCCATTATACGAAGGTTCTTACTCTGTTGATAAATCAAAAAAATTTATTCCCTTCGATCCGGAAGTACATAATCCGAAAGATCGTCCCGCGTCATTGTTTGTTTATGTCCAGCCATTCCTGGTCGAAACATCGGCGGGTTTACTCGTTTTTGATACGGGACTGGGCTACAAAAATGATGAGGGGAAGCTTATAATTCATGAAAACATACGAAAAGCCGGGTATGACCCCGAAGACGTAAGTATGGTACTGATGTCGCATCTCCATTTTGATCATGCCGCAGGGATGATCTTCGATAATAATGGCAGTATGCAGCTCACTTTTCCTAATGCAGAGTACGTCATCAATCGCAATGAATGGGAAACAGCATACAGTAGCCATTCAAGCTCTTACCATACAGATATATTCGACGTAGTTCAGAGAAGCGGAAGCATTCATTTTATAGAAGGCAACGGACAGCTGAATGAGCGGATCAGCTACGAAGTTACGGGCGGACACTGTCCCTTTCACCAGGTATTTCTTATCAATGATGGAGGCGAAAAGGCGTTTTACGGAGGAGATATCCTTCCCGAACCCGAGCAGCTACTACGCAGATTTAAAGCAAAATACGACTTCGATGGAGCCCGTTCAATGGAACTTCGCGAAGAGTTCGGAAAACTCGCCGCAAAAGAAAACTGGCTTTGCCTGTTCTACCATGCTAAAAGTGAACCTATGGGCAGGGTAGAACTGAAGGATGATGCTTTCAGGATACGGGGAGAGTTGTGAGTTGCAGGTTGCAGGTTGTGAGTTTCACTGTTTAATTAATAAATAGATGAGTTAAGTATCTTGCTCTGAATATATTAACTTACAACACACACAACTTACAACCCTCAACCTACAACTCACAACTTATTTTTTCCCTGCCAGATTAATCGATAGTGTAAATTCGTCGTCAATTGCTTTGTCGCCTATACCGCCGAAAAAGCTCTTGGAACCGTATTTAATGTCGTATTTCGTTCTGTCAACTTTAACTCCTTTGGCAACAGCAACGACGGCGTTGCCTTGTCTTTTTACAATAGCAGGAAAAGTGATCGGTTGAGTGATTCCCTTGATCGTAAGATCTCCGGTGATGTTCACCTGATCCGTTCCCGCAGGGCTCACTTTAGTAATCCTGAACTCGGAAGTGGGGTGTTTCTCAACCGAGAAGAAATCATCCGATCTTAAATGCCCGATTAGTTTCTGCGCTGATTCTCCCTGCAGGTCAACTACAGCGATACTGTTCATATCTGTTGTAAATGAACCACCCTGAAGCGATTTGCCGTTAAATACCAGGTTTCCTGAGGAGATCTTAACCGTCCCATTATGCTTCCCTGTTACTTTTGCCGCAACCCACTCTATTGATGAGTTTTTAGTGTCAATTGTAAATGTTTCTGTTTTTAAAGCTGGTTTGAATGCCGCGAATGCCAGTATTGCAACTGCTGCGAAAAGTGTTTTTATTTTCATCTTTCTGATTTTACATCCAAAAATAGATGATTAGTTGAGATATGTATGTTGTAACTTATATTCTTTCTAAACTGTGACAATTCGGGAGAAGAGTATTAGGAAACTTCTCTGGCATATTTCGTGTTCTTACTGTGTATTCTTTTTCCGATTATGATGAACTTGAAGCCAACTTCGTTCCTTTCAGTAGTTTTGATTCTCATTTCTCTTGCCTCGTGCAAAGAAAAGAAGATGGTAAAACACGATTCGCCGCGCGACTTATATCCGGCTCTTTTTGAAGCCGTACAATCAGCGGGTATATTTGAAGATAGTAAAACCTTTCCTGATTGTACTCCCAAGGGTAAGCCTGATGATATCATCCAAGAATATCGGGAAAATAAAAGCAAACCTGACTTTAACCTACATGATTTTGTAGAGAAAAATTTTGAGTTACCTGATCATGCTGGCAGCATCTATAAAAGTGATATCAAAGCCGGGGTAGAAGCTCATATCAATGAGCTTTGGAAAGTACTGCAACGGAACCCCGACAAGTATGCTCAATATACATCGCTCATTAGTTTGCCTTTCCCTTATATAGTCCCGGGAGGACGTTTTCGCGAAATCTATTACTGGGATTCGTATTTTACAATGTTAGGGCTCGAAGAAAGCGGACGGGGCGACCTTGTGGAAAATATGCTGAATAATTTCGCGTTTCTGATACGTACATATGGTTTTATTCCCAATGGCAATCGAACCTACTACCTCACCCGTTCACAGCCTCCTTACTTCTCGCTTATGTTAAAGCTGTTGATGGAGAACAAGAAAGGGAAAGCAGATTCTGTTCTCAAAGCAAACCTTGATGTGCTTGAGAAGGAATACCATTTCTGGATGAACAATGGTAGAAAGAAAGAGATTGCCACTGGCCATGTGGTCCATTTGCCCGACGGATCAGTTATGAACCGATACTTTGACGCGGGCGACTGGCCGAGGGAGGAAGCCTATAATGAGGATGTCACGACTGCTGTAGAGAGCAAACGTCCAAAAAGTGAAGTATATCGCGATCTACGTTCAGGAGCTGAATCAGGCTGGGATTTCAGCAGCCGCTGGTTTGCGGATGGTCGCTCGCTTCCTACAGTTCGTACAACAGCCATTATTCCAGTTGACCTCAACTGTCTTCTTTATCATCTAGAGCAGATGCTTGCCATCGCATACAACCGGGATGGAGACGGTCGTGCACATAAGCATATGCTTGAGCAGGCCCGTCTACGAAAGAACGCGATACTGCGTTATTGCTGGGACCGTAATACCGGATGGTTCAAGGACTACGACTGGAAAGAAAAGGTGCAAACCCAGTCTTTAAATCTCGCCGCGACATATCCTTTGTATTTCAAAATAGCAACTCAGGGCCAGGCCGACAGTGTCGCCCAATTACTCAACCAGCGTTTTCTGAAACCCGGCGGCCTTGTAACGACATTGGTTAATACCGGACAGCAATGGGATTCCCCCAATGGCTGGGCCCCACTACAATGGATGGCAATTGCCGGACTCAAAAACTATAATAAGAATGATTTATCCTCAGAGATAGCGGATCGCTGGAGCAGACAAAATATCCGGGTATTTAACAAGACCGGCAAGCTGCTCGAGAAGTATAATGTTACCGATACTACGTTAATAGCAGGCGGCGGGGAATATCCCAATCAGGATGGCTTCGGCTGGACAAACGGCGTATTGTTAAAGATCCTGAAGATGGAAGGAAAGAAGGACCTGAATAAAACTTCCAGGTTTTTTTGATTTGCTTGTAAGCGTTTGTAAAATAAGACAAAAAAAGAGCTGTCCAAAGACAGCTCCTTAATTTTTTCAGCTTTAGCTTTCGGCTATTAGCAATCAGATTTTGCTTTTAGCTTTTCCCTTTCACCTTTTAACACACAACTCACAACCCACCTCAATCTTCCTCGTGAAAAGGATAGCGGTAATCTTTCGCAGGATCAAGTGTTTCCTTGATCGTTCTTGGCGAAACCCAGAAGAGCAGGTTGATCATAGAACCTGCTTTGTCATTCGTGCCCGAGCCTCTTGCACCGCCAAACGGTTGCTGGCCTACAACGGCACCTGTACATTTGTCGTTAATGTAGAAGTTCCCGGCAGAATTGCGCAGAGCATAAGTCGCCTTTTCTATAACATAACGGTCACGTGCAATCACAGCCCCGGTTAAAGCATAGATAGACGTGTTGTCTATCACATTAAGAATCTTATCAAACTCCTCATCGTCATAAACATGAACTGTTAATATCGGGCCGAACAGTTCGTCGCACATGGTAATATAATATGGATCTTTAGTAACGATTACGGTAGGTTCAATAAAATATCCCTTTGATTTATCGTAAGACCCGCCTGCGATAATCTCCACGCTGTCATCTGCTTTCGCGTCATCAATAGCTTTCGACAGCATATTGAATGACTTTTCGTCGATCACTGCATTGACGAAATTGCTAAAGTCTTCCACCGGACCAACTTTGAATGTTGCAAGGTCGCGTTGCATCAGCTGGCGAAGTTCTGGCCATACAGATTTTGCTATATACACTCTCGAAGCAGCAGAGCACTTTTGCCCCTGATACTCGAAAGCACCTCTTAAAATAGCAGTGTTAGCAACTTGTAGGTCGGCCGAGCCGTGAACAAGGATATAGTCTTTCCCTCCTGTTTCGCCAACTATCCTCGGATAGCTTTTATATTTATGAATGTTATTTCCTATAGTTTTCCAGATGTCCTGAAATACTCCGGTTGATCCCGTAAAGTGAATTCCTGAAAAATCAGGATGATTAAATATGACGTCACCAGCATCCGGACCGGAAACATATATTAGGTTAATCACTCCATCTGGCAAACCAGCCTCGATAAGGACCTCCATGATTACCCGCGCTGCGTAGATCTGCGCATTTGATGGTTTCCATACCACAACATTACCCATCAGGGCCGCAGAAGTGGGAAGATTGCCGGCGATAGCGGTGAAGTTAAAGGGCGTAAGTGCAAATACGAAACCTTCCAGGGGCCGTTGCTCCAGTCGGTTCCAGCTTCCCCTCGGAGATACAGGCGGCTGTTGGCCATAAATTTCAGCCATATATTTTACGTTGAAGCGTAAAAAGTCGATCAGCTCACAAGCGGAATCTATTTCTGCCTGGTAGGCATTTTTTGACTGACCGAGCATGGTAGCAGCATTGATCTTGTAGCGGTAAGGACCGGCAATCAGGTCAGCAGCCTTCAGGAAGATAGCAGCGCGTTGTTCCCATGCTAAAGCTTCCCAAGCTTCTTTTGCTGCCAGAGCGGCATCAATAGCCTGCTGCACATGCTTCTTTTCACCTGCATTGTACCAGCCGATTACTTGCTGATGATTATGAGGAGGCCTGATCTCAACCTTTTTATCCGAACGTATTTCTTTTCCGCCTATATACATCGGAATATCAATCTGTTCAGAATATGCTATAGAAATGGCTTCTTTTAATAGTGAGCGTTCTCTGCTGCCGGGTGCATAAGATAAAACCGGTTCATTCACCGGCGCAGGTACATTGAAGAATCCCTTTGTCATAAATCAATGAATTAGGCTGCAAAGATACAAATTTGCGTGTTTCTTTAGGATTCTGCTTATCAGCAGGGTGTCATTGTTTTTTTGACGAAACTTTATTGCTAAATCATTTTAGTTTTTATATTTGAAGCAACCAATTGATAAAAAACCATGCATGCACAATCAGGCAATATTAATGCAGAAAACACGTCCAATAGAAGATCATTGTCTAATTCCAGGTACGCTATACGGATTTCGCTTATAGCCGCACTGGGAGGGTTTCTCTTCGGATTTGAAACAGCGGTGATTTCGGGCGCCGAAAAAATCATTCAGCAGTTGTGGTCATTAAGCTCATTCTGGCAAGGTTTTACGGTAGCCGCCAGTCTCATAGGCACAGTTATCGGTTCATTAATAGCCGGAGTGCCTGCCCAGAAATTTGGACGTAAAAAAGTGCTGATGGTTATAGCTATTATGTATTTACTTTCCGCTATAGGCTGCGCCCTTACGTCCACATGGTTGTTATTTATATCATTCAGGGTGATTGGCGGCCTGGCAGTGGGCGCCTCCTCTGTTGTCGGACCGATGTATATTTCTGAGGTTTCCCCTGCTCATCTGCGCGGAAGGCTCGCCGGATCTTTTCAACTGATGATAGTTACAGGTATATTTGTAGCGTACCTAACCAACTTTTTATTTGCAGGGATGGGCGATGAAGGATGGCGGTGGATGCTCGGGATTATGGTAATACCGGCAGCGCTGTTTGCTATTCTATTGCAATTCATTCCCGAAAGTCCCAGGTGGCTCGTGCTGAACAACCGCGATCATGAAGCAAAGATGGTGTTCGAAAGAATTGGAGAAGATAATGCCCTTGATTTAATCCGCATAGAACATGAATCGTCCAAGAAGGGGACGAAAGAAAGCTTGTTTAACGGGAAATTCAATAAACCGATACTTTATGCAGTGATACTCGCCATGTTCAATCAGCTGTCGGGCATTAATGCCATTCTCTATTACGCCCCGAGAATATTTGAAATGGCCGGGTTTGGTAAGGCCGATGCTTATCTCCAGCCTGTTTACATAGGCGCGGCCAACCTGTTTTTTACTCTTCTGGCTATGACAGTGATTGATAAGTTTGGAAGAAAGAAGTTGTTGCTGATTGGCTGTACCGGGATGATCGTTTTCCTCGGACTGACAGCTAATGCTTTTAGTTCCTCAGACGGCGTACACAGTGGAGTTCTGATTTATATTATCGGTTTTATTGCGTTTTTTGCTTTTTCTCAGGGTGCTGTGATATGGGTGTTCATCTCAGAAATCTTCCCTAACTCCGTCCGGTCGCAAGGCGGCTCCCTCGGAAGCTTCACCCATTGGATCATGGCCGCCATTATATCGTGGACTTTTCCTGTAATTGTAGAAAGTAGTCCCAACGGTGGTTTTTATTCCTTTGTATTTTATAGCGTGATGATGGTTATCTCCTTCATATTTATTTGGCGCGTTATGCCCGAAACGAAAGGAAGGTCGCTGGAACAGATACAAAAGGAGCTGGGGATAAAATAAAGGGTTTAGGACATAGATGCTGAACGTATAATTTGCCTCCATACTAACACGGGGCGTAAGCCCCGTGTAGGAAATCGTCTTTAAAAATTAAACCCAACAGAAATATAAGGCAGCGATCCCTCTTTGGAAAAACCAACCGCTCCCTGGATCAGGATCAGCTCTGCAGGGACAACATATAATCCGCCGCCATAACCGTGGTGCCACTTGTTTGATGATTGAGATGGGAGCCATACTCTTCCCGTGTCGTGAAATCCGAGAACGCCAACTGAGCCGGGAAAAAGATAGGAGGTGAAATGAAAAAGCCGTAAGCGGAGATCCAGATTATGATATAGCATTGTTTTGCCGGTAAAACGGTTTGTGTGAAAGCCTCGCAGATTGTTTACCCCGCCAAGCTGCATCTCCTGAAAGAATGCAGGATTGCCGAACGTTGTTCCTCCGCCCAATCTGTTTGCGATCACGAGATCAGATCCAGGGGGGGATACGTATAAGCTAAGGTCTGACTTAAGGCTTCCATAACTGTTGTTTTCGCCGTTCATTTGCCTTTTAGCGGTTATATGCATGTTCCAATACACTCCTCTTGTCGGCATAGATTCATCGTCCCTTGTGTCATATCTGGCTCCTGCGACTAAGCCGGCGTAAAGCTTGTCTGAGAACACATTGGCCTCAGGGTTTGAAATAGCATAGCTTTCAAAAAAGTGAGCCTTGTTGTCTTCTTCTGCACTCGTATAAAACTCAGTGCCGATGCCAGCATTTACCCTTAGATTTTTTACAATGTTTCTATGGAGACGAACGCTTGCCGTAAGATAGTCGAAACGATTGCGGTAAAAACCTATCCCTCCTTCATCATGCCGCAGAAAAATGCTTTCATTCCCCCGCCCGAAAAAGTTAGTTTGATTATTAGGCCCCCATGAATTTAAGTCAATGCTGAGGTCGTTTTTTCCTATTGCTTTTTTGAACTCCCCCAGGTAGTTGAAAATGTAGGAATTTCTTCCGGTGGAGTAGTTAGCCCAGAACTCATGCTTCACAGCGAAAGGGGTTTTTCTGAATCCCTGTTTTTCATAGAGGATGCCTGCCCTTAGCTGGATACCCTGGTCTATATTGTAATTTATGAGCGCCATGGGACCAAAACGGTCGTATTTGAAAGCTTTACGGTCAAAAGAGTTTACGGTACTATCGTTAGAAAGCCGGAGTTTTGCCAGAGAGCGGTCTGGAAATATATTACTGTCGGGCTGGTCGTAAATATATAAGTGCTTCCTGTTGGTGAAAGAGCTGTTTACAGAAAAAACATCGCGATCTTTTCCTCCTGCCAAACGGACTTTGATAGCCGGCTTCCCCTTACCGCTCACGGTGTAAACATCTTCCCCTGCCAGCCCATAGATTCTTATCTCATTTGTTTCTTTGGGTATAAATACACGCTGATAGAGCAGTCTTCCTTTACTGCCATCCTTTTTTTTGTTATATACGCTAACTTCAATGTTCCCGTCACGGCGGTATTTAACATCAATAAATTCCCTTTTTTGAGAAAGCGGAATATCCACGTTTCCGGCAAGAAAATGATAGTAATCCAGTGCGATTTTATTCAGGTTATCCCTCCGGCCTTTAAGCTTGTCCAGTACATCCAAACCGCTTAATGCAAAAATAGTATCAGGCATTTGCCTTATTGCTTTTTCAGCAAGGCTATCTGTAATTGTCTTCTGTACATTGGCGATTTCCTCCTTCCAGTCGTTTTCAGCAAGCTGAGTAAGGAAATAACGATCAAAGTACCGGGCGTTATAATTCCAGCCGGCAATGTCCCTTATCCCTTTGTCATAAGGCTGGAGGTTTGATTTAAGCCATTGATGGGAGAGGATCCATGGGAAAACACCCGAAGTTTTATAAAAAACCTTATCGCGGTCGCGGGGGACAGGCGTATAGATTTTTTCACCCTTCGATTTCTCGCGGCCCCATCGCCAGTTATCCTCGTGACGGTCCCAGTCGCCAACCATAAAGTCGAGCAGCCGAGCCCGCAGTACAAGCTTTTGAATAACCCTGGCATCATTATCTTCCTCCAGTTCATCCTGAACCTTCAGCGTATTATCAGTATCTTCCAACCCCACCGGTTCTCTTTCCTCAAAAAGGTACACTGCGTTGGCGAATTCCTCTCTGTATTCGCCCAGTCCCGGATCGTCGGCTACATAAACTATTTCAGGGTTTGAATGCGGAAGCTGAAGCGCTTCTGCCAGTAACGGAACCGCTAGTGCCCCATAAGGATGCGCAGTAGAAACCTGATCCTGGAGGATATCCCTTGCAACAGTCGGCCTGAGGTTTTCAGGAAGTCCGCGCTCGGGGTATTTTTGGATAGTGCGCAGTACCCATTCCTGCCCCTGGCCGTCTTTAAGCCGCAGTGATTTGGTTTGCATGCCGCCGCCCAGTTTAACAACAGACAAACCGCCCCGCTCACTTTTTAAATCGAGAATACGCATCCGCACGGGGGTAGCCCATAGTTTCCGGTAGTTTTCGCCAAGCCAAAAACGATGTGAGCTGCTAACCTCATTGTATTCAGGTGCTATAGCAATGGTGATAGTATCGCGACTCTGCGGCTTGTTACCAACGGCCAAAGCTGCAGATCCATAAAGAAGAATTATAAAAGAAATAGTCAGTTTGTTGTAAATCAGCATCCTTTAGTCTCGTCTGTTAGTCAAGCTGCAGCAATGTGCGTCCCTGTCGTTAATCGTTATAGTTTACCCCCACCCTGAGAGCCTTCAGTCCTGTAACTCCTTGTAATTCTTCCAGCTCGAGATGCTCCAGATCGATTTTCAGCAAGGTCTGTTCCTGCAGATAAGAGATATATTGAACATACTCCTCGGCTTCTTTATAGTTAAAGTATACAAGCGCTATTTTGTCGGGCTGCGTCAACCGTTCTTCACTTCCTTTTAAACGCACCTTGTCTATCCTCTTTTTCAGGATTTCGTATCTGATGTTATACGTTCCTTCAACATCAAACCTTCGTTCATCATTCCTGAAACTGATATCTATCGGATTTGAGTGGATGAAAATTAACTGTGTCGTTTGCAGTGGGATGGCCGTTTTTGATAAAAGTGAGTGAGTAATGCCGGCTATTTCGATCATTGATTTAAGTTGCCACAAGCGAAGGTTCTTTATATAAAGATTATTGAATGCTTTGTCGGGTGCTATAGATTGCCCAATGTAAATATCATATTCCACGCCGTCGGTTCTGAACTTCTCAAAATAACAGGGATAGGACTGCTGCAACTCGGGCTGAACCTGCTCCATATAGGAGTTGACCGAATCGTTAATCGTTTGAATAGAAGCTTCAAGCTCCCTTCTCCTTGAAAAAGCGATACCATCGTCGTGCTTTGTTGCCCGAAAGTATTCCTGCAATACCCCGGTCAGCTCAGGTGATGTACTTTTAAAATGCAGCAGGAATGGATCTGCCTTTTGTTCAAAAAACTGCGACAGCAGGATTTCGTCATTGGTGCCCATTTGAGCGCTGATCTTTTCTGCCCATTTATTGCACTCATAAATCAGTTCGTCAATCAGAGTGAGTTGGTGATGCTTTTTAATTTCGAGCAGGGTATTGGCACACAATCTCAAAAGAACGGCAGAGTCTTCCTTTACGGCGAGGTTTCTCGCCGTTGTTGAGTCGCGGATGTCTATAGCTCCGTAAAGGGGATAAACATCTTTAAACGAAATGGTTTCTATTTCAGCGCTTGCAGCACCGTCTTTCCTCTTCGCCTTAAGATAATTCCAGGCAGCTTCATTAAACTTCCATTGAACGGAAGGTTGAAGAGATGTGAATTTTCTTTTAATAACTCTTTCTATTTTTGATTTGAATTCATCTGCCACATTCTGCAGTAGCTGTGCAAGCAGGGGTATGGCAAGTTCAAGCCGCGCGAGAATATGCTCATACGAAATTGTCCCTTCACGGCTGTAGATCTCCAGAACACCTGGTAGTTGATTGTTGTAAAATATAGGTAATACAGCATACGAGACAATGCCGTTCTGCCTCAACAAATCCAGCACAGGGTGAAGTTCTGTCTTCTCTTCGGTTAAGGTTCCAAAGAAAACGGGCTTTGGATTCTTTTGATATGAATTGACCAGAACCTCAAATATCTCGTCGACAGAATCTTTCTGTAATGCACAGTTAACCAGAATACTTCTGAATGAATCATTGTCTTCAAAAACGGGTTTGCCATTTAACATAAGAAAAGGAAGCAGGCCAAACTCAACTTTATTGTCGCCCGCTAAGGTTTTTAAAGACTGAATAACAGACTCGTATAATGCAGCCGGATTGTAGTCATTGCTTATGATCAAATTCCTGATGTTCTCGATCGCATGTCTTAATGTAACATCCGAAAAAGTCAGAACCGAAAATCCATCAACTCTGAAAAGTTCCAGGGGTAGTAATTCAATAAGAGTCTGGTATGCCTCTTTGTCGTAAATATGGTGTTCTATGTCTGCAATGTTGAGGTCTGGAAGTGGTCCCTTAAGAGATATATCGATAAAGCGGGTATCCGCCTGAATACTTAAATACTTAGAAAGCCCTGTATGGGGATCGGTGTAAGCGTAGAGCTTTTCATCTTTGATGAACGCGTCTATATTATAGTATTTTTTCAGTACGAGAGAATATATAAACTCATATTTAGACCTCTCAAAGTGCTCGTGATCGTTACTGTGGTTAGCTAAAATGTTATTCTCAAAAAATTGGGCGAAAGCATCCGTACAATAAAAGATAGCTTCAGGGACCGGAGTGCCCAGAGCCCAGAGGTAGTCTTTTTCAGCTGTTATTAGCGGAGTCAGGGTTGCAAAGATAAGTTCGAGTATGTCCTTTTTGTTTACAACACACTCAGGCTCAACTCGGTCAGAAGCTAAGCCGTGTTCATTGAATTTATCAAGAATAAAATCATAAAACTTTTTCTTTTCCGAAGCTTCGGTGTCTGCCCTGTCGGAAAGAATCTGGAGGAAGGGTTTAAACGATAACGCAGAGTCTACGATCTGACGACCTGCTTCTTTATTAAACCGGAGAACCGCTGATTTCATTTTGATAAATTAAGGAATTTTGTTTTAAATGCCAGGAAAAGATTACTGTTTCCTGGCTTTCTGTGTCGAATAAACAAATTTGAGAATATTACCTGTGCTTAGCTCGTCTCCTTCGTTAGATATATAAAGATTGTTATGAATATCAAAGGCAATACCCTCTGGTTGAAGAAAAGATCCCGAATTTAAATCATACGCCGCTTTGGTTTTAAATGCCCCATCGCATACAACGAGCGAATTGTTTGCCGAAGAGAGAATGAACCATTCACCCGTTTGGGGGTTCTTTGCCAGTGCGGATGGCTGGAAACGGGTATTCTTCTTCCCTGGGGAATTTTCAACATCATCAGCATTCACAACGAATGTTTTTTCCATAACCAGCTTATCCGCTGATTCAACCTTCAGGATATATCCTGTGCTCTCACTTGTACCCTTGTCGGTTTTGCAGTTTTTGCACAGCACGTAAAGCCGGTTGTCCGACTCGTCGGCGAACATTCCTTCATATTCTCCTTTTGGTAACATCCCTTTGATTTCATTCACCATGCCAGCCTCTTCGCCCATAGGCTTAGTAAAAGAAAAGATCGTTCCATTACTTTTAAGAACAAACATCTGGCCCTTCAGAATGGCGAGGTCTTCATAATCACCGCTCTTGCTAAACTTTGAATGCTTTGCTCTGTCATCCCCTAAACGCAGACGAAATATCTTTCCCTCTTCATCCTGCACTGCATAAACGGTGTCCGAATTGCCTTTACTAAACTGGATGCCTGATATTTCCAAAAGCGATTCAGGCATGTTAAATTTTTGCGGGTTTGAAAGATCATATCCATCGGGACTCCTGGTGGGCGTATTGCTCTGACCGCATGCCGCAAGAAATGCATATGATAATACTGCAGCAATATGCGTAAATCTTAAATTAATCATGTTCTGTCGTTATTTGATCATTCTTTGAGTATATCAGATCATAAATAGCCTTCTGAGATTGAACCGCTCTATTGCCTGTGCTTAAAGGAGCATTCATATCCGAAGAGGTTATATTTACCGCCTGAATGTTGTCCATTAGCTGGAGATTTAGAATGGAGATAATCTCCTTCTTAACATCCCCGTCTAAAATAGGAAAACAAACTTCGATCCTTCTGTATATATTGCGGTTCATCCAGTCTGCCGAACCGAGGAACAGTTGCTGCTCGCCGCCGTTGTTAAACAAAAATATTCGTCCATGTTCAAGATAGCGGTCGACTATCCTTCTAACCTTGATATTCTCACTCATCCCTTCAACACCAGGTATCAGACAGCATATGCCACGAACAATTAAGCTGATCTTAACTCCTGCAGCAGAAGCTTCATATAATTTGCTGATCAGAACCTGCTCCTCCAGATTATTAAGCTTGATCGTTACCGCAGCCTCCTTACCCTGATTGGCAAACGATATCTCTCTATCGAGTAATTCGAGGAAACGGCTCAGAAGGTTGAATTGAGATACCAGAAGGTATTTAAAGGGGATTAGCTCCGGTGATTTGGGCCGTTCTTTTCTCGCCAGGAAAATAAAGAGCAACTCAATTTCTCTTAAGATTCCTTTGTGTGAAGTCATCAGGATATGATCGGTATACAAAGAGGCTGTTTTTTCGTTAAAATTCCCCGTTGCAAGTAATCCGGTATATTTTAAACGCGTCCCGTCCCTCTTTTTTACAAGAGCTATCTTAGCATGTACCTTAAGGGACGAAATACTATAAATAAGCCGTACACCGGCCTCCTTCATCTTTCTAGCCCACTTAACGTTGTTTGCCTCATCGAACCTGGCCTTAAGTTCTACAAGAACGGTAACTTTTTTTCCGTTCTTTGCAGCGGTTATCAGCGCATTTACTATTCTCGAGTTGCTGGCCACTCTGTAAAGGGTAACGTATATCTCCTCAACATCTGCGTTTGTAGCTGCTTCATTGAAAAACCGGAGGACGGGATTGTATGAATGGTATGGCGTGTGAAATATCAGATCTTTATGTGCTATTTGCTGGCACATGGGCAATGCAGCCTTTATTGAACTAACACGAACAGGTTCCCATTTCTTATAAGAAAGATCCCTGTTGAAGTATGGAAAGTTCATCAGGTCTTTAAGGTTATGATAAACCCCGCCTTCCATAAATTGCGCGTGCTTCAGGTTCAGTTTATTATTTATGATCTTGAACATCGTTCCCGGAATGCCGGGCTGATGAAGAAAGCGTGTGGCCAGCCCCTGTTCCCTTTTTAATATGACCCTGGAAATCTGATCCAGTAAATCTCCGGAATACTCATCAGCAAGATCGATTTCTGCATCCCGTGTAACTTTGAAGCTAAAGCACTCCGTAACAACTGATCCTTTGAACAGCAGGTCGGTATTGTATCTCACAATATCGTCGAGAAAGACAATATAAAGAATGCCATCCTCCGCTCTTTTGCTGTAGAAGCGGGGTAGCTGATCGGAAGGAATATTCACAATGATAGTATGCTCTTCGCCGTCTTTCACAACATTCAGAAGGAAATAAAGCTTATTGTTTTCAGGAAAGAAGCCGATCGTTTCATCACTAAGGTTAACTAACTGCAGAAACGCCAGTACTTCATTCAGGAAATACTCCCTTATATCATCCTGTATAATTTTTGGCAGGGGCTCATTGTATATAAGATGTACTTTATGGTCTTCCAACCGGGGAAGGATGCTTTGTGTTAAAATATTACCGAAGCGGGCCTGCTGTATATTTATAATGGCGCTTGCATTTTCGGCAATAATGTTATTGTCTTTTTGCTTCTTTTCAATTTTGCCCAGCGCTTTGATAACCGGCATCCTTACTCTGAAAAACTCGTCGAGATTTGATGAATAGATGGAAAGAAACTTTATCCTTTCGAGTAAGGGTATGTTTTCCCGGGCAGCCTCTTCTAGTACACGTTCGTTAAAAGACAGCCAGCTTATATCCCTGTTAAAAAAAGAATTCGTCATCGTATCCTGATTAATCTTTCCCATGTATGGCAGAAGCAATGATGAACGCAAGTACGGAGATGATCAGGCCGTACATGAAAATATTGTAAGCGATACGCAGCAGGCGGTATTTGCGGCCCAGTACCACACCCTGTGAGTAAACATCGCGTATGAGGCTTCCGTAAAGAAATTCTTTGTCGTCCATCGTCTTCCACATTCCCGCAGCATAATCATCGAGGCTCATTTTGTAAAAGTTCCCGAAAAAAAGAAGGTTCACCTTTTTCTCTTCTATATCCTTTTGAACGAAAGTGCCTTCGGGAATACTCGGCCGGGTGGCAAGTATCGCGTAGATCATCGTTAAGAGGCTTGCGGTCAAAAGAAGAAAGGTGGGAAGAGCCAGATACATATTGTCTTCAAGCCGGCGCAGCAGCAAACTGATAATTGCTGAAAGGATGATCGAATTCACAGTAATAAGGATGTGTGCCTTATTATCGGCCATATCACTAAGCCGCTGATGGTTCGAAGAGCTGATCCTGAACATCGTTTCTATCCCTCTTTCGGGTTTATCCTTATTCTTTTTCCCCAGCGGTTCAGCTAGTGGGACTGTTGCGGGCAGTTCGGTATCAAAAGTTCGTTCCTTTGGCTTATCACTTTCCGGAGTCGCCTTTTTCCTAAGCTCCCGGAGGTTTTCCTCCTTCTTGTCCGACAGAAGTAAACGGCAGAAATCTGTATGAAACTGATGTTGTTCAAGCAGCTTTATTGTACTCCGTCTCCATTCACTTTTATCGACCGGAATATGATGAAGAGCCTCATACTCCTTTCTCATTCGTTTGTTGTTTTCTTTAAAATCGTCTGTGCCGAAATGAAAAAGGTCGGCATCGCAAATGATTTGTTCGTTCAGGTTGGATGGATGCTGTGGGATACGGGTAGAGAGAATGCATGACTTTACTTCAATATCGATAGCCTCGTCCATTCCGTGCTCTTTTAAAAACGCAACGGCCATATCGGCTCCTTTCTGCTCATGATTGGATGTGGAGGCATAATAGCCTATATCGTGAAACCAGGCTGCACACAGTACAACGAAGAAGTTTTTATCATCCAGCTGGTAATGGTTGGAAATATTCGTCGCCGCCTTAACAACTGCTTCTGTATGCTTAAGATTATGGTATGTGAAGTCAGCTTTGTCATTTTGCTTATAGTAAGAGGTAACATAATGACGAACCTGATCAAGCACCGATTGATAATTATTCATTTCTGACTGGATTGAAGTTCAAACGCAATTTAAGAATGAATTCTCATTCTATCTCATAAATGGGTTATTCTTATCTGACAAACATCCAAATTTTGTCTAAAAGACAGTTTTTCGCTTTATATGTTTCATGGTTTATATCTTCTCAGTGCGATAACACGAGCGTCTGCATCTTGCCTGCCGTAAATTTGAGACAAATCGGCAAAACATTGAACAAAAAATATTGGCTTCATTCCTTTGATTTGACTCATTAGAAGCTTCTCTGAACTAACCATAAAGATGGGGCCGGTAGAGTTTATATTATTTTTAGCAACAACTTAAATCTTTCATATGATTAGCCTATATATCTATGGAGATAGCTCTCTTATCAATTCTGTTAACGATCTTACCTTCGTTTCATATAGATGTGTTGGATCTTCTATTAACTTCAGAACTGCATTTCTGGAAATACTAAGCAATAAACCTGAGGTTGTTATCGTAGACGAAGAAATTGCATTTAGAAATCCAACAGAAGTAACCTTACTCCAGCGCTTATCCCTGGTTGTATATTCCTCAAAGAAGGTTACCACTGCAAGCGAGATTCAAAACGACTTTTTTTTGCATACCCCCTTGCCTAAACACAGATATATGTCAACGTTTCCCTATCAAGATCTTGAAAGCAACAGTATCTTGTATCATTACGGTCTGATTGACGATACCGCAGTCTTTATACGAACTAACGCGAAAGGAGTAGGAGGGAAGATTGAAACAAGAATCGACATTTCTAATATTTTATACATTGAATCGTCCAGAAATTACCTGACGTTCTATACTGACAATGACATGAGTTTTTGTACCATGATGTCTCTGAGGTTCATTGAAACGAAGTTACCTGTGCAATTTAAAAGAATCAATAAGTCTGTCATTATAAACGCAGATAAAATAACTTCAGTTGAAGGTTGTGAGTTTGTCATCTTAAAAGACCCCAAGCTTCGAATTCCCATCGGACTTCATTATAGAAGAGAGTTCCTTAAATGGAAAAGAGAAATTAGATTAACACGTTAAAGGAATAACGCTAGGGCCTATAGTGTAAGGTTATTGGAAGGCCCGAATGAGATTTTGATATAGATATCCAGTAAAATAATGAGTATCTGTTAGTTAATTTTATGATAGTAAAATGCCCTGATTATGGGGTCATAAAACCATGCGCCGTAATTTTACGGCTGGCTTCTTCGCCTTACGCCGTCGGCAGTGTGTAAGGGTTCTTTTGCCCCGGATCTTTACGCATCAGGTGGCATTTGTAGGTATTCCTCTTCGTATGGCCGTTATCGCTTTTGACCGTTTGCTCCCCGGCTGTGAAGCCAGGGAAAGGAATAACAGCAGGGATAGGTTCATCATCGGGTTTTTAGCTGTTTAAAGCCCGAGGTAGACCCCCGGGGCTTAATGGATAACTTAGTCTTTATTAAACGAATAGTCTGTATCAAAGTACAAGAGAATCAACCTGTCCGGGCTAAAAACGTAGACATGGGATATTCCTTCTAAGCCTGATATGAGCTTTATCACCTTGACTTTTTCGATCTCATTGGGTGGAACGTCTTTAAAAAAGATCTTAAGGAAATCGACCTTATTCATTCCAGTCCCGATCCCGTTTACCAATTTTACCTGGTCATTAATGATCCTTCCGGAAACGATCTCAAGGGCATTTTTTTCGCTATCCTTGAACAGCTTAATAAAACAGCCATCACCGCTTGCCCGGTTAAGCACTATCGATGAATCAGTAACATCATGTTCTGTTGTCACATTTAGATTTTTAAATGTTTTGGAAAAGTCGTCAATGCTTCGAAACTTACCCAGGGGATAATACAGAAAAGCACTAGTAGAAACGATATTGAGGGTATCTCCTTTTGTAGACAGCTCGACCAGTTCGAAGTCTTTTTTAGCCAGGTTTTTCAGACTATCCTTTAAAGTTACTGCCGTTTCCTGAGAAACTGCCTGACTATCTATCGTGACAACAGAATCTTTTTCTGGCCCGCCAGATGATGCACTTCCGTTAGAGCAGCCTGCGGTGATAAAGATGATAGCGCAAAAGCAATAGCAAATCGATTTAATGTTCAGCTTTCTCATTGTTTAGTTATGTCCTTGTTCTTCTGTTCTTCTTGTTGATGTAACAGGCGCCTCCTTAAGCGTTCCCCCATTATATATCCTGTTGTCTTCCTCTGGCTTTGCAGGCTTAGTAGTTGTAGACATATTCGCTCCATCCAGTTTTCCATCGGGTGTTTCCTCTATTGGCCGGTAATAGCCAAAAAAGTCCGAGTTGCGATACTGGCTTGGGAGTATGGCATAAGGGTTCTCCTTTGCGTCTTTTCCTGCACCCCGGGCATGTATCAGTTTGATCTTACCCCCTTTGTCTACAGCAGTTACGATACCTACATGACCGTCCCACAGTGCAATGTCACCGACTTCGGGGGTATTAGAATGTTCGAATTGGTCTTTATTGCCTACAAAAGCCTTAATATCTTTCGTATTCATTCCTTTCACTCCATCCGTTACCTGATCGGCTGCCAAGACCCTTGAAACAAACTCCGAACAGTCCATATACTTTCTTCCTTCGGGTGTATTTGCTGTTCTGTTCGAGCCGGTTTCCTGTTTATATGGCGTTCCGGTCATGCTTCTTGCCGCCTTGATTCTATCACCCGGGCCTTCACCGTTTATATCAATAAACCGGATCGGATTATTAGCTCCATACAAGTACGTAGATCCCATTCGGTATAGCTCTGCCTTAGGATCGACAGTCGTAAATCTCCCAATCACCGGATCATAAAACCTGGCCCCATAATCATATTCATCTGTTAAGACATCCTGTTTCTCCTTTCCGTTATAAAGATAATTATTTTTATTCCCGAGTGTATATCTTCCAACATTCAATCCGAAGGCATAATACTCGTCTTCCTGTACCACCCGCTGGGTATTGTTGCCGTTGTCGTCTATCACCACCCTGGTGTTGCCCAGATGGTCCTTCAGGTTGTATTCGTAGGCGTAGCTGCCATCGCTTTTCCTCACTGCCCTGCCTTCTTCGGTCTGAATAAAGTCGATCACTCCGTTGGTATACTGGATGCCACCAATATAGTCCCTGGTAGTCCCTCCCTGTACCGACCGCAGTTTGTTTCCTGCGGCATCATAGGTATAGGCGGCTGTACCCGTTCCGCTTACCTGTAAAGGAAGGTTCAGCTCGTTATACGTAATGGTAACACCCCTGGTGCCGTCTGTGGTGGCATTGCCGTTGGCATCGTAACCATAGCTTCCGGCCTTAAAGCCTGATACACTGCTTAAACGGTTTCCGTCGTAAACATATCCCAGCGTTCCGTAGTTTCCTCGCGTCAGACTGGTGATGTTCCCCATCTTGTCATATGCCAGCTGCTCGCCAAGAAGGTTGCTGTTGTTATATGCTGATGTGGTCAGGCGGTTCAGGGCGTCATACTGGTAGGTGAACCAGCGGTTGCCGCTGTAGTCCCCCGTGTATTCCTGTTCGGAGATATTTCCGTTGTACTGCGGGAGGGCGCCTTTGGTTGTTTGGTTATACCTCAGCTTCAGGTCGAACTTCGGAGAACTGGATCCGCTCAGCCAGCCCCGCTCATTATATGTGTAGGTGGTGGTCTGGAGTCCGTTATGCAACTCCTTCTTCCACAACTGGCCGACTTCGTTATAAGTATTCTTTGCCAGAAGGACTTCGGTTGCATTATTGATGCTTTCCCAGGTATGGGTCTTTCTGCCCATGTGATCGTACTGATAGCGGGTCTTTACCGTTACACTGTTTGAGGGACTGCTGTGGTAGCGTGTGACTGTTACGGCTCATAGTATAAAAATCAAGAGAACAGAAAGGATATAGTAAAAGTAGATAGCCCATTTCTTTAATAAGACATCCTTATCTTTCTGGACTTTCACTACTAATTGCTTGATTTTTCCTGAAGAAGAATAACATATAACAGAAAACAGAATCAATAACACAATTAAAGACCATTTAAAATACTGATTATAGTCTTTATTCCCTGTCAATAGCAACAAATGCCTGATATAGAGAGAATTCCCCAATGCCGCTTCAAAAATTGCTTCGGCAAATCTACTCCAACTGTTATATTCCATTTTAGTTAAATTCGACTTGCGAAATGCACTATATAAAACAGCTAAATGGAACAGCAGAATTTGCATTTATTTAAGCTTATAAAACATCGAAGAATCTGGCATCCCCTTAAGTTGAAAAATATCTGATATAATCTTATTTGACCTACTTACTTTATAGTTAAATCGGATCGATCGCTTAAAATCGAGAATCGAAGAATCCAGTCCTAATAAGAGTAAATTCACCTCTCCCCTTTCATGATAGGCCCTTCCAGATGGCTGTACGTGGATTATACTGTCTAAATACATTTTTCTTGTTAATAGTTTATCTTTTTCTATCGCATACTGTTCGTCACTTATTACTTCCTTTCCGTCAATTGTATTACTTTTACTACCTCTATGAAGGCCTTTTTTATTATTGCTGGAACAGGAACAATAAATTAATATACCTATTATTATAAAAAACTTATTTATTTTGACGCGATTCCAGTATTTTTCTTGCTTCTTCGTACATCTTTTTTTGGTAAAATTCGGCTCTTCTTTGATACATTCGGTTTCCTGTGGCATTATAAAGTTGTTCATTTAATTTTAGCTCCTGTGCTGCATTAGTTCCTATCATTATCCTTCCACTTTCACTATTCCTATAGGCAACACCCAATTGAATACCGGTAGTAATAGTATTTGAATTTATAATCCTTTCCATTGCTAACTCTAAAAGTGCTGTCTGAAGGTCCAAATCACTTTGACTATTAGCTAACTTATATGCATTAACAGCGTTTGAAAGGGCATTTGAGTATTTAAATTTATTGGGGTCGACCTCATTTATTATTGAAAGTGGCGTATTTATTTTTTCTAACATCTCTACAGTTGGACTCAGGCCATCAGCACCATTAGATGGAGTAATTCGATTTGAAGTCAATTTTGTATTATCTTGCTTAGCTACTGAGTGATTCGGACCAGAGGCTGATACGGTTATCTCATCAGAAGAAGCTGTAACATATTGACCTTTAGATATTTCAACTTGATCTCCCCTGTGAATTTGTGTCGTACTATTAATTCCAAGAGTGTCTAATCCTAAGGGATCTGTATACCTTAATGGGTTACTTAAAGTATAGTTGTAAGGATTAAAATCATGATGGTTTTCCGCTAGCGGATCCACCGTCGTCCATCTCCCAATCACCGGGTCATAGAACCTTGCCCCATAATCATACTCATCTGTTAAGACATCCTGTTTCTCCTTTCCATTGTAAAGATAATTATTTTTATTCCCAAGTGTATATTTTCCAACATTCAGTCCGAAGGCATAATACTCGTCTTCCTGTACCACCCGCTGGGTATTGTTGCCGTTGTCGTCTATCACCACCCTGGTGTTGCCCAGATGGTCCTTCAGGTTGTATTCGTAGGCGTAGCTGCCATCGCTTTTGCGTACTGCCCTGCCTTCTTCGGTCTGAATGAAATCGATCTCGCCGTTGGTATACTGGATCCCTGCGATATAGTCCCTGGTCGTTCCTCCCTGTACAGACCGCAGTTTGTTTCCTGCTGCATCATACGTATAGGTGGCTGTACCCGTTCCGCTTACCAGCGAAGGAAGGTTCAGCTCGTTATACGTAATGGTAACACCCCGGGTACCGTCTGAGTAAGCATTGCCGTTGGCATCATAAACATAGCTTCCTGCCTTAAAGCCTGATACACTGCCCAAACGACCATAGCCGTCATACGTATATGTCAGTGGCCCGTATCCTGATCGGGTCAGGCTGGTGATGTTGCCCATCTTGTCGTACGCCAGCTGCTCGCCAAGAAGGTTACTGTTGTTATATACTGATTTCTCTAAGCGGTTCAGCGCGTCATACTGATAAGTGAACCAGCGATGGCCGCTGTAGTCCCCCGTGTATTCCTGCTCGGAGATATTCCCGTTGTACTGCGGGAGGGCGCCTTTTGTTGTTTGGTTATACCTCAGCTGCAGGTCGAACTTTGTCGAATTAGATCCGCTCAGCCAGCCCCGCTCGTTATATGTATAGGTGGTGGTCTGTAGTCCGTTATGCAGTTCCTTCTTCCACAGTTGGCCGACTTCATTATAGTTGTTTTTTGCCAGCAGCACTTCGGCTGCATTATTGATGCTTTCCCAGGTATGGGTCTTTCTGCCCATGTGATCGTACTGATAGCGGGTCTTTACCGTTACACTGTTTGAGGGACTAGTGTGATAGCGGGTAACTGTCTCCGGCTGGTCGGTAAACGTGTAGGTGGTCAGCACACTGTCCACTCCTCCCCGGTAGTTCTGGCTTTTGACCTGCATCACCCGGCCGTCGTCGTCATAGAAGGTCAGGCTGGTGAGCATGGTTGTTGTGCCCAGAACATTCGTCTTTGTTCCCGTCAGCAGGCTTTTGATCATCCGGCTCCGGGCTACCGGAAGGGCGCCGAATGTAGTGCTGCCCGGGAAGGTATAGTCATCGTAATAGTTCACACTCAGCAGTTTGCTGTAGCTGGTGGGGAAAGTCCGGTTGGTATAGCCTTCTCCTGTACTGCCTCCTGTATACCTTTCCCACAGGGTGTCGGTCTGGGCATCGGCTGTAGTCTGAAGTGAAGTACGCGTGCCGGTACTGTTCTGGTACTCCCCGCTCATCACTACCCGGCCCAGCCCGTCGTATTTGCTAAAGTTCCATTTGCCGCTCTGTGCCTGCCGGGGATCCTGAGTTAGAACTACCTGATCGATCTTATTGTACACCATGCTTTCCCAGCCGTCCTTTCCCGGGATCTTCTTTTCAATCAGACGCCTTCTTCCGTCGTAACGGTACTGATAGCCGTATTTGTTCAGGCGGGCGTCGTCCATGCCCCCGTCGGGCTCTGATCCCGGAGGGAGTACGAAGCTCAGGTCTCCAAAGTCATCATAGACGTAGTAGGTGGAATAAGGGGTGCTTTCATCCTTCCAGGTTCGTTTAAGTACTACCTGTCCCTGTTTGTCTTTATACTCTTCCGTTGTACCGGCTTTACCGCTTGTCCAGTTCTCATCTTTGGTGATGGTCAGGTACAGCTGACTGGCCTCATAGTTGCCCGTGCTGCTCAATGTCCGCTTGTATCCTTCACCTGCGGTAGTCACTACATTGGCGTAGTATAACCGTACCGCCCGATCTCCGGAAGCTGTATTGGTCCCGTATTCAATCTTTACCGTATGGCCGCTGCCGCTGATCCCGCTGGTGCTTAGCTGCCAGGGGTTCCCCGGTGCACCCTGTTCTTCCACCCGGTTCAGCGGTGAAGGCTCAAACCGCGTCTCTGAAAAGGGGGATGGAACAGCGCTTACTCCGGATCCTGCTCCGGGGGCGCTGAAGTAGGATGGTAAAGACGTCAGGGCGTTTGGCTTATAGCTTCCTGTATTGGATACATCGGCATAGCCCAGGTATTTCTTTGCCTCCCGCCCGAAGGCATCGTATTCATTAGGGATCACAATATCTTTGTCTCTGCCAGGGCTTCCAACGTACTGTACCGTCTGAAGAGGCCTGCCCAACCCGTCGAAATACAGGATCGTAGATTGTACCTCACCGGCATTTTTGCTTGTGAGGTCTGTAGCTCCGTCAAAAGCCTTTCTTGGAGTCATCGTCAGAATATAGTTCTGGTCCTGGCTCGGCTTCGGCCCGCCATTAAGTACTGCAAAGGTAATAGTAGTGCTACCGGTTCCTCCGCTGCTGTTACGTGCGGTAATCGTATAGGTGGTAGCCTGGCAAGTTGCTATAGGAGTACCGCCGATCGTTCCGGTTTCGGGATCCAGGCTAAGACCTTCGGGAAGTGCAGGGCTGATTGTGAAGGCTGGATTTACCTCAATCTTGCGGACCACGCTCCCGGTTCTGTTACCAACGTAAATATTGCCCTGATTGTCCTGGCAGATCCCAAAGGGGGCGTTCATTCTCACCTCATTACCTGTTCCATTAACAATACCTGCAATAGTCGTTCCGGCAAAGGTCGTTACTACTCCTGAAGGGCTGATCCTCCTGACCATATTGTTCAGCTCGTCACACACGTACAACATTCCAGTATTATCACACAGGATGGCATTAGGCTTGTTGAAAGAGGCCGCTTTGCCGGTGCCGTTTGCAAAGCCTGCGGTGCCGCTTCCTGCCAGTGTGCTCACCTCTCCGGAGTGGCTGATTTTCCGGATCCTGTTTCCCCGCTGCTCTGCTACATACAGGTTCCCGTAGCGGTCAAATGCCAGGCCCGCAGGATATGTAAAGGTTGCTGAAAGAGCAGCCCCATCTGTGCTCCCCTGCACCCCCGTCCCGGCAAAGGTGGTTACCTCTCCTGCGGAGGTAATCTTGCGGATTCTATGGTTTTCCATATCACTTACATATAAGTTTCCGGCTGTGTCGAGTGCCAGACCTGCAGGATACTTAAAACGCGCTGAACTGCCGATACCGTCGGCAAACCCCATTTCCCCACTGCCGGCAAGCAGACTGGTGGTACCTATAGGGCTGATCTTCCGGATCCGGTGGTTTCCTTCGTCGGCAACGATAATATTTCCTATGGTATCAACTACCAGGGCTGAGGGCTGAAAGAACCGGGCAGCCCGGCCGGTGCCTTCTGCATAATTGTTGGAATAGCCTCCTCCCGCCAGCGTGCTGACAATCCCTGTGCGGGCGATCTTACGGATTGTATTACTCCCCTCATCGACTACGTAAATGTTCCCGGATGTATCGGATGCTACCCCCTGAGGGGTATAGAAGGTGGAAGACAGGGCAGTACTATTGGTATACCCGTAAAATCCGGTTCCTGCATAGGTACTGACACTTCGGCTGAAAACTGCTGCGGGCCCGCTGCTGGTGACGTTAACCGATATAGGTCTGTCTATAATCACTTCTGATGGAAAGGAGTAGGCAATCACCGGTGATTGAGGGGTCATATTGACCGTAATACGCGTGGTGATATCGCCGGTAGCTTTACCTGACCCCTCCGACACCACATAATAGGTTCCGGCAGAAAGGTCCACCTGAAACCAGGAGTGCTCCCCCGGGCACTCCGGTCCGGGGGAACCGTTGTCTTGGGCAATCACTTTCCCGCTGTTGTCCAGCAGGTATAAGAAGGTATCAAACATACTGCCGCATTGCGACAAGGTAACAGTTGCCAAGCCCTTTAGGGTAAACCGGTAATAGATATCGTTGTTCGGCTGGCCCATCTCATTGCCCAGGCAGGGATCTGCATTGCTCAAAGTATGAGTGTAATTTCCTGAATTACTGTAAGTTCCGGCATTGATCGCATTATACATGGTGGCCCCTTCGGGGAGGTTACCTGAAGCATTGCCGGTGATCTCCAGGAAATAGTAATCGGTTTGTTCGCCGTAGCCTTCTACCACCACGTAATACGTACCGGGCGTCAGCCCGGGATACGATATATAAGAGGCTCCGCCACAGTACTCGTCATTGCTGATGATCTCACTGCCGGATCCATCTACCAGGTGGACATACGTATCCATAAGACTTTCGCAAAGCGATACGGTGAGATCTGTAGTACCGGATACAGTCAGCTTGTACCAAACATCAGGACCGGGTTGGCCGTACCGCTGTTCACTGTTGTTATCGGCGTTGTAATTGTCCTCATAGGGTACTCCGTTATAATCAGAGTTACTCCGTGAATCGTAGAACGTGTTGTTGCCACACCCAAAGGTGCCAGCATTGACCGTTCCTTTGGGCGGGGTAATAGTGGATGAGCTGCCGGTTATCTCCAGCGTATATGGGCCGGTAAGGTAATTATAACCCTCTACTACCACATAATAAGTGCCGGCCTCTTGTATTGAATACGAAATCCAGGAAGCGCCATCACAATAGTCATCATTGCTTATGATCTCGCTGCCGTTTTCGTTCACCAGGTGAACATAGGTATCCAGCAAGCTTCCACAGAGAGATACAGTGAGATCCGTCGTGCCCGATACGGTCAGCTTGTACCAAACATCAGGACTTGGCTGGCCATATCGCTGTTCACTGTTGTCATATTCATCATAGGTGTTGTAATAGGTTGTCCAGCGATCTGAGGTATTGTCCCGGGAATCATGAAAGGTTCTATCGCCGAAGACACCGGCATTAATTGCTTGGGACATATCGGTCCCGTCCTGGGCAAGTACTCCGCTGGTGATCATGAGCAGGAAGGGGATGAGCAATAGAAACATCCATCTGGCTGCCTGGATTTTATATCTTAAAGGTTGGTTCATGGTTAGCTCTTTGAAAATCCTCTGTTAATCCTTTTTTATTCCTTTGGCTGCCTGCCGCTCCGTGGACGGTATGATCTTTTCCATCTGTTCCGGGCTTAAAATGGCGCCTAGCTTCCGGTTCCGCTCCGCTATCAGGCTTTGGATCCCCGCTCTTCGGGTGTCATCACCGAGCGTTTTATCTGAGGCCAGAGCCTTCACGGATGCTTTAAAATCCGACTGCACTTTGTTCACTTGGTCTGCCTTAATGGAATCCACTTTCAGGATGCCTTTATAGTAATTGACCCGAATGTGTTTCTGTTCGGTGCTGCTGAGCATGCGCTGTTTCATTCGGACACTGTCGGGCCCGGTTTGAGCATTCGCTGAGTGAAATGAAGTGAAATATCCGATAAAAAAGGTGGTAAAAATCAAGAACGCTTTCATAACTTATTTTAAATTGATGCAATATGTTCGTGCCATTTCTATTTGTTATACTGTTGGTCTTTGCCGAATATAAATCAAGGTGTGTGATAGTGGTAATTATAGGCTTTAATCTGTTTGCCGTTCTGGTCTATGATTGTTTTAAGTCGTTGGGAACTGTCATATTCATAATATGTTATTTCTCCCCGATCATTAGTTTTACTTGTTATTCCTACGAGAGGGTCATAAGTGCACGTCTCCATGGCAGCATCTTCCGGACAAAGCCGGACTTCGTCTATTAGCATATTGCCATCAATATTAATACTTGTAGCCGCGGTGAAGGTTCTGCGAAGTTGAGTCCATCCTCTAAATGTATGCAGCGCTCCTGACCGGTCAGGTATCTCCGAACCTGCACTTATTATTGGAGTAGCAGAACCCTTTATCCAGTATGTTAATACATAGGTTTTTCCACTATTCAGTCCGGTAAGCATCAGAGGCCCGAGTCCAAGATTATACACCCTTCGTCCCGTAGGGGCTGTTACATCCTCGGTGGTTGTCCCTGCGTAGCTCCAATTACCCTTTTCTCCAGATTCAAAACTGGTATAAGCCACCTCTTTCCATGGGGCATTTTTAGCTGCAGCAACCACAAACCGCCCGTTGTACCCCCATATGTATGCCTCATTGCCGGATGTGTTTTGAGTGATTTCTACAGGATTGTTATAACTATCATATTCTTTATAATAAGCAACTTCCTTAAAACGGTCGTCTAACTGATAGCTGCTCTGATTAAAAGCAAGCGAGAACGAACTTGCAGGCGTGGATAGTTCCAAGTTATATGATTTATATCCCACTGGTGTCCCATTAGGCTGTCTTTTAAAAGTGTTACAGATAGCAGCCTTTACTAAATTGGCTGTAGATCCTGATTTTTGAATCAATTTATACGAAGAAATTTCTCTGTCTAAGATGTGTTTCTCCAGAAGAGCCGACAATCCACTGCTTTCCGTATATGCGGTGCCAAGGTTACCGATAGTGAAATCGAGGGTGTGCTTGTTTACCGTTGTTACAATACTGCCATCGCTGGCCGTAACCTTCACCTCTTTTAAAAGGTTGTCGTTGTACTGAGGATCATTATCATATGTGTATTCTTCCAATGTTGTCAGATAAGTACCGCTTGATTTATCGAGGACATCTGTTTGTTTGCTTTTCTGCTGATAGGGATACAAATAGTGTGCGTAAGAAGTGCCTTCCATCGCATTAACTTTATCACCACCAAACAGCCTCAATCCTCTTGATTGCACTGCTCTTGCAACATTAGCAGCCAGGCCAGGATTAGGTTGGTACAGATACTTTTCTTTTATTAAAGGCAAAGCCGACGAATTATCAAATGTCCTAACTTCCTTTACAAGTCCCCGTTCAAAGCTTTTCGATCCAAATGGCGAATACACTGACTTTTGCGGATCAATACTATTACCCTGAATATCCGGGTTCGTGTTAAAACCCGTAAAGTAATATTCTTTTCGGCCCAACCCACTCTGCTTTTCCGTTACTTTCTCATATGACACAATTCCCCCCGAAGTATTTTCCGTAGCTGGAATCAGCGATTCTGTAACAAACCGGTCCGATTGATAAACATTTCCATTAAAAAGAGATCCCTGATATCCTGGCCAGTAATACTGGACGTCGCCATTCAGTAGTCCGTCTCCATATTCGTAAAGAGTGGTGATATCCGGCAATCCATTTCCGCCCGACTCTCTTATTTGCTTAATACGTAAACCTCCGCCATTTTTTTCTGAGTCTAGTGGCGTGATATAAAAAGACCCGTCGCCAGAGTTACGACTAACAATTGCCTTATATTTATTAGGCTCGTAAGTAAATTCTTTATAGCCACCTGTAGGGTACGTTACTTTGTTAAGTATCCCCGAATAGAGATAGGCGTCAACGGGCTCCCGAAGGCCCTTATAATCAATGAGTGTTTGAAAATTATCAATATTTACTTGAACAAACCTGTTATTGAAATATCCCCAGTGATCGATCAGCATTGAATTGTATCCGGGCAACGACGATGAGTTGTCATAGCTAAAGTTATAGGGCTGCGGAATATTCGAGTCTTGCATACCTAACAGGCGAAGTCGCTCAGCCGTGCTATTCGAGTAGTTAAATGTCCAGCGCCTAGAATACTCCGCAGCCCCTTTTGGTTTCAGACCTATATAATCCAGTTTTTGCCATTTTAATTGGTCGAAATAGAGATCTTCAATATAGCCGTCATATCGGATTATAGTAAACCGTTCATCTGAATAGCGGATTATTTTGGGTTCCAGATTGGGATTGTAATACAGATTACCCAGCATAAGACGCGAATAAAGGGCAGGAGCGATATAATCACGGTCGTAATACCGGCTTCGGTCCAGTATATCCATGACAATAGGAACATAATTGTATTTCAGTTCCGTAGATGGACTTGAGACAAAATCCATACGAGAGTCTGATGTTTCAATATATTTAAGATAAGTGGGCCTGATGAACCTTCCGGCATATTCCTCCTTCGCCTCTTCGGTATATGAAGAAACACCTCCAAATAGCCAACCCATAAAACCTTTTGCACTTCCTCCCATTTTGTAAAAAGAGAAACTCCTGCCAGCTTGCATAATAGGGTATCCTCTCCCGTAAAACAGGTTGATAGTCGCTCCGGTAACAGGAGAAGTGATTTTCTTTAAATACCATGTAGTGAAAATTTCACTGAAGTAATACTGGTCAAAAATGTCAGCTGTGAACTCTACTTCGTCAAAAGTGTCTGATTCGTCATAGTCCTTTCCGTACATTCCATACTCATAAGTAACACCATCTGGTGTTGTAATCCGAAAACCCATAATACGTGCTATACGAGACCTGCAATACCGGTAAAAGATTCCGTCGTCTTGTACTGATGTAAAAGAGTTCGGATCGTTTGGGTTAAGAGGCACTTGAGGATCAAATCCAAATGGTATATTATAAACGATGTCGACATCTACTTTCAGGTCCGGATGCCCTTGCACTTGCACATAACCATTTTGAGTTAAGTAAAACTTTCCCGAATACCTGCCACAGTTAAAAACAAACTCGTCAGGTTCAGCTTCCTTCCAGAAGGTGTTAGGCTCACTGCCATCCTTAGCGAGACCGGTAATTTTAGAGTTGGAGTTCCAGTCGCTGCCTGCAAGCGTTCCGTAGTTATAGAAATATCCGACAGGCATAACAATAGTACCAGTGTTGTCACCATCAATGGTTAACACATAATCCTCCCTCCAGTAAGCTTCATCTGGTACACCACGGATATTTCTCGTGACCATACCCGCTGAAAGATTCCAGTTTTGCCCTACCCAGCCCGGATGCACATCTGGCTTTACCCCGTTTGAATTATAACTGAGTGATAAATCCAGTTTCAGGTCTTTATCCTCCAGCGTGTAGACGGGGATATTCACGCCTGCCTTTCCAATGTCGAGCGTTACCGGAGATTCTACTCCCGATTTAAAGACGGATGCATTGGGGCTTTGTATAGAATAGAAGAAACGGGGTGATTGCCCCCGTACTCCGGTTAAGATTAAACAAATACAAATTAAAATCAGAGAATGCTTTTTCATTTTTTTGATTTTTAATTGTCTGTTTCAGGTTTATACCATTTAAAAGCTTTTGCTTTCAACATTTCCGATTTATAGATCTTTCTAAAAAAAGATGAGTCCGTTTGGGTGTTGGCGGAAATCGGTTTACTTAATTGCCCCGTTTTTTGTCGTGCTTCCGACATTTTACCGTCAGAATTCTTCACAGCGGGTTTGATTACACTTATCTTACCGCTTCTTATGTCGTCTATAATCTTTGGGGTGAAAAGGGGAGAACGGTTGCTAACTGCCGAATGATCAGGAACCAAAGCCTTTAACGGCGAATGAGCCGTACTATCGTTAAACTTCCTGAGATGGATCCGGTTCTGGGCGAAGACAAAACTCGACATAAAAAAAACCGGAAGAATTAAAATGCATCTTCTTTTCATGGATATTAATACTATCGTTTATAACTGAATTGGAAATCAAACCCTTCTGCTTATCAAGCTCTTAAATCAAAAGTACAGGAAGGAATATTAATGAAAAGGCAATAGTACTTTATGTAATAATCTGAGGATGACATACACTTTTTTCAGGACACCTTATTCTTTGTTGTTTCCCGTTTTCTACTGATGTTTCTCCTGCTTGATTTGTAACTGTATGCTAAGGAACGGTAAACTGTTTATGTATTTTGCATATAAAAGCAATTTATCTATGTTTGAAGCCTGATAGTATTCCTGAAGTCGTAAACGCCATAATAGCCAGATGTCTATGAAATTTAAAACAAGACCCCTGTTTCCTCTCTTTGTACTAATGCTTTTCAGCTCTGCCGGATTATTTGCACAAAAAGCAAAGCAGCTATCTGTTTCAAATCCCTCTGATTTCTGTCGCCCGGATGAACTTATAGTACTTTCAAGAAAAATGATCGAAAGGAAGCTTGGTAAGATTCCCGAAGGTAATTACATCAGCATTATTGAAAGTGCAAACCGGCCTGTGGTCGTTCAGTTCGATGATATGGATAAAGATGAAAAGTGGGATGAAGCAGCTTTTCTTTATTCTTTTAAGCCCGGCGAGAAGGTGGTTTTTAATGTCTCCGTAACCGGCAGATTGCTGGGGAAGGCCGTTGTCCGTGCACACGTTCGCCAGAGAAGAAAAAACACCGATGCCACATTTGGTCCCGCGCTTGAACGCGACAGCGTCCCTGCAGGACAACCAAATACCGATTTCTCTCAACAGAAATTGCCTCCCTTTCTTACAGAAGGTCCGGCCTGGGAGAATGACAAAGTGGGCTTCCGCATTTATTTCGAT
This sequence comes from Arcticibacter tournemirensis, assembly GCF_006716645.1. Lineage (NCBI taxonomy): Bacteria > Pseudomonadati > Bacteroidota > Sphingobacteriia > Sphingobacteriales > Sphingobacteriaceae > Arcticibacter > Arcticibacter tournemirensis. Next base: position 5,041,081 of record NZ_VFPL01000001.1, on the reverse strand, counting down.
GTACGTAATACGAAAGATATCTGGGGTAAAACAACTTCTAAAATGATGCTGGATACGGTAGGAGCGGATCCTTCAGATTCTTATCACCATCTGGCCGGTTGGGGAATGGATATTCTCGCTGTAGGCAAGTCTCTTGGCGCCGGTTCTCTGGCGATGTCCATGCCTCTTACAGGGAAAAAGGATACGTTAATCAGGCTTGGAGGGCAGAATATGGGGCCCGTTATTTATGAAAAGATAGCCGATGGACCGGTTAGAGCCATATTCAGGTTGCATTATCCGGATTGGAAGGCTTTGGAGTCGATTCCTGCCCTTGATCTGACCGAAGAAATAAGTATCTGGGGCGGACAGTATTTCTACGAAAGCAAAGTAAGTGTTTATAATGCTCCTGCAGGAGCCAGGCTGGTGAGTGGCATCGTTAATCTGAATAGTAAAAAGTCGACTCCTGTTGCAAGAGGAGGGGTACAGGGGCTGTTTACATACGACCTGCAGTCGGAAAATAAAGACCATCTTGGTATGGCGATTCTAACACCCGCCTCTCTCTGTGACGGGACGGGCACAACGCCTAACGAAGGAACGGATGTGAAAAATACCTATTATGTTAGTATGAAGATCTCTCCCGGAAGAACTTCTGATTTTAGATTTTATTCTGGCTGGGAGAAAAGCGACAAGATTTTCTCGGCCGAAAAAGGTTTTCGTGATTATATAGGTAATGAAGCTGTCAGGTATGGACAACCCCTAAATATCATTTGGTAGTTTACATGACCTACAGAATGCGGTTCTCTTAACCGCCTTTTCGGTAGGAATCTCTTTTGTTGGGCGTCTGTAGTCCAACCCTAACCCCGTTATCCCCCGGGTACCTATGAACCCATACCCAACCCATGCAAAGCCCATTATAAGTCCACCTTTTCATACAAAACGTGGGCTCACTGCTGGTTTTGTAATGGTTCTCTTTTGCAACATACTCAGCCGGACTACACGCCGGTGAGGGCTGCACCTCTCCAATGTTTTCATTTTCTGCATTTTATATCCGTTTTAAATTGCAGTTTTTTCTGCATCTTTTTCTTTTTATCGCCAACTTTACTCTCCGTGCAGGCAGGCATTTGCAAGACCTTAATATCCCGGACAGTGCTGTTTCCTTTACCGTATTGCTGATGGCTGGCTGCTGTAAAAGCAGAATAGCTTGATATATGGCAATTTTAGACACTAAAGGCGGTATCCACGGCAAGGCCGGGAACGTCATCTATCGCAGGTACAGGGGCATGACCATTGTTCAGGGCCAGCCCAAAAAGTTTCAGCAAACAGAGGCCAGCAGGGAGAGTTCCTCGGAGTTCGGCATGTCCAGCAGCTGCGGGAGGATCATCCGCGAGGCCTTCCTTCCGGCATACCGCGATCTTTACGACGGTGGTATGATCAACCGCCTCTCGCGGACAGTTTACCAGTGTATCCGCAACAGCCGCAGCAAGGGACGCGGGGAACGCGACCTGCACGACGGCGAGCTGGGTTTTCTCGAAGGGATGGAGTTTAACCTCCACAGCAGGCTCTCCGACTGCCTGAAGGTAAAACCGGCAGTGCGGCGTAATGAACAAGGACAGGTGCTGGTAAGCCTTCCAGAGATCAATGCCCAAAGAGATATTGTTTCGCCCTTTAAAACGGAGAAGATCGACCGGTACCGGCTGCGCTTCATGCTGGTAGCCTTCAATTTCAGGCAGGAGTTCTATGAATATGTGGGTGTAAAGGATGTGGAGATGGGCAGAGAGGAGAGGGTAGCAGCGCAGGAGCTGCTGTTTGAGGGAGAGGTGCCCCAGGGGAGCCTTTTGATCCTGGTGGCTTCGGTAAGCTGCCTGGATTACAACGATTATGAGCTGCGCTATGAGAGCATGAACACCAAAGAGTATAGTCCTGCGGCCCTAATCGCCACCTATCCATCTCAGGACGAAGCGCCTGCAGGTTACGGAGAAAAGCGTGTGGATGATGACGTCAGGGAGATGAAATCATCGGGGCGGCCCCAGCGGGTGTTTGACATGCTGGAATACTTCGGCAACGATATCCTGCGGGAGGCGATGTGGCCCAATGGGAAGAAGGTGCCTAAAAAGACGAAACCTCGGCAACGATCAAAGGCGGCCATAAACGATATCGCCTCATTGAATGGAAAGAGGGTGAAGTTTTGATAAATCCTTTATGATTGATACATTTAAACTTTATTGTTGATTGTAACAGTAGGCAGAGCACTGCTTGTGTTATATAGCAAACTAGTCGCTTCTCTAATTGTTGAAAACATATAATGATGGTAATATGCCACAATTTGATGTTCTTATAGTTGGCGCTGGTATCTCAGGCCTGGCTGCCGCCCGTAAACTAACCAGGGACTTTAAAAAAGTACTGATCCTCGAAGCTGCAGACAGGGCAGGAGGACGGATTGCAGATTTGCGGGAGCCCGGTTTTCCTCAGCCCGTGATGTTAGGTGCCGAATTTATACACGGGAAACTTCCGCTCACTATGGCCCTTCTTAAGGAGGCAGGAATCCATTATTATCCTGTTGATGGAAAAAGTGTAAGAATGTTTAAAGGCAAGGAACAGCGGGGAGACGAAGATGACTGGTCGCTTGTAATGGAAAAACTGAAGTCGCTGAAAGAGGATATCAGCCTGTCAGAATTTCTGAGCCGGTATATTGGCGGAGAGAAATATGAAGGGTTGAGAGAGTCGGTGCTGGATTTTGCTAAAGGATTTGATGCTGCTGACCCCGACTACGCCAGTTCGTTATCGCTCTCGAAGGAATGGCAGCAGGAAGAGGGCGAACAATACAGGATTGAAGGGGGATACGGCCGGCTGATTGATTTTATGGAGAGTGAATGTCTTTTGTATGGAGCCGAAATATGCTATAGAGAAACTGTAAAAAAAGTCAACTGGCGGACGGGCTTTGCCGAAGTTATAACTTCTTCGGGTAATTGTTATAGTGCTGAAAAGATTATTATTACCGTACCAGTCGGAGTGTTAAAGATGGAGGTGACTGAACCCGGTGCCATAGAGTTTAATCCTCCTTTGCCTGAAAGGATCGCACTGATCCGTTCAATCGGTTTTGGATCTGTCATAAAAGCGGTGCTGTATTTTGAAGGCGCCTTTTGGGAAGCGAAAACGGGTACTGATACAGGCTTTATATTTTCCGATGAAGCTTTTCCTACATGGTGGACACAGTACCCATTGAGCCATCCGGTACTTACAGGATGGCTGGGCGGTCCGGATGCCGAATCTTACCGTAATGCAACTGAAGACGAGCTGCTGGAAATGGCTTTACACTCATTAAGCAGAATATTTGATATGGAAAGGGCAGAACTAAAAAAATCTCTTTTAGCCTTTAAGATCTCTAACTGGGCCGCTAATCCGTTTGCAAACGGTGCCTATACCTATCCGACTGTAAGTGTTCCGCAACCCTCTGAAGTACTTGCTGCGCCTGTAGCAGACACGATCTATTTTGCCGGAGAAGCTGCCTATCAGGGTATTTACGGAGGAACAGTGGAAGCTGCTCTGGCCAGTACGCTGGGCCTGCTGAGTGGAAGTGAGGAATTGGAGATAACAAGTAGTAATTCCTGAAAAGCATCATTTAGGATTCCCTGTTACAATTTCTTTCCTGATGCGACTGAGCGACTTCGGGGCAATGCCCAGGTAATTAGCAATATGATAAAGTGGGATTTTTTGTATTATCTCAGGCTCATCATGAATTAGCTGGAGATAGCGTTCTTTAGCATCAGATATCTGAAGGTTCAATGTCTGCCTCACAATGCGCATAAAAGCATTCTCTGTCAATACTCTTCCAAGACGTTCTAGCTTTGGTATCTTTATATACAGCTCATCCAATACTTCACTCTGAAGCAAATACACCTCCGACCGCTCCAATGCGATAATATTCAAAAAAGACGGTAAATGGTTGAGGCGGCTGTAGATATCCGTAATCCAGTGCCCGGCAAATCCAAAATCAGTAGTGAAGCTTTCTCCGTTTTCAAGGAAACGTGAATATACAAAGCTTCCCGACCTGATAAAGCCAACAAAATCACAAATATTCCCCTGTCTGAGCAGAAATTGATTCCCTTGTACTTCTTTATAACGGATATGGCTGGAAAAGATATCCCACTCCTTTTCATTCAGATTGCATACTTTTAGTACCTGATCTTTCAGGTCGATGGCTGTTCCCATTATACCATCAAAGATACTGGTTATAAACGTGCCTTGAAATGGAATATACCGGAGTAAAGAGAACATTAGCCCGTAAAAATTGTCTGCTTACTGTTTCTCCCAAATTCTGAATCCTATGCGTATAACAGGAGAAATATCGGCATTAGGAATAGTATATCTTTCTCCGTTAAAATCACGACTTTTGTCGCTCCGCAAATACAGGTGTAATCCAGGCTGAAGGTATACATATTTGCCAAAGAAAAACTGGTAGCTGACACCTCCTCCAAAATCATTACTGCGTATGTTCTGTCTCCTTCCTGTGGCTTTCTGTTCTACAGCAAAAGTGTGCATTTCTACGAAAGTATAGGTTTCAAGATTTTTCCATATGTTGTATCCCAGAAAAAAGCCCGGCGAGGTTTTATAGAACCGTTTGAACGTATCCTTTTGATTATCCAGTCCGGCGGGCTCGGCATTGTAATCTCCTCCGTTGATGACACTTGCCCTGAGGCGAAACTTGCCATATCTATATCCAATAGCTGCATGAAACCCACCTGTAAAGAACATTGGAAATAAGGATTCTACCTCAAATGCTTGCTCTGCTTTATAATGTGGTATGTTCACCTTATGCTCGCCACAGCTTGTTGTATCCTGAGCTATTGAATAGTTTTGAAGAAACAGGATCCCCAGAATCATAATAAAATTGTGTTTTTTCATTTTGTATTGCTTCGTTATTTACAATACAAATTGAAGCATATTTACGACCTGATTTACTCCTCATTTGTTACCAAATAAGGGATGCCCTGATAAAATGTCATGTGCACTTTAGGCATGGTAATAAGGCGACTTTTATAAAGGAAGAGGGGGCTGAATTAATTCTTTTTTTGTTGCCTGATTAAATTTTCGAGGGCTTCAAGATGTTTTTTAAAAGCATTACGACCTGTCGCTGAAGCAGAGTAGCGGGTGTTGGGTTTACGGCCTATGAAACTTTTTTCTACAGTGATATATTGTTCTTTTTCCAGGGCTTTAAGATGGGAGGCAAGATTTCCGTCGGTTGCATTCAATAGCTCTTTCAGAGAGTTAAAATCGTAACTCTCGTTGGCTACCAGTACGCTCATTATCTGGAGACGCAGCCGGTTTTCAAAAGCTTTATCAAATTGTTCTAATGGAATTTTCACTTATTGTATTTAAAATGCATAACAGAGCCGTAAATTATATGGAGCAGGCTAAATCCGATTGTCCAGAATACTATTCCATAACCTGGAAGTAAGGCCGCTGCCAGGCCAAGAACAATCTCGAAGAACCCAAGCCATTTTACATCTGAAAAAGTGTAATGGCTGCCTGCGATGAGGGCCAGGCCATAGAATATCAGACAGGAAGGCGCTATGATACCATATTCCCCGCGGAGCAGCAGTATCAGGATAAAAAAGCCGCCTGTGAATAACGGGATTGACATGTTTACAAGTAATCGTTTGCTAACAGGATTCCAAACGTTTTCTCCTTTCTTACGAGCCTGACGGATGGTTAACCAAACCCCCGTAATGAGCGAAAGAACTAATACCGTTGCCGCGATGAAAAAGAGTTGCCATAAAATCAGAGGCTCGTTGATATAGAAGTCCCTGTAACCAAGACCAGCATTCCCGCTATAAACCAGTTTATAAGCGATGCCGGCGCCGATCAGCGCGTATATGCCCGCTAAAATGCCTGAGAGCCCACTCAGTGAAATAAATTTAGAGGATCGCTCCATCAAACTTCTGATAGAACTAAGCTCCGAATAAATGTCTTTTTCTTTCATTTGTAAAAGAACTTTGAAATGCAAAGCAATGATTTAATTTTTGAATTTGCAAGAATAATTTTCGAATGTTGGGAATACTTGCTATTTCTGGCATAAAAATCTGCCCACCTTTGCATATTAGTGTATTTGATGCAGCTGCATATTTGTTTGCAGCTCGTTAATTTAACCCTATTTTTACGGCATGCAATATTTGCGTCTTCTTTTGCTTCCATTTTCATGGCTGTACGGATTGATTATTTTGCTACGGAATGCTGCGTATGACGCCGGTATTTTTTCGTCGCGAAAATTTGATCTTCCGGTGATCTGTATCGGAAATCTTGCAGTAGGTGGCGCCGGAAAGAGCCCCATGGCTGAATACATTATCCGTTTGCTGAAGGATCAACGGAAAGTTGCAGTTCTTAGCCGTGGGTATGGGCGAAAGACTAAAGGGTTCAGAATCGTAGAAACTTCGGATACAGCGCAGCAGGCGGGCGACGAACCTCTTCAGTTCAGGCGTAAGTTTGTCCCGATCACCGTGGCCGTCGCCGAGAAGAGAGTAACTGGTATTGAGAATCTCCGCAACGATCATGAGGTGATTATCCTGGACGATGCCTTTCAACACAGGGCTGTCAAACCAGGTCTTAATATCCTTCTGTTTGATTATACGCGTCTTCGTGATTTTATGCTGGTGCTCCCCGCGGGAAATTTAAGAGAACCTTTTTGGGGAAGAAAAAGGGCGGATGTGCTGGTGGTAACCAAGACTCCTGAGGTGCTTTCACCCGAACACAAAACGTGGATGGTACGACGGCTCAAGCCTTTTAGTTATCAATCAATATATTTTTCTTTTCTTGAGTATGGGAACCTTATTCCCTTATTTGGAGAAGGGCAGGAAATTCCGCTCGATAAGATAGATCAGGAGACGCGGCTATTCCTTATTACAGGTATAGCCAATCCCTCTCCTCTGTTAAGTAAGCTGGAAGGCTATACCAATAAGATCAGTCATTACGATTACCCCGATCATCATCCTTTCAGCACGAAAAATATTGCTAAACTTGCAGAAGATTTTAAACAGGATAGAGCGGCCTTAAAGTTGATCGTCACCACTGAGAAAGACTCTCAGCGGCTGATGGATCCTGAGCTTACTGAACTTTTGTCGGCTCTCCCGGTTTATTATCTGCCGGTAAGGGCACGCATACATGAACCCGATGCAAATAAATTTGATTATTTAATAGAAAGATATGTTTCAGAACATTTACAGCACAACAGAGTACATTAAAAAACGTATCGGCGATTTTGAGCCTGAAGTGGGTATTATACTTGGAACAGGCCTGGGTGGGTTGGTGAGTGAAATTGAAATACAGCACAAGCTGATGTACACCAATATTCCTGATTTTCCCATTTCAACCGTAGAATTTCATTCCGGACGATTGATCTTTGGTACTTTACAAGGGAAGAAGGTTGTAGCAATGCAGGGACGACTTCATTATTATGAAGGATATGATATGAAGCAGATCACTTTTCCGGTAAGAGTGATGAAGGCGCTGGGGATTAAACATTTATTTGTGTCAAATGCGAGCGGCTCACTGAACCCTGAGATTGTTAAAGGCGATCTGATGATCATTGAAGATCATATCAACCTTCAACCGGATAATCCATTGAGAGGCAGGAATTACGATGATTTCGGTCCGCGTTTTCCTGATATGAGCAGGCCTTATAGTCAGGAAATGATAGAAAAAGCGCTTGAAATAGCAAAGGCTAATAACATTAGATGCAATAAGGGCGTTTACGTATCGGTGGCAGGGCCAAATCTTGAAACCCGTGCAGAGTATAGATATCTTCGTATAATTGGGGGTGATGCGGTTGGCATGAGTACTGTTCCGGAAGTTATTGTTGCAAATCATATGGGGCTTCCGGTGTTTGCTGTCTCGGTCATCACAGATGAGGGCTTTCAGACGAGTCCTGATCCGATATCCGTAGAAGAGATACTAAAGGTTGCTGAGGGAGCTGAACCTAAGATGACACTGATCCTTAAAGAGCTGCTGGCTACTTTATAATATATTTTTAATGAAATATTTATTAGTTGTACTTACGGGAGTGCTTATGCTGTTAGGGATCCAAGCGTTTGCACAGGAGCCGGTTAAGGCAGAGCAGGGCTCGGATCTGGATTCTCTTCGAAAGCTTGAGGAAGCGGCCCGTGATACACTCATCTTTAATTCGAAATATATCAGGTACACAAACCTTGGTTTGCTGAAAGACAGTACGCAAACGGTGCCCATCGATACCACTTTATATCGTTTTCATAACTATAATCCACTGAATCAGCCTGAAAGACCTACAGTCAACCTTGGGAATCTGGGTCTTCCATACAGGGAGATGCTATTTAACCCCTCGAAGACTATTGGTTTTGATCCTGGTTTTCATTCGATGGATATTTATCGCCTCACGCAGGACTCTCTGAGATATTACCGTGCCCGGACGCCATTTACCTCACTTTACTATGTCAATGGATCCACTGCCGAACAAATCCTCAGGGTGATACACACTCAGAATATAAAACCGAACTGGAATGTAGGTGCCAATTATTTTCGAATCGGGGCACGCGGAACATATCGTAATCAGAATGCCGACCACATGAATGCTGCTGTTTTCACCTGGTATGAATCACCAAAGAAGAGGTATAATATTATGGTGAACGGACTTTTCAATACGTTAAAGACGGAGGAGAACGGGTCGGTGCTTAACGACACCATATTCAATTCTACCAGCACTCTGGGAGCCGCGCAGGAAACGGTCAGGCTAAATAATTCAAGTGACCCGGTACGGCAGACGTCGAAGCAGAAAGGTTTCTTTTTGAAACAGTTTTACTATATCGGCAGGATTGATAGCCTTGTTAAAGATTCGGCGTCTAAGGTATTACCAACGCAGCGTTTGTCGCATTCTTTAAACTATACAAAAGACTTCTACCGCTTTTATAAAAATGACGCCGACCCTTATAATGTTTTCCCCGACATTGCCAATGATGCCGCTCTTGTTGTTGATACTACCACGGTGAGTAACTTCAGAAATGAGTTTATGTATAGTTTTTACCTCAGGGGGAAGGCTGTAAGCTTTATTAAAAATGAAGTGAAGCTCGACCTGGGATTGCAGCACGACCTTTACAAATATAATCAGGAGGGGTATGACCTGAGTTTTCAGAATATAACCTTCAAGGGCAATATCGGATACCGTTTCAGTAACCGTGTTACTATAAACGGGAACCTTCAGCAGGTTTTTCAGGGGAGAAACGCTGGTGATTTTCTTTATGAGGCGCAGGCACAATTTAACCTGAGCCGTTCAGTTGGCCGGATCATTCTGGGAGCCTATTCGCAGAATAAGTCGCCCGAACAAATTTATGATAGGTTGAATTATACTTATCACAACTGGGATAATAGCTTTGATAAGACCAAAATAAATAACTTGTCGTTCGCTTATGTTAATCCCAAATACCGGTTTAACCTTAAAGCGGAATATTTTCTAATGACTAACTATCTGTACCTGGCAGAAACTACATTCCCTAATGTAATAGAGCCCCGGCAGGAAGGGGGCAACATCAGTATGTTGAAGCTCTCGGCAGGTAAAACATTCAGAATGGGTAATTTCAACCTGGAAAGCTACGCTGTATACCAAAAGACAGATTATCAGGATTTGCTTAGGGTACCTGAGTTTTATACCTATAATAGTTTTTACTACGGCAACAGGTTCTTTAAGAACGCTCTTGCTGCAAATCTTGGGTTCGACGTAAAGATGAATACAGCTTTCCTGGCACCTTCATACGCCATAAATATTAGTCAATTCTATAATGGCTATCCTGCTAAATTCTCGTCATATCCTATCGTAGACGTGTGGGCGAGGTTTTCACTGCGGAGAGCAAATATATTTGTCCGCTATGATTACCTCAACCAGGGACTGTTCTCAAAAGGATACTATACAGTGAACAGATATCCTATGCCAAGCGCCCTGTTGAAATATGGCGTGAGCTGGAATTTTTACGATTAAAGCTGGTTGTAAGTAATAAGTTGTATGTAATAAGTATAAGATGCTTTATATCATTCTTTTACAAGAAATTAAAGCGATTTTGACTTTTGTCCTGGTGGCCTGCAACCCGCATCCTGCAACTTACAACTTACAACCTGCAACCCCAACCTATAACTCAACTCTCGCCCTGCTGATACATTCCGAAAGACACGGGCCTTCTTTATGTTTTTTGCTTCTTCTTTTTTGCTGCGGGAAACAGTACGTTGTTTAGGATGAGCCGGTATCCGGTGGAATTGGGGTGTAGACTAAGATCGGTAGGCGGGTCGCCAATAGCGTGCTGATAATCTTCGGGATCGTGCCCCCCGTAGAATGTCCATTGCCCTTTCCCAAATTCGCCGTGTATGTAACGTGCTTCATCTGCAATTTTTGTTTCTCCCATCACCAGTACATCCGGTTTGAGAACAGACTTTCTGAAAGCTGTGGTTTGTCCCATAAAACCCTTTACTACTTTGTCGTGATTCTGGGTTAGAATGGTCGGAATAATATCCCATTTAGCTGAAAAATCGAATAACGTAAAGAAGTCTTCTGTTTGCTGCAGCGTTCGTGACTGGGTTACATCGATATTCGAGAATTCATAATTATAGGGATTAAGGTCAATATTAAAGTTTTGAAAAGCGAATGTCTGGTTAAAATCCAATTTTGACTGAGCATTAGGGTCGGCGCCATCTCCATCAAACATGCTTTCGCAGATATCAGTCCCCTCGGCAGCAAGCGCTATATCAAAGCTATCGGTGCCCGAGCACATGGCGAAAAGAAAGCCGCCGCCAGCACAGAAGGCCCTTATAGATTTTGCCACTGCCAATTTCATTTGCGATACTTTCTTGTAGCCCAGTTTCCGGGCTGTAGCTTCCTGCAGCTTTACATCTTCAGTATACCAGGGTGCAGTGCGAAAAGCCGACCAGAACCGTCCGTACTGACCTGTAAAATCTTCATGATGGAGGTGCAGCCAGTCGTATTTAGGCAATTCGCCTTTCAACACTTCTTCATCATAGACTATGTCGTAAGGGATTTCAGCATAGGTAAGTACCAATGTAACTGCATCGTCCCATGGCAACTTGTTTTTTGGCGAGTAAACAGCAATCTTTGGCGCTTTTTCGAGCTTAACAATTTCCATGTTCACTTCGGGGTTGCTGATTTCCGTCAGAATAGCACTTGCCTTTGCGTCTGCCAGCACTTCATAGGATATTCCTCTGATCTTACATTCGCTTTCTACGTTTTGGTTGTAGTTCATCAGAAAACTGCCGCCTCTATAGTTAAGCAGCCAGTTTGATTCGAGCCCATTTTTTAATACCCAGTAGGTAAGGCCGTATGCCTTCAGGTGGTTCTTCTGTTCTTCATCCATGGGTATTAACATGGAAGCCGCCCGCGCACTGATCGTAATGAAAATCAGAAGTAAAACGATATTTAGTCTGCGCATGCTATTGATAACGAAAGATTACCATACAAAAGTACTTAAATGAAATGAGGTTGTATGTTGCAGGTTGAGGATAAGGAATGTAAGCTGTGTTTTAATAAACTGGTGAATGTTGATTGGCCGACAACTGCCATCTGATTACTAATTCTAAAAGTTGTTAGCTCACTGTCAATAGCCAAAAATTGTTAACTTTGCCGATTCAAAATTGAAAGATTATGAGTAAAGCGATTATAAGAACAGAAAAAGGAGACATGACCGTAGAGTTCTACGACAAAGATGCTCCGAATACTGTAGCGAACTTTTTGAAGTTGGCTAAGGAAAAATTTTATGATGGTGTTACCTTTCACCGTGTAATTCCTGATTTTGTAATCCAGGGGGGCGATCCAACAGGTACAGGAGCCGGAGGTTCGGGTACTCGTATTAAGTGCGAGCTGACGGGCGACAATCAGTACCATGACAGGGGTGTATTATCCATGGCCCATGCAGGTCGCGACACAGGAAGCTCACAATTCTTTATTTGCCACAGCCGGAAGAATACTGCTCACCTCGATAGGAATCATACATGTTTCGGCAAAGTTGTAGAGAACGTGGATGTTGTAGATGACATTCGTCAGGGCGATAAAATCCTGGGAATTGACATAATTGAGGAGTAAGAATTGAGTGAAGAGTATTGAGATAATCTAAATACTCACACCTCATATCTAATATAAAATCATGAATTTAAGAGGAATAGTATCCGTTTCGGGTAAACCGGGATTGTATAAAGTAATAGGACAGAATAAATCAGGCTTCGTGCTTGAGAGTCTTGATGAACAGAAATTAAAGCTTGTAGTAAATCTTTCAACGTCTAAGATGGCCTCTCTCGAGGATATTACCATTTTTGGTGAAGATGATGACCTGAAGTTAATCGAAATCTTTGAACGAATAAAAGAAAGTTCATCTGTGCCTGATGCGAAGGCTGACGGTAAGAGCTTACGGTCATTTTTTAGGGAAGTTGCTCCAGGTCACGACGAGGAGAAAGTATATGCCTCCGATATTAAGAAGATAGTCAACTGGTTTAATATCTTAAAGGAACTGCCCCTCTTTGCAGAAGAAGCACCTGCTTCAGCTGCTCCGCAGGATTAAGGCAACTGACAGTTGACAATGGAAAGTTGACAGTGGACAGTTGACAATTGAAAATGAAGAAATATAAAATAGTACATTATAATGGTTAATTGAATAGAGCATATAATTTCATAAATGCATTTTCCTATTCTCTGTCCATTGTCCACTGTCCCTTGTCAACTGTCCATTATCAATTGTCCACTGTCAATTGCTTAAAATAAATAGACAATAGCCATTCCTATCAACAGTCCTATAACGAGGAAAATCCAAAAGCGCTTTTGTTCACTTCCCGTGTTGCCTCCTCTGAACCTGTAATTTCTTGTGTATTTTTTCGGATCGATCTGCATAACTTACTAACGTAGTTTTTATTCGTGATGGTATGGCTCACCCTTTAAAATGGTAAAAGCCCTGTAAATTTGTTCAACAAAAAACAAGCGCACCATTTGGTGAGAGAAAGTCATTTTCGACAGAGATATTTTGCCGCCTGCCGCCTGGTAAATAGTATGGTCAAAGCCATAAGGACCGCCAACAACAAATACCAGGTTATGGATACTCCCCAGCATTTTTTTGTTAATAAAGCCAGCAAATTGAGACGACGTGAATTCTTCTCCCCGTTCGTCGAGCAGGATAAGGTGATCGGCAGGACTGACGAACTTTCTAATCAATTCCGATTCTTTTGTTTTTTGCTGATCCTCGCTGAGATTCTTCGTGTTCTTCAGCTCAGGAATTTCTACTATACTGAAATTGATATAGTGTTTAAGCCGCTTGGTGTATTTTTCGATTCCCTCCTTAAGATATTTGTCTTCCGTTTTCCCAAGTACGAGGAGAGTAATTTTCATGACAGCAAAAGTACATGATTCTGTTCATAAGCTAAATAGGTAGTAGAATTGTAAGATCTTCTCATTCAGATATCAGAGACGCCTTTATTTCGTTATATTGTAAAAAACGGGAATGAAAAAAACTATCTGTTTGTTATACTGTCTCTTACTTGCAACTCTTTATTCGTGTGGGCAGGATAAAAAGGTTAAAAGTGATCAACCTGTAAAAACTACTAAAAATATGAATTATAATAAGTTAACTCCGGAGGAAGAACGGGTTATTATTAACAAGGGAACTGAATACCCTGGTACTGGGGAATATTTGAATAATAAGGAAAAAGGGACTTATACCTGTAAGCGGTGTAATGCTCCTCTTTATAACTCGGAAGATAAATTTGACTCTCATTGCGGATGGCCAAGTTTTGATGACGAGATAAAAGGAGCCGTTAAAAGAGTTCCGGATGCCGATGGCCGAAGAACAGAGATCGTTTGTGCGAATTGCGGCGCGCACTTAGGACATGTTTTTTTGGGAGAAGGCTTTACATCCAAAGATACTAGGCATTGTGTGAATTCAATTTCTATGAACTTTGTTCCAGCTGGGAAGTAGAGGAAGTTTAAAGTAGGAGGTTTAAAGTAGAAAGTTAAAAGCTGAAAGTTTAAGGTAGCCCCTGCTTTCCTTTAGGCTGACTGCTAAAAGCCTGCAGTAAACAGCTGGCAGCCTTTAATATAACATCCAATTGACCTGGCTTCCGCTTTTAGCGTTCGCCATTTGCTTTTAACTTTCTACTCTGAACTTTCTGCTTTTCGCTCTGAACTTTTAACTCTTAACTTTCAACTTTCCGCTTTCCCCTTTTGACTATCTTTGTGGTAAATGAATATTGAAGAACGTATAGAAAAATCGGAAACACGGATGTTTAAGCCTGTGTTTGCTACAAATACCAATCATTATGATACTCTTCATGGTGGTGTTGCTATGCATATGATGGACGAGGCCGCTTTTATCGCAGCTACCCGTTTTACGCGTCTGCCTGTAGTTACTGTTTCCTCAGATCGTATCAATTTTAATAAACCCATTCCTTCAGGAACGATCGTTGAACTGGTGGCAAAAGTTACAGAAGTGGGAAGAACCAGTTTGAAGGTAGGTATTGATATATATGTGGAGCAAATGTATGAGGAACATAGGGAACTGGCTATTCATGGCGTTTTAACTTTTGTCGCTTTGGGTGAAGACAAACGGCCGGTTTCTATCCTCGAGCACCTGGAGAGAAATGTGTAATTCTGCGTGCTCCGGTTCACTTTGGAGAGGGAATCAGTTGCGGTTACATGTGAATGTGGCCCGGGCACTAATATTAAAAAAATCTTAACTTCGTGCTCTATAATTATTCTTTATGAAATTACTTGAAGGAAAAACAGCTCTCGTTACCGGGGCTTCAAAAGGGATAGGCCGGAAAATTGCGGAAAAGTTCGCAGAGCATGGCGCTAACGTTGCTTTCACATATCTTTCTTCTGTAGAGAAAGGACAAGCCTTAGAACAGGAGTTGCAGCAGGCAGGTACTAAAGTGAAGGGCTACCAGTCTGATGCCTCTAAGTTTGATGCTGCTGAGAAATTGATCAATGATATTGTTGCTGATTTTGGTACGCTTGATATCGTTGTAAACAATGCGGGAATAACCAAAGATGGTTTGTTAATGCGAATGAGTGAACAGCAATGGGATGAGGTGATAGAGGTGAACCTCAAATCAATTTTTAATGTAACCAAGGCTGCATCCAAAATTATGATGAAGAACCGTAAAGGTGTATTCATCAACATGAGTTCTGTTGTGGGCGTACAGGGTAATGCGGGCCAGGGCAATTATGCTGCGTCTAAGGCTGGTATTATTGGATTTTCAAAGTCAATGGCAAAAGAACTTGGTTCAAGAAATATCCGAACAAATGTTGTTGCCCCCGGTTTTATTAAAACCGAGATGACAGAGGTACTCGATCCCAAAGTGGTAGAAGGCTGGGAGCAGAATATTCCTATGAAGAGAGCTGGCGAAACTGATGATGTAGCTAATGTTTGTGTTTTCCTTGCATCAGATATGAGTGCTTACGTTACCGGGCAGGTACTGGCCGTTGACGGAGGAATGCTGTAAACTTTATAAACTTCGGCTTTTAGCCGAAGTTTTGCCTTTGGCGGTTGGCCATTAGCTATTGGTTAAGCAGAAATAAACAAAGATTAATTTTAACAGAGACGCTACAAATGCTATTTGCTTACTGCCAATAGCTTATTGCTAAGAGCTTATTTTTATGCTTCAGTTGAGTGGTGTTTCTTTTCTGTGGTTACTGTTTAGTCTGTTACTCGGAGCAGGTTATGCTTTCGCTTTATACAACAGGAGGAACTCCATTTCTACGGCCGCAAGAGCCTGGTTATTCACATTCCGGTTTTTAACTGCCGCAGTTATATGTTTTCTTCTGTTTGCTCCTTTTGTTAAGCAAACCGAAAGGATAACAGAAAAACCGCTGATTATTTTTGCTCAGGACAATTCGGCCTCTTTGAATGTTTCAAAGCCTCTGAACTTTAATTTGGCGGCTTACTCTGCTAAAGTTAAAGCATTACAATCTCGTTTTGCTTCTGCATATGAGGTACGTTCGTTTACCCTGGGATCGCAGCTTAGGCCGGGAAGTTCTTTCCATTTCAATGAAACTACTACAGACATCAATTCCTTTTTTCGTTTTATAAACGACCGGTTTGCTAATCGCAATATAGGCGCAGTTATTCTTGCAAGTGACGGTATTTATAATCGCGGAGGCAATCCGCAATATGAGGCCAGGGCTTTAAAGGCTCCGGTTTTTACCATTGCTTTAGGCGATACTATTCCCAGGAAGGATCTCCTGGTAGCTAACATAAACTATAATTCGATAGTCTGGTCGGGTAATGACTTTCAGGCAGAAGTGAGCATAGAAGCACATCAGAGCCTGGGAATGAGGAGCCGCTTAACGGTTTCAGATAAGGATGGACAGGTTTTCGGGAAGGAAATAGAGATACGGTCTAACGAGTATCAAGTAACCGTACCGGTTACGTTACATGCAGGGAAGGCGGGCATTCATCGTTTTACGGTCGCGCTCTCACCTCTTCAGGGTGAACTTTCAATAGAAAACAATAAAGAGGACTTTTTTGTAGAAGTGCTTGAAGGAAAAGTTAAAGTATTTATACTGGCTAACTCTCCGCATCCGGACATTGCCGCATTAAAGCAGGCTATAGAGTCAAACAAAAACTATGAAGTCAGCAGCGGACTAGCTTCAGGGGCAGAGGCTGGGGGTATGAAAGATGCGGATCTTTTGATCCTTCATCAGCTTCCTTCTGTTTCTGTACCTATGCAAAGCCTTATTCGGAAAATGCGCGGGAAGCCGGTTTTGTTCATTACGGGTGCCCAAAGCAACATTCCCGCGCTTTCCCAGTCACAGCATCTTCTCGAAATAACGTCTGCAGGAAGTATGCTCGAAGCAACAGCCGGTGTGAATAGTGATTTCCATACATTTGTAATTCCTGACGGGCTTGCAAAGCAGCTATCTGCCCTAGGTCCTTTAGTCTCACCGTCGGGCAGCTACAGGATAAAATCTCCTGCATCCATTTTTCTTTATCAGCAATTAGGCAGCATTTTATCAGACCGGCCTCTCTTGCTGTTTTCTAATACTTCAGAACAAAAGGTTGGCGTTCTCGCCGGCGAGGGAATATGGCGATGGAGGCTCAATGAATTCAGGCTTAGAGGGAATCATAATGCAACAGATGCATTGCTTGCAAAATCGGTGCAGTACCTGTCTGAAAAGGATGATAAGAGAAAGTTCAGGGTTTATACAGCTCGTAATGCATTTGATGAGAATGATCATGTACTTTTGAATGCTGAATTGTATAATGACGCAAATGAACTTATAAATACTCCCGATGTTTCGGTGGTGTTAAGCGGCAACGGAAATAGAAAATTTCCTTTCCAGTTTTCCAGAACCAGTAATGCGTATGCTCTCGATGCAGGATCCTTGCCTTCGGGAGAGTATTCTTTTGGAGCGGTAACGCAGTTAGGAGAAAGGAAATACAAGGCAGAGGGGAAGTTTATCGTGTCAAAAGAACGCGTTGAATTGAGACAGACAATCGCAAATCATCAGCTTTTAAATGTTTTAGCGAAGCAAAGCGGAGGTGAAATGGTAATGCCTGACGGCATAGATGACTTGTATGAACGTGTTTCGAAAAATGAGCTGGTAAAGACTATTTCTTATGAGAACAGGACATTCGAAGAGATGATAGATATGAAATGGATTTTTGTTATGATTATTGTGTTGCTGAGCACCGAATGGTTAGTAAGAAAACGGAGCGGAGAATTATAATCAATTTTGGGTGTCTTTTTTGAAAAGATAAAAGGAGAGACTTTGGTGCTTGTTTTTCCAAACGCCTTCAATGACGTCTTCAGATGTTTCCCTGCCTTGAAATAACGAAACGTATTGTTTTCGGCTATTATAACATTTTAGATTCCATATTTTGGTTCCCGGGTCAAAACTGCCTGTTAATGTATAGGTTTTGCCACTTACAGACTCATAGTAGCTTCCTTTATACTGCTCAATGCCGGTCGTTTCGTCAGAATTAGCTCCTCTCTTTTCTAAAGGATGGAGAGTTAATTTGATATATGAGCGCCCCTTAATTTCTCCAATGTAGTTAAGCGCGGAAGCGGGTTGAATGAGCGTTGTAGTTTTATCGAGGATGATTAATTTCCTGGAAGCACTGCTGTCAGCCTGGGCAAATACCTGGGCAGTCGAAAATGAAACGACCGCAGTTAAGACGGTAATAGCAGATTTACCAGATAAACTCACAACTTAGTTTTAAATGCAATATATCGAAGATCAAAACAGAGTTTTGTCCTCTTCTTTATCCTTTTCGGGAATAAGAACATAAACATCCTCGTTTGCTTTCTTCATCAGGTATTTTTCGCGGGCAAATTTTTCAAGCTTTTCCCTGTTTGTCGTTAGCTCTTCAAGGTCCTTCTTTACCCGGCCGGTCTCCTCGATATAAAAGTCTCTTTCTTCCTTTAGTTTATCAAGCTGAGCCCGGTATTCGGCCTGCGACATCAGGTCATTCCTGTCAAAAAACATCATCCAGACCACAAAGACTGTTGTAGAAAGGAAGTATTTATTACTGAATAAGCTGAGCACCCTCTTCATATAACAAATATATAAAAATAATATTGAGATATTAGTTATGAGATATCAGTGTTGATCTCATAAAAAAGGGGACCAGTAACCGGCCCCCTTTTCTATTATCTAAAATCTCAAGACTCAAGTCTATCTTGAGATATGCTATTTCACAAACTTGAAATCTTTGCCTAAGAAACGTGCAGAAGCACCAAGTTCTTCCTCAATACGGATTAACTGATTGTATTTTGCAATCCTGTCTGAACGTGAAGCTGAACCAGTTTTGATCTGACCGCAGTTTAATGCTACAGCTAAGTCGGCAATGGTAACATCTTCTGTTTCGCCAGAACGGTGAGACATCACTGAAGTATAACCATTAGTTTGTGCTAATGATACTGCATTGATAGTTTCAGTTAATGAACCGATTTGGTTAACTTTTACAAGGATCGAGTTACCGGTTTTGCTATCGATACCTTTTTGAAGACGAGTAACGTTAGTTACAAATAAATCATCACCAACTAATTGAACTTTGTCGCCGATTTTGTCAGTTAACAATTTCCAGCCATCCCAGTCATTTTCGTCCATACCATCTTCAATAGAAATGATAGGGTATTTCTGAGTTAATTGAGCAAGGTAATCTGCTTGTTCTGCACTAGTGCGTTTTGCACCTTTCTCACCTTCAAATTTAGTATAATCGTAAATGCCGTCTTTGTAGAACTCAGAAGAAGCACAATCAAGAGCTAAGAAAATATCAACACCTGGTTTGTAACCTGCTTTTTCAATCGCCTTTAAGATAGTTTCAGCCGCATCTTCAGTACCATCGAAAGTCGGAGCAAATCCGCCTTCGTCACCTACTGCAGTAGATAAGCCTCTGTCATGAAGGATTTTCTTAAGGTTATGGAAAACTTCTGCACCCCAACGTAATGCTTCAGAGAAAGAAGGAGCACCAGCTGGCATGATCATGAATTCCTGGAAAGCGATAGGAGCATCAGAGTGAGAACCACCATTGATGATGTTCATCATTGGGATAGGAAGCGTGTTAGCATTAACGCCACCAATGTAACGGTAAAGAGGCTGACGGCTTTCTTGTGCTGCTGCTTTTGCAACTGCTAAAGAAACACCTAAAATAGCATTTGCACCAATTTTACCTTTGTTCTCTGTGCCGTCAACTTCGATCATTAAAGCATCGATCGCATTTTGTTCAAATACATCCATGCCTTTAAGCTTCTCAGCTAATATTTCGTTTACATTTTTAACAGCATTTAAAACACCTTTACCCATGTAAGTTGCCTTATCGTTATCACGAAGTTCAACAGCTTCATACATACCTGTTGATGCACCTGATGGTACTGCTGCACGGCCAAGGATACCATTTTCTGTAATTACGTCTACTTCAACAGTAGGATTGCCCCTGGAGTCGAGTATCTGACGGGCATGGACATCTAAAATTAAGCTCATTGTTTTTTTTATTAATTATTAATACCTAATTGGCTTTTTTGTTTTATGGATGATCTTCTTTGCGTGATTCAAAAGAAGGATACATCGTATAGATAAACACTAAGCAGGCAGGCCAAAAGTAGTGTTTTTGTATGTTTCAAAAATAACGAATATTACATTAATTTGTGATTTAGCGCACAGTGGCTGACCGCTGTCCGCCGGCTTTTAACTATTGGCAATTAGCTTTGGATTTCATGTCAGACCATTGCCTGGCACTCTTTCAGTATTTTCGCCGGAGCCAATAGCTAACGGCCAAATGCCAATTGCTAACAAAAAAGCCGCTTGCCCAACCAGGCAAGCGGCTTTTTCGTTATTGCATCATATCCACGAACTGATCGAACAGATAGCGCGAATCATGCGGGCCTGGCGACGACTCGGGGTGATACTGTACCGAGAAAGCCTTTTTGTTCTTAACCCTGATGCCTTCTATCGAATTATCGTTCAAGTTTACATGGGTGATTTCTACCTTGTCGGAGTCGCGCACGTCATCGGCAACTACACCAAAGCCATGATTCTGCGATGTTACTTCACAATGATCAAGGATGATGTTTTTTACCGGATGATTTAAACCGCGATGTCCGTTAAACATCTTTTGCGTACGTATATCATTTGCCAGCGCCAGCAGCTGGTGACCTAAGCAGATGCCAAATAGGGGTTTATCAGCAGACAATACTTTCTTTACCGTTTCTACGGCATAAGGCATTGCAGAAGGGTCGCCCGGACCGTTCGAAATGAAGTATCCGTCGGGAGCCCATTTCTCCATCTCTTCAAAAGATGTTTTGGCAGGGAACACTTTCGCATAAACATCACGGTGATCAAAATTGCGGAGAATATTCTTCTTTACACCAAGATCAAGTACCGCAATTTTATGCCGGCCATCTTCCTTTCCGTAAAAATAGGGTTCTTTGGTGCTTACCTTCGAAGAAAGCTCAAGGCCTGCCATGGAAGGCACTTCTGAAAGTTTTTGCTTTAACTCTTCAATGTCAAGAATCTCTGAGGAGATAATGGCATTCATTGCTCCTTTATCCCTTATGTGGCGAACAAGAGCCCGGGTATCAACATCAGAAATACCAATAAGGTTTTCCTCCTGGAAATAGTCCTGTATGGATTTCTCCGACATCTTTCTGCTGTAGGCAATGTTAAAATTCTTGCAAACAAGTCCGGCGATCTTTATGTCTCCTGATTCTGTTTCTTCACTGGTTACACCATAGTTGCCGATATGGGCATTGGTAGTAACCATGATCTGACCAAAGTAAGAAGGGTCGGTAAAGATTTCCTGATACCCTGTCATCCCCGTATTGAAACAAATTTCCCCGGTAGTAGTGCCGATTTTTCCAGCCGCTTTTCCATTGAATACCGTTCCGTCTTCGAGCAGGAGTACAGCAGGTAATTTGATGTAGTTGATCATTTCAGTTTATGTGGTATGAATTTTTAATATGTTGTTGGTTGATAGTGTCATTCAGCCACTCGTGTGATGCAAACTCTACGCCGGGACCATAAGCTATAATAAATCCTTTTCCATCCGTATCCCAAAGATTGATGTCAGAAAATAAATGAAAAAGCTTGAGTTTCCCGGTAGAATCACCCGGTTCCGAGTACAACAGACTGAAGCAGTTGTCTTCAATTTTCACAGGGGACAAAGGTAGATAAATAATGTCGAATACGGAAGGGTTATGTGATAAAAAAGAGTCAGGCCCGTGTCCGTTTTAAATAGTTGAACTGGAATTATTTTATTGAATTTTACATGTACATTTGCCACGAATTTAAATTGAAAGCCGATATGTCAGTTAATTCAGTGATTAAACGGATCACTACAAACACGCTGCAGGATATGAAGATGCGGGGTGAAAAGATTGCAATGCTCACATCCTATGATTACTCGATGGCGAAAATTGTGGATGATGCCGGAATAGATGTTATCCTGGTAGGCGACTCCGCCTCGAATGTTATGGCCGGTCATGAAACAACGCTTCCGATTACGCTCGATCAGATGATCTATCATGCTGCGTCTGTTGTAAGGGCTGCAAAAAGGAGTCTTGTTGTTGTCGATCTTCCTTTTGGTTCATACCAGGGAAATTCAAAGGAGGCTTTGCATTCAGCTATCAGGATCATGAAAGAGTCGGGCGCCCATGCGGTTAAGCTCGAAGGCGGACAGGAGATTTGTGAGTCGGTAGCGCGTATTATCACCGCCGGCATCCCGGTAATGGGCCATCTGGGTTTGACTCCGCAGTCGATCCATAAGTTTGGAACTTATACGGTACGGGCAAAGGAAGAAGCTGAAGCTAATAAGCTGAAGGCAGATATCATAGCCTTGCAGGAAGCTGGCTGCTTTGCCACAGTGCTTGAGAAAATCCCGGCTAAACTGGCAGAAGAAGCTACCGCAAGCGTGAAGATTCCCACTATCGGCATTGGCGCCGGTCCGGGTTGCGATGGCCAGGTTCTGGTGATCCATGACATGCTCGGTCTTAATAAGGGATTTAAGCCAAGGTTTCTGCGGCAGTATCTCAATCTCTTTGATGAAATTAACGGTGCGGTAAAAGCCTATCTTAATGATGTTAAAGCGGGTGACTTTCCGGATGAAAAGGAACAATACTAGCTTAGTATCAGGTATCTAGTATCAGGTAGCTAGCATCAGGTATCAAGAAACAAGAATCAGGAATTAAATATTGGGGGTTTGCGCACGTGAAACCACCATACTTACTTTCAAAGCAAAAAACAGCTTTTTTTAGATAATGGGCAAATCAAACTTTCAAACTCCCGCTTCAGATATTACTGATCTGGATATCCTGTACGAGGATAATCATCTGATTGCAGTGAATAAAAGGGGGGGAGATATCGTGCAGGTTGACGATACAGGTGACGAACCTTTAGACGAAAAGGTTAAAAGATATCTGACGAAAAAATATAATAAACCCAATGGCGCATTTCTGGGAGTTGTGCACCGGCTTGATCGCCCTGTAAGCGGTGTGATCCTCTTTGCAAAAACCAGCAAGGCTCTTGACCGGATAAATAGTATGTTTAAAAACAGGGAGATGAAAAAAACTTACCTGGCGGTGGTGCGGAACCGGCCGGTCCCCGAAAGTGGTAACCTTGTTCACTGGCTTGTTAAAAACCCTCAGAAGAACGTTACTACTGCTTACGATCATGAAGTAACAGGCAGCCTGCGTTCTGAGCTTAATTATAAGCTGATAGGAGAGGTTGGAGGATATTATCTTATCGAAGTAGATCCAATTACAGGTCGGCCCCATCAGATCAGGGTTCAGCTCTCTACATTAAAATGCCCCATCGTAGGTGATAATAAATATGGTTATCCGAGGGGAAGCCTGAGGAAGACTATTTCTCTTCATGCTAAAAGACTTCGTTTTATTCATCCGGTAAAGAAAGAAGAAGTAGTGATTGAGGCGCCCTTGCCCCATGACGGTTTTTGGGAAAAGTTTGAGGGCTTATAAGAGTTGTAAGAGTTGTAAGTTGCAGGTTGTGGGTTGTGGGGAATTAGATATTTTTCCGGGGTTTAGGTTCTGATAAATGCGGCGAACGGTTCCTGTTACTATTTTATTCTAACCTTAAATACATTAACTTGCAGCATGCATAAGCGTGTTGTAAAAGCTTTCTTTTCGTGGTACATCAGCCGGATTATTGGCCGCGACTTTAGGGAATTCTCTTTCCATCAACCTGTTTTTGATCAGGACAGGGCTGTGCTCCTTATCGCTAATCATTTTTCATGGTGGGATGGCTTTCTGATGTTTGAGCTTAATAAGCGACTCTTTAAAAAGAACTTCCATGTGATGGTAAATGAAGAAAACTACCGAAAACTGTGGTTTCTTAAATATCTCGGTGCTTTTCCGGTCAAAAAGCACTCCAAGAGTGTTGTGGAGGCTCTCGAGTATGCAGGCAAACTTTTGAATGATAAGAGTAACCTGGTATTGGTGTTTCCGCAGGGGAAATTATATTCGTCGCATACCCACGAGATAAAGTTTGAGAAAGGCTTGCTTAATCTCATCAATTCGTCCGACAAAAGATTTCAATACGTTTTTGCTGCTTCTTTCGTTGATTATTTTGAAAACCGCAAGCCCTCTGTTAATTGTTATCTGATGAGCTGGGAAGATGCCGAGTTTACTAGTCTGCAACTAATTAAACGGGCTTATAATAAACATTACGAAATTTCGCGGAATTTGCAAAACCGCACTATCGTTTAACCATGTTGATATATTATGTAGTCTTCTTCTTTCTCATACTTCGGTTTGCTGTCACCTTATTCAATTTTATTTCCAATCCGAAGCTAAACAAGACTGCAAGAAAGTACACTGATTTGGTTTCAATTGTTATTCCGGCAAGGAACGAACAGCACGATATCTTAAAGCTCCTTGAATCTATTAAGCACCAGGATTATCAAAATTTTGAAGTGATTGTGCTTGACGATTCCTCTACGGACCTTACATATGATATCTGTGCAAACTTCGTCAAAACAGACAACCGTTTTAGGGTAGTGAGGGGAGAGCCTCTGCCCGAAGGATGGCTGGGGAAGAACTTTGCATGCCACCAGCTGGCACATCTGGCCGTAGGAAGATATTTATTGTTTCTTGATGCCGACACTTTTATATCACCCGGACTGATTAATAATTCGATTAACCGGATGAAGATGGGGAAATTGACATTATTAAGCCTTTTTACAAACCAGGTAATGAGCACATTGGGAGAATGGATGGTGGTTCCCCTGATGCACTTTTTACTGCTTAACCTGCTTCCTCTGCGCCTGGTGCGCCTCACCAGGAATACTGCATTCTCTGCTGCAAGCGGCCAGTTCATGTTGTTTGATGCTTCGAACTATCATAGTCATCATTGGCATGCGCAGGTTAAAGACCGTGTAGTTGAGGATATTGCAATTATGAAACTGATAAAAGCTTACCAGTATAAAGCAGAGGCTTTACTCGCCAATGGATTTGTTTCTTGCCGGATGTATACAGGCTTTAAAGAAGCCGCTGCTGGATTTAGTAAGAATCTGCTTGCCGGGTTTAATAATAATATTGCCGGACTAATATGTTATTTGCTGCTCGTTATGATGGGACCTCTTTTCATCGCTTTGTATCTGGATATCCAGCTGCTATTTTTTGCTGTCACGCTGATAATCCTTTCGCGCCTGATGATTTCCTTATTAAGCGGGCAGAATCCACTGGTTAATATTTTACTCCACCCTTTTCAGATGGCTGCATTTGTGCTTATATCTTTTTTGTCGATACAAAAACATTTGACCAAAACAATTACCTGGAAGGGGCGGAGAGTGGAGAATTGAATGTTGAGAGGAGAGTGGAGAGTTGAATGTTGAGAGTGGAAAGTTGAGGATTGAAAGTTGAACGTTAAAAGTTTAAAGTCGAAGCTTGACGCATATCGTGCTGTCGGGCAGAATTGAACGACTTGATGCTTGTTTTGGATATACGAATTAATGAAGCTGAGCCGTAACTCAATATGTGTTTTACTGATCGTGATATTTCACGTAGTGGGGCTGACAGGCTTTATGGTGCCGGCGTTCAATGGGCTATTTAAGCAGCTTGTACCATTTCACCTGCTGCTGATGCTGTTTCTAATGATCTTCAGTCAGCCGGAGAAGAACTCCTCATTTTATATATTCCTTGTTATTACATATATAGCGGGATATACGATAGAGCTGATTGGAGTGCATACAGGAATGATCTTCGGCGAATATTCTTATGGGAGCACTTTAGGCCTGAAACTGATGGAAATACCCCTGATGATTGGAGTTAACTGGATCCTGGTGATCTATTCCGCCGGAATGCTTGTAAAATCTATAGGTATAAAAAATACTGTTTTAGCTGCAGCTGTGGGATCCACATTTGTCACACTGCTCGACTTTGTGATAGAGCCCGTGGCTATTCGCTTTGATTACTGGTCATGGAAAACCTACGATATTCCCCCGCAGAATTATGTTGCATGGTACCTGTTTTCTTTTGCACTGTTATACCTTTTTATGCATCTCCCTTTTAAGAAACATAATCCAGCTGCGCCAGTCTTGTTTATAACGCAATTTTTGTTTTTCCTCATTCTTTTGATAATGGACAATTGACAATTGACAAAGGACAATGGACAATTAACAAGGGAGAATTGACAATGGACAATTGACAAGGGAGAATTGACAGTCGACAATGGATAAGGGACGATGGACAGTTGACAGGGGACAATTCAAAATGGGCGGAGGATAAATAAAAATAACGTTGATAATGTTTTCACTTTCAATTGTCAATTTTCAACTGTCAATTATGGAAACCGCCTTCCTAACATTATTTCTGTATTTTTGTATTAGTTAAGGATATGAGCTACAATCTTGAGGTTACGATAGATACAAATTCCGGCTTTTGTTTTGGGGTTGTATATGCCATTGATATGGCGGAGGAGATTCTCCGGGAAGAGGGATATTTATACTGTCTGGGAGATATTGTGCATAACGATGAGGAAGTTGAGCGTCTCAAGGCGCAAGGTTTAAGGATTATAGATCATGAACATCTTAAGGATCTTCATGGAGAGAAAGTCCTTATCAGGGCGCATGGCGAAGCTCCTGAAACTTACCGGATTGCGCTGAAAAATAATATTACGCTGATCGACGCTTCTTGTCCGGTGGTGTTAAAGCTGCAAAACAGGATAAAGACGTCGCACGAAGAAAAGGAACCGATCCTTATTTTCGGGAAACATGGTCATGCAGAAGTAATTGGATTACAGGGGCAGACAAATAATGAGGCACTGGTGTTCCAGGACCTCTCAGAACTGGATAATATGGATCTTCCTAAAAAGTTCACATTATACAGCCAGACAACAAAGAGTACGGATAAATTTTACCAGATAAAGGATGAATTGATCAGGCGTGGTTACGATGTTGATGCAAATGATACTATATGCAGGCAGGTTTCTAATCGCGATGAGCAACTCAGGGGCTTCGTAACCAACTTCAATAAGATAGTATTTGTGTCGGGGAAGAAATCGTCGAACGGGAAAGTTTTATATGAAGTTTGCCGTAAGTATAATCCCGATACTTATTTTATTTCAGGCGTGGAAGAATTGAAGGCCGACATGTTTCACCCTGGTGATAAAGTAGGTATCTGTGGCGCTACATCTACACCTCTATGGCTTATGGAGAAGGTTAAGAGAACCCTCGAAGAATACTAGGCCATGAATCAAGCATCTAAGGCAGGGCTGTTTGTTGCAATCGCTGTAATTGTTACATGGCTGGTCTGTCTTGTGTTTTTGTTAAGGTGGCAGTTTTCATGGAGCAATCCTGTGGTGTACCTCATGGTGTTGGTGCAAATGCACCTGTATACCGGACTTTTTATTACAGCGCACGATGCGATGCATGGTACCATCTATCCCTCCGAAAGAGTGAATTTTATAACAGGTCAGATCTGCACAGCTCTATATGCCGCTTTTTCTTTTAAAAAACTAAACATCAAACATCATCAGCATCATAAATACGTGCATTCAGATCTTGATCCTGATTATTCTGAAGGAAGCTTCATAAGATGGTACTTCAAGTTTATGCCTGAATATATGTCGGTCTTGCAGTTCATATGTATGGCCGTGTCGTTTAATGTTCTAGCTATGTGGTTCCCGCAGAAAAACCTCGTGCTCTTTTGGGTAGCTCCGGCACTGTTAAGCACTCTGCAGCTATTTTACTTTGGTACATGGTTACCACATCACGGTGAGCATAATAATAAGCATTATTCAGGGACTCAGAAAAAGAACCACTTGCTTGGCTTTTTAAGCTGCTATTTCTTCGGCTATCATTACGAGCATCATGAATACCCCGGTATACCCTGGTGGAAGTTATGGAAGACGAAACCCTGAAAAAGTATTTACTAAGTCAAATCCGTTCTTTACTATATCAATAACGAGCTGGCCAACTTATATTTGTGCCGAATCAATATGAGCAAACAAGGAATCTTATTAGTAAACTTAGGTACTCCCGATAGTCCTTCTGTTAGTGACGTACGCCGTTATCTTGATGAATTTTTGATGGATGAGCGGGTGATCGATATCAGTGCGGTAGGCAGGACTCTCCTTGTTAAGGGGATCATTGTTCCTTTCCGGGGACCTAAATCAGCCAAAACATATCAGAAAGTGTGGACGGAAAACGGCTCGCCCCTGCTTTTTTATAGTGTAAGGGCCGCAGAGCTGCTTCAGAGGAAGCTTGGCGACGACTATTGTGTAGCACTTGGAATGAGGTATCAGAACCCTTCCATTGCGGTGGCGTTGGAGAAGCTTAAAGCAGCAGGTGTGAAAAGTATTAAGGTGATTCCTTTGTTCCCGCAGTATGCTTCTGCAACCACAGGTTCTGTTCATCAGAAAGTAATGGAACAGGTGAGCAAGTGGCAAACTATTCCTTCCATCTCTTTTTTGAACTCCTATCATGATGAGCCGGGAATGATCGAAATTTTCGCAGCTAATGGACTGAAGTATCAGCCCGAAACTTTTGATCATATCATATTCAGTTTTCACGGGTTGCCGCAACGTCAGCTTATAAAGGCAGATGATAGTAAAAAGCATTGCCTTCAGTCTGCTGATTGCTGTTCGCGCTTAACCGACGTCAACAGGTTTTGCTATTCAGCCCAATGCCACAATACAGCGAGGCTGATTGCAGAAAGGCTTTCGATTCCTAAGGAGAAATATACAGTGACATTCCAGTCACGTCTTGGTAAAGACCCCTGGGCCCAGCCTTATACCAGCGAAGTGATACACTCTCTGGGGAAAGGTGGTGCCAAACGCTTGTTGGTATTCAGTCCGGCATTTGTTGCCGACTGTCTTGAAACGATCTATGAGATTGCCGAAGAATACGACCTCGAGTTTAAGGCACTCGGTGGTGAGAAAGTGCAACTGGTTGAGAGTTTGAATGATAAAGCTGAATGGATCGATGTGCTGGCACAACTTGCAGTCAGACCGGTATGATGTGAGATTTACACCGATATATTTCGAATAAGCTGATATGAAGGTCCTATCGTTTTTGATTTTAGCGTTGTTTTTCTGGTGTTTTCCTCAAACTGACAAGCTAAAGCCATTTCATCTTTCCGGTTACACACAAGGTACTACCTATCATATTACCTATTATGCAAAAGACAGCCTCGTCAATCAAGGTGAAATTGAATATATACTTGCAGGCATAGATAGCTCGCTATCGGTTTATAAACCTTATTCATTGATTTCAAAGTTTAACGCCTCAGATAGAGCGGTTAAAGCAGACCGTCATCTCAAAGCTGTGGTTAATAAGTCAAAAGAGGTTTTTGAAAAAACTGGTGGCATCTTTGATATCACCATTCAGCCTCTCGTAGAGGCCTGGGGTTTTGGAGCCAAAGCTGGTAATGATATCCCCGACTCTGCAGCCGTAGGAAGACTGATGAACTGCGTAGGTATGGAAAAGCTTCATTTATCTAAAGACAGTTTGGTTAAAGATTCGCGCTGCTTACAGATCGACGTCAATGGCATTGCTCAGGGCTACAGTGTAGATATTCTTGCATCTTATCTTGAACGAAGGGGTATAAGAAACTATCTTGTAGAGATAGGTGGCGAGATCAGGATAAAGGGAAGGAGACAGCCAGATGGAGGACTTATGTCTGTTGGAGTGGAGGGACCTGCGGATGATTTTAATCCGGAACCTTTGCAGAAGATATTATATGTCGGCGATGGAGCAATTACGACGTCGGGCAACTACCGGAAATATTATCAGAAAGGGAACCGGAAGATATCGCACCTTATAGATGCGCGTACCGGCTACCCGATACAAAATGAACTGATCAGCGTTACCCTGTGGGCAAAAGACGCAATTACCGCCGACGGATATGATAATGCTTTAATGGGCATGGGGCTGGAGAATGCTATTGCTTTTACAAGCCGGCAAAAGAATCTCGAGGCGTACCTGATCTATCACAAACCGGATGGTTCAGTTGCTGATACCGCCTCAGCCGGTTTTTATAAGCTTATGAAAAAGGATCGTTATTGAATCGTTTTTGCTAAGAAACGAATTATAGTACCAGTTGCTCCCTTTTGATCCTGAACGAAGTTACCTGCAGCACTGCCTGCCTGTTTTCTGAAAACTTCGTCCTGAAGGTTTTGCATGACGCTGCGGAGCTCGGCTTCATTAGCTATTGTGAAACCTCCGCCGTTACTGATCAACGATTTTGCTTCAAGGAACTTCTGATAGTTTGGACCAAAAATAACCGGTATGCCAAAAGCTGCTGCTTCGAGGGTATTATGTATCCCTACTCCAAATCCGCCGCCAATGTAGGCAATCCCGCCGTATTGGTAAAGAGAAGATAGCATGCCTATATTGTCGATAATGAGAAGCTGTGGGTTGGTGACAGCCTTTACATCACTGGATTCATCAGCCGAAAGAACGGAGTACCGAATAGAAGCTCCCTTTGGAAGTTTGTCTTCAAGCGCTTTTATTTTTTCGGGTTT
The DNA here is from genome assembly GCF_006716645.1 of Arcticibacter tournemirensis. Lineage (NCBI taxonomy): Bacteria > Pseudomonadati > Bacteroidota > Sphingobacteriia > Sphingobacteriales > Sphingobacteriaceae > Arcticibacter > Arcticibacter tournemirensis. The sequence goes on along the minus strand of NZ_VFPL01000001.1, from coordinate 5,010,627 downwards.
TATCTCATGCGGTGCGAGGACAAATTTCCAGTCGGGGTAGGCCTTTACCAACGCCGCGATGAGGTTTTCATCTTCCGGCCAGGTACTCCCTGCAACGAAAACTTTCGAGTCGCCGCAAAACTTCTTTACTATTTCAAACTGTTTTGGAGCCTGGGCGTTTTCAGCTACCCTGTCAAACCGCGTATCTCCGCTCACCGTGACGTTGTTAATATGGATGCGTTTCAGCATTCCGGCGCTGAATTCATCCTGTACGAAAAAATGAGAAACAAAACTTAGGATCTTCCGGTTCAGGCTGCCGTACCATTTAAAGAATGGCTGATTCTCGCGGAAAATAGCGGAGATAATATAAAGGGGAATGCCGCTTCTGTTTAATTGTTTATAGTAATGATACCAGTACTCGTACTTCGTAAAAATGACAAATTTGGGATTGATCAGCTCAATGAACCTCTTCGCATTTTGTCTTGTGTCCAGCGGCAGATAAAATACGTGATCTGCCAGTGAATAATTTTTTCTTAACTCATATCCTGAAGGGGAGAAGAATGTTATGACAATGGGATTTGCCGGATATGCTTTTTTTACTTGTTCAAGAACGGGTCGTCCCTGTTCAAACTCACCTAAAGACGCAAAATGAAACCAAATATGCTTTTGCTGAGCGTTAACCTGGGCGGCTATGTTCTCAAAAATATTTCTTCTTCCATCGACCCAAAGACGAGCCTTGGGATTGAAGAAATGCAGTAAAAATAACAATATGTTATACAGTTTAATACCCAAGTTATAGAGAAATACCATATAATTGCTTATTATTTTATCTTCGTGAAAATTACTGTTAATCGTCGCCGAAATTACAGTTTAATATTCAATAGTATGATTGAAGAAATAAATTATAACAAATGTCATACTTGCAACCGTATAAATCTTTCAGGTCTGTATGATGACGACTTAACCATGAAAATGTTAATAAATAACAATAAAAGAAATAGATCCTTATGAAAATTGCGGTAGTAGGAACCGGATATGTCGGGCTGGTAACCGGGACGTGTCTTGCAGAAACAGGAAACGATGTAACCTGTGTAGATATCAATGAAGAAAAGGTTGAAAAAATGAACCGGGGGCAGATTCCGATCTATGAACCAGGACTTGAGACTCTATTTTACAGGAACATTGCACAAAGACGGCTTGATTTTACCTCTAATCTGGCCGATGCTATTAAAGATGCAAAGATCATTTTTCTGGCATTACCCACTCCTCCCGGTGATGATGGCAGTGCAGATCTCAGTTATGTACTGGGAGCCGCTAAAGATATTGCCGGTTTGATAACCGATTATAAAGTAGTGGTCACCAAGTCTACCGTTCCTGTAGGCACCGCAGATAAGGTAACTGCGGTTTTTAGGGCGAACACTTCTGTGGAAGTAGATGTGGTGTCTAACCCCGAGTTTTTAAGGGAAGGGGTTGCTGTAGAGGATTTTATGAAGCCGGACAGAGTGGTTGTTGGAACCCGTAGTGAACGGGCCCGCAAACTGATGGAAGAACTATACGGACCTTATGTACGCTCAGGAAATCCTATCATTTTCATGGATGAACGTTCTTCGGAACTGACTAAGTACGCTGCAAACTCATTCCTTGCTACAAAAATCACTTTTATGAATGAAGTAGCGAACCTTTGTGAACTGGTCGGTGCAGATGTGGATATGGTGAGAAGAGGGATTGGTGCTGATGCCAGGATCGGCAAACGTTTTCTTTTCCCGGGAGTAGGTTATGGCGGAAGCTGTTTCCCTAAAGATGTACAGGCCTTAGCAAAGTCGGCATCGGAGGTAAACTACGACTTCAGCATACTCAATTCGGTTATGTCTGTAAACGAGAAACAGAAAGTAGTTATTGTTGAGAAGATGCGCCGGTATTACAAAGGGGATTTGAAAGGTAAAAAGTTTGCAATGTGGGGACTAGCCTTTAAGCCGGAAACCGACGACATCCGGGAGGCTCCTGCTTTGTATATTATCGATGAACTTCTGAAAGAAGGTGCTGAAATCGTTGCTTACGACCCCGAAGCTATGGAAAATGTAAAAAGGTTGAAGGGGGATACTATAAAATATGCCGCCGATGCATATGAAGCGGTACAGGGAGCTGATGCCCTGATCATTGTAACGGAATGGTCCTTGTTCAGGACTCCTGATTTTGACAGGATAGAAGCAGGTTTGAAGTCGCGCGTAATCTTTGACGGAAGAAACTTATACGACCTTCAAAAGATGATTGATTGCGGGTATTATTATAATAGTATCGGAAGAAAGACTATAGAAAACTAATGGCAGGAAAACGAATTTTGATAACCGGCGCTGCCGGTTTTCTGGGCTCACATCTATGTGACCGTTTTATAAATGAGGGATTCAATGTAATTGCGATGGACAACCTGATCACAGGTGATTTGCGCAATATTGAACATCTTTTTAAGCTGGAGAACTTCGAGTTTTATCATCATGATGTTTCCAAGTTTGTACATGTGTCGGGTGATCTTGATTATATTCTCCATTTCGCCTCACCGGCAAGTCCAATCGATTACCTGAAAATCCCCATACAGACCTTAAAGGTCGGTTCGCTTGGTATTCACAATTTATTGGGTCTGGCAAAGGAAAAGAAAGCGCGGATATTAATTGCTTCCACGTCGGAAGTATACGGCGATCCAAATGTCAATCCGCAGCCCGAGGAATACTGGGGCAACGTTAACCCGGTTGGCCCGCGTGGAGTATACGACGAAGCCAAGCGCTTCCAGGAAGCGATGACCATGGCGTATCATACTTTTCATGGTGTAGAAACCAGAATTGTAAGGATCTTTAATACATATGGTCCCCGCATGCGTTTGAACGACGGACGGGTGCTGCCTGCCTTTATAGGACAGGCTATCAGGGGCGAAGACCTCACTGTATTCGGAGATGGAAGTCAAACAAGATCTTTTTGCTACGTAGATGACCTGATAGAAGGTATTTACCGCCTGCTCTTTTCTGACTATGTGTATCCGGTAAACATCGGTAATCCGGACGAAATCACAATCAAAGAGTTCGGCGAGGAGATAATTAAGCTTACCGGCACTAAACAGCAGTTAATAACAAAGCCTCTTCCTGTTGATGATCCGAAGCAAAGAAGGCCAGATATTACCAAAGCGAGAGAAATTCTGGGATGGGAACCAAAAGTTTCGAGGGCTGAGGGATTAAAGATTACCTATGAATACTTCAAGTCGCTCCCTACAGAAGTGATCGAGAAGATTGAGCATAAGGATTTTACAAGTTATAATAAATAAACCCATGAACAAAATTTTAGTAACAGGTGGAACCGGATATATTGGCTCCCACACTGTTGTTGAGCTTCAGCAGGCCGGTTATGAAGTTGTAATTGTTGATAATCTCGACAATTCAAGTATCGGCATTCTTGATCAGATAACGAAGATTTCGGGCATCAGACCCACCTTCCATGAGCTTGATCTGTGTGAAGAAGAAAAAGTGAAAGATCTGATCGCCAACAATCCTGATATTTCAGGTGTCATCCATTTTGCGGCGCATAAAGCAGTGGGTGAGTCTGTACAACAGCCACTCAAATATTACCGGAATAATTTTTTCTCACTCATTAATCTTCTCACAGCATTTGCAGGCAGAAAGGTTAATTTCGTGTTTTCTTCATCATGTACTGTTTACGGTCAGCCTGATAAATTACCCGTGACGGAAGAGGCTCCGGTAAAAAAGGCAGAATCGCCTTACGGAAACACGAAGCAGATATCAGAAGAAATACTGTCGGAAACAGCTTCTGTGAATCCGAATTACCATATCATTTCTTTAAGATATTTTAATCCGGTAGGCGCGCATGAGTCGGCTTTGATCGGCGAACTGCCTATTGGTGTGCCTCAAAACCTTGTGCCTTTTATTACGCAAAGCGCTATCGGCAAAAGAGGGCCTATAACGGTTTATGGAAGTGATTACAACACTCCGGACGGAAGTTGCATTCGTGACTATATTCATGTTGTAGATCTTGCAAAAGCTCATATTGCTGCATTGAGGCGTCAGGAAGCAGAGAAAATGTCAGGTAATTACGAAATCTTTAACGTTGGTACTGGCAAAGGGAGCTCGGTACTTGAAGTGATTAAGGCATTCGAAAGCAGCACAGGTGTAAAGCTTAATTATAAGATAGGTGAGCGTCGTGAGGGAGATGTTGAACAGGTTTGGGGCGATGTGTCGAAAGCAGAACAGGAATTGAACTGGAAAGCCGGACTTGGACTCGACGAAATGATGCGCTCTGCCTGGGCTTGGGAAAACTATATTAACGAACATCCTTTGTAAAAGGTTGTATGAGTTGCAGGTTGTGAGTTGCGGGTGGTATGTTGTGAGTCGCGTGTTTAAGTTTGAGTTATGAATTTGCTTCCGGGAGAAGCCTGTTCTCCTCAACTCGCACCCTACACAACCAACATCTTACATCTCACTACCTACAACTTACAACACGCAACCCGCAACGCACATCAAAAAGAATGAAGACGATATTAATTACCGGAGGGGCCGGATTTATTGGATCTCACGTTGTAAGACGTTTTGTAAACACCTATCCCGAATACCAGATTGTCAATCTTGATAAGCTGACTTATGCGGGTAACCTGGCCAATTTGCGCGACATAGAAGATGCTCCGAATTATAGTTTTATAAAAGGAGATATTGTAGACACTACTTTTATTGAGAGCTTATTCGAGAAGGAGAAGCCGGATGCAGTTATTCACCTGGCTGCCGAATCGCACGTTGATCGGTCAATAACAAGTCCCATTGATTTTGTAATGACGAATGTTGTGGGCACTGTGAATCTTTTGAATGCAGCCAGAAATCTATGGAAAGGTGATTACGGGAGCAAACGCTTTTATCATGTTTCTACAGACGAGGTTTACGGAACCCTGGGTGAGGATGGCATGTTCACAGAAGAGACGCCCTATGATCCACATAGTCCGTATTCTGCTTCTAAAGCCAGTTCGGACCATTTTGTGAGGGCTTATCATGATACTTACGGCTTAAATGCAGTAATATCAAATTGCTCCAATAATTATGGCTCTTTTCATTTCCCTGAGAAACTTATTCCTCTTGCAATAAACAATATCAAGAATAACAAGCCCGTGCCTGTTTATGGAAAGGGAGAAAATATTCGCGACTGGTTATGGGTTGAGGACCATGCCCGGGCAATAGATGTGATTTTTCACAACGCAAAGGCGGGAGATACCTATAATATCGGCGGACATAATGAATGGAAAAATATCGATCTGATTCGCGTGTTATGCCGGATTATGGACACCAAACTAGGTCGTGATGCTGGTACTTCAGAGAAGCTTATAACCTTTGTTACCGACCGGGCAGGTCACGATCTTCGCTATGCGATAGACTCAGGCAAGCTCCAACGCGAGCTAGGATGGACGCCAAGTCTTCAGTTTGAAGAGGGTCTGGAGAAAACCGTTGATTGGTACCTGAACAATGATGAGTGGCTTGAAAATGTCACATCTGGCAATTACCAGGAGTATTATCTGAAGCAGTATAAGATGTAAGGGGGTTATGAGATGTGAGTTGTGAGTTGTAGGTTGTGAGATATAAGTTGTGAGATTTAGGGGGGCAATTAAAATCTTACAACCCGCAACTCACAACCTGCAACCAGTTTATTCATATCGCAGCGCTTCAACCGGGTCGAGACGTGAAGCTTTTGATGCCGGATAGAACCCTGATATGATTCCTACGGAAACGCAAAGTATCACACCCAGGACAATCCATGCCCATGGAATGATAAAACTGGCGCCAAGAACCATTGCCACCAGGTTTCCTATGAGTATGCCGAGAACAATGCCTGCCAGGCCTCCGAAAAGGCATATGATAATAGCTTCTAATAAAAACTGCTGTCTGATAATTGCAGGCGTGCCGCCAATCGCTTTTCGTATACCGATTTCGCGCGTTCGCTCGGTAACAGAAACAAGCATAATATTCATCAGTCCGATAGAAGCACCTGCGAGCGTTACAAAAGCAATCACAATAGCCGCGAGCGTAACATATTTGATATTCTCGAGTAAGGTTTGAACGATAGCATCGCTCTTGGTTATCTCAAAATTGTCATCCATCCCGGCTTTCAGTCCCCTTATATTTCTGAACAGGGCGGTTGCTTCACCAATAGCCGTTTCGGTCACTTGCGGATTATTGTTCATTACCGTGATCGTATAAGAAGGCTGGTTAGAAGTCATGATCTGCCGGGCCTTAAGAAGCGGAACTACGCAGATCTTATCTCCACCAAAGCCTGCTCCGGCGCCCTTTTCTTCAAACAAGCCAACGATCCTGAATTTATTACCTCCTATAAGGATGGGCTTGTCAATCGGATTGGACTTGGGGAAGAGCCTTGTTTTTATCTCATAGCCTATTATAACGACGTTACTGCCGTAGTCGACCTCATTTTGAGAGAAGTTTCTTCCCGCCGCGAGGACAAACCCGCCTGTAGTGATATAATTCTCGTCGCCGCCAAGAACATTTATGTTGGGATTCGTTTTTTCACTTCCGTATTTCACGGTAGCCCCCTGAGTTGCAAAAGTGTTTACTGAAACAAGCGCAGGGAAAGTAAATTCTTCCTTAAAGGCAATAGCTTCCCTGAAGGTAATTGATTTGTATCGTTTAGCACGCTGGCCTTCTCCTCCTATTCTGATTCCAAGTCCGCGGTTCCTGATCGTAAATGAATTGGCGCCCATCTTTGAAAAAGTATTATTCAGTGAGCTCTTTATGGCATCAATAGAAGTTAATATCCCCACTAAAGCCATCAGACCGATTGCTATAATTGCTGCGGTAAGGAATGTTCTGAGTTTGTTGCTTTTTACAGATTGGAGTGCAACCCTCACATTTTCTTTATAGCTTTTGCTTATGGCCATGCAATAAAAGTACTAAATCCTGTTGGTTTAGAGCGAGGATAAGACGATTTGTTACAGGGCAGGGAAGTTAATGAGGTAGTTTATCCTTCAATACTCCGTACACATATGTGCCGAGTAAGGCTCCGCATACTACTACGATAAATGAGAGGTAGCCATACCCTATATTTACAAACATGGGGCCGGGACAAGCGCCAGTGAGAGCCCAGCCCAGGCCAAAAATAACTCCCCCATATAAATACCTTTTCCAGCCTTCGACTTTGTCCCTGAGAACGATTTCTTGTCCGGAAGAGTCTTTGACATTGTATTTTTTGATTATGTATACGATAATTATCCCGGTGATCACTGCTGTGCCTATAATGCCGAACATGTGGAATGACTGGAATCTGAACATTTCCTGAATCCGGTACCACGACATAGCTTCAGACTTGCTCATTACTATCCCGAATAACACACCTGCCAAAATAAAACGTAGTCCTTTCATTCTAAAAAATTAAGGGTAAAAAAATATGGGTCATAATCAAACCACCTGCAAAGAAGCCAACGACAGCAATGAGTGATGCGCGCTGAAGATTTGAAAGACCTGAGATGGCGTGTCCTGAGGTGCAGCCTCCGGCATATCTTGATCCGAAACCTACCAGGAATCCGCCTCCTGCGAGTACAATGATGCCCTTAACGGAAAACAGGAAATCGGTGCCAAATATCTGAGATGGATTCATTTGTCCATCGAACGAAATTCCAAGTTCTTTAAGATCTATGATTGTGGCCGACGACAAGTTCATTGGACTGCTATCCCTTAACAAGGTGCCTGAAATTAGCCCCCCGAGGATTGCTCCTGCCAGGAAAAGAAGGTTCCATTTTTGATCTTTCCAATTGAAGTTAAAGAAGCTTACCTTCTTGCCTGCACCGCACATTGCACAGATCGTACGGAGGTTGGACGAAAAACCGAACTGTTTACCCCAAAGCAGCAGCGTTGCCATGATCGCAGCTATTACAAGCCCCGATACATACCACGACCATGGTTGTCGTATTAAATCTATAATGTTATTTATCATGTTTTCTTACCAAAAATCTCACTAAAATAGTCAACCCTTAGCAGCACAAATCAACTGATTTTGCTTTTTATTTTAGTGTCGCAAAGGTCCGGGTAAATGCACACTCACTCAGTGATAATTGTCACAGTAGTTGATCCCCTTACAGCCATTCGATATAATTGCGAAAGAGCTTTATTTTTTTGTTCTGCTCCATTTTTTTAAGCAATCGCGATACAACTTCTCTGGAAGTACTGAGATCGTTTGCAATCTCCTGATGAGTAATACGAAGCTGGTTAGTTTTCATCTTTTCGTATTGTCCTTTCAGATAAAACTCCAGCCGTTCATCCATCCCTTTAAAAATAATGTTGTCAACCACGGTCAGAAGCTCCTCAAAGCGTGTGCGGTAGGAGTCCAGAACAAAGTAGTACCAGCTTTTGTAATCCCGCATGAGTTCATCCATTAGTTGGATAGGAATCATTAACACGGTGGTAGGTTCAATTGCCTTGGCCATTACCTCACTTGTTTGCTGGCGTGTTGCACAGATGATAGATAAAGCGCAGGCAGAGCCGGGTTCGAGATAATACATGAAGAATTCTTCGCTGCCTGTACCCTCCCGGTAGAGCTTAACTCTGCCCTCGACAATTAAAACGGTAGATCTGAAATATTGGCCTGTTTGCATGAGGATCTCCCCCGCAGAAAAGTTTTTAACGGTGCAATGGCTTATGATCTTTTCTTTTAGTGCCGGTTCAAACTGGCTGAAATGTTTTTCTATATAATAAGCAGGCGAAAAGTCGTCCATAGATTACAAAAGTATTTACTCTGCCTCACGCAAAATAGCTTTAACCCAATAATGTGATTAAAGTTACATTTTATCACGGATTTACTTCCTTACTTTGGCCTAAAATTATTCGAATGAAATACGTTATTATCGGAGGTGTCGCAGGCGGAGCCAGTACCGCTGCACGATTGAGGCGCATGGACGAGAAGGCTGAAATTGTCATTTTTGAAAAAGGAAAGTATATATCCTATGCCAATTGTGGTTTGCCCTATTACATAGGAGACGTTATAAAAGACCGTAATAAACTCTTTGTTCAAACAGCTTCATCCTTTAGCAAAAGATTCAATATCGATGTGCGGGTGAGTACAGAAGTGACAAGGATTAATGTACCGTTCAAAACGGTAACGGCAAGAAATTGCCAGACAGGTGAAGTGTACGAGGAGGATTTTGATAAACTGGTACTTGCTCCCGGAGCAGAGCCCGTGAGGCCGCCGCTGCCGGGGATAGAGCTTGAGGGTATCTTTACACTGAGGAATGTAACGGATACGGATTATATAAAAGAATATATAACGGAGCATAAAACACAACGGGCTGTAGTTATAGGGGCGGGGTTCATTGGGCTTGAGATGGCCGAGAACTTGCACCATTTAGGGGTAGATATTCATATTGTTGAAATGGGTCCGCAAATTCTCGCCCCGCTGGATGCTCCTGTAGCAGCTCTCGTTCAGCAGCATATACGCACTAAAGGGGTGAATTTGCATTTGAACTCTGTTGTAACCGGTTTCGGGAAGAGTGAGGCGGGCGCTTTGAATGTGCTTTTAAAGGATGGAGAGTCGATTGGGTGCGATCTTGTAATCTTATCAATCGGCGTCAGGCCGGATACGAGGCTGGCAGCGCCGGCAGGTCTGCAATTAGGCATAACGGGAGGGATTCTTGTCGACGAGTACCTGCATACATCAGAACCAGATATTTACGCCGTAGGCGACGCTATTGAGTTTACAAATCCAATTACGGGTAAGCCCGCCATTACGTACCTGGCCGGCCCGGCAAATAAGCAGGGGAGAATCTGTGCCAATAATATGGTATTGGGTGATATTCAGAAGTATGAGGGTTCTATTAATACCGCTATTGTTAAAGTCTTCGACATGACAGTAGGTGCGGCTGGCGTACCAGCAAAACATCTTGAGAAAGATGGAATAAAGCATATTGTTTCAACCACTCACAGTGGTTCGCACGCCGGCTATTATCCGGGAGCTCAGCAAATGAGCATTCAAATAACCTTTTCACCTGATACGGGCCAACTTTTAGGGGCGCAGGTAGCCGGTTATGAAGGGGTGGATAAGCGTTTGGATGTGATGTCTTCTGTGATCAAAAACAAAGGTACTTTATTCGATCTCTGCAACTTTGAACACGCGTATGCTCCGCCATTCTCTTCAGCGAAAGATCCTGTAAATATTGCAGGCTTTGTAGCTGAGAATATACTTCAGGGACGGTTGAAAGTTATTCAGGGTAAAGACCTCCGGAATGTGGAAGAAGAGTGTTTTTTACTTGATGTCAGAACCCGCGCAGAGTATGAATCAGGTTGCATCCCTAATGCAGTAAATATTCCCGTCGACGAGCTGAGGGACAGACTGAAGGAGATCCCGGTTGAAAAAAAGGTCATCTTATACTGTCAGATCGGGTTAAGAGGATACCTCGCACAGCGGATTCTCGTGCAGCATGATTTTACAAATGTACTCAACCTGTCTGGTGGTTATTACCTATGGAAGATATGTGACGATGAAATTCACTGTGAGCATACCGCTGTATGTTAATATGTGGTTTTAGGTTGTGGATTGAAGGTATTTTATTGCTTCCCGGGCAGCCACCTGACCGGATATAATAGCAGGAGGGACGCCCGGGCCAGGCACCGTAAGCTGGCCTGTATAAAGAAGATTTTCCACTTTCTTTGAACGTAGTTTCGGTTTCAGGAAGGCAGTTTGCAGCAGCGTGTTGGCAAGTCCGTACGCATTTCCCTTGAAAGAGTGGTAATCTTCTATGAAGTCGTTAATAGCATAACTTCTGTTTACAACTATCGACGGGCGTATGTCCTGTCCGGTGATCGTCTTAAAACGCTCCATTATCATGTTGAAATACTTCTCGCGAATCTCCGGTGTATCGGTCAGGCCGGAAGCAACGGGGATTAGGAAAAACAGGTTTTCGGCTCCGGGGGGCGCTACATGGGGATCGGTTTTAGAGGGACAGCAAACATAAAACAAAGGTTTTTGCGGCCATGCAGGTTCTTTGTAAATCTCTTCAGAATGTTTCTCGAAATCTTCGTCAAAAAACAGGTTGTGGTGCTTTATTCCTTCAACCTTCTTATTCGTTCCGATAAAGAACAGGAGAGAAGAAGGAGATAAAACCCGTTTATCCCAATAAGCTGCGCTGTAATTTTGATATTTCGTTTCCAGAAGCGTTTGATCTGTGTGTTCATAATCCGCATTTGAGATCACCATATCCACATCAAATGATTCGGTTTCGGTCACTACGCTGCTGGCCTTATTATCTATAACCTTAATTTCCTTTATTTCGCTATTTAACTTTATTCTTACGCCCTGTTCCTCTGCAACGGCGACCATAGCTTTAACAATTTCATTCATGCCTCCCATTGGGTACCATGTGCCAAGAGCGAGGTCTGCATAGTTCATCATACTGTAAAGCGCAGGGGTGTTTTTAGCGGTTCCGCCTAAGAACAATACGGGGAACTCAAGCAGCTTAACGATCCTGGGGTTATTAAAATATTTTTTAACATGGGCGCGTATACTTGAGAACATCTGCAATTTGAAACTGGCCGTAAGAAGCCGGATATCCATGTACTCTTTTACAGAATTTGAGGGCCGGAATACGAAGTCGCCCATACCGGTGGAATATTTATATCCAGCCTGCTTCAGGAATATATCAAGGTTAGCCGCCGATCCCGGTTCCAATTGCTCAAACATTTCTTTGAGCTGCGGTATACCAGCAGGGATATCATTATAGTCATTCTTATTCCAGTATATCCGGTATGAAGGATCAATACGCTTTAATTCATAGAAATCGGATGTTTTATGCTTAAATAAGTTAAAAAAGTTCTCGAAAACATCAGGCATCCAGTACCAGCTGGGACCCATGTCGAAGCGAAAGCCATCTTTTTGCCACACCCGGGCCCTGCCCCCGGGCTGCTCGTTCTTTTCATAAATTGTAACATCGTGACCTTCGGCAGCGAGAAGAGCCGCTGCCGCGAGGCCGGCAAATCCTGAGCCGATAATAGCAATTTTTGAACTTTTCATTGCATTAAAAGTAAGTAAAGGGATTGTAAAACGGCGGGTGTGGGGCTGTTTAATTTTTGTACCGATAACCGGTATTAGAAACTTTTGTGCTTAATTTCCGTATTTTGTGATAATGTTGAACCGTGACACTATGATGGATTTGTACACTAGTACTTCTTTTGAGTGCAGCAAGATAGTTACTGAAAGATACAGCACGTCGTTCAGTCAGGGCATCAGGGCTTTTGACAGTAAACTACGGGCCCCTGTTTATGCTATATACGGTTTTGTGAGATACGCAGATGAGATTGTAGATACCTTCCATGACTATAATAAGCGGAAGCTTATCAATCAGTTTAAAAGCGAAATATTTGAAGCGTTAGAAACAGGTATCAGCCTGAATCCAATACTCCATGCTTTTCAAAAAGTAGTACATAAATATAAGATTGAGACTTGCCTGATAAATGCTTTTTTTGCTTCTATGGAGATGGACCTTGAAAAGAAAAGCTATTCTTCAGACTTATATAACACCTATGTTTACGGATCGGCAGAAGTTATCGGCCTAATGTGCCTGCGCGTGTTCTGTGCCGGGGACGATTCATTATATTCCAGGTTATTGCCCGAGGCAAGACGATTAGGTTCGGCATTTCAGAAGATAAACTTTCTGCGGGATATCAAAGCGGATTTTGAAGAACGAGGAAGGGTGTATTTTCCCGGGGTTGATTTTGCGCGTTTTTCAGAATCAGATAAGAAGGAAATTGAAACAGATATTCAAAAGGATTTCGAGGAGGGATTAAAAGGGATCAGGGAATTACCCCGCGCGGCTAAACGGGGAGTGTTTGTCGCTTACCTCTATTACTACGAACTATTCAGGAAAATCAGGTCCCGGCCTGTGGATTTACTAGGCAAAGAAAGAGTGCGTGTTTCGGGCAGAAGGAAATTATACCTGATGGCACGGGCATTGCTTCAAGATAAACTGAATACAATCTGATCCATGACCAATATGATCCGTTACTTTTTTATTCTGTTTGTTCTATCCACGTCCTTTACTAACTTAAACGCCTTCGACATCAAACAGGTGCGACAGGAATTTTATGCAGCCGTTAAAGACAAAGATGCTGCGGAAAAATTCTGTGAAAAGATGAAAGCAATGCGATCTTCGGATCCGCTGCTAACGGCTTATTATGGTTCAGCGCAGGCAATAATGGCAAAACACTCATGGAATCCTTACCGTAAAGTCGCATATTTGAAGAGCGGATTGCATGACCTCGAAAAAGCTGTGGCCAGCAGTCCTGAGAGTCTTGAAATTCGATTCTTGCGATTTAGTGTTGAACACTACATGCCTTCGTTCCTGGGGCTTGGTAAGCATCTCGAGGAAGACCGCAAGAAGATTGTTGAGTTGGTTGAAAAGGACAGTTTTGGTACTGCAGATAGTACACTGGTGAAGAATATTATCATTTTTCTCAAAAAGACAAACCGGTTTAATACCAAAGAAGTTGAAATACTAAATGAGGGCATAAAAAATGGATAAGCAATACACTTATCTGCTTATTAATTTTCTAACATTATTTTTTCCTGTAGTTCTTTCTTTTGATAAAAGAGTGCAGTTTTATAAAAAATGGAAGTTTATATTTCCAGGCTTAATTATAACGGGCGGCTTGTTTTTATTGTGGGATTATCTGTTCACCTTATATGATGTCTGGACATTTAACGCGAAATACCTCATTGGTATATACTTCTTAAACCTCCCTCTCGAAGAGATCCTCTTCTTTATTACAGTGCCCTTTGCTTGTATATTTATTTATGAATGCCTGAATTACTATGTAAAGAAGGACATTTTGGGGCGTATCGGTAATGTTATTAGTCTGTTGATGATTGCACTCAGTATCGTCATGCTGGTGTTGTACTTTAACAGGGTGTATACCCTGATCACTTTTGGTTTGTTGCTGTTTGTAGTCTTGTTCTTTTATATAAAGAGACCTGCATATACCGGCCGGTTCTATCTTGCGTATTTCATTTCACTCATTCCTTTTTATATTGTAAATGGATTGCTGACTTCTTTGCCAGTGGTAATGTATAACGACGCTCAAAATTCGGCGATGAGGGTGGGGACCATTCCTTTTGAGGATCATTTTTATTCCTTGAGTATGCTGCTGGTCAATATCTTGTTTTTCGAATATTTCAGACGGCGTAGTGCCGGAGCCCCTATATAATGGAAGTTGAATTACCTTTTTACACGCTGAAGCAACTTGCTCTCAGGAACGGACAGGATAAACCGGAAATTTGGGTAGCGTATCAGGGTTTTATCTATGATGTATCCGGTAGCCGCTTGTGGCGGAGTGGGAAACACTATGAGCACTGGGCGGGGCAGGATTTGACGGAGGAGCTCTCAGATGCGCCGCATACTGCAAAAGTATTTGAGAAATTTATGGTGATTGGGAGAGTTAAATAAATTGACAATTGACAATTGACAATTGATAATTGACAGTGGATAACTCTGAAAACGGAAGCAGCCCTGGGACTCTTCTTTGTTGCAATAAGCGGCCTGCCGAATGGAATGCGCAGGGCCGCTTACTGAGAATGATTTGTTTATTCAATTACGAAGCTGCTCAGCTTGATAAACTCGCGTACTCTGGCAGCAATTTTTTCCTCGCTTAAGTCCTTCAGTCCCTCAGTTCCGAACTTTTCAACGCAGAACGATGCAAGAGCTGATCCATAAATAATCGCGTTTTTCATATTGTTGAAATTTATAGTGCCTACCCTGGCAAGGTATCCGATAAATCCTCCTGCAAAAGTATCACCAGCGCCGGTAGGATCGAACACATCGGCCAACGGTAAAGCCGGTGCAGAAAAGATCTGGTCGTCGCCAAACAACAAGGCGCCATGTTCACCTTTTTTAATGATCAGATACTTAGGCCCCATCGTTAAGATCTTTCGAGCTGCATTTACCAGTGAATATTCGCCCGAAAGTTGCCTCGCCTCTGCATCGTTTATCGTTAATACATCGACCATCTTAAGCGTATCGAGCAAATCGGAGAGAGCAACGTCCATCCAGAAATTCATGGTATCGAGCACAATAAGTTTAGGCTTCTCCTTGATTCGCTGAATGGTTGTTTGCTGAATTTGTGGTGTTAAGTTGCCGAGCAGGAGATATTCACAGTCCTGGTACGATTCAGGGATTAGGGGATCGAAATCGGCCAGAACGTTCAATTCAGTTACCAAGGTATCCCTGCTGTTCATGTCGATATGGTATTTCCCCGCCCAGAAGAAGGATTTTTCGCCTTCCTTCACCTGCAGCCCTTCCACATCAATTCCGTGGCTCCTTAATACATTTATGTCTTTCTCCTGGAAATCGTCGCCGACAACGCCAACGATTTTTACTTTTTCATAGAAATACGACGCAGCGAGCCCCGCATAAGTTGCAGCTCCGCCCACTATTTTATCTGTTTTCCCGAAAGGTGTTTCTATAGCATCGAAGGCTACAGTACCGGTAATTACTAAGCTCATAAATTTTTTAAAAAAATCTTTCAGCAAATATTGCATAAATAAATTTAATTCCCGAATATTGCAGTCCCAAAACACAGCAGCGCTGCAAAACTAAAAAGGGGCAGCAAAGCACAAATAACCGGGTTAATTTACTCCTGAGTAGCTCAGCCGGTTAGAGCATCTGACTGTTAATCAGAGGGTCGCTGGTTCGAGCCCAGCCTCAGGAGCCCAAAGGAAAGCCGCAAGAGAGATCTTAGCGGCTTTTTTTGTGGGCGAAAATTGGTGGGGATCCGCGGAGGAAAAAAAAGGATCGACCCGTAAAGTTCGGATCAGGCGGAATTCCTGGGGGGAAGGCTTTATTAAGCATAAATATTAGCAAGACGGAATAAGAAGAAAGCAGTATCTCTAACGCCTCTGGAGGTAGCTCTGAAAGCCTTGATCTTGGCATTGAAAGATTCAGCGGCGGCGTTGGTACTTCTGTTGTCAAAGAAGTTCAGGATATATTCGTAATGGCTTTGTACCGATCTGGCTACTGTGCTGAAAGAATCAATAGCAGAAGCTTCCACATCATTATACCACATGGCCAGTCTTTTAAAAGCCTGTGTCTTGCTCTTACAGATGGTAAAGATATTACTTAACCTGAGGGCTAACTGATAGGCTTTATATAACAGGGGATAGCGGGGGAATAGGATGTCTGCACGTTCTTTTTGTGATGGAGTCCATTTGCTTTCGTGTTTAAAGAGCAGATATCTGCTTCGGGCCAGGAGCTGCTTGAGGGTATCGCCATTAGGAAGCACCTCAGGCTGATAGCTTTGTTTGGTTTTCCTGGCCTGGGCAATCCGTCCGTTCTCCTCTTCCAAAGCTTCCCACCGGTATCTGATCCTGAGCTCCTGAACAGCATCGCTGGCAAGCTTTTGTACATGGAACCGGTCAATGACCCGGCGGGCAGATGGAAAGCATCTTCGGATAGCTTTGGCCATATTTGCAGCCATATCCAGGGTTACTTCTTTTACTTTTTTTCTCAGGCGGAATGATATACGCTCTAAAACTGCAATGATCTGATCGGCCTGAGTGCCTTTCAGCATGGCTACAATGCTCCCTTTTCTCCCTCTTGCAGCCTTATTAGTGATTATAGTATACAATTCTCCGCCAGAGAGGGCCGTTTCATCTATACTGAGGTATTCTCCCATGTTGGCCGGGAATACCATCCATTCGGCAGCATGATCTTTCTGTTCCCACTGATGGAATGTACTGATATGATCTTTATATTGTTCCTGTAACTGTTTACCGTCAATCCTAAAATAGTGTCCCAGTTGATGACAGCTTACCGGATAATTATCCAAATATTCCTTTTAAAAAAGCGGCGAATTCTGTGGTCATCCGCGCTCCTTTCTGTACTAAATCCCAGTCTCTGGTTACTATAGTCCCTTTATCTGCTACTTCCCATCTGCGCCGTTTTATACACAAGTTTACCTTCTGGCCCCGGATAGGAAAGTCCTGAATGGTGATTTCGGGCATGAACCCCTTGGATTCCAACTTCTGGTTGTGATATTCCTGGGGAAGGATATTCTTCTCTTCAAGATATATATGCAGGCCTGCTTCACTTTGAAGCACCTGTGTTAATTCAAAAAATTCTAAGATGCCTTTCGGTAATAATATGCTCGCTAACTGTAAGTATGGATCTTGCAAGGGTTACTCTTTTTACGTGTTATTAACTCTCCGCAAAAAAACAACTTTTCATTGTATCCCCCAAGTATTCCGCTTGATCCAAAGTTCCGAGTTTTTAAAGTTTCTTAATCCTGGATTCCAAAAGTTTTAGAGCGGCTATGTTTAAACAGAAAGAATAGTCCTCATCTGCTTTTTCTCTTAAAATTCGAATTCCTCTTTAAAGAAGCTCATAAATACTTTCGGATAACCTGACTCGCCCAAATGACTGTCATTTGGATAAATCTTATACTTTTTTTCTGAATGGATATTGTTGTACGCAGCGAACCCGACGTGTGGTGGGCAATCGTCGTCGAATAAAGCGGTTGCGAAATACACTTTAGATGTGATCCAACTGGCTAACATCCTTGTATCAATATATTCCTGCACCGCGAGGACGTCTGCTACAGAACACTGGTTTTTATAATAATTAAGCATCTTTGCAATTTCAATGTTCATTAAAGTTCTGATTTTTATCTGGTGGCGGATGTCCGCCGGAAACGGATCAAAGAAAGCACATGCCTGAACTTTTTCTTTACACAATGCAGCCGTGGCCAGCGCTAATCCCCCTCCCTGGCTTCCTCCGGTGACTCCAACTTTTGTAGTATCTATTTCTGTTCTGCTCCTTAAAAAGTCTATTGCCCGTACACAATCCATGTACGCACCGCGGTAAGCATTTTTATAACGATCGCAAAATTCGTAGCCCCACATGCCCGGAATATCAAAACCGGGGTTAAAGTCGTCAGTACTTATACCATGGCCGCGAATGCATAAAGCGAGTTCGGCAATAGGCTCCTTTTGGTTTATGAATGGTTCCAGATTTTGAAAACCATAGCCATATCCCGGAAGATGCAAGATCACGGGATAATTTCCCGGCTTCTTTGGAACAAAATAATATCCACGGATTTTAACATTGCCAATCGATCTGAATTCTAAAATATAGGCGTTTCTGCGTTCGTTGCTTAAGCTGTCATTTGGAATCAACTTGTAATCGGGTAAAATATTGCTAAGTTCGGTATATGCTTCATCCCAGTATTTCTGAAGATCTGCGACAGGTTCACGCGAACAGCTTATTTTTTCCGGGGATAGTGTTAACCAGCTTACATCGCCACAATAACCATCATTTTTCATGACAGTAGTAATTTCATAGAAACCGGGTTTAAGTGCTTCGGGAACCTTGATTTTTAAAACGCCATGCCCTGCATCTATGCCTGTTGTTTCGGTATATATGGTATCGTGAAAATCATTTACTATCGTTGTGCTGATAGTTCCAGGTGTCTTGCTCATGTATCGTACCTGTAACTCGTCATGCCTTGGGACATCACTGAAAAGATGATCAGCATTTGTAATATGGATATTTATGTTAGAATTGTCCAGGCTTTTTGGCGAAGTAAGGCTGACGTAATTATAACTTTTACCCCCGGTATAAGATAAATCGGAAGCAATTATAATAATCCGGTTTTTTGTTCGGCGAAGCACACTGGGAGGAATGGAAAAGGTAGATTTAGCACCTTTGTTTGTCCAGAATTGGTTCGCGATATTTCCTCCGATATATTTACCGTTCATGAAAATTTGATGAACGTGACACTGCAGGGAAATATTTAGTTCAAGGATAGTCGTTGAATCCCAACCCTGCAAATCGAAATCGGTAACGAGTGCGCACTTCCCAAGACGATTAAAATAGCCCTGCCGTTCCCACGAAAGTTGCAGATTAACGTCTTTCCATGTAGAGGTGGAACCTTTTGAAGAAGCCGACAACGTCGTATCATTAAAACTGATTTTCCAGTTGAAAGGCAGATAATTCTGCGCTTTAGATAAAAAAACCGAACAAGTAAGAAGCAGAGAAAGGAAAATTTTTTTCACTTTTTTGATTTTATTGATTCGCAATAAATCTAAAATTTTAAGACGAATTAGAAAATATAGCTTAGGAACGGACAGAATCTTTGACCCGGTTCGTTTTTCATTTGTTTCTAACTCGTTTTTCGCTCGTCTCCTTGTCGCTGCGTGTTCGTCAACTCCTTGTCGATTGCTCGTCAGCTCTTCGTCAGTTCGACGCTATTTGCTCGTCAGTTGCTCGTCAGCTGTTCGACAGGGTGTAAATAAACCGACGGTAAAACGACGGTCAGCAAGCGTTTTCGTTCTGTATAAGCTTTGTCTTTGAAACCTGTGTGGTTGGGACATTCTGTTAACGGTTTGTGTGGTGGACAAGAACACTGTCAAAGTGTGTCAAAGCATTTCAAAGTGTGTCATAAGGCTTCGATCGTTAGGATTTTGCGAAAACACGTTCTATGTTTGTTCAGGCAAGCACAACATACCGGTACTACAGGTGCTTTGTGGATTTTTAACCGGGGATAAAGATTAAGCGGAGTAATGTTAAAGGTAAAAAAAGGCTTATTTATTGAAATAATTCTTTATTACCAGTTCTCATATTCGTATTTTTAGTAAATAATCACAAACACTCATTAAAAATAGATAAAATGAGGCATAAGGATGAATTCGGACTCTTAAAACGAGTATCAACAGGAGATCCTGATGCTTTTAGAATATTGTACGAACACTATTCTCCTTCGGTTTACTCTTTCATCCGAAAGTATTTAAGGTCGTCAGAGCTTTCCGATGATATTTGCCAGAATGTATTTGTAAAAATATGGGAGCAGAGGGAACAGATGTCGTCTGTGCTGGATTTCAGTGCATGGGTCTTTACCATTGCGAAGCGGCAATCGCTTGATTTTTTAAAAAGAGCGGCCACGGAACAATCTGCCATGAATATCATACTCCAGAATTATCCTTCCGATAATGATCGCTTGGATAGCGCTTATCAGCTGGAGGAGTATATGAATTTTATCGAAAAGGTGCTCCTGCGTATGCCTCCTCAGACGCAGCATGTTTTTAACCTTTGCCGTCAGCAGTCAAAAAGCTATGAAGAAGCGGCTTCAGAGCTGGGGGTTACCCGGAATGCTATAAAGAAACATATGGTGCGGTCGATGAAAATCCTTAAAGAAGCTGCTGAAAATGAACTTGGAATCTCCTTTACCCTTCTTCTGATCCTTCTTTCATCGCAGTTATAATCTCTTTATTAACAGGTTGTTCTTTCTATGTTAAAATTAATTTAACATAGGGGTACCCTTTCTGCCTCATTAATCGACATACAGATATAAAACAGATTAAAAGGATGTCTGAGAGCGAGGAACAACATAAGAAAAGACTGATTAAGAGATATAAGAGCGGGCAGGCTTCGGAAGAAGAACTAAGATCTCTCTTTACCCTTTTAAGCCTGGATGAGCTTGACTGCCTGATGGAAGAGGATATGGATGAGGAAATTCGTTTGCAGCGGAAGGGAAATGGCGACACCGGTGGCAAAAGAAAAATGCTACGTCTGCAGATTGCTGCCGCTGCTTCCATACTGCTCGTATTGAGCCTTGGCTTTTACTTCTTTTTTGATAGAAATATTGAACATTACGGGCAGGATAAAAAAGCTGTTCAGCATACAGGACGGAAGATTCTTCCTGGTGGAAACAAAGCAACACTTACTCTTGCCAATGGGAGAGAGATCAGCCTTGACGATGCTTCGGAAGGCGATCTTGCTTATGATAACGGCATTAAGATACGGAAGAGCAGAGAAGGCCAGATCGTGTGCGAGGTACAGGAAGTGAAAGAGGGCCAGCAAGGCCTCCCCAAGACAGCCAATGTGTATAATACAATTTCCACACCCCGGGGAGGACAGTGGCAGGTTATTCTTCCTGACGGATCGAAGGTATGGTTAAACGCTGCTTCAAGTCTCACATATCCAACCGTTTTCGACGAGAATGAACGGAGAATAGAAATGACGGGGGAGGCGTATTTTGAAATTGCAAAGAGATATAAGACCACAGGGGCAAATACGCAAGGAAATCAGGCGAGGGTGCCATTTATAGTAAAAGCCGGAGGGCAGTTGGTTGAAGTACTGGGGACACATTTTAATATTAATGCATACCCGGAAGAGAAGGTAATAAAAACTACTTTGCTTGAAGGGGCTGTTGCTGTAAAAGCTGCAGGAAACCGTGGTCGTGTCGTGCTCCGGCCGGGAGAAGAAGCATCCTTTGAGAACAATGTGATAAACGTGTCAGAAGTAAATACCTCACAGGCTGTAGCATGGAAAAACGGAGACTTTATTTTCGAAGATCAGGACCTTCAAACAACGATGCGGCAGATTGCCAGATGGTATAATGTAGAGGTAGTGTACGAGCGTTTGCCCGACAATATCATGATTGGCGGCTATGTGTCGCGTTCAAATGATGTGTCGGTGGTGCTGCAAGCTATAGAACTTACCGGGAAAGTAAAATTCAGGATTGAGGGCAGGAAAATTACCGTTACAAGATAGAGTCTGATGAAGAAAGTTAAACAGGAAATTAATCACTTAAAAAATGGAAGTAATGATGGAAATTCTACGATGTTAAAAAACTAATCATTACGGGGCCGGAAAGAAACGTAAAGGTGCTGGTAACACCCTTACGTGGACGTTTGAGTAACCCGTTTCCGGTTTAACCTGGAGAAAAATGTGCTATTAATCAAGGTATTAACCCAAACGGTACAAAAGTATGCATTTATATGCTATTCTCACTGGTATGCCAAAACTTTGGCTGCCACCAAAACTGCTATTAGTTATGAAAATAACTACTCTCTTACTTTTAGCATTTGTTATGTCTGTGAGCGCAGGTTCTTTTGCGCAGAAAATTAATTTAAACAAGCAGAACGCTCCATTGAAGGCAATCTTTTCGGAGATAAAAAAGCAGTCGGGGTACGATTTTATCTATGATGAAGATCTCATTAAACGGTCGGGCACTGTAAGCCTTCATTTACAGGATGTGAATCTTTTTGAGGCACTCGACCGGTGTTTTGAAAACCGTGATCTGATGTATGTGATAAGTGACAGGATCGTGGTAGTGAAGGAAAAGAAAAGAGCGTTTACATTAACGGGATTTGTAACCGACGAAAAAAAAGCACCTCTACCGGGTGTCGTAGTGATAAACGTTACCAAGGATAAATCTGTGGCTGCCGACGAAAACGGCCGGTTTACAATAGCGGCCGACAAGGGGGATATAATCAGGTTCAGGATGATCGGCTTTGAAGAGAAGGTGATCATCGCGAATGATGCCCAGAATAACATCACCGTGATATTAAAGGAAGCTCCAGTTCAATTGCAGACAACCGTTGTAACGGCGCTTGGTATAAAACGCGAAGAGCGGTCGCTGGGGTATTCGGTTTCAGAGATTGATGGTGAGGCGTTGGTGAAAGCGAGGGAAACCAATGTGATCAATTCCCTGGCTGGTACAACTCCCGGACTTATCATCAACAGTACTGCCAGCGGCCCTACAGGATCCTCGAGGGTAATTATCCGTGGAAATACAACAGTTACCGGAAATAATCAGCCATTGTATGTTGTAGATGGTATTCCGATAGACAACTCTAATTACGGGGGTACCGGGTCGGGAATGTATGCCCAGGGATACGACTTTGGGGATGCTATTTCTGCAATTAACCCTGATGATATTGATAAGATCAGCGTGTTAAAAGGTCCTTCGGCCTCTGCTCTCTACGGAGCCAGGGCTGCTAACGGCGTAATCCTTATTACCACTAAGAAAGCCCAGGGTGGAAAGGACCTTGGAATTGAGGTGAACAGTACCACAACGTTTGAGAATCAGCTTACTTCTTTTGACGGATACCAGTATCAGTATGGTCAGGGCCGCAATCAAACGATAAATACATCAGCCGATCAGGCCCGCACTTCTATGTTTAATAATTTTGGAGCAAGGCTGGATCCCGACCTTATGGTTATTTCATACGATGGCGTATACAGGCCATACCAGAAAGTAGAAGATAATATCGGCGGTTTTTTCAGGACTGGTACTACAACAACTAATACGGTTTCTTTGAGCAGTGCAACTGAAAAATCTTCTTTCCGGTTTTCGGCAAGCGACCTCAGGAACAGCGATATCATACCCGAAAGCGGCCTGCGGAGGAATTCGTTTACGTTTAACGGAACATCGAAATTCGGATCTAAGATTTCGCTCGAAGCGCGTGCTTTCTATATGAACGAGGATGTAGACAACCGGCCAGCGCTTGCGGATGACCCGGGCAATATAGGCAATGCATTTATAGGATTAGCCAATAACGTTGATCAGGCCTGGTTTGCCAAAACGTATAAAAATCCGGACGGCTCGTATATAGAATGGGGAGGAGGACAATACCGGCTGAACCCTTACTGGGTAATTAATGAAATGAAGAATGAGACTACCAAGAATCGTCTTCTTGGCGCTTTTCAGTTAAATTATGCTGTAACGAAGTGGCTGAACTTCCAGGGAAGGGCCTCTACGGATCTTACTTATATAGAATTCGAAAAATTTAGTCCGCGAACCACTCCGGGCTTTATAACCGGTGCTCTTGATCAGATAAACAGAAAACACGTCACTACTGAAGCCGACGTTTTAGTTACTGCAGAGAAGCAGGTGAGCCCCTCTCTTTATCTCGCAGCACGTTTAGGTGGAAGTATTTCCAGGGTTCACAATAAGGCTGATAACATGCAGTTTACGAATCTTACGGTTCCGGACGCGATTTCGCCTACCAGTTTCACTGATAAGAACATCATTCCGGTACCTTACCGTAAACATTTGAATTCTGTTTACGGACTATTCAGTGCTGGCTATAAAAGCTACCTGTACCTCGATGGCACTATCAGGCAGGATTCTTATTCGACCTTATCAAAGTCATATGTATATCCTTCCTTGTCGTCGAGCTTTGTTTTTTCGGATGCTTTTAAGCTAAGTAAAAATATTCTGACAATGGGTAAGGTAAGAGCGGCTATATCGGAAGTAGCCAGCGATACAGATCCCTATTTGCTTAATCTTTACTATAATGTTAATCCGTTCTCTTTTAACGGCATTTCTTATGGCGGCTTAAGTACAGATGTGATGGCTAATGCGAATCTAAGGCCTACCCGAACGCGCTCCTGGGAGGTGGGAACAGAGCTGAAATTCTTCAACAACAGACTTGGTGCGGATATAACTTATTATAGCCAGCGGTCCCGTGATCAGATCAACCGGGTTCCTCTGCCTTTGTCATCTGGATTCTCCGCGCAGACTATCAACGCCGGAGTTGTGACCAACAAAGGAGTTGAAGTGCTGCTTACCGGCGGGTTGATAGCGAAGAAGGACTTTCATTGGGATGTGAGCATAAATTTTGCAAGGAACATCAATAAGGTTGAGTCGCTGGCAGAGGGGGTTCCATTTCTTACGTTATCCGAAGCGAGATGGATGAGTGTAGCGGTAATTGCCAAACCAGGGGAAGACTACGGTTCCATATTGGCATTTGGCTATCAGAAAGACCCTGACGGTAATTTAATACTGGATCCTACCACGCTACTGCCCCTGCAGAGCGAAGAACGGCAAGTTGTAGGTAAGGGTATTTTTAACTGGACAGGTGGTGTGAGCAATACCATATATTTTAAGAATTTCAGACTGAGTGCCCTGATCGATGTGAAGCAGGGTGCGGACCTGTTTTCGATGACCAATCTTTTTGCGGCTAACCGGGGAAGCCTGAATACCACACTGGAAGGCAGAGCTGAATGGATAGAGTCGGAAGAACTACGTCAGGCCGGAGGGTATACCGCCCAACAATGGGCTGCAATGGGCAACGTCAGGGGCCTCGTGCCGAAAGGAGTTGTAAAGAATGCAAATGGAGAGTATATACCTAATACAAAAGCAGTCGATCCTTCGGTATACTGGTCGCAGATCCTGGCCAGCGGAGGAGTAGCAATACCCTATATCTATGACGGTTCTTATGTCAAGATGCGTGAGATTACGCTGGGATATACTATTCCTTCGAAAGTAACGGCACGATGGGGAGTCAAGGACGTTCAAATTGCTCTTGTTAGCCGTAATCCATTCATCATCTACAAAGATGTACCTAATGTCGATCCGGATTCGAATTATAATAATGGTAACGGTCAGGGATTGGAATACGGTTCTTTGCCTACCCGGCGGAGCTGGGGAGTTAACGTGAATTTTAAATTTTAAATACGGGGACTACAGAATGAAAACGAAATTAAAATATTCAGTACTCGTACTATCGGTTATTGCACTTGTACTAACATCATGCAAAAAATTCGGGGATACCAATATCGATCCATCGAGGTCAAGTAATCTCGACCCAGCCCTGCAGCTTACGAATGTTCAGCTGCGCTTTTCGGGCGACCTGGAAGTGAATGAAAAACTCGGACTTGTATTTACGATGCCTTTAGTGCAACAGATCGGGGGGATATGGCTGAACAGGAACGGGCAGTTTTACATTTACGACCGGAATTATCTTTCGTCATTGTGGAGTAACACCTATAACAATGACGTAGTTAATATTGTGGATGCAGTAACGCGCACCAACGGCAAGCCTGATAAAACGAATCTCAATGCCATCTGCCGCATTATGAAGGTGTACGAGTTTGCGCGTTTAACCGACGTGTATGGAGATATTCCTTACAGCCAGGCAGGAAAGGCTTTCTCTGACGGGATAGTAAGGCCGGTTTTTGACAAGCAGGAGGATATCTATAATGACTTCTTTAAAGAGCTGAAGGAAGCTGCTGCGCAACTGGATGCTTCTAAAGATGCCGTCAGCGGAGATCTGTTCTACAATGGAAATGTGGAATCATGGAAAAAGTTTGCCAACTCATTGCGGCTCAGGTATGCAATGCGACTTGTAAAGGTCAATCCTGAGAAAGCGAGGACGGAAGCCGTCGCGGCATATCAATCGGGCGTCTTTGCCAGTAATTCGGAGATATGCAAACTTGTACACCAGGATGTGCAGAACACGTATACAGATGTAAGAGGCAACGCAATTTCGGCAGCTTTTTGTCAATCTGAAGTTATTCCGCGGGTACAAAGCACCTTTATAGAGCAATTGAGAAGCACTAACGATCCGAGATTACCACGCCTGATCAGATATTACAAAGATATTATCAACCGGCCATTTGATCGTCTGGATATTACAGATCAGGTAAAGGCCCAGATAGGTTATTATGGAGTTCCTTCCAATCAATACATCTGGGATGGATGGCTGGATGCCATTACAATCAACGTTCCGGGAGCGGGCAATATTCAGGCTGTTAATAACGATCAGAAAGCGCAGCTCGCAAACTTCATGATCCGCAATAATGCCCCGTTTTTACATCTTACTTATGCAGAAGTTGAGCTTTTGCTTGCCGAAGCGACTGTAAGATGGGGTGCGAATTATGGCGGCACAGCGGCTCAGCATTATGCAAAAGGCGTTGAAGCTGCCATGGGGCAGTTGAGTCTTTTTCCAGGCGGGCCTGTTATCAGTCAGACTGAAATAGATGCATTTATACAAGGGAACGGTCTTGTGCCAGGAAGAGAGATTGAATTGATTAACAGGCAGCTTTGGATAGCTCTGCTTTTGAACGGTCCGGAAGCCTACGCCAACTGGAGAAGGACGGGCTTTCCGGCGCTTACCCCGGCAACAACTGCAGAGTCTTCAATCCCGACAATTCCACGGCGTTTTGAGTACCCTATTTTCGAGCTTGAGCAGAATGCGGAAAATGCAGCAGTTGCAGTAGCGGCTCTTGGTGCAGGCGGAAATACCTGGACCAACAGGGTTTGGTGGGATAAACAATAATGGCACTTGTTAAAGCATTTTTATGAGAGTAGTCAGATTAATCATACAGATCATTTGTTTTTTGCCGGTTTTTACCGCTTGCAGCAAATCCGGCACAGATTCTCCTGCTAAGGGAACAGAGAAGAAAGCGTATGAAAAAGGCTTTCATATTGTGGGGTATATGTTTAGCAGCGGCAATATGGATACAGAATCAGCAAAGCTCGATTTTAGCAGGATAACTCACCTGAATATTGCCTTTCTGAATCCGGATGAAAATGGTGTGTTTGCTGCGGTGCCGGGTTTAGCTGCGGCTGCGAAACGGGCCCACGAGCATCATGTGAAGATATTGTTCTCCTTCGGAGGAGGCAGCGCTCCGGCTCATTTGAAAGATCTTATCAAGGAAGATAAGCGGGCTAAGTTTATTAATGAGCTTGTCAGGGTCACTACCACCTATGATCTTGATGGCGTAGATGTGGATCTTGAAGGCGAGTTTATAGATGCTAATTATGAAGCGTTTGTTACCGGCCTGTCAGCGGCATTGAAACTCCAGAACAAGCTGATGACGGTAGCTGTAGCGACATGGAATGGTAATTCTATATCCGATAAGGCTCTGGCATTGTTTGACATTATCAATGTTATGTCGTACGATCAGACCGGACCCTGGAATAAGGACCGGCCCGGTCCGCACTCAACATACGATGCCGCAGTAAACGACTTAAACTATTGGATGACCACCCGTTCGGTTCCGGCGGGTAAACTTACCCTGGGCTTGCCCTTTTACGGGTACGGATTCGGTCCGTCGATAGAAGAAAGCTTTTCGTATGGCGATATCGTGAAGAGGTTTCCGGGATCGGAGCTGACGGATTTTGTGGAGGTAGCCGGACAAGGAACCATTTACTATAATGGGATACCTACAATAAGAAAGAAGGTTGAGCTGGCTCTGAGTAAAAAGGCAGGAGGTGTAATGATCTGGCAGTTGTTCGGAGATGCTGCCGGGGATAAGTCACTCCTTAAGGCAATTAATTCGGCAATTCCGGAGTAGCAGATTTTTAGACATTATTAATTCGTTTCAGAATGAAAAAGATTACATACTTTATACTCTCCCTCTTCATATTTGGCGTGGGATGTAAAGAAGATGAAGATACCGACGGGGGCTCATTTCACCCGCGCATATTTGATGGCGCCCTGGTTTTTCAGTCGCCATCCCGGATCATACAACAAGGACAGCCAGCAGTATATAATGGCCTCAGTTTTTCTCCTAAGCCTCTGGAGAAGACGAAGATCAGCTGGAAGGTAAATGGTGAAGAAGTATCAACCGATACCTCTTTCACATTCAATCCCTCCGGGGGGGGCGAATTTGAAATCAGATTGGAAGCTACCTATAACGGTCAAACAGCCACTCGCATTTCTAAGGTACTGGTTAGTCCCGCGACGTATACACGTAAGTCCGCTCCCTATGTGGTTATGTCGTATCTCTCCGAGAACGGCACGGCTGCAGGTGTTACGTGGAATAATATATCCTATCTGGCGTTTAACGGCGCCAGGGTATTGCCCGATGGAACAGTGGATTTTTCAAAAGGAAATCAGAACCAGAATGTGGATGAGCTTGTGGCCAGAGGGCACATCAATGGAGTTCCGGTGTTACTGGGAATTACAGGCAGGCTGTCGGGAATAGATGGATGGTCGCTCTATAACAGCACGGATTTTGGTACGGTAATCAGTGATCCGGTGAAAAGGGCCGCACTGGTCCGGCTAATAGATGACTATGTCACTAACCGAAAGCTGGACGGGGTAGATGTGATGATGACTGACCTGAGCAATGATGATTACAGTATATCAGCGAAAAGCGCGCAGTCGGTGGGACCATTTTTAACGGCTCTTAAATCTGCATTGCCGGCCGGTTCAATTGTTACCATGACAGCTACTACAAATTATATGCATTGGGAATACACGGATCTTTCGGCCGCCGATTGGATCAATGTTCATGCATTCGAAAACGGCGCTACCGTAGGCCCCGGTGCACCAGTAGGGCAGCCCTCTCCTTTTAGCTACATGGTTGATGCTGTCGGTATATGGAGGAATAAGGGCATTCCTGCAAATAAGATTGTTGCGGGCATTCCGGCTTTCGGCCTGCGATATAATCAGCTGGATGCTAATGGCAATAATGCCAGCTGGGGATCGTACGATTATATGACCTTTGCAGCTATTGTTGCTGCCGATGCGCAGGCTCCCCAGAAGGAATATGCAGCTGGTATTGCGAAAGGTGTTTATTATAATGGAATTCCGCTGGTTAATCAAAAGGCCAACTATATTAAAAATAACGGATTTAAGGGTGTCTATGTGTGGGCTGGAGATTACGATGCCACAGGCGAGAATTCGTTGATTGGTGCTATAAGTAAGGTGCTTAAATAGGTAAGCTGGATTGACAAGGAGGCAGGCTTTAGCAAACGTCCTGCCTCTCAATCCTGCACCTTAGCCCTTGAAGAACACGTCGTAGGCGAAGCGCAGGATAGTACCGAAAACGACAACGAGGAAGAATATCCGTATAAACCGGTTTCCTCTAAGTAAGGCCAGACGAGTGCCCAGAAAGGAGCCTGCGAGGTTAAAAATGGCCATAGGAATGGCGAATTGATACAGAATATGGTTGGTGCCTGCAAAATAGATTATTGCTGCAAGATTCGTTGCTACATTAACATATTTGGCATAAGCGCTTGAATGAAGGAAATCATAGCCCAGGAAAGAGATGAAGGCAAGTATCAGAAAAGTGCCGGTACCTGGTCCGATTAAACCGTCGTAAAAGCCGATCACAAAACCAAAGATCAGTCCGGTAATAACCTGGCGCAGGGCCGAATGATTTTTTTCCTCATGCAGCCCAAAATTCTTTTTACTGTAAGTGTATATACCTGTTGCTACCAGTAGAGCCAGTATTACAGGTTTGATAGCGCTGCTGTCAATTATGGAGATGCAGTAAGCTCCGAGAATTGCGCCGCAGAATGCAGCGGTAATAATAAAAGCCAGGAGCCTCACGTTGATCCTGACGTGCCGGGAGTAGCGAAATGCCGCAAAGCTCGTCCCTGAAATAGAAGGAATCTTGGTCGTCCCGAACAGAGTGGCTATCGGATATTGGGGCAGGATAATCAGCATTGCCGGGGTTTGGAGCAAGCCTCCGCCGCCCACTATTGAATCAATGAAACCAGCAAAAAAGGATACGATGCAAAGTAGTACTATTTCAATAGTCATAGACAATAAATCATCATGCTGTTATTAAAAGGCGAGCAAAAATAAGTTTTGAAAGATATAATCTGGTATCAAATTCCTACCTTAGCCTGATTTTTTTGTTTTACAGAATGAATACATCCTTTGATTTCGAGAAGCCGATTGCTGATCTTCAGCAACAGATAGAAAAAGTACAGCAGGTATCAGACAAAACAAAAGTGGACATGACCGCTACGCTGGCCGAGCTGAATCAAAAATTAAGTGAAGCAAAAGAGCAGATATATTCGAATCTGAACGGCTGGCAGAAAGTTCAGATCTCCAGACATCCCGAAAGGCCATACACCCTTCAATATATTGATCTAATGTGCGAATCTTTTATTGAGCTGCATGGCGATCGCACAGTGAAGGATGATAAAGCCATTGTAGGTGGTTTTGCGTCTATCGGAGGACAAACGGTGATGCTCATAGGTCATCAGAAGGGAACGAACACCAAGCTCAGGCAATACCGGAATTTTGGTATGGCTAACCCTGAAGGATACAGAAAGGCATTACGTCTGATGAAGCTGGCCGAAAAGTTTAATAAACCTGTTGTTACGCTTATCGACACTCCAGGAGCCTTTCCAGGACTTGAAGCGGAGGAGAGAGGGCAGGGAGAAGCTATTGCCAGAAATCTTCTTGAAATGTCGGTTTTAAAGGTTCCTGTGATCTGTGTGATCATCGGAGAAGGAGCGTCGGGTGGAGCCCTCGGAATTGGAATAGGGGATAAGGTACTGATGCTTGAGCATTCATGGTATTCTGTTATATCTCCCGAAAACTGTTCTGCTATATTGTGGCGTACCTGGGATTATAAGGAGCAGGCAGCAGAATGTTTGAAACTCACGGCAGAAGATATGCTGAAAAACCGGTTGATAGATGGCATAATTCAGGAACCCCTTGGTGGTGCTCACCAGGACCCCAAGCAGATGGCTGCAACCCTGAAAGATAGAATTCTTAAGGATCTTTCGGAATTGAAAGGGAGGGACATTGAAGAGGTAATAAACGAGCGGATCGAAAAATTTTGCTCTATGGGTGTAGTAGTTGAATAGCAAACTATAATTCAAAATAATACAAAAAGAAGAGGGCCGGATTATCTCCGGCCCTCTTCTTTTTGTATCTGCATCAGTTTCAAAAACTGAGGGATAGTTTAGATCTGAGGGCAGTGAATTTGTTCTTTAAGTCGGTATTCAGAGCCGTCTGTTTGTTCTCTTCAGTAATTCTGATCAATTCATTCAATACAGACACACCTAACTGAACGTCGCTCATCGCAAAATTCTGCTGGGTAGAGGATTGTCCGCCTATATAGTTAAGTTCTGCATTAATAAAATCCGCGGTATTCTTTACCAGTTTATTCGCCTCTGCTGTTTCATTTACCTTGTAAAGCAGGTCGGCAGTATAATACCGGTGAAGCACATAGTAGAAAAGATAGTTTTTATCAGGAATAACTTCTACTGCTCTTTTAAGTACCTTCTTCGCCTCTGCTGTCCGTCCCTCTGACAGGAGGGTTGAAGCAAGAGTGTTAAAGCTCTTAATGATGGTAGCGATCATGCGGGTAGACTCAGGATCAAGATAGCTGGCGTTTTTCATGTTGCCCCACTTGAACTTGTTAATCATATTGTTATACATCTGATCGGTGTTCACCTTGTTAGGCTCTCCCTGTGTTGAATCAGCCTCAGCCGGTTTTAATGGTAGCAATCTGTAAGCAAACCCTTCATTATAGAGATATTTTTCAAGTCCGATATAGTTGCTTGACGGAACCGTAATAGCGAAGTAAACAGGCCTTTTCCAATCATTGTGAGCGAGAATGTCAAACATGGCAAGCTCTGTTTTGGTAACGTAACCCTTATTGTATGTCCATTCCATTACCGGAGCAATATTGTCTTTAAGAGCAGGGCTCACCGTTTTGGTAGCTACTACCTCGGTGGGGTTGATCGTAATTTTGAAGTTCTTAGTCGGCAGAATATTTTCTTTACTTCCATCCTGCATTGCTACTTTATCATTATCATTATCGGATGTAAGAACCTCAAATAAGTTTTTCAGCTCTATCGGTTCTGCAAATTTATAGTCATAATACCGGATTACGTCGCGTACTCCCTGGACATACTTATTGTCGCTCATTGTAATAGGCAGTGGATCCGCCTGATTAATTTTGTCCTTCATCTGGCGTATATACCAGTCGGTTCCGAGCAGACTTAAGTTTACCACTCTCACATCCGGACGTACACCTTCTACTTCCTGCACATACCAAAGAGGATAGGTATCGTTATCGCCGTATGTAAACAAAATGGCATTTGGAGCGCACGACTCAAGATAGTCAGCTGCAAAATCGCGGGTTGTGAACTTTTCAGAGCGGTCGTGGTCATCCCATTCTTCCTTAGCCATTAATACAGGAGCTGCGAGTAAGCCCACAAGGGTTGCAACGATTCCTGCCGTTGAGGGTGAGATCTTTTTTTGAAGCCAGGTTGCTATGGCCGCGACCCCCAGTCCGATCCATATTGTAAAGGCATAGAAGGACCCTGCATACGCATAGTCGCGTTCCCTTGGCTGCAATGGATTTTGATTGAGGTACAGAACAATTGCCACACCTGTAAAAAAGAACAACAAGCCTACAACACCGGCATCTTTCTGGCTTCTTGAGAAGTGCCATATCGCACCAATAAGTCCCAGTATAAGCGGAAGGAAGTACAGTCGGTTGTATGCCTTATTTTCTGTAATGCTGGGGGGAAGATTTTCCTGGGAGCCCAGATGCATTGCATCCAAAGGTTTTATTCCAGAAATCCAGTTTCCCGACGTGTAATTGCCATGACCCTGGTCGTCGTTCTGTCTTCCTGCAAAGTTCCATAAGAAATACCGTGCGTACAT
Organism: Arcticibacter tournemirensis; assembly: GCF_006716645.1. NCBI lineage: Bacteria > Pseudomonadati > Bacteroidota > Sphingobacteriia > Sphingobacteriales > Sphingobacteriaceae > Arcticibacter > Arcticibacter tournemirensis. Next base: position 4,977,687 of record NZ_VFPL01000001.1, on the reverse strand, counting down.
AAACCCGGTTTGGTAAGAAAACAGGAAGCCAAGGTTTTGTATAAAGGTGGGTGATTCATTCTCGCCTAATTTCATCCAGTCGCGGTAGAATCCGGCGTGCTGAGGATCGTCACTGTACATTCTCGGCAATAAGGTATTGCGATCGTACACTGCCTCGAACTTCTTCCCTGCTACTTCATACTTTGTTTCACCTTTACGGTAGATATTGCCGCCTTGTTTGTAGTCGATCACTTTTGAATCGAAATATTGACCATACAGCAGCGGGCGGTCGCCATACTGTTCGCGGTTAAGATAACTTAGAAAAGCAAACGCATTATCAGGGGCGCTGTTGTTCAGTGCAGGATTTGCTTTTGCGCGGATAATGATCATTGTGAATGAACTGTATCCAAGCAGGATAAATGCAACGCATAACAACGCCATGTTAAGAATCGGCTTAGCTTTCCGTATAGAATAAAGAATGCCATAAGTCAATCCTCCAAGCACAAGTACAGCGAATACAAAAACGCCGCTTCCAAAACCGAGTCCTAATGTATTCACGAAGAATAAGTCAAAGTAGGCGGCCAGTTTTACGAGGTACTGGATGATGCCGTATTGTATGACACCAAGGATAATAATCCCGGTCAATAAGGCTATTAAAGTTCCTTTTCCTGTAGGGTTTTTATATTTCCGGAAGTAGTAAACCAGAGCAATAGCTGGAATAGCAAGAAGGTTAAGCAGATGGACCCCAATGGATAAGCCCATTACATAAGCTATGAAGATGATCCATTTATCAGCGTCTTTATCATCATCGGCATGTGCGTCCCACTTTAATGTGGCCCAGAAAACGATAGCAGTACATAAAGAGGACATTGCATATACCTCGGATTCTACTGCCGAAAACCAGAATGTATCTGAATAGGTATAAGCAAGGGCACCAACAAGTCCGGAGCCTATTATAATTATAATCTTAGCGGTACTGAGTTCCTCACCCGCCTTCGATAAGATCTTTTTCGCCAGCGCTGTGATTGTCCAGAACAGGAAAAGAATGGTAGCACCGCTTGAAAGCGCCGAACCCACATTCATCCAGAAAGCTACCCTGGTTACATCAGAACCAGCAAGTAATGAAAACACCTTCTGTAGCATCAGGAACAGTGGCGCTCCTGGCTGGTGAACAACCTGCAGTTTATAAGCAGCTGCAATAAATTCACCGCAATCCCAAAAACTCGCAGTAGGCTCTGCTGTTATGATAAATGTTGCAGAGGCAATCACAAAACAAAGCCAAGCAAAAAGGTTGTTGATCTTATTGTAATTCATAAAATTAATACCTGAACGATATGAAGCCCGAAAATAGTGAATACTATTTAAATACCAATCTTTAGGGACGTGAATTTGAGATTTTAGAATGTTAAGATTTGTTAAATCTGAGGTTTGACTCGCTTTGCCTTATAGCCAATATAAATTAGTGTTTGGTTTATTGTGTTATTAATCTATTGATTTTCAATGTAAAAGTTCTTTTATCCCTCGTCGGGAGAGCCAGTTTAGCGTCAAATTATCACGGTTCTTATTTTTTATAAATTGTTTTTGGTTTAAAATATTATCGCCCTATATTTGCATTCCGTTTCGCAGAAGCGTTTTGAAGCGGTAAATTGCCCGATAGTATAAAGGTAGTACGACAGATTTTGGTTCTGTTTGTCTAGGTTCGAATCCTGGTCGGGCAACAAAGTTCGGATTTATGATCACCCATTTGTGGTGGCACATAGTTCGGGTTTATATATCCTACGATGTTCTTAGGTTTATATTTACATCAGTAACGGAATTCCGTAATCATGCATATTCGAAATCCGAAAGATTAAAAGATGTCACTCCAGTTAAATCCTGTTAAGTTATTTGCCGGTTCCGGTACAACAGAGCTTGCCGCTAAAATAGCAAAGTCGTATGGTCAGAAATTAGGAGATATTGTTTTGTCGCATTTTAGTGATGGCGAATTTCAGCCTTTCTTTAACGAGACAATCCGTGGTTCTAATGTTTTCCTGATTCAGTCAACTAATCAGCCTTACGATAACCTGATAGAGCTGCTTTTAATGATTGATGCTGCCAAAAGAGCGTCGGCACATTATATCACCGTAGTGATGCCCTACTTTGGTATGGCAAGGCAGGACAGAAAAGATAAACCAAGAGTAGCTATAGGAGCAAAAATGGTTGCGAATCTTGTCACTGCAGCAGGAGCGCACAGGATCATGACAATGGACCTGCATGCAGCCCAGATACAAGGTTTCTTTGACATCCCGGTTGATCATCTCGATGCTTCGGTAATATTTGTACCTTATATCAAGAGTCTTAACCTTCAGAACCTTACTATAGCTTCTCCGGATATGGGTGGTTCCTACAGGGCACGTTCATTTGCTAAGTTCTTTAATGCAGAGGTTGTAATATGCGACAAGAGACGTAAAAGGGCTAATGAAATCGAATCTATGTCGATCATTGGAGATGTTACAGGGCAGGATATAGTATTGATTGATGATATTTGTGATACTGCAGGAACATTGGCGAAGGCAGCGGGTTTGATCATGGAGAATGGCGCGAACAGCGTAAGAGCGGTATGTACGCATCCTGTTCTTTCGGGTAAGGCCTATGAAACCATTGAGAACTCGGCCCTGGCTGAACTTATTGTTACCGACACTATTCCAGTTGTGAGAGAGTCTGAAAAGATAAAAGTGTTGTCTACTGCAGATCTTTTTGCAAAAGCTATCGGCATTGTTGACGAACATGGTTCTATCAGTAATCTGTTTAGTGTAGAGGGATAAGGGAGAGTTAAAAGGTAAAAGCTGAAAGACTAAAGCTAAAAGCCAAAAGTATAAAGCTGAAAGGTAAAAGCATAAAGCTGAGGGACTAAAGTAGAAAGTTTAAAGAATAAAATTCTGTGTCGGTGATGAATGCCGGTAGAGAGTCTGAATAATAATTTTATACACTAATTTAATTTTTTATTATGAAAACTATCGCTATTAGCGGTTCCCTAAGAGGGAATGTAGGGAAACGCGATGCAAAGGAACTACGTTACGAAGGTAAGGTTCCGGCTGTATTGTATGGTGGCAAGGAACAGGTTCATTTTGCAGTTGAAGCAAGTGATCTGAAAGATCTTATTTACAGTGCAGATGCAAACTTTGTAGAAATTGATGTAGATGGAGTAAAAACTCAGGCTATTGTTCAGGACGCTCAGTTTCATCCCCTGACTGATAAATTGCTGCATATTGATTTTTATCAGGTAAACGAAAGTAAACCTCTTATCATGCAGATCCCTGTGAAGTTAACAGGTACTTCTCCTGGAGTAAAAATGGGTGGTAAGCTTGTACAAAAACTGCGTAAGCTGCGTGTAAAAGCATTACCTAAAGATATGCCTCAATATGTTGAAGTAAGCATTGAGCCCCTGGAAGTTGGTAAATCAGTTCGTGTTCGTGATTTGAAGTTTGACAATTTTGCGATTGTAAATACTCCGGAGGATACGATCGTGTCTGTTACTACTTCACGTGCTTTAAGGCAGGCAGAACAGGATGCAGCCAAAGGCAAGTAGTCTTAATCTTTAATAAAGAAAGCCGGATGCCATTGGTTTCCGGCTTTTTTGTTTTCATATGAAGCTTTTAGCATCAATAATTACTTTTGCGTTATGAAATACCTTGTTGTGGGTCTTGGAAACATAGGCCCGGAGTATGCAGATACACGGCATAACATTGGCTTTATGATTGCCGACGAAATGGCTAAAGAAGCCGGTGTGACATTTAGTAACCTCAGGCTGGCCTATTATACTGAATTAAGTCACAAAGGACGCCAGATACACCTGATAAAGCCAACAACCTTTATGAACCTTAGCGGAAAGGCGGTTAATTATTGGATGCATGAATTAAAAATTCCACGTGAACATATACTGGTTATCGTTGACGATCTTGCTATTCCCTTTGGATCGATCCGCCTGAAGCCCAAAGGAGGAAACGCCGGCCATAACGGCCTTAAAAGTATTGAGGCTCTTGTTGGTGGTCAGGACTACCCGCGTTTACGCTTTGGAATAGGAGATAATTTCTCCAGAGGAAGACAGATTGACTATGTCCTCAGCGGCTTTGATAAAGAAGAACAGTTAGAGCTCCCCGCTCTCATTGAACGGTCCATAGAGATAGTAAAGAGTTTTGTTGCTGTTGGAACTGAGCTCACAATGACCCGATATAATAAGTAAAGAACGGTTTTGGGTTCCGACTTAAGGTGATTTTTAATTAACTAGCTGTTAGTTAGCATGATATAGTCATTGGAAATAAAATAACATTTTTTAACATTATCGTAATAAATCTTGTTTTATATTTGCTACTAAATATTTAGTTACTGCGGTGGGTGGGGGTTTTGAGATAGTTTCTATTTATTAACATGTACTGGAAACCTGGCTAACAATCTTGAACCCATATATGAAACCTCTCATCAAATCCGGCCTTTTAGGAGTAGTTCTCTTCTTCAATGTTCTTATCGTATCGGCCCAAACCGGACCAGTCTCGTATTCAATTAAAGGTATTATTGTTGATTCTGCCAGTGCGAAAGCGCTGGAGTATGTAACCGTAAGTTTGAAAAGCAGTGACAATAAACCTCTAAAGAGTGCTTTGACCGACGGAAAAGGAGTTTTTAATTTCTCTAAGATAGCGGCAGGGAAATATACTATTACTGTCATTTCTGTTGGGCACAGCTCTAAATCCATACCGGTAAACATCGCAGTTGGCAGTGACCGGCCTGAAACCAACCTGGGTACAATTGTACTTTCGGCAAAACACAACCAGTTGAAAGAGGTCAGTGTTACGGCTGAGCGCCCCATAATTCAACAGGAGGTAGACCGAATCTCCTATGATTTGCAGGCCGATCCCGAAAGTAAGGTCAATAACGTCCTTGATATGATGCGCAAAGTACCGCTTCTTTCTCTGGATGCCGATGATAATATCAAACTTCAGGGTAATTCGAACTACAAGATACTGATTAATGGAAAGCCTTCGAGTATGGTGGCCAAAAATCCCAAAGATGTTTTAAGAAGTATGCCTGCTTCAAGTATTCAAAAGATAGAGGTTATTACAACTCCGCCTGCCAAATACGATAGTGAAGGAATTGCGGGTATTATCAATATAATTACCACAAAAAAAGTCGATAATGGCTATAATGGCAGTCTGAATGTAGGAGGGCGCTTCCCTGTCGGAGGGCCACGGGTAGGAGGCAATTATACTGTAAAGCAGGGTAAATTCGGAGCATCGGGCTATGGAGGCTTTGGCACGTACAGTCAGCCGCAGACATCCTATTTTAGCAACCGTGTAAGTACCGGTACAAATCCCCGTTCTCTGTCGCAGAACGGCTTAAGGGAGTTTGACAACCGGTTTGTTTACGTAGGAACGGAGTTTAGTTTTGAAATAGACACATTGAACCTCATCACTGCAGAAATTGGTTTCAACAACGGCAATTATGATTCGAAAGGATCGCAGATGTCTCAGACTTTTTCGCAAAATTCAATAGTGGAAGGGTATACGCTCAACAACAACAGTGAGAATAATTGGAAAGGAATAGACCTCGCACTAAATTATCAGCTGGGTTTTAAAGGTAAGAAGGATCGTATGCTGACTTTCTCTTACCGTTACAGTAATTCTGACGACAAAACGTTCGATCAGTTAGGAGTCTCGGACAGGATCAATTACAATACGCCTGATTATCATCAGCACAACAAAAGCGGTTCGGGAGAACAGACGATACAGGCTGACTACGTTCACCCTTTTAAGAAACTAACTCTTGAAGCAGGTGTGAAAGCGATTCTGAGAGATAACAACAGCGATTTCAGGTATGATTCGTTAAATACTGAAGGATTATTTGCGACAGATCCGCGACGTACGAATACATTTGATAATAATCAGGACGTGATAGGCGCATATAATTCCTATCAGTATAATTTAAAAAACTGGGGCTTTAAAGCAGGCGTAAGAATAGAAGAGACACTTATAAAAGCTAACTTTATCTCAACCGACTCTGACTTGAAGAAAGACTATTTCAATATCATTCCCACTATATCCATTAACCGGAAATTTAAAGATATGAGTAGCTTAAATTTCGGGTTTACACAGCGCATACAACGTCCCAGCATCTGGAATTTAAATCCATTTGTCGACAGGTCTAATCCCAATTTTGAATCCACAGGAAATCCAGATCTAAGGCCTGTTCTAAGTAATGATATCAGATTAAGTTATAGCAAGTTTAAGAAAGGATCCTTCAACATCGGTCTTAACTACAGCTTCTCCAACAATACTATCCAGCAGATATCAGTTTATGACAACAGCAGAGGTGTTACCTTTACTTCATACGACAATATTGGTAAGGATAAGTCGCTGGGCAGCAACTTTAATATCAACTATCCTATTACAAAAAAGTGGGACTTTAATATCAGCGGCAACATGAATTACGTTTGGATAAAGGGTGTGATTAACGGGTTTAACGTAAGTAATGACGGGTTCAGGGGCTATTTTTATGGGGGAACTGGTTACAAGTTTGAGAAGGGCTGGCGTGTAAATGCTAACTTCAGCTATAGCTCTCCTTATATTACCCTTCAGGGGCAGGGAAACTCTTATTATTATACGTCACTTAGTGTGAATAAGGAAGTGATCAAAGATAAACTAACCTTTTCGGCTTCTACAAATAATCCCTTTGCTAAATACCGCGAATACATCAATGAAACTACCGGCGCTGATTTTACGCAATCGAGCAATTATCGCAACTATTTTCGTTCATATAGTCTGAGTTTGAACTACCGGTTTGGGAAGCTTGAAGGAAGCATTAAGAAAAATAAGCGGGGTATTAAGAATGATGATGTCAGCGGAGGCAAAAGTAATCAGGGAGAGTAATCGTTTTATATTATGAAAGTATACGGCATAAAAAATTGTGATACGGTGAAAAAGGCATTGAGATGGCTCGATGAGCATCATGTCAGGTATGAATTTCACGACTTTAAGAAACAAGGTATTTCGTTGGAAAAGCTGCAGGAATGGGCCTCAGGACTTGGATGGGAATCTCTTATTAATAAGCGTGGCACCACCTGGAAGAAACTGGATCGCGAGACGCAGGACTCTATAACAACACCAGAAGCAGCTTTCAAGCTTCTGCAGGATAAAACAAGTATCATTAAAAGACCAGTAATAGAAGATGATCATGTTCTTCTTTCAGGATTTGACGAAGTGGCCTATGAAGAAAAATTGAGCTGATATTGATGCTTTATTCAAGAAAACGTAACAAAGAGCCCTCTTTTTGCGTTGTAATGAATTATTGCATTGCTATTAACATGTACAGAAAATACTTTTACGCCAGTGTTACGCTGGCTTTTTTAATACACTTTAGCCTGAGTGCGCAGGAGAGCGACGGTTATTTTAATAATAGCAGTGCGGCGAGTGTTTATAATTATAATGAAGCGTTCAATACCTCTTTTTATCTGAAAAATGGCACGGAATATCGCTCTGCATCGGGGAAACCCGGCATTGCTTACTGGCAGAACCAGGCAGACTATCAGATAAATGTTAAGCTTGATGATGTTAAGAACGAAATATCGGGTACAGAGGTAATTACTTATACCAATAATAGTCCCGACGAACTTGAGTTTCTCTGGCTGCAGCTAGACCAAAACCTGTTCCGTCAGGATTCCAGAGGAGCCAGGATCATTCCTATGGCGGGTAGTCGCAGCGGTACGAAGGGGCAGGATTTTGATGCCGGTTTTAACATTAAATCAGTAAGTGTTGCCGACGGTGAGAATGCTGTTGTGAAATATGCTATTGAAGATACGAGAATGCAGGTATTTCTACCCGGCACTTTGAAGCCAAAAGGTGGTAAGGTTCAGATTAAAATAAACTATTCGTTTATAGTGCCCATGTATGGATCTGACCGGACAGGGATATTTGAAACGAAAAACGGAAAGATATTTGCGGTTGCACAATGGTATCCGCGAATGTGTGTGTACGACGATATTGTTGGCTGGAATACCGCTCCCTATACCGGCCTTTCGGAGTTTTACCTTGAATACGGAACGTTTGATGTGAATATAACCGCTCCGGCAAATCATATTGTCGTATGTTCGGGTGAGCTTCTGAATCCGTCGGAGGTGTACACCGCCAGTCAGCAGAAATTGTGGGATGAGGCAAAGCGGAGCGACCGGACTGTAGTCATTCGGTCATCAAAGGACGTTGCTGATCCCAAGTCGCGGCCGTCAGGGAGAAAGGAGCTAACATGGCACTTTCGTATTGAGAACTCAAGGGATATAGCATGGGCGTCGTCTCCGGCTTTTATATTGGATGCTGCAAGGATCAATCTCCCCGAGGGGAGAAACTCTCTGGCTGTATCGGCATATCCAATTGAATCGAACCATAAATCGGGATGGCAACGCTCAACCGAGTTTACAAAGGCGTCGGTGGAGCATTACTCAGCTAAGTGGATGCCTTATCCGTATCCAGCGGCTGTAAATGTTGCTGCCGACTTAAACGGTATGGAGTACCCGGGCATTGTTTTCTGTACATGGAAGGAGAGAGGGGCGGGACTTTGGGATGTTACAGACCATGAGTTTGGGCATACCTGGTTCCCGATGATAGTGGGTTCTAACGAGCGCCTTCATAGCTGGATGGATGAAGGGCTTAATACTTTTATTAACTATCTCTCCGCCGACACGTTCAATAAAGGGGAGTTTAAGTCGGACCAAAGAGATATGCATAAGTGGGCACGTATACTTGCCGACCAGAGCCTCGAGCCGGTAACGGCAGGGCCTGATAATATAAAAGAACAAAATAGTACAATACTGGTGTATGTAAAGCCTGCACTCGGACTTTGGTTGCTTCGCGACCAGATTTTGGGCGAAGAAAGATTTGATCGCGCCTTTAAGGCTTACATCGACCGCTGGGCTTTCAAGCACCCCGAACCATATGACTTCTTCAGGACCATTGAGAATGTCGCAGGAGAAGATTTAAGCTGGTTTTGGAGGAGCTGGTTTCTGAATAACTGGAAGATGGATCAGGCAATCTCGGGAGTAAGTTATTATAAAAATGATCCGTCAAAAGGAGCATTGATCACCATAGCCAATCTTCAAAAGATGCCCATGCCAGCCATTGTTGAAGTGAAAACCAAAAGCGGCAGTACTTCAAGAATTAAACTTCCGGTAGAAATCTGGAAGCGGGATATTAGTTGGACGTTCCTTTATCCTTCTACGGAAGAGATCTCTACTGTAACGCTCGATCCGGATCATGTATTACCTGATTGCAATACCGGCAATAATTCGTGGAAAGTAAGGCAATAAGAGGTCCGGTTCGTCTGTTGTTTGAAGGGCTGAACCCCAGGTATATATAAGCCTGTATATCATAAGCCAATAAAAATAAACTGTAATACTTTAGTTCTGTTAGAAATTAATAGTAAGATTAACTTTCTTTGTATAAGAATTATGAAAAGAATAGTAACAGCTTTATTGTTTGCCGCGGCTTCGTACAGCACAATGGCTCAAACTGATTCTAATGCCCCATATCCTGTAAGGCCAAGGCTTAATGCCGATCTGGAATTCTCAATTCCGGGAGGAGAATATGGCAAGCAGTTTGGGTACGGGTTCGGAGGGTCGGGTGGATTGGATATTCCGGTTACCAAATCTTTATATGCTACAGGTGCGGCTGGAGTGATGTCGTTTTACCAGGGAGGTAAGGAGACTCCGGTGGAAACCCGTACCTATATCCCCATGAAGGCAGGCGCTAAATATTATTTTAGTCCGGTGTTGTATGCACAGATGGAGCTTGGTACCGGTCTTGGTATTCAGCAAGGCGCGGGAACTGTTTTTATCATGACTCCCGGAGTCGGAGCTTCGTGGAGGCTTACCGGCAGGTCTGCCATAAATACGGGCATTCGTTTCGAATCATGGACCCGCGAAGGCGGTAATATCAGTCAATTGACTTTTAAGGTTGGGTATCAATTCTAAAAAAGCACGATTGCATTATTTTCATCTTAGCGATGTTTGCTGTTTTAAATAAAGAGATTACTGGTTTTTTTACTTCTGCTGTAGCGTACATAGCTATTGGTGTATTTTTGCTAGTTACAGGGCTTCTTTTATGGGTGTTTCCAGACAGCAGTATCCTGGAGTATGGCTATGCAAGTCTGGACAGCTTTTTTAGTATAACCCCTTATGTTTTTATGTTTCTTATCCCTGCAGTAACCATGCGTTCGTTTGCAGAAGAAAAGAAAGAAGGAACCTTTGAACTTCTTGCTACAAGTCCGCTTACAGACTGGCAGATCATTGCCGGCAAATTTTTTGCCTGTGTTACGATCGTTCTCGCCTCGCTGGTGCCAACGCTTATCTGGTATCTTTCAGTTTACCAGTTAGGGGTTACAACTGGTAATATAGATAGCGGGGCCACTATAGGTTCTTACATTGGTTTGTTTCTGCTTGGTTCTGCATTTGTATCTATAGGCGTTTTTGCTTCTTCCATTACACGCAATCAGATTGTTTCTTTTATTATCGCTGTCTTTTTGTGCTTTTTTGCATTTTCCGGATTTGATTCTGTGAGCCAGCTGTTGTCATTCCAGTCTGTTGATGTATTTATTACAGCCCTGGGGATTAATGAACATTACCAGTCGGTAAGCAGGGGAGTTCTTGACACGCGCGACCTGGTGTATTTCATTAGCTTCATATTGTTGTTTCTGGTAGCGACAAAAACAGTGTTGGGAGGACGAAGATGGTGAACGTGAGAAAGAAGGATCTGCAGTATCTTGGAATATTTACAATACTGGTTGTTATTGTAAATGTACTTTCCTCGTTTCTCTTTGCCAGGATAGACTTTACCAAAGAGAAACGTTACACCCTTTCGGCTATTAGTAAACACGAGCTTGCTTCCCTTGATGATGATATGCAGATAACGGTATATCTCGAGGGCGATTTTCCTGCCGGATTCAAACATCTTCGTTCTGAAGTGCGCGACCTGCTTAACGATTATAAGGCCTATTCTCATGGGAAGCTGCATTTTAATTTTGTTAACCCGTCGTTGGGTACAGAGCAAAGTAATAATGAGTTATACCAGGAACTTACCGAAAAGGGACTTAGTCCTACGAATCTCAGTGTAAAAACGGAAGAAGGATTGTCTCAAAAGATCATCTTTCCGTCGGCCCTGGTTATTTACAAAGGCAGGGAAATGCCAGTGAACTTTTTCCAAACGAAGATGGGCGTTTCTCCTGAGGAAGTATTGAATAATTCGGTTCAAAACCTTGAATATGTTTTTACAAGCGCCATCAGGAAGGTGAAAAGTGGCGGGAGGCCGAGGATAGGTTTTACTGAAGGGCATGGTGAGTTGACAGATCTTCAACTGGCCGATGCCATGAATTCCCTGCAGGGAGCTTTTGAAGCAGGCCGGGTAGATCTTCGTTCTATTTCATTGGAGGGGCTTGCCGCACTGAAAGTTCTGGTGGTGCCTAAGCCCGATAGAGAGTTTACTGAGGTCGAGAAATACAAAATAGACTACTTCCTCATGAGGGGAGGGAATATATTCTGGACGATTGATAACGTGAATGCTGAACTCGACAGCCTCCGCGGCATGGGTTCACAACTCGCATTCGCAAAAAAACTCAACCTGGATGACCTCCTTTTCAGATATGGGGTCAGGATCAACTATAACCTGATTGCCGATATGAACTGCTCTCAGATTCCCTTAAATGTAGGAAATACCGGTGGGCAGGCACAGATTCAAATGGTTCCATGGCTGTTCTATCCTATCTTTATGCCATTGTCGCAGCACCCTCTCGTAAAAAACCTTGATGGCATTCGCAGCGAGTTTGCCAATACCATAGATACTATTGCTGTAAAAGGAGTGAAGAAACATGTTATTTTGGCTTCTTCTCCTTTCAGCCGGGTATTAAACGCTCCCTCAATGATCTCGCTGGAGATGGTTGAACAGCAGCCCGATCCGAAGTCGTTTTCAGGTGCGCCCCTTCCGGTCGGAGTGCTCCTGGAAGGGACATTTCCATCGAACTTTACGAACAGACCCGTTCCGGAAGGAGTTCCGGCACAGGACATTTCTGCAGATAAAAGCCGGCCTGCTAAAATGATTGTCATTGCTGATGGAGATATTTTAAAGAACCAGGTTAGCAGTCAGGACGGATCTCCCTTTCCCCTTGGGTTTGACCGATATACGGGACTGCAGTATGGTAACAAGACCTTTTTTCTCAATGCAATAGATTATTTAACCGATGACTCTGGCATCATAGAACTGCGTACCAAGGAGGTAAAGATGCGTTTGCTGGATAAGGGACGCATCAAATCGGAAAAAACAATTTGGCAAGTGATCAATGTTTGCTTTCCCCTTGTGTTATTAAGTATCCTGGCTGTAGTTCTGTATGTCTACAGGAAAAGGAAGTATAGCGTTAGGTTGTAAGTTGTGGGTTGTAAGTTGCGAGTTGTAGGTTGTAGGTAGTGGGGTGTGAGTAGTGAGTTGCAGGTTGTAAGTAGTAAGCTGTAAGTAATAGGTCATTCTGGAGAAACGATATCGTTGTATCTGGCAAACCTACAACCCACTACTTAAAACTTAATACCTATAACTTCTTTCTTGATACTTGTAATTTCTTTTCTATTTTTGATGTTTGAAGGCTTTTTCTCCCAGGAGTCTTCTTTTTGCCCCCGGGTGGATTAATATTGAAATTTATTTATTGAAATATGAGATTTATTGTTTCGACGTCAACATTATTAAAACAGTTGCAGGCGGTAAACGGAGCATCCAGCAGTAGTACAGTTCTGCCGATACTTGAGAATTTTCTCTTCGAAATAAAGGAGGGAATTCTGACCATTTCGGCGACTGATCTTCAAACCAGTATGACCACTTCACTGCCTGTTGAGTCTAAGGAGGAGGGGAAGATTGCTATTCCGTCTAAGATCCTGCTTGAAACGTTGAAAACACTTCCAGACCAGCCTATCGCGTTTAACGTCGATGACAGCACGTTTGCCATTGAGATCAATGCGGGCGATGGAAAATACAAGCTGAGCGGAGAAAATGGGGAGGACTTCCCAAAAATCCCGACGGTAGAAAATGCTTCAGCGGTGAATCTTCCGGCTTCTGTACTGTCGGAAGCGATCAACAAGACGCTCTTTGCAGTGAGCAATGATGAATTACGTCCTGCTATGACCGGAGTTTACTGCCAGCTAACGCCCTCTCACCTTACATTCGTTTCTACAGACGCCCATAAGCTGGTTCGCTACAGGCGTAAGGATGCGAAGGCTGATCAATCGGCCTCTTTTATTTTGCCAAAGAAAGCTTTAACGTTGTTAAAGTCGTCTCTTCCGGCTGATGATGTTAATGTCTCGGTTGAATATAATACAACAAGCGCGTTCTTCCGCTTTGGAAGCATCAATTTGATTTGCCGCCTGATCGACGAACGCTATCCGGACTATGAAGCGGTTATCCCTCAGAATAATACTAACCTGATGACCATTGACAGGGCATTGTTCCTTGCGTCGCTTCGGAGAGTTGTGATTTTTGCCAATAAGACAACTCATCAGGTGCGTCTGAAGATTAATGGAAGTGAGCTGAATATTTCTTCGGAAGATATTGATTTTGCTAACGAGGCCCATGAGCGCCTGAGCTGCCAGTATGAAGGAGAGGATATGGAAATAGGGTTTAATGCGCGCTTCCTTATTGAGATGTTAAATAACATGAGCGGAGAGGAAGTAACTCTAGAGATGAGTACCCCTAACCGTGCTGGCTTGCTTATTCCGCAAACTAACGACGATAAAGAAGATGTATTAATGCTGGTGATGCCTGTTATGCTGAACACTTATGCATAGTATAGGAGACATTTATATTAGCAAGTTTCTAAAATCCTAAGCTATTTGGATTATAAAATTGGGATATTTGTAATATTCTGACTTTAAGACGTATAAAATCTAAAAATGGGCTATGTTTTCGCATAGCCCATTTTTTTTGTCCGCATTTGGAGGCATACAGCGTGTTGAACCAAATCTGTTTTCGGTATATGGTCTGCGATTTGCATAAGGGGTAGTGTTATGCAAAAAAAGGCAGCGATTTGTGTTGTAGCATAATTTAGAAAAATGTTTAATTAATTAATTTACAAAAACTATGAAAACTAATAGGACTCTTTTTAGAAAGCTTCCATTAATTGCGGCGGTATTTGGTACCGTATTATTCAGTTCATGCTCCGATGATGACGATATTGAAAATGGGAAGTCGGTGAATGTAAAAGTAGTGAATTCTGCCGAAGCTTCAGGCTCACAGGACTTTTACATAGACGGTACTAAAGTTACAACCGTATCCGAGAATCAGGCATCGAGTTATATCGCTACCACCAATTCGGGTAACGACCGCGACGTAGAATTCAAAACAACCGGTTCTTCCGAGGTATATGCGTCAGAAGATGTTGATTTGAAGGATAACAAAAATTATACTTTTATTTTGTCGGGAACAGGTAACTCTGCGAAGATTACCGCGACGGAAGATGATCTTAGTGCACCAGCTTCAGGTAAGGCGAAGATACGCTTTGTACACCTGAATTCTGCCGCAGGTAAAGTTGACCTGGGGGTTGTTGCAAACAACAAATTGGTCTCAAATGTAGCGTACGGAGATGTTTCTAATTTCTTCGAAGTAGAGGCCGGAGCTCAAGTACTGAATGTATATCCTGCAGGGCAAGCTAACAGCAATCTTGCACTGAACTTCGCTGCGTTGAACGCCGGAAGGATTTACACCGTAATACTAAAAGGTTCAAGCGAAGTAAGTTTACAGGTTATTTCACATAACTAAGACTTGTAATAATTGTGATACAGAAGCCCGGTCAATTGCTTTGGCCGGGCTTTTGCTTTTTTTATCGTAGCCTTTGTAGCGTTGTTTTGCAACGTTACGTAAGGATATTTTATGTTTAACGCATTTAACTAAGATTATGAGATTGGATAATTACCTGCCTAAGAAATTTCAAGGATATCTTTCAACGGGCTTTGTGCTGTTTTTATTTGCTGTGTTGTTAAGCTCCTGCTTGAAGAGTAAAGATGATGATTATGTGCCTAAATATGCTGATCTTCTGGCTGTTAATGCCGATCCTAATGCGCAGGAAGGAGTGTATTTCTGGTATAATGGTACTGCTGCCCAAACAGCTGTCCCCTATTCAAACAATTCGTCTTATTATAAAGGTTTGGTAGAGGGTGCTTCCATTGCCTTCTTTAATGCTTCAAATACGAACACCGCAATAACCGGAGGACGTGTGCCTATGGGCGACAAATCGTATTCGGTTTATGTGGCAGGAAAAGGAGATTCTTCTTTTGTTGTGGAAGATAAGATGATTACACCTGCTGCCGGTAACGCTGCCATTCGTTTTGTTAACGCAAGTAAGAGCGCGGGAGCGGTGGACGTTGTATTCAGCACCTCGACTGAAAAGCTAACGAATGTGAAATTTCACGGTGCTGAAGGTCAACCTAATCCTGAGTTTAAAGGATATACCGCCGGCGCAACTGAAGTAAATGTGTATGAAACAGGTACGACCACCAATCCTCTTGCAACATATACTTTTACACCCGTACAAGGAAGTTCATATTCCCTGTATCTAAGGGGAGTTAAAAACGGAACTGGTACCAAGGCGCTGGGTATCGGAAAGGTAGACCATACCGAAGCTGCCAAATAAGAATTGGTGTAACTGTAAATAAAAGAGGCATTTTAATGATAATGCCTCTTTTTTTATTTAGCACCAGGGAATCGTCTGCATTCTGCCTAAGAAATAATTATACTATTGCAGCGTATTTTAATAATTTTACCTCAATGAAATACATGTGGCTAAAAATCGGGTCATTGAAACTGAATAGCGGTTTGGCCGTCTTCGTTACACTGTTGTCTGTTGTCAGCCTATTTTCAGCCTGCGTTGAAGGTGATGACGAATCGCGTCCGCAGAGATCATACGTTATGTTTTTTAATTCGTATAGTCCATCGCCAAGCGGTATAGATTTTTTAATTGATAATAACAGGCTCCGTACAGGTACCGTCGACCTGGATAGCGTCAGCGTGTATAATCAGATCTATTCGGGAACCTGGCAGATTGCAGGTGTTTCTGCGGGCGATGGTACGACTACCCCCATTGCTCAGATAAGCGCTTCTCTGGATCCGGAGAGATATTATAGTTGCTTTATTACCGGGCCTTCTTCTTCTCCTCAATTGATGCTTGTAGGGGATGACTTATCTGCTCCCGACTCATTAAACCACGCTAAGATGAGGTTTGTTAACTTAAGCTCGTCGGCCGGAAACGTCGATATAGGGATAAAAGACAGTGCAAGTATTTTTAGTGGCCAGGAATACCTGAAGATGAGTGATTATTCAATGATCGACACCAGCGCACATCAAATCGTAGTCAAGCCTGCCGCCGGAAATACACCGCTTGTAACTCTGAACTTTAAGGCAGTAGCCCGCAGAATTTATACATTTTACTTGTGGAACGGCGTTCAGAATAACAAATTGAATCTATCTTATAAAGAACACAGACGATAAGGAATCCTTCAAATAAAGATGTAATCCGCCTTATATTGTTATTTTTGCAACAATTTAATCAACGCTTTGGAATTTATTAGCACACTCATCGACTTCGTTTTACATATCGATAAGCATCTTGTCGAAATAGTAAATGACTATCAAACATGGACATATCTGATTCTGTTCCTTGTTATTTTTGCCGAAACCGGATTTGTTGTAACTCCTTTTCTTCCCGGTGACTCGCTCTTATTTGCAGCTGGCGCTATCATTGCCAAACCAGAAAGCGAGCTAAATATCTTCTTAATGTGCCTGTTGCTGATTATTGCTGCCATTCTTGGTGATTTGACGAATTACCATATTGGTGATTATGTAGGCCCTAAGGCTTTCAGCGGAAAGTACAAATTACTGAAGAAGGAATATCTTGAGAAAACCCAGGCATTTTATTTAAAGCATGGGGGAAAGACTATTATATATGCTCGTTTTGTTCCGATCGTACGTACGTTCGCACCTTTCGTTGCAGGGGTGGGCACGATGAGTTATGGTCGTTTTGCATCTTATAATATAGTAGGCGGTATACTGTGGGTTTCTTCATTTCTATTTATTGGCTATTTCTTTGGGGGACTTCCGGTTATAAAAGATAATTTCACTTATGTAATCTTTGCCATTATCCTTCTTTCGCTGGTACCGCCGGTTATTGAAATATTCCGGGGGCGAAGTAAAGCTGAAAAAGCTTAAAGCTAAGATCAATCGGCAGACGACAGCCTTAAGCTAGAGAACATACGTTCAACTCTCAACCTTGCACGTTTAACTCACAGGTCTGGCCTGCCAAGGACTTTGCCCTTGCGAAAGAGTTTATCGTCTTTGTCGCCTGTTTTTTCTTCGGGGTCGATATGCGATTTAAATTGATTTAAGTTTGGCTGGCCGGCGTCTACCCACGCAGAATACCAGTAGGATCCTGTTTCGAGAATAGCAGAACGCATCCGTTCTTCTACCATCCCATTTAGAGCATCATGGAAGGCCTTTGAATAAGCGCGTGAATATTGTCTGGTAACTACTCCATTTCGTTCCGAATAGCTGTATTTTTTATCGGAAGGGAACGTCTTGCTGATGGCGGCTTCTATAATAAATACCGTGTCTTTATAATGATGCGATTGTTTTAAGATCTGCCATGCTTCTTTTAATGGATTTTCGATATATCGCGCTTTACCTGTAAAGAAATTATAATGATCTGAGAACAGTTCGGGAAGACGACTCTCCCAGAAACCATGAATGCCAGTTTGATTGGTTAGCTGACCATTGTAATTCCAGGTAGCATGAAGAGGTACATGGGCATCGGAGATATAATGGCTTATGTTTGACGATAGTCTCAGGATGCGAATAGAGTCGCGTTGCTCAAAAGCCTTTACCAGTGCGTAATAGGTTCGCTCGATCTGCCAGGGGACTGTGCCATAGAGATTAAGCGTATCAACGCTGTACTTTGCAATTGCATCTTTCCACTTCATTGGAATGCTATCAAAGGGACTGGCTCCGTATCGTTCGCTGTCGAGGAAATGTCGTGTACCCTCAGCAGGATCTGAATAACGTTTCTTGTCGGGGTCGACAGAATGTTCAGTGATGAATGTCAGGTTGTTTTTATAAAAGTGGATCATTTCAGGCGGTAAGGTAAAGACAGCCATACGGCTAATACGTTTATGTGCAAAAAAGCCCCAGGACGAACAGACCAAAACCAGTCCTCCTAAAGTTACCGCTAAACCAATTTTTTTGAGCATGTTAAGATGAACTTGCTGTTCGCCAGCAATGTTGTAAGGTTGGACAATAATAGTAAAATAATTTATTCAGGGAAACTTCAGATATCAGTTGTTAACCGGGACAGATCGAATACAGAGAAATAATTTACTAAAAAAGCATGCAGGTGTTTGATTTTTAAATATATCGCCCTATATTTGCAGTCCGAAAATAAGAACGACAAAAAGCTTACAAATGGCAAATCATAAATCATCGATTAAGAGAATCAGGTCTAATGCAGCTAAGCGCTTACGTAACCGCTACCAGGCAAAAACTACACGTAATGCAATTAAACAATTACGTAGCACTACTTCTAAAGAAGAAGCATCTCCTCTTTTATTGAAAGTAGTTTCTATGCTTGACCGTCTTGCAAAGAAAAATGTGATCCATAAGAACAAAGCCTCCAATAATAAATCAAAGTTGACGAGGTTTGTTAACGGTTTACAATAAGATATAATATTCTGTTCAGGAATAGAAAAGGGGATACATATGTATCCCTTTTTGTTTATATGCGTTTTTGATAAGCTTATAATGAGCTAGCGGGAACCGAAAGTTTATTGAGGGTTTTGGCAAAAGAGATTGTAGCGAGTCGACAACTTATATGGAGGATTCCCGATCCGATGTTTATGGAATTATAAGACACCTTCTCCTGACCATGTTCGTAGTGGCAACTACTTGGGTTCGGTCTGGGTATTGCCTGGCTTCGGTCTAGCTACAGGAATTTTTAGAAGAACTGTAGAAGAAATCTCATACCCGTGCCGAACCCAGCTGGGAGAGGGTATGATGCAAGTCCTTTCATGTGTTGCTCATTGTTCAGTGCTAATTATGGACTTTGCTCGTATTGTCGGAGCCGGTATTGTAGCAGGAACTGATATTATGTAGTTCACAGCTTTTCGGATTGCTTTATTGTGGCTCGTATTGATACACTATTTCATAAGGAGTGTTCCTGAGCTTTGAGGATATCTGCCCCAGTTGCAGATTTTCTTTTTGAGGTGTGGGCTCGCAAAATGAGTACCTACGCCCTTTATAAATGATAGGTTTTCCAACCGGCTTGTCAAATTGAACAGCCATTGTAATATGTGTTGGATACAAGATGGCGATCATCGGGAGGTTATAGATCTCTTTAACCAGATAGAAGAATAGGGCTGCCCGGTCATCGCAGTCGCTGTGTCTTGAAAATAAAGTCTCTTCGGCCGACAACCGTTTTTCTTTTCCGAAATTCTCTTCATCATCTTCATAGAGAAAAGCGTAGCGCGTAAACTTCATTAAGTAATCAACTCCTTTTTTCTGGTTCATTCCGCTTACATTTTTTTTGAGCAATGGAATCAGAGAGCTGTAAGTTTCCTTGCTTAGGGGGATGTTAAAGTAAGCTTCGAAGTCAACACCAGGGTAATTTTTGAAGATAGATTCCACCTCGGGATTTAGTTTAACACTAAAGTGATATACCTTCTGTTTGTAACTAAACTCGATATCCTTCTTAAGATAGCTTTCGGGCTTGAAGTCGGGCATTTTTGTAACTTTATAGGAGAAGGGATTCCTTGCCTCCTGGATAGTAAGGGTGATTGGTATAGGAGGAGTTTGATTAAGGTCGGCTTTTGGATAATCGTGATAATTCAGACACATGAATTTCTTGTTATCTACTTGAAAGAAAGGAATATCAGATATGTCTTCATTATTATAAACATAAAATATAATCTTATCGGGCGTTAATGCAAGCCGTGCATCATAACCTGATTTGGCGAGCAGAAACCATTTATAAAGCGTATACCTGGTATAGTTGGCTGCCTTTGGACTTATCTGCTGAGCTGTTTTACGGATAAGCTGATAATAAAGCCAGTCGTTCAGCTGAAGTTTTTGTTTGTACGCAAGGAGTGTGTCGATCACAGGTTGATACCGGCTGGTTTTTATTTTCCGGTAAAATGACAAAACAGAAGCTTCTGATGGATTGGCCGGCACTTCAATGAGTAAGGAGCTATCTAGCTCAAGATTGATAGTGCCTTCATAAAAATCTATGCAAAACAACCTGCTTCCGCGCTGACCGAACGCATTTATCGTTGTCAGAAGTAGAAGAACAATCCCGGTTTTTTTGAAAAGCCTGCACATGGCTTAATATTTAAGTTACATTAAAGATATATAGTTTTAATATAGATTACTACGATCTGCGTCAGGTTTAGTTTTCATATGGCTCATAATTATTTGTGATAGCAATCACTTATTTTAGAATGAATCTATATTGAAATTTTTGCTCATTTTGTAATCAAGATCATCTTTTCAGCAGAGCTCTTTTTATAGATTTCGCTATGGAAACCTACAACCAGAAAATCACCATAAAATCCTGGGCCGAGGAAGACAGACCACGGGAAAAGCTTCTCACCCAGGGAAGAAGAAATCTTTCCGACGCTGAGTTGACGGCGATCCTGATCGGATCGGGTAACAGGGAAGAAACAGCAGTAGAGTTAAGCCGGCGAATTCTTCATTCGCTGGATAATGACCTTGACAAGCTGGGAAGATTATCAGTAAATGAACTATCGAAATTTAAGGGAATAGGGGAGGCGAAGGCGATTACCATTATTGCCGCACTCGAGCTGGGGCGTCGGCGCCGGGAATCCGAGTCGCAGAAGGTGGAACGGATTACAGGAAGCAGAGACGTTTTTACCCTGATGAGCCGTTACTTTGCCGATCTTAACCACGAAGAGTTTTGGATAGTTTTGCTGAGCCGGGCAAACAACGTATTGTCAAGGCATCTCATCAGTAAAGGAGGTCAGTCGGGTACGATAGCAGATCCGAAGATCATCTTTCAGACTGCCCTGGAAAATCATGCTGCATCAATGATTTTGTCGCACAATCATCCCTCCGGAAATCTAAAACCCAGCCAAGCGGACATACATCTAACGCGCAAGCTTTGCGAAGCAGGCAGTCTGCTGGACATGCCGGTACTCGATCATTTAATTTTTGCAAACCAGTCCTTTTTTAGTTTTGCCGATGAGGGGATGATGTAGGTTTTAGTATCAGGTATTTAGTATCAAGTATCAAGATGAATGTATCTTGTGCAAGACGTCTTGCTACCTGCTACTTGTTACCTGATACTAAAACCTGATACTTTTACTTAATACTTATTTCTATCTTTGCCCTTCGTATACGTTAAATTCAATGAAGATATCATATAACTGGCTTACTCAGTTTATTCATACTGATAAAAATCCGGAAGAAATATCGGAGATTCTTACAGGGACCGGTCTGGAAGTAGAGAGCCTTGAGAAAGTTCAGACTATACCAGGCGGGCTTGACGGATTAATAATAGGCCATGTCAGGGAATGCTGGCAGCATCCAAATGCCGACAGACTGCGGGTGACAAAGGTGGACGTGGGATCGGGTGAAGATCTCCAGGTGGTATGTGGAGCCCCTAATGTAGCAGCCGGTCAAAAGGTGGTTGTAGCGACTGTGGGTACAACCGTTTATCCGCTGGAAGGCGAACCCTTTAAAATTACCAAGTCTAAAATAAGAGGGGAAGTCTCTGAAGGAATGATTTGCGCCGAGGATGAAATAGGTCTTGGTAAATCACATGAAGGTATAATGGTTCTTTCGGCGGATGCAGTAACAGGAGCGCCCGCAAAAGAGTATTTCAACATCAAGGATGATTTCCTTTTTGAAATAGGACTTACGCCTAACAGGGCTGACGCTGCGTCGCATTTAGGCGTAGCCAGAGACCTGGCGGCTTTCCTGCGCACATCGGTGTCTCTTCCGGATGTGTCGGCATTCAATGTCGGCAGCAATGATCTTATTATCCCTGTTGAAGTACGCAACGAAAAGGCTTGTATCCGTTATTCATCATTAAGTGTCTCGGGCGTTGAAGTGAAAGACTCCCCTGAATGGCTGAAGGAGAAGCTGCAGGTGATAGGTCTCAGGCCTGTAAATAATGTCGTAGATATAACGAATTACGTGCTGCACGAGCTCGGTCAGCCTCTCCATGCCTTTGATGCCGATGTTATCAGTGGCGGAAAAGTAATAGTAACTAATTGCCCTGAGGGTACCCCTTTTGTTACTCTCGATGGAACAGAACGTAAATTGTCGGCGGAAGACCTGATGATATGCAGTGCATCAGAGCCAATGTGTATAGCCGGCGTTTTCGGCGGGATTAATTCTGGAGTAAAAGCTGATACAAAGAATGTTTTTCTTGAAAGTGCCTGCTTTAATCCGGTGTCTGTGAGGAAAAGCTCCAAAAGACATGGATTGAAAACCGATGCATCTTTCAGATTTGAACGTGGTACCGATCCGGATATCACAGTATATGCGCTTAAAAGAGCAGCAATACTCATTAAGGAAGTAGCTGGAGGAGAGATATCCTCTGAAATTAATGATATTTACCCCAGTCCCGTTCCTTCTTTCAAGGTTTCTGTTACTTATAAAAACGTCGACAGACTGATTGGCGAATCCATCGCTAAAGAAACGGTAAAAGAAATTGTTCGTGCTCTTGGAATCACGGTTATTTCAGAGAATGCTGACGGCCTTGAGCTGGAGGTTCCGGCCTATAAAGTAGATGTTAGCCGGGAAGTCGATGTGATTGAAGAGATCCTGCGGATTTATGGATATAACAATATTGCTATTCCCTGTCAGGTTCGCGCATCGATGAATTATGCGGTTAAACCCGACAGGGAAGCGGTGCAAAATCAGATTGCAGACATGCTTTCTTCAAATGGTTTTTTTGAGATCTTGTCAAATTCGCTTACCAGCTCAACATATACCGAAGTGCCGGAAAAAGCTGTACAGATATTGAATCCCTTAAGCAGTGATCTGGATACAATGCGGCAGAGCCTGTTATATTCTGGTTTGGAAGCAATAGCATATAATCAGAACCGTAAGAATGCTGACCTTCGGCTGTACGAGTTTGGCAGGAGATATGAAAAGACTGAAAGCGGGTTTAGCGAGAACCAGAGGCTGGCAATATTTATCACTGGAATGAAACATACAGCACAATGGAATCATTTAAGTGAGCCAAGTTCGTTTTATAATCTGAAGGCCGCGGTGGATGCGGTAATAAAAAGGCTCAATATTCCCGGGCTTACAGAAGAAGCGTTCGAGTCTGCTCATTTCGCCAGTGCGCGCCAATACCGCAAAGGGGCGAAACCTTTAGTTTATTTCGGTGCAGTATCTAAATCGGTTTTAAAGAAGCTAGATATTGAAAAGGATGTTTTTTACGCTGATTTTGACTGGGACCTATTACTCAAGGCTATTAAAAAGAACAAGATCACTTATAAGGAGGTCTCCAGATTCCCTTCTGTAAAGCGAGATCTGTCGTTACTTTTAGACAAGGATGTTTCATTTTATCAGCTGAAGCAGCTTGCTTTGCGAACTGAAAAAAATCTGATCAGAGAAGTGAGTGTATTTGATGTATACGAAGGCGATAAGCTTCCGGCAGGGAAGAAATCGTATGCAGTAAGCTTCCTGCTGCAGGATGAGGAAAAAACACTGACCGATAAGCAAATAGATTCGGTAATGAATAAATTAATCCTTATTTTCGGTAAAGAACTTGGAGCTGAAATAAGAAAGTAAACGGGTGCAGATTGAAAGCTGAGGGTTCTATCCAACAGCTTACAACTCACAACTCATAACAAACAACACAGATGTCGCTAACCGGACAATTAGATAGTGTACTTGAAAGCACACAAAGATTGATTGAGTTATGTGAAGCGTTGCAGGAAGAAAATGATCTGTTAAAGCTTGAAAACCAGTCGCTGAAGGTTGCAGTGGATACAGGTAAGAGTAAGTCGGCAGAGCTTGAAGAAAAGCTTAAAGCGCTCAGGCTCGCACGGTCTCTGGAGAGCATTTCGGTATCAAAATTTGATACGAATGAAAAAACGCTTGACATAAAGCAAAAAATTAGCGAATTTGTGCGGGAAATAGATAAGTGTATTGTATTGCTGAAAAAGTAGTACTGACGTGAAACAAAGCTCAAATGGGAGAAATCTCCATTAAAATAAATATTGCTGACCGCGTTTATCCTTTAAAGGTAAACATGGAAGAGGAAGAAATTGTAAGAAAGGCAGCTAAATTGATAAACGATCGCATAAAAGAATATCAGGACAATTATGCGGTAAGAGATAAACAGGATCTGCTATCAATGAGTGTATTACATTATGCAACCGCTACATTAAGGGCAGAGAAGAAGATGTCGGAAGAAGGAACTGAAGTAGCAGATAAAGTTTATCAGTTAGATCAGCTGCTTTCAGAATTCTTTTCTAAGTAATATATTCGTTCTTTATATAATTAAGAGCCAAAAGACTTAACCGCAGTTAATTCTTGAGTTTCACTATTGTATTAAACTTAACGCTTCTATATCAAAGGAGTTAATGAAAATGTAAATCACCTGGCAATGCCACTTGATTATGATTAAAACTCTAAACTTGTTTGCAGAAGTTTTACAGTACATGGAGCTTAAATTAATTGCGGTTTTTTTATAAGTGGAGGAAAAATATGGAAATAATACTGTACATTTTATTAGGATTGGTTGCCGGAGTGGTGATTGGGCGGTTTATGCTCCGGAAGTTATTAAAGAATCAGGAGCTGGCTGCCCAGAATAAGGTAAAGAAAATTTTAAAGGAAGCCGAGAATAACGCTGAGATATTAAAAAAGAACAAGCTTCTTGAAGCGAAAGAAAAGTTCCTTCAGATGAAGGCTGAGCACGAACAGGAGGTAACAGCAAAAAACAATACCCTGAACCAGCGTGAGAACTCGATCAAGCAGAAAGAACAGTCGATAAACCAGCGCCTCGAAAATACTAATCGCAAAGATCAGGAACTTGAAAACCTAAAGAAGAATCTTGAGAAGCAGCTTGAAATTACCAGGATCAAACAGGAAGAAGTAGATGCGCTGAAATTACAGCACATCAGTAAGCTCGAAACCATAGCGGGCCTTTCTGCCGAAGAAGCGAAAAACCAGTTGGTTGATACTTTGAGAGAAGAAGCCCGCAGCAAGGCTATGATCCAGATCAAGGATATTGTGGATGAGGCGAAGCTTACAGCAAGTAAAGAGGCAAAGAAAGTAGTTATACAAACTATTCAGCGTACTGCAACTGAAGCTGCTATCGAAAATACAGTATCGATATTCAATATTGAAAACGACGAAATAAAGGGCCGGGTGATTGGGCGCGAAGGACGTAACATCCGTGCGCTTGAAGCTGCTACAGGAGTTGAAATTATCGTAGATGATACCCCAGAAGCAATTATTCTTTCCGGCTTCGATCCTGTAAGACGTGAGATAGCCCGACTTGCTTTACATCGTTTGGTAACAGATGGGCGTATCCACCCTGCACGTATTGAAGAAGTGGTTGCTAAGACGAAAAAGCAAATTGAGGATGAAATTGTCGAGATTGGTGAACGTACCGTTATAGATCTGGGCATTCACGGCCTGCATCCGGAACTGATCCGCATGATAGGCCGTATGCGTTACCGCTCTTCCTATGGCCAGAATCTTTTGCAGCACTCACGTGAAGTTGCCAATTTCTGTGCCACGATGGCTTCAGAGCTGGGGTTAAATGTTAAGCTCGCAAAACGTGCAGGGTTGCTTCATGATATTGGTAAAGTGCCTGATGATAATCCGGAGTTACCACATGCGATCCTTGGGATGCAGCTGGCTGAGAAGTATAAGGAACATCCTGAAGTATGTAATGCAATCGGCGCCCACCACGACGAAATTGAGATGACTTCTATGCTGTCGCCTGTTGTGCAGGCCTGCGATGCGATCTCAGGAGCACGCCCAGGTGCCAGGCGCGAGGTTGTTGAAAGCTATATCAAACGGCTGAAAGAGCTGGAAGAGCTTGCACTTTCTTACCCTGGAGTGGAAAAGACCTTCGCCATACAGGCTGGTCGGGAGCTTCGTGTAGTGGTAGAAAGCGAGCGTGTGAGTGATGCGCAGGCAGAAATTCTGGCAACTGATATTTCTAATCGTATCCAGACAGAAATGACCTACCCGGGACAGATCAAAGTAACGGTTATCCGCGAAACCAGGTCTGTTTCGTACGCAAAATAAAAATACTCTTTAAGCCCTCTTCCTCAGGAAGGGGGCCTTTTAAAATAAGCTGTGACGAACTTATCTGATGAATAAACCCGCAAAAAGCTCTAACCCAAGCCCTGTTGAAGCAGTTGCCAGCCAGTTTAACGGTTTTCATCGGAATAAAGCAAATAAGCTCATTCATTACTTTACAATCCCTTTCCTAACCTTTGCCGTACTGGGACTCATATGGTCAATTCCCTTTCCTCATCTCGACTTCCTTGGCCGCTACAACGGTTTTGTTAATTGGGCCTCTTTTGTAATAGCAATTGCGGTGTATTACTATTATAGAATCTCCCAGGTTCTCTCGTATGCTATTCTCCTGGCGATCTTTGCTTTTTCGGCCTGTATCGTTGGACTTGAGAAATTGCATATGCAACAGGGTTGGCCTGAAATGTGGCAGGTTTGTGCCATTGTTTGTATCGTTTCGTGGTGCATGCAATTTTACGGGCACAAGATCGAAGGCCGTAGTCCTGGCATTGCCTACAGTTTCAAAACGTTTGTTAACGGTCCGGTATGGCTGTTTTATTCGTTATTAAGAAAGACCAGTATTAAGTTGTAACTCTGCCGTACACTTACCGTATCTTACGCCTCTCGCTCGTGTTAATCTTTAGTTAACATTCAGCTTACCTATACTTAATTAATAGCTAACATCCTGCTAACATTGTGATAATACTTTTGTAGCGAACAAAAAGTACAAAAGTGAAAAAAAATTACATTTTCAAAGTTACAGGACTGCTTATCGTATTTATTCTCAGTGTTTTCGTCGTTACAGCGCAACAGACGGGCAGGATTGCAGGAAAAGTAACGGATAAAAAGACAGGGGAAGCCCTGATCGGCCTAACTGTTAAAGTAGAGGGTGCAAACAAGGGCGTGTCGACCGACGTTGAAGGGAGATACAATATAGGAGGTTTGGCTGCAGGCCGTTATACGCTTACTTTTTCATACGTTGGGTATCAAACAAAGAGGATTTCTGACATAGCTGTTCGGGCCGGAGCCGTTTCTGTTATGGATCTGGTGATGGACGAGGCAGGAGGCCAGCAACTGCAACAGGTTGTAATTACAGCGTCTGCACGACAGGAAAGCGTGGGGGCTTTGTATGCTCAACAGAAAAACAGCATCAGTATCTCAAGCGG
The DNA here is from genome assembly GCF_006716645.1 of Arcticibacter tournemirensis. Classification (NCBI taxonomy): domain Bacteria; kingdom Pseudomonadati; phylum Bacteroidota; class Sphingobacteriia; order Sphingobacteriales; family Sphingobacteriaceae; genus Arcticibacter; species Arcticibacter tournemirensis. Next base: position 4,950,230 of record NZ_VFPL01000001.1, on the reverse strand, counting down.
TATCTCAGCCGAACAGATAAGAAGATCGCCCGACAGAAATACATCTGACGTTCTAAGGAGAGTGAGTGGCGCAAGTATTCAGGAAAATAAGTTTATCGTAGTTAGGGGCTTGGCTGATAGATACAACTCGGCTATGCTCAATAATTCAACGCTACCAAACACGGAACCTGATAAAAAAGCCTTTTCGTTTGATATACTTCCTTCTAATCTGATAGATAAGATAGTTGTTAACAAATCCGCATCAGCCGATCTTCCAGGAGATTTTTCCGGAGGTGTTGTGCAAATCTCTACCAAAGATTTTCCAGATTCAAAGTTCTTGAATCTGAGCCTTGGTACATCATACAATACACAGTCGACATTTAAAGACTTTATAGGCCCGACCAATAAAAATAAAGCGTTGTTTGGTTCTTATGATAAAGGACGCGATTTGCCGTCTTCATTCCCTTCAAAGAGTACGTACACTAATATGCCGCTTGATCAACAGATTCAGGAAGCGCGTAAGTTTTCAAATAACTGGGGGCCTCAGAAATACACCTCAATCCCAAGTCCTATCCTTCAGCTCAGTTACGGAGATAGTAAAGTTTTAAAGAACAACAGTAAATTCGGTGCGGTTCTGTCTTTATCGTATCGGTACGACGAACGTCTGCAAAAAGGGGAGACGAACGGATACGTGGGGCAAAGTTTAAATTTTGAATATTCAGATAACCTGTATAATTATAATACGAATATTGGCGCCCTGGCCAACTTTGCGTATTCGTGGGGGACTAATAAGTTAGCCTTAAAGAATATCTATAACAAGGTGGTCGAACAACAGTTTACGTCAAGGTCGGGAGTTGAAATTGATAGTTACGTGCAGAATAATTTTAACTACCTGCTTGAAAGATCATTGGTTTCAAGCCAGCTCTTAGGCGACCATGCTTTAGGTTCTAAACTTAAGCTAGACTGGAATCTGAATTATGCCAGTACCAAGAGAGCGGAGCCTGGGTTTAAACGACTAACAACCCAAAGTTCAACTGATTCGCCCGACGGTCCCTACAAATTGAATGTTGGACTTGTAGGATCTCCCACTGTTCTGGGTGATTTCTATTCTAATCTTGACGAAAACATTTATGGCGGAGCAGCCAATTTTACGGTTCCTGTTTCGCTCTTTAAGCAAAATAGTAAACTCAAGTTTGGTTATAGCGGTCAATATCGCGATAGGAATTTCGGCGCACGGGTGCTGGGTTATACCAGTGGAGCCACCGGAGATGTGAGCTTTGATACTTCCCTGCAGACTTACCCTCAGGATCAACTGTTTAATGACGAAAATATAAGGGTAGGAGGGTTCCTCTTACAGGACATTACGAATGGTACTGATCATTATGACGGAAGCGCACTCTTGAACGCCGGGTATGCCATGTTCGACGGATTTCTTTCAGAAAAATTGAGATTAGGCATCGGTGCAAGATTTGAGTCTTACCATCAGAAGCTGGCCTCCACCAATAACAACAACAATCCCTTAAATGTAGACACAATATATAATAACATACTTCCGTCTATAAACCTCATTTTCAACGCTTCTGAAAAGAGCAGCATTCGTATGTCGGCTTCGCGAACCGTAGGGAGACCTGAATTTAGAGAGATAGCTCCTTTCTCTTTTTATGATCACAAGAGAAATGCCAATGTTACGGGATCTCCTGTTTTAAGACAGTCAAGCACAAATAATTTTGATCTCGGATATGCGGTTTATCCAAAAGCTGGCGAAGTAATATCAGTCTCTGCATTCTATAAATACTTTGAAGATCCCATTGAGCAGTCGCTCGACTTTAGCTCCGGCCGAAGCTTCTCTTACTGGAATGCTCCTACGGCTAATCTATACGGAGTGGAATTTGAAGTGAGGAAGAACCTTGACTTTATCAATGAGATACTGAAGAATTTAACCTTCAGCGCTAATGCTTCATATATAGATTCAAGAGTAGAAGTTTCAAAGGTTAGGATTAATAAAGATGGCGAACGTCCGCTTCAGGGGCAATCCCCGTATCTTATCAACGCTGGCTTACAATATAATTCTTCATCAAAAAATCCACTTGGCCTAAGTCTCTTGTATAATACCTTCGGACGGAGGATCGTAGCGGTAGGGAATATTAATGATATTGACTTGTATGAAAAGCCTCGGAATGTCCTTGATTTCCAAATCTCAAAGAAGCTTTCTTCCGGACGGTCAGAAATAAAACTTAATTATGGAGATATACTGAATAACAAGTACATAGAATACCAAGATGTCAATGATAATGGTAAATATGATAAAGGTGACAATTTAAACCGTTCGTATACCCTCGGTTCTACTTTTACTCTTGGGTTCTCTTATAACCTATAGTTAACCTTTCGCTTAATATTGAGTTAACACAAGTAGAGGATATTGATAATATACGTTTAATATCCTCTTAACCTTAATCCGGTAATTTTACCACAGAAAAATATGATAGATATGAAACAAAAAAGACAAAGTTTATTATTGGTTCTGATGTTAGGTTTAACCATCTTTTCGGCTTGTAGTAAGAACGATAATGATGAAGAACCCGAAGAACCAAAAGATAACATTGCCGAACTGAGCGATTCATTTTTCGACAAAGTAGTTTATCTTGGTGCGTTTGGGACAAACGACTGGGCAGCAGGTTGGGCAAACTTTAATCCTCAAACTACTGAGTACTCTGCTACAACTTCTACTATTGAAGGGGAAATAACAACCGACAGGACGCTTGCAAAGGGAACATATCTCTTGAAAGGGTTTGTGTACGTTAAAAGCGGTGCAACACTTACTATTCCTGCCGGAACAATTATCCGGGGAGATAAAAATACTAAAGGTAGTTTGATTATTGCCAGGGGGGGAAAATTAGTTGCTAATGGAACGAGTACAGAACCCATTGTGTTTACCTCAAACTTTTCCGCGGGGCAACGACATCCTGGGGACTGGGGCGGCATTATAATATTAGGAAAGGCCAAAAATAATCTTCCGGGCAGTGAAGGAGTTATTGAAGGTGGTGTAAACGACGATACCGGTGTTGGAAAACACGGGGGTACCGATGATAACGATAATTCCGGAAGCCTTAAATACGTTCGTGTCGAATTCCCGGGCGTCGAATTCCAGCCCAATAATGAGATCAATGGTATTACTTTTGGCTCTGTCGGCGCGGCAACAACAGTAGACTACGTTCAGGTATCTTATAGTGGTGATGACTCATTCGAGTGGTTTGGTGGTACAGTAAATGCAAAGCATCTAATCTCTATTGGAACAGTTGATGATGTATTTGACTTCGATAACGGCTATTCAGGTAAACTTCAATTTTTGGTGGGCCAACGTGATCCTGCTAATTTTGACGCTGCCGGCCAGTCTAATGGGATAGAAGCTGATAATTCTGAATCGCAGTTTACGACCAGTCCAAGAACTCGTCCGGTAATTTCTAACATGACGATTATTGGTCCTGGTAATACAGGTGTTAATGAACGGCACGAATACGCCAATTTGTGGAGAAGGGGAGTCAAGTTTGTGTTAGCGAATTCTATTTTCATTAACCATAGATACGGCCTGGATATTCGTGACAAAGAAACTGGAGATGCTATTAAAGATGAAACTTCAGCTATGAAGAACAATATTTATCAGTCATTCACTGCAGGAAAAGAACTGGTTGCTGATGGTAAGAACGCTAATGGCAATGCTCCTTCCTTCGCTACAGTTAAAGAGCTTGAAGATTATTTCAATTCTAAAAATAATAAGACGATTACTGCTGTTGATGCCGCTAATCTGCTTAATAATCCATTTAGCCTCACAGCGCCAAGCTTTGTACTAAAAGCGGGCTCAGCTGCTTCGGCAGGAGCAACCTTCTAAGATTAGAACCATCAAAGAAGCCGCCGTCACTTACTTGGGGACGGCGGCTTCTTTGTTGTGCGCCCGGCATGGGCGATAACTCTAGGGTGCAAGTCCCGAACACGCCATTACAGTTGGAAGTGTTAGCCGAAGGCAAGGGTGTCCACCGTGAGGTGGAATCTGAAGGAAGCCTCAGGCAAATTCTCGGTCTGACGGACAGAAACTACATATAAGGCCTACGATGCTGGATGAGGTTGCAACACAAACTAAAGTCCTATACTGTACAGAAGCATCAAGGTAAATGTAGCAGACACATGAGAGGAAAGTTATCGTTCTTACCCGGGGAGATCTCACAGACTTGTGGAAGTTTTTTTTTTCAGAAGCAAGGAGTAAAGCTAGCTGTGAGAAGTCAGCCGATTTCGTAGTACTTGCTTACGGCAAAGCAAGGAAGGAATGAACCTTAAGTTAGTGATCAATAAATGAGAATTACCTAATGAAGGATAGAATGCAGAAAATTGATAACGTTTATCAACCTGATCACAAAAGAATAGGGCGGAACCCGAATGCTATGTGGGAGGGCAGACTTTTATTAGGATGATTGAAAAGAACCTCACAGACACAAACACACGAGTAGATGAACTGTTAGAACAACTTCTTGACCGTCAGAACCTAAATGCTGCCTATGTACAAGTGGTCGGTAATCGTGGTGCTGGAGGTATCGATAAGATGGGCGTCGAATCCCTTGGGGATTATCTTAGAGAGCATAAGGAGAAACTTTTAACATCCATCAAGCAAGGGAGTTACTATCCTTCTGCAGTAAGACGTGTTGAAATTCCTAAAGACAATGGGTCAAAGCGAATGCTGGGCATCCCAACAGTAGTTGATCGGCTCATCCAGCAGGGCATTAGTCAAATCCTGACACCAATCTACGAACCTGAATTCAGTGACCACAGCTATGGTTTTCGTCCGGGTCGCAACGCGCATCAAGCGCTTATCAAATGCAAGGAATACATTCAACAGGGGTATAATTATTCCGTAGACATGGACTTAGAGAAGTTCTTCGATACGGTGAATCACAGTAAACTGATTGAATTATTATCACGCACGATCAAAGACGGAAGACTGATCTCACTTATCCATCGATACTTGAGAGCAGGTGTAGAAATAAACGGAAGGACTATAGTAACTACAGAAGGTGTACCTCAAGGAGGCCCACTAAGCCCACTTTTGAGCAATATTATGCTTGATGAACTGGACAAAGAACTGGAATCTCGAGGACACAAATTTGTACGTTACGCTGATGACCTTATGATACTTTGTCGTAGTAAACGGAGTGCCTCACGGGTTATGGAATCGATCACAAAATTTGTTGAAGGTAAGCTGATGCTTAAAGTCAATAAAGAGAAAAGCGTCGTTCGTCATGTATCCACGATTAAATTTCTAGGCTATAGTTTCTACAATTACAGAGGGGAGTCGCGCTTACGTATTCACCCTAAAAGTCTAGGGAAGATGAAAGCTAGGATTAAAGGACTAACGGGCCGCAGTCGAGGTTGGAGCGATGAACAGCGAATTCTCTACTTGAGGGAATACCTCACAGGCTGGATGCACTACTTTAAACTAGCGGACATGGGGACGAAACTGGGGCAACTGGATATGTGGTACCGTCGTAGGCTACGTATGGTCAAATGGAAACAATGGAAACATAGCAAGTCTAAAATTAGGAACTTAGTACAACTAGGCGTAAGTAAGTACAAGGCGTACGAATGGGCACATACAAGGAAAAGTTACTGGCACACAGCAAAAAGCTGGATACTGACAACAACCCTTTCCAACTACTATCTTAAACAACTGGGATACCCATCTTTACTGGCAGAATACAAGCGAGTTTGTGTTACAACTTAGGGAAGCGCCGTATACCGAACGGTACGTGCGGTGCTGTGGAAGGTCGGAACGGGAATTAATCCCGTTCCTCCTATCCGATTAAATTATGCTCCAACTTTATTCTTTCCCAGCCAACTTATCCTCCAGTATCTTTATATAAAACGCGCCGACAACACTTCGAGCTGTGAAATTTTGTCTTTTGGCATCTTTTGTTTCATGCCAGTCGCTGAGTGGAACGCGATCAGGCGTCTCTAATGCATATTTATAAACAGGCGCTATAAGCGATTCAAAATCGTTGCGGTTATCTGCGAGCGTAGCTGACCACAAGATCCAGTCGGACTTGGTGTATGTTTTACGGCTGTCGAGAGGAAGACCATATTGATTTTGCTTAGTAAGGTAAAACTTAACTTCCTTGTTGTATACCTCTTTCGGGAACAAACCGAGCTTTAATACTTTATCCCAAACCAGGTTATATTTCTGGCTCCAGGTGTTTTTGTCGTTAAAGGTAAGAGCGTAGTGATCTCCGGCATCGGCTATCACCATCCATCGTTTGGCCATGTCTTTAGCCATGGCGGTGTATTTAACAGCTACATCTTTATAACCTAGCATATCGGCGAGCATGCCATATCCCCCCAATGCTACTATTGCTTTAACAGAAAGGTTGGCATTTCGAGCAAGGTGACCGGCAAAATCATCAGTCGACAGCTGATTGGCAGGATCAAAACCTTCATTGCTCAGATATTCAGCCCAGGTGGTGAGTGTTTTCCAGTGTTTCTTTGCATACTGTGCGTTGCCTTCAGCTTTGGCGATAGCGGCTGTAAGAATGAGCATATTACCCGACTCTTCAACTGGCATATCTCCTCCGTAGGTCTGGCCATTTGCAATTGGGTAGGTACCCAGATCGTGTGCTGCATAATCTTTATTCCATTTTCCACTCTCGCTGTAGTGAAATATCCCGTTTAGCATACCCTTAAGCAAGTCGGGATTATAAAGGAGGAACAGCGGGGCCGAGGGGTATGTAACATCTACCGTACCTATAGAGCCATTGCTGAAATTTTCTTTCGACAGGAACAGAATCTCATTGTCCTTGCTTTTAACCAGCTTATGAGCGGAGATTGCCTGCCGGTAAGCGATTACACAAAGCTTTGCATAAGTTTCTCCGCCCGACTTAACTGCGTCAGTATAGAGCTCACGGTCAAATGCAGTACATTGCTGCATGACAGATCTATACTCCTTAGCAGCAGTCGTTAATTGACTTTCCATCGTTTCTTTACCCTCGTTATTCCACCATGGTCTTAAATTATTATTGAAATATTGAACCGAATACAGGTCATCATATCCGAGTATGATAAACTGCTCCTGTACCTTGCTGCTAACATTGCCTAACGGAATAACGGTATTTAACATCAGCCCTTCACCCTTAGTCAACGAAGCGGTGGTATTTGAGGATTGCGAAACCAATGACTTCAGTGCTGCACCCGGTGCCGTGACCGACTGAACGCTTTTATATTCAGAAGGAACAGCGACATACATATAGCCCCAATCTATCCGTACATCATCACCGGTCTTCTTGAGCACAGGTTGTTCTACAGTCCCTGCCTTTAAGATGGAGAGCCCGGCCGAATTGTATTTCTGAGCCTTAACTTGTTGATACGGAGTATGAGTCGCGAGGCGTGTTGATGCTCCGAAGTATATCTTTACATTGTGCGTTTTTCCATCATTTGCGTTTACTGTTGTAGAAATATAGCTGATAGGCCGTGACAACAGATTGAGGTTGTTCATTAACAGTGGCGAGGTAAAGGCGACAGTCAGGTCAACCGTTCCGCAAGTGAATTTATAGATGCTCTGTGTTGCTGTAAGTTCAAAACTTTTCTGCCTGGCCGGTATTATTTTGAATGCGTCCTGCCCTTCCTGCTCTGTGGCTAAACCCGCATCGACAGATGAAGGGCCGCCATCGTTAACGGCATGAATGGCAAGTATGTTTTTTCCGGGTTTCAGGCTATTGATACCATTTCCGCCGAGCGGTACATAAGTGTACTTTCCTACAAACTTTTGCACATTATAGATTTGCCGGCCGTTGAGGTAAACGGTGGCATAGTCATCGTGCCTGATTTTAAGAAAAAGCCGCCCGTTGCTTTGTTTGCTGATGTTGAAAGTTCGTCGTATCCAGATATCTTTATTATCCCATGGCGTGTTAGCGTCGGCAGGGTTACTTCCGGCCGCTCCAGACGCAGCTTTCCATTGGCTGTCATCAAAGTTAACAGCCGTCCAGTCGCCTGCCGGTTCATTGCTGGTGTAGCTAACGGGGAGAACCTTCTCATCGGAGGCAGGCAGAATAGTGGTGTAAGCCCTTTCCTCCTTACCAAGAAAACTATATACTTTCCCGTCAACACTCACCGCTCCGGTTAGCGACTGCTCAGTCCCCGTCCAGTGCCTGGTTGTTACGGCGTTTAATGTGTCTGATGTAGACCATATGCTGAAGTAAGGATCGTGAGTAACAAGAGGGTAGGCAGGGGCTTTACGCTCCTGAGCAAGAACAATAGAATTGATAAATAAAACGATAAGAAACAGATTCTTCATGGAATGGGTATTAAGCACGTTGTATCAGGTTCGAGATTGATTGATAATTTATGTAAAGAAAAGGACTGCTAATTAATGCTATTCATCAAATCATATCAATAGTTCAATAAAAAGTATCTTATTTTAGTGAACCTGTGTAGTGTATGCTTCTTTTTCGCCGGTCTTTTCCTGCCGTTTACCGAATTTCTTTTGTTTCCGACCTAAAAGCTATTGCCGGGCAACATCAACTCCCATATCTTTGATGCAAAGATTAAGATAATGGAAACCGCTAACACACACTATAATAAAAAAAAGCCAGGATCGGGTAAGCAATGGGCAGGGCTTATTCTTCTTTTTTTAGGCGTTATCCTGCTCATCCGGACGCTTGGAGGATTTATCCCTGACTGGATTATCAGCTTTCCAACGATCCTGATCGTTTTAGGAGTCTTTTCCGGGATGAGGAATAACTTCCGTAATCCGGGCGCCCTTATTCTCCTCTTCATGGGAGTTATTTTACTGGCTGCTAAGTTAATTCCCGGCCTTGATCTCGGTGATTTTATTTTCCCTGTACTTATTATGGGATTAGGGTTGTACCTGATTCTGGGAAGACGAAAAGCAGAAAGATTGAAGTTCAGGGACCGCGACCGCTTTGGCTGGGATAAGAGAGTACACGTTCCGCCAACTGAAGAAAATGCGCAGTCAGGGGCTGCGACAGAACCTTTAACAGATACAGGATCTACTTTTACAGGTAACGGACCCTTTAGCCCTGGCGGTGAAAATGATCCCCACGCTTTTCGGGAGGATTATCTCGATACAGTTTCCGTTTTTGGGAGTATTAAAAAGAACATATTCTCGAAGAATTTTCGGGGGGGAGATATTGTGACCATCCTGGGTGGGGCTGAAGTAAATCTCTCGCAAGCTGACATTCACGGCACTGTAGTTATCGATGTGACTCAGGTATTTGGAGGCACAAAGCTTATTATTCCTCCGCAATGGAAGGTTACTTCCGATCTGGCGGCTCTTTTTGGTGGAATTGAAGACAAAAGACCGCTGATACCTGCAGGAAATATGGCCGAGGGAAAAGTTTTAATTCTTCGGGGAACTTCAATATTTGGTGGTATAGACATTCGAAGCTTCTAAAGTTAAAGGCCGTGGATGTATCATTATTTTCATCAAAAAAGGTAATAGCGTTTATGGGAGTGGCATGGCTTGCCTGGGCAGCTATGCATGCAGGAACGTTTTATTTATTAGGTTTTGGCTGGAAGACTGCACTTACAGACTCTGCTGTCGGCAACATACTGCTCTTTTTCGCCTCGCTGGTGGTGAGCAATACACTTCGCTTTTACCAGCCGGGTAAGGGAAGGTATTTTAATGTAGTAGCATGGTGTATCCTCCTTTCGGGTATTTGGGTGTTCCTGTCGCGGTGGGTTCTGTTGTATATGATGGGCGAAAGTACTGTATATGCAGACATTCTTGACAAGTCGTTACTTATAAGAGGATGTATCGGTTTTCTGCTGATCAGCGGTACTGCTCTTATCAGTATGCTTTGGTATACCATGCATGATCAGAAGGATAACGAAAGAAGGAAGGCCGACGCCGAAAAGCTGGCACGTGAGGCCGAATTATTTAATTTAAGGCAGCAGTTGCAGCCCCACTTTCTGTTTAACAGTCTTAATTCTATCAGCGCCCTGGTAGGGAGAAGGCCTGAAGAAGCGCGAACTATGATTCATCAGCTCTCGGACTTTCTAAGGGGTACTTTAAAAAAGGCGGAGAATGAATTTGTGAAGCTCGAAGAAGAGCTTCAGCATCTGCAGTTGTACCTGGATATCGAGAAAGTTAGATTCGGGCACCGGCTCAATACCGAAGTAAACAAAGCTGAAGGCTGTGAGAATTTAGAACTTCCGGCTATGATCCTGCAGCCATTGGTGGAAAACGCAATTAAATTCGGTCTATATGATACAACCGGACAAGTAACTATCAGTATTAATGCCAGTTGCGTTCTGGGCTATCTGGTGCTTACTATCCAAAATCCTTACGATATTAATACAGTTCGCCCTAAAAGCGGTACCGGCTTTGGACTTACAGGAATAAAACGGCGACTTTATCTTCTATTTGCCCGTACAGATTTACTTGAAACAAGCGGAGAAAATAATATTTTTACAACGACGGTAAAGATACCACAATATGACAAGGGCAATATTAATTGATGACGAACCTTTAGCAAGAGAGGTTGTAAAAGAATATCTGGAAGATTATCCGCAGATTGAAGTGGTCGCGGAATGCGGCGACGGATTTGAAGGGGTAAAAGCAGTAACACAGCACCAGCCCGATCTGATATTTCTCGACATACAAATGCCAAAGATTACTGGCTTTGAAATGCTTGAATTGCTTGATACCCGGCCAGCGGTAATATTTACCTCTGCGTTTGATGAGTATGCTATCAAAGCATTTGAGACACACGCCGTTGATTATCTTCTAAAGCCTTTTGCCAAGGCACGGTTTAAACAGGCCGTGGATAAATGGCTTGATCAGCAGAACCTCACCGAAGCACGGCAGCAGGTGCAGGCATTGCTTGATAGTGGCACTTCGACCCAGGTCTACAACGAGCGCATTGTCGTGAAAGACAGGAGCACTATCAAGATTATTCCCGCCGTAGATGTTCATTATCTTGAGGCTTACGACGACTATGTAAAAATTCACACTGCAGGTGGCACGTTCTTAAAGAACAAGACGATGGCTTTTTTCGAGAATAGTCTCGACGACAAGCAGTTTGTAAGGATCCACCGTTCTTTTATCGTTCAGGTTTCTCAGATTACGGGAATAGTTCCCTATGAGAAAGAGTCGTACAAGTTGCTTATTAAATCGGGAGAGAGCCTCCCTGTTAGTAAAACGGGATATGCTAAGCTAAAACAATTGCTGCAGATGTAATAGAAAAGAGGCTGTATCATAAATCATGGTGCAGCCTCTTTTTATTTTTAATATTTCAGGATTTTTACCATTGATTATTTGATTTAATAATCTGATTTTCATATATTTAGTGTATAATCAGATAAAAGATGGCGGTAAAGCAACCTGTTTTCAAGCCCTATAATCAGGCACAAATTCTGGTACTCCCACCAACCCTTGAAGAATTGATCCCTTTATGGCATCCGGTCCGGGTTGTAAATGAGGTCATTAACAAGCTCAATATAGAGCCGCTTTTAAAAGCTTATCACATTAGGGGAAGTTCAAGTTATCACCCTCAAATGCTGCTTAAAGTGGTGGTTTATGGGTACGTTACCAACCTTTATTCCAGCCGTAAACTGGCGGCAGCCTGTAAGGAAAGTATTTACTTCATGTGGTTAAGTTCGATGAGCTATCCCGATCATAATACGATCAACCGTTTCCGGGGTGTGCGCTTGAAACATGCCCTGCGCAGTGTGTTTGAAGAGGTGGTAAAGCTGTTGTCGGAAGAAGGGCTGCTGAGCATAGAGGAGATTAATACGGATGGAACGAAGATCGAAGCCAATGCCAACAAGTACACCTTCGTTTGGAAGAAGTCGATTCAGACCAATAAAGAGAAGATGAAAAAGCAACTGACTGAGATATGGCAGTATGCACAACAGGTAGCCTCGGAAGAAGACAAGATGCCTGAGCCGCCTGATTTTACGGAAATTAACAGCGAAAAAGTAAAAGCTGCCGTAGATCAGCTTAACGAAAAGCTGGCCGCAAAAGATAATGCAGATAAAAAGGTGAAGGCTAAACTGAAGTATATTACTAAACATTACCCGCAGAATATAGAAAAATATGAGCATCAGGAAGAGATCCTGGGCCAAAGGAACAGCTTTAGTAAAACCGATACGGATGCTACTTTCATGCGGATGAAAGAAGACCACATGAAAAATGGTCAGTTAAAACCCGCCTATAATGTTCAGATATCTACCTCCAACCAGTTCATTGTCAATTATACCATTCATTCCAATACAACAGACACCAATACGCTGAATGCTCATTTAACGCAGCATGAAGCCAGCTTTGGCAAAGCACCTGAAAAGCTCACCGCGGATGCCGGGTACGGATCTGAAGAAAACTACACGCTGCTGGAACAAAAGCAAACCATTGCCTTTGTAAAGTATGGGATGTTCGATAAAGAGCAAAATGAAAACTACAATAACAAACAGCCTTTTGCAGCAAGCAAGCTTTTCTATAACCAGGAGAAAGATTGTTACATCTGTCCGATGGGCCGGCAGATGAATTTCATCGGGACAAGTAGAAAACGAACAAGCACCGGTTTTGAGCAAACAGTAAAAAGATACCAGGCGGGCAATTGCGCTAACTGTCCGCTCAACGGTGCTTGTCATAAATCAAGCGCCAACAGGATCATTGAGGTCAATGTAAATCTGAACCGGCTTAAGCAAAAGGCACATGAACTGTTAAACAGTGAAGAAGGCCTACAGCGGCGAAAGAAACGATGCTTTGATGTGGAACCAACTTTCGGAAACATTAAACAGAACCATGGTTTCAAAAGGTTCATGCTTCGGGGTAAGGAAAAAGTGGAGATCGAATGGGGTTTGATTGCAATTGCACAAAACTTAAGGAAAAAAGCAGGGTGAAAAGCTGCTTTTTGACTGGTTTTCGACCCCGAAAAGCAAATTATCCACAGCTTGCCCAAATTCATCTTGCACTACCTTAATAGGCAACAAATACAGAGGCCGCATCATTTGAATTATGATACGGCCTCTTTTCTATTATGTTCTTACCTTAAAAACGCACTCCCAGATTAATTCCTGCCCTAAGTCCGGCCCAGGGGCCATCCATATCGAGTCTTGCGCCTTTGCTGTCCACTTCCGTTTTCGTATCAACCAGCGGAATATCTAAATCTTCCAGCTCTTCTTTTAATGCCTGTTGCTCGTATTCGTTCAGATCCTTAGTTCCCGTCAGATGTCCCTTTGACCATCCATACTGAGGGCCGAATATCCACCAGTCAAGATAGAGCACTTTGCTTAATTTCCATTGGGCTCCCAGCAAAACCCCTCCGGTAACGGTGTTTAGCCTGGCACTTAGCGGAATAGTCTCTGTAATTGTTCCCATTCCATTAGACGACATATCCACGTCGTATTCAAAATCAGGAAGATCAGCCGTATAATGGGCGATCTTAGCGAAAGGAGCTACGTAAAAGCCTCTGAATATACTCTTCCCAAAATAGAAGCGTACTTCGGGTGTGAACGCAAAATTGCTGGTTTTCATGTCCTGGATCTGATCCCAGGTATCGTCATCATCTATAAGATTTTCCAATTGGCTTTTCAAAGGAAGCCCGCTTTTGGGCATGAAACGAAAACTGAGGCCAGCAGAAATCTTCTTCCCGACAGCCCTCTCATACTGGATGGAGAAGTTATTAACTGCAATCGCAGGGACATTTATTTTGAGGAGGTTCTTCCCCTGATCATCTGAGCGTAACACGGTGTCAAACTGTGCGTACCCGGTCCTGGCGGTGAATAAGAGTGCAGATAAAAATAATGTAGTAAAGATTTGTTTCATAATATGGTTTTATGGGTATAAACTACTAATATAAAATCAATTCTGTAGATCCCCAAAATGCTTTAAATGTATTTTACCTCAGAAAAGGATAAACTGTTCCATCTGTTGCCTCGTAAACTTCAATGTATCCTCTTTGAAAAACTCCCCGGCTTCATTCAGTTCTTTGTGAATATTAGGAATATGGAGCTTTAAAGGAAGCACGTTAAGGTTCATGTAATGACAAATACCTGTGAAGTGATCCACTCCTCTGATGTTTCCATACTTTCCCGTCGAAACGCCTACTAACGCAGCCTTTTTGCCGTAAAAGCTCTCCGGAAAACGACATGCATCGATGAGTACCTTTAAGATCCCCGGAAAACTTCCATTGTATTCGGGTATAATAAACAGAAACTTATCAGTGGCTGTAATTTTACTCTGGAGGATTTCGAAACTTTCAAGTTTCTGCTTCTCATACATTGCCGGATGTATAATTCCTTCGGGAAGGTCTGTAAGGGATAATATGTTAGCCTCATGTCCCATCTCATGAAGGTGTTTTTGATAATATTCTGCTATTTTTAAAGTGTAACTGTCGGGACGGTTGGTACTTGCAATTATCGTAGTCATCTGTGGATAATATGTTTAAAACGAGAAATAGCCTCTCTTATTAAATTGTTTAAAGTTCGTATCTTAGGCGATTGTAAAAAAACATGTGAAAGGCAAAAATAACATTTTTAATGTTGCTGTGCCTGACGGTGTTAATTAATAATACGATTAGAAATCAGGATAAGGAATGAGTAAGATTATAGCGTTAGCTAATCAAAAAGGCGGAGTAGGTAAAACTACATCTTCAATAAACCTGGCAGCCAGCCTTGCTGTTCTGGAATACCGGACATTACTGGTAGATGCAGATCCGCAGGCCAATTCTACCTCGGGTATAGGTTTTGATCCCCGTACAATAAAAGAAAGTATCTACGAGTGCATCATTAACGATGTAGACCCCATGGATGCTATTCAGAAAACAGATACGCCGAATCTTGATCTGTTACCTGCTCATATTGATCTTGTTGGGGCAGAAATAGAGATGATTAATCTTACGGACAGGGAATATAAAATGAGGGCGGTTCTCGCCAAGGTTCGCGATAACTATGACTTTATTATTATAGACTGCTCGCCCTCTCTGGGCTTGATTACCATTAATGCTCTTACGGCTGCCAATTCTGTAATTATTCCGGTTCAATGCGAGTATTTTGCTCTTGAAGGACTTGGAAAGTTGCTAAATACAATAAAAATTGTTCAGAGCCGCCTGAATACTGATTTGGAGATAGAGGGTATTCTGCTTACGATGTACGATGTGAGGTTAAGGCTCTCCAACCAGGTAGTAGAAGAGGTGAAAACGCATTTCCAGGATCTGGTATTTGATACAATCATCCAAAGAAATACCCGGTTAAGCGAAGCTCCGAGCTATGGTGTTTCGGTTATTATGCACGATGCAAATTGTAAAGGATCCATTAATTATCTTAACCTGGCTAGAGAGATCATTCGTAAGAACGGGTTAGTGAAAGAAAACGGCAATAATAAAGTAACAGTTAATTCATGACGCAAATTAGAAAAACGGGATTAGGAAAAGGATTAAGTGCATTGCTGAATGATTCTGAAATGGCCCAAAGTTCCAGGCCAAACATAAATGAAACAGTATCACCAGGAAATATAAGTCATGTGAGGATCAGTCAGGTTGAGGTAAATCCATTTCAGCCGCGGTCTGACTTTGATCAGGAGGCTTTGAATGAACTGTCTGAATCTATAAAGCTGCAAGGACTCATACAGCCGATTACAGTACGTAAGGCGGGAAATATCTATCAGCTCATTTCGGGCGAAAGACGCCTCCGTGCATCAAAGCTTGCGGGCTTAACTGAGATTGCGGCTTACGTGCGTACGGCTAACGATCAGCAGATGCTTGAGATGGCTCTGATTGAGAACATTCAGCGCGAGAATCTCAATGCAATAGAAGTTGCACTAAGCTTTCAGCGGATGATTGACGAGTGTAACCTTAAGCAAGACGAACTTGGTGACAGGGTTAGCAAGAACCGTTCGACCATAACAAATTATCTTAGACTGCTGAGGCTTCCCCCGGTGATTCAGGCTTCTATCCGCGATAACGAAATCACCATGGGACATGCGAAAGCAATTCTTGGCCTTGATGATGTTGATAAGCAATTATATGTACATAATGAAGTTATAAGTAAAGGGCTTTCAGTTCGTAAAGCTGAAGAACTGGTAAGAGATATCCAGCGTATCGGTGTGAAAAAAGCTGTTCACGCGAAGGAAGAAGGTGTTTCATTCCAGTATCAGAAGATTCAGGACGATCTGGCCTCTAAATTTGCCACTAAGGTGCGCTTAAAGGTGCAGGCAAAAGGAAAAGGGGCTATCGAGATCCCTTTTGTTTCTGAAGACGACTTGAGTCGGATACTTGAACTATTAGACTGGTAGATGCATATTCTGAGATTCTTTATTCTGACTTTCGCTCTGGCTGTTACCGCGCCTGCGTTTTCGCAGACAGACTCTCTGAGCGCGGTTCCGGATTCTGCGTCAGCTACCCGCGGGGCGCGGGTTCGTGCCACACCTGTCAGAAAAGATACAACAATAGTTCCAGAAAATCAGACCCAGAAAGCTAAATCGAAGGTTGTTAAAGATTCAGCCCGTCTTGCTCTGGAAGCCATGCCTGGCAGAGCGGCATGGGGATCGGCAATGCTGCCGGGACTTGGGCAGATCAGGAATGGAAGATGGTGGAAAGTTCCTTTTATATATGCCGGGCTGGTAAGTGTGGGCCTTGCTTTTGAGTTTAACAACCGCTATTACAGGGATATCCTTAAAGAACTTCAATACCGGGAGCTGCATAATCAGGAAACACGCGACCCCGATTACACTCCTTATGACAGATCGTCTCTAATTTCTGCAAAGGACTTTTACCGGCGAAACCGCGATCTTAGTATTCTCGGGTTCCTTGGCGTTCATGCAATCAATGTGATCGATGCTTATGTCGACGCTAAGTTCTTTCGCTACGATATCACCGACAAATTAGGCTTTAATGTGCAGCCAACGTTAATGCCTCCTTTATCTTTTGCTTCAGTAACGCCGGTTCCGGCTATAAAATTCACCATATCATTATGAAGATAGCCCTTTTAGGTTATGGAAAAATGGGCCGCACCATCGAGCGTTTTGCTCTTGGGCGGGGCCATGAAATTGTGCTTGCCATTGATGAGAACAATCTTGATCAGTTAACCGAGGAAAACCTTGCCAGGGCCGACGTAGCTATTGATTTCAGTACTCCCGATTCAGTTCTCAGCAATATCAGCGACTGCTTTAGTGCCCGTGTACCGATAGTAGTTGGTACTACAGGTTGGTATGGTCATCTGCAGGAAGTGAAAGATACCTGTATAGAGAGTAACAATTCATTACTCTATGGCTCTAACTTTAGCATAGGCGTAAATTTGTTTTTCTTCGTAAATAAGGTGTTTGCGAAAATTATGAATGCTTACCCCCAATACGAAGTACAGGTAGAGGAGATTCATCATACACAGAAGCTTGACTCACCTAGCGGAACAGCGATCACTATTGCCGAAGGCATAATTGAGGGAGTGGATCGCAAAAAGGAGTGGGTGAATAACCTGGTCGGCGCCGGCGAGGAAATTGTAAATAAACCTGATCAGCTGCTGATTGAGTCGCACCGGATAGAGGATGTTCCGGGAACTCATACGGTCATTTATAGCTCGGAGGTGGATGAAATAGAGTTTAAGCATACAGCTCATACACGTGCAGGGTTTGCGCTTGGCGCAGTTGTGGCTGCAGAGTGGCTACAAGGAAAAAAAGGGTTTTATTCTGTAGCAGATATATTTGATTTTGATATTTAAAGGAGGATATTTTAACTAATGGAACTAGCGAATTATTTAGGCATTTTACTTATACTCTTACCGATTACCATACTTCGTGTCATTGGGTTATGGAAGCTTTTTGAGAAGGCCGGAAGGCCAGGTTGGGAAGCCGTGATCCCCGGCTACTGCATTTACATCATGATTAAGCTTTCTGGCCGACCTGCATGGTGGATGATCTGGTACTTCATTCCTGTGATCAATATTATAATGATCATTGGGGTTAGGATTGATTTTGTAAAGTGCTATGGTAAATTTACTTTTCTTCAACATGCAGGCGCCGTTTTGCTGTCGTTTATCGTATTTCCTCTTTGGGGTTTTGATAAAAATATCCGGTATTTAGGTGCTTCAGCAACTGACGAGTTCAAAAAGAAGTATCCTTATAAGAAGTCAACAAGTCGCGAATGGGCTGATGCAATCATCTTTGCTGTAGTTGCGGCTACGCTCATCAGAAGTTTTCTTTTAGAAGCTTATACCATTCCTACGGGCTCGATGGAGAAATCCCTTTTAATCGGCGATTTCCTGTTTGTAAGTAAGGTGAATTACGGACCGCGTATTCCTATGACACCTGTTGCTTTCCCCTTTGCTCACCATACAATGCCTTTGATAGGCACAAAAGCTTATTGGGACGGTATTGAGTTAGACTATCATCGCCTTCCTGGTTTGGAAAAGATCGAACGAAGGGATGTTGTTGTGTTTAACTATCCTATGGATGCCGACGCTCCTTTAAGCCGGCCGGTTGATAAAAGAGAGAATTATATTAAACGATGCATCGCTATAGGCGGGGATACCCTTCGTATCATCAATGCAAATGTGTATGTAAATGGAAAACTTTCTGAAAAACCTGAGTTCTCGCAAAAATACTACGTCGTAAAGTCTGACGGTACTGACTTTAATCCTCAGACTTTGCAAGATATGAATATAGAGGCACAGCGAGCTTCTGAAGATCAGTATTATTTCAACATGACACATGCCCAGGCTGAAGAAATAAAGGGATGGGCAAACGTGAAGGAAGTGAAGCCTATGATCAAAGGCCCTAATGAGCCCGAAGCCGACATTTATCCTAAAGATCCTGCCTTTCACTGGAACCTTGATAACTTCGGACCAATTATAGTTCCTAAGAAAGGATGGACAGTGAAACTCGATAGTACTAACATAGCGATCTATAAAAGGGCTATAGAAGTATACGAACACAATAAAGTAGAGCAAAATGGCCATCAGCTGATCATTAATGGCAAGCCCGCCAATACCTACACTTTCAAAATGGACTACTTCTGGATGATGGGTGATAACCGCGATAACTCGCTCGATTCACGGTTCTGGGGCTTCGTACCCGAAGATCATATCGTCGGTAAAGCTCTCTTTGTATGGATGAGCTGGGATACCAACGGCTCTTTCTTAGGTAAGATCAGATGGAACCGGCTTTTTATGGGCATACACTAGAGGAGTTGCAGGTTCGGATTTCAAAATGAAGGTTCAAGTACTGTTCATTATAATTTCTGCCTTATTTATCTTTTCTGTCGATGGCTTTTCGCAGACTGCGCCCGTTGACATTAAAGAAAATGAACCAGTATTATTGACAGATGATTCACGGTCATTCGTACATAACGTAGAAATAGATTTCCGGTCTGCTTACGTTTTTCCTTCAGCACCCTTTCTCGACAAGTACAACAATGAACGAAAATCGCTTGGTGACTCATTCTCCGGGCATTTAAAATATTCCTTTAGCCTGCCTAAAGGCTCGTTAGGCAGCGAGGTCTATTCCGATACCTATCAGGGTGTAGGGTTAACTTTTTTCGACTTTAGAAATAGCAGAGAATTGGGAAGCCCTGTTGCAGCATACTTGTTTCAAAGGTCGAGAGTTGCGAAATTAACTTCCTTTGTATCGCTTGATTACGAATGGAATTTTGGATTGTCAAACGGATGGAAGCCATATGACTACATGGATAATCCAAACAATATTATCATTGGCTCCAAGGTTAACGCCTATATGAATTTTGGTGTCTTCCTGAAGTGGAACCTTATGAACAACATAAATTTGATGACAGGAATCGATGTTACTCATTTCTCCAATGGAAATACGGAGTTCCCAAATTCAGGTTTAAATATGACCGGACTGAAAATGGGACTTGCTTATGATTTTGGAAGACGTAAAGCTTCCATTGAGAGTCGGCCGGGAGATGCAGTGTTTACTCGGTTTCCGCGTCATATCAGTTATGATCTGGTTGTCTTTGGTTCCTGGCGTAGAAAAGGGGTCGCGTTTGATCTTATACAGGTGCCGTCTCCTCTTAAATATCCGGTGGTTGGAGCATACTTTGCTCCGATGTATAATTTTGGCTACCGGTTCCGTGCAGGGCTTTCTCTGGATGCCATATACGACGGTAGTGCAAACGTTTATACAGAAGATTATATCATGGGCACGAAACAGGAATTCTTTAAACCGGAGATCGATCGCCAGATTGCTTTGGGTGGTTCTGGAAGGGTCGAATATGTCATGCCTGTTTTTACTATCGGCATAGGAATAGGTGCTAATTTACTGCACAAAGGAGGCGATCTTCGCGGCACCTACCAGTCTCTGGCCCTGAAGGTGATGGCAACGCGTAGTGCATTTCTCCATATAGGTTATAATATGAAGGATTTCCACGAGCCTAATTATCTTATGCTAGGCTTAGGATATAGATTTCATAACAGAACGCCAAGGTTGCTTCATCAGGATTGATGAATTAAAGCTACAACCCGCAACCGAGCTTCTCGCCAAGTGCCCTCAAGTCTTTTACAACCGCTTCTGTCAGTGGAATTCCGTTCGCCTTTCTGAGCTTTTCGGCTTCCAGTTCAGGCTCGCCGGGAATAATTACAGGGCAGTCTTCAGAAATTGGTTTGGCGGCTTTGAAGCGCTCGATCCAGCGGTCCATATTTTGCTTGAACTCGTCAACCGGCCGGAAGCCGTCAACGCGCATGGCTCCAACGAAATGGCCTATTCCTTTGCCAGGAAGGTCAGGTAAGGGGTCGAGAAATGCAACAAAGGGTGGAACCCAGGGACCGTAATTTGCTCCGGAGAGTACTGCTGTAAGTATATCGACAGTAGCGCTTAACCCGAAGCCTTTGTGACTTCCATGATCGCGGTCGCTACCAAGCGGCAGGAGGGATCCTCCGGTCTTTAAAGCATGGGGGTCTATGGTCGATTCTCCTGCACTCGTTTGGACCCAGCCCGCTGGTACAGGCTTTTGGGCCCGTTGGGCTATCTCCAGTTTCCCGTTAGCTGCTGCTGCGGTCGCCATGTCAACAACGACAGGCGGATAGTTGCCTGCAGGAAAAGCGTAACACATCGGATTAGTACCCAACAAGCGCTCTGTTGTGTACGTAGGAGCTACCAAAGGGCTCGCATTTGTCATAGCAAAGCCTACCATATCCTTTTTTACGGCTTGCATCGCATGATATCCGGCAATGCCAAAATGATTTGAATTTCTAACTGACACCCAGCCAGAGCCATACTTTTCAGCTTTTTCCATTGCCAGGTTCATGGCAAAAGGGGCGACTACCAACCCGAGACCGCTGTCGCCGTCTACGGTTGCTGTGGTAGCTGTTTCGTGTACAATCGTAATATTGGGATTGGTATTAATACGTTGCTTTTCCCAGAGGCGGACGTAGCCGCTTAAACGAGCAACACCATGTGAATCGATACCTCTAAGGTCGGAAGAAAGTAAAACGTCAGCTGCCAGCACAGCGTCCTTTTCGGGGCAGCCTATAGCTTTGAAAATACATTCTGTGAATGTTCTTAATGTATTTTCCTGAAAAAGTAATGAACTCATAATTAAGGTTCGAGAATAGTAAATTTAAAATCAAGCGGTTTAAAGTGCCTGATTAGTTCGGATATAAACTGATCTCCATATTTTACATAAAAAATTCCGAAATTCTCAGATCTTTCCTGCAGTCCTCCTCCCGGAAAATATTTACTTCTGAGACTTTCAATCTGCGACAAAGCGCCTTCATGATTCTTTTTTTCGGCCTTGACCAGCTTTTGTTCAAGATTACCAAGCGCCTTTTTTAGTCTGGCATTTACCGCTTCGGCACTGGGTGCCAGCGTAGGGTCTATTTTGTAGGCCCTCAGTTTTATCTTTTGAAATATTGCCTCGAATTCGCTCTTTTCGCTGGCCAGAGTCAAAGTATGTTGAGAGTGAGTAAGGACCCACTCTTTTTGAAGAGTTTCAGTGTTTTTAAAAAGGTCTTTAAGTTTGATATGAAGCCTGCATAGTTTCCCACTAAAAGATTCGTCAGTGATCAGAGCAGAGTTTCTAAGGAGCAGGAGAGGGAACCCTGCTTTGTAAAAGTCAAAGTTATCTTTTAGCTGCAGCCAGTATACAATTTCGGCGCCTCCACCTATATAAGCGAGATTGGGGAGTATCACTTCCTGATACAGTGGCCGCATAATAACGTTGGGACTGAACCTTTCGGGATAGAGGGTTATCTCTTCCTTGATTTGCTCTTCTGTGAACCGGATGTCGGTGTTGAGAACCGAGAATACGCCGTTTTCTTCGATAATACGCTCGCGTAAACCATCCGCCATATAGAAGAAATTAATCTCCCTGGCATTTACCTGCGTAGAGAAGCCTGCATCTTCGAGGTTTTTGCTCGTCTGACCTATGATACGGGAGCTATTCTTATTCAGAATATCCTCTGTAATAATACCAGCAAACTGCTTTTTAAGCTCGTGATTATCTGCATCTACAATAACAAGACCATGCTCTGCAAAAAGGCCGTTTACAAGATGACGGGTTGCATCAGCCAGATGAGAGTGGTTAATGTAAGCCTCTTCTATCAGCGTGGAAAGCTTTTCGGAATTTTTTGAAATACCTAATAAGTTCTGGAAAGCCTTTACAGCCGAAGCAATCGTTGAAGTAGGTAATCGCCCAGTGGCCCCACGATTATCCTGCTCCCAGACTATTGGTTTACCATGGAGGCTGATATGATTGATTTCAGCGAAGTCATGATCTTCTGTTGCCATCCAGTAAACGGGAACGAAGTTCTTTTCGGGATAGGATTGTTTTAATTCTCTGGCAAGATTTATTGCCGTAACAATTTTATAAATAAAATACAGAGGCCCCGTGAATATATTGAGCTGATGCCCCGTAGTGATTGTATAAGTATTAGGCTGTGAAAGCAGTTCTATGTTTGATAAAACCAGATTTTTAGCTTTCAACTCGTCACTTTCAGCTTCCAAAACCGAATACTGCCTTTTCAGCACCTTCACCAGAACTTCCCTGTTGGCAGTTACCGTCTTTGATTTTATCAGCTTCCCGAAGTTTTCTACAGAGGGAAAATCAAATATGAATGGGCGAAGTTTAGGATCACGGGACAGGTAGCTGAGTGCCGTGGATGAAAAACTATTGGTTTCGCTATAATCGATGTACGTTGCTTTCATCGCGATGCGAAAATAGGGGAATTTATTCAATTCCCCTTTCTGCAATCTTTATTTTACAATCTGTCCATATAAATCGAAGTCTTCTGCGCGTACTATTTTTGCCTGAACGAAGCTGCCTTCGGTGGCGTAGTTCGTAGATGCATGCAGTAGAACCTCATTATCCACCTCCGGAGAGTCGAATTCGGTACGACCTACGAAGTACTCGCCTTCTTTCTTGTCGATCAGCACGCGGAAAGTTTTTCCTACCTTTTCTATGTTCTTTTCGAGTGAAATGCCCTGCTGGATCTCCATAATGTCTTCTACACGTTGTTCCTTCACCTCTTGGGGTACGTCGTCCACCAGTGTATGTGCATGCGTTTTTTCTTCATGCGAGTAGGTGAAGCAGCCTAAGCGATCGAACCTGGTTTCTTCAACCCATTCTTTCATTTCTTCGAAGTCTGCTTCTGTTTCTCCCGGATAGCCACAGATTAAGGTAGTCCGCATGGCAATGTCAGGAACCTTATCTCGAATAGCATTTACCAGATCAATGGTTTTCTGTTTTGAGATCCCGCGGCGCATCGATTTCAACATGTTATCGCTAATATGCTGAAGCGGCATGTCGAGATATTTACAAATATTATCGCGTTCGTTCATCACATCAAGAACCTCCATAGGGAAACCCGAAGGATAAGCATACTGAAGTCTGATCCATTCGATACCCTGCACGTCTGAGAGATGGCGGAGCAGCTCATCAAGGTTTCTCCTGCCATACAGATCCAGCCCGTAATAAGTCAGGTCCTGGGCAATCAGGATTAATTCTTTTGTCCCGTTTCTCGCAAGTCCTTTTGCCTCGGCAACAAGATCTTCGATTGACTTCGAAACGTGTTTCCCTCGCATCAGCGGAATGGCGCAAAAAGAACAGGGCCGATTGCAGCCCTCGGCAATTTTGAAATATGCAAAGTGAGAGGGTGTGGTAAGTAACCGTTCTCCTATAAGTTCGTATTTGTAATCCGCGCCTAACGAGGAGAGTATGTTTTGCAGGTCGTTAGTGCCGAAGTAAGCATCGACGTTCGTTATCTCAGCCTGAAGCTCAGGCTTGTACCGTTCTGAAAGGCAGCCCGTAACGATCACTTTCCCTACTTTACCCTGCTCCTTCAGCTCGCTGTATTGCAAAATGGTGTCTATAGACTCCTGCTTTGCATTATCAATAAATCCGCAGGTATTAATGACGATAATATCATCCTTTCCCACTTTATCCGCTTCATGTACCACACTGATCTGATTACCCTGAAGCTGTCCCATCAGCACCTCCGAGTCGTATACGTTCTTGGAGCATCCAAGAGTGATCACGTTCACGCGGGGTGATACTACCGGTCTTGTTTTTTTAGTCTGCATTGAATATTATTTAAATAGCGAATTCACGAACTCTTGTCTGTCGAATAGTTGCAGATCATTCATTCCTTCGCCAACCCCGATGTATTTTACAGGGATCTTGAACTGGTCGGATATGCCAATCACGACGCCTCCCTTTGCCGTGCCATCCAGCTTAGTTAAAGCAAGTGCATTTACATCAGTGGCCTGAGTGAACTGTTTGCACTGCTCAATGGCGTTCTGTCCTGTAGAAGCATCCAGTACCAGCAGAATCTCATGAGGGGCGCCGGGAACAACCTTCTGCATTACATTTTTGATCTTAGTGAGCTCATTCATTAAAGCTACCTTATTATGTAAACGCCCGGCCGTATCTATAATTGCCACGTCCTCGCCGTTAGAGACAGCCGACTGCAGCGTGTCGAAAGCAACAGAGGCCGGATCTGAACCCATAGCCTGAGCGACAACGCGCACGTCGACACGCTCACCCCATAGTTTTAGCTGGTCAACCGCTGCCGCCCTGAAGGTATCGGCGGCGCCAAGCACCACCTTGTTGCCTGCCTGTTTCAGTTTATGCGCCAGTTTACCGATAGTAGTGGTTTTTCCTACACCGTTTACCCCAACCACCATAATTACATAAGGCTTATGCTGGCCATATTCGAAGTTTTCAAAATCGCTGCTGTTATTTTCAGCAAGCAGCTTCTGGATCTCTTCTTTTAAGAGTGAATTCAGCTCCGAAGTTCCGAAGTACTTATCTTTAGCCACCCTTTCCTGGATACGCTCAATAATCTTTAATGTAGTAGAAACGCCAACATCAGAGGTAACAAGGATTTCTTCCAGCTCATCCAGCACTTCATCATCTACGGTAGATTTGCCGATTACGGCTTTGGTTATTTTGGAAAACAAGCCCTCTTTGGTTTTTTCCAAACCTTTGTCAAGAGCTTCAATCTCTTCCTTTGGAGCTTCTTTCTTTTTGAAAAAATCGAATAATCCCATTTGATTGTGCTTTGTAAACGAAGATAGAGTAATTAGCTGTTCATACAAAAAAAGCCCTCCTGATGTGAATCGGGACGGCTCTTTGGTATTTTTAAAGCAATATAATTACTGTGCGTTCTTTGCTTCAGTAATAGCGTCTTTAACGTGGTCGTTATGTGCAATAATTTCTTTAAAAGTGTAAGCGCCGGTTTTTGCAGATTTAACCATAGTTATCACTTTTGAGTACTCTTTACCTTTACCGGTCTTAAGGGTTGCAACTACTTTCTTTGCCATCTCTTTATATTTTAAAAGGTATAGACCTTAATTATTTAATTTCTTTATGAACAGTTACTTTCTTAAGGAATGGATTGTACTTTTTAAGTTCCAAACGCTCAGTAGTGTTCTTTTTATTTTTGTTAGTGATATAACGGGACATCCCAGGTACTCCGGTTCCTTTGTGCTCAGTACATTCTAAAATTACCTGAACTCTGTTACCTTTCTTAGCCATTTTCTGTTTTTTTTATTCGTTAATTAAATGTATCCTTTTTTAAGGAACTTATTAATTACAGCGCTGATACCGTTTTTATTAATGGTTTTGATAGCTGATGTTGAAACTTTCAGCGTAATCCACCGGCCTTCTTCAGGGATGTAAAACTTCTTTACTTGCAGGTTAGGATAAAACTTGCGCTTGGTCTTTACGTTTGAGTTAGAAACGTTATGGCCATTCATCGGCATTTTTCCTGTTAAATCACAAATTCTCGACATGACTATGTTGTGTATCTTTTTGTAAAAATCAGTCTCTTAAAGAGTTTGCAAATATCAGAAGAAAAAATTAAAACCACAAGGGTTTGTAATTAATTTATTGAATGAAAATTGTTGGCGTGGTTCTTATCTCCAAATTCTGCTAAAGCACGGATTATTTTTGTTTTTTTCTGTTCATTGAAGAAATATTTTTAATTTAAAGGCGGCATTTACAGCTAATCAATTAAAATATGCAGAACGTTGACAATCCTGATGGGGCAGCAGGAAAAAACAACTTATGGAGTGTGATAGGCGCTTCGTCGGTTGGGACCCTTATTGAGTGGTATGATTTCTATATTTTTGGAAGTCTGGCCACTATTCTTTCCTATCAGTTTTTTCCGCATGGTAATCCCACTGCAGCTTTCCTTTCTACACTTGCTACGTTTGCGGCAGGCTTTATTGTTCGCCCGTTCGGAGCGCTGGTTTTTGGACGCTTAGGCGATTTGGTAGGCAGAAAATATACTTTTTTGCTAACTCTCGTGCTGATGGGTGGCTCTACTTTCGCTATCGGTTTGATACCGGGTTTCGATGTGATTGGCTATGCTGCCCCTATACTGGTACTTCTCCTTCGCCTCGTACAGGGTCTGGCACTTGGTGGTGAATATGGAGGAGCTGCTACTTATGTGGCAGAACATGCGCCTGCTAGCCGGAGAGGCTTTTATACCAGCTTTATTCAAACAACAGCAACATTAGGCTTATTTTTATCGCTGGGAGTTATTCTTCTCACCCGCTATGCTGTCGACATTACGTCCTTTAATCAGTGGGGATGGCGTATCCCATTCCTCCTTTCAGCGGTGCTGGTAGTGGTGTCTATCGTTATTCGAATGAAGATGCATGAATCGCCTTTATTCAAAAAGATCAAGGCTGAAGGCAAGGTGGTGAAGAACCCATTGAAGGAATCCTTTGGAAAGAAGAAAAATCTTAAAATGGTTTTGCTTGCCCTGTTTGGTGCAACAGCAGGTCAGGGCGTTATCTGGTATACGGGCCAATTCTACGCGCTTTCCTTCATTCAGAAAACAATGAACATTGAGTTCGTACAATCAAACTATATTATCGCTTTAGGACTTCTTATAGCCACTCCCTTCTTCATTGTTTTTGGTGGCTGGTCTGATCGGATAGGGCGGAAGAACATTATGCTTGCAGGAATGTTATTAGGCATCGTTCTTTACCGGCCAATATATAAGCAGATGTATTCTCTATCTGATCTCAGTTTGAAAACAGAGTTACCGGCGGCTAAGGCGTTTAATACCGAAACTCAAAAGGGAGAAGGAGGGGAGACGGTGATAGTTAAAACTGCGTCCAATATGTATAGTGATGGAACGGTATTAAACGAGGTAGCTACCAGTGTCCAGAATGCTACGGGTCACGAAGTTTCTTCGGACCACCGGAAGGAAGTGGTGCTTCCCATGAGCTCTTTCTGGATACTGGTGCTGCTCATTACCATTCAGGTACTTTTTGTCACGATGGTTTATGGGCCGATAGCTGCTTTCCTGGTCGAGTTGTTCCCAACTAATATAAGGTATACCTCTATGTCACTTCCTTATCATATCGGAAACGGTGTTTTTGGAGGATTAACTCCTTTTATCGCTATCAGCCTTACCTCGCTGCCAGGTGCAACGCCTTTCGATGGTTTATGGTATCCTATCGGGGTTGCTGCCGTGTGCTTTGTAATAGGCCTGATTTATATTAACAAAAGAACTGATTATACTTTAAATGCTGCCGAATGAATACGTTGAAAAAATATCTTGGAATAATATGGGTTTGCGGTGGTGTCTTGCTTGCAGTCTTTCTTTCGTATAAGGCTTTGGCGGTTTTAAGCTCTGGCGTGGCCACGCCAGAAGATTACGTTTTCTGGAGCGTTATAATCGTTATTTTTATTCCCATCATCGTTGGCTTCATCCTGTTTGGCTATTATGCCTGGAAAGGGGAGTACGGGGCGGTTGACAATTGACAGTTGACAGTTGACAATGGACAGTTGACAATGGCCAGTTGACAAGGGAGATTAAAAGAGCTGAAGCTTAAAGGGAGAAACTGAGAGCTGATGGATGAATCCTGATAGCTCATGAAATGAAAAGCTAGTTTGCCAATTGACAATGGCTATAGCTCATAAATACAACAATTACTGATATATATACTATGAATTTAAAGATTTCTTCATTTGAAAACTACAGGGAAGTGTATGATTACAGTGTAGCAGAACCCGAAAAGTTTTGGGCTGAGATCGCTGACAGCTTTTACTGGCGAAAAAAGTGGGATACTGTGCTTCGATGGAATTTCAGCGATCCTGATGTGAAATGGTTTGAGGGGGCGAAACTTAATATTACAGAAAATTGCCTCGACCGCCATCTTGAAAAGAACGGTGATACACCTGCTATTATATGGGAATCTAATGATCCAGAAGAAGCACATCGCGTTCTTACGTATACTCAGCTTCACGATAAGGTATGCCAGTTTGCGAATGTACTCAAGAACAATGGGGTAAAAAAGGGCGACAGGGTTTGCCTGTATTTGCCGATGGTGCCAGAGCTGGCGATTGCGGTGCTGGCCTGCGCCCGTATCGGCGCCATACACTCTGTTATTTTTGGGGGATTTTCTGCTCAATCAATTGCCGACCGGATTAATGATGCGCAATGCTCTGTTGTGATAACTGCCGACGGAGGCTTTCGCGGAGTAAAGGATATTCCCTTAAAAGAGGTCATCGATGATGCTCTGGTGCAATGCAGGAGTGTCAACAGAGTAATTGTATTAACCCGGAGCCGTACTCCGGTGTCGATGATTAAAGGCCGTGATGTATGGTGGGAAGACGAGATTAAGAAGGTGGAAACGCAGGGGAACCCGGAATGTCCGGCGGAAGAAATGGATGCAGAGGATGTATTATTCGTTTTGTACACTTCGGGCTCTACCGGAAAACCAAAAGGAGTGGTACATACCTGCGGGGGATATATGGTTTATACAGGGTATACTTTTGCTAATGTATTTCAATACGAGCCGGGTGAGGTTTACTTCTGTACTGCTGATATTGGATGGATAACAGGGCATAGTTATATCGTATATGGTCCTCTTTCACAGGGCGCCACGACTCTTATGTTCGAAGGTGTGCCAACCTGGCCGGGACCCGATCGTTTCTGGCAAATCATAGATAAGTTTAATGTCAATATACTGTATACCGCACCTACTGCTATCCGATCGTTAATGAGTTTTGGCGACGAGCCGATACAAGGAAAAGACCTAAGTTCACTTAAAAAGTTAGGTTCGGTAGGAGAGCCTATAAATGAGGAAGCATGGCACTGGTTTCATGATAAGATCGGTAAGGGGAAATGCCCTATTGCCGATACCTGGTGGCAAACGGAAACAGGTGGATTGATGATCTCTCCGATTGCAGGGATAACCCCTACCAAACCGGGGTATGCTACCTTGCCCTTGCCGGGCATTCAACCTTGTTTGGTTGACGAGAACGGAAATGAGATAGAGGGCAACGGCGTGAGCGGGAATTTATGCGTCAAATTCCCATGGCCGGGGATGTTACGAACAACTTATGGCGACCATGAGCGTTGCCGGCAGACCTACTTTTCTGCCTATCAAGACATGTACTTTACAGGCGATGGCTGCCTTCGTGATGAAGACGGGTATTACCGCATCACCGGCAGGGTGGATGATGTATTGAATGTTTCGGGACACCGCATAGGCACAGCAGAAGTGGAGAATGCAATTAATATGCATGCTGACGTGGTAGAAAGTGCTGTTGTAGGGTATCCTCATTCAATTAAAGGGCAGGGTATCTACGCTTACGTGATTTTAGGTTCTTCTCTACATAATGAGGTCGACCTCGTTCAGAAAGATATACTGAAAACGGTAACACGCCTGATCGGCGCTATTGCTAAACCCGACAAGATTCAGTTTGTGTCTGGTCTGCCTAAAACACGCTCCGGAAAGATTATGCGGCGAATCTTAAGGAAGATTGCAGAGGGTGATACTTCCAATCTTGGTGATACGAGTACGCTCCTTGACCCAGGAGTAGTAGAGGAAATTAGAGAAGGGGCTCTTAGTAAGATCTAAGCTGCTGGTCTGTAATACCTCAAGTTGACAAGTAGTGATACTGTCTGAATTCTAAACAAAATAGTTCGGGTAGTGTTATATTCTTATAACTAAACAAAAAAATCTACTATGGACAAGCTGGAATTAAAAGGAAGCTGGAACGAGCTCAAAGGTAAAGTTAAGCAAGCATATGGTGATCTTACCGATGATGATTTGACGTATGAAGAAGGCCGGGAAGATGAGCTTTATGGTCGTTTGCAGCAAAAAACAGGGAAAACCCGTGACGAAGTAGTCGAATGGCTACGGGGCTTATAAAAAAAGCGGCTTTTAAAGCCGCTTTTTTTATAAGCGTTATTTTAGCTGTTTCGGAATAATTTTGATGAATTTAGCTGAGTCTGATTGGAAATATTCATTCATGGAAATTTTTCCATCAGCCGTTTTCATTGCAAGTTCACCATCTGCTTTTATCAGATCTCCAACTTTTAGTTTAGATACCTGACCTTGCAGTTTAGCATCACCTTCTGGTACAAGCATTGCAAACCGCACGTTGTAACCGGTCGTATCAGTAGGTGCAGGAACCTTCAGGTCCACGGTTTCTCCGTTTACACCCTCCACTTTGAAAGCCCAGTCAGTAAAATTCATGTTATTGGCCACGTACTTGCCCATGTTGGTAATGATACGCGTTTGAAGTTCTTTCTGGTGTTGAAAAAGAGTTACAGTGTCCTGCGCCCTTTTTAACCTCATTACGAAATCTGATTGTGATTTTGGTACTTTTCCCTTCTGATCGCAGGCTGCGAGCATGAGCAGCCCGGCGAGGAATAAAACTGGTATTCTTTTCATGTGATAATTAGTTTATTGAACAAATCAACTAAAAAACGAGATGATTATCAAGCGTTTAAACATGCATTTGAGCTGTAGGTTGTAGGGTGTGAGTTTTAAGTAGTAAGTTGTAAGTTGTAGGTTGTAGGTTGTAGGTTGTAAGTCGTGAGTAATATGTATCTTTTGAGGCAATCAGTTATAAGTAGTAAGTTATAAGTCAACTAACAACGTATAACTTACTACTTAAAACGCATAACCTGTAACCTGCAACCCACAACCTACAACCCACTACTTTAATATCCAAAGATCTGTTGAAGGTTAAGCTTGGTAAGCTCACCATATTTTTTCAGATCATCTTCTTTGACGCGTTTTTCAGAAGCTACTATACAATAAGTATAGGGCTTATTCTTAAGCTCCGCGTCGAAAAAGCTTCTGATATCGCCAAACCCGAGAGTGTTGGCAGATTCATAAACGTTTTTACGGATATCATAATCCAGTCCTTTGCGCTGCGCATTGAGGTAGCTGAAAAGGATTGCATCGTCAGTTATACGTTCTGTTTCAAGAGACTTGCGGATGTTGTCTTTCGCTACTGTAAACACCTTCTCTGATTCGGGCATACTGGTAAGCAGTTCGTTCATGCCGCCAATGGCTTCATTGAGTTTGTCAGCCTGGGTCCCAACGTAAGCAATCATGGTATACCGGTCGTCCTTTTTCTGCGGTGTGTTATAAAACGCGTAGGTTGAATAGGCCAGGGCCTTCGATTCCCTAATCGTTTGAAACACAATAGTGCTCATTCCGCCTCCAAAATAATTGTTAAACAATTCAATGGTGGGAGTTACAGAAGCGTTATAAGTAGTGGCATTACGAACCCATTGGATTTCAGCCTGCACCATGTCGTAGTCGGCAAAAAGAACCTGATTCTTGTCCTGATCTACTTTTTTAAAGCTCTGTTGTGCCGGGATTTCCATAAACGTGGCGGGACTCTTGTGAAGCGGTTTTAATGTCGACGCTATTTGCTGTCCGGTTTTTGGCCCATAGTATAAAATGGTGTGTTCATATTTCCCGATGTTCCTCAGGACTGCGATCAATTGGTCGGCTGTAAGAGCATCAAGTTCAGCATCGGATAACACATTATTGAAAGGGTTATTTGCACCGTATTGCGCATAGTTTACCAATCCTTGCATAATGGCAGCTTTATTCAGCTTTGCATTCTCGCGTGATTTCTTTAGTCTCTGCTTTAATCCGTTTAAGGCGGCAGTATCCGGTTTACAATTAGCAATCAGGTTCTCATAAAGGCTAACAGTTTTGTCAAAGTTCTCCTGTAACCCGGTAATGCTTACTGTGGTTTGGTCGTTGGAGGTGTTGATCCTAAACGAGGCTGCGAGCTTGTAGAATTCTTTACTTATATCTTCAGAGCTTTGTTTATCTGTGCCAAGGTATTGAAGGTATTCAGCTGCAATCGGGAGAAGTTTATTGTTCCAGCTTCCCATATCGTATCTGTAATACAATTTAAAGATGCTATTTTCTTTGTTCTGGACAGACAATACGTCAAATGCTCCCGACTTTGACCTTTCAATGTCTTTACTGAAGTCAGTCCAAACAGGCACAATGGCATTGGACGGGATTGCAGCAACTGTTTGCAGGAAAGGCGACTGTGATTCTCTGTTTACTTCAACCGCGGTAATAGGAGGTTTTTCGACTTTCAGGATATTTTTATCTTCGCCCTGACGCTTGTATACAATTACATAGTTCTCTGCAAGATATTTATTCGCAAAGTCGACTATTTGTTTCTTTGTTATTTTAGAGAGCTTATCGGCTGTAGCTACACGGGTGCTCCAGTCAATCCCTGTCGTAAAAGCATCCATCAGATTGCCGGCGCGTGAGCTATAGTTCTGGTTCTCTTCCAGCACATTCTTCTTGAGATTATTCACAATGGAGATGATCAGGTCGCTGTCAAACTCGCCTTTTTTTAGTTTTTCAATTTCTGCCAGCATCAGCATTTTAACCTGGTCGAGCGACTGTCCCTTGATGGGGTTGCCTTGTAGTATCAGCGTGCTGTAATCCTTCAATACATAAGAGAAGGCACCGGCACTTAACATTTTCTGCTTCTTGGTAAGGTTCAAATCAAAAAGTCCGGCCTTGCCATTTGTAAGAATTTCGCCAACCAGGTTAAGCAATTGAGCATCTTCGGTAGATGCACCGGGAAAGCGGTATCCTATCATGATGCTTTCCGGTGTTGGTCCAAATACTTCTTTTGCTATTGGAGTGGTGATTGGTTTTTCAGGACCAAAAGTATATGGAGGCACCGTTTTGGATTGCATGTAAGCAAAGCTCTGATCGATCTTTTTGACCATTTCGTCAGGGTTGAAGTCTCCAGACATTATGACGCCCATATTGTTTGGCACATAATACGTGTTATAGTAATCTCTTATTGCCTTTAGTGATGGGTTTTTAAGATGCTCGATGGTCCCGATGGTTGTTTGTTTACCATAGTTGTTGTTAGGGAACAAGGCGGCGAACATAGCTTCAAAAACCTTTCTCGAGTCATTATCCAGTCCGCGGTTCTTTTCTTCGTATACCGCTTCCAGTTCTGTGTGAAAAATTCGGAAAGCGGGGTAGCGGAAACGTTCTGCTTGAACAGTCAGGAACTTGTCGATTGCACTTGTTGGAATGTCTTCAGTGTAGACGGTCTGTTCAAAGGAAGTAAAGGCGTTTGTACCCTGTGCCCCCATAGAGGACAGCATTTTGTCATATTCATTTGCAATGGCAAACTTCGCTGCGTCCCCCGAAACTTTATCTATCTCTTTATAAATATCCTTACGTCTGGTCTCGTCTTTTGTCGAATTATACTGTTCGTAAAGACTGTCGATCTTGTCGAGTAACGGTTTTTCTTTACTCCAGTCTAGAGAACCATATTTGTCGGTACCCTTAAACATCATATGCTCAAGATAATGAGCAAGTCCGGTATGATCTGCAGGATCGGTTTTGCTGCCGGCTTTAACAGCGATATAGGTTTGAATGCGCGGTTGTTTGTTTGTCGGGCTGAGTATAACTGTAAGTCCGTTTTTTAGTGTATAAAACCGCGAATTAGTAGGGTCGTTACTTACATACTTATAGGTATAGCCGGCGGATGTGGCTTCTTTCCACAAATAATTTTTAGAAGCTACCTGTGCGTTGCTTATACCTGCTGCCCCTAGTATGAAGACAATGATTAACTTAAATTTTGACATATGCGTTGAGAATTATGTGTTGTGAGTTGAATGACTAAAGCAGAAAGCATAAAGTCGTGTATAATATAGAACAGGCTGACTTTGGTTGTCAGCCCGCCATATATATTTATCATATTTCTGTTTTCTTTCCTGTTACAGCTACGCGATACAGAACAAGTCCCATAATTACAAAGAACATGAAACCGAGTAGCTGATAGCCTCCCTCGCCCAGGCTATTAGTGAGGAAGTGCTCTATATTTAGTTTCCCTACCGGGCCTGCTGTCGATTCAAAAGCCATGAAGAAGGCATAAATTACCCCCATCAGCGCTCCGCCGGCTACTAAACCGGTTGAGAACAGACTGCCTCTGCCTAATTCATCATCCTCGTGGATCCCTTTCTTTTTGTTACGGATATCTACCAGGCCTTTAATTGCTCCACCTGCGAATATCGGGAGAGTTGTGGATAACGGAAGGTAGGCCCCTACTGCAAATGAAAGCGATTTTACACCGCAAAGCTCCATGGTTATAGCAAGGAACACACCAACGAGTACAAACTGCCAGTCGAGGTTAAATGAAAGCAATCCCTTAATCAGGGTTGCCATTAGCGTACCTTGTGGCGCCGGATAGGCGTCTGTTCCGATAGCATGCGTTATTCCCTGCGCCTGCATGGCGGCGGTAGGACGATCGAGTATAGAAAGTGTTACTCCAATAATGACCGCAGAAACAATTGCGCCTATAAATAGCGCGATCTGCTGGTATTTAGGGGTAGCTCCTACAATATAACCTGTTTTAAGATCCTGAGAGGTAGCTCCTGCATTGGCAGCTGCAATACAAATCATGCCGCCTACCACGAGTGCCATTGGTTCGAATACTTTACCTGTCCAGCCAACGCTGATAAACACCAGGCAAGTACCCATCAAAGTAGCAATAGTCATACCGGATATTGGGTTGGAGCTGGAGCCGATAATCCCCACAATACGGCTGGACACTGTTACAAAGAAAAAGCCGAAGACAACCACCAGTACGCCAATGAGAAGCTTATTCACAACAGAGTCTCCTGGTATTTGAGGAAGAACGGCCATCAGGACCACTAAAGCGATGCTGCCAAAAATTACCAGCTTAAACGACAGATCGTCTTCTGTACGCTTGGTAACCTGCACTTCTCCGGTGGTTTTGATAGAACCGAGACTTGATTTGAAAGAGGATATAATCGTTGGGATGGTTTTAATAAGCGTAATAAATCCTCCTGCCGCTACTGCGCCCGCACCTATCTGGCGGATGTACGCCCGATAAATCGCTGTGGCGTAGTCGCCGAAGGTATGAGTTACAGGGTTCCAGTCACCTGATCCGCCTGCCGTTGCCAGATCTTTAAGGTAACCGAGCTTAACAAGCTGCAGGGCCGTCGTGTCCTGCGGTACCAGAGAGGCCAGCAGGGGAATTAATCCGAGCCAGGCTAATACACCGCCCGCCACGAGTACGCCCGCAATTCGCGGTCCTATGATATAACCTACCCCCATGTATTCTGGAGTGATTTCCCCATTTACAGTAGCAGAAGGGAAAAAGCGGTTTGTCTGGCTGGTGACCCATGCGGGGGTTTCGGCAATAAGATGAAAGATCTTTTGCAGGATGGCGTACAAGAAAGCAAAGCCGAGCCCCATGTAGGCTGTCTTCGCAAAGTCGCCACCTTTTTCGCCCGCTATGAGTACAGAAGCGCAGGCCGTACCTTCAGGGTATGGAAGCGTTCCGTGCTCGTCGACGATGAGTGAACGTCGGAGAGGAACCATCATCAGGGTACCCAATATTCCTCCTAAGGCAGCAAGAATAAAAATTGGCCAGTAGGAAAAAAAGCCTTCGCCATTACTTCCGGCCGAAAGGAACAGGAAGCCCGGTAAAGTAAAGACCACACCTGCTGCAATGGATTCACCTGCCGACCCTGTCGTTTGTATAATATTGTTTTCGAGGATGGTAGTTTTGAAAAACTTCCTCCCAATGGAAATTGCGAGAACAGCTACAGGGATGGAGGCGGAGACTGTTAAGCCGGCTTTGAGCGCAAGGTAAACGGTGGCTGCGCCAAAGATAACGCCAAATAGCGCGCCTAGTAAAATAGATTTTACTGTAAATTCTGCTACCCTTTCTCCTGCAGAGATGTAAGGCTTAAATTCTTTTTCTGGTTTAATTTCTGCCATGTTATTTTAATGTGGAATGTTTTAGTACAGTATCAAGATATTAGTATCAAGATGTGGTAAAGATTTTATTCTAGTATCAGGTGCCAAAACATCAGAATGTGAAAAATTTGTACTAAAGTAGGAATTTAGAGAAGAACTTTACAACTATTGGACTGTGATAATCTGAATACAGAAGCTAAAACTGGATTTTGTTTCAAAGGCTCTTACAAACCTGAGGATTTTCTATGCCCGGCACCCTTATCTTGATACTTGATACTAATATCTTGATACGATACTATAATATCTTGACACCTGTTTCGTAAGTTTGCAGCAATGAAAAAGAATAAAGCTGTTTTTCTGGACCGTGATGGCGTATTGAATAAAGAATTGGGGGACTATGTATGTAATCTGGATGATTTTCATATTCTGGAACACAACTTCAAGCCATTGAAGGAGCTCCAGGACAGGGGATATCTGCTGGCGGTTATTACCAACCAGGGCGGTGTAGCGAAAGGATGGTACAGTGAAGAAACATTGGGAAAAATGCATGCAAGGCTTTTAGAGACTTACGAAGCGAATGGAATACATATCTCGGATATCTATTATTGCAGGCATCATCCGGATTATAACGGCAAATGCTTATGCCGGAAACCCGGCTCGCTGATGCTCGAGAAAGCCATGGCGCGTTTCGATGTAGACGTTTCTAAATCTTATTTCATTGGCGATAACGAGCGCGACATGATAGCGGGCGAAGCTGCGGGGCTTAAAGGTATCCTGATAAAATCAGATCAGCCGATAGGAGAGGTGTTGCATCTGATTGATTGAGGTACAGGGTTGAGAGTTGAAGGTTCAGAGTTTCGAACTTGGCACGCGGAGCTATAGTCTGTAATATATGGAAGTTTGCGGGAGATGAATCGCCTGAAGACTGATTCTAAAAAAAAGCCTTGCATGTTGAATAAACATACAAGGCTTTTTATAGACCTTTTGTCTTTTAGCTTTTACCTTTCTTCCTTTTAATGTGCTTCTTCCATTTTGTCCTTATTCAGGAATACGAACTTATGATCGAAGACATCGAGGACTATGTGGCTGTCTTTGTCAATCTTGCCGGCAAGGATCTCTTTGGAAAGCTCGTTGAGGATTCGTTTCTGAATAACACGTTTCAGAGGACGGGCGCCAAACTGCGGATCGTACCCCAGCTGTGCTAGCCAGTCGAGTGCTTCTTCTGAAGCCTCTATTTCAATTCCCATTTCAGAAAGGGTTTGCTGCATCTGTTTGAATTGGAGGGCAACAATATCACGTAGTTCATCTCTATTGAGAGGAGTAAACATAATCAGTTCGTCTATCCTGTTCAGGAATTCGGGGCGGATTGTTTGCTTCAACAGCTCGAACAACTGGTTTTTAGTCTTTGCAATTACCGCTTCCCGGTTGTCTTCATCCAGTGTACTGAAGTTTTCCTGTATAAGGTGAGACCCGATATTGGAAGTCATGATAATAATGGTGTTCTTGAAGTTGACAAGTCTGCCTTTATTATCGGTAAGACGACCGTCGTCGAGTACCTGAAGGAGGATGTTAAATACATCAGGATGTGCTTTTTCGATCTCATCAAGAAGTATTACGCTGTATGGTTTACGCCTTACAGCCTCTGTCAGCTGTCCCCCTTCATCATATCCCACATATCCCGGAGGCGCACCAACCAGTCGTGAAACAGAATGACGCTCCTGGTATTCACTCATGTCAATACGAACCATAGATGATTCGTCATTAAAGAGAAATTCGGCCAGCGCTTTCGCAAGCTCCGTTTTACCAACGCCTGTAGTGCCGAGGAAAATAAATGATCCGATAGGCTTGCGCTTGTCCTGCAGACCGGCTCGTGAACGACGAATAGCATCAGAAATTGCCTCTATAGCTTCGTCCTGACCGGCCACTCTTTTATGCAGTTCTTCCTCAAGGTGAAGAAGCTTTTCACGCTCGCTCTGGATCATCTTGGTGACGGGAATACCTGTCCACCGTGAAACTACGCCAGCGATGTCTTCAGATGTTACTTCTTCCTTTAACATGCGGTTCCCGCTCTGTTTGGCATCAAGTTCCTTCTTAAGTTGCTCTGTTTTATCTTGTGCTTCTTTAATCTTGCCATAGCGAAGTTCGGCCACGCGGCCGTAGTCGCCGGCACGCTCGGCCTGTTCAGCTTCCAGCTTGTAGCTTTCGATCTGTTCGCTTTGATGGTTGATGGCGTCGACGAGATCTTTCTCACCCTGCCAGCTTGCGCGCAGTGAATCCCGCTCGGCCGAAAGGTTGGCAATTTCCCCGCTCAATTCCTGCACTTTCTTTTCATCGTTTTCGCGTTTAATAGCTTCACGCTCAATTTCAAGCTGCATGATACGGCGTTCGATTTCGTCTACAGCTTCGGGAACTGAATCCATCTCAAGACGCAGCTTGGAAGCGGCTTCATCCATCAGGTCGATCGCCTTATCAGGTAGAAAACGATCAGAGATATAACGCTGTGACAGTTCCACGGCGGCAATGATCGCTTCGTCTTTGATCCTCACTTTGTGATGGGTTTCATAACGTTCTTTCAATCCCCGAAGGATAGAGATAGCGTCCTGGGTATCCGGCTCGTCGACGTTAACTTTCTGAAACCGGCGTTCCAGCGCTTTATCCTTTTCGAAATATTTCTGATACTCGTTAAGTGTGGTTGCGCCGATAGCACGGAGCTCGCCACGGGCTAATGCCGGTTTCAAGATATTTGCTGCATCCATCGCACCTTCGCCGCCACCAGCTCCAACAAGAGTATGGATCTCGTCGATAAAGAGGATAATGTCGCCGTCGCTCTGTGTTACTTCTTTAATAACTGCTTTCAGCCGTTCTTCGAATTCTCCCTTGTATTTAGCACCCGCAATCAGGGCACCCATATCAAGGGAATAAACTGTTTTGGTCTTCAGGTTTTCCGGGACATCTCCTTTAATGATACGGAAAGCAATTCCTTCTGCGATAGCAGTTTTACCCACCCCCGGTTCGCCAATCAGTATAGGGTTGTTCTTAGTACGGCGGGAAAGGATCTGAATGACACGACGGATTTCCTCATCGCGACCGATAACAGGATCGAGCTTACCTGACTCAGCAAATTCATTGAGGTTACGCGCGTATTTATTCAACGCATTATACGTTGCCTCTGCGTTCTGGTCGGTAACCTTGTTATTGCCGCGGAGTTCGGTTATTGCTTTTTTGAGATCTTTATCGGTAACGCCTGCATCTTTCAGCATAGAACTCACCTTGTCCCCTGCATTTAAAATTCCAAGAAGAATATGTTCAACCGATACAAACTCGTCCTTAAACTCTTTAAGATAGCTTTGCGCTTTCATAAGAGCGTTATTTGCATCTGATGACAAATAGATATTACTTCCGCTAACCTTGGGATAGCTCTGTATCTG
The DNA here is from genome assembly GCF_006716645.1 of Arcticibacter tournemirensis. Taxonomy (NCBI): domain Bacteria; kingdom Pseudomonadati; phylum Bacteroidota; class Sphingobacteriia; order Sphingobacteriales; family Sphingobacteriaceae; genus Arcticibacter; species Arcticibacter tournemirensis. The sequence goes on along the minus strand of NZ_VFPL01000001.1, from coordinate 4,910,327 downwards.
TGCGTCAAGCACAGTGTTTATGCGGTTAATGTTAACATTCAGCTTCTTTAACAGATAATTGACAACGTTCTCATCCACCAAAAGTAAGCCTTTTAGCAGGTGCGCATTTTCAATAGCCTGCTGCTGGTTGCCGGCTGCTATATCTGAAGCTTTCTGTACAGCTTCCTGGGCTTTGATTGTAAAATTGTTAAAGTTCATAGTACCCTTAGATGTCAAAACAATTGCCAGAAACGTTTGGTTGAGAAAGATCGGAATTTTTGTCGTATGGCTTTGATTTTCAATGACTAAAAGTCGCACTGGCAGGCTTTATCCTGAAATAATGTCTCTGAAAAAAACAGATAAGAGCTACGCCGTGGAGATCGAATGCCTGTATCGCCTAAGTAATTAGTATTCTGCTGCGATGGTAGTGAATAAGTTACTCCAGTTAATTACACCGGATTTTTGACATTGATATAAGTGATTTGCAGTTAAGCCGGACGCTTGTCAAATATAAATAATTAGTAATTTTATACAGTAATCATTATTAATCTATTTTATTATGAGTAAGAAAATATTAATGCTTGCGGGCGACTTTGTAGAAGATTACGAAGTGATGGTCCCATTCCAGGCGATGCAGGCTGTAGGCTTGCAGGTTGACGCTGTTTGCCCCGGAAAAAAATCGGGAGAAACAGTGGCAACTGCAATACATGATTTTATTGGTTTTCAAACTTACGCTGAGCTTAGAGGACATAATTTTGCGATCAACAAAGATTTTGATGCCGTTAAGCCGGAGGAATACGACGGCTTGTATGTTTGCGGTGGCAGGGCGCCGGAATACATCCGGTTAAATAAGCGTGTATTGGACATTACCCGTCATTTTTTTGACAGCAACAAGCCCGTCGCAGCGATTTGTCATGGCATTCAGATCCTGACAGCCGCAGATGTTGTAAAAGGGCGCAAACTTACAGCTTATCCGGCGGTAGGGCCTGAAGTTACAATTGCCGGGGGACAATTTGAGGAAATTGGCGTGTCCGAAGCAATCACGGATGGAAACCTTACTACCTCACCGGCCTGGCCCGGCCATCCAGCTATTCTTAAGGAGTTCTATAAATTATTAGGGATCAGCATTTCTGGTAACTAATTCCTTCATCGAGGCTGTATCATAAATCATGGTGCAGCCTCTTTTTATTTTTAATATTTCAGGATTTTTACCATTGATTATTTGATTTAATAATCTGATTTTCATATATTTAGTGTATAATCAGATAAAAGATGGCGGTAAAGCAACCTGTTTTCAAGCCCTATAATCAGGCACAAATTCTGGTACTCCCACCAACCCTTGAAGAATTGATCCCTTTATGGCATCCGGTCCGGGTTGTAAATGAGGTCATTAACAAGCTCAATATAGAGCCGCTTTTAAAAGCTTATCACATTAGGGGAAGTTCAAGTTATCACCCTCAAATGCTGCTTAAAGTGGTGGTTTATGGGTACGTTACCAACCTTTATTCCAGCCGTAAACTGGCGGCAGCCTGTAAGGAAAGTATTTACTTCATGTGGTTAAGTTCGATGAGCTATCCCGATCATAATACGATCAACCGTTTCCGGGGTGTGCGCTTGAAACATGCCCTGCGCAGTGTGTTTGAAGAGGTGGTAAAGCTGTTGTCGGAAGAAGGGCTGCTGAGCATAGAGGAGATTAATACGGATGGAACGAAGATCGAAGCCAATGCCAACAAGTACACCTTCGTTTGGAAGAAGTCGATTCAGACCAATAAAGAGAAGATGAAAAAGCAACTGACTGAGATATGGCAGTATGCACAACAGGTAGCCTCGGAAGAAGACAAGATGCCTGAGCCGCCTGATTTTACGGAAATTAACAGCGAAAAAGTAAAAGCTGCCGTAGATCAGCTTAACGAAAAGCTGGCCGCAAAAGATAATGCAGATAAAAAGGTGAAGGCTAAACTGAAGTATATTACTAAACATTACCCGCAGAATATAGAAAAATATGAGCATCAGGAAGAGATCCTGGGCCAAAGGAACAGCTTTAGTAAAACCGATACGGATGCTACTTTCATGCGGATGAAAGAAGACCACATGAAAAATGGTCAGTTAAAACCCGCCTATAATGTTCAGATATCTACCTCCAACCAGTTCATTGTCAATTATACCATTCATTCCAATACAACAGACACCAATACGCTGAATGCTCATTTAACGCAGCATGAAGCCAGCTTTGGCAAAGCACCTGAAAAGCTCACCGCGGATGCCGGGTACGGATCTGAAGAAAACTACACGCTGCTGGAACAAAAGCAAACCATTGCCTTTGTAAAGTATGGGATGTTCGATAAAGAGCAAAATGAAAACTACAATAACAAACAGCCTTTTGCAGCAAGCAAGCTTTTCTATAACCAGGAGAAAGATTGTTACATCTGTCCGATGGGCCGGCAGATGAATTTCATCGGGACAAGTAGAAAACGAACAAGCACCGGTTTTGAGCAAACAGTAAAAAGATACCAGGCGGGCAATTGCGCTAACTGTCCGCTCAACGGTGCTTGTCATAAATCAAGCGCCAACAGGATCATTGAGGTCAATGTAAATCTGAACCGGCTTAAGCAAAAGGCACATGAACTGTTAAACAGTGAAGAAGGCCTACAGCGGCGAAAGAAACGATGCTTTGATGTGGAACCAACTTTCGGAAACATTAAACAGAACCATGGTTTCAAAAGGTTCATGCTTCGGGGTAAGGAAAAAGTGGAGATCGAATGGGGTTTGATTGCAATTGCACAAAACTTAAGGAAAAAAGCAGGGTGAAAAGCTGCTTTTTGACTGGTTTTCGACCCCGAAAAGCAAATTATCCACAGCTTGCCCAAATTCATCTTGCACTACCTTAATAGGCAACAAATACAGAGGCCGCATCATTTGAATTATGATACGGCCTCTTTTTTTTATTTTTTGCTTCACCATAGAAGAATGAATAAATAGTATTTAATTTTAGCGCTTCATCTTCATTAAAATGGGCTTTAATCGAAAGTATAAACAAAACCTTGTCATCGGGTCAGTAATATCCCTGAGTATAATTTTTATAACAGCTTCGGCATCGTGGATTGCCATAGAGGCGCTTTTGAATAGTCAGGAATCGGTTGATCACACTCATGAAGTTTTATTTGGGCTAGAGAAGATGATTTCGAGGACTAAAGATGCAGAAACTGGTCAGAGAGGTTATCTGTTAACAGGTAATGCCACTTTTCTTGAGCCATATGAAGGAGCCCAGGACGAGGTGTGGGAATCATATGATCGTATTAATAGTCTACTGGCGGACAATCCTGTGCAACAGCAAAGCATGAAACAACTTTCGCATGTTATAAAGACCCGGTTTAATTTGTTGGAAAAAAGTGTTGAAAGAAAGCGATCAGGCATAGCTATTGACAGGAGAGATGTACAAAAGGGGCAAGGTTATATGACTGAGTTCAGAAGCATTATCAATAAAATGGAGAGCCGGGAAAGAGAACTAATGAAAACAAGAACTGAGCGGCTAAGCATGTTTTCTGCATTTACTCCATGGCTGGTCATTTTTGCTTCTATAGCGGCAATTATAATTACTGTTGTATTTTATTACCGGTTGACAGCCGATTATAAACAGAAGCTTTTAATGGAGGCCCAGCTTCTCGAAAAAGAGAGGCAAATTTCAAAAAAGATAAATGAAGTACAAAAATTCGCAGAAGAAGTGGCGAAGGGAAATTATAAAATGAGAATTAACCGGAGCGACTTAGATTGATTGTGAAAAGTGATGCAACAGCAGGCAGCTATTGCATCAGCTTTTTTAATTGTTCTGTCTGATTAGCTGTAAGTTTTTTGAGCGGCCCACTGGCCATCATTTTCATCATCATATTGAGTTCTGCGGAAATCGTAAGAATGGCTTCTGTAGTATTATCCCCCAGATCGGTAACCACCCAACGCATTTCAACATTAAAAGGAACCTCTTGTGCAGGAATAATAATTACACTGCTATTCTCTATCCTGTTGGATATTTTCAACGCCAGCTTGCCCATATTCTGTATGGAGAACCGAGCCTCATCTTTTGATGATGACCAGTCGGATATATTCGCAGGCATGAGTTGCTGGTGGTTATTAAAGTCGGCCAGGAACGCGTACACTGCTGCCACTGGCTTATTTATGGTTTCTTTGCTTTCGAAAACTGTCATGATAATCTTTAAAAAGTGTTACTCTCGCCAGAATTTCCCCACTCCTGAGGATTGTCGCGCCACTTACGTAACAGTTCCAGATCGTCTTTGTTGATAAAAGAATGATCTGATGCATATTCTATCAAGGCATTGTAATTAGAAAGAGTGGAAAAGCGGCATTTTGCAGCTTTAAAATTATCAGTAGCAGCCTGCAGGTTGTAGCTGAATATTGCCACCAATCCGGCAACATCACATCCGGCTGCACGTAATGCTTCAACTGCCTGGAGACTGCTTTTTCCGGTTGAAATAAGATCTTCTACTACTACTATACGTTGGCCCTGATACACTTCCCCTTCAATTAGGCTGCCTGTGCCATGATCTTTTGCTGAAGATCTGACATATGCAAACGGAAGTCCCAGGTCCTGAGCAACCAATACTCCCTGTGGAATACCTGCAGTAGCTACGCCGGCAATAAGACTTACCGAGCCAAATTCTTCCTGGATGAGGGCCGAGAGATTTTGGCGGATATATGTCCTTATTGCTGGATATGAAAGTGTTATGCGATTATCACAATAGATAGGTGATTTTATTCCGGAAGCCCAGGTAAAAGGCTTTCCAGGTTGTAATTTTATTGCTTTAATTTGTAACAAAAATTCGGCAACTTTCTGCTCAATCTCACTTTTGTTGATCATGACACAAATGTATAGAATTTATATTAACGATACTGCGCTTATTATCGCAGATTTTATGCCTGCAAACATTGGTTCCTGCCAACAAATTGATGTTCAGAGCTTTGATTTCAGGGAATTTTATAAACAAGCTAAAAAGGGTACTCCAGCAATACATGTTATGGTAACAAAAGACCCGAAGAGAATGTTTAGAAAATTAAGAAAGCCCTTCACGTTAATACACGCAGCAGGAGGGGTGGTTAAAAATGAAGCGAACCAGTATCTTTTCATATTCAGGAAAGGGAAGTGGGATCTTCCTAAAGGAAAATTAGACGATGGAGAAAAAACGAAAGTTGCGGCGGAGCGCGAAGTAGCGGAGGAATGTGGAATAAAAGTTTCTGAAGTAGGGGGGAAACTTTGCAAAACATGGCATGTATACGAAGATAAGGGACAAGTCGTTTTTAAGAAGACTGTGTGGTATAATATGCGGGCAAAGAACCAAAAACTAATACCACAGCTGGAGGAAGAAATTACTGAAGCGCGATGGATCGCTCCAGGAGAATTCTCCACCGTAAAGCAAAATACCTTCGCACTGATAAAAGACGTACTAAGTTTAATTGAGGTGTAAACAACGCAGGTATGCGTTTAACTACAGGTACTTCATAGCTTCTTTTGGAACAAATTTACTGATATCGCCCTTGTGGCGCAATATATCACGTACAATTGTCGAGCTGATTGAAGAGTAACCTGGGTTACTCAGGATGAAAATGCTTTCAATATCGGGTTCAAGTTCGTGGTTCATCTGTGCAATGGCCTTTTCGTATTCGAAATCCGAAACCGTACGAATGCCTCTGATCATATACAGAGCACCCAAACGTTTGCAAAAATCAATAGTGAGCCCTTCGTAAGGCATTACTTCAATTTTCGGATCGTTTTCAAACACATTCTCGAGGATTTTAACCCGTGTCTCAACTGGCAACATCGGTTGCTTATTGCTGTTTGCACCTACGCCGATTATGACTTTGTCGAACAAAGAAATGGAACGCTGCATGATGTCAACATGTGCAATTGTAACCGGATCGAATGAACCGGGAAAAAGGGCGATCTTCATTTCGTAAAGGTAAGGTGAAAAAGTTTAAAGTGGAAAGTTCAAAGATAGATGTATATATCACTATCTAAAAAAGCTGAAGGATGAATATCCGTATTCGCGTTGTTCTGTGAAATTGGGGTCGTTATTCATTCTTTTCATGGTGGGGTGTTCGACGATAAGCAGCCCTCCAGGGTTTAAGAGCGATCTTTCGAATACCAGGCGAGGAATTTGAGGAATCTCAGGCATATCATAGGGAGGATCTGCAAATATTAAATCATAAGAGGCCGTCTCTTCTTTAAGAAATTTTAAGACATCGGCTTTCTGGGGATGGATTGAAGTAAGCTTATATTGGCGGGCAACGTCTTTGAGATAGTACACACAACCAGGGCTTTTGTCGACCGAAACAATATCCGGAACTCCCCTGGATGCGAACTCAACTGATAAACTTCCCGTGCCGCTAAATAGATCGAGAACCTTAATCTGTTCAAAGTCAATTATATTGTTCAATATGTTGAACAGAGCCTCTTTTGCCATGTCTTTCGTCGGCCGAACAGGTAAGTTTGGAGGGGGATTAAGACGAAGTCCCCTGAGTTTGCCACTTATTATTCGCATAAACTAAGGCTAAGTAGGGAAAAAAATTGATGAGAAGGGGCGAGCTTAAATGCTTCAGGGTAATTGAAGAGTTTAGTGCTGTCTGCAAAAGTAATGTTATTGAAATATTTTGATACCCTCCTGTAGTTTTCGCTATACTTTTCGATCTCTCCCATCAGCCTTACGGCAATGTCGGATGGTTTCAATTCCAGTTGCTGCATAATAAGCAGTAAATAGTAATTGAAATCGTCTGTAGTAGGAGAAGAAAAGATATTATAAAAGATAATGTCGTTCGAAGAAATGACAAGTGCTTCAAATGTTCCTGAATTGAACTGAAGCACAAGCGTCTTGTTTCCACTCCGGTCTTTCAATGATCCTTCTATTAAAGGTTCGGGCTGGGTATAAATGGCTGCCTGTGGAAATTTTGCCAGCAGAGGAGCAATGAATGCTTCTTCTATCGAAGCTACCGTTTTTATCTTCGCTCCCTTCAAGTCCTTAATAACATGCCGTACCTGTCCGGTAGAGTTGATGAAGTTTTGGTAAACGGGTAGAGAGTTGTCAGAATAAAGCTCAGAAGGTATAAATGTAAAATTAAACGTTTCTGTTGCTATTTTGACTTTTTGAAAGGCATAACCTAAATACTCGTTTTGATTAAATAAGTCGTTGAATGTTTCGGCTATCGAACTGAATAAAACAGAGTCGAACAGTACCTTCAGAAGGTTTTCTTTAGTATCTATAATCGCAAATGAAAGCCTGCCTGCGCCGATCCTAATCAGCAGTTCACAGTTTTCCGCCTGTCCAGTGGAGAAATCCCCAACCTTTAAATGAAGTGCGCCGTTATTATTCATCAGGACAAACTTATAGAAAATTATTTTATAAGAATATTCAGAAGCTGTATCTCCGGCATTTTACTGCTTTAGCTATGGCGCTTACCAGACATTTAAATGCAGAAGTCCTTTTTATCTTGGGGAATTTGCATTTTTACATCCTGATGAATGCGAGCGATCTACTGATACGATTTTTTAAGCTTAAGCCAACCGTACAACAAGTATCTGTATTCAAAGAACTGGAATTGTTCATGGCGGGGCGTGAAGGGGATGAATGCTTTGTACTTAAAGGGTATGCAGGTACCGGAAAAACTACAATCATAGCATCCCTTGTAAAAGTACTGCCGCACTTAGGGTTGAAATCGGTTCTATTAGCGCCCACAGGGAGGGCGGCTAAAGTGATTAGCAACTACTCTGGAAAAAGAGCCTATACAGTTCATAAAAGGATATACAGGAAGAAGCAGGCTATCAGTCCGGATTTTGATTTTGTTCTCAATCAAAATATTGCAGAGAATACATTATTCATAGTAGATGAAGCATCGATGATTTCGAACGAGGCCGGAGACTTCAGCAGGAAAAGCCTTCTGGATGATCTTATTAGTTATGTGTATAATGGGAAAAACTGTAAGTTAATTCTTGTTGGTGATACAGCCCAGTTGCCTCCTGTGGGGTCGGAGTTTAGTCCGGCGCTTGATACAACATTTATGAGAGACCGGTTTGCTCTTAGCATTTTTAGTTACGAGATGACAGATGTGGTCAGGCAGGAAAAGCAGTCGGGCATACTCCATAATGCAACGCAAATCCGTAACTTAATAAGAAATAAGGAAGAGGAATTTCCGAAGATAGAAGTGAGCGGATATCCCGATATCTTCAGGATGACAGGAGAGCGGCTGTCAGAGGGCCTTAATTACGCTTATAATAAATATGGCATTGAGAATACGCTGGTTATTTGCCGTTCAAATAAAAATGCGAATAACTACAATCAGCAAATAAGAAACCGGATATTGTACCGGGAAGAAGAACTAACCGGAGGAGACTATCTGATGGTTGTGCGTAATAACTATTACTGGCTTCAGAATGAAGAGAGCAGCAGTTCTTTTATTGCGAACGGCGATATTGCCCGCGTCAGAAAGATTCGCCATATACATGAGCTTTATGGCTTTCGGTTTGCAGACGTCGTTCTGGAGTTTCTCGATTATCCCGACGAGGAACCCCTGGAGTGTAAGATTATGCTTGATACCATTTACTCTGAGGGACCCGGACTCTTAAAAGAGGATAATAGGCGATTCTTTGACGCTGTGATGGAAGATTATACGCATCTTCCTAACCGTAAAATGCGTATAGCCGAATTAAAGGTCAACCCTTACTATAATGCATTACAGGTTAAATTTGCCTACGCGGTGACTTGCCATAAAGCACAGGGTGGGCAATGGGACGTCGTTTTCATAGATCAGGGATATCTTACAGATGAAATGCTAAATACAGATTTCTTAAGATGGCTTTATACGGCTGTGACGCGTTCGGTAAAAGAATTATTCCTGGTGAACTTCAGTCAGGAGTTTTTTAATAAAAGCAAATAATGAAGGTAGTGCCTTCACCGGGAGTGCTCTCAACCTCAATACTGCCGCCCATGGCAATTATCTGCGCTTTGGTAATATACAAACCGATCCCTCTGCTATCTTTTCCTCCGTGAAAGGTCCTGTAGATCCCGAATAGCTGGTTGCCGTATTTTTTAAGATCAATACCCTGTCCGTTATCTTGCACAGTCATGAAAATTTTATCTTCTTCCTGGTATGTCCTGATCGAAATGTGCGGAGGACGGTCGGGATGCCCGTATTTAATAGCGTTGGTAATAAGATTTTGCATAATGCTTTCAAGGTAGGGCTTAGGATAGATAATGGCCGGCGCTTCTGAGAAGTCGTAATCTATAGTTGCACCCGTTCTTTTGACTTCTGCAGAATAATTCTTTAAAATCTTTGTATAAACTTCTTCAAAAGAAAGGTTTTCTCTCGCCTCTGTAAGTTCACTACTATTTCGAAGCATTTCTATCAGATCGTCCATTTTTACAAGGAGATTTGATGAGACCTCCTTAATAGCCTGAAATAGTTCTTTCTTTTCTTCCTGGTCGAAAGATGTCTCGTATAGCTGTAAAAGCGACGATAGATTAATTCCCGGCGATCGCAGATCGTGTGACGCCACATATGCGAATCGCTCGAGCTCACTGTTTTGTTTAATAAGCCCCCGGCTTAGCGTCTGCAGTTCATTCTTCTGATGTTCAAGTTGCTTGTTTTTGTCGTCCACCTGTCTGAACAGGGTAACGATCTGCTCCCGGTTTTGGATAATGGTTATCAGGGCCATAATGATAATGACAAGAAGAATATAGCTACCAGCAATTGCAAATACCTGAATACGGGCGTTCAACCTGTTGAAAGACTCGTTGTAGCTGATAAGGCGGAACTTTTCTTCCCTTTCTAACTGTTTAATCAGCATTTTTATCTGTTCCATCGCGTTCTTTCCGACGTCCGTATTTATTCTATTGAGTGCCAGCTTCCCCCCCTGTTTGTCGTGCAATTTGATTGTCAGAGCTAGTTCGTCCCTCTTAATCCTGATCCATTTTTTCAGTTCACGCAATGTGTTAAGTTGTGATTGGTTATGGATAACGAGTAAATAAAGTGCGTTGAACGTTTTGTCAAGCCGTTTTTCGGCTTCCTGATAGGGAGCCAGATAGCTGATGTTATCCGTAAGTAAGTAACCCCGCTGACCTGTCTCAGCATCTTTTATATCTGCCAGAAGCGAATTCGCGGTTTCTATTATTTGTGTTGTCTTTATCGTCAGCAGGTAGTTCTTTTCATTTTGAGATTCCTGTACGAGATAGAATATAGTATTTATGATTACAAGGAGGAGTGTTGTTCCAATTAAATAATATATATACCGTTGGTTTTTCATAAGTATCCGTAAAGAGGGTTTAGGTAACTTGTAGTTAATCCGCTATAATGGTAAGAATAAAAAGAGAATAAAGATAATAAAATAGAATGAACGGTGTTTGCGCGGCTATGTTTTGTTTTTTATTGCCGAATCCTTCTCGCAAATGTTTGTTAATACCAGTGTCAGTCGGATGTCTTTTTTGACTTTTTGACTTGAATAGTTAAATATAAAAACGAGCTTTGCTTCAAATGAATAAGTTAACTGGCTCTTTCGTATGGGTCTCATGCTCTCTGATACTCTTTTTAACGGCTTGTAACAGTTTCGAATACAGTCCGAATCAGGTTTTTGACCGTAATAGTCCCCAGTACTTAAATAGGAAAAGTCTCCAGCGCTTAGCGGAGAGTGTTAAAGACGATACAATACGCTTTGTTTTAACAGGGGACAGTCAAAGAGAGTATACTCATTCTGAAGAATTAGTGAGAACCGTAAATAATATTCCGGGAGTTGACTTTGTCCTGCTGGCAGGTGACATATCGGATTTTGGCTTGTTACAGGAGATGGAGTGGGTCAATGAGATCTTTTCAAAACTAAAGATGCCCTATATCGGAGTAATAGGAAATCATGATTTGGTTGCCAATGGCGAAAAGGTTTTCAAGCGGATGTTCGGAGAATTAAATTTTTCGTTTGTTTACGGCGGTGTAAAGTTTGTATGCCACAACACAAATAGCAGAGAAGCTGCATTTGATGGAAGTGTTCCCGACCTTCCATGGCTGCGCGAACAATTTAAGGCTGAAGATGGAGTGACTGCATATATTGGAGTGGCGCATGTTCCACCTAACAACGGCGACTTCGATACAAGCCTTTCAGAGCAATATGTAAACGTTATCAATAATTCGCCAAACACGCTGGCTGCGTTATTTGCCCATACCCACAGTAAAAACCTCTTTTATCCCGGTAGAGGGAATATTCCGTATGTAGTAACGAATGCGATTGAAAACAGGGAGTTTGTGCTAATAGAGATTATCAATGGGAAATTCAGTTTTAAAAATATCAGCTATTAGATGTTTTCAGTTGATAACAATCATCTTTTTTCTGCAAAGCGGGAAAGTGTTTTCGCAATTTCCTGAAATCCTTATTCCTAAAGATGTGATTGTACAACATGCGGGGAGCATTGGCTATTTCAGCGTTGGCGCGGGTTATCGTTTATTTAAAAATAAAAGAGGTAATCTTGATTTTAACTACGGCTTTGTACCCGAGAATAAGGGGGGAACTTTGCATATCATCAGTGCAAAGTTTGTTTACCGGCCCTTCGAGATCAAGTTAAAGGACTGGGCTAAGCTTTATCCCCTAAATCCCGGGGCGTTCGTCTCATATCACTATGGGAAGGAGTTTGATTTTTACTGGGACAAAAGCCAATATGACGAGGGATATTACTGGTGGTCGTCTGCTATCCGGCCTCATATATCTTTTAGCAATGAGATAAAGCTGGACAGTAAGAAGCTGTTCGGCAGTGGCAAAATCAAATCATTGTCTATCTATTCCGAGTTTAACACCAACGACCTCTATATGGTAAGTTATGTACTGAATACAAAAGACCTGTCTCTTACAGATATCTTTAAGCTGGGGATTGGCATAAGGCTCGGCTTTTGACGCGGTGAGAGCATCGCCTAACCTCTTCTTAATATTGATATAACTTTTATTTTATATTTGTGAGGTTTAAACGTTAGAATGTCTTTTCTGATAAGGGAAGGATTTCTTTCTGTCTGCCTTCTGCAGTCACAATTGATTACTATGCTAAAGAACATTTTCGTATTACTGCGATATTTTACATTCTGGCTTCTCTTTTTTTTACTCGAACGTTGTGTCTTTTTACTTTACTATATCCATCGTCTGAAAGGCGTTTCTTTTTATGAATTTATCCAGGTATACTTCTATGGAGCATGGATGGATGCCTCTATGGCAGGTTATATATGTGCAATTCCGGCGCTTTTGTTTGTGATAGTCTGGCTCTTTGGAATAAAAAAGTTTCCCATAACAATAGTAAAAATATATACCTGGCTGTTGGTGGGCCTGTTTTCTTTTCTGACAGTGGTGAACTTCAATATCTACCGCGAATGGGGGACGAAAATTAACTTCAGGGCGCTCGAGTTCGCCTTTGGGTCGCCCGCAGAGGCCTTTTCAAGCAGTGAGTCATCCCCTGTATTCCTTTCGTTGTTTATCTTTGCTGTTCTTACCTCTGCCGGGATCTTTTTGTCGCGGCTGATTATAGAATACAGAATATTCAGGGGCGGAAATTTTGCGATCAGGCTATTGCTATCTGTGCTGATGCTTGGTTTTAATTTCCTTGCTATAAGGGGAGGCTGGCAGCTCTCTCCTATGAACGAAAGTATGGCCTATTTTTCGCTGAAACCTTTGCTGAATTATGCCGCAGTCAATACAGAGTGGAGTCTTGTTCATGATATTCTAAATAACAAATACAATAACAGCAATCCCTTTAAGTACTATAGTCCTTCCGAAGCCAAAAGTATTGTTAAGGGATTATATTTAAAACCCAATACAGCAACTACCGATGTACTGACTACCAGAACCCCTAATGTGGTACTGATCATCATGGAAAGCTTTACGGGCAATGTAGTAGAGAGTCTTGATGGGGAAAAAGGCGTTGCTCCCCAAACAGAGAAACTTATTTCTGAAGGATTGTTTTTTAATCACATTTACGCGTCCGGAGGGCGCACTGATAAAGGTGTTGTGGCCGTATTAAGCGCTTTTCCGGCTCAGGGACGACGGAGTATCATGAAAGAGAACAGTAAGCAGGTAAAGATTCCGGCCTTGTCGCAAAGTTTCGCAGGTAAAGGGTACTCTACCTCTTTTTTCTACGGGGGCGAGAGCCGGTTCTTTAACATGCGATCCTATTTACTGAGTCACAATTATCAGAAGATCGTTGATAAAAGTGACTTCGATCCAAAAGATATGAATTCGAAATGGGGTGCGTATGATGGTGCTGTTTATACCAGGATGTTGTCGGATTTGAAGACAGCGCAGGCACCCTTCTTTTCGACTATGCTCACGCTGACCAATCATGAACCCTTTGAACTGCCCTCAACACCTCGTTTTAAAGGAGAAGAAATTGAAAATAAGTTCCGGAGCACAGCATACTATGCTGATTCCTGCGTTGGCGCTTTTATTCGGGAAGCAAAGAAACAGAGCTGGTATAAGAATACTTTGTTTATTATAGTTGCCGACCATGGGCACTATCTGCCCCGCACTAATCTCGAAATATTTGATCCGCAGCGATACCGTATTCCCCTTTTGTTTTTTGGTGAAGTAATTAAACCTGAATTCAGAGGTGTGAAAATTGAGAAAGCCGGAAGCCAGAATGATCTTGCCGCAACGTTGCTTAATCAGGTTGCAATTAAGTCAGATGCATACACCTGGAGCAAAGATCTTTTAAATCCTGGGGTTGCCGGCTTTGCCTTTTTTAACTGGGAACATGGTCTTGGATTTGTAAGCCCTCAGCAAGCAATTTCATATGATATAGTAGGCGACAATATTGTGTTTCGACAGGATTCAGCAAATACTTCTTCAGATAAACTCCTTTTAAAATATGGAAAGGCATGCATGCAGCATGTTTACCAGCAGTATGTAGATTATTAATATAGCTAAATCGGTTCAGCGTAGCTTATCTATCATTTTTATTACGAAATCGTTTTCGTAAAAATTCTGCGTTATTAAATTGATGCCTTTGTTTTTTTTTCTCAACTTCAGCCTCTTAAAATGGGATGAGTATGAAAGGCAAAGTGGTAACAACCATCATCATATAATCCGAAACGGCCTTAGATTTAATTATAGACAAAGCAGATTAAACATGAACACACGCAGAGATTTTATCCGGCAGTCAGCCATAGCTGCGGCTGGTACCTATTTAGGAACTTTTGGTTTCAGCGCAAAAAGTTATGGACGAATACTTGGTGCCAATGACAGGGTGAGAGTTGGGGCTATCGGTTTTTCCGACCGGTTTAAAGATACCTTGCTTCCAAGCTTTTTGAACCATCGCCAGGAGTTGAATTTTGATATGGTGGCGTTGTCGGATCTGTGGTCGCTGAGAAGAGATAAAGGCGTTAGCTTCCTGAAGGAAAAATTTGGTCACGATATAACGGCCTGTCGCAATAATGAAGAGCTATATAGCCTAAAGGATATAGACGCAGTCATCATTAGTACAGCTGATTTTCAGCATGCTGTCCATACCATTGAAGCTATAAAAGCCAAATGTGACGCCTATGTAGAAAAGCCTTTTGCGGAAACTATGGAAGATAACCGTGCTGCATTCAAGGCGGTGAAGTCTTCTGATAGAATTGTTCAGATTGGATCACAACGCAGGAGCGGCGCTAACTATCACGCCGCCCATGACTTTATAAAAAGCGGAAAGTTTGGTCCGATAACAGCTGTTGACCTCGTCTGGAATGTAAATCAGCCGGGTAGGTGGCGTCGTCCTGATCTTGTCGCTCAATTACAGGAAAAGGATACTGACTGGAAGCGGTTCCTTATCAATCGCCCGGCAGACACCTGGGATCCCCGGAAATACCTTGAGTATCGCTTATTCTGGCCTTATTCTTCAGGGATGCCGGGGCAGTGGATGTCGCATCAGATCGATACGGTACATTGGTTCAGCGGGCTTAAGCATCCCCGTAGTGTAGTAGCCAATGGTGGCATCTACACCTGGAAGGATGGAAGGAAGAACTGGGATACTACCACTGCCGTATTCGATTATGGCCCGCTGGACGACCTTGGCTCAGGATTCCAGGTAGTATTCACTTCCAGGATGCAGAACGAAAGCGGAGGTGTAGGAGAAGTATATTACTCGAATGGTGGCGAGCTTAATCTCATGACTAACAAAATATCACCTAATGGTGGTTTGCAGGAACGTGAAGCAGCCGCAATGAAAATGCAGCCGAATCTTCTTCCAAAAATTGATCTTTCGGCTAACGTTCAGAAGGTAGCCACTTCAGCAAATACGGGGGCCGATCCTCTTACTTCCAATCATATGAGGAATTGGATGGAGTGTATTCGCAGCAGGAAACAACCTAACGCGCCAGTGGAAGCTGGTTATACCCATTCAATCGCCACGATCATGACCAATGCAGCAGTAAGGACTGGTGAGAAGATTACTTTTGATGAGAAAACACAGGAAGTTCTGGCTGGTGGCAAGGTTTTTAAATATTGAGAACTTCGATTAAATAAAAATGTTCAGACGAAATTTTATTAAACAGGCAGGAGTATTGACCGGCGGGCTCCTGCTTCATAACCAAATCGCAGCCGCCCTTGCCCTGGACGATGATGCGGCAGGGATCGTAAATGTAGGGATTATCGGTACCGGCGATCGCGGAAGAGGGATAATGCATACCATGAAAGAACTGAATACACAGTTCAATGTAAGTGCCATCTGCGATACGTTAGATTTTCGGCTTAAAGAAGCCGCGAAAGAGGGCGCACAATGGAAGCCGACTGCGTATAGTGATTATCGCAAGCTACTGGATGATAAAAACATCCATGCTGTTATTATAGCCGTTCCACTTAATTTGCATTTTCAGATAGCTCAGGATGCCTTGAAGGCCGGAAAACACGTGTATCTGGAAAAGACAATGACATATAACACTTCTCAGGCCATGGACCTGGTAAGTCTGGTTAAAAAGTCGCCCAAGCTGGTTTTTCAGGTAGGTCATCAGTACAGGTATACTCCTCTTTATTTCAGGGTAAAGCAAATAATTGAAGATGGATACCTGGGTAAGGTAACTCAAATAGATTGCCGTTGGGATAGAAACTGGAACTGGAAAAGAGCGGTGCCCAACCCTTCCCTCGAAAGGCAGATCAACTGGAGAATGTATAAAGAGTATTCAGGCGGACTTGCAGCCGAGCTTTTGTCTCATCAGATCGACTTTATCAACTGGGTGTTTAAAACGCATCCCGATGAAGTTCTCGGTTCGGGGGGAATTGATTTCTATAAAGATGGTCGTGAGACCTTCGATAACGTACAGGCGATATTGCGCTACCAGAAAGACGGCATGATCGGTAACTTTGGCGCCACTTGTGCGAATGCACACGACGGATATATGTTCCGCCTGAAGGGCAGCAAGGGAATGATCTCGCTGCTGGTAAATGAAGGCTTCTTCTATCCCGAAAAGGAGATGCGGGAGGAACTTGAGATGGTAGATGGCGTAACGGGGGCTACTAAAATAGCACTTAGCAAGGACGGCGGCATACCGCTTTTGAAAGAGCCGGCGAAAGATGGCACCTGGTATGCGCTCAACGATTTTCACAAATGCATAAACAAACACGAACAACCCTCATCAAACGTTCTTACAGGCGCAACAACAGCCATTTGTGTTGATTTAGCCAATCAGGCGATGTACAACAGGAACATCCAATCATGGAAACCATTATATAATCTTTCTTAAAATCATGAAATATCAATCATTACTTGCCGGCGCAGCCTTTATATTTTGTTCATTAAGCGGCCAGGCACAAAGCCAACAGGGCTGGACTGATTTATTCGATGGAAAAACGCTGAATGGCTGGAAGCGACTGGCCGGAACGGCACAATATAAAGTAGAAGATGGCGCTATTGTAGGTACAACCGTAATGCATTCAGGCAACACCTTTCTCACTACAGAAAAGGAGTACGGCGACTTTATCCTCGAACTCGATGCTAAGATAGAAAGTTCGGTAAGCAATTCGGGCGTGCAGACGCGTAGTCATTTTGACCCCGCTGGCAATGGCGGAAAAGGGAAGGTGTATGGCAGGCAGATGGAGATTGATCCTTCGGAACGAGACTGGACAGGAGGTGTTTACGATGAAGCCCGTCGCGACTGGCTGTATCCGCTTTCATTGAATCCGGGAGCGCGAGGTGCTTTCAAGGTGGGCGTATATAATCATATCCGTATTGAATGTATCGGTAACGAAATGAAAACCTGGATCAATAATATTCCTGCAGCTTATGTTGTAGACACAATTGATCAGAAAGGGTTTATTGGATTACAGGTACATGGCATCGACAAGGAAGCGCAGGCAGGTAAGAACGTTTATTTTAAGAATATCCGCATCAAAACAAAAGGCCTCAAAGCCACTGCATTTCCCGCAGGTGTGTATGTAGTCAATACGGTTCCCAACTCATTAAGCCCTTACGAGAAGACCACGGGCTGGTCGTTGCTGTTTGACGGTAAGACTACGGCAGCCTGGACTGGAGCATATAAAGAAAAGTTTCCCGACAAAGGATGGAAGGTTGACAAAGGAGTCCTGACCGTTTTGTCGTCAGAGGGCAAAGAGTCGGCAAACGGAGGCGATATCGTAACGAAGGAACAATTCAGTGCTTTTGATCTCTCATTCGAATTTAAACTTAGTCCAGGGGCTAACAGCGGAGTGAAATATTTTGTAACCCTGAGTGAGAAAAATACAGGCTCGGCTATCGGGCTCGAATACCAGATACTCGACGATGCCCTTCATCCCGACGCAAAGCTGGGGCGTGATGGAAACCGCACACTTGCCTCCTTATACGATCTGATCAAAGCCGAGAAACAGGCCCGGTTCCTGCGTCCTATAGGGCAGTGGAACAGGGGAAGGGTAGTGGTGTATCCGGATAACAGAGTAGAGCATTATCTGAATGGAATTAAGGTTATCGAATATACCAGAGGATCGGACGACTTCCGCCGCCTTGTATCCATTAGCAAATATAAAGACTGGAAGAACTTCGGAGAGGCAGAGAAGGGGCATATTCTTCTTCAGGATCATGGAAACGAAGTAAGCTTCAGAAGTATTAAGATTAAGAAACTGTAAAGGGATTAATAAAAGGCTACCCCGATATACAGACACAAAACCGATTCCCAACGATAAATTTTGGAGGAGTAAACTATGAAGTACACGTGTTATATTGTTTCTTCGTTGCTTCTTGCAACAACTTATTTTAAAGCCACTGCTCAGACTGATAAAGCCGGCCAGGCCCAATCGGTAAAGCTTGTTCCCAGTGAAAAGGACAAGCGCGTAGATGTCTTCATTGGCGGGAAGCCTTTTACCTCATATATTTATCCCGATGTGCTAAAAAAGCCAGTTCTGTATCCGGTTAGAAGTTCAACGGGAACCATTATAACGCGTGGCTGGCCGATGGACCCACGGCCGGGAGAACGAATAGACCATCCTCATCATGTGGGGATCTGGTTTAATTACGGGGATGTGAACGGGTATGATTTTTGGAACAACTCTAATGATGTTAGAGGCCACGCTGGTCCGTTTGGTACTATCCGGCACCAAAAAGTCAACAAGATTGTTAACGGAAAAGAGAAAGGTGAACTTTATATTACGGCAGACTGGTTGACGGATAAAAATAACGCTTTGTTAAAGGAGAATACAAGGTTCGTTTTTAGCGGTAACAACACTACCAGGGTGATCGACCGGATCACTACCCTAACGGCCCTGAAAGAATCAGTATTGTTTAAAGATAATAAGGAAGGTTTATTAGCTATAAGGATTGCCCGCGAGCTTGAACATCCATCCGACAAACCTGAGAAATTTACTGACGCGCAGGGGAATGTAACCGATGTCCCTGTATTAAATAATGAAGGCGTAACAGGGCACTATCTAAGTAGTGAAGGAAAAGAAGGTGACTCTGTTTGGGGAACCCGTGCTGGCTGGGTGGTACTAAGTGGCCGGATAAAAGAAGAGCCGGTATCGGTGATGATCATCGACCATCAGAAGAACCCCGGTTTCCCTTCTTACTGGCATGCAAGGGGCTATGGATTGTTTGCAATAAATTCCCTGGGCCAGAATGCAATGAGCAATGGCAAGGACTCTCTGAATATGCGGCTCGCACCTGGACAGTCTGTCACATTTCGTTATAGGATCATCATTAAATCCGGCGGACATTTGTCTAAGAGCCAGGCTACAGAAGAGTCAAAGGCCTTTTCAAATAAATAACTACACGTTAGCAGAAGTCGTATCTTTAGCACTATAACTATATAGACCTGTTTAATTTCTGCTAAATGAGAAGAAGCCCGATTGTCGTCGTATTACTTTTAGTCATCTCAGTGAACGGCTTTGCCCAAAAGAAGGAGAAGCCAAAAAGTGAAAACTGGAGGCTGGTTTGGTCTGATGAATTCGAATATGAGGGACTGCCCGATTCTGCCAAGTGGAGCTTTGAAGAGGGCGATCATGGCTGGGGTAACAATGAAATGCAGTATTATAGCTCTGCCGACACAACAAATGCCATAGTTAGAGACGGGAAGCTGCACATAACTGCCAGAAAAGAGCAGAAAGGAAAAGCGGAATATACTTCGGCCCGGATAATATCAAAAGGTAAAGGCGACTGGCTGTATGGGAAGATAGAAGCACGAGCGATGCTTCCCGCAGGAAGAGGTCTCTGGCCTGCGATCTGGATGTTACCTACTGATTGGAAGTATGGTGGCTGGCCTGCGAGCGGAGAGATTGATATCATGGAGCATGTGGGTTATGTGCCCGACAGCGTCTATGGCAGTGCTCATACTAAAAAATTCAATCATGTGCTCCATACACAAACTACCAGGGGCTACCGGGTGCTAAACCCTTATTCTGCATTTCATAATTATACCATAGTTTGGGACCGCAGCAAAATTGACTTTTACGTAGATGATACTCATTACCTGACCTTCAAGAATACCGGTAATGGCCCGGAGGAGTGGCCTTTCGACAAACGCTTTCATCTTCTGTTGAATGTCGCCGTAGGTGGGGGCTGGGGAGGACTGAAGGGTGTTGATGATTCGGTTTTCCCACAATCTATGGTAGTAGATTACATCCGGGTATACCAGAAGCAGTAAGTATACTATCTTAATTGATTTTATTGTATACTTGCTGAAACGTTTTATACAATGAGAATCACACCTTTTTTCCTTTTGCTATTAACGCTCGCAAGTCTCGCTTCATTTGGTCAGAAGACGAAAAGCAAGAAAGCTTCATCCGGCAATCCGATTTTTCCGGGTTGGTACGCGGATCCTGAAGGCGCTGTTTTTGGTAAGCAGTACTGGATATATCCAACCTATTCTGCAAAATATGAAAAACAGGTTTTCTTCGATGCATTTTCATCAAACGACCTTGTTAACTGGAAAAAACATGAACGGGTGCTGGATACGGCCAACGTAAAATGGGCAAAAAAGGCGGTATGGGCTCCCTCGATCGTCTCGAAAGATAAAAAGTACTATCTGTTCTTCGGCGCAAACGATATCCAGAACGATAATGAATCCGGCGGTATCGGAGTAGCAGTGTCGGATAAGCCGCAGGGCCCGTTTAAAGACTATCTCGGCAAACCATTGATCGATAAATTTCACAATGGCGCACAGCCCATTGATCAGTTTGTATTTCACGACAAAGACGGGAAATACTACCTCATTTATGGGGGATGGAGACATTGTAATATAGCCCGGCTGAAAGATGACTTTACAGGATTTATTCCTTTTGAAGACGGATCGGTTTTTAAAGAAATTACACCAAAAGGTTACGTTGAAGGGCCTTTTATGTTTATCCGTAATGGGAAATATTATTTCATGTGGTCTGAAGGCGGCTGGACTGGTCCCGATTATTCAGTGGCGTATGCAATAGCCGATTCACCGATGGGCCCATTTGAGCGTATCGGTAAGATCCTCCAGCAGGATGCTTCCGTTGCAACAGGTGCGGGGCATCATTCTGTAGTTCATAATAAAAAAGACGATGCATGGTATATCGTCTATCACAGAAGACCCCTTGGGGAAACAGACGGTAATCACCGCGTGGTTTGCATTGATAAAATGGAGTTTGACAGTGAAGGGCTAATCAAGCCGGTAAAGATTACGTTCGAAGGCGTAAAGCCCGATAAGCTATAAATATGAATAATTGGTTGAGGAACTACCGGGGCATCATCTGGCTTATAGGTGGTATTATCGCGGGGAGTGTAGCCGGAGTGCTGTTTGGTAAGAGAGTAGAAGTTCTGAAGCCGGTAGGCGACATTTTTCTCAACCTGCTTTTCACGGCGGTTATTCCATTAGTGTTTTTTGCCATTGCATCGGCAATTGCGGGACTAGGGAGTTCGGGCAAGTTAAGCAGGATCATGGGCATCATGTCGCTCGTCTTTCTTTCTACGGTGCTGATTTCTGCGTTCTTAACCATCGTTGCCGTATGGTTGTTCCCAATTCATGAGCAGCTTACACCCTTGCGGCTTACCGAAAGCCTTAGCGAAAAGCCGATAGGCGAACAGCTGACCCGCTTATTCACCACAGGAGAGTTTTATGAGCTCCTGTCGCGGCAGAACATGCTGGCTATGATCATCTTTTCTGTGCTTGTAGGTTTTGCAACACGGCGTGCAGGAGAGAAACATGGTGTATTCCGCGATTTCATTCATGCCGGGAACGAAGTTTTTAAGAACGTTTTCATCCTGATCATGAAACTTGCGCCCATTGGATTGGGGGCTTACTTCGCTTATCAGGTAGGTGTTTTTGGTCCGCAGCTCTTCGGCGCTTATGCCCGTTCTTTAGGCTTGTTTTATGGGTATGGCCTGTTTTATTTTGTCGTTATTTTCAGCTTATATGCATTCATAGCAGGCGGGGTAAAAGGAGTAAGGAGGTACTGGAAGAATAATATCATACCTTCTGCAACTGCATTGGGCACCTGCAGCAGTATTGCCACTATTCCCGCTAATCTTGATGCCGCCAGACGAATCGGTATTCCTGATATCATCGCAAATGTTACTGTCCCCCTGGGGGCCACTCTACATAAAGACGGATCCAGTATCTCTTCAATCATTAAAATGGCAGTGGTATTTGCCTTGTTCGGTAAAAGCTTCGACAGTGTCGATGTGATTTTACTCGCTTTAGGCATGACGGTACTTGTTAGTATCGTAGAGGGAGGTATACCCAACGGCGGCTATGTAGGGGAAATGCTGTTCATATCAGCTTACGGTTTTCCTCCGGAAGCGTTACCTCCGGCGATGGTTATTGGGACACTTGTAGATCCTCTGGCAACGTTATTGAACGCTACAGGAGATACCGTTGCCGGGATGTTGGTGAGCCGCTTTTCAGAAGGAAGGAACTGGCTAAGCAAGACGGACACTGTATCGGGTGAGCCTATTTAGCGCGGCTTATCCTATAAGGCTGAAGCTGCGAAAGTATCGCCCTGTTTAATATCGCCGGTTTCAAATCCTTTCTTAAACCATCGCATGCGCTGCTCTGACGTTCCGTGAGTAAAGGCATCGGGCGTGACGGTGCCGCTGCTTTGCTTCTGCAGCCGGTCGTCGCCTACCGCATTAGCCGCCTGAAGAGCTTCTTCAATATCACCCTCCTCGAGTATGTTTTTCATTTTCTGGTCGTGATGCGCCCATACTCCAGCAAAGAAGTCAGCCTGCAGTTCAAGCCGAACCGACATTTTATTGTATTCTGATTCAGAAATATTTCCCTGCATACGATCTACCTTATCGGTTATGCCCATTAAGTTCTGAACATGATGCCCAACCTCATGGGCAATCACGTAAGCCATAGCGAAATCGCCGGGAGCATTGAACCGGGTCTTCAGGTCGTCATAAAAAGAAAGGTCGATATAAACTTTTTCATCGGCGGGACAATAGAAAGGACCGGTGGCCGCACCGGCAAAACCGCATCCCGAAGAAGTGCTCTGTGTGAAAAGCACCAGGTTAGGCTCTTTGTATTGAGAGCCCATCTGACTGAAAAGCTCATTCCATACGTCTTCTGTATCTACGAGAACAGCATCTACAAACTTTCCCTGCTCATCATTCGGGGTGCCGGAAGTAGTTGTTTGCTCTTGTCCCTGACCGGGAATGGCATTCATAAGCTCCTGAGGATTCTTCCCTAAGAGCAGGGCTACGATCACTACAATAATTCCGACGCCCCCACCAAGGGCATAACGCCCTCCTCCGCCACGGCGGTCTTCCAGGTTTCCACTGCTTCTTCTTCCTATCCAGCGCATATATGTTTTTTATGGCACAACACCCTGAAAACAGCGATTGTTTTGTGTTAAAGGTAAATGAGTGATTTTGATCCGGGTTAATCCCTATAAAGACATTTTTGTTTTGAATGCGTAACATCCAACCCTTAGTATTGTATTACTTTTACTATTAAAGAAAAAAACTCTTCTGCTATAGCTAATTAAATTTTCAATATATACAGACATGGAAAATAAATCATATGGTATTATTGGTTTAGGAAAAATGGGTGCTAATCTGGCCATGCAGGCCGCCGGGAAAGGATATACAATTGTGGGATACGATAAGCACCTTCCTACAGATATAGAGCAGGAGAATTTGATTTTAGCACATAGCGTTAACAGTCTCGTTGATAAGTTACCCACACCAAGAAGGATCTTTATTTATATACCGGCCGGAGTTGGCATTGATAACTTAATTGACGATCTGTCGCCTTTACTTGATCCTGGGGATATTATTATCGACGGAGGAAACTCGTATTGGGGGGACAGTATCAGAAGGGCGGAGAGGCTTAAGAAAAAAGGGCTTTATTTTATTGATTGCGGTACAAGCGGGGGAGTAAGCGGCGCGCGGAACGGTGCCTGCTTCATGATTGGCGGCGAAACCGAGGCAGTGAAAGAGATAGAGCCACTGCTGAAAGATCTTGCAGTACCAGAGGGATATATTCACACAGGCGCTCCCGGCTCGGGGCACTTTGTAAAGCTGGTTCATAACGGTATCGAATTTGGCATGCTTCAAGCTATTGGCGAAGGAATGGCTCTGCTGGGTAAATATCGCGAGGAACTGGATGTAAGCGGGATATTGAAAACCTGGAATAACGGGTCGGTTGTACGCTCGTGGTTGATTGAACTCATGAAAAATATATACGACGAAAAGCAGGGCTTTAATGTACCATCCTATGTGGAGGATACCGGAGAAGTAAACTGGCTGGTTACGGATGCAATGCACATGGACGTCTCGGTACCGGTGATAGCCTCGTCGGTAATGCAACTGATTGCTTCAAGGGATAGCGATAACCTCTCGTCTAAAGCAATAGCAATGATGCGAAATGGTTTCGGCGGCCATCCCTTTGGAACCGACGATGGCATCAGGCATGAAAGGAACTTTGGTAAAGTTGGAGGATATCAGCCGGCAAAGGGTGACTAGTATTCAGAACCCCTTATTAAATGCAATCTCTTTAGCGTTTTAAAAGGCTTCCGGTAAATAGAGGCTTTGTCGGGCTGTCTTCGGAATATTGGGATCAGGAGACTTAGGCTTTCTGCGATTGCGCTTACGGCGCGCTATAGTCAGAAGTTCGGCTGAATTCATTGGGGCAACTGGCGCTTTTGCGGCAGTCTTGTGGCAGACTGCTGGCAGACTGACGGCCGGAGCGATGCGGGGCGCGACGCCAGTTTGAGCCGGATTGTTCGAGTCTTTGTCGATAAAAAGTCGATGAAAGCAGCATAGCGAGTCGATGAAATGACGACCAATTGGGCCGCAAGCCTGCCATCAGCCTGCCTCCTGTGCGCCACCAGTCCCCGGATCGGGGCCCGATCCGGGGACACCCTGGGTCACCCGTTTTCCGATGCCGTGCCGGTAAAAAGAGGGCGCAGAGTGCCTTCAGGTACGGCCATGGTACGGCAAAGGCTGGAATAAAACAAAAAAACAGAGGGTTCAGCAGGCCCGTTAGACGCCTGAAGATGAGCAGGGTGGGAGAGAGACAACCCCTCAATCGGGAAAAGGTTTGAAAAAAAGGGAAAAAAGATTTGCAGGGGGCCAAAAAAGTGTGCATCTTTGCAATCCCAAAACGGGAGATACGGCGCAAGGCTGTTGAGGCAAAAAGGATGAGAGAAGGGTACCGGGAGGCCTGAAAAGGGGGAACGGAAGTGAAGAAAGGGGCGAGAAAAAAAAGTAAAAAAAGTTCTTGCAGAAAAGAAAAAAGATTCTCACCTTTGCAGTCCCAAAACGGGACAACCGAAAAGGGAAAAAGGAAGCCGAAGGCGCGACGCTGGAAGCCAATAAAAAAGAGATCAAAAGCTGCAAAGCTTTGAAGATAGCCAAGCCGTGAGGGGGAGGCGCAAAAGTTCTTAAAAAAGAAATGTCATGTAGCGTAACAGGTAGGAATATCTGTTAACAAAACAACAAGAAGTTAACGAAATCCCAAGTCAATTCAGCAAATAGCATTAATACAAACGATTCTATTTGAATAATACTTAAATAGGGTCAGAGAACAAAAACTTCATTACAATGGAGAGTTTGATCCTGGCTCAGGATGAACGCTAGCGGCAGGCCTAATACATGCAAGTCGAACGAGATTGAAGAGCTTGCTCTTCATGAAAGTGGCGCACGGGTGCGTAACGCGTATGCAATCTACCTTACTCAGGGGGATAGCCCGGAGAAATCCGGATTAACACCGCATAACATAATGATATGGCATCATATTATTATCAAATATTTATAGGAGTAAGATGAGCATGCGTGACATTAGCTAGTTGGTAAGGTAACGGCTTACCAAGGCGACGATGTCTAGGGGATCTGAGAGGATGACCCCCCACACTGGTACTGAGACACGGACCAGACTCCTACGGGAGGCAGCAGTAAGGAATATTGGTCAATGGAGGCAACTCTGAACCAGCCATGCCGCGTGCAGGAAGACGGCCCTACGGGTTGTAAACTGCTTTTGTACCGGAATAAACCCTCTTTCGTGAAAGAGGTTGAATGTACGGTAAGAATAAGGATCGGCTAACTCCGTGCCAGCAGCCGCGGTAATACGGAGGATCCAAGCGTTATCCGGATTTATTGGGTTTAAAGGGTGCGTAGGCGGCTTATTAAGTCAGGGGTGAAAGACGGTGGCTCAACCATCGCAGTGCCTTTGATACTGATGAGCTTGAATCTACCTGAGGTAGGCGGAATGTGACAAGTAGCGGTGAAATGCATAGATATGTCACAGAACACCAATTGCGAAGGCAGCTTACTAAAGTGGTATTGACGCTGAGGCACGAAAGCGTGGGGATCAAACAGGATTAGATACCCTGGTAGTCCACGCCCTAAACGATGAACACTCGATGTTGGCGATATACAGTCAGCGTCTAAGCGAAAGCGTTAAGTGTTCCACCTGGGGAGTACGCCCGCAAGGGTGAAACTCAAAGGAATTGACGGGGGCCCGCACAAGCGGAGGAGCATGTGGTTTAATTCGATGATACGCGAGGAACCTTACCCGGGCTTGAAAGTTACTGAATGACTCAGAGATGAGTCAGTCCTTCGGGACAGGAAACTAGGTGCTGCATGGCTGTCGTCAGCTCGTGCCGTGAGGTGTTGGGTTAAGTCCCGCAACGAGCGCAACCCCTGTGAATAGTTGCCAGCATGTAAAGGTGGGGACTCTATTCAGACTGCCTGTGCAAACAGAGAGGAAGGCGGGGACGACGTCAAGTCATCATGGCCCTTACGTCCGGGGCTACACACGTGCTACAATGGATGGTACAGAGGGCAGCTACGTAGTAATACGATGCCAATCTCAAAAAGCCATTCACAGTTCGGATTGAGGTCTGCAACTCGACCTCATGAAGTTGGATTCGCTAGTAATCGCAGATCAGCAATGCTGCGGTGAATACGTTCCCGGGCCTTGTACACACCGCCCGTCAAGCCATGGAAGCTGGGGGTACCTGAAGTATGTAACCGCAAGGAGCGTCCTAGGGTAAAACCGGTAACTGGGGCTAAGTCGTAACAAGGTAGCCGTACCGGAAGGTGCGGCTGGAATACCTCCTTTCTAGAGGCTGGAAAGAGCCTGTTATGCTACAGATATTCTTTTAGAGTTAAAAGTGGAAAGTAGAAAGTTAAAAGCTGGAAACTGAAAGCAGAAGACGAAAAAAGAGAAAGACATTTCAAAAGAAACACAAGAAGAAACACCCGCAAGAGGAAAGCCAGAACAGTGGCAATAGCCAGAAGAGCTGGCGTGATTGGAAAAACAGTCCCGTAGCTCAGTTTGGTTAGAGCACTACACTGATAATGTAGGGGTCAGCAGTTCAAATCTGCTCGGGACTACAGGCGAGGAGTTTAAAGTTGAAGGTTGAAAGTGAAGCGTAGCAATACGGTAACTTTAAACTCGGAACGTTAAACGAAAAACTCAACACGGGGGATTAGCTCAGCTGGCTAGAGCACCTGCCTTGCACGCAGGGGGTCAACGGTTCGAATCCGTTATTCTCCACCGGTAAGCAGAAAGAGGGCAGTAAAAGAGAGAAGACGATGTCTTGATACCTGATACTAGCTACTTGATACTGTTTAACAACGTTCTTTGACATATTGGAAGAAGTAATTGAAGAGAAAACAACAGAAAGAGTCTCTTAAGTTAAAAGTAGAAAGTTAAAAGCAGAAGGTAGCGATACACGAAGCTTTAAACGTTGAACTTTAGACTTAGAACTCAAAAAAAGCATTGTTTGCTGAGCAAAAGCAGCAAACAAGAAGAAAGTAAGAAAGGGCACACGGGGAATGCCTTGGCTCTCAGAGGCGAAGAAGGACGTGATAAGCTGCGATAAGCTGCGGGGATCAGCAAATATGAATTGATCCGCAGATTTCCGAATGGGGAAACCTAACTAGTTGAAGACTAGTTGCAATAGCGCGAACGTGCTGAACTGAAACATCTAAGTAAGCATAGGAAGAGAAAATAATAATGATTTCCTGAGTAGTGGCGAGCGAAAGGGAAAGAGCCCAAACCAGTTATGTTACGGCATAACCGGGGTTGTAGGACCACAACATGATTAGTAAAGCGAAGAAGAACGGGATGGGAAGCCCGGCCATAGAGCATGATAGCTGCGTATTCGTAACCAATACTAAACTAGTGGTATCCTGAGTACCGCGAGGTCGGAGACGCCTTGTGGGAAACTGCCGGCACCATCCGGTAAGGCTAAATACTCCTGAGAGACCGATAGTGAACCAGTACCGTGAGGGAAAGGTGAAAAGAACCCCGAACAGGGGAGTGAAATAGAACCTGAAACCGTGTGCTTACAAGCGGTCGGAGCAGACTTGTTCTGTGACGGCGTGCCTTTTGCATAATGAGCCTACGAGTTACTCTTCTCTGGCAAGGTTAAGCGGTTAAGCCGCGAAGCCGAAGCGAAAGCGAGTCTGAATAGGGCGTATAGTCAGAGGAGGTAGACGCGAAACCTTGTGATCTACCCTTGAGCAGGTTGAAGGTGCCGTAACAGGTACTGGAGGACCGAACCGATAAGCGTTGAAAAGCTTCCGGATGACTTGAGGGTAGGGGTGAAAGGCCAATCAAACTGGGAAATAGCTCGTACTCCCCGAAATGTTTTTAGGAACAGCGTGGATGTTAAGTTTTATAGAGGTAGAGCTACTAATTGGGTGCGGGGGAGTCACATCCTACCAAATCCAGATAAACTCCGAATGCTATAAAATATAATCTGCAGTGAGGCGCGGGGTGCTAAGGTCACGCGCCGAGAGGGAAAGAACCCAGACCATCAGCTAAGGTCCCAAAATTAACGCTAAGTTGAACTAACGAGGTCCGATTGCACAGACAGCTAGGATGTTGGCTTGGAAGCAGCCATTCATTTAAAGAGTGCGTAACAGCTCACTAGTCGAGCGATCGGGCATGGATAATAAACGGGCATTAAGCGTTATACCGAAGCTATGGATGCAGCAATGCGTGGTAGGGGAGCATTCCAATATCAGTGAATCAGTACCGTAAGGTATTGTGGAGAGATTGGAAAAGCAAATGTAGGCATAAGTAACGATAAGGCGGGAGGGAAACCCGCCCACCGAAAGACTAAGGTTTCCTGATCAACGCTAATCGGATCAGGGTTAGTCGGGACCTAAGGAGACGCCGGGTGGCTCATCCGATGGACAACTGGTTAATAATCCAGTACTTTCTTTAACTGCGATGTGGAGACGGAGTAGTGACACTGCCGCGATCTGACGGAATAGATCGTTAAAAGGCGTAGGCATATCAGAGACAGGCAAATCCGTCACTGATGCTGAAACCCAATAGTACCGCGAACCTTCGGGGGAGCGGATAGAGCAGGTAACCAGACTTCCAAGAAAACCCGCTAAGCTTCAGGTTAAAGAAACCCGTACCGTAAACCGACACAGGTAGTCGAGGAGAGAATCCTAAGGTGCTCGAGTGAATCATGGCTAAGGAACTCGGCAAAATGGCCCTGTAACTTCGGGAGAAGGGGCGCTGAGAGTAATCTCAGCCGCAGTGAAAAGGCCCAGGCGACTGTTTAACAAAAACACATGGCTTTGCAAAATCGAAAGATGAGGTATAAGGCCTGACACCTGCCCGGTGCCGGAAGGTTAAGAGGGGATGTCATCTGTTAAAGGAGAAGCATTGAATCGAAGCCCCGGTAAACGGCGGCCGTAACTATAACGGTCCTAAGGTAGCGAAATTCCTTGTCGGGTAAGTTCCGACCTGCACGAATGGTGTAACGATCTGGGCGCTGTCTCAGCCATGAGCTCGGTGAAATTGTGGTATCGGTGAAGACGCCGGTTACCCGCAACGGGACGGAAAGACCCCATGCACCTTCACTACAACTTAACATTGATACTGGGTACAGAATGTGTAGGATAGGCGGGAGGCAGTGAAGCGGTGGCGCCAGCCATCGTGGAGTCAACCTTGAAATACCGCCCTTTCTGTACACGGTGTCTAACTCTCTTGAGGGAGGACATTGTTTGGCGGGTAGTTTGACTGGGGTGGTCGCCTCCAAAAAGGTAACGGAGGCTTTCAAAGGTAAGCTCAGTACGCTTGGTAACCGTACGGGGAGTGCAATAGCATAAGCTTGCTTGACTGTGAGACAGACAAGTCGAACAGGGTCGAAAGACGGATATAGTGATCCGGTGGTTCTGCATGGAAGGGCCATCGCTCAAAGGATAAAAGGTACGCTGGGGATAACAGGCTGATCTCCCCCAAGAGCTCATATCGACGGGGAGGTTTGGCACCTCGATGTCGGCTCGTCACATCCTGGGGCTGGAGAAGGTCCCAAGGGTTCGGCTGTTCGCCGATTAAAGTGGCACGCGAGCTGGGTTCAGAACGTCGCGAGACAGTTCGGTCCCTATCTGTTGTGGGCGCAGGAAGTTTGAGTGGGGCTGTCCTTAGTACGAGAGGACCGGGATGGACAAACCACTGGTGAATCTGTTATGGCGCCAGCTGTACTGCAGAGTAGCTACGTTTGGAATAGATAAGCGCTGAAAGCATCTAAGTGCGAAACTAGCCACAAGATGAGACTTCCATATAGGGTCGTGAGAGACTATCACGTTGATAGGCTACAGGTGTAAAGGTAGTGATACCATAGCCGAGTAGTACTAATTACCCGAAGCTTTCAAGGCAGAATATTCTGTTGGACGAATCTTCAACTACTTCTTCTGATTATGTTAAATTAAGGCAGCAAGCTGAGAGCCGAAAGGTGAAAGCTACTGTTAAAGAGATAAAGGGAATGCTTTAAGCTTTGCGCTTTTGGCTTTCACCCTGAAAGATCTTCAGGTGCCTATATCGGCGGTGTCCACCTCTTCCCATTCCGAACAGAGAAGTTAAGCCCGCCAGAGCCGATGGTACTGCGGTAACACGTGGGAGAGTAGGTCGGTGCCAACCTTTCTAAAGCCCGTTAGTTCACTCTGACGGGCTTTTTTTATAGCCTGAATTTAGCTATGGATCTGAGTCAAAAGGGATCAACCCGTAAAGTTGTGGACTAAGCATAAATTTTCATCAGACGATACATAAAAAAGTCGACGTTTTTCACTCCCCTGAATTGACTTCTAAGTGCTTTGATTTTGGCGTTGAAGGACTCAGCAGAAGCATTTGTGCTTCGGTTGTCAAAGTAATTAAGGATAGTAATGTAATGATTTTGGATAGTTCTTCTAAGCGATGAGAAGGCTTTGATGCCAGCCTTTTCCACCTGATCGTACCATTGGGCCAGGCGGGTATACCCCAGCTCCTTCTCTTTGGTAGATGAGAAGATATGAGAGAGGTTACGGCTCATCCTGTAGGCCTTTTCCAGATCGGGGTAAATACGAAAAAGGATTTCAGCCCGTTGCCGCTGAGCGGGTGTCCAGGCAGTTTCGTCTTTGAATAACAGGTACCGGCTCCGTGCCAATAGCTGCTTTGGAGTATCGCCATTCTCCAGCAAATCCGGAACATACTCTTTGTGAAGTTCTTTAGCCAGTTCTATTTCCAGGTTCTCCTGATCGATGGCCTGCCATCGATGTTCAATACGCAGCTGCTGAACGGCATCGGTAGCCAGTTGCTGAACATGAAAACGATCGGAGACCAGTTTAGCCCGGGGAAAGCTGCGGATAACAATACGTTCCATGGTGGCAGCCAGGTCCAGGGTTACCTCCTCAACCATATAGCGCTTACGGCGGGGTATCTTCTTCAGTATCTGAATGATCTGATCACTCCTGACACCTTTGACAATGGCTACCAGGGCACCTTTACGTCCATTTGCCTGCTTGTTAGTCACCACGGTATAGAGCTCTCCCTGTGACAGACTGGTCTCATCAATACTTAGATAAGGTCCAACGTTCTCAGGGAATAAGAGCCAGTCAGGGGCATGTTCCCGTGCTTGCCAGCTCATAAAGTCACTCAGGTGGCGCACGTAATGTTCTTCCAGTCGCTTGCCCTCCAGTCCAAAAAGTTTGGCAATGGTTTGGATACCCAAGGGATATCTATCGATCAAATCCTTTTAAAAAAGCGGCAAGCT
Organism: Arcticibacter tournemirensis; assembly: GCF_006716645.1. NCBI lineage: Bacteria > Pseudomonadati > Bacteroidota > Sphingobacteriia > Sphingobacteriales > Sphingobacteriaceae > Arcticibacter > Arcticibacter tournemirensis. The sequence goes on along the minus strand of NZ_VFPL01000001.1, from coordinate 4,878,406 downwards.
CGGTGGTCATTCGAGTGCCTTCCGCTACCTGGTTCCAATCGTGGAAGATGACTGTACCGGTGCTCTTATCCACCCATTTACGTCGTTTCAAATGCAGGAAACAGGCTTTGCCGCGCAGGGGGAAATCACGCACGGTGATCTCATCGAAAAAGCCTTTGGATAACAAACTGCCTTCATGACCTGCAGGCGGTGTATTCTTCTGTGATAAGTACAAATGGATCTGATCTTCTTTTTTCTCGATCCGATCTACATCGAACAACTCGGTCAGACCATCAGGCAATAACAAGGACAACAGTTCTTTCTCCAAAGCTCTTTTTGCCTTCAAAGTTATTTATTTACTTCTTAGTCCACAACTTTACGGGTTGATCCATAATTTCATGAGCCTGAAGAAGAGAAAATTAACATTTCCTACTCTTCTGTATTGTTCTCTGAAGACTTTGATTTTAGCAGAGCCACCTGTAAAGTTTTAGACTAAGTATGAGTTTTCGTCAGACGATACATAAAGAAGTCGACGTTTTTCGGACTAACCGGATATTCCAGCCTGGCTTTACCACTACCGCAAATAAAAGGTGCAATGCCCTGTAACACTTCAGATACACTGATTGCCTATAGATGCCCTTATCGCGTTGATCCTTAAATTTTTAAATACTTCAAAACTTTCTTTCAACTGTGCTGGTTTCCTTTATAGGTTTGAACATGTATATTAGTATCTTTGCATTTTAATTAGCAGGAATGAACAACAGTTTTGCAGTACGGCGTGAAGTAATGCAGCATATAGAGAAATTTATGCTGGATAATATGAATAACTACCTTAAGTCTATTGATACCATATGGCAGCCTTCAGACTTTTTGCCGGACTCAACTAAAGGAAACTTTTTTGAAGAAGTGAAAGAGTTACGGGAGAGTGCCAAAGGCCTGTCTTATGATCTTCTTGCTGTTTTAATCGGAGATACCATTACTGAAGAGGCTCTTCCTACGTATGAATCGTGGCTGACTATGGTCGAAGGTGTTTCAAAAGATGAGGAAGGCGGCTGGATGAAATGGGTAAGACACTGGACTTCGGAAGAGAACCGTCATGGCGACCTGCTAAATAAATATCTCTATCTCTCGGGCCGCGTGAATATGCGCCAGCTTGAGGTTTCTACACAATATCTTCTGGCTGATGGCTTTGACATCGGCACCGATCAGGATCCTTACCGGAATTTTATTTACACCAGCTTTCAGGAGCTTGCAACGAATATCTCGCACAGAAGGGTGGCCTCTCTGGCAAAAAGGGATGGAGATACTCTCCTGTCGAAAATGTGTGGCGTAATAGCAAGTGATGAGGCGCGGCACGCCAGGGCGTACAAGGATTTTATTTCTGAGATAATTAAGGTTGACCCAAATGAGGTCCTCCTGGCTTTCGAAGATATGATGCGGAAGAAGATCGTTATGCCAGCGCATTTCTTAAGAGAGCTTGGTAAAAAAGCTGGTGAGACTTTTACTCATTTTGCTGATGCTGCTCAGCGTTTAGGGGTATATACATCTGTTGACTATGTTGACATCCTTAAACAGTTAATAAACGACTGGGAGATTGAAGGTCTTCGCAGTCTTAACGATGCTGGCGAAAAAGCCCGCGATTATCTAATGAAGCTTCCCGACCGTTTGTCCAGGATTGCTGAAAGGATGAAGAATCCAACACTGGAATATCAATTTAAGTGGATACACGCCATGTAATTTTAAGCGCATGCTTATCAGCTGACGTAGTTTGACGTCCTATTGCTGTTGCTGCTGTACCATTTCCAGATAATGCTGGAAGCTATTTACTGGAAAATCAGTGTGCGCCTTTTCGATAACAACTTCGGGCATCTCGTCTTTGATCACCTGATCATCCTCGTAAGAAACAGAAACCGACACTTCTAATTTATGTTCGGGCAGTCCTTTATAGACCCCTTTTACAGGAGAGCAGTCAGAGAAGTTTCGGCCGACCGCTAAACGGACGTGAGTTTCGTTTGCAACACAATTATTAGTGGGATCAAATCCCAGCCACCCATAATTGGGAAGGTAGGCCTCCACCCAGGCATGGGTAGCGCCTTCGCCACGCATGCCATTTTTATGAGGGCAGATATAACCGCTCACATACCGCGCAGGTATCTTTACTAGTCGCAGCATCACCAGCAGAATATGCGCAAAGTCCTGGCAAACCCCTGCTTTTAATTTCCATACTACATCAAGAGTCGTTTCAGCAGTGGTTATCCCGGGTATATAATCGAAGTTCTCATACACATAGAGACAATACTTGAGAGCCGCCTCATATGGCGTACGGGCAGGAAGATGCTCTCTTTTTACGATCTCCTTTAGTTCGTCTAAGCCATGGAAATATTCCTGATTGAGATAATCGATATACGGAATCTTATTTTGCAATTTAACCAGGTCCTGCCATTGCTGGTTAGGGAAAATATCATCTTCAGGTAGAGGCTTACTTCTGGTCGTTACAATGATGTTCGACGTTATAGTTAGTTCGGAATGCGGACTACTGCATGTGAAGTTACCAACCTCATTGCCATAATAATCTTTATAAACATCTACCGCAGGATCACCACTTATTTTAAGCTCATGCTTCAGTACTTCCTGATACTGGTCGCTTATCGGAAACAGGATGATTTGGTTAGCGCCATCGCGGACCGATCCCTGATAAGTGTATTTCGTAGTATGCTTAATTTTAAACTGAGGCATGGTTCCGTGTATTAAGAATATGCAAAGTAATGTACATTTAACGTATTCCCAACTCTATAAAGTTCCTTTTTTATAAGAGCTAGGTATGAATGCAGCCCCTGCTGCATAATCGAATCGACCGTGCTATATTGAATCATGCTTTGCAGGCGTCCGATCAGAAACGACAATTCTTTAAATTCGATGATATTTTTGTTGCTCTTTAGCCGTTCGAAATACCGGTGGATGTTATTCACAGAATAGAGTACAGAACGGGGGAAGTCGTTATTCAGGACAACCAGTTCGAGTATATTCTCGGCATCGAAGCCTTGCCTGTACGTTTTAAGATAAAGATCGTAGGCGCCGAGGGATAGAAGCAAATATTTTAAATAGGAGGTACCTGAAAGCAAATCGGGGTCGTTGTTTGTGACATCAAGCTTGGTATCAAGAATGTCGGCAGACTGGATGCTGCGTTCAAGGTATTTCCCGATGTTCATAAAGCTTCTGCCTTCGCCTCGTTCCATAGTTACTTCTGCAATGCCGTAGTAAAGCATTACCTGTTTTATAAGTTCGTCGAGAACCGAAGTAGGGTCGTCTCTGCGCAATGAATAAATGAGTCTTTTATCTTTTACGAGATGATAGTATTCATTAAGACATTGCCAAAGGTCTTTGGGGATGTGATCCTGCACACTCCTGGCATTTTCGCGTGCCAGGGTAATAATATTGGAAATTGAATTTGGATTTTCTTTCCCTGAGAACATAAACAGAAGGACTTCCCGGCTGTTAAATTCCATTGATCTGATGGTATCTTCATCCAATCCGCTGTATATTTTAATCACCGGAGCCCAGGAAAATTGCTGTAATGAATCCTGAGAAGAGGCATAATTAATTTTCAGCATTCTCAAAATGCCATCACTTCTTTCGATGTAGCGGCTTAGCCAGTATAAATTTGCTGCAACCCTGCTTAACATGTGTTTTTAGATAATAAATTTAAGATGCAAGGACCCAGGTGTCTTTACTTCCGCCACCTTGCGAACTGTTGACAATTAAAGAACCCTCCTGCAACGCAACCCTTGTCAATCCTCCCGGGACTATTTCTATTCCATCGGGGCCGCAAAGAGCAAAAGGCCGCAGGTCTATCCGCCTCGGGCGGAGCTTCGTGTTCAGAAAACATGGCGCTGTCGAAAGGCTTATAGTAGGTTGCGCTATATATTGCCGCGGTTCCTTCTCTATATCGGCTTTATAATTTTTAATTTCTTCATTGCCAGCCATATGGCCCATAAGCATCCCATATCCTCCGCTTCCGTTTGTTTTTTTGATCACCATTTTATGGATATTATCGAAAACATACTCCTTATGCTCCGGATCGCCAAGCTGATAAGTAGGAACGTTTTTAAGTAAGGGCTCCTCGTTCAGATAATATTTTATCATTTGCGGCACATAGGTGTAAATGGCCTTATCATCTGCAACTCCATTGCCGATAGCGTTAACAATAGCCACATTTCCCTTGCGGTATGCGCTCATCATTCCGGCTACTCCAAGAATGCTCTCCGGATTGAAAACCAGCGGATCGAGGTACTCATCGTCCACCCTGCGGTAAATAACATCTACCTGCTGCCTTCCGTTGGTAGTCTTCATATAGACCTTGTGGTTGTCGACAAGAAGATCCCGCCCTTCAACGAGTTCTACCCCCATCAGGCGGGCAAGCGTGGTATGTTCGAAATAAGCCGAGTTGTAAATTCCAGGGCTGAGTAATACAATAGTAGGATTCGAAATTTGCCGCGGAGAAATAGCCATTAAGTTCCTGTACAATATTTCCGGGTATTCGGTAACACTCCTTACTTTGCATTGAGGAAGCAGATCGGGGAAAAGGCGTTTGGTTATCTCCCTGTTTTCAAGCATATAACTCACGCCTGACGGAGTACGAAGGTTGTCTTCGAGCACGTAGAAAGATCCATCGAAGTCCCTTATTAAGTCTATTCCCGCGATGTGTACATATATGTCGTGCGGCACCTTTACATTATGCATTTCCCTTAGAAAATGCGGGCAGGAGTAGATCATTTCTATAGGGATAACACCATCCTTTACGATAAACATGTTACTGTAAATGTCTTTCAGAAAAATATTGAGCGCCCTGAGTCGCTGCTTTATCCCTTTCTCTATTAAGGCCCAGTCTTGTGCAGTGATAATCCTTGGAATAATATCAAACGGGAAAATCTTCTCTATCCCTTCACCGCTGTTATAGACCGTAAAAGTAATACCCTGGCTGAGGAATAATTTACGGGCGAGTTCCTCTTTCTTGTTCAGGTCGTCTAAAGATTCCCTGGATAAATACTCAATTATTTTCTCGTAAGGTTTCCTTAGGGTATTATTTGAATTGAACATTTCATCCCAGGTGTTTGTTTCGGGGATATATTGTTGTAAAAAATCCAATTCACTCATAAATATTTGCCTTTTTTTATAAAAATATTAATTATTTGGTCATTTTATCAAATTATTAAGAATAAAAAACTCCTATGAGGTATGGTTTGGGTATTAAGACATGAGTTTTTTTCTTTTGAAGCTAAAAATATCATTACCGAATATCCTGTAGATTCACGATAAGGCTTAAATCTTTTTCAGCATGATCGTTATCAACACCTGTTGCAGGTCTTGACCAAAGAAGAAAGTGTTTTCAAGAAAGAGGCTATGCGTTCTACACGATTGCCGCCACTGTTTCTGTAATAATTCTGCAGGCTTCCCTGATTTCTGGTTCTGTTATAGTAAGAGGAGGAGCAATGCGCAATGCGGTATCACAATGCAAGAACCAGTCTACAATGATCCCTTCCTCAAGGCATTTTTTGCTTACAGCTTCCACCTGGGCAAAAGTGTCAATCTGGATACAGAGCATAAGTCCCATACCCCTGACTTCGCGTATAGGCGGTTTAGACAGAAGCGTTCGGAATAAAGCCTCCTTTTTGCCCACTTCAGCCACCATATTCTCTTCAAGAATAGTGTTAAGAGTGGCGAGTCCTGCAGCGCAGCTCACCGGATGGCCTCCAAATGTCGTAATATGACCAAGTATTGGGTTATCCTTTAAACAGTCCATTATCTCGCGCGAAGCTATGAACGCCCCTATCGGCATTCCGCCTCCTATACCTTTTGCCAGCAGGAGGATATCCGGATGGATTCCAAAATGTTCAAATGCAAAAAGTTTACCCGTCCGGCCGAATCCTGTCTGTATTTCATCCATGATCAGGAGTGCGCCCGTCTCGTCGCAACGCTTCCTTAAAGCCTGCATATAAGCGTTTTCCGGCACACGTACACCCGCTTCGCCCTGTATGCTTTCAACAATCACACATGCAGTATCATGATCGATCAGATCAAGATCAGCCGACTCATTAAAATGAATGAAATGTACATTTGGCAGAAGTGGCCGGTAAGCTTGCTTATAATATTCGTTACCCATAACACTCAGTGCACCGTGCGTACTTCCATGATACGCCTGATAGCACGAAACAATCTTACTTCTGCCGGTAAACCGCTTAGCAAGCTTCAGTGCACCCTCTGTAGCTTCGGCCCCCGAATTAACGAAGTATACCGAATTGAGCGCGGCCGGTAATACGGAAATTAGTTTTTCTGCATACAGCACTTGAGGCGACTGAACATATTCGCCATAAACTGCAACATGCATATACCGCTCTGCCTGGTCTTTAACAGCCTTCACAACCGCCGGATGACAATGCCCCACATTACTTACTGCAAAACCTGAAACCAGGTCCATATAGGCCTTTCCTGAAGGGCCAAATAAATAAATGCCTTCTGCTCTTTCTATTTCAAGAAGACGTGGAGTAGAGGATGTCTGAGCGTTGTTAAGGAGGAATAATTGCCGTAGGCTTATCATGCCACAAAAATACAAAAGCCTCCCGAGTTTTAGGGAGGCTATAGTAAAACTAAAAACTATAAATTAAGGATGTTGTCGTCTTTCGCGCAGCTGGTTGATTAGCCATTCCCTGAATTCTCTTTCAGCAGGAAATACCAGATCTGCTTTTTGTGCAGGCAATACATCCTGAAATTCTTTACGGTAACGCTTTTTTGTTTCAAGGATACGGGTTTCAAACTTTAACTCGTCGGGCGGAGTATTAGCCTCCTTCTGCAGTTGGCGGGCTCGTCGTCTTTCTTTAAATATAGAGATCATTTCCCGCTGATAGTTGTGATACACCGGCCAGAACTTTTGCGCCTCCTCCGGACTTAAATCAAGTTTTTTAGTTAGAAACTCAATTTTCACCGCATCAATATGCTTGTTCTCATGTTGTGCTGCAGCCGGTACTGTTACAAATACAGATAAATATAATAAAGTACTAAAGATCCATTTCTTCATTTTTACATCATTTACAGCGTAGACTCAAGATATTGCTCGATCTCCCGGTCTGACAGGCTCGCGCCGGTTTCTGTTGCTACAATATTTTTTTCAAGGTTCTCTACAATCACCGGAAAGTCACCTGTATCACTATATGCCTGGAGGTAGGTCACAATGTCATTTTCAGGTATTTTCGAAAGCTTCGATTCTAAGGTATTATTCTGCTGACTAAAGAAGATCACAGAGCCGGTTACAGTCGTTATACAAGCTGCGGCTGCATACTTCATCCAGGCAGGAACCAGCCGGCGCACAGTTTTTGACGGAGTAGCGTTCAGTGCCTCCGCTTTTTTAATTATACTTTCTTCAAGATTAACAAAGTAATTGTGGGGTACACTAAACCCGTTCTCACTCATCTCCTCCTTAAAACTTTCGGCTTTCACCGCCGACATGATCCGGTCGCCGAGTGTATCGAAGTACCCTTCAGGAACAGTAAAGCGCGTATTCCCGCCATCCCCGGACGACTCTGTGATAGCCACTCTGCTTTGCAGCTGATCCTGCATGTTTTCGAAGTAATTAAGGGGAACTGTAAACGGATTAGTCCTCTCAACCGCCGCCAGAGCCGGTGCATCCTTCTCCCAGTTTCCGTTATTTTTATTCAATTCCATATAGATACTGATTAATCTGAAGCCTTAAGGTTTAATCATTGTTTGATAAATAAGCCTCAATTTTTTTTACTGCATGATGAAAGGACGCTTTAAGAGCCCCTACACTGGTTCCAAGTACGTCGGATATCTCTTCATATTTCAAGTCGTCAAAATATTTCATGTTAAATACAAGCCGCTGTTTTTCGGGAAGGGTTAACAATGCCTTCTGTAACTTCATCTGAGCATGATTGCCGTCAAAATAAGAGCCCTCAGCCAGCGAATCGGCAAGGTCGTAAGCTACTTCGTCAAGGGGCATATTATTCTGTTGTTTCTTTTTATTGAGGAAAGTAAGGCATTCGTTAGTTGCAATCCTGTAAAGCCATGTATAAAGCTGTGAATTACTTTGAAAGTTATCCAGATTCTTCCACACTTTGATAAATACGTCTTGTACCAGGTCATCGGCATCGTCATGATTTATTACCAGACGCCGGATATGCCAGTAAATTTTTTGCTGATACTTTTTTAAGAGCAAGCCAAAAGCCTCGTTCCGGGTCTCCTTATTCGAGAACTTTAAAAGTATTTCTGAGTCTTCAACTTGATTCATGCGGTATCATTTGGCTCTTTACGGCAAAGTACGTCGTTTTGATCGATAAATTATATACCCATAAACAAAAAGCAGCATGGGGCTTTTAGATTTCAGAGCAGTCAACGATTATCCCTTTAGGAAGTCAACCGTTGCATCGCATGCCTCCTTTAATTTCTCGGGCAGGGCTTTTTCGGTCCAGGGATGCCTTCCTCCGAAAACATGATCACCCCCTTCAATGAGCAAAATCCGCGCAAGTTCCTGCTGCCTGTTTAGCTCATGTGCCTGCTCAGGAGCTATACTTGTATCCGCATCTCCGTGGACAATGAGCCACGGTTTTTCTACACTTCGGGCAGCGTTCAAAACATCCAGCCTTTCAGAATGGTGGTTGAGGTCTTCCAGTATTTCAATGCTTAAAGGCATTTGCTGGTTTGTTCTGGTATTGTGAATATATAGAGTACCGTTTTTTCTCCATGCTTCTTCCTGTTCATTACTCCATAAGTTTCTTAAATTACTAACAGAGGCCCATGTTACCAGTTTATCAATCCTTTTGTCTTCTGCAGTTTGGATAACGCTGATAGCTCCGCCAAGACTGTGGCCGATAATAAAAATGTGATCCGGCGAGGGAAACGACCTTCCGCTGCTGGCAAAGGTAATAACCTGGTCGAGGTCGAACAATTCTTTCGAAAAGGTATTCAGGCTAAAGGCATTCAGGTCGTCGAACATGCCATTAGTACTGTTTGCACTAATGCCTGCGTGGGAGAAGTTGAATTTTAGAAAATCGAAACCCCGCTCAGCGAAATATTCAGCCGTTAATGAATGCGTCCCCCAGTCTTTGAACCCTTTAAATCCATGAACAAAAATAACAAGCAGCCCTTTACTGCCCGTTTCGGGAGAAGTTATGTCAATGGGGATGGACCGGCCTTCGGCCCCCTCTATTGTATAAGATGTTACGTTCATGCTTTTTAGTTCTTCAATAATACATCAAACTTAACAAATAGCGCACAGCTTAGTTTGTTGTGCCTTCTTTTGACGTTACTTGTACGTGGTAAGTCGTACGTTTTACCTGCGTTCATTATGTCATTTGATTTTCCTGATTATTTATAAATAATCTAAATACCGCTGTTTGACAAAGGAATGACAGCGGTATGGGGCTCTATTGATACCTTTGTTTGGTTTTAAAATAAATTAGGTATACAGGCGTTGAAACAGTTAAAAGTTTTAGCATTTACTCATCAGCAGATAGATTTAAAGGATTTAGGGAAGTTTGTGATCTGCAATCAGACGCTGGCTGTCAGATTAAATTCCGTAAGGGAGAAGTTTGACATACCTGAGATCTTCTATATAGGCACCTGTAATCGTGTGGAGTTCGTTTTCAGCGGCTCTATGCACATTACTCCTGCTTTCGTAAAAGATTTTATTCAAACCTTAGACTTTTGTATTCCTGACGATAAGTTAGATGATTTTGTTAGTAAGGTAAGATTATTCGAAGATGTAGATGCTTTCAATCATTTGCTTCGCGTTTCATGTTCTCTGGAAAGTTTAGTAGTAGGGGAGAAAGAAATACTCGCACAGGTACGCAAAGGGTATGAAACCTGCAGGGAAGCTGGCTTTACCGGGGATTATATGCGGCTGATTATGAGCCATATTGTAAAAACAGCCAAAGAGGTATACACAGAGACCAAGATTTCCAAAAATCCTGTTTCGGTGGTTTCGCTGGCCTATCGTAAGCTGCGCGATTTAAACATGTGTTCAAATTCCCGGATCCTTATTATTGGTGCGGGTGAAACCAATAAGTGCATTTCAAAATACCTGCAAAAACATAAATATTCCAACTTCGCGGTATTTAACCGTACGCTTTCTAAGGCAGAAGAACTTGCCAAAGAGCTTAATGGCGAAGCCTTCAGCATTACAGAACTTATAAATTATAAAAAGGGATTCGACGTAATTATTACTTGCACCAGTGCCGTTGAGCCTATTATTACGAACGAGATATATCACTCGCTTCTCAATGGAGAAACCGATAAAAAGGTGATCGTAGATCTGGCTATTCCTAACGATACTCATCCCGAGATCCTCGAGCGAAATCCGGTTCACTTTATCGAGGTACGCAGCCTTCAGGAGATTGCCAATCAGAATATGCAGGAACGTTACCAGGAACTGGTACATGCAGAAGTGATTATAGAACAAAATATTAACGAGTTTAAGCCGATTTTGAAGCAACGCCAGATTGAGCTTGCTATGAGAGAGGTGCCGTTAAAGATTAAAGAGATCAGGAGAGTTGCGGTTAATTCTGTATTTGCCGACGATATTCAGCAGCTTGACAGTAATTCAAGGGAAGTACTAGAGAGGGTGATTAACTACATGGAAAAAAAATATATCAGTGTTCCAATGGTTATGGCTAAAGAAATCCTCGTTAACAACAGCTAACCTGTTTTAGTACTACAGCAAATATGATAAGTCGTTATTTTTGCAAAAAGGTTAAATTTTATTGTGGATAGAAAAGTCATTATAGGTACAAGAGGGAGTGAGCTGGCTCTCTGGCAGGCAAATTTTGTAAAGGATAAACTAGCAGAAATCGGTGTAGATGCCGATCTTAAAATCATAAAAACACAGGGCGATAAGATTTTGAACCTTCGCCTGGATAAGCTCGAAGGAAAAGGTTTTTTCACCAAGGAACTTGAAGAAGCCTTACTGAACAATACCATAGACCTTGCTGTTCATTCGCACAAAGACTTACCTACTCAAAATCCGCAAGGCCTTATTATTGCTGCAGTTTCTGAACGTGAAGATCCCAATGAACTTTTGCTGATCCTTAAAGACTGTGTAGACATTAAACAAAAGTTGTCGGTTAAGTATGGGGGATTGGTAGGTACGTCGTCGAACCGCCGCAAGGCACAGCTTCTTTCGTTGAGGCCTGATCTGGAGATTGAAGATTTACGCGGAAACGTTCCTACGCGTATACAGAAGCTGAGAGACGAAAGCTATGATGCTATCATTCTGGCAAAAGCCGGTGTAGAGCGCTTGAAGATTGATCTGAGCGAGTTTTATGTGGAGGAACTTGAGCCAATGGAATTTATTCCGGCCCCTGCGCAAGGAGTTTTGGCTATACAGATCCGTGAGACCGACGCTGAGTTATATGAGAAGCTGCAGGCTCTGCATAACGAGGAGGTTGCTGAGGTGATTGCTGTGGAGCGCAAGGTGCTTAATATCTTTAACGGTGGTTGTCATATGCCTTTAGGCTGTTACTGCAGAAAGGAGGATGGCAAATACCAGGTTTGGACGTCGAAAGCAAACGGCGAAGATGCTTTTCCTAACAGGCTTTTCCTCGAATCCGACACTACTGTGGGCCTCGCAGAAAGGATCGTGGCGAAGTTTTCGCCAGACAGGGGTTTCCCTGCTAAAGTCTTTATTACCCGTGATATTTCTGAATCGAGTTACTTCAGAAGAGCGATGGAAAAGAATGGCATAGCCCTGGAGTGCCGGTCGCTGATCCGCACTTTTCCCATTATTAACAGACTGGATCCATATATATTAAGAGATGCCGACTGGATATTTTTTTCCAGCAAAAATGCGATAGAATATTTCTTTAAGCTTGATCCACAGATCAGTAAAAAAACACAGCTGGGTGTGCTCGGGCGGGCTTCAGAAGAAACCCTCCGGCGTTTTGGCAGAGTGCCCGACTTTAATGGAGAGGAAGAGGGGATTGATACTTCTGAAATTGCAAAGGAATTTGCAGCAATAGCAAGCGGCACAACCGTATTGTTTCCGGGAGCAAAAGGTTCTCTGAGAACCATTCAGCAAACACTCTCTGTTCAGACAAAGATAATTGACCTTCCTGTTTATGAAACGGTGATAGAGGAAGATGTAGAGCAATCGCATGCCGACGTGCTGATCTTTACCAGTCCTTCGAATGTTGAAGCCTATTTTGCTCATAACCTTCTCGAACCCGGACAGAAAGTAGTTTGTATAGGCCGCTCGACCGGCAGGAAGTTCGATGAGATGGGGGTAAGGTATACGTTGCCTTATTCGCCTGACGAGATGGGACTGGCAGAGGCTGTTTTTGGCCTTTAGTATCTTGCTATACCAATTAAATCTCTTAGTGAAGAGAGAATATATAAAGAGTCGTTATGTTACAAAGACCGAGAAGAAACCGGAAAAGCGAAGTTATTCGCGAAATGGTTAAAGAGACGTATCTTTCTGCGTCGAATCTAATACTTCCGTTAATTATAACAGAAGGTGACAACAAGAAAATAGAAGTTGCATCAATGCCTGGCGTTTATCGTTTGTCGATAGACAACCTGTTGCGCGAAGTTGAATCATGTCTGAACCTTGGGTTGAAGGCATTTGATCTTTTTCCGAATATTGATGAGGCACTGAAAGATAAATATGCTACTATCAGCTATCACGAAGAATGTTTATATCTCAGGGCAATAAGGGCCATTAAAGCCCGGTTTCCTGAAGCCTGTGTAATTACCGATGTGGCTATGGACCCCTATAGCAGTGATGGACATGACGGGATCGTTGAAAACGGCGAAATCCTGAATGATGAAACGCTGGAGGTCCTCGGAAAGATGGCCTTGGCTCACGCACGCTCGGGAGCCGATATTATCGCTCCTTCTGATATGATGGATGGTCGCGTTGGATATATCCGGAAGATGCTCGACGACAATGGCTTTACCAATATCTCCATTATGTCGTACAGTGCGAAGTATGCAAGCGCTTTTTATGGACCTTTCCGCGACGCCCTTGATTCTGCTCCGAAGTTTGGAGACAAGAAAACATATCAGATGAATCCGGCCAACCAGAGGGAAGCTTTGATCGAAGCGGCCCTGGACGAACAGGAGGGGGCCGATTTCCTGATGGTTAAGCCAGCCTTAGCCTATCTGGATGTCATCAAACTTGTAAACGATCATTCTAATCTGCCTGTAGCAGCCTATAACGTGAGTGGAGAATACGCAATGGTTAAAGCCGCTGCTCAAAAGGGATGGCTCGACGAACGCCGCACAATAACAGAAATATTAACAAGCATAAGAAGGGCTGGAGCATCTGCTATATTAACGTATCACGCGAAAGAGGTACTGGAAAACAGGTGGATATAGTGAGTTGTGGGTTCTGGGTTGCAGGATGTGGGAAGTGGAGTCGGGATTAAGAATCAAGAATCAAGATACAAGAATTAAGAATCAAGAATTGGGCGTTATATAGAAAGCTAATAGCCAACTGCTAATACCTAATAGCCAAAATAAAATGAACGATATATCACGTGAACGGTCATCCGAATTATTTGAAAAAGCACAGAGGTTTTTTCCGGGGGGAGTGAATTCTCCGGTACGAGCTTTCAAATCGGTGTATGGAACACCCCTTTTTATAGAAAAAGGAGATGGATGTTTCCTGTGGGATGCTGATGGAAATAAGTTTATTGATTTTTGCTGTTCCTGGGGCCCCCTTATATTAGGGCACAATCATCCCTCTGTTCGTGAGAATGTGATAGATGCAGTTGAAAAGGGAATGAGTTTTGGGGCGCCTACAGCACTTGAGAACGAGCTGGCGGAGCTTATTCTTACGCATAACCGGAAGGTTGAAAAGATCCGTTTCGTTAGTTCAGGCACAGAGGCTGTCATGTCGGCTATCAGGCTGGCCAGGGGGTATACCAAGCGCGATAAGATCTTAAAGTTTGAAGGATGCTATCACGGTCACGTTGACTCTATGCTTGTTAAAGCAGGGTCGGGACTGGTAACTTTCGGCGAGACTTCATCTGCCGGGGTGCCAAAATCATTTGCAGACGAAACTATTGTTATTCCCTTAAATGATCGGGGAGCAGTAGAACAAGCATTTAAGCAATTTCCCGATCAGATCGCTGCCATTATCATTGAAGGTGTTCCCGCAAATAACGGGCTGCTCATTCAGAATAAAGAGTACATACAGTTCCTCCGGGAGCTCAGCACAGCTAATCGCTCCCTTCTTATTTTTGACGAGGTGATAACTGGTTTCCGCCTTGGCTTTGAAGGCGCTGCGGGGTATTATGATATACAGCCGGACATTACAACCTACGGAAAGATTATTGGTGGTGGTATGCCGGTAGGCGCCTACGGGGCGTCGGCGGAGATCATGAGCAATATCTCACCGGAGGGCGCTGTTTACCAGGCCGGAACACTGTCGGGAAATCCAGTGGCTATGGCTGCGGGGATCGGTCAGTTATCAGAATTACTGCGCCCCGGCTTCTACAAAGAGCTGAACGAAAAAACTGCTGCTTTTGTGGCGTCTGTACAGCAATATGCTGCCGACAAAGAATATCAACTGACTGTTTTCTCTATCGGTTCACTTTTCTGGTTTGCCTTCACTGATAGAAATATTCAAAAGGCTGAAGATATAGATCCGTTGAGTATGGACAAGTTCAAGATCTTTCATCGCGAGCTGCTGAACCGGGGAATATATCTGGGGCCTTCCGGCTATGAAGTAGGGTTTATATCGTCTGCGCATACCGTTGATACTCTGGAGAATGCAAAAAGAGCTATATTTGAAAGTTTAGATGTTGTTTATTCCTGATGCATAAGTCGCTTGTAATATTTTATGGTCTTATTTTATACGCCCTGGCAGAGCTTATCTGGTGGGGGGTGTTGCTGGTAAAGGTGCAGCCCGAGCGCAAAGCTATGATCATGGGCGAGGGAGCGGTATTTCTCATCCTTTTCTTTACCGGGGCCTACTTTTTGCAGAAGACACTAAAGCGGGAACGCAAACTTCATGAGCAGCAGAAGAATTTCCTTCTGTCGGTAACACATGAGCTAAAGTCGCCCCTGGCCTCAATAAAGCTTTATCTTCAGACAATCCTCAAACGCGATCTGGATAAGTCGCAGACACGCACTTTCTTAAATAACTCTCTTAAAGATATCGAACGACTGGATGATCTGGTAGAAAACATGCTCATTGCTACCCGTATAGAAAATCATTCATACTCTTTCCCCAAAGAGAAATTCAACTTTTCGGAGCTTGTAGAAAAGGTGGCGGGGCGTCTGCAGATCCATAGCTGCAGTACACAGATTATTAAGACGAATGTTGATCGCGACATATATATAACGGGAGATAAGTTCGCTTTGACCCTGGTTGTATCAAATCTAATTGAAAACGCCGTTAAATATTCCCCTCCTTGTGAAGAAATAAGCGCAGGCTTATATCAAAAAGAGGGGGAGATTCTTTTTACAGTAGCAGATAAGGGGATCGGTATAAGGGATGAGGAAAAACTTCGCATATTTGAGAAGTTTTACCGTGTAGGCAGTGAAGATACCCGCAAGACTAAAGGTACAGGTCTGGGTTTGTACATTGTAAAACAGGTACTTGATAAGCATCAGGCACAGATAAGAGTTAAAAATAACCGGCCTACAGGAAGTATTTTTGAAGTAAGTTTTAGCACATATGGCAACTAAACAACGTATTTTATTAGTAGAAGATGAAGAACATCTTCTGGAAGCTATCAAGCTCAACCTGGAGCTCGAAGGGTACAAAGTTACAACTGCGACAGACGGAAAGAAAGCTCTCCGGGTTTTTAAGGAGGAGCGGTTTAACCTGATCGTTCTAGACGTAATGCTTCCTGAAATAGACGGCTTCCAGGTAGCTGAAACCATCCGGCTGGAGAATACAGAAGTTCCAATCATGTTTCTTACGGCTAAGAATACCAGCGAAGACCGTGTTACCGGTCTGAAGAAAGGTGCCGACGACTATCTCGTGAAGCCCTTTAATCTCGAAGAACTTATCTTGCGAGTGAATAACCTTGTGAAAAGGGGCCTGTCGGGAGACGAAAAGAAGGAGTTAAACACCTACAAGATTGGTGGTAAAACCATTTATTTCAACTCTTTCGAACTTCGTAACGAAGATGGATCGGTAACGCCACTTACAAAAAAGGAAACTATGCTGCTGAAGCTGCTTATCGAGCGCCGGAATGAGGCCGTGTCGCGTGAGCAGATCCTCGAAACGGTATGGAATTATGATGTTTATCCTTCTACCAGAACGATAGATAATTTCATTCTTACCTTCCGTAAATATTTTGAGCCCGATCAGAAGAACCCAGTCTATTTCCATTCTATCCGTGGTGTCGGATATAAGTTTACCGACAGCCAGTAGAAGGTATGATGACTACCAGGACGCGTTTTGCTGTTCTCGCAGTGGCTGTTGTCTTACTGGGATACACCTTTTATGAAAGGAATTACGAGGTTTCAGCCGTGGTAGGGCTGGGGATAGTTCTTCTGATAAGAGGATATTTTAAAGAAGGCACCGTTGTTCTGGCAGCAAAAGCTTTCAGAAATAAGGAATATCAAAAGGCTGAAACGCTTTTAAAGGAGATCAGAAATCCCGATTACTTAAGGAAAGCGAGGAGAGGGTATTACGAGTTTATTTACGGCAATATCGAGCTTCAGAGGGAAAATTATAATGAGGCTGAACTTCATTTTCAGATTGCGAGCCGCTTTCCTTTAAGTTCAGAGAACGATAAAGGAATCGTGCTGGTACACCTGGCCAACCTGAATCTTCGTAAGAAAGAGTACGATAGGGCCAAAGCTTATATTGAGATAGCCAAAGATCTTAAGATTAGCGCCAGAATACAGAGTATTATTGAGAGAATAGAAAAAGAAATACAAAAACCATAGTGAGTACTAAGCAACAAGATTCTTTATTTATAAAAGCTGCTTTTTCGCAGCCAACAGAGCGTCCTCCGGTTTGGATGATGCGTCAGGCCGGACGATTTATGAAAGAGTACTGGGACATAAAAAACCGGTATTCATTTCTGGAGATGTGCAAAACGCCGGAAATAGCTGCAGATGTAACCATGCTGCCTGTTGATTTACTCGGAATAGATGCCGCTATCCTCTTCTCTGATATCCTGGTTACCGCCGAGGCCATGGGGGGCGACCTTAGCTTTACACAGGGAGTGGGACCGCGTTTCTCTAATCCGGTAAGAACAAGCGACGATGTTGACAGGCTCGAAACAGGCGTAGTCAGGAAACTTCAGTATGTTGCGGATGCAATTAAGATCGTTCAGCAAAGGCTTGACGGGAAAATTCCTTTAATCGGTTTCGCGGGTTCGCCCTTTACGGTGATGAGCTATCTGGTTGAGGGTGGTTCGTCAAAAGACTTTAAACTTACCAAACTAAT
The DNA here is from genome assembly GCF_006716645.1 of Arcticibacter tournemirensis. NCBI lineage: Bacteria > Pseudomonadati > Bacteroidota > Sphingobacteriia > Sphingobacteriales > Sphingobacteriaceae > Arcticibacter > Arcticibacter tournemirensis. The sequence continues at coordinate 4,861,008 of NZ_VFPL01000001.1, read as the reverse complement.
GCTTCATAATGAGCCCGAACTGGCTCACCGGCTTTTAGCTAAGATCGCTGAAGTAACAACGGGCTATCTGAACCTTCAGATTGAAGCAGGAGTGGATGCTCTGCAGATATTTGACAGCTGGGCCAGCGCCCTGGCATGGGACGACTATAAAGAGTTTTCACATACGTATATTTCGAAGATCATAGCCGGTCTAAACCGGCAGGACATACCCATAATATCTTTCTGTAAGGGTAGCTCGGTATTCGCCCCTCTGATGGCAGAAGCGAAACCGGATGTTATCTCGGTAGACTGGAACGCCGACCTCCTGAATGTTAAGAAAAGTCTCCCAGCTGGAATTGCAGTACAGGGGAATCTTGATCCTCATATTTTATATGCAGATAAGAAGGTAATTAAAGACCGTATTGTGAAGCTGCATGAGCGCATGAAGGGCGAGAATGGGTTTATTTTCAATCTTGGCCATGGTATCATGCCTGATTTGCCTTTCGATAATGTCAAATACGCCATAGACGTAATTAAAAACGAACTTACATAAGCTGCTTGAAGTGCTGTACTTATATATAAAAGCGATCCATATTATTTTTGTAGTCTGCTGGATGGCTGGCTTATTCTATATTGTCAGGATTTTTATTTATCATATCGAAGCGAGAGAGAGGGAAGAGGATGTACAAAAGATCCTCTTCCCTCAATTTGCCCTTATGGCCAGCCGCTTGTGGAATATTATCACTGTGCCGGCAATGATACTTACAGTTCTGGCGGGCATCGCGATGTTATATCTTAACCCATACCTTTTTCAAGCCGACTGGATGCTGGTGAAACTGGGCTTCGTAGTTGGATTGCTCATTTATCATTTCGTGTGCCAGCATGTGATGATCCAGCTCAGGAATGGTATCTTTTCATGGACCTCTACGCAGCTGCGCATCTGGAATGAAGTTGCCACCATTCTGCTGGTTGCTATTGTCTTTGTTGTTGTCCTGAAGAACGCACTTAACTGGATATACGGCATCATAGGCCTCTTTCTTTTCATCTTCATTATCATGATGGGAGTAAAGATTTACAAATATTACCGTCTGAAGAAGTAATAGGGTTCCCAACAAGCCATCGCCATCGGAACTGCTTCGACCTTCAGTCGGGTTTGAATGGGGAAACGGCGATGCGAACCCCTGTTTTTATCAATGGAAGAAACACGGTGTCAGGAGCCGGGTGACTTCCTGGTCAGATGATGGTTAGGTCTCTGATACCGCTGGGGGGACTGAAACCAACAAAGATCGTTTGTGTGTATTAATTAAATCGTGTACGTTTGTGCTTTAAGCCGGAATGAAAAAGTATCTTCTTTTAATTGTCGCGTTAGTCTTCGCGTTCTTCGTAAAAGCTCAATTACCCAATGATAGCCTTGAATACCGGATCCGGCCGGATAGTCTTCGAACGGGAGAGCTGCATTTAAGCATTCATAATTTCAACTTCCTGCGTAACTACGAGTTTTTTAATGATTTTCAGGATGGTTATACCTTATATGGCGCTCAGCTTGAGCCGCAGCTAGTATATTACGCCCATCCAAAGCTGTCTGTGATGGCCGGAATTCATCTAAGGAAGGACTTCGGAGGCAATGGTATTTATCGTACATATCCACTGTTCAGCATTAAATATCAAAGCGGGAACACCGCTTTAATCAACGGGGTGCTTGAAGGGAATGCCCAGCATCGTTTCATAGAACCATTATACGATTTCGAACGAAAAATTGCCAACCCTGTTGAGTATGGAACGCAGGTAGTAATAAACAAGCCGTCTTTATTTCTCGATGCTTTCATCAACTGGAACAATATGATCTACAAACCTTCTGGTGAGCAGGAAGAACTATTTGCCGGTGGCTCGGCTGATATTACGATCCGCCAGAACGAAAAGATTAAGCTGTCGTTACCGCTCCAGGTTTTAGCATTCCATCAGGGGGGCCAGATTGATACGATTGATAAGCCGCTAAAAACCTTGCTGAATTACTCCACCGGTATTAAACTGAAACTTCGTACAGGGGAAGGTTTTATAACAGAATTCAATACCGAGAATTATTTTGTGGGATTTAAAGATAATTCGTCGGTTAATCAATATCCGTTTGCTGACGGCAAAGCCCTGTTTCTCAACGCAGGAGTAAAAAGCCGGTATGGATCGCTTATTGTGTCGTATTGGAATGGCAACAAATATGCTTCATCTGCCGGAATGCCCATTTATCAATCAGTATCCAATAAGATCGGAATGGAGGGATATTCAGAAAACAAACGTGAACTGCTGATACTTCGTTATGTTTATCAGAAGGAACTAGTGCCCCATTTTTACCTCGACTTTCGGATAGAGCCCGTTTTTGATCTCAAAAGCCCCGGCTCAAATCAAATGGATTTCTATCACTCTCTTTTTCTGGTCTACAAACAGGACTTCAGATTAATAAAAAGAAAATAATTAAGCTTCCGTGCAACCAAACAGGCACTATTGGCATCTTATATCTGAACGCATATGAATATAAGTCGTAAAGTGACAGTAGACGATCTGCTTGAGGGATGCCGGCGTGGAGAGCGAAGGACCCAGGAGCTGTTGTATAAATTACTCGGATCAAAAATGATGGGTATTTGTATGCGTTATGCTAAAGATCGCTTTGAGGCAGAAGATATGTTACAGGTAGGCTTTGTAAAGGTGTTTCAAAAGGTAAAGGAGTTTCGCGGAGAGGGTTCATTTGAAGGCTGGATAAGGCGTATAATGATAAACTCGGCAATAGAAGTGTACCGGAAAAATCAGAGAATGATAAACGTGGTGGATATTGACGAAGTGTATGATGCCCCACAGAGCATGTTTGACATGAACAAACTCGAAGCGAAGGATCTTCTTAACCTGATACAGCATCTTTCGAGCGGCTACAGGGTGGTATTTAATCTTTATGCTATTGAAGGATATTCACATAAAGAGATCGCAGAGCAATTAGGTATAACCGAAGGAGCTTCAAAATCGCAGTTATCTCGTGCCAGGGCGATCCTGAAAGAAAAAATAGTTAAAATGGAGGGTGATAAACATGCAAACTATGTCGGATAAAGAGTTTGACGAACTATTCCGAGGGAAATTCAGTTCATTTGAGGCAGAGCCTTCTGACAGGGTGTGGGGGAGGATTTCCGAAGATTTAAGGCAATCACAGAAGAAGACGCTTTTCACTCCGGCCTGGATGGCAGCTGCCAGTATAGTCGTTGTAATAGGCGCCGCAATCTGGTTTTCAAAACCATCCGAAACTATAAAGCTACGTGGAACGACAGAGCCGGAGCAGGTCGCTAAAGCTGCGGTTGTACCATCTCGGCCCAGTCGGGTGAAGGAAGCAGCAGGAGAGAGCTTTTTTAGAAAACTTTCATCCCTGAAGATGAACCATGATCGGCAGGCTGAATATTATGAATCAATAAAAAGCCGGAAGCGTGTGCCCGAACAACAACAGTTAGTCAACGAAACAGAAATAACTGAACACAATGTGCAGACAGAGGTATTGTCTTATGTTGAAGATCGCCAGATATCGCCAGTAGCTCCGCCTGCAACCGTTGTTATGCACGATACTGGTAAACCTGTACTTGCTTTAGCAAACGTCGAAAGTGAAGTAAAAGAAAGAGCAGTTGCTGAAACTGAAAGATCAACATCCGGTATCCGGTCAATGGGCGATCTTGTAAATTTTGTTGTAGCCAAGGTTGATAAGAGGAAGGATAAGGTGATAGAGTTTTCAGAGAACGACGAAGGAACGTTGATTTCAGGTATTAATCTTGGGCTTATTAAGATCAAAACCAAAAATGCAGAGGACAAACAGAATTAGAAAATATATCATGAAGCGAATATTTATTTTATTTATAGTGCTTACAGCGGTTAACACTATATACGCAGATGAAGTTTACAACAAAAGCCTCCCTACTGATTCTACTAAAACAAGCCGGACTGTTACAAAGAGCAAAAAGACAGAAGTTAGTCTTTCGATAGGGAAAAGTGATGAGAGCCGTAGCGAAGAAGATGGCTCGAAAGGTTCGCGACATTCAGGTGTGTCTTTCGGTTTAACGTTTGCCCGCTTTGATATCGGTTTTTCTAAGTTGATAGATAACGGAAGCTTTACGCTTTCTCCAGAGAACGAATTCCTGGAATACGACGGCTGGAAAACAAGTAATGTAGGTTTTGATCTTCTTCAGTTTGGATATCGCTTCAACAGTGCATTTAAAATATATCTCTCAGGTGGGGTTGACTGGACTCACCTCCGTTTAGAGCGCAATATCACCATGAGAAGAAATGCCCCTGTACTTGAATATGATGAATCCGATATTCAGTTCAGTAAGAATCGCTTTTCCTCCACCTACCTTCGGATTCCACTATCCTTTGAGTTCAGGACGAAGGAAGATAAAAGCGGCAAGAAATTCCGCTTCATAGCCGGGCCGGATATGGGCTTTCTCCTTAACGGACGCGTGAAGCAAAAGAGTAACGAAAACGGAAAACAGAAGTTTAACGATGATTATCACTTCACTAAATTCAGATACGGAGCGTTCGCCAGGATAGGATATGGTGGCGCTGGCTTATATGCAAAATATTATTTCAACGACATGTTTGAAAAGAGCCCTGCTCAAAAAGGACTTAAAAATATGGCCTTCGGCCTTAGCATAGGATTTTAAAACACATACAATTGGTTAACCTTTCCCTGTTTTTCCGGTCCCGGAATTGCAGGGATTTTTTTGTTTATTTGCGTATGATGCCATTCGCCAATCCCATCCAATGAATAACGCTATTATAGAACTACAGGAAGTAAGTAAAATATATCAGAATAATCCACTGGCGGGAGTGCAATCCGTAAGCCTTTCCATTCCGGAGGGCCTGGTAACAGTGATATCGGGTGAGAGCGGAAGTGGGAAGAGCACGCTGCTGAAACTTATTTCGGGATTAATGAGTCCGGATAGTGGGGTTGTATTATATAAGAACGGGCCTGTTATGGGCCCCGAAAGCCGGTTAATCCCCGGACACGATGCAATGAAAACCGTGGCCCAGGATTTTAATTTAAATATCTACGCTCGGGTTTACGATAATATTGCCGGCTTGCTTTCTAATACGAATCTCAAAGAAAAGCAGCAGAAGACCTTCGAGGTGATGGAATTTCTCAAAATTGACCATCTGGCACAGAAGCGCGCAGTTGATCTGAGTGGAGGAGAGCAGCAAAGAGTAGCAATAGCAAGAGCCATTATTACTGGTCCTGAAGTATTATTGCTTGACGAGCCCTTTAGTCAGGTTGACTCCATACTGAAAAACGAACTGCGTGCCGATATTAAACGGATGTCGCGGTACCTGGGGATCACTGCAATACTCGTATCACACGACCCTCTCGACGGACTGTCACTTGCCGACAAGATGATTGTCCTTAAAGATGGAGAAGTACTCGAAGAAGGCGCCCCGTCTGACCTATACAATGCGCCGGGATGTTTATATACTGCCCAGCTGCTTTCAAACTGCAATGTACTCTCTTCTGAAGATGCCCGGGAATTAGACATATACACAGGGAAGGATACGGTTGCCGTATATGCAGAGTGGGTAAGGTTAAATAGGAACGATGACTCGCTGACTTTCACCGTGAAGGACTGCTTCTTTAAGGGCTTCTATGAAGAAGTTCTGTTAGAACGAAACGGCGTGAAATTAAGGGCAATCAATACCGGAAATTTCCGCTATGTAAAAGGGCAGGAGGTTGGTGTTAGTATCGACAGGTTTGTGGAGTTTTGAAGTTTGAAGTTAGTATCAAGCAACTAGTATCAAGTAACCAGTATCAGGTATCAAGATATGGGGCTGGCTTCAGGCAATATGCCGTCAGCCTTAAATAGGAGAGCATTTGCCAATCCTTTTCTTTCAGTTAATAATATAGGAAACCAGTCTTAATACCTGATACTATCTACTTGCTACTAAGCGAAGCGTCACACCAAATACTCAAACAATGTCTGATCGCGGTTGATAGCCTTATAGTCAAACCGATGAGCTTCCATCCTTTGGATCAGGGCAGCATAGTCCTCGGCCGACTTAAGTTCTATACCAACAAGGGCCGGGCCGCTTTCGCGCTCTGTTTTCTTAATAAACTCAAAACGGGTAATGTCGTCGCCGGGGCCGAGTACATTGTTAACGAACCTTTTTAAAGCTCCCGGACGCTGCGGAAAGCGGATCAGAAAATAGTGTTTGAGTCCTTCGTATAACAGCGAAAGTTCCTTAATCTCCTGCATCCGTTCGATGTCATTATTGCCTCCGCTCAGGATGCACACTACATTCTTCCCCTTTATCTGATCAGCACAAAGATCAAGGGCCGCAACAGATAATGCCCCCGCCGGTTCAGCAACAATAGCTTCCTCATTATAGAGTCTCAATATAGTAGTACAAACCTTTCCTTCGGGAACAAGGATTATCTGGTCGAGAACATTTCTGCAGATGGGATAAGTAAGCTCACCAACCCGCTTTACAGATGCTCCGTCGACAAAGCGATTGATGGACTGCAGTGTTTCGGGACCTCCGGCTTCAAAGGCTCTAAACATGGAAGGTGCGCCTTCAGGTTCAACACCTAACACCCGGATAGAGGGGTTTACCTGCTTGAGGTAGCTGCCAGCGCCCGCAGCTAAGCCACCACCGCCCACAGGTATAATCACGATATCGGTATCTGGCAGATCTTCCAGAATTTCTACCGCCACTGTACCCTGTCCTTCGATAATATTGTAATTATCAAATGGCGGTACGAAAGTCATTTTATTCTCGTCGGTATAGGCCAGCGCTTCCTTAAGACAATCGTCAAAAGTATCACCAACCAATATGATCTCAATCATCCCATTACCAAACATCCTGGTCTGGTCAATTTTCTGCTTAGGAGTTATTTCGGGCATGAAAATCACCCCCCGCGTATTTAACTCCCTGCACGAGAAAGCCACGCCTTGGGCATGATTCCCTGCGCTCGCACATACAACGCCTTTGGCAAGCTGCTCAGCGCTTAGCTGGCAGATCATGTTATACGCTCCGCGCAATTTGTACGACCTTACAGCCTGAAGATCCTCGCGCTTGAGGAATAGCTGGCATCCATATTTTTCAGAAAGGCGGGTATTGTATATCAAAGGCGTACGCTTGATAACCGGCTTTAGGCGTTCCAGCGCTTTTACAGGATCGGGATCATAGAGATAACTAGTCATCTTCAGAATTTCATTGAGTGCGAAGGTAGGGATCATTACAGATAGTTACAATAAGTTGGCAGTCCTTCTGCCAGGCTTTTTATTGAAGAAGTCCATCCGCCGAATGAAAAGAATAGTAACTTTAAATCTCATTGTAGTGTACGTGAACTTAAGTCAGCATTGCAGAATTGACGGGCTTGCGGCCGACTATATTGGAACGTTGAAAACAAAGATCATCAATGAACGGGCAACAAAATATGCAGGTAGTACCCGATGAAGTAGTGATTAGTAAGATCTACCAAATCAGGGGACAGAAGGTCATGCTGGACCGGGACCTTGCGGAGCTTTACGGAGTAGAGACAAAACGTCTGAAAGAACAGGTAAAACGTAATCAGGACCGCTTTCCTCCTCCTTATATGTTTGAACTGACCGAACGGGAGTTTGCAACTTTGAGGTCGCAAAATGCGACCTCAAAAGAGGGGCGGGGCGGAAGCCGCTACTTACCTATGGTGTTTACAGAACATGGCGTGTTGCAACTGTCCAATGTTCTAAAAAGTGCGCGGGCGATAGAAGTAAGCTTTAAGATCATTGATGTGTTTGTAAAACTAAGGGAAATGCTTTCAGGGAATACAGCACTCAAACTGGAAATCGAATACATCAAAAATAGACTGAACAATCAGGACAAGAATATGGAGATCGTCTTTCAGTATCTGGACGAACTGCTGGAAAAAAAAGAACAACCGGCAGAGCCCAGGAAAGCCATCGGCTACCGGATTGGTGGAGAGAAAGAAGGGAACTCAAAGTAACCAACTGCCATAACACAAAAATTCCCCCTTACCTAAACAGCAAGGGGGAGAGGAGGCAATTGGTAAATCCTTATATGTTTTTTGCCAGCCAGTCGCCGACTTCGCTGGTTTTGTAGGCTTTGTTGTCTTTTCCGGCAAGGTCTTCTGTTACGATCCCCTCGGTGAGCGACTTGTTAACTACTGTCCGGATGAGTTCTGCTTCTTCTTTTAAGCCAAATGCATCTTCAAACATCATTGCCGCCGATAATACCGTTGCCAGCGGATTAGCGATATCTTTACCTGCAGCCTGCGGATATGATCCATGGATCGGCTCGTAAAGAGAGGTGTGGATGCCGACAGATGCAGAAGGCATTAATCCCATAGATCCTGAAATTACAGAAGCTTCATCTGTAAGGATATCGCCAAAGAGGTTCTCTGTGATAATCACGTCGTATGATTTCGGCCATTGAACCAGTCGCATAGCTACTGCATCCACAAATTCGTAACTTACTTCAACTTCGGGAAAATCCTTTTCCATGTCCTGTACGGTTTCCCTCCACAGGCGTGAACTTTCAAGGACGTTGGCTTTATCTACGCAGCACAGTTTCTTTCCGCGAGTCATGGCAAGTTCAAAGCCGAGCTTTGCAAGCCGTTGTATTTCTTCACGTGTATATGTGCATGTATCAAAGGCCGTGTTGCCATCATCTTTTCTTCCTCTCTCGCCGAAGTAAATACCTCCGGTTAACTCACGGAGGATGATTAAGTCGGTGCCTTCAATCCGCTCTCTCTTTAAAGGAGAATTGTCGATTAACGATGGAAATGTAAAGGTCGGGCGAACATTAGCATAGAGGCCCAGTTTTTTACGCATTTTAAGCAGCCCCTGCTCGGGACGTACTGTAGCCTTAGGGTCGTTGTCGAAGCGGGGGTGGCCAATGGCACCAAATAAAACGGCGTCGGCGGCCATACATACTTCATGGGTTTCATCAGGATAAGGCTCGCCAACTGCATCAATGGCTGCTGCTCCGGTTAAAGCAGAAGTCCAGTTTACTTCGTGATTAAACTTTACAGCAACTGCATTTACTACTTTAACTGCCTGGTCTATTACTTCAGGCCCTATTCCATCTCCTGCTAAAAGGGCTATGTTTAGTTTCATTGTGTTGGTTTATTTCTATATAATATTTAACATTTTCTGAGTTGCCTTAATCGCGCAGACTGTCTGATCAGAGTCAAGCCCGCGGGTAATAAAGGTTTTATTGTTCGTTTCCCAGGTTATTATCGTCTCGCATAACGCGTCGGAGTTACTGCCGGGAGCTATTCTTACTGCATAATCCACTAATTTAGGCAGTTTCATGTTTATGCGGGAGTAAACCTTCGTCAGGGCGTTCATAAATGCATCGAACTGACCGTCGCCCTGCGCATGCTCTTCAAAAAGTTTTCCGTTGATACACACAGCAAGAGTGGCTGAAGGCCTCAGTCCCTTTGAATGCGTAAGAACATAAGATTCTACGATCACTTTTTCTTCGTAGAGCTTGCTGTTCAAAACATCGGAAATAATATAAGGAAGATCTTCTGTTGTTACAGCCTCCTTTTTATCGCCCAGCTCGATAACGCGCTGAGTCACTTTCTTCAGGTCCTCATTGTTTAACTTCAGGCCCAGCTCCTGGAGGTTCTTTTCAATGTTCGCCTTGCCTGAAGTCTTGCCAAGTGCATATTTCCGTTTTCGTCCAAAGCGTTCAGGGAGCAGGGCGTTGCAATAGAGGTTACTCTTGTTATCACCGTCCGCATGAATCCCCGCCGTTTGAGTGAACACGTTCTCTCCAACAATGGGTTTGTTAGTCGGAATTCTCACGCCCGAAAACGTTTCAACCAGTTTACTTACTTTGTAAATTGACGACTCTTTTAAGGCAATTTCAGCTTCAGGAAGAAAGTCGTTAATAACGGCAACTACACTCGCCATAGGAGCATTTCCTGCTCTTTCGCCCATGCCGTTCACGGTTAAATGCAGCCCGTTTATACCGGCTTTAACCGCTTCAAGCACATTTGATGTAGCAAGGTCGTAGTCGTTATGAGCATGGAAGTCAAAGTGAAGCTGCGGAAATTTAGTCCTGATTGCCGATATAAATTGAGACGTCTCTGATGGTGTAAGCACGCCCAGCGTATCAGGCAGCATGATCCTCTTTACCGGTTGAGTCGACAGAAATTCCAGGTACTGCCAGGTATAATCAGGCGAATGCCTCATCCCGTTACTCCAGTCCTCGAGATAGATGTTTGTATCGATCCCCTTACTTTTGGCAGATTGTATAACCGTGGCGATTTCGGCGAAGTGCTGTTCGGGCGTTTTTTTTAACTGATGGGTTAAATGGTTCAGTGAGCCTTTCGTTAACAGGTTCTGTACTCTGACACCTGCTTTTTCCATCCATTCAATAGAAACGCCGTTATCTACAAAAGATAATACCTCTATCGCGTTTATGTATCCGTTTTTTTCTGCCCAGTCTGTTATGGCTTTAACTGCTCCGAACTCGCCGTCAGAAACACGGGCGGACGCAACTTCTACGCGGTCTACCCTGAGCTCGTCAAGGAGTAATTGTGTAATGGTTAGTTTTTCTGAAATAGAAAACGATACTCCCGATGTTTGTTCACCATCGCGGAGTGTGGTATCCATTATCTCAATTTTTCTTTTTTCGGCGTTTAGCTTGCTCATTGCTTATTTCCTTTGCTGTCCTTTTAAGTAAAAGGCGTTTCATTAATGGGTTGAAACGCCTTTCGTTAAACGAGGACTTATAGCATCATTCTTATTAGAATGGTAGTTTCGAAGCGAATTCCTGGATCTCTCCCTTTATATTCTGAAGATAGTCTATGTCGTCAAAACCGTTTGACATATTATCCTTTTTATAACTGCTGATGTCGAAGCTCTCGCTTTCGCCGGTAGCCAAAAGCGTAATCGTTTGCTCAGATAGGTTTATTTCCAGTTCTGTCTGCGGATTGGCGAAGATGGCATTGAAGATCTTTTCAAGGAACTCTGCGCTAACCTGTACCGGCAGCACTCCAATATTCAAGCAATTGTTGCGGAATATGTCGGCGAAGAAACTGGAAACAACGCATCTGAAGCCATAATCGTAAATAGCCCATGCTGCATGTTCTCTGGATGATCCTGACCCGAAGTTCTTGCCACCGACAAGTATTTTACCACTGTAGACGGGGTTATTTAGAACGAAATCTGCTTTAGGAGTATTGTCGGGGTTATATCTCCAGTCGCGGAATAAATTATCTCCAAACCCTACGCGTTCTGTTGCTTTAAGGAAGCGGGCCGGGATGATCTGATCGGTATCGACATTCTCAATCGGAAGAGGAACGGCGGTACTTTTTAATACAGTGAATTTATCGTAAGCCATATTATTTCTTTGCGGGTAAATTGAATCCCGTGTGATTAGTTTTATTGAATTAACGTTCTTGGATCGGTTACCACTCCCGTAACGGCAGCAGCAGCTGCAACCAGGGGACTTGCTAACATGGTTCTGGCACCAGGGCCCTGGCGGCCTTCGAAGTTCCTGTTAGAGGTACTTACCGCATATTTACCGGCAGGGACTTTATCGTCGTTCATCGCAAGACATGCTGAGCAGCCAGGCTGACGTAAAGAAAAACCAGCCTCTGTTAATACATCAAGCAATCCTTCTTCTTTAATTTGTGCTTCAACTACATGAGAACCGGGTACGAGCCATACCGTAACATCATCCGCTTTTTTCTTGCCTTTAACGATAGAAGCAAAAGCTCTGAAATCTTCAATGCGGCCGTTCGTACAGCTTCCAACAAACACATAATCTACTTTCTTTCCGATCATCGATTCTCCTTCATGGAAGCCCATGTAGTTTAACGATTTCTCATAAGTAGCTACACCACCGTCCAGTTCCTGCGCCGTTGGGATATTGTTAGATATTCCCATGCCCATTCCCGGATTGGTACCATAAGTGATCATGGGTTCAATGCTGCTCCCATCATATGTAAACTCTTTATCGAAAGTAGCGTCAGCGTCAGTCTTTAACGTCTGCCAGTAAGCCATCGCTTTATCCCATGCTTCACCTTTAGGAGTGAATTCACGTCCTTTAATATAATTGAATGTTGTTTCGTCGGGAGCGATCATACCTCCGCGTGCACCCATTTCAATACTGAGGTTACAAACCGTCATGCGGCCTTCCATGCTCATGCTTTCGAAAACTTCTCCGGCATACTCTACAAAATATCCTGTAGCGCCGGATGTGGTAAGTTTTGAGATGATAAACAGGGCCACGTCTTTTGGAGTTACTCCTTTGCTAAGACTGCCTGTAATGTTGATCCGCATCTTTTTAGGCTTCGGCTGCATGATACACTGTGTAGAAAGTACCATTTCCACTTCGGATGTACCGATACCAAAGGCTATAGCTCCAAAAGCGCCATGAGTTGATGTATGCGAGTCGCCGCAAACGATGGTTGCACCTGGCTGGGTTATGCCGTTTTCCGGTCCCACAACGTGTACAATCCCATTTTTCTGGTGACCCAGTCCCCAATGCCTGATTCCATAAGCTCCGGCATTTTCCTCCAGCGCCTTCAGTTGGTTCGCTGAAAGCGGATCAGCAACAGGAAGATGCTGATTGATTGTTGGTGTATTGTGATCTGCGGTTGCAAAAGTTCTTTCCGGATATAGCACAGGGATTCCCCGGGTCTTTAACCCCAGGAATGCTACCGGACTAGTAACCTCGTGGATTAAATGGCGATCAATAAATAACACATCCGGGCCGCCTTCAATGCTACGTACCACATGCGCATCCCACACCTTGTCAAATAATGTCTTGCTCATTTTCTTTAGTCAAAATTATATTGTTCTTTTAACGTCTCTCCATTCGAAGAGATATATCTATACAAATTTATTCAGGGCATCGAGGTACGCATTCGCAGAAGCTCTCACGATATCGGTGCTGAATCCGTAGCCCATGTATGATTTCTCTTCGTGGATCACCCTCATGTCTACCTTACTAACATCATCGCTTCCCCCTTCGATGGAATGGATATTAAATTCTTTAATCTCCACATGATTGCCCAGTATGCTCTCGATCGCCTTAATCGTGGCGCTAACCGGGCCGTTACCAGAGGCTGTCGCTTCAACTTCATTTCCGTTATAGCTTAGTTTTACCGTTGCCTGGGGACTGGTTTCTTCGCCGCAGATTACCTTCAGCGATTGTATTTTTACCCCGTTTTTATAGTTTGTATCATTGCCGTTGCCCATGAGTAAAAGAAGGTCATCATCTTTGATCTCTTTTTTCTTATCAGCCATTTCGAGAAAGCGCTCATAAGCATGATCCAGGTCGATACGATCTACAGAATACCCCAGGCGTTCAAGGTGATGCTTCAGGGCATGCCTGCCGCTGCGTGCCGTCAGGATGATTTCAGACTGATCGATCCCAACGTCCTCCGGGTTTATTATTTCATAATTCTCGCGGTGTTTAAGTACGCCATCCTGATGGATCCCCGAGCTATGTGCAAATGCGTTCTTTCCTATAATTGCCTTGTTTGGCTGTACAGGCATGCGCATCATGCGGCTTACCATTCCGCTTAATTTATATAAATGCTTTGTGTTTATGCTGTTATGAAGGTTCAGTGAACGGTGTGTTTTGAGGATCATCACTACCTCTTCCAGTGAAGTATTTCCCGCACGTTCACCTATTCCGTTAATAGTACATTCAACCTGGCGGGCTCCGTTCTGAAGGCCGGCCATGCTGTTTGCTGTTGCCAGGCCGAGGTCGTTGTGGCAATGTACTGAAATAACGGCCTGATCAATATTTTTTACATTTTCTTTCAGAAAACGGATTTTCGCTCCATATTCTTCCGGCAGGCAATATCCATTGGTATCCGGGATATTAACTACAGTTGCACCTGCCGCAATAACGGCTTCGATCATTTGAGCCAGATATACATTGTCGGCCCTGCCAGCATCTTCTGCATAGAACTCAATATCCTCAACAAACTTCTTTGCGTATTTAACAGCTTCTACAGCCCGCTCAAGGATCTCCTCTCTTGTGCTGTTAAACTTATACTTAATATGCATATCGGAGGCGCCGATGCCCGTATGTATACGTGGATGTTTCGCATATTTCAATGCATCAGCTGCAAGGTCTATATCTCCCTTTTTAGCACGGCTCAGTGCGCAGATGATAGGCTCGCGAATTATTTTTGACAGCTCAATAACGCTTTGGAAGTCGCCAGGACTGGAAATAGGGAATCCTGCTTCAATAATATCTACGCCCAACGACTGAAGTGCCTCACCTATAATGATCTTCTCAGGAGTTGTGAGCTGAGAACCGGGTACCTGTTCTCCGTCGCGGAGTGTTGTGTCAAAAATAAATATGCGGTTAGGATCGTGTAACATATTCTCGTTTTGTTGCCCGTTCTGCCAGGCTAAGCTTAAGTACTTGTTTTTGAAATAGAATTAAGTATATATTAATTCAAATTGTAATTATACAGAGAACAGGAAGCACTTGTTAATTGCTCCCTGTTCTTATATTGAGCGTTGGCTTATGCCTCTACTGTTTGATTTTCCGGGCGCAAGCCTCTTACAGTTTTGCCAGCCTGCCATATTTCGCTGTCGCGAAGTTCTTTTAGCTCTGCGTCAAGCTTTTCGCGGTAATCTGGCTGACTGTTTAAGTCGATAGATCTCTGAGATTCTTTTCCTGTTGCAACGCTTTCGTATAATTCTTCGAAAACGGGCTTGGTAGCATCCCTGAATTTCTTCCACCAGTCAAGGGCACCGCGCTGAGCAGTCGTAGAGCAGTTTGCATACATCCAGTCCATACCGTTTTCTGCAACTAAAGGCATCAGCGACTGAGTTAATTCTTCAACAGTCTCGTTAAATGCTTCAGAAGGAGTGTGCCCTTTACTGCGCAATACTTCATACTGAGCAGCAAAGATACCCTGGATACAACCCATGAGAGTACCACGCTCGCCGGTCAGGTCGCTGAAAACCTCTTTTTTGAAGTCAGTTTCAAACAAATAACCACTACCTACGGCAATACCTAAAGCTATTACTCTTTCCCATGCTTTACCAGTGGCATCCTGGAAGATTGCAAAGCTTGAATTCAATCCACGGCCTTCAAGGAACATCCGGCGTAATGAAGTGCCTGATCCTTTAGGGGCTACGAGGAATACGTCAACATCAGCAGGAGGAACGATTCCGGTTTGCTCATTAAACGTGATACCGAAGCCATGAGAGAAATACAAGGCTTTGCCTGCAGTAAGGTGCTTTTTAACGGTAGGCCAAAGTTCTATCTGAGCTGCATCGCTTAAAAGGTAGCAAATGATTGTACCTTTTTCAAGTGCTTCTTCTATATCAAAAAGAGTTTCACCCGGTACGAAACCATCACGTACTGCTTTATCCCATGATTTAGAGTTTTTGCGTTGTCCTACAATAACGTTGATGCCGTTATCTTTCTGATTAAGAGCCTGTCCGGGTCCTTGTACTCCGTAGCCTATTACTGCTACCGTTTCTTTGCTAAGTACTTCCTGTGCTTTTGATAACGGAAATTCTTCGCGGGTCACTACATTTTCTTCAACACCGCCGAAATTTAATTTTGCCATGATTGTTTGTTTGAACTTTTGCTTTGTTTTTATGATTATTGCTGTCAGCCTTCTGCTTTGTGCTTTTAGCTTTCAGCTTTTAACTCTCAACTTTCTACTTTTAACTTTCTACTTTTAACTCTCTACTTTTAACTCCCGACGCTCACATTGTGAATACTTTTTCGCGGCTGTTAAGGTACTCATTTTCTACTACATCTTGTCCGGGTTCAGTTCTTTCAAACTCCCTCAGCTTGCAGTTAAAACCTTCGCTATCCTTAATGATCGCAATCCGTGCACTTCTTACGAACTCAATCAATCCGTAGGGCTGAAGAGCCGCAGTGAGGTTATCCGTTTCCTCGCGATGGCCAGTGGTTTCAAATACTGTATAGTCTTTTCTGATTACCACTGCCCGGGCGCCATTCTCGCGAAGGAGGCGTTCTACCGATGCCTTCTCAGCAATAGTGTCAGTAGGTACCTTATAGAGGGCCATCTCCTGCCAGATCACATCTTCGTTGGTATTGTAATACACCTTAAGTACTTCTACCTGCTTT
Organism: Arcticibacter tournemirensis; assembly: GCF_006716645.1. Classification (NCBI taxonomy): domain Bacteria; kingdom Pseudomonadati; phylum Bacteroidota; class Sphingobacteriia; order Sphingobacteriales; family Sphingobacteriaceae; genus Arcticibacter; species Arcticibacter tournemirensis. Next base: position 4,844,922 of record NZ_VFPL01000001.1, on the reverse strand, counting down.
TCGATCTGTCGTGTAACTTTTCTTACTACATCCTCCGTTTCGTTAATCACAATATTAAAACGGTGAATACTCTCAATCTCCGACGGAGAGGTATTCAGGCTGTCGATATTAATCTTTCTTCTTGTGAAGATAATGGCGATACGGCTAAGCAGACCAATCTGATTTTCTGTATAAACAGTAATGTTATATTCCTGCTTTACCGGAGTATTTTCTGTATCCATGATTTTTTAATTAATTAGTCTTGAGATTTGAGTATCTCATATCCCATAACTCATATCTCATAATTCATAACTCAAGCCAGTCTTATCTCACTAACGCTGCAACCCTGAGGTACCATAGGGAACACGTTATTCTCTTTCTTAACCATCACCTCCAGGAGATAAGATCCCTCATGTTCGAGCATCATTTTCAGGGCATCCTTAAGATATTCCCTTTTTGCAATACTCTTTCCGTGGATTCCATAACCTTCGGCTACTTTTACAAAATCGGGACTGGTTATATCTACAAAGGAATAGCGCCTTTCATTGAACAGTTCCTGCCACTGGCGAACCATTCCGAGAAACTGATTGTTCAGAATGATTATTTTGACATCTACGCCACTTTGCATGATGGTGCCCAGCTCCTGAATATTCATTTGTACACCGCCATCGCCGATAATAGCTACCACCTGCCTGTCCAGCGCGCCAAATTTTGCGCCTATTGCTGCGGGCAGAGCGAAGCCCATAGTGCCTAAACCGCCGCTTGTAATATTGCTTCTCGTGTGGTTCAGTTTCGCATATCTGCAGGCAACCATCTGGTGCTGCCCTACGTCGGTAACAATAACAGCGTCGCCATTCGTGAGTTCATTCAACGACTGGATCACTTCGCCCATTGTCATCTCTTCACAGGTAGGGAAGAGCTCTTCCCGGATCAAGGCATCAATTTCCTTCTTTTCGAATTCTTTGAATCGTTCCAGCCATTCAGCATGTTGTTTTGTTTCAACAAGAGAAGTGAGCAAAGGCAACGTCTCTTTGCAGTCGCCCCATACAGGAACCGTTGTTTGTACATTTTTGTCGATTTCTGCAGGGTCGATGTCCAGGTGGATAACCTTCGCCTGTTTAGCATACTTATCCAGACGGCCTGTTACCCGGTCGTCGAAGCGCATTCCGATGGCTATCAGTACGTCACATTCGTTGGTAAGCACATTAGGACCGTAATTGCCGTGCATTCCAAGCATTCCAACGTTAAGCGGATGGTCGTTGGGTATCACTCCTGCGCCAAGGATAGTCCACGCCGAAGGAATTCCCGATTTTTCTATAAACGCTTTAAATTCCTGCTCTGCATTGCCGAGAATAACGCCCTGTCCCCACAACACAAAAGGCATCTTTGCACTGTTGATGAGTTCGGCTGCCTGCTCCACGTACTCTTTTCTCACAATGGGCTTCGGACGGTAACTCCTTATATGTCTGCAGGGAGTATATCCCTTGAAGTTGAACTTCTGAAGCTGCGCATTTTTAGTAATATCTATCAAGACCGGACCGGGCCGGCCGCTGCGGGCGATATGAAATGCTTTGGCAAGTACTTCGGGAATCTCAGTAGCATCCGTTATCTGGTAATTCCATTTAGTTACCGGAGAAGTAATGTTAATCACATCGATTTCCTGGAAAGCATCAGTCCCCAGCAGATGTGCAAATACCTGTCCGGTAATGCAAACAACAGGAGTGCTGTCGAGCTGTGCATCAGCAAGTCCGGTGACCAGGTTGGTTGCCCCTGGTCCGCTCGTTGCAAATACCACACCCACTTTTCCCGAAGAACGGGCATATCCCTGTCCGGCATGGATTCCACCCTGTTCATGGCGGACCAGTATGTGTTTCAGCTTATCTGAGTAATCATATAAAGCATCGTAGATAGGCATTATTGCACCGCCCGGATACCCGAAGATTGTATCAACACCCTCCACGACGAGTCCTTCCAGCAAAGCCACTGATCCTGTCAGTTCTATTCCTGTGTCGGGTTCTTTCGCAGTCAATACTTCCTGTTGCGCTGTTTCCATGTTTTTAGATTTAAAATTAGATATTTTGCTATCAGCGGTAAGCTTTCAACTTTTACCTTTAAGCTTTCGCCTTTCGACTCTTAACTTTCGACTTTCAACTCTCAACTCCCAACTCAGTCTTCGTCGGTTACGCAACCTTCAGCAGCGTTGCTTACCAGCTTTGCGTATTTATAGAGTAAACCTTTTTTGGCTTTTAATTCGGGCTGTACCCATGCTGCTTTTCGTTTGGCAATCTCCTCTTCAGATACCTTCAGAGTGATTTGGCGTTTTATCGCGTCTATTTCGATCCTGTCTTCGTCCTGTACCAGGCCGATTAAGCCGCCGAGGTAAGCTTCAGGAGTAATATGTCCTACTACAAATCCGTGAGTACCGCCGCTAAAGCGTCCATCGGTGATCAGGGCTACCGACTTTCCAAGTCCGGCGCCAATCAGAGCCGACGTAGGTTTCAGCATCTCCGGCATCCCGGGAGCACCTTTTGGCCCGATGTTCTTAATTACCACTACGTCACCATGCTGCACCCTGCCATTGCTGATGCCTTCAATCAGATGCGACTCCCCGTCAAAAACCCTTGCCGGACCTTCGAAGTAAACACCCTCTTTCCCCGTGATCTTAGCTACGCTTCCGCCTTCAGCCAGGTTGCCGTACAGGATCTGCAGGTGCCCGGTCGCTTTAACGGGCTTATCAACGGGTAAAATGATTTTCTGCGTATCAAAATCCAGTTCGGGTACGTCAGCGAGATTTTCCGCGAGTGTTTTACCGGTACAGGTGAGGCAATCGCCATGAAGCCATCCCTGCTGAAGAAGGTATTTCATAACTGCAGGAACACCGCCAACGTTATGCAGGTCCTCCATCATATATTTACCGCTTGGCTTCATATCGGCAAGGACCGGGATCCTGTTGCTGATCGCCTGGAAGTCATCCTGAGTCAGTTTCACGTCCACGCTCTTAGCCATAGCGATCAGGTGAAGCACTGCATTGGTAGAACCGCCAAGTACCATTAAAGTGACGATAGCATTTTCAAATGCTTCTTTAGTCATGATATCTCTTGGCTTGATATCTCTTTCCAGCAATAAGCGGATCGCCTTACCAGCTCTTAAGCACTCCTCTTTTTTATTGGGGCTCAGGGCTGGTGCTGAAGAAGAATAAGGCAAGCTCATTCCGAGTGCCTCGATAGCAGCAGCCATGGTATTTGCAGTATAAATACCACCGCAGGCGCCCGCACCAGGGCAGGAGTGCTTTATAATCTCTTTAAAATCTATTTCATCAATTTGCCCTGCAATCTTTTTCCCTAAAGCCTCGAATGCAGAAATGATATTCAGGTCTTCACCTTTATAATGTCCGGGAGCTATTGTTCCGCCGTACACCATAATAGCCGGGCGGTTAAGCCGTCCCATCGCGATCACAGAACCAGGCATGTTTTTATCGCAGCCTGGAAGCGCGATTAAGCCATCGTAGTACTGAGCTCCGCATACCGCTTCAATTGAATCAGCAATAACATCCCTGCTGATTAAAGAATAACGCATGCCGGGAGTCCCATTACCCATCCCGTCACTTACCCCGATGGTATGGAATATTAACCCTACCAGATCTTCCTTCCATACACCTTCTTTCACCAGCTTCGCCAGGTCATTCAGATGCATGTTGCAGGTGTTCCCGTCGTAACCCATACTCACGATACCCACCTGTGCTTTATTCATGTCATCGTCGGTTAACCCGATTCCATATAACATAGCCTGTGCAGCAGGCTGTGTTGGGTCCTGTGTAAGTGTGCTGCTGTAGCGGTTTAACTCTTCCTGTGTTTCGGTTGTACCCTGCAAATCTGTTGATGATTTCATGTTTTGTTAGTAATATTTTATCGTATTACCCCGTCTTAATAAATGAATATAAATTGATTAAAACTCTTTATTTTTAATGAACATTGAGCCCTGCGGCATCTGTCCTTTTTATCTATCCTCAAGGTAGGGACTTGATCTATATCAATCAATAGGATGCAACAGAAATTTTCAATTAGTATATTATTCTATCATATTAATCGTTCCGGAATAAAATTTGGAATCGTATGGGTTTTCTGTTCGGAAAATTTGGAATCACTATACCAAATCACGTTTTGGTATACGGTTTAAATATTTGGTTTAGGTGAGCAAAGGGGCTGTTTTCTTCCTGAAACGGCGTGAATAAGAGAAAAAGTTGAAAGAAATCATTAAAAATTATATTTGCTTAACATAGCGATTGACTCTTGTTCGAGGGGACGGCGCTAAGTGAAAAAGGCAGCTGCTTATAATAGTTTAAAATGTTATTTTTCATTGTGGAAAACCAGCCAAAGGACCACAAAAAAAGGGCCTCTTTTCAGAAGCCCTTTACCCTTTAACAAAGGTTATATTATTTTACAATTCCTTCAGCAAGAACAGTTATTTTATTGTTGAGTACTTCAACAACACCGCCTTTTATGAAGTAGCTCTCTTCGCTTTTTCCACCGGTACGGATAATCACTTTGCCATCCTCCAGTGTAGAGATAATAGGAGCGTGATTATTCAGTACTTCGAAAGAACCCTGAGTACCAGGTACGGTAACCGAGTTAACTTCTCCTTCGAAAACGGTCTGATCAGGTGTTAAAATTTCTAATGTCATGTTATTTAGTACTTAGTATCAAGTATCAGGTATTAAGATTTTATCTTCTTTTCTGATACTTGGTACTGTAATATGTGTCTTGCTACTTGCTACTAAATACTTGCTACTTACTACGCATTTGCCTCAGCAAGCAGTTTCTTACCTTTTTCTATTGCATCTTCAATCGTACCAACGAGGTTGAATGCAGCTTCAGGATATTCATCTACTTCTCCGTCCATGATCATATTAAAGCCTTTAATAGTGTCTTTAATATCAACCAGTACGCCTTTTAATCCTGTAAACTGTTCAGCAACGTGGAAAGGCTGCGACAAGAAGCGCTGAACGCGACGTGCGCGGGCAACCACAAGCTTATCTTCTTCAGAAAGTTCATCCATACCTAAGATGGCGATGATATCCTGAAGTTCCTTATAGCGTTGAAGAATTTCTTTTACACGCTGAGCCGTTCCGTAGTGCTCGTCGCCAAGAACCATCGGACTAAGGATCCGCGAGGTAGAATCAAGCGGGTCAACCGCAGGATAAATTCCAAGCTCAGCAATCTTACGCGACAATACGGTTGTTGCATCAAGGTGGGCAAACGTTGTTGCAGGAGCAGGGTCGGTCAAGTCATCCGCAGGTACATATACCGCCTGAACGGAAGTGATTGAACCGCGTTTGGTTGAAGTGATTCGTTCCTGCATCAAACCCATTTCCGTTGCAAGTGTTGGCTGGTAACCTACAGCTGATGGCATACGTCCAAGCAAAGCAGATACTTCAGAACCTGCCTGAGTGAAACGGAAGATATTATCAATAAAGAACAGGATATCACGTCCCTGGCCTTGTCCATCTCCATCGCGGAAGTATTCAGCAACAGTTAAACCTGATAACGCAACGCGGGCACGTGCACCGGGAGGCTCGTTCATCTGACCGAACACAAAGGTACATTTAGAATCTTTCAGCTCTTCGGCATCAACGGTATCAAGGTTCCACTCGCCTTTCTCCATGCCATGCATAAACTCTTCTCCGTATTTAATAATGCCCGATTCGAGCATTTCGCGAAGAAGGTCGTTCCCTTCACGGGTACGTTCTCCTACACCTGCGAATACAGATAAACCAGAATATGCTTTTGCAATATTGTTGATTAACTCCTGGATCAATACGGTTTTTCCAACACCTGCACCACCGAACAATCCAATCTTTCCACCTTTTGAGTAAGGCTCCAGCAAATCAATTACTTTAATTCCGGTAAATAAAACCTCGGTTTCTGTAGAAAGATCTTCAAAACGCGGAGGGTGACTATGGATAGGACGCCCGGCTGTTTTATCCAGGTTAGGAATGCCATCTATTGCATCACCTACCACGTTAAATACGCGGCCCTTAATTCCATCTCCAACAGGCATTTTAATCGGAGCTCCTGTATCAGTTACATCCATTCCGCGAACCAACCCGTCTGTAGAGTCCATTGCTATCGCACGAACCCTGTCTTCTCCAAGGTGGTTCTGTACTTCGAAGATAATAGACTGTCCATTAGGCTTAATAACCTCTAATGCATCGTAAATTTTGGGGAGTTTGGCGCCATCGGCGAAGCTTACATCAACTACCGCTCCAATGATTTGCGCTATTTTTCCAACGTTTGGCATATAATTTTGGAGTAAATATGTTATTTTTCAATGTTTTAAAGCCACTTTTAAGGTCGCTTTTTGGGTCTGCAATAATACGTTTTATCTTTTAAAATTAAATGTCTGGAATGAAAAGATTTTCATTTTTATGACTATTCATTTATATCGCGTTTTTTCTTTTGCTCAAACGCCCTTATTTTTCACTTTCTTCCGGTGCGCTATCCTGAGACTTATAGCACTTTTGATAAACCCGTGAAAAAATGAAGCCTGTGAATTTATCATAAAACCAGACGAAAATAATGCTGTTCTTATTAAAAGAAAATGATTTGTGTCATGGAAACCAAGGAAATTTTAAGAAGATCTGTTTTTATTGCGCTTCTTAGTTGTTTAAACACGTTTGCCTTCGCGCAAACCAATTCAGACATTCCGGATCAGGATATTATAAGCAGCGATACGGTTTGGTATTTGCAGCCCTGGGCCTGGGCTGTTGTTGTCGCTCTGATTATTCTTTGCATTGCCTGTTACAGCAAAAATAATGAGAGAAAGAACTTGGATGAAGGAACAGAAAAAGGACTTCACTGAGTCCGGAAGTTTTCCGCACCCTGCCCCGGCTGGGTTCGGCACGGCTATGGGATTTCTTCTACAGTTCTTCTAAAAAATCCAATACCCAGACCGAAGCCAAGTCATAGCCAGCCAGAAGGTGAGTAGTTGCCACTACGAACATGGTCAGGAAAAGGTACCGGTTTTGTTGGACAGTGCGGTCCGGCTCATATCCGGCTTTGGCTATCTTCGGTCCAGACAGCCACTCGTTTCCGTGCTTCTCCGGTTTTTACTCGAAGAAGCACAGGAGGAAGACAAAGTATGGTCGCTAAGTGCTCCCTTTCCACTCTGGAGCCTTTTAAATGCGGGTCCGAAGCGGATCTGGTATAAATTCCAGATATTTACAACAATGAAAAAAATACTGGTAACCGGTAGTAACGGGCTTCTGGGGCAGAAGCTTACAGAGCTTATCCTTTCATCGAACAGGGCTCAGCTCATCGCGACATCAAAAGGACGGAACAGGTATCCTGCAGAGGAGGGATACGTTTACGCTGAAATGGATATCTGCGATACACCTCGCATGCGGGATGTTATTCAACGGTTCTCGCCCGATGTGATTATTCATACTGCTGCGGTCACCAATGTAGATATCTGTGAACAGGACAAGGACCTATGTCGCCTCATGAATGTGGAAGCGGTACGGTCGCTTTCGGTGGTTTGTGAAGAAAATGACATCCACCTTATTCATTTATCTACCGATTTTGTGTTCGACGGCGGGAACGGGCCTTATGCAGAGGAGGCGGATGTAAGTCCGGTCAGTGTTTATGGCGAAAGCAAAGCAGAGTCGGAAAGGATTTTGTTTAATTCTTCATGTCGCTGGACCATCATCCGTACGATTCTTGTTTACGGAATAACTACAGATATGAGCCGCTCCAATATCGTGCTCTGGGCGAAGTCGGCCCTTGAAAAAGGCGAACCGCTCAATATTGTGGCTGATCAGTGGAGGATGCCGACATTGGCCGAAGATCTGGCCGAGGCATGTCTTCTCGCTGCTGAAAGAGAGGCGCCTGGAATCTATCATATCTCCGGAAAAGACATGATGAGCGTTTATGAACTGGTGCAGCATGTAGCTGCGTTCTGGCATCTCGATAGTTCTCTTATGAAGCCGGTGTCATCAGAATCCTTAAATCAGACAGCAAAAAGGCCAAAACGAACTGGCTTTGTTCTGGATAAGGCCATTGCTGATCTGGGATACCAGCCTCATTCTTTTAGGGAAGGATTAACTATACTCGATGCTCAAATCAAAAAGAGGGATGATCGCTACTGTTGAATTTTTTATTTAGAGAAGCTTTTTATGTTCGTTTTTGCCTCATCATAAATACGATTCATTATATTCTCTACTACCAGCTTATCAGCGGTCTCTGATGGACACAGTCCGATTAAGCTGTATTTTCCCGAAATATTGATTTTACCCTCGAATACGGTTGCAACGCCTTGAGCTTCTGCTAGTTTAGGCGTGCTCTTACAATCTACTGAAAAACTAAAACTTGACGTTTTGAACAGGGGAACCCAGAGCGAACCGATGTTTTTATCTGAAATATCAATTCTGACGGGAGCAGGGGACTTTATATCTCCAATTATTTTTGATTTATAAATCACCACAACCGGGATTGAAGACGCGGGATTTCGTATGCTTTCTGTACTGGCGTTTGAGTTGTTCCAACTGCTCCAGCTGCTCGAAACATTCGTAGATACTGTGCTGTTGCAATAGCTGGTATTTACGTGAAGGACCTTAATTAAAACGATCAATAGTATCGCAACGACGAGAAATGTTGTACCTCTGGATTTCATGCGTTTAATTTAAAGTGATTTAGTTTGTAGACTCGCGCCGGTTATTGAGTTACAGTGGTCCCCAGTAATTTTAACTTAGTCCAGGATTTGCCGGAAAACTGTAACACAGCGCAATTTAGTTAATTTCACTGTATTTGATACAGATTTTCTATTTATCTGAATTAACGGTATATTTAGCAAAATAATTCAGCCAGTTTAATTCCGTTATTTACATATCCAACACCTGATTATCTATGGCATTAACAAAAGGTCAAAAAGCACCCTCTTTTAATCTCTACAGTTCCGAGCTCAAAGAAATTTCTTTAAGTGATTATGCTGGAAAGAAACTGGTGATCCACTTCTTTCCAATGGCTTTCACGGGGGGATGCACCACCCAGTTGTGTACAATGCGCGATTCGTTTGGTTACTACGAAGAGCTTGGGGCCGATGTTGTGGGAATCTCTGTTGATTCGCCTTTTACGCTTGCGAAGTTTAAAGAAGAGAATCAATATCAGTTTCCTTTGTTATCCGATTTCAATAAAGAAGTGTGTAAGGCATACGGCGCTTATTACGATGAGTTTGTTTTCGGGCTACGGGGGGTGGCAAAACGTGCGGCATTTGTAATAAACGAAGAACAGGAAATTGTATATGCTGAAGTACTTGAGTCAGCCGGCGATCTTCCTGATTTCGAAGCTATTCAGAACGCAGTAAAATAATAATACTTAATATATACTTAAAATGGATAATAATTTGTTGTTTACAGTACTCGGGGTTATTGTCGCCCTGTTCTTCTTTCTGTATATTTTGCCGGTTAACCTCTGGTTTACCGCCCAGCTTTCGGGAGTGAGGGTTAGCTTGCTTAATCTTTTCCTGATGCGCCTTAGGAAAGTACCACCCTCGCTTGTAGTAAACGCAATGATCACTTCTACAAAAGCGGGGCTAAATATTAATTCGAACGAGATCGAAACTCATTATTTAGCAGGAGGACACGTAAACAGTGTAATCAAAGCGCTTATTTCAGCAGATAAAGCCAATATTCCCCTTACGTTTAAACTGGCAACCGCAATTGACCTTGCAGGCCGCGATGTATTCGATGCTGTTCAGCTGTCTGTTAATCCGAGGGTAATTAATACCCCGCCGGTTGCAGCTGTTGCAAAAGATGGGATACAATTGGTTGCCAAGGCGAGGGTGACGGTGCGCGCGAATATTAATCAGCTGGTAGGTGGCGCCGGTGAAGAAACGATTCTGGCGAGAGTAGGTGAGGGCATCGTTACTACCATCGGCTCTGCCATAAATCATAAAGAAGTATTGGAGAATCCAGACAGGATCTCAAAAACAGTATTAGAAAAAGGATTAGACAGCGGTACCGCTTTTGAGATCCTGTCCATTGATATCGCGGATATTGATATCGGCGACAATATTGGTGCAAAACTTCAAACAGACCAGGCAGAAGCAGATCTTAAAGTTGCAAATGCCCGCGCAGAGGAACGTCGTGCAATGGCCGTTGCATCAGAGCAGGAAATGCGCTCGAAAGCTCAGGAGGCGCGTGCGAAAGTAATTGAAGCAGAAGCCCAGGTTCCTCTGGCTATGGCAGAAGCGTTCCGATCCGGCAATCTTGGCGTAATGGACTATTACAAAATGCAGAACCTGAAATCGGATACCGACATGCGTGAGTCGATTTCAAAGCCCAATAAGGGAAAACAATAGTCAAGTTGCGCATATAGTACCCTCTGTTAAGAAAAAAGATAAAGGAGTTGCATTCGTAAGATTCATGAATAGAGGCAAATACATTCATAAGGGATTGCAAAGGGTGTGAAAATTGAAATTTTTTTGCAGATGTTAAATTTTTACTTCTATCTTTGCAGTCCATTAACAAAGGGACTTGTAGCTTAATTGGATAGAGCATCTGACTACGGATCAGAAGGTTAGGGGTTCGACTCCCTTCAAGTCCACGACTTACTTAAAAAGCCTTTTCGATACACGGAAAGGCTTTTTAAATTTAAAAATAATCCTGATGCTAAATCTTGTTTTGTTTGGCCCTCCGGGAGCCGGTAAGGGAACTCAATCTCAGAAGCTTATTGAGAAATATCAGCTTGTTCATCTTTCAACAGGAGACATCCTGCGGAGTGAAATTGCTAACGGTACTGAATTAGGACTTGAAGCAAAGAAGCTGATGGATCAGGGAATTCTCGTTCCTGATGAAGTGGTTATTGGTATGATCAGCAATAAACTGGACTCCAATAAAGAGGCTAATGGTTTCATATTTGATGGCTTTCCACGGACAGTAGCGCAGGCGGAAGCGTTGGATGCACTGATGATCTCGAAAAACACGGCGATATCAGGAATGGTTGCGCTGGACGTAGATTCGGAAGAGCTTCAGAATCGTCTTCTTTTGAGAGGGAAGGATTCAGGCCGTCCTGACGATGCAAACCCAGATATTATCCGCCGGAGAATCGAGGAGTATAATAATAAAACTGCGCCTGTTGCTAACTTCTATAAAGCGCAGGGAAAATACTATAGTATTAATGGTATTGGCAGCATTGACGAAATATTTACAGAAATAAGCAAGATCGTTGATGGGTTATGAGTTGTGAGATATGAGTGGAAAGCCATAATATTTCATAATTTGTAATTTTAAAATAGACGTAACTCATATCTCATCACTCATATCTCATAACTAAAGCATCACTCACAACCCACAACTCACAACCTCCTATGGCCCAGGGATCGAACTTTGTAGATTACGTAAAGATATGTTGCCGTTCTGGTCAGGGAGGAGCAGGCTCCGCGCATTTACACCGGGATAAGTTTACCTCCAAGGGCGGTCCCGATGGAGGAGACGGTGGTCGCGGCGGTCATGTGATGTTGAAGGGAAATAGTCAGCTATGGACCCTTTTACACCTGAAATACCGTAAGCATGTTATTGCTGAGAACGGTGAACCGGGTGGCAGCGCATTAAAATCGGGAAAGACCGGTAAAGATGAGATCCTCGAAGTTCCGTTGGGCACTATTGCGCGGGATGCTGAAACCGGCAAGATCCTGTTTGAAATCACAAAAGATGGAGAAACAAGGATCCTGACCCCGGGTGGCAGAGGGGGGCAGGGGAACTGGCACTTCAAAACTCCAACGCTGCAAACGCCGCGGTTTTCACAACCGGGTGAACCGGGCTTGGAGCAGTGGATGATACTCGAACTCAAGGTACTGGCCGACGTTGGACTCGTTGGTTTTCCTAACGCCGGGAAATCTACTCTTCTTTCAGTCCTTTCTGCGGCTAAACCTGAAATCGCTGATTATCCGTTTACAACCTTAGTGCCTAATCTAGGAATCGTTTCTTACAGGGACAACCGGTCGTTTGTTATGGCCGATATTCCGGGAATTATAGAGGGCGCTTCTACGGGGAAGGGCCTTGGACTCCGGTTTTTACGACATATAGAGAGAAATTCGGTTCTTCTGTTTCTGGTTCCTGCCGATACCGGCCGGACTATTCATCAGGAATACGACATTCTATTGAAAGAATTAGAGGATTACAATCCCGAGTTGATGCATAAACCCCGGATCCTGGCAATCAGTAAATCAGACATGCTCGATGCTGAATTAATGCAGGAAATGGAGGCTGATGTTCCACCGATTCCTTACATATTCATTTCATCGGTAGCACAAAGAGGGCTGCTGGAGTTGAAAGATATGCTTTGGAAGGCCATAAACGAGAATTAGGAAGGATTCTTTCCTAACTTTTCAACCATTTCTTTTGGTACGTTCTCCAGATCAAGTATCAGGAATCCATCCAGACTGTCAGAAAACTTCGGATCTATATTAAAGCAAATGATTTTGGCATTCAAGGCAATATACTGCCGCAATAATACCGGCACTTTCATATGAGTTACCTCTATCTCCGAGATTAAACTGTCGAGCGATTTCAGTGAGTCTTTCGGTTCGAATAAAAGGCTGGTGTCGATCTTAGAAAAGTCAACTTTGAACTTCTTCCTTGGTTTTACATACTTTGCCAGGTCATGATCGAAATGGTATCTCGAAATATAGCTGACAATAAGCGATTTCGAAAACTTAGAAAAGCTGTTGCTAATACTTACCGGCCCGATCAGGTAACGGTATTTTGGGTTATCAAGCAGATATTTGAGAATCCCCTTCCATAAAAGGAATAGAGGAAGCGGTCTCTGCTGATACTCCTTCCTCACCCACGACCTTCCCAGTTCGAGACTTTGCCGTAAAACCGGGTAAAACTGTTCCTTAATCTTAAACAGGCCGGCGGTATAGAAACCTAATTTGCCCATGCTGAAGAATATTTCATCCCCCTTGCCGATGCGGTAAGCTCCTACGACTTGTTTGGTTTCTTTATCCCAGATAAAAAGATGGTGATAATAGATGTCGTAGCCATCGAGGTCTACCGACTTATTGGTGCCTTCACCCACCTCTCTGAATGTTACTTCCCGGAGCCTCCCGATCTCTTTAATAATATGAGGGATCTTCGAGGTGGGGGATACGAACACTTCGTATTGCTTTTCTTCGCAGATTCTGCAGCTCTTTCTCAGGGTATCGATCTCCGCTTCCAGAATTGAAGGATCAATAGCCGGAATAACGGGTTCTGCCCGCTTCCTGATCTTGAAAAGATACCGTGGATTGAATATCCTTTTCTCATTTTCGAGGCTGGTACCCAGGCTGTACGTTTTGGCCCGCAGATAGGCAAGGAGCTTTGGCGTGTTATTCTGGAATGGAATGTCTTCGGCAGGTATTAGTTTGCCAATGCGCAACCTTATTTTATGGCCCTGTTTATTGAAGAGTTCGGATGGAAGCTTTGCTGTACGTAAAGCAGGATGGATTAAACTAATAATATTGAAAAGCAGGCCATTATTGCCGTGAAAGTATATGGGTATAACCGGCACCTTCGCTTTCGTGATTATTTTGCCGACTACAGGATGCCATAGTTTATCCGTTATTTGCTGTGATCCAATCTTATATGTAGAAACTTCGCCGGCCGGGAAAATACCGATCGGGTCCCCCTTCTTCAGTATCGCCATCGTGCTCTTGATACCACTGATACTGGAAGAATGCTCAATATTCTCGAATGGATTTACTGCTATGAAGTACTCACTAAGATTGGGAATCTTTTTTAGAATGAAGTTTGCCATAAGCCGCGCTTCGGGTCTCACTGTACATAGTATCTTAAGAAGTACTAACCCTTCAATACCTCCGTAAGGATGGTTAGCAATTGCAATGAATGCACCGCTACGAGGGATGTTCTTAAGTTCTGCCTCGTCGAATTCAACTCTAATGCCCAGGATCTCAAGGATCTTGTCGATAAAATCAATGCCTTCAAGATGGTGGGCTTTAGAGAAAGCCGCGTTCACATCATTGATTTTCATTATCTCCATTAATAATGAAGCAAGCCCGGGAAGATGAAGCTTATCAATTCGCGTCGCTTTAGCGAACTCTTCTTTGCTTATTACTTTCATGTTTTAGTACAGGAATGGTTTACAGGAGCTACACTTCAATCGATAAAAATCAAAGATGAAATTAGCAAAATTAAAAGAACTTGTATGAATTTTAATTAACTGGCCTCTTGCACGCAAGCATCAAAATTGATTGATATCATATTCCTGAAATTTTGTTTAAGAAAGATTTTGGAGATGTAATTCTTTTCTATACATTTGGTCAACCAATAATTGGTCAACCAATGAACCCGTTAATAGAGACGATAAAAGCGATAGAAGTGGAAACCCCGGTGGAAAAGATTATTCGCCAATTAAAGCACCTAATAGTATCCGGACAGTTAAAACCGGGCGACAGGTTGCCTGCTGAAAGAGTTCTTGCCGAAAAGTTTGGTGTAGGTAGAAGTTACGTTCGTGAAGCCATCCTTAAACTGGAGTTCTACGGGCTTCTGAAAACAAGTCCCCAGAGCGGAACCTATGTTTCGGGCCTCAGTATTAATGTGCTGGATAATCTCCTTACAGATCTTATTAATTTCAATAAGGATGATTTCAATGCATTAATCGAAGCCAGGTACTACCTCGAACTGAGTGCTGTGCGTGTAGCGGCTGAAAGAAGAACAGAGGAAGATTTGCATGCAATGGAGCGTGCTTTGGATGAGTACGAATATAAGATTGCACAAGGCCTGAACGGCGTGGAAGAGGATTTACTGTTCCATATTAAAATTGCCCGTGCCACTAAAAATCCTGTTATAGAATCGATGTTGCTGATTCTTATTCCCGATCTTGTTAAGAGCATTAATGAAAACAAGGTTTGTGGCGAAGAGCGGGGATTATTGTCAATACCCGAGCATCGTGCTATTTTAAAAGCGCTTGAAGAAAAGGACAGTGATGCAGCGGAAAAAGCGATGGCTAATCATTTAAATGAAATTTTTCAAATAAGCAGGGCAGGATATGATGCAAAGAAGCTCTTAGATAATAACGCAGAATAGCCGGCTTAAGTAAATCTAAAAGACCAGATATTAAAATATTCAAAATATGAACTACTTAAAAAAAGTGGTACTTGTTATCTTTTGCCTTCAGTTTTCGCTTTTCCTAGCAGCGCAGGAGCATCCCAATATCATGCTGACAAAGGCTGGGATAGATAATGTAAGGAAAGGATGTACGCAATATCCCTTGCTTCAGCAGTCGTTTGCGCAGGTGAAGGATGCTGCTGACAAAGCTGTTGAGGGAAAAATCAATATACCAGTACCCAAAGACGGTGGAGGAGGGCCATCGCATGAGCAGCATAAAAGAAATTATCAGAATGTCTTAGCTTGTGGTGTAGCTTATCAGATCAGCGGCGATGCCAAATATGCTTCTTACGTAAGAGATGTTTTACTTGGCTATGCTGCTCAGTATGAAAAATGGCTGGTAGTACATCCGAAAAGCAAGGCCAGTAATCAGGCGGGCAGGATTTTCTGGCAGATCCTGAATGATTGTGTATGGCAGGTAAATGTGATTCAAGGATACGACATGGTTTATGATGCCATCACACCCCGCGACAGGAAGACTATTGAGAACAAACTATTTGTACCCGTCCTGAAGTTTATTACCGAAAATTCAAAAGAAACTTTTAACCGTATTCACAACCATGGTACCTGGGCTGTTGCTGCTGTTGGTCTTACCGGTTATGTATTAAACAAGCCCGACTACGTCGAAATGGCATTAAAAGGTTCTGATAAATCCGGCAAAACAGGTTATCTGGCGCAGCTGGACCAGTTGTTTTCTCCCGACGGGTATTATACAGAGGGCCCTTATTATCAGCGGTATGCTTTATTGCCTTTCGTAATATTTGCCAAAGCGATTAACCAATATCAGCCAGAGCGGCATATATATGAGTACCGGAACAAGGTGCTTGAAAAAGCGATTAATACTTCATTACAAAGCACGTACAGCACTGGTGTATTCTTCCCTATAAATGATGCTATTAAAGATAAAACATTTGAGTCGGCCGAGCTGGTTTATGGGGTTGACCTCATTTATGCAGAAATGGGTGGAAAAGCCGACTTGCTCGATGTAGCACAAAAACAAGGAAGAGTTATTGTGTCTGACGCGGGACTAAAGGTCGCTAAGGATATAACAGAGGGTAAAGCGAAGCCATTCCAGTACAAATCCCTTATAATAACAGATGGAGCCGCAGGCAACGAGGGCGGACTGGCTGTGCTAAGATCCGGATCTAATAATGACCAGCAGTGTTTGGTTTTTAAAGCTGCATCACAGGGAATGGGACACGGGCATTTCGATCGCCTGAATATTCTCTATTATGATAATGGATCTGAAGTGTTTTCAGATTACGGTGCGGCTCGCTTCATTAATATAGAGTCGAAGAACGACGGCGAATATCTCCCTGAAAACAAAACCTGGGCGAAGCAAACCGTTGCTCATAATACGCTGGTAGTCGATAAAACGTCGGCATTTAAAGCCAATCTCAATGAAGCGCAGAGCCATTATCCCGAAATCTTATACTTCAAAGGCGACGGAGAGGTACAGGCTGTAAGTGCCAGGGAAGACAAGGCATTCCCCGGCGTTTCAATGGTACGGACATCCGTATTGCTTCATCTCCCGGAGTTGACAAAGGCTTTGCTTGTTGACGTCTATAAAGCCGAGTCGAGCGCTGCACACACATACGATCTTCCCTTCTGGTATAACGGGTATGTCACTGACGCTTCTTTTAAAATCAATGCCTTTACTGATCAGCTCAGGCCGGCAGGAACTAAATATGGGTATGAACACCTGTGGATGAACAGTAACGACTCTGTTCCCGGAGGAAGCGGATATATCACAGTGATGAATAATAAGCGCTTTTATACTACGCATTTTGCAGGCGGGTCAGTCCTGAACGTGAAAACGGTCTCCCTGGGCGCAAATGATCCGAACTATAACCTGTTAAATGCAAAGGCTTTTATTCTTTCACGGTCACAGTCACACGATCAAACATTTATTTCTATTACAGAAAGTCATGGCCTTGTTGATGCTATAGCGGAAACAACCACTGGCGCCAAAAGCACTGTATCGGGGCTTAAGGTAATTAAGGCTGACAGAGATGGGACGAGCTTTTCATTTGAAGTGCAAGGGAAAGTGTACCAGCTGATAATGAACTATACCGACAAGAACAATTTCATTCAATTAATAAAATAATTAAGTCATGATACAAAGTAATTTATTTCAGATCGAAAAGGAAATTCCCTGGGAAAAGGCAGGTGAAGGTATTGAAAGACAAGTTTATGGTTATGATGATCAGATAATGCTGGTAAAGGCAAAGTTTGAAGCCGGAGCCGTAGGTACCTTACATCAGCACCATCATGTACAGGTAACGTACGTAGAAAGTGGCGTATTTGAAATGACCATCGGGGAGGAGAAAAAGACTATAAAAAAAGGAGACGGATATTATGTGCCTCCTCATGTAATACATGGTTGCGTTTGTGTTGAGCCTGGAATCCTGATCGATGTATTCAGTCCCCATAGAGAAGATTTTCTAAACAAGTAAACTACTAACCCTAAATTAAATGAAAAGGATATTAATAACATTATTCTGCCTGGCTCTGGTGGTTGTTAAATCATTGGGTCAGGAAACCGAGTTTAAGCCGGTGGAATACCCGGAAGGTTATTCGTCGCAATTGAATGTAGTATACACTCAGGTAAACGGCTGGGATGGAAAGATGGACCTGTACCTTCCTCCTAAAGAGAAAGGGCCTTCGCCAGTGATGATCAATATACATGGCGGTGGCTGGAATAAAGGAAGCAAAGAATCGCAGACCGGGTTTAATTCGTGGTTTAAAAAGGGCTACGCCGTGGCGAATATCGGATACCGCCTGGTGCAGGTGGCTCCGGCACCGGCTGCAATAGAGGATACCCGCTGTGCGCTGATCTACCTCATTAAGAATGCCAAACAGCTGAATATCGATGTAAACAAAATTGTGATCATGGGAGGCTCTGCCGGCGGACACCTTGCACTTATGGGAGGCCTGCTGGAGAATGACCACATTTTCGACACCAACTGCAAAGGTGTAGAGAATGTCAAAGTAGCTGCGATCATCGATAAGTATGGTATTACTGACGTGAATGACTGGGCTTATGGCCCTAATATTACCAGTAAATCGGCTACCTGGTGGTTGGGAGATAAGGCAAAGGATAAAGCTTTTATTAATTCTGTCTCTCCCATTACGTACGTAAAAAAGACCAGTCCGCCGGTATTTATAGTTCATGGCGATGCTGATCCCACAGTTCCCTATCAGCAATCGGTAGCTCTCCACAAGAAACTGGTAGAGGCGGGGGTGAAAACCAAATTTATTACAGTTGAAGGCGGCTTACACGGAAAGTTCCCGAAAGAGAAGAATTCAGAAGTAAACGCCCGGATAATGGACTTTCTTAAAGAGTTAGGAATCCATAAATAATCAGGTATTCTAATGAAAATAAAAGGTTTAAGATGGTATATTATCCTGTTAATTGGGCTGGCAACGGTTATCAATTATATTGACAGGAGTGCCATAAATATTATGTGGCCTTATATATACCATGAATTTGGTATAGCAGAGGTTGATAGTAAAAGTACGCTCGCGTTAATCACCACGTTCTTTATGATCGCTTACGCCCTTGGCCAGACGTTTACGGGCAAGCTGATGGATTCTATCGGCACAAGGCTGGGGATGGCGATATCCATCGCCGGATGGAGTATATCGATAGCATTGCATGCCCTTGCCCGGACACTCTTCTCCTTTAATATCTTCAGGTTTTTCCTTGGATTTTTTGAGGCGGGAAACTGGCCTGGAGCGACTAAGAGCAATGCGGAATGGTTTCCGGCGAAGGAACGGGCCATAGCACAGGGTATTTTCGGTGCAGGCGCGTCTCTTGGTTCGGTAATCTCGGCGCCTATTATCGCCTTGTTGTTCATTGCCTTTGGATGGAAAGCTACTTTTTTTCTGATCGGCGCATTTGGCATACTTTGGGTTATCCCGTGGCTATATATAAATAAAGCCAATCCCGATAAGCATCCCTGGATTACGGATGAAGAAAAAGAACATATTCTTTCATGCGAAGTGGCCGCGCCCGATGCCGCTTTAAATGCTCCTGTACTTACCTGGACAGAACTTCTCAAGTTTAAAAGTACGTGGGGCATCATATTAGGACGTTTTTTTATCGACCCGGTATGGTGGTTATTCGTCACATGGCTTCCAACTTTTTTGAAAGAACAGTTTCTGTTCGATATAAAACAAATAGGGGCATTCACATGGGTGCCTTACCTTTTCGCTGCGGTTGGAAGTTTAAGCGGGGGCTTTTATTCGTCGAGATTGATTAAGAACGGGATGGAGCCTGAGAAGGCGAGGAAAAGCGCAATCACCATAGGATGTGTACTGATGCTTACCGCACTGCTGGCCATCCTGTTTTATCTCAGTTCTCTTAAAGATCACCCAATGCTGGCGATGTGTCTTATCGGTGTTACCCTGTTTGGGTTTCAATTCCTGATAGGTAATCTTCAAACCCTACCCAGCGATTACTACAATGGTAAAAATGTAGGTACAGTAGCTGGCATGGGTGGCACTGCTGCTGTGGTAGGTACACTCTTTACTACCTGGGCAGTTCCGGTAATTACACAGACAAGCTACGTTTCTTTCTTCGTGCTGGCCGCGGTGCTGGTGCCGGTTACCTGGCTGTCTGTCAAGTTTATGAGTTCAAAAAAAATAAATTAATATATCATACAATGCGTTTAAAAAATAAAGTAGCAGTAGTTACAGGCGGTGCGAGAGATATCGGCCGTGCTGTATCATGCGAATTAGCCCGTCAGGGTGCTAAAGTGGTTATAAACTATTTTGATCAGGAAGAGAAAGCGGTTGAAACTCTTGAGATGATTAAGAGCGAAGGTGGTGAGGCTATCCTGGTTTATGGCGACATGACTAAAGCCGCCGATGCCAATGTGTTGGCTGCAAAAGCAAGAGAAGCCTTTGGTGATGAAATTCACGTGCTGGTAAATGTTGCCGGGGGACTTGTTGGCCGAAAGAAACTGGTTGAAATGGAAGAAGAGTTCTGGGATTTCCTTATGGATCTCAACCTTAAGTCGGTATTTCTGGTAAGTAAGGCTATCGTTCCTTTTATGCCGGCCGGTTCTTCAATCGTCAACTTTTCTTCTTTGGCAGCACGTGATGGCGGCGGCCCTGGAGCAAGCGCCTACGCTACAGCAAAGGGTGCAGTTATGACTTATACCCGTTCGCTGGCAAAAGAGCTTGGGCCACAGGGCATCCGCGTAAATGCGCTGGCGCCGGGCGTTATCGCAACCACGTTCCACGATATTCACAGCACGCCTCAAATAAGGGCAAATATTTGTAATGCAACTGCATTACGCCGCGAAGGCACTGCTCAGGAAGTTGCTGATCTGGTTGCTTATCTGGCATCAGATGAATCGAGCTTCTTAAGCGGAACCAATATTGATATTAACGGAGGATTGGCGTTCTCTTAAATAATTAATGCCTGCGTATTCTGTTGCGCAGGCATTATTCGCTGACGCGAATAGAATAAGAACAGATAGACCGTAAAGAAGAGTCTTAAGCAGGCATAACCAGCCATTAACCAATAGCCATTAAACGACATATAAAGATATAATCTGAATAGGGAAGCTATTGTCAGAAGATGTGATATCTAATTCAGCGACCCTTCAGAACAGAGGCTTCGACAGTATACGAAAGAAAATATAAGTTATTCATAACCAATAAACTGAATTAAATATGATTCAACAAAAACTATTGAAAATGTGCAGGAGCGGGAGCGCTGCTGCCGTTTTTGGAGTTATTCTTCTTTGGAGCTTCAGTTCCTTCGCCCAGAACATAAGCGTTTCGGGGACGGTAACAGATGCTAAAGGAGAGACACTTCCGGGAGTAAGTGTATTGGTAAAAGGTACCCGGATTGGGACCTCAACCGATATCAAGGGAAAATATACACTGAAAGGGGTGCCTGCAGAAGGTACGCTTGTGTTTAGCTTTATGGGATATAAACCGCGTGAGATAGCAGTAAAAAGCCGGAGGACGATAGACGCCGGCCTGGAGGAAGATGTGAAATCGCTGGATGAAGTGGTGGTTGTTGGGTATGGTACTGTAAGGAAATCGCATTTAACAGGGTCGGTCACCAAATTAAAGAACGAAAACCTTGATGAGATTCCAACTTCGCGGCTAGATAATGCCCTCATCGGTAAGATGGCCGGAGTGTCAGTGCAGAATACTACTTCAGAGGCCGGGGCTGCGCCAACAGTCAGAGTCAGGGGACTGAGCTCTATCAGCGCTAATTCTTCGCCCCTCATAGTCGTGGATGGGCATCCGGTACCCGACGGACTTGCATTTGTTAATCCCTACGATGTTGAATCCATAGAAGTGCTTAAAGATGCTGCCTCTTCGGCAATCTACGGCTCGAGGGGCGCAAATGGCGTAATTATTATCACGACCAAGAAAGGTACCGCAAACAAACCTCGTTATGCCGTGAAAAGCTATTATGGATTTAAGGATACTTATAAACTTAATCCGATAATGTCGATCACTGAGTATACCAAACTGCTATATTCTGAAGCTGATTTGAGACGCAACGACGCCAGCGTGAACCCTGCCGACTTTGATGATTATAACGATATCACACCCAACGAAAGAGCTGCTTATATTCTTGAGAACCAGATAGCAGGAGCTTCAACCGACTGGCAGGACGAAGCTTTGCACAGTGCCGGAATCTATAATGTACAATTAAATGCCTCGGGTGGGAATAAGGACCTTCGTTACTATGTATCAGGTAATGTACAAAGGGACCAGGGGATCATGAAGTTCAGCGAAAACAATAAGGGGAATTTTAAAGTAAAGCTTGACGCGAATCTGAGTAAGAAAATAAGTCTTTCAGTAAACCTTAATCCAACGTATTCTAATCTTGAGCGCCCTGGCGCAAACTTTACTGATTACTATCGTACCTATTCTTTCCTTCCTGTAAGACATTCGGACTTTACAGCGGCGTTTGTTAATCAGAACCCTCAATGGGCTTCTGTAAGGCCAGGTGATTGGGCTCAGGCTCGTCATTTTGCAAATATGTATTATTCGGGGTATATGCCTGACGGGTCTTACTGGACGAGCAACGAAACGCTTATTCCATGGGGTACAAGTAATAACAGCCCATTGTCTATAGCTTCGCGTATCAGCCGGAGCTCTAAAAATTATAGGGTAATGGGAGGAGGTGATATCTCCTATAATATAGTGAAGGGGCTTACATTTAAGACGGCCTTTAGTGGCTACTATAATAATCGCGAAGATTTAACACTCACAAGGAGTAATGCAAAAAGTGATGGCGACGTAAGTTCGGGCGAGCAGTATACAAACAAGACAATCGACCTGCTTTGGGAAAATACCCTTAATTACAGCAGACAAGTTGGAAATCATAACTTTACCGGTTTGCTGGGATATACTGTACAGAAGACTACGAGTGATGCGTCTAACATTCTGGCAAGAAATTTCCCGACAGATGACTTCGAAACATTGAGCCAGGCTGCACAGATTGATCAGGCAGGAACTTATACCAACAGAATTCCTACTGGGCTGGTTTCTTACCTTGGACGTATCACTTACGATTACAAAGGCCGGTATCTCTTTTCTACCAGTCTGAGAACTGACGGTAGTACCTATTTCAAAAAGCCAAATCAGTGGGGATGGTTCCCTTCTGTGTCCGCCGGGTGGAGAGTAAACACTGAGCCTTTTATGAAGGGCACTTCAAACTGGCTAAGCAATCTCAAACTTAGAGCCAGTTACGGAGCCACGGGAAATAACCGCATTCAGGATTTTGCCTATGAAAATCTCCTTTATCCCGGAAATTATTCTTTCGGAGGAGGCACGGGTACCTTGAATCTTGGTTTGGCTCCTAATGGTGATGTTCTTGCTAATCCATATATCACATGGGAACGCACATTCGAGCTAAATACAGGACTCGATCTTGGCTTGTTTAAAGATCGCCTAAGTCTTTCGATGGAACTATACCGCTCCGAAACCGACCGTCTTCTATTTCAACAAGGGACGATGTCGTTCAGCGGGTCGAACACTTTCTGGAATAATGCTGGCAAAGTGCGCAATACCGGGGTTGAAATCGACTTAACCTCTAATAATATCAGTTCAAAAAAATTCCAGTGGAGCACTAACCTCAATCTTGCTGCAAACAGCAACAAGCTTATGCAACTGGGGGGCGAGCCTTTCCAATACACTTATGGAGAAAGAAATGAAGTGTATGCGGCGATAGTTGGTAAACCCTCTATCCAGTTTTTCGGATATAAGACAGACGGGGTATGGATGTCGAAGGCAGAGGTAGATGAGGCAAAAAATGCAGGTCAGACCGCCGTTATACAGAATTATTATACGCCGGGCGGGATTAAAGTGAAAGATATTAACGGAGACAACCGGATAGACGAAAACGACAGGACTACTTTAGGAACACCTTTTCCGGATTTCACCTGGGGTATTACCAATAGCATGAAGTATAAAGGCTTTGATCTTAGTTTCCTTATACAAGGGGTGCAGGGCGGCAATATGATAAACGGCGATGCTTTTTATACCGAAACCAAAAGACTTAACAGCAACTATACAAAAAACCGCTGGATTAGTCCGGCGAATCCCGGAGACGGAAAGACTCCCTACAATAACGTCGGGGGAGATTGGATGCTCACAGATTATGTAATGGAAAATGCTTCTTATGCTTCATTAAGAAATGTGATTATAGGATATACCTTCCCTGCTAAGTTAATCGGGAAGGTAAAGATCAACACCTTAAGAGTATATGCTTCAGGTGATAATCTCGTGTTTATAACGGGTGATTCATACCGCGGGATAAATCCCGAAGCGAGAGTTACATCTAATCAATATGCGTCACCGTTAACATCCGGTTATCAGCGGGGAGCTTTTCCCGTGACGCGCACTTTTACTTTCGGTATTGATTTTACTTTTTAAAGAATGACCACCATGAAAAGTTTAAAATATATAATCATCTCCGCAATGGTGATAGCCGGCGGAATGACATCGTGTAACAAAGTGCTGGATGTAGAACCTATTTCGAATGTTGGTACGGATAACTTCTATCGCAACGCAGCAGAGGTTCAAACGGCACTAACTGGTTGTTACAACGGTTTACACGAACCGTTGGTTACCGAATGGATGCTTACAGAGCAACGAACCGATAACTCGCGGCAGAATTCGCCCACCAGCACTGCAGTTCAAAGGCTGGAATTGAATGCATTCGATATGTATACCCAAAGCTCGCAACATCAGCAGATATATAATTACTGGATTAGTGTTTATCTTAATATCCGCAGCATTAACTATGTGTTACAAAGTCTTGGCGTAACTTATGAGAATGGTCAGGTTGTTTTTGGCAATGGCACAGCTGTGTTAACCGATGCGGAGAGAGCTGATCTTGCAGGGCAGGCCTTATTTCTGCGTGCCTATCATTATTTCAATCTGGTAAGATTATTTGGGGATGTTTTCGTAGTTACCAAACCTGTAATACCGCAGGAAGCTAAGCAGCTGGGGCGGTCGCCGGTGGCTGATGTTTATAAGCTGATTGTTGCTGACCTTAACGCGGCTAAGGATAACTTGTCGCAAACATCTTACGGATCGATAGCTTCTCAAAACGTTGGAAAAGCAAACGCATGGGCCGCAAAAGCTCTTCTTGCGAAAGTGTATCTTACCCTTGATCAGGCCGGGAGTGCCCTGCCTCTTCTGAACGATGTGATCAATAACAGTGGATATGGCCTTGAAAGTTCTTACGGCAGGGTGTTTTCGATAGATAATGAGATGAATAAAGAGATCCTTTTTGCTGTACGCTTTAAGGCGGGAGGATTGGGACTAGGCAACTTTATGGCGAATACATTTGCTCCAAACAGCAGCGGAAACGCTGTCGTTAATGGAGACGGTCTTGGATACAACACGCCGACAGATAACCTTTCGGGCGCCTATATCACACCCACCACAGGAGCTTCAGATCAGCGCAAAGCAGTCAACATTAATACCTATTCTGGCCGACCTTATATTCAGAAGTTTATGTCGGCAGTTCAGGTAGAAAATGACGCGGAGAACGACTTTCCCGTGATCCGCTTTGCCGATGTGCTTTTAATGAAAGCTGAAGCTATTGGATATGATGGCCCTGCAGGTGAGTCGGTATCGCTGATTAATAAAATAAGAGAAAGGGCGGGTGCTATAGACTATGATGGCGGCGATTTCAGTAAGATCTTTTATAAGTATGCTGCCGACGGAAGTTTCTCAGTTCAGAGTGAACAAGCGTTTTGGAATAACCTTTTGCATGAGAGAAGGCTTGAACTGGCATTTGAGAATCAACGATTTTTCGACCTGGTAAGAACAGATAAGCTTCTGGGAACTATCGGTAATTATTTTGAAAGCGAGTATCAGGTTCATTACCGTCGATATAGGCCAGCTATTACAGTTGATGCTTTGAAAGCCAATCTTACGGCAGAAAAGACACTGCTGCCGATACCTCAAAGAGAAATAGATACAAACGATCAGCAGCGTATTCCACAGAATCCGGGTTATTAAAATATTCAGTTATGAAAATCACATTGAAACCGTTAATCGGGATATTAATGCTTGTTACAAGCCTCATATCCTGTAAGAAAGATGACTCTGGCCCGTCTACGGGGGCACTTACGGCTAAAGATCTTATTTACAATCTTGCCACAAAGAACTTTAACCCGGATACGGCATTAACAGCAGAAGTGACATCTTCAGGCGCCGTTAACATCGTTTATTGTTATCTCGTTCGCAGTAATGTTCAGGATTCCCTGATCTTTATAGGTAAGCCTGATCAGAAGGACGCAAAGGATTATACATTTCATATCTCTGCTTCAAAACTTCCGTTTAGCAGTATTAAGAAGGTAAGGGGGGTAAAAGTTATGGTGAAGCAGGATGATAATAGCTCATACGAAGGCTTTGTCAAGATTGATATTTACGATCCGTCGAAACCGTTTCTTACCGACTTTCCGGTAAGCCTTTCCCCTGACCTTAACGGGGGAACTACTGCAATTACCGGAAAAATTACGTCAGAAAGCGGAATAGCCAAGGTGGATGTCTACGATGATTATCAAACAGAAGGTACATTTGCCCTGGTAGAAAGTATCCCACTTTCGGGGAGTAAAGATTACAATGTAAATTTTGCGTACACATACCGTAAGGCAGCCCAGCATATTAAAGTAAGCGCTACCGATATTTTCGGACAGGTAATGGAAACAGTAATTGATATGCCGGTTGATATCAATAACTTCAAACCTAAGTTTGCGGATTTTCCTGCAACTGTTACCCCTGATGTGAGCGGCGGGACAACAAACGTAACAGGGAAGATAACCTCCATTACAGGACTTGCCAAGGTCGAAGTCTATGATGATTTTGAAGGAAGCTACACTTTGGTTCAAAGTATTGCTGACCTCAATAACTCAAAAGACTATGCTTTTAGCTATAATTATTTGTTCAGGAAGCGCGCAAAGAACCTAAGAATAGTTGCTACAGATTCAGATAACCTGCCTTCAGAGATTATCATTCCCCTAAATGTTACTTATTTAACCGAGGTATACAGAGATGTAGTGATGTCGTCACAAACGGCTGAAACGCCGGGAAGCTTTTTCGATGTTTCTACCGGTGCGGTGTTCGGGAATTGCGCTGTAAGCGGGAATGAGAGTAAACTTGATTTTCTGATCTATAGTAGTACAGTCGGCGTACTTTCTTTTTATAGTCCTACTAATACCAGTTCTGCTGCTTCAAATTATAAATGCAGCGGGGTTAGTTGGGTGCCGGTAACTGCAAATTTAAAAGCCACAAGGTTCAGAGTACTGGTGCCGACTACGGCAGGGAACACTGTTGCCGATAACATATATGCTTTATATAACGCTGGTAATATTGATAATCTGGACGATAACCTGTTTACGGGAATTAGCGTACCGGGCAGCAGCTCTACGAAATATGACGCTGTTGCAGCGCCCGCATCCAATATATTTAATGTTACCTCTGCGTATCTTTTATGGCTCCGCATACCACAGGCAAATGGCTCCAGTAAAAACTGTCTTTTGAGGGTAAAGGAGGTGAATATAAACGCAACGACGCCGGGCTTGTCGACTATCAAATTTGATATCATCGTTCAGAAGTAAGAGCCGGTTCGGGTAAAAAAATTAGATCCAGGTTAATTATGTTAGAAGGAGAGAGGTATCAAAACTTAATTATAATGAGAGTATTTATTGTTGTTGTGTGTTTGGCCTTATATATAAAGTGTATTGCTCAGCCAATCACCGTTAAAGACCCTGCAGCGCTTAAAAACGTTGTATCTGCAGCGAAGCCAGGCGATGTAATCATACTGGCTAATGGCGAATGGAAAGATGCCAGGTTAGTGCTGCAAGGCAGGGGAACGGAGAGAAGGCCGATTTTAGTGCGGCCGCAAACCCCTGGCGGTGTCAGGCTTACCGGCAGTTCAACATTGGACATTGCGGGAGAATACCTTGTTGTGAAGGATCTTCATTTTACAAACGGTACAGCCCGGAAAAACGATGTTATTAATTTCAGGCTGAATAACGATAATCTTGCAAACCATTGTCGCATTACTGGTTTTGTAATTGATAATTACAGTCAGCCCGACCGTTTTGCAAATGATAACTGGGTGGTGCTCTGGGGTAAAAATAACCGTGTGGACCATTGTACTTTCGTGAACAAGATGAATATGGGTCCTACGCTCATTGTTGAGTTAAACGACGAGCGCAGCCAGGAGAACTATCATAGTATAGACAGTAACTACTTTAAAGGCAGGCAACGGTTGGGTTCAAACGGAGGTGAAACCATGAGGATTGGCGTTTCTAAATATTCGCTTACTCCTTCGCGGACGCGAGTTGTGAGTAACTATTTTGTGCGCTGTAACGGGGAAGTAGAAATCGTATCTGTTAAATCAGGCGAAAACCAGGTTAGCTTCAACACTTTCTTCGAGTGCGAGGGAAGCGTGGTACTCAGACACGGGAGCAGAAATATAGTTGAAGGGAATCTGTTCCTAGGGAATAAAAAGCCTTTTACCGGAGGCGTAAGGGTGATTAATCCCGGGCATCAGGTTTTTAATAATGTGTTCCGGGATCTGGAAGGTGATGATTTCAGAGCTGCCCTGTCTGTGATGAATGGGGTGCCTAATTCCCTTATTAACCGCTATTACCAGGTCAAAGATGCAGATATTCATCACAATACCTATATTAATTGCAGCAGTATACTCTTTGGTGCCGGGAAAGATGCAGAGCGGACACTTGCTCCCGAAAATGTACGATTCAGGAATAACCTGATAGTGGCTCCGCGCGATACCATATATAAAGACAATAACGGGGGGACTGGTATCCTGTTTATGAATAATGCTGTCGCGCAAGCTAAAATGAAGAGTTTGCCTGCGGGCTTTAAACCGGTGTCTGTTAAAATTGCCCGAATAAAATCTATGGATCTGCCTCTTCCTGTGGCCGACGCAGGAGCTAATACACAGAAGCTGCCGCTGCTTAAACTGCAGGCCGCAGGGGCTTCATGGTGGAAACCTTCGGAAACGCAAACCGGGGTTCGGAATAAAAGAATCATAGTCCCGCTCATGAACAGCACTAAATTAGCCGGGATTGTTGCTTCGGCTGCTGCGGGCGACACAATAGAACTTTCGGAAGCTGGAAATTATAAAATTACGGAAGAACTGCGTATTTCAAAGGCTCTGTTGATCACAGCCGCGAAAGGGACTGGTTCCAGGCCTCTGCTACAAAATGCATCAGAGAAAAATCTCACCGCTTTTATGGTTATTGAAGATGGTGCTGACCTGTCGGTGAAGGGTATCGCCTTTGCAGGGAGTACCGAAGGATTTGGTGATGTCGGCGCCGGTATTATAACTTCGGCTAAGCCGATGGTTCGGCACTACAAGCTGAGTGTCGATAATTGCGAGTTTTATGATTTTAACGAGAGCTCCTTTGCCGGAATTAAGGCTTTAAAAAGCACTTATGCCGACAGTATTCTTGTTGTTAATTCTATGTTCAGAAATATTTCGGGCAGCGGTATCGACCTGGCAGCGGAAAAGGACGATAAAGGGACTTATAATGCTGAATATACAATTATTAAGAACTGCATTTTTACCAATATCCTTGGCTCTGCCCTTAACCTGTACCGTGGCGGCAATGATGAAAGTACGTTGGGCCCTTTTCTGGTAGTAGATCATTGTACCTTTAATGAGGTGGATAACCGCGAGCAGGGAGCTGTATTACGACTTTTAGGTGTTCAGAGCGCAAGTATTACAAATTCTATCTTTTCTTTTAGCGGTCAGGGCGGTCGTTCTGTACAGTTCCAGGAGTCGCGTTATGATCATCTTAAAGTCGACTTTTGTAATCTTTACCAGTCGGGCCGGATACAATCTTTTTACGGAAGACTTACCGGTCGAAACATCTATCAGTTAGATCCGCAGTTTGAAGACCGGCAAAACCGGAACTTTTCGCTGAAAGCCGGTTCTGAGCTGATAAACAAGTCCTCCTCGGGAGGAATACTTGGTGCGATGGTAATCAAGCCCGGAAAGCTGGTATTAAATTAAAAACTCGATGAAGATGAACATAATATTATCCATATTCTTTTTTATCCTGACAGCCTGCTCAAAGAAAGAAAGCGCTGCGTCTGGTCCGGTAAATACACTGCCGGGCAAAAATGAAAGTACACCTTCAGACACGCCGGGAGTTTACCCTGCAAAGGTACTCGATCTGACAAACTGGAAACTTACCCTGCCCGTCAATACGGATCATGCAGGAAACCCCGATGAGATAAAACAGCCTGAACTGAACACGTATTCGAGTGCTGATTACTTTCATGTGAACAAGGGGGGAGATGGCGTGGTTTTTCGTGCGCAAACCGGAGGGGCTACAACGAGCGGATCCAACTTCCCGCGGTCAGAGCTCAGAGAGATGCTAAACAATGGGAAGACATCGGCTGCATGGTCGTCGTCTGAAGGTACGCATACCTTATTCATAGACCAGCGTGTTACCCATCTTCCCGATGTAAGGAAACACATTGTGATCGGCCAGATCCATGATGCCGATAAATATGTGATCTTTTTCAGGCTCGAAGACCGGAAACTGCTTGTATCTGTGAACGGCGGAAGCAGGATAACGCTTGACGATAATTATCAATTAGGAACGCGGTTTAGCGTTAAATTTGTCGTCGCTAATGATAAGACGCAATGCTATTACAACGAAAAGCTCAAATATACATTTGAAGGACATTTTACAGATGCCTATTTTAAAGCAGGCGCATATGTACAGTCTTCTTGTCAGGGCGCGAAAAAGGTTGCGGGCGAATCGTGTACGGCTTATGGCGAAGTAGAGATCTTTAACGTGTGGACGAAACACGAGTAAGGAATTTTTGTAATATTCCGTAATTTAGCTCCGAATAATACCTTATCCTTATGTTTAAGTATTTGACGGAGTTTTTTAGCTTCACCCGGAAAGAGCTGAATGGCCTTCTGGTGTTTTGCATGCTGCTGCTCATCGTGTTATTAGTCCCGCTGGCGGCCTCCTGGTTCCGTTCTCAGGAGACGTATGATTTCAGCCGGTTCAAGAAGGAAATAGCCGAATTCAGGGCATCAGAAATAAAGCGCTCCGGGCATAACTATCATAAAGATTATGAGGATGTTGAAGCCTTAGCGAAAGCTCCTGTTTATTTCAGGTTTAATCCCAATCAGCTCCCTGAAGCCGACTGGCAGAAATTGGGGTTAAGCAAAAAACAGATCAGGGTTATTAAGAATTACGAGGCAAAAGGTGGTAAGTTTTGGAAGAAGGAGGACCTGAAGAGAATTTATTCCATTGACGCCCTCATGTACAGCAAGCTTGAACCTTACATTAATATTCCTGAAGAATATCATGCGTATGGCCGGGTTACTGAAGAAGGCGGCGGTGCCCGGAAATATTTCAAAAATATTGCGGTGGTAGTTGACCTCAATTCCGCCGATTCGGCAACGTTGCAAACTGTAAGGGGAATAGGACCGGTTCTGGCTTCACGGATCGTAAGATACCGCGACAGGCTGGGAGGGTTTTGCCGGAAGGAACAGCTTAGAGAGGTTTATGGTATAGATTCAGTCAGGTATAGTTCTCTGGAGGGGCAAATAATAGTGAACTCCGGCCCGGTAAGGAAATTGAATTTTAACACCGCTACCTTCGACGAAATAAAGGGTTATCCGTATTTGAGCTATAAACAGATGAACGCTATTATTCAATACCGCAAGCAACATGGGCCCTACAGCGGAATAAATGATCTTAAAAAAATAGCCATCCTAAACGAGGAAATTTTGCGTAAAATTGCGCCTTATTTAATTTTCTGATGATTAGTGAGAGACTGAAATCTGTAATCCGCGACATTCCTGATTTCCCTAAACCGGGAATAATCTTTAAGGACGTTACGCCCATTTTTAAAGATGCTCAACTTTGTACAGAAGTGATCGAGGCATTTGTTGAACAATTAAAAGGTACGAAGGTTGACGTTGTCGCCGGCATTGAAAGCCGTGGCTTCCTTTTCGGTCTGATGTTAGCTAACAAGCTGGGGGTTCCCTTTATTCCTGTGCGTAAGCCGGGAAAACTTCCATTTACGATCGTGAAAAAATCATATGAGCTGGAATACGGTTCTGCATCCATAGAGATTCATACCGACGCATTTGAACCCGGGAGCCACGTTCTGATACATGACGACCTGCTGGCTACAGGTGGTACAGCGCAGGCTGCCGCCCACCTGGTAACTGAACTCGGTGGTGTTGTTGCAGGCTTTGCCTTTGTGATTGGACTGGATTTTCTTAATGGTAGAAAGTCGCTTGATACGTTTTCTGAGAATATAGTGAGTCTCACCTCTTTTTAGGTATACCTGCAATTTCCTTGTAATTAGTACCTGGGCGGTTTTATTCGGATGAATGTTGGGGTAGTAGTGGGCTTTGGGAGACTGGTTCGGGACTGCTGGCAGACTGACGGCAGACTGCTCTCAGGTTTATTCCTTAGCGATACTACGGCCCGAGCCTGGTTATTCGACTCCGTGTCGATGAATTGTCGATGAAATCAGCATGCCCAGTCGATGAATTCTCGATCAAATGTGCCAGCAGCCTGCCGTCAGCCTGCCATCGTTCTGCCCGCAGTGGGGTAAAAAAAAGCGGCTTCTTATTGTGGGAAGCCGCTTCATCAACCAAACTAACTCAAAACAAAATCAATATGTAAACAAATCAATGTAGTGTAAACAATTGAATCAATTATTTACACTACAAAAATGCAGGTTATAACATTTTTTTCATATGACTGAGATCATACCTTGGGAAGATTGATATCACATTCTTTTTATTAATCATGAGGTATCAGTGTATTTCAACCTTAATACAGGAAAGGTAACCCAGAGATGCGGAAGTAAAGAAAAGTAAAATTGAATGTTCTAATTTAGAATATTTTACATATTTTTGCAGTCCTTAAAAAAGAGAGGAGGTATATAAGCATATGATTATTATCAACGTAAAAGATGGCGAGTCTTTGGATAAAGCCCTGAAACGCTTCAAAAAGAAATTTGAGAAAACCGGAGTATTGAGAGAACTACGTAGCCGTCAGGCTTTTGAAAAGAAATCTGTATCTCGTCGGAACGTCGTTAAACGTGCCGTGTACAAACAAACTCTCAACCAGGATATCGTTTAAATTTCTTCATAATTTTTTTGAATTGAAACTATTTGTATATTGCCTTTGTGATATGCAAATAGTTTTTGATGTTTATAGAGCAGTTCGGCAATTATCTTAAATACGAAAAACGATACTCGGGGCACACGATCAGTGCTTATATTAGGGACCTTGAACAATTCGACTCGTTCTTGTCTTTAAGAGAGACAGCGTTTTCATCAGCAAAGTATCCCGATGTCCGTGCATGGATTGTAGAGCTGATGGAGTATTCGGATGCCAGAACCATCAATCGAAAATTATCTACTCTCCGTAGTTTTTATAAATTCCTGAACCGTGAAAATCTGTTGGATGAAAATCCGGTATTGCGTGTAAAGGCGCTTAAGATTCCAAAACATCTGCCCGTTGTAGTACAAGAAGATAAACTTAATTCGTTGCTGGACAGCAGCGATATTTTTACAGAAGATTTTAGTGGTATCAGAAATAAAATGGTAGTAGAACTACTGTTTGGTACCGGTATGCGTCTTTCAGAGCTGATTGCTGTAAAAGAGGGGGATGTTAATTACTATGAGCAGAATATCCGTATTATGGGAAAGCGTGGTAAGGAGCGGATCGTCCCTGTAAATTCGTCTCTGCTGAAGCTGATCAGGCAATATATACAGGAAAAAAGGGCGCAACAATTTGGGAATGATTCTGTAGCTTTGATTGTAACAGATGAGGGGAAAATGGCATATCCATCATTAATTTATCGGATAGTAAAGAAATATTTGTCGTTTATTACAACTGCAGGGAAGCGAAGCCCACACGTGCTGCGTCATTCCTTTGCTACCAGTCTGTTGAATAACGGAGCTGACTTAAACGCGATAAAGGAACTGCTGGGGCATGCCAGTCTGGCTGCCACTCAGGTGTATACACACAATTCTGTTGAAAGGTTAAAATCGATTTACAAACAAGCCCATCCAAAGGCTTAAAAAAAGGAGGAAAAGATGAAAATAACAGTTCAATCCATTCATTTTACTGCCGACAAGAAGTTGTTGGCCTTTATTCAAAAGAAAGCAGACAAGCTTGACCAAATCTTCGATCAGATAATAAGCGCTGAAGTTTATCTGAAGCTGGAAAAAACCGAAGATGAGCAGAATAAGATCACCGAAATAAAACTAATGTTACCGGGTAATCAATTGTTCGCAAAAGAACAATGTAAATCGTTTGAGGAGGCCACGGATCTGGCAATTGAGTCGTTGAGACGACAGGTTGATAAGCACAAAGCGAAGTCGAGAGGTGTTGTTGGTCAGAAGACCGAAGAACTACTGATTGAGGAAGAATAACGGAAGATGTTACAGCTCTTTCGTTTTGCGCAGGCAGAGCGGGGATTCGAGCTGCATCTAATGTGTAACTTTAATAGGTTTTCCGGCAGTTTTCAGACTGCCGGATTTTTTTTGAAAAAAATTTTGTTGCAAGGGTATTTTGTGTAGATTTGCAATCCCTTTTGGAGAGGTTCTAAGCGTAGAATTTAGCAGAAAGGGAGGTGTTCTTTAAAAGTTTAAATTTACAATAAAATATCAAAAAAAACTCTTACCTTTGCAGGCCGTTACTCAATAGAATAAAAGGTAAAGATAAGAGATAAAAGCCTCCTTAGCTCAGCTGGTAGAGCAACTGACTTGTAATCAGTAGGTCATTGGTTCGATCCCGATAGGAGGCTCCGGGTTTACAGTTTTGATCTGATGTTGCGGTTGTGGCGACAGGTTAAAATGGAAATCAGGCTGGGGAGATTCCAGAGTGGCTAAATGGGACGGACTGTAAATCCGTTGCTTCGGCTTCGAAGGTTCGAATCCTTCTCTCCCCACAGATGTTTTGGATTTTAGAATCACGATTAGAAACTTTGTTTCTTAATCATATAAAGCAAACAGGTTTTAAGTTTTATTGAAACTGGTGTTTTTGTTGATCATCTAGAATCGGAATGTAATAAAAATAAGCGGAAGTAGCTCAGTTGGTAGAGCGATAGCCTTCCAAGCTATAGGTCGCGAGTTCGAACCTCGTCTTCCGCTCATTTTAAATTTAGCAGCCGGCAGTTTGTCGTTTGCAGTTTGTTATTTCCAAGAACTGATAAATGAAACTGCAAAAGATGAATAAGCCGATGTAGCTCAGCGGTAGAGCACTTCCTTGGTAAGGAAGAGGTCATGGGTTCAAGTCCCATCATTGGCTCAGGAAGGTATATAATCAAATACAATAAAAATAATAACCTACTAATTAGTATAAAAACATGGCAAAAGAAAAATTTGACCGCAGTAAACCGCACTTAAATATCGGTACTATCGGCCACGTTGACCACGGTAAAACCACTCTTACTGCTGCTATCACTAAAGTATTAGCTGATGCCGGTTTGTCTGAGGCTCGTTCATTTGATTCTATTGACTCTGCACCTGAGGAAAAAGAAAGAGGTATCACTATCAATACTGCACACGTTGAGTATGCAACAGCAAATCGTCACTATGCACACGTTGACTGTCCCGGACACGCTGACTATGTAAAGAACATGGTTACTGGTGCGGCTCAGATGGACGGAGCTATCCTGGTAGTTGCTGCAACTGACGGTCCGATGCCACAGACTCGCGAGCACATCCTGTTAGCGCGTCAGGTAGGTGTACCTGCACTTGTTGTTTTCATGAACAAGGTTGACATGGTAGACGATCCTGAGTTATTAGACTTAGTAGAAATGGAAGTTCGTGAATTATTATCATTCTATGAATTCCCTGGTGATGATATTCCTGTAATCCGTGGTTCTGCATTAGGCGGACTGAATGGAGATGCACAGTGGGTAGCTAAGATCATGGAATTAATGGAAGCTGTAGATAGCTATATTCCAATTCCTCCACGTCTGACTGACCTTCCTTTCTTAATGCCGGTTGAAGACGTATTCTCTATCACTGGTCGTGGAACAGTAGCAACTGGTCGTATCGAGCGTGGTGTTATCAACTCTGGTGAGCCGGTTGAAATCCTGGGTATGGGAGCTGAAAACCTGAAATCAACAGTAACAGGTGTTGAAATGTTCCGTAAGATCCTTGACAGAGGTGAAGCTGGTGACAACGTAGGTTTATTGTTACGTGGTATTGAAAAGACTGATATCCGTCGTGGTATGGTTATCTGTAAACCAGGTTCAGTAACTCCTCACACAGATTTCAAAGCTGAGGTTTACGTTTTATCAAAAGCTGAAGGTGGTCGTCACACTCCATTCTTCAACAAATATCGTCCTCAGTTCTATTTCCGTACCACAGACGTAACTGGTGAGATTTCACTGGCTGAAGGTGTAGAAATGGTTATGCCTGGTGATAACGTTACTATCACTGTAAAACTTATCAACGCGATTGCGATGGAAAAAGGTTTACGTTTCGCTATCCGCGAAGGTGGTAGAACTGTAGGTGCCGGTCAGGTAACTGAAATTTTAAAATAACATTCGACACCGTTAACGCGGTTGGATGAATAGATAAATTACAAAGTACTCAGAATCTCTGGGTACTTTGTTCTAAAAAATAAAAATCAATCTTAAATCTTCTGAGGGAGATAAAATTACGGGCATAGTTCAATGGTAGAATAGAGGTCTCCAAAACCTTTGATCAGGGTTCGAATCCTTGTGCCCGTGCTTAAGTTTGCAAAAAATGGCTAACGTAGTTGAATTTATAAAAGAGTCTTATGATGAAATGCTCCATAAGGTATCATGGCCGACCTGGACAGAGTTACAAAATTCAGCGGTCATTGTGCTTGTAGCCTCAGTGATTATTGCGCTGATGATTTTAGCTATGGATGAATCTGCCGGCAATCTTTTGAAATTTTTCTACAGGTCGGTTGCTTAAAATGAACAATACAATGAGTGATCAACTGAAGTGGTACGTTGTCAGAGCAGTTAGTGGTAAGGAAAAGAAAGTAAAGCAATATATAGAAACCGAGGTTAACCGCCTTGGTATTTCTCATTTACTACCTCAGGTTCTGATACCTATGGAAAAATACTATCAGATGCGTGAAGGGAAGAAGATTGCTAAAGAAAGGAATTTTTATCCTGGGTATGTTCTGATAGAAGCAGCTTTAGACGGAGAGCTCGAACACGTTATAAAAAATATAAACAGTGTAATTGGTTTTCTTGGCGACAAGGGGGGCAACGCTGTTCCATTACGTCCGGCGGAGGTAAACCGTATACTGGGAAAAGTAGACGAGATGAGCCAGCAGGGCGAAACCATGAACATCCCGTATTATGTTGGCGAGAATGTTAAGGTAATGGATGGTCCGTTCAATGGTTTCACCGGTGTTATAGAGGAAGTAAACGAAGAGAAGAAGAAGTTAAAGGTAATGGTGAAGATCTTCGGACGCCGTACTCCTCTGGAGTTGAATTATATGCAGGTAGAGAAAGAATAATATAGTATCAAGATATTAGTATCAAGTATCAAGACACAAACAGCAAGATTCTTACTTGGCGTCTAAAATGGAAATCTTGCTACCTGATACTAAAATCTTGATACTGAATAAAAATCTTAAATGTTACATAGCTTCCACTTACTAACATTGAGTAATAAATAAATAAACAAAAATGGCAAAAGAAGTCAGTGCGTTAGTAAAATTACAGATCAAGGGTGGCGCTGCGAATCCATCACCTCCGGTTGGACCTGCTCTAGGTGCAAAAGGGGTGAATATCATGGAGTTTTGCAAGCAGTTCAATGCACGCACCCAGGATAAGCCAGGTAAAGTATTACCTGTTGTAATTACAGTATACGCTGATAAGTCATTTGATTTTATCATTAAAACCCCTCCTGTAGCAATACAGTTGCTTGAAGTTTCAGGCATTAAGAGTGGGTCGGCAGAGCCTAACCGCAAGAAGGTTGCTTCGGTATCCTGGGAGCAGGTTGAGGCTATTGCTAAAGATAAAATGCCTGACTTAAATGCTTTTACTGTAGAGTCGGCGATGAAAATGGTTGCCGGTACAGCACGTAGTATGGGAATTACCGTTTCCGGTAATGCACCATGGAACAGTTAATTAATTAAATCAGTTAAGAAGTGGCTAGATTATCAAAAAATCAAAAAAAGGCACTCTCCAAGATTGAGGCGGGTAAAGCGTATTCTTTACAAGATGCATCTGCTCTTGTTAAAGAAGTAACGACGACCAAGTTTGATGCTTCTGTGGATATCGATGTTCGTTTGGGCGTTGATCCGCGTAAGGCAAATCAGATGGTTCGTGGTATTGCTACCCTTCCTCATGGTACAGGTAAAACTGTGCGGGTTCTGGCTTTGGTAACACCTGAGAAGGAAGAAGAAGCGAAAGCAGCCGGTGCGGATTATGTTGGCCTGGATGAGTATATTTCAAAAATAGAAGGTGGGTGGACCGATGTGGATATCATTATCACCATGCCAAGTGTGATGGCGAAAGTTGGTAGGCTGGGTCGTATTCTCGGTCCGCGTAACTTGATGCCAAATCCTAAGTCTGGTACTGTTACTACGGAAGTAGGAAAGGCAGTAACTGATGTAAAGGGTGGTAAAATTGATTTTAAGGTTGACAAAACCGGAATCATTCATACTTCAATAGGAAAAGTATCTTTCCCTGCTGATAAGATCTATGAAAATGCGTTGGAAGTACTCCAGACACTTTCGAGATTGAAACCATCAGCAGCAAAAGGAACATATTTTAAGAGCATTCATATCTCTTCTACTATGTCTCCCGGAATCGAAATTGAAACTAAAACAGTAGCGGGGATCTAATCATGACAAAAGAAGAGAAACACGAGATTGTTCAATCCCTTGCTGCGCAGATTAAGGAGTACGGGAACTTTTACATTACCGATACTGCAAATCTTTCAGTTGCTAAGATCAATGCAATACGCCGGAAGTTCTTTGAGAGCGGGATTCCTATCCAGGTCGCAAAGAATACTCTGATCCGTAAGGCAATGGAAGCTGCTGGATTAGAAGCTCCGGAGTTAGATGAAGCATTAAAAGGTTCTTCTACGATTTTGTTTTCGTCAGTAGCAAATGCTCCTGCGAAGCTTATCAAAGAACTTAGAAAAAAAGGTGATAAGCCGGTTTTAAAAGGCGCCTACATTGATTCTGCACTTTTCATAGGTGACAATCAATTAGATGCACTGGCAACCCTCAAATCTAAGGAAGAGCTTATCGGCGAAATCATTGGATTATTGCAGTCGCCTGCTAAGAACGTTATTTCGGCCCTTTCATCAGGTGGAAATAAGCTTGCAGGTATAGTTAAAACATTACAAGATAGAGGTTAAGACAGACACCTGAAAGCTCAGTCACATAAATTAGTAAAAAGTAAAATTT
This sequence comes from Arcticibacter tournemirensis, assembly GCF_006716645.1. NCBI lineage: Bacteria > Pseudomonadati > Bacteroidota > Sphingobacteriia > Sphingobacteriales > Sphingobacteriaceae > Arcticibacter > Arcticibacter tournemirensis. The sequence continues at coordinate 4,805,838 of NZ_VFPL01000001.1, read as the reverse complement.
AAATAAAATGGCAGATTTAAAAGCGTTTGCTGAACAATTGGTAAACTTAACAGTAAAAGAAGTTAACGAGTTAGCTCAGATCCTTAAAGACGAGTATGGTATTGAACCTGCTGCTGCTGCGGTTGCAGTTGCTGCTCCTGCTGCCGGTGGCGATGCACCTGCTGCAGCTGAAGAACAGACTGCATTTGACGTAATCCTGAAAGAAGCAGGTGGCGCGAAGTTAGCAGTTGTTAAATTAGTTAAGGACCTTACTGGTCTTGGACTAAAAGAAGCTAAAGATTTAGTTGACGGTGCTCCTAAGGAAGTTAAGACCGGTATCGCTAAAGACGAAGCTGAAGCTCTTAAAAAACAATTAGAAGAAGCAGGAGCTGTTGTTGAGATTAAGTAAGCTCTTAACTCGATAAAATGATACTTTAGACTCCGGTTTTCGCCGGGGTCTATTGTTGTTTGTATTATACCCATTTTTGTTTGACTTACAAGATTGGGGAGGATCCCGAAAATAAGTCACAGTTTATATTAAACTAAAATCTTAATCCATTGGCAAACAAAAATCAAAGCGAAAGAGTAAATTTTGCAACCAGCAAGCACGTGATCGATTATCCCGATTTCCTGGATGTGCAATTGCAATCTTTCAGGGAGTTTTTTCAGCTTGAAACGACCTCTGACAACCGCCACCAGGAAGGCTTGTTTAAGGTTTTTTCTGAAAATTTCCCAATCTCTGACTCAAGAAATATCTTTGTTTTAGAGTTTCTTGATTATTTTATTGATCCGCCGCGTTATGATATACAGGAATGTATTGAGCGTGGCTTAACTTATAGTGTTCCCTTAAAGGCTAAATTACGTTTGTCATGTAATGATGAGGAGCACGAAGACTTTGAAACAATTGTTCAGGATGTCTACCTGGGAACTATCCCTTACATGACGCCGAAAGGAACATTTGTTATTAACGGAGCTGAACGTGTAATTGTATCGCAGTTGCACAGGTCGCCCGGTGTGTTTTTTGGCCAGAGCCGTCATACCAACGGGACCAAGTTATATTCTGCCCGTGTAATTCCGTTTAAAGGTTCATGGATTGAATTTGCTACAGACGTGAATAACGTGATGTATGCTTACATCGACCGTAAGAAAAAATTCCCGGTTACTACTCTGCTTCGCGCTATCGGTTATGATTCGGATAAAGACATTCTCGAATTATTTGAACTTGCCGACGAAGTAAAGGTAAGCAAATCAGGCTTGAAGAAATTCGTAGGCCGCAAGCTTGCTGCCAGGGTGCTGAAGAAGTGGGTAGAGGACTTTGTGGATGAAGATACCGGCGAAGTAGTTTCCATTGACCGAAATGAGATTATTCTCGAACGGGAAACCATTCTTGAAGACGACCACATCGACATGATCATTGATGCAGGTGTTAAAAGTGTTATCCTGACTAAGGAAGATGCTTCTAACAATGCTGATTATTCGATTATATATAATACTCTGCAAAAGGATACATCCAATTCAGAGAAAGAAGCGGTTGAACATATCTACCGCCAGTTGCGTAATGCTGAACCACCTGATGAAGAAACAGCACGCGGTATTATCGACCGTTTGTTCTTTTCAGACAAGAGATACGATCTCGGTGATGTAGGTCGTTACCGCATCAACCGTAAGCTTAAACTTACAACTTCTGAAGAAACCAAGGTGCTTACCAAAGCTGATATTATAGCTATTGTTAAGTATCTGATCAAGTTGATCAATTCGAAGGCTGAAGTGGATGATATCGACCACTTATCAAATCGTCGTGTACGTACAGTTGGTGAACAGCTGTATGCTCAGTTTGGAGTTGGTTTGGCCCGTATGGCACGTACCATCCGTGAGCGTATGAATATACGCGATAACGAGGTATTTACGCCAACTGACCTGATCAATGCCCGTACGCTATCGTCAGTGATAAACTCTTTCTTCGGAACAAATCAGTTATCTCAGTTTATGGATCAAACCAATCCTCTTGCTGAGATCACTCACAAACGACGTCTTTCAGCTTTAGGCCCTGGTGGTCTTTCAAGAGAGCGTGCCGGTTTTGAGGTTCGTGACGTTCACTACACCCACTACGGCCGTTTGTGTACCATCGAAACGCCGGAAGGACCGAATATCGGTTTGATTTCCTCTCTTTGCGTCCATGCAAAGATCAATAACCTCGGTTTTATCGAAACTCCTTACAGGAAAGTTGATAATGGTCGTGTTGTTGTTGAAGAGCCTGTAATTTACTTATCTGCTGAAGATGAAGATGGAAAGACCATTGCTCAGGCAAACGCTTTGTATGATGAGCATGGTAACTTTGAAACTCCGCGCGTAAAGGCAAGGTTTGAAGGTGACTTCCCGGTCATCGAGCCTCAAAGGCTTGATTTGATGGATATTGCGCCTAATCAGATCACTTCTATCGCGGCTTCATTGATTCCGTTCCTTGAACATGATGATGCTAACCGTGCGCTGATGGGCTCGAACATGCAACGTCAGGCTGTTCCATTGCTTCGTCCTGAAGCTCCGATTGTAGGTACAGGTCTGGAGGGCAGAGTTGCCCGCGACTCGCGTACCCTGATCAATGCTGAAGGAAGCGGAGTTGTTGAGTATGTTGATGCCAACGAGATCCGTATTAAATACGATCGCAATGAAGATGATAAGCTTGTTTCATTTGAAGGTGAAACTAAGTCGTACAGTCTGATTAAGTTTAAGAAGACCAATCAGAGTACCTGTATCAACCTTAAACCTATTGTAAGAAAAGGTCAAAGGGTGGATAAAGGCCAGGTTCTCTGTGAAGGTTACGCAACGCAGGACGGCGAGCTCGCTCTGGGCAGAAACATGAAAGTTGCTTTCATGCCATGGCAGGGTTATAACTTTGAGGATGCGATTGTAATCTCAGAACGTGTGGTATCACAGGATATCTTTACATCTCTTCACATTGAAGAGTTTGAGCTGGAAGTTCGTGACACCAAACGCGGTGAAGAAGAATTGACTCCTGATATACCGAACGTTTCGGAAGAAGCTACAAAGGACCTTGACGAAAATGGAATTATCCGTGTAGGTGCAGAAGTAAAAGAAGGAGATATCCTGATTGGTAAGATTACTCCTAAAGGGGAGTCGGATCCTTCTCCGGAAGAGAAACTTCTTCGTGCAATTTTCGGTGATAAAGCCGGTGACGTGAAGGATGCTTCATTGAAAACTCCTCCTTCTATCGGAGGTGTTGTAATTGATACCAAACTTTTCTCACGTGCTAAGAAGACTTCGAAAGCTGAAGAAAAAGCACAACTGGATAAACTGGATTCGGCACATGATAAAGCCGTTAAGCATTTAAAGGATACCCTGACAGAAAAGTTATTTACTATCGTTAACGGTAAAACTTCACAGGGGGTTTATAATGTTTACAAGGAGCTCCTTGTTCCAAAGGGCGCCAAGTTTACTCAGAAGATGCTGGCTGATCTTGAATATGCGAATATTAATCCTACTAAGTGGACAACAGACGAGGATAAGAATGAGCTGATCAAGCAGTTACTTCATAACTATAATATCCGGTTGAATGAGGAACTTGGAGCGTACAAACGTGATAAGTTCGCTATCAGCGTAGGAGATGAACTACCATCGGGAATTGTTCAGATGGCTAAGGTTTACATCGCTAAGAAACGTAAGTTGAAAGTAGGGGATAAGATGGCAGGACGTCACGGAAATAAGGGTATTGTAGCCCGTATCGTTCGTGATGAAGACATGCCTTTCCTTGAAGACGGAACACCTGTTGACATCGTTCTTAATCCTCTCGGTGTACCTTCCCGTATGAACCTTGGACAGATTTACGAAACTGTTCTTGGATGGGCAGGTAAGGAACTGGGGATGAAGTTTGCTACTCCAATCTTTGACGGGGCAACTCATGAGGAAGTGGAAGAGTGGGTTGCAAAGGCAGGACTACCTGCTTCCGGACGTACTTATCTATACAATGGATTGACAGGAGAGCGCTTTGACCAACCTACCACTGTGGGCATTATTTATATGCTGAAGCTGGGTCACATGGTTGATGATAAGATGCACGCCCGTTCAATTGGCCCGTACTCACTTATTACGCAGCAACCTCTGGGTGGTAAAGCTCAGTTTGGTGGACAGCGCTTTGGTGAAATGGAAGTTTGGGCACTGGAAGCATTCGGTGCATCGAATATCCTCCAGGAAATCCTTACTGTGAAGTCGGATGACGTGGTAGGACGTGCCAAAACATATGAAGCGATTGTTAAAGGTGAGAACCTTCCAACGCCTTCTGTTCCTGAATCATTCAATGTATTGGTTCATGAATTAAGAGGTTTAGGTTTGGATATCACACTGGACTAAGTTGAGAGTTAAAAGTTGAAAGTTCAGAGTTCTGTCACTTTCAACTTTATACTTTACACTTTTAACTTGAAAAAAGAGCTATGTCTTATAAAAAGGATAATAAAATAAAAAGCAACTTCACCTCGATTACCATCAGCTTAGCGTCTCCGGAGTCGATCCTTGAGCGTTCAAGTGGGGAAGTTTTAAAACCAGAAACCATCAACTACCGTACTTACAAGCCGGAGCGGGATGGTTTATTCTGCGAGCGTATTTTTGGTCCTGTGAAGGATTACGAATGCCATTGCGGTAAGTATAAACGTATCCGCTACAAAGGAATCGTATGTGATCGCTGCGGTGTTGAAGTAACAGAAAAGAAAGTACGTCGTGAGCGTATGGGACATATCAATCTTGTTGTTCCTGTTGCTCATATCTGGTATTTCCGTTCATTGCCTAATAAGATCGGTTATTTGCTGGGCCTTCCCACTAAGAAGCTGGATCTTATTATCTACTATGAACGATATGTAGTTATTCAGCCAGGTATCAAAGAGGCTGACGGCATTAACAAGATGGATTTCCTTACAGAAGAAGAGTACCTGGATATTCTGGATACCCTTCCTAAGGAAAATCAATATCTTGATGATAAAGATCCGCAGAAGTTTGTTGCTAAAATGGGAGCTGAAGCACTTGAAGAGCTGCTTAAGCGTCTGGATTTAGATCAGCAATCTTATGATCTGCGCCATCAGGCAGCTAACGAAACATCTCAGCAACGTAAAAACGAGGCGTTGAAGCGTCTGCAGGTTGTTGAAGCGTTCCGTAGCGCACGCGAAAATATTGAGAATCATCCTGAATGGATGATTGTAAAGATTGTTCCGGTTATTCCTCCTGAACTGCGCCCGTTGGTGCCTCTGGAAGGTGGCCGTTTTGCTACATCGGATCTTAACGACCTTTATCGTCGTGTGATCATTCGTAATAACCGTTTGAAGCGTCTGATTGAAATCAAGGCTCCGGAGGTAATTTTACGTAATGAAAAGCGTATGTTACAGGAAGCTGTAGATTCGTTATTCGATAATTCACGTAAAGTGAATGCGGTTAAGACAGAAGGAAACAGAGCATTAAAATCTCTTTCAGACATCCTGAAAGGAAAGCAAGGTCGTTTCCGTCAGAACCTGTTAGGTAAACGTGTGGATTATTCAGCACGTTCCGTAATTGTGGTTGGTCCAAGTCTGAAGCTCCACGAATGTGGTTTGCCAAAAGATATGGCTGCAGAGCTGTTTAAACCGTTTATCATCCGTAAGATGATCGAAAGAGGCGTTGTTAAGACAGTGAAGTCGGCTAAAAAGATTGTTGACAGGAAGGACCCGATTGTTTGGGATATTCTCGAAAACGTTCTTAAAGGACATCCGGTTCTTCTAAACCGTGCTCCAACACTACACCGTTTAGGTATACAGTCGTTCCAGCCTAAGCTGGTTGAAGGTAAGGCGATTCAGTTGCACCCATTGGTTTGTACTGCATTCAACGCCGACTTTGACGGTGACCAGATGGCTGTTCACGTACCTCTTGGTCATGCTGCTATACTTGAAGCACAGATTTTAATGCTTGCTTCTCACAATATCCTCAACCCGGCGAATGGTACTCCTATCACCGTTCCTTCACAGGACATGGTTCTTGGTCTTTATTATATTACCAAAGGCCGTAAGACGGATGATAAAAGAGTTGTAAAGGGTGAGGGACAAACGTTCTATTCTGCCGAAGAAGTTATTATTGCTTATAACGAAAAGAAGATAGACCTGCACGCGTTCATTAAGGTTAAAGCTAATGTAAAAGAGCAGGATGGTACTATCGTTAATAAGCTGATTGATACTACGGTAGGACGAGTATTGTTCAACCAGATGGTTCCGGTAGAAGTAGGTTATATCAATGAACTGCTTACCAAGAAATCACTTCGTGATATTATCGGCGAGGTGGTGAAGATCACTGGTATGGCCCGTGCTGCTCAGTTCCTTGACGATATTAAGGAATTAGGATTCCAGATGGCGTTCCGTGGAGGCTTATCATTCAACCTTCAGGATCTTAATATTCCTGAAGCCAAGATGAAGTTAATTGATCAGGCGTCTAAGGAGGTTGAAGAAGTGATGAATAACTATAACATGGGATTCATTACCAACAACGAGCGTTATAATCAGATCATCGATATCTGGACCCGTATCAATAACAGGCTTACTGCGAATGTAATGGAAATCCTTTCTACGGATAACCAGGGATTCAACTCAGTATTCATGATGCTTGATTCAGGAGCCCGTGGTTCTAAGGAACAGATCCGTCAGTTATGCGGTATGCGTGGACTGATGGCGAAGCCTCAGAAGTCGGGATCAGGTGGGGAAATCATCGAGAACCCAATTCTTTCTAACTTTAAGGAAGGCTTATCGGTACTCGAATACTTCATTTCTACACACGGTGCGCGTAAAGGTCTTGCGGATACGGCTCTTAAGACGGCCGATGCCGGTTATCTGACCCGCCGTTTACACGACGTTGCGCAGGATATGATCGTTGGAGAAACAGATTGCGGTACCTTAAGAGGAATTTATACTACAGCACTGAAGGATAACGAAGATATCGTTGAGCCATTATACGAACGTATATTAGGGCGGACTTCGCTGCATGACGTATTTGACCCTATCACAGGAGAGCTGCTAGTAGCAGCAAATCAGGATATTGATGAAGAGATTGGTTATAAAATCGATCATTCGGCCCTTGAAGGAATTGAGATACGCTCTGTATTAACCTGCGAAAGTAAGAGAGGGGTTTGTGCATTGTGTTATGGTCGTAACCTTGCAACTGGTAAACGCGTTCAGGCCGGTGAGGCCGTGGGTGTAATTGCCGCACAGTCTATCGGTGAACCGGGTACTCAGTTAACTCTTCGTACATTCCACGTGGGTGGTACTGCATCGAACATCGCAGCTGAATCACAGATCAATGCTAAGTTCGAGGGTGTTATCGAATTTGAAAACATTCGGACAGTTCCTTATGAGCTTGAAGATGGTCCGGTTGAAGTTGTTCTTGGCCGTTCAGGTGAGTTCAGGATCCTTGAGCCTGGAACTCGTCGCGTGATTATGACAAACAATATCCCTTACGGATCATACTTGTATGTGAAAGAAGGAGATAAGCTTCAGAAAGGCGACCGTATCTGTAGCTGGGATCCATATAACGCTGTGATTATCTCCGAGTTTGGCGGAAAAATTGATTTCGAAGCCGTTATAGAAGGTGTAACCTTCCGTGAGGAATCGGATGAGCAGACCGGACACAGGGAGAAGGTAATTATCGATACACGCGATAAAACCAAGAATCCAGTAATCCGCATAGCTGATAAACAAGGAAATATCATAAAAGGGTATAATATTCCGGTAGGTGCGCATATCGCAGTTGATGAAGGCACAAGTGTGAAGATGGGTGAGGTAATTGCCAAGATTCCGCGTTCTACTGGTAAGACAAGGGATATTACAGGTGGTCTTCCACGTGTTACCGAGCTCTTTGAAGCTCGTAATCCATCTAATCCGGCTGTTGTTACCGAAATTGATGGTGTTGTTACACTAGGAGGTGTAAAACGTGGAAACCGCGAGATTTCTATTGAATCGAAAGACGGCCAGATCAAGAAGTATCTTGTGCCTCTTTCTAAGCACATCCTGGTACAGGATAACGACTTTGTAAAGGCCGGTATGCCTTTATCAGACGGTTCAATTTCTCCGGCAGACATTCTGTCGATCAAAGGTCCTGCTGCAGTTCAGGAATATCTTGTTAACGGTATCCAGGAAGTTTACCGTTTGCAGGGTGTGAAGATCAACGACAAGCACTTTGAGGTGATTGTTCACCAGATGATGCAGAAGGTTCAGATTGAGGATCCGGGTGATACACGCTTCCTTGAAAAGGATGCAGTGGATCGTTGGGACTTCATGATGGAGAATGACGAGATCTATGATAAGAAGGTTGTAACTGATCCGGGAGATTCAACTACAGTTAAGGCAGGGCAGATTATTTCCGTTAGAAAGTTAAGAGACGAAAACTCTCTTCTCAAACGTAAAGATATGAAGCTGGTAGAGGCCAGGGATGCTATCTCCGCTACTTCGAGCCCGGTACTGCAGGGTATTACCCGTGCATCTTTAGGAACTAAGTCGTTTATTTCGGCTGCATCATTCCAGGAAACCACGAAGGTCCTTAATGAAGCGGCAATCAGCGGAAAGCGTGATAACTTGTTAGGTTTGAAAGAAAACGTAATTGTAGGACACCTGATACCATCGGGTACCGGCTTACGTAGCTACGAGCGTATCATCGTTGGATCGCAGGAAGAATACGATAAGCTGATGGCTTCTAAACAAGAAGAGGCAGTCTGATCCTTTATATCATAAAACTTTATAGAAGTCCTCCTGTTATAGGAGGACTTTTTTATTTTTACACGATGGAAGAAAACCTAGATAATCAGTTAAACATAGAGCTTTCGGAAGAAGTTGCTGAAGGAACATATTCAAACCTTGCTGTTATTACCCATTCAAACACTGAGTTTGTTGTCGACTTTATTCGTGTGATGCCTGGAGTGCCAAAGGCGAGAGTTAAATCGCGGATTATATTAACTCCTGAGCATGCAAAGAGGCTTTTACTTGCTCTTGAAGACAATATTGCCAAGTTTGAAACAATAAACGGAAGGATCAGGATACCGGAAGAGGGCGGAGGCTTCCCTATGAATTTTGGCGGGCCAACAGCTCAGGCGTAAAAAAACAAGTGGAATCCTGCTGTAGCCAGGATGTTTGGATCAGTGAATATATTCCAGGATGGCTTCCTGTTCATCGGGCTTAAACCATTTTATATCCGGGTCTTTTCGGAACCAGGTCAGCTGACGTTTTGCAAATCTTCTGGTGTTTTGTTTTATGGCATCTAATGCTTCCTGCAAGCTGATTTCTCCATCGAGGTAACTGAATATTTCGGAGTAGCCTACTGTGTTAAGTGCATTGAGATGGCGATAGGGTAAAAGTTGTTTCACTTCGTCTATTAATCCCGCTTCTACCATGAGATCGACCCGATGATTAATGCGTTGGTAGAGCAAGTCCCTATCGGCATTTAGTCCGATCTTCACGACAGAGAACGGCCTTTCCCTCTTTTTTTTCAGATGAAGGGAGGAGAATGGTTTTCCTGTAGACAGGCTTACTTCCAGCGCCCTGATTATCCGCTGAGGATTATGTATATCGGCCTGTCTGTAATATTCCGGATCCAGCTCTTTTAATTGTTGTTGCAGCACGCCAATACCTTGTTCGGCTAAAATCTGATTTAGTTTATTTCGAACTTCAGCATCGGCTTTCGGTAGTTCGTCGAAACCTTCTGTAATAGCTTTAATAAAAAGCCCGGAGCCGCCAGCCAGTACCGCATAGTCGTTTTTAGAAAATATATCAGCCAGAATATTAAGTCCCTGGTCTTCAAAGTCCCCGGCCGAGTAATTTTCCGTTATGGATAGAGAATCTATAAAATGATGTTTAACAGCACGGAGTTCTTCCAGAGATGGTTTAGCAGTGCCAATGCTCATTTCACGGTAGAATTGCCTGGAGTCGGCTGATAAGACCTCAGTTTTAAAATGGAGTGCAACTCTGATTGCAAGCTCTGTTTTTCCTATGGCTGTCGGGCCGGCTATTACGATGAGCTTTTTATTGGATTGATCAGTCATTGTCAAACGGCTTTCGCTTAATACTTATTTATTAAGCGAAAGGCTGTTAGTATTTGTGAGACGTCAATAATCGTCCTTATTGGAATATTCGTCACTTTCGAAGTTGTCGTTGTCAGAGAATTCATCCATGAATTCTTCTTTTTCCTCTTCTTCTTCAACGTCTACGGGAGCATCCAGTTCGTCTACAGAGGCAACAGTTTCCATGTCTTCTGTATCTTCATCTCCTACTCCGTATTCAGTCTCGTTAAGAAAGTCATATTCTTCGGTGTCTTCAGTTGAAGCGACCGCCGGAGCCACAACAGCTCCTGCTGGTTTTGGAGCTTCTCCTACAGAGCGGGCCAGAGAAGGATATTCCTTATTGGCTTCTTCATCCAATATCTTAATGAGTTCTATGTGAAAGTCAAAAGGACGATCAAAATTGTAGGTATAATAAAACTTCTGATGAGGGTCTTCAATAAATCTATTGAGCTTAGTTCCCGTCATGAGGGTTACTCCCCGGTCGATTTTTCGCTGGTTGGGCAGATATGCTATCTCGTCGCCCTTTATCCATTGATCATTGCTGACGTAGAAAGACGAGGATTGCTCAGGGTTGTATCCTGTGCTTTTATGGATAGCAAGATGCAGATCCTCAAATGTTTGAGTTGATTTGATATCAATATCCCGTACAACATCATCATAATCTTCAAAAGAAACTCTGAACCTGTAAATAGCCATGCTTGATCTTAATTATATGCGAAATAAAAAAAAATTGGCGTAACAATAACGTCTTTTTTTTAAGAAAGTTTGAAAATTAATTATTTATATCATTCACCGGCCGTAGGCCTAACTTTTTCCCTTTTTCAATCATAAAACCTACAGCTTCTTCCCTTGTGTTTTTGATCTCTCCTTCCAGAATAGCCTCCCTTATCTGGTTTTTAATGATACCAACTTCTCTTCCTGCCTTTATACCAAAAGCGTTCATGATGTCGTTTCCTGAAACAGGAGGCTGCCAGTTACGGATTTGGTCGCGTTCTTCAACGTCTTTTAATTTCTGTTTTACAAGTTCGAAGTTCTGTCGGTACTTTTTCTTTTTGTATTCGTTCTTCGTAGTAACATCGGCATGGCAGAGCATCATCAGGGCTTCGATATCCTCTCCGGCATCGAATAATAATCTTCGTACTGCCGAATCTGTCACTACGTCCTGTGCAAGTACAATCGGTCGAAGATGAAGTTGTACCATTTTTTGAACAAACTTCATCTTTTCATTCAGCGGGAGTTTAAGCTGTGCGAATATCTTAGGAACCATGCGCGCTCCCCGGTCCTCATGGCCATGGAATGTCCATCCCTGCTTTTCATCAAAACGTTTTGTAGCTGGTTTGGCGATGTCATGCAGAACCGCCGCCCATCTCAGCCAAAGGTCGTTGCTGTACAGGGCAATGTTATCAAGAACTTCGAGCGTATGATAGAAGTTGTCCTTATGTCCTTTGCCATTAATGTACTCTACGCCATACAATTCAGTCATCTGCGGGAAAATAAGATGAAGCAGGCCTGTATCAAATAGGTAATTGAAACCCACAGAGGGTAAGGGTGAGAGAAGGATTTTATTCAGTTCATCGCTTATTCTTTCTTCCGATACGATAGAAATGCGTTGTTTATTATTAGAGATAGCCTCCAAAGCCGTCTCATCAATCTTAAAACTTAACTGCGATGCAAATCTGATTGCCCTCATCATCCTTAGCGGATCATCGGAAAAAGTTTCCAAAGGGTCTAATGGAGTTCGGATAAGACGGTCTTCCAGATCTTTTATCCCGTCAAAAGGATCTATCAGCTGGCCATAATGCTCCTTGTTTAGCGAAATGGCCATCGCATTGATGGTGAAGTCCCTTCGTTTTTGATCATCTTCAAGCGTTCCGTTTTCCACTATCGGTTTTCTGGAGTGCGATCTGTAAGATTCTTTACGGGCACCTACGAATTCTATTTCAACGTCCTTATACCGCAGCATTGCGGTCCCAAAGTTCCGGAACACCGAAAGCTGACATTTAAGGGCATTAGCAGCCCTTTCAGCGAATTCGATTCCATTACCTACAACAAGGATGTCTATATCCTTCGAAGGCCGGTCCAGAAAGATGTCTCTTACAAAGCCGCCTATCACATAAATAGGTACACCTGCCTCATCAGCAAGTTTACCAAGTTTTTTAAATACCGCATGTTGAAGGTAATGTTCCATAACCCTGACTTGCAAAAATAATGGAATTAGCTAAATGATGAAGCCTAAAACGCATTTAGCTTATTTTATTTAATGGACGAGTGCCAGCCTGGGGAAACGTAATGCAGCATCCGTATTTTAGAATCCAGCAGCTCACCTTCTTATAAATACGAATTTTCCGTCAGGCTCCAGTTTCATAATGGTGGATGGGGTTTTAGGGCTGGTATCATCCTGTTCGAAGTTTACAACGTAATCAACGCCCTCTATGATCTCCTGTGCAATATCGAGGAAATTGGACGGCGATTTTTCGCCACTTAAATTAGCGGAGGTAGAGACAATTGGCTTGCGAAAACGCTGAATAAGTTGCTGGCAGAAAGGATGTTTTGGAATGCGGATTCCTACGCTTCCATCGGCATGAATTACATTAGAAGCCAGGTTCGTTGCCTGCGAATAGATGATCGTTAACGGTTTTTCGGAATATTCAATCAGATCGTAAGCAAGGGCCGGAACTTCTTTCACGTAGCGTTCTAGCTTGTTCTCGTTGTCGAGGAGTACGATGAGGCTTTTTCCAGCGTCCCTGCCTTTTAGCTTGAATATTCGTTCGACAGCTTTCTCATTTGTAGCGTCGCAGCCGATACCCCAAATGGTATCAGTTGGATAAAGAATCAGTCCTCCGGCGTTCAGTACTTCAAGTGCATTTACTATATCAGCGTTCATTTAATATTTCTATAAGTCGGTTATGTGGAATATCATGGGCACATTTAAAGTGCTTCTGAGGGCAGGATTTGTAGCCATGCAAGCCGCAGGGACGGCAGTAGAGGTCGTAGTCAATTTCAACGACATGTTTTTTATCAGATAAAGGGCCAAATCCGAAATTTGTTACGGTTGAACAATAGATGGCCGTAACCGGCGCATTTACAGCAGAAGCAAAATGCATAGGTGCCGAATCATTTACATAGTTCATAAGAGCACCTTTCATTAAGGCGGCGGATTCAAGAAAAGAAAGAGAACCAGAAAGGTCGCGAGCCTTTAAATGAGCGGAGCCTGAAATAATCTCCTGGCAAAGTTTCTGGTCGCCCGGGCCGCCCAGGAGATAAACATCTATCTCCGCGGGAACTGCATTAATAAAAGAAATCCAATGTGATTTGGGGTATTGTTTTGTATGCCAAACGGAAGCCGGGGCACAGCAAATATAGGGGTTCTGCTTAAGGTGCTTTACTTTCTCATAATCAATTTCACTGGGGTACAAGCGTGGCCTGGCTATCGATGATCCTACAATATCGTCAATAAGCTGTTTGTTCCGTTCAGTCTCATGCAGAAGCCCGTCTTTTGTCATGATGTGATCTCGCTTAATGTCAAAAAAAGCAGAAAGAGGATTTTTATTAAACCCTCTTTTTGTTTTAGCTCCCGACAGCACTGTTAAAAGACCCGAAGAGAAGAATCGCTGAAGATTGATAACATCGTCATATTCTTCCCTGCGGATTTCTTTTGCAAGCTTGAACAGGTTCCTTAGCTTATTCTTTTTTTTATTCCATATCCAAACCTTCCCGATAAAAGGATGATCGCTCAGAAGTGATTCATTACCTTTACGAAGAAGCATGTCAATACGTGCCTCCGGAAAATGCAGCTTCAGATCTTCGGCGACAGCCGTTGCTAAAACGACGTCGCCGATAAAAGCAGTTTGTATAATGAGGAACTTATGCATTAAACGGCAACATTATGTTCGCGCAACGCATCATTTAAAGATGTTTTTTTATCTGTTGATTCTTTTCTGGTTCCAATGATCAGGGCACAAGGAACCTGATAGTCGCCTGCTGCAAACTTCTTGGTATAAGAACCAGGAATTACAACTGAGCGGGCAGGAACACGGCCTTTGTATTCAATCGGTTCGCTCCCTGTCACGTCTATAATTTTTGTTGATCCTGTAAGAACTACTCCGGCACCAATTACCGCTTCTCTCTCAACCCGCACTCCTTCTACTACAATAGCTCTTGAACCAATAAAGCAGTTATCTTCAATAATCACAGGAGCAGCCTGAACGGGTTCAAGGACGCCTCCAATCCCTACACCTCCGCTCAGGTGTACATTTTTCCCTACCTGGGCGCAGGAGCCCACTGTAGCCCAGGTATCCACCATGGTACCCTCATCTACATAGGCGCCGATATTTACATACGACGGCATCATAATCACCCCTTTAGCAAGAAAAGCGCCATATCGTGCAATACCATGTGGTACTACACGCACGCCCAACTCTTTATAATTGGTTTTGAGCTTCATCTTGTCGTGAAATACAAACGGGCCTACTTCGATCTCTTTCATATGTCTGAGAGGGAAGTACAGGATTACAGCCTTTTTAATCCACTCATTAACATGCCATCCTCCGGCCACAGGATCGGCTACCCGTAACTCACCTTTATCCAGCATGAGGATAACAGTCTGAATGGCGTTAGCATATTCACTAAAGTTAAGGAGATTACGGTCCCCCCAGGCTTCTTCAATTTGTTTTTGTAGTTGAGCAATCATTTAATAATATTTTTTTAGCAAAATAAAGGTTTTTTGATGACTTTTATCATTATTAGGAATTATAGGCACCACGCTGCCTGTAAATTGTGAACTTTGGAGTGGTTATGGCTGACAAGGAAAAACTAAGAATCGATAAATATTTATGGGCGATACGTGTGTTTAAGACCCGTACGCTTGCCACCGAAGCTTGTAAAGCTGGTCGCGTAAAACTTAACGGACAAAATATCAAACCATCGTATGAGGTGAAGATAGGCGAGGTGTACCACGTTTCAAAAGGCATCGAGAGAAAGCAGATAAGAGTGACAGGACTTTCTTTCAACCGTACCGATGCTAAAACTGCCGTTACTTTTTATGAGGATATTACCCCGGAAGAGGATACATTCAAATTTAAGTCGTCTTTTCACGCTCCTGCGCTAAGCCGCGACAGAGGGACGGGGCGCCCCACAAAAAAAGATCGTCGCGAAATAGATGATCTTTTAGATAACGAACAGGAGAAGAGGGGATTCTGGGAGAATGAGGAAGATTAATAGTGCTTTTTATCTTCTGATAGCTGCCACTTTCTGAACACCGATAAAGATTCACTATGTAGGATCTGTTCGGAAGGGAGCTGCCTTTTTTCAGCAGGCAAACTCAGCTCGTTATATATAAACTTGTCATCAAATCCTATTTCTTCGGCATCGGTTCTCGTATTCCCATAATAGATCTTAGAGATCCGCGCCCAGTAAATAGCGCCAAGACACATCGGACAGGGTTCGCAGCTAGTGTAAATAACACAGCCGCTAAGGTCGAACGAGTTAAGCGCTTTCGCAGCTAAACGTATGGCAGATACCTCTGCATGACCGGTAGGGTCATTAGTTGAAAGAACAGTATTAGCGCTCTGGGCAATTATTTCTCCGTCTTTTGCGATCACCGCCCCGAACGGGCCGCCTGATCCCTCTTGTATGTTATTTTCAGAAAGGGCGATTGCCAGGCTCATGTACTTTTCGTGCTCCGTCATGTTTTTAGTATCAGGTAACAAGTATCAGGTATCAAGTTGAAAGTTGAAAGTTGAAAGTTGAAAGTCTGCCGGCTCTAGGGAGGCAGGCGTACGCTTAAAGAATAAAAGGCTGCAGACGTTGTTCCTGCAGCCTTTTATTCTTTAACGGACTTTTTAACTAATCCTATTTTTTATCTTTCTTATATGCTTCGTTTAACCCTTTAACAACGTCTTGCGTTACATCAAGGCTTTCATCGGCGAAAAGGAGCGAAGGATTGCTTTTAGAATAGGTAAGAACCATCTTGTATCCTTTTTGCTTTGCGTATGTTTTAAGATACTCGGCAACCTTGTCGTACAATTTTTCATTTTCTGCAGCCGATTCATTTGCCAGAGCGGAGCTTGCATTCTGATTAAATGCAGCCAGTTCCTGTTGTTTACGTGCAAGGCGTTGTTCAGTAGAGGCACGCTCATCAGCACTCATGTCCTTTGCCTTTTGTTGATACTCGGCAACTTCTCTCTGAAATGCATTTCCTTTTGACGAAAGGTCCTGTTGTGCATTTTTAGATTTTACCTCCAGCTTCGATTTTATTTCTTTAAAATAATCGTAGTTGTTTACCAGTGAATCAGAGTTTACAAAAACGATCTTGTCAGCTTTTGCTTCTGCCGCAGCAGCGGCTGGAGTGCTATCGTTAGCCTTTTCCTTATTGTTGTTACATGAAACTACAACTGCTGCCATTAGAAGGCCGGCAGCGAGCTTAGACATTGATTTGAATGATATGTTCATTGACGTAAGAATTCTTTTACTATTTAAATTTAACGCAAATATAATCTTTAGGTTTGAGTATACAATAGAGGCAAAGCATATGCTCGAAGTTGTAACGACTCTATTATAAAGTGCTTCACAAACGCTGTTTTTCTCAACAGTTTACCTGAAATGCGGCTAAAAATCGTTAAATTTGAAGCTATTGCTTTTAAACAAACTATGAGCGAAGAAAAGAACGACAAGAGTAATTATTCAGCAGAAAACATACAGGTTTTAGAAGGCTTGGAGGCGGTACGTAAACGTCCGGCCATGTATATCGGTGATGTTGGTGTCAAGGGATTGCATCACCTTGTTTATGAAGTGGTAGATAACTCCATCGACGAGGCCCTTGCAGGGTATTGTTCTGATATTAAAGTAACCATCCACACGGATAATTCTATTACAGTTGAAGATAATGGCCGCGGTATCCCCACCGGCATGCACCAAAAGGAAAAGAAATCGGCACTGGAAGTAGTAATGACCGTCCTCCATGCCGGCGGAAAGTTCGATAAGGATACATACAAGGTTTCCGGGGGGCTGCACGGAGTTGGGGTATCCTGCGTAAACGCACTGTCCATACATCTTACCACTGTGGTTCACCGCGAAGGAAAGATCTTCACCCAGGAATATGAGCGGGGTAAACCATTGTTCGATGTGAAGGTTATTGGCGAAAGTGAGCGCACAGGAACAATTCAAACCTTCCTGCCCGATCCTGAAATCTTTCAGCTTACACGGGAGTATAAATTTGAAACCCTTGCTATTCGTCTCCGCGAATTGGCGTTCCTTAACAAAGGCATTCGCTTGTCGCTTACCGACGAGAGGGAAGTGGCGGAAAACGGAAGCTACTTGAAAGAGGAGTTTTATTCAGAGGGAGGACTAAAGGAGTTTGTAAGATATCTTGATGGTACCCGAACCCCGCTTATTCCTGAGCCCATCTATGTCGAAGGTACCAAGCAGGGTGTCCCGGTAGAGCTTGCGATGCAGTATAATGATACATATACTGAAAATGTCCACTCCTATGTGAATAATATTAATACAATTGAGGGAGGAACACACGTAGCCGGATTTAGAAGAGGGCTTACCCGTACATTGAAAGCATACGCTGAAAAGTCAGGGCTGCTTAAGAATGTGAAAATAGAAATAGCCGGTGATGACTTCCGTGAGGGGTTAACAGCGGTGATCTCTGTAAAAGTACAGGAGCCTCAATTCGAGGGACAAACAAAAACCAAGCTGGGTAATAATGAGGTAATAGGCGCTGTTGATGTCGCTGTGGGTGAGATCCTGGGTAATTATCTCGAGGAAAACCCCAAAGAGGCACGAATGATTGTTAATAAGGTCATTCTGGCCGCCACTGCACGTGCAGCGGCACGCAAGGCGAGGGAAATGGTACAGCGTAAAACTGTTATGGGAGGCTCTGGTCTTCCGGGTAAACTGGCTGACTGCTCTGATAAGGACCCTGCAAAATGCGAATTGTTCCTTGTCGAGGGTGACTCGGCAGGTGGTACTGCCAAACAGGGCCGTAACCGTTATTTTCAGGCAATACTTCCGTTAAGAGGTAAGATCCTTAACGTGGAGAAAGCAATGGAGCACAAGATTTACGAAAACGAAGAAATCAAAAATATTTTTACAGCGTTGGGTGTAAGTATCGGGACTGCGGAAGATGATAAAGCGCTTAATCTTGATAAGCTGCGTTATCATAAGATAGTGATCATGACCGATGCTGACGTCGACGGATCGCATATTACGACGCTTATCCTTACCTTCTTCTTCCGTTACATGAAGGAGCTTATAGAGTTCGGATACATTTATATTGCTGCCCCTCCCTTATATCTTGTTAAAAAGGGAAAGGAACAGGTTTATGCGTGGAACGAAGTTGAGCGCGATGCTGCGGTTCAGAAGCTTAAAGGGGCAGGGAAAGAAGACAGTGTTCACATTCAACGATACAAAGGTCTGGGTGAGATGAACGCCGAACAGCTCTGGGATACCACTATGAACCCTGAGACCAGAACAATGCGGCAAGCTACTATCGAAAATGCAGCGCAGTGCGATCATATATTCTCTATGCTTATGGGCGACGAAGTAGCACCAAGGCGCGACTTTATAGAACGGAACGCAAAATATGCACGTATAGACGTTTAAGATAACATATCTTATGTTACTATAATTTATCAGGCCGGGAAGAACTTCCTGGCCTGTTTAGTATCCCACCTTTCATCTTAAATAACATCAGCCCGGCGATAGATTCGGCCTTCTGTTTTGCAAGGGTGGCAAACGGCCCAGAGAAGAGTTCGTCAACAGACTCATTAAACAGCTCCTTCCATCGGTCAAAGTGCTCGGCTTCTAAAGGATGTATCATGTTTAACTTAAAATGTACTTCCATGGGGTTGCCCTTAAACCCTTTCTGACCAAAAAGAATGGTTTCCCAGAAATCGTACATCTTAGGCAGGTGAAGATCCCAGTTTACCTTTGCAATGTCTTCGAAAATGTATCCTATAAGATCATCTTCTTTTACTTTGGCGTAAAAGGTGTTAACAAGTAATTCGATATCCTGTCGTGATTCAATATCTCTTTCCATAGCGTAATGTTTAAACTTCCTGAAAGCAGAAGCCGTTGTTATTCTATTCAGATGACCGGATCCAGTGCTGGCAGGCAAAAAGATAGTTTCTGGTCGCGATAGTTTATGATCGCAGAATATTTCATAAGAATATCTCCGCCAATTACTCCTATTACAGGGGTAATTTCCATTTTTTCATATGCAGTATTAATTGTAGAAAGATCAAGAACTGCTGCCTCAAAGTCAAAGATCCTGAGATCGCCGATAGACAGCTCTGGGATTCTGATAGTATAACTTTCCATCGAATCGGTACCCAGGCCGGTAGATAGTTTATCAGTCAACAGAAGGGTATCCGTGTCAATATAAGCCTCAATGGTAGTTTTATCCAGTACAGTACGCGAGGCGCCAGTATCAACCACCGCTTTAAACAGCCTGTTAAAAGCAACGACTTCCACTAAAGGGTGGAAGCCGTCGTCGTGCAGATTTAAAATTTCTAAAGAAACTTCTATCATTCAATTTTTTTAATCTTCGTAATCCGAAGAGTTAAATAGTATAGAATTAAGCAAGTTCTAATACACTGTTCATGCTGCGAACAGCCTCAGCACTTTTAGCAAATGCAGCCTGCTCTTCGTCATTAAGTTTAATATCAACGATTTTTTCCCAGCCGTTCTTGCCAAGCACAACAGGAACACCAATGGCGATATCACTCTGTCCGTACTCACCGTCAAGAGCAACGCAGCAAGGAACTAGTTTTTTCTCATCTCTGAGGATACTTTCAACAAGCATTGCAGTACCTGCGCCAGGTGCATACCATGCGGAAGTACCAATCAGTTTAGTTAATGTTGCTCCGCCTACCATTGTAGCAGCAACGATCTCATCCTGTTTTTCTTTGCTTAAGAACTCAGTTACAGGAACACTGTTCCATGTAGCGTGGTTAATTAAAGGAATCATAGTAGTGTCACCGTGGCCACCAATAACAACAGCGTTAAGGTCGGCAGGAGAACAGCCTAATTCCTGGCTCAGGTAATATTTGAAACGTGATGAATCTAAAGCTCCGCCCATTCCGATAATGCGGTTTTTAGGGAGACCTGAAGTTTTAAGAGTAAGGTAAGTCATGGTATCCATTGGATTAGATACAACAACAATGATCGTATTGGGAGAATGTTTCAGGATATTTTCGGTAACCGATTTAACGATACCTGCGTTTGTTCCGATAAGTTCCTCACGGGTCATCCCGGGCTTACGTGGAAGTCCTGAAGTAATGACAACTACATCAGATCCAGCTGTAGCAGCGTAATCACTGGTAACACCTTTAACTTTGGTGTCGAATCCAAGTAATGCAGAAGTCTGCATCATGTCAATTGCCTTACCTTCAGCAAAACCTTCTCTGATATCTAATAATACAAGTTCCTGGGCTAGTTCTTTTCTGGCGATATTGTCTGCACAGGTAGCACCTACTGCTCCTGCTCCAACTACTGTAACTTTCATTTATTTTGTGGGTTTAAATAATAATTTATTAAATGCGCGCAATATAGAAAAAAGGCCTTACTAATAAAATTCTTTTTCTATTTGTATCGTTCTTAAATGCCGTTACGTCTGTATTACAAGGGATTAAACATAGAAGAAAGACAATGCCTTTATTACTTGATATTTCGGGCTTTGAGGCACTTTTCGAGGTGAACTATCAGCCGCTGTGCGCAACAGCTTATCGTATTGTGCAGGATAAAGACATAGCCGAAGATATTGTGCAGGATGTATTCTATAAATTATGGGAGAGAAGAGACTCATTAAGAGTAAGTTCTACGCTTAAAGCTCATTTATTTCAAAGCACTATTGATCATTCTGTTAATTATATTAAACTATATAGAAATGCTATTAAACCCTCCAGTCAGATTCGTCGCGAACCAGGCTCGGGAGTCGGGTTTATCGGGCGTTCACCTGCTCTTAAGGAAAGTCATCTGGTAGAAGTGGCGGTTAAGTCGCTTCCTGAGCCCTCCAGGTTGGTTTTCTTACTGAGCCGCTATGAGCAATTATGTTACAAACAAATAGCCGAACGTCTTGATATTTCAGTTAAAACGGTAGAGAGCCAGATGACAAAGGCCTTCAGGTATTTAAAGGAGTATCTTTTAGTCGTTTTTATATTTTTCGCTGATGTTTTTTTGTAATCCGGATAGGGGTAAAATAAAGGCAGGATGTATTACTATAAAACGACAAAATATGGATGAACAGATCATAGACGAAGCAATTGCCAGGTGTCTTGAAGATGATACCCCTCTAAGTGATTTACTGGATGTATTGTACCTGGCTCAGTTAATTATTGCCTAAATATAATGGGAGAAGAAAAGTACTGGAATCTGATGAACAGATATTTATCTAACGAACTATCGCTGGATGAAACAAATGATTTGTTAGAGTGGCTTGATCGTGATCCTGCCCGGACTGATCTGCTTAAAGAACTCCAGGAAATATGGGATAAAACAAAGGACTATCCTGAAAACTTTAAGGTTGATACCCGGGCAGCCTGGCATAAGCTAACGAACAATATCAAGGCGCAAGAAAAAAAACAACAGAGGAGTCCTATTCCCTTGACTTCTCTCAATGCACGGTATGCTATAATTGGATTATTATTTTTCCTGCTTTTTTTTGCTGTTAGCCTTTATTTCTACTTCAAATAATTACCGACAGGACGATTCCTGGTAGAATCGGCTTAAACACACTTCAACACGAATCAATTTCGAAAAGACGAACGTCTTACAGGATATGTTCTGGCATAGAACATTAAAACGGATATCCTATGGCTAAGTTATAAACCAGGTTGTCTTTTCTCCATGCCTTGCTTCCAAAGTTGATATCATCAATAACCCATTGCTCACCATCAGCAAGCCATGGTTTTCGGATCGGGAAAGCCACGTCAAGCCGCAGTACCAGAATGGATGCATCGATACGGATTCCGGCGCCCGTACCAACAGCCAGCTCTTTCATGAAGTTTTTAGTGAACTTAGCCCCCGGGCGGTCCGGGTCGTTATTCAACAGCCAAACATTTCCTGCATCCACGAAAAGTGCTCCTCGTACAATGCTGAACAGTTTTGGTCTGAATTCGGAGTTCATTTCAACTTTAATATCGCCCGACTGATCGGCGGCGAGCACATTGTCGTTGCCCAGGTTTTCATCCCTGTACCGGCCCGGCCCTAAAGACCTTGCGCGGAATGCTCTGACGCTGTTCGTTCCTCCGATAAAGAACTGTTTCGTAAACGGCAGCGATCTGGAGTTTCCGTAGGCATAACCATATCCAAAAATAACCCTGTTTGCCCACTGCGAGTTTAGTCCCAGCTTCCGGTAATACCTGAAATCAAGTTCGGTTCTGATATATTGAGAATAAGCTGTTCCAAAGAGCTCCTTTTCCTTCTCGCGGTTTGCACCTGAGATCAGGCCCACTATGTTTCCCGAAAGATCCAGATTGCCATTAAAGTAGAACGTATTGGTCTTATAAGTCTTATGTGTGTTTGTATAGTTGAAATTATAAGTAGGGCCAAAGGTAAACTGTTTGTCAATAGCATGTTTGTACATCGGGTTCGCTTTAGAAAGACTGTCATATTCCGTAGAGACTCTGGATGGTTGCACATATGTGACCCCCAATACTGTTAATCTGTGTTCTTTCTCTAAACTCTCTTTCCATGAATAACCCAGGGATGTACGGAAGGAATTAAGCGTATAGCTACCTTCCCTGTTTAGAAAGTCGTATCCTAAAGTTATATTGGTACGGGGGATAAAGGCGCTGTTTGAACTTACTTTAAAGGGGGTAATAAATCGCGGGATACCTAAATTTACCTCTGCTCCATAGCGCAATATTTTGTTGCCATAAGCGGTTCCGCTGTTATTTCCCGACACCTGCACATCCGTGCCAATATAGGCAGAAACGGTGAGGAGTTCCGCACCTTTGAAAGCGTTCCTGTTTCTCCAGCTTAACGTAAATTCAGAACCCGTAAAGTTTGCCGAATTGGTTGTGCCCGTTACTTCAGCCCTGATCGACTTTTTAGTGTAGGGAGTAAGATAGTAGTACGCATCGAGCAGCGCTCTGGAACTGTCCGGTTCTTCAAACTGATTCTTTACGAACTTAAAAGTGCCGAGGCTCATTATCCGGCTTAAAGAAAGATTGTGATCCGTGCGGTTATAAATATCTCCTTCGTGAAAGAACATCGTACGTTCAAACACCTGCGGCTTAAACATCTTTGTGCGGTCTATAATGTAGAAGTCCTTGTATTTTATTGGCGCAGGGGTTCTGCCTTTTATTGTATCTCTGAGCTTGAAATTCGGATATATGTAAATGTGGTTAATCTTGTATATATCCCGGGCTTTTTCCGCCGTAGACTGTTTAATGTTCATGTAAAGATCCACCCTATGGCGTTCGCTGGTACTGTCTACCTGGATAATCAGATTCTCGGGACTAAAGTAATAAAACCCTTTCTCTTTAAGGTTTGCGTCAATACGTTCGCGTTCTGCTTTGATTAGGTCCAGATCATAACTGTCACCTTTTTTCAGTATCGTATTTTCGGCAGTTGCGGATACTGCTCTTCCAAGATCGGAGCTATCGGTGGTGAAATTAACGCTTCGAATTAAATATCGCGGACCCGCAGTAGTAGGGTAAGTGAGCGATGCTTTTCTTCCGCGGATGCTGGTATCAGAGGTAGCCATCGCCCTGAAAAAACCTTTGTTTTCAAGCCTGTTAACAATCAGGTCGCGGTTGTAATCTACCTTAACAGAGCTAAAAAGAACCGGTGGCTCACCCCATTTCTTAATCCATTTGCGAGGCCCTTTTTTCGCAGTTTTAGTAATATTATAGATCCATAGCTTTGGCCTCAATCCTAATATAGATGTGTTAGGCTTGGGTCGGAGAATGCTGTTCAGATCCGGTTCAAGAATCTTTTTCTCCTTCCTTTTGATGTCCTTGTCCTCTATTTTAACTTTCGCCCCCGTATAAAGATAGTCTCCCTGAGGTACATTCTTAGTGACATTACATGCCATCAACAGCGATGTAAACAATAATAAAATATACTTTATATAAATTCTATTCATTCCCTTTTGTCGTTTCTTTCGCTGATTTCCGGGCTCTTTGACGCCTTTTTTCTTCTCTTGATTTACCAAATATTTCTCTGAACTTGTTATAGTCCATGGTAATAACAAAACCAACTCCCGTTTCAATAACCTGTCCCTGCAGGGCAACCTGATACTGGTTTTTCTGATAGGCCCGGAGCAGATATCTTCCGTTTTTAGATAACTGGTATTCTACCTGAATATCCCCTGCAATATTGCTGGTTTTAGCGTTTTGCTGGCGTGGGCCTTCCAGTTCAAAATTACTACCAACAGTTACTTTCAGACGGTCATTAAGGAGTCTTTTAGACAATCCCACATTCAAATCTGTCCGGTTAGCTCTCTCCCCGGTGGTATAGTCGTCGGTCGATTGCAGATCAAACTCCAGCTGTACCCCGCCGATCATATCTCCCGCAAGGTTATTTAGCTGATCGGATAGTACCCTGCTGACACTTTGCCGTGCTGTCGATTCAAGGCCTCCTCCTCCGGCACTGCTTTGAAAAGGATTCTCTGAAACGAATCTTCCAAGCAGAAGCACTGCAAATACCTGTTTATTAAGCTCCGAAGGGTCGTTGCGTAGTTGAGTCAAACGTCCGTTCACATTGCTGATAATATCAGAAGAGACGGTGTAATTATCTTCCGGAAGAACAATGTCAAAAGAAATATTGGGCTTCATCAGTTCTCCACGCAACATCAGGTTGATATTGAACGGCAGTTTTTGCTTATAGGTGTTAAGAGTCGTTTGTGGTTCGCTGCCTAATTGGGCCTCCACGAGGTCGATAGGTGCAGTATTGGCTACGTAAACGGCTGTTACATCCGCTGTTGCCATTAATGGTTCGCCGCTCCAGGTAAGCGAGCTGCCCTTTTTAATTTCAAACCTTCTTTTAAGGAAACTCAGGCTAAGGTCGTAAGATCCTTCTTCTACCGTAAGGTTGCCTGTGAGGTTAACCTTTCCGCTTGGATCTATTCCTGCAGTGAGCTGGGCTGCTCCCTTCATCCGTAGCATATCGCCGTTTGCCGGATCGACCAGCACATTAATTTGGGCTTCCTTATCAAGTTCGATGTTCACGGAAACGTCCATTCCTGTGATCGCCGATTTATTTAATGTATCGGCCGGGTCTTTAAAGACCTTAGAAAGCTGTGGATTATCCTTGTCGACAAACTCAACGATGCCTTCCCTTTCTTCAATAGAAGGGTCGTTGCTTGGAAGTACGATCGTGAAATCTGTGTTCGGATCAATTTTTAGCGATCCGTCTACCACAGGAGAAGTCATCGTTCCCTTAATGCCGAGGCGGGTATCGATATATAGTTTTCCATAAAAAAGGTCGTTATCGAGTCCGGTAGAATTAATTACCCTGAAGTTGCTTGCATTAAGCCTCAGGTCGAAGCGGAAATCGGTATATGTTTTGGTATAGACCATTCCATTAAGCGAGGCCTTGTTATTAGCAGAGTCTATCAGCGAAAAATCACTCAGCCTGATGCCCTCATCGTTGAAACTAATCTGAGCTGCATCCTGAATTCTGAAATAGGAGTTTAGCATCGTTACATTAAAGGCAACGTCCTTAAATCCTATTCCGCCCCGAATGGCCGGTGCATTCGTTGTGCCTGTAATATCAAGCTTTCCCTGAAGATTACCTTTAGCCTGCCTGATGCTTCCCATTGCAAAGCCCTCGATACTTTTCATGCTCAGGTTACCGATGTTCAGATCGAGGTCGAAGCTGCTGTTATTGGTATAATAAAATCCTGTAAGATCAACCTGGTTGCCCTGGCCTGTTATGTTTACGTTTGCTGCAAAAGTATTTGCCTGTTCGTTGTTTACCTTGACAGCTATATTACCAACAGTATCTCCCCTGAAGCTAAAGTTGCTGATATTCAGGTCGGATGTAAAGACAGGGGAGTCTTCAAAGTTCCGAACCGCAGCATTACCGTTTATAGTCCCTCCAACAAGCAGGGAGTCCTGCTTTACAATGTTCGTGAGTGTTTCTATCTGGAAATTCCGGAAATCGACTAAAAGCGGATTATTTAGACCAGGAGGGCTTGTATTGATGCTCAGTTGCTGATTTGCGTTCGACAGTACAAAGTTGGTTGCCTGAATTCCTTTCGCTCCAAACTGAATTGCATTATCATTACTCACAGTCCAGCGGGTATGGTTCAGCAGAAGCCCGGTAGGGTTGAGGCTAAACTGATAAGCATCTTCTAAAGCCTTAAGCGCTCCCGCGATACGATAGTCGATCTTGTTTTCTTTGTCCTTCGTTTGAATCGCGGTGTAAATAGTATTATTCTGAACATTGCCGGCAATGCTTGTTGAGAGTAGTTGAATTGAGCCCGTGTTAATGCGGTCTAGAGTAACTGAATAGTTTATTGCAGTGTCTGCAGTATTCACTTTTAGCTGAAGGTTGTTCAGATCGTTGGTACCATATAGTATGCGTGGGATCGATCCGTTTACAGCCAGTTGTTGATTCCTGCTGTCAAAGTTGCCATTCAGAACAATAGTGGCCAGCTCTTTCAGGTCCGGTGCAAACTGCCGGAAAATGGGTGCATTTACAATCCTCGCATTAAAGGTAAAATATTGAGGATCGTACTTCACAGCTTGCTTTTTAGTGGTGGTTGAGAAGTACTTGCTGATCAGATCCTGCATCGCTATACCGATTTGTGTGAGTTTGTACTTTCCCTGTATATTTGCCGACATGATCTCCGAGCGTAACTTTAAGCTGTTACTGTCGGCGTTTGCAGTCGATACGATACTGACACTATCAAGAGAAAACCTTTCGCCGTCTTTTGCGATCAATGCATTACTAAGTGTGACGGACCCATTGAGGTAATCGGGATCTGCGGTAGGAAGGTCCGCAACGAGCTTTCCGTGAAAGCGCAGATCGTCCTTCATAAGATTTAACTTTTGCAGGTTAACACTATCCAGGTTAAGGTTAAGCTTAACCGCCGGATATTTTTTAGACATATTAGCACTGGCATTCATGTTAAAATGAAGGTTGGGATCGGCCATGTTTGCTTTAGCACTCATTGTTCCGCGATTTGCGGTTCCGTCGATGTTTAAATTCCGGTATGTATATCCGTTAAACTCTGCTTTAATCAACTTTCCAACCGCCCGGGCTCTCATTGTTTTCGGATTAGTGCCGACACCTACAACGTTTGCCGCAAGCGTGATCCTTCCGATACTGTCGTTTTTGATAAGTCGTCCGACATTGAAGTTAAAAATCCTCAGATTGGCCTTGTACCGTTCTCCTCCCTTAACGCGCGCATCGTATGAAGCAATCGTTTTCATGCTTCCGTAGCTGGAACTCAGATTGAGGTCGGTATTGAAATTTTTCATACTGCCGGTAAATTTCCCCTGCAGGCGGATCGCTTCGGGAATGCTGATGTTTGAAGGTACTGTACCGCGGGGCACCAGCGCAAGTATGTCTGCCCGGCGAGTGCTGAAATTGTCAATGTTGATGTCCAGCCAGGCCTTATTCATATCGGGCAGCCCTCTGGTTTTAGCAGAAGCTTTAATTTTGGTTCCTCCCAGTCCTGATATTTCAAGATTGGGTATTTCGAGATTCTTTATTTTGCCTTTTATCCGTCCGTTTATGTTTAGTACCGCGTCGGCATGACCTTTTAGCGGAACCGTATTTGCAAGTGCCGGAGCCAGTATGAGGATATCTTTAAATCCGATTCTCGTTTCTTTAAGATTGGCATCAATACCAAGCTCACCTAAATTTGTAGAGATGCTCTCGATAGAAGGATAAGAGATCCTGATATTATCTCTTATCCTTGTAACAGAGGTTTCAATATCCAGATCATTCAGATAAGCTTCCTTACTACCATAAAAAAAGGAGGTCTCGAACCTGCGCAGGTCAAAACCGCTCTTTTCCTTAAAGCTTCCCGATTTGATTTTACCTGAGATAGTATCTATGCCGTAAACAAGGTCCTCCCCATTCAGGTTCAGCTGCTTTATATCCATGTGAGCGAAGTCCATTCCCCTCTTTAAGACCGGCATATTGAAGTTATCAAAGCGAATGTTGTTGTTGTCAAGGTTTATTTCCTTAGCTGTGAACTTCCAGTTGTTTGCAGTCGCTTCAGCAGCCTTTCCGGCTTCTTTAGCCACAACCTTTGCCTCTGCTTTTTTGCCCAGCTGGAAAAGAATTTCCGAGTTACTCAAATCGAGGTTATTCAGACTTATGCTCTGATTCTTCAGATCCAGCTTATCCGATTCGACTTCCAGCTTTCCCAAATTTACATCAGCCTTCATCGCCGAAATGTCGTTTTGATAAAATACCTTTATTCCTGACAGGTCGAGCGTGCCGAACTTCAGGTCTATATTAATGGGCTCATTACTTTCGGCCTCATGTTGCTCCATGGACTTCGGTTCAACAGCTGGTTTGCCCTGAATAACACGCGCGTTCACGTTTGCCATTGTTATCTTCGGAACATTAAACTTCATCTTATCCAGGTCAAACTCTTTTATCCTCGTATCAAAGTGGCCAAGAAAAAAGCTGACATCGTTGGCTGACGGAGCATCTTTATAGCCGATCCTGATGCGGTCAAGATTAATTTTGTCGATGGAGAACTTCATTGTTGAAGTGGTATCTTCAGGTTTTGGTTCTTTCTTCTGTTCGCCGGCAAAGGATTTAAGAATATAGTCGAAATTGAATACGCTATCTGCATTTCTATGTATGTTTGCAGTAATGCCACGTAAATCAATTTCGTTGATTTCAAGTGTGTTATCTAAGAGCTTTAATAAGCTCACGTCGACTTTGAGGGTATCCCCGGCCAGTAACGTGTCGCGCTGCTGGTCCTCGAAATAAATGTCTTCCAGTACGATTAGCTTTGGAAGGTTCAGACTGATCCTGTTTATTTCAACCTTCGTTCCGATTTTTTCTTCGAGATAATTTACGGCTTTTGATCGCGCCCAATTTTGTACAGACGGAATTCGTATCAACACAAAAAGCAGAAGTACCAGGAAAATAATGATCCCAATAATCCAAAGAATAATTTTTAAGGTGAGGGTGCCGTATCTTCTCAAGAGTTGTTGTTTTTATCCATAGTGTAAATTTCAAAAAGCAGAGAAATGTTTGCCTTTCTTGTCTTTTTTGTGTGGATATATCCTTTGGTATACGAAAAGAACAATCTCCTCAGGCTGTTTGGCTCCTGTAATGCGAAAACAAAAAACGCTTGTTTCGTTACAATTCGACGCCACAATATTCGTGTAGAAGGGAGAAGTGCTGTCTGTCAAGCCCGATGACGGGATACTTTTCGGCAGTTTGAGATAAGGCGCCTTGAAATTAAAAAAAAGAGGGAGGCTTGATGCCTCCCCCGAACCTAATCAACCAAAGTAAAGCTGCCGTCAAGCTTAACAGCGTCCGACGAGCTTCCAATCATTATTTTAAATTCACCGGGCTGGGTGATCCATTCTAAATTTTCATTATAGAAAGAAAGTTTTTCCTTGTCTATTGTAAAGGTAATTGTTGTGCTCTCACCTGGTTTCAGCATTACTTTTTTGAAGTCTTTCAACTCTTTAACCGGGCGAACAGGGCGGGCTACCATATCCTGTAAATAGAGCTGAGCAACTTCTTCTCCTGCTACGTTGCCTGTGTTCTTAAGTGTAAATGATACAGTAACAGGTTTGTTTCCACTGATATTGGTATCACTCAATTTCAAATTGCCATATTCGAAAGTGGTATAGCTTAGCCCATAGCCAAAAGCATAACGCGGGCTCTTCTGCATGTCGATATAACCCGACCGGTAGTTGAGGTCGTTATCGTCTTTTGCAGGTCTTCCAGTGTTAAAGTAGTTATAGTAAATAGGAATCTGACCCTCCGATCTCGGGAAGGTCATAGGAAGTTTTCCCGACGGATTGTAATTGCCGTATAGTACATCAGCGATAGCATTTCCTGCCTGGCTCCCGAGCCACCACGTGTACACAATAGCGGGAACGTTATCTGCAGTCCAGTTAAATACTAACGGACGGCCTGCCATCAGCAGCACCACTACCGGTTTTCCGGTTGCCTGAATGGCCTTAATAAGCTCCTCCTGGTTTCCAGGTAAGTGAATATTTGCACGGCTTTTGGCTTCGCCGCTCATGTCGTATTTTTCGCCCATAGCCATCACCACTACATCTGCCTGTTGCGCTGTGCTTACAGCTTCTGCGAAGCCTGCTTTCGAAGTATCACTTATTTCACATCCCTTTGCATAAAGCAGCCTGGCTTTTCCCGCCTGATTCTGCATTCCCTCATATAAAGAAACCAGATGGTCTTCTTTTCCCCAGTCAATCGACCAGAAACCCTGCATATCCTTTTCTGCTTTTACAAGCGGACCAATAAGAGCGACTGACTTAAGATCTTTAGACAGCGGTAACACCTGTTTTTCATTCTTAAGAAGGACGATGCTTTTTCTTGCCACATCACGTGCCGCCTCAAGGAATTCAGGCGTGTTCAATGTTTTCTTTTCACGTTGTTCGTTGCTGAACCGGTAAGGGTCATCAAATAAGCCAAGTTCGAACTTTTTAACGAGGATTCTTCTGACCGCATCATTAATGACTTCTTCCTTCACCTTTCCTTCCTTTACCAGTTTAGCCAGATTATTAATATAGCTGCGGCTTTCCATATCCATGTCGCTTCCCGCATTTATTGCCACTTCGGCAGCTTCATAGTTATCTTTTACATAGCCGTGCTGGATCATCTCACCTATAGAACCCCAGTCGCTCACTACAAATCCTTTAAATCCCCATTTTCCTTTCAATATATCTCTTTGGATATAACTGTTCCCTGTCGCCGGGATGCCGTTAATGTCGTTGAATGAATTCATAAACGTAGCGGCGCCGGCGTCAACAGCGGCTTTAAAGGGAGGTAGGTATACTTCCCAGAGGGTACGAAGACCCATATCCACGCTATTGTAATCTCTTCCTCCGATAGCAGCTCCGTAAGCAGCGAAGTGTTTCGCACAGGCCATCACAGCATCGAGGTTTCCAAGCCCTTTTCCCTGGAATCCTTTTACTCTTGCTTTTGCTATCAGTGAACCAAGGTATGTGTCTTCTCCGGCTCCTTCCATTACACGGCCCCAGCGGGGATCGCGTGCGATATCTACCATGGGAGCAAACGTCCAGTGGATACCCGAAGCTGCTGCTTCTGTACCTGCAATACGTGCTGATTTCTCAATAGCTTCTAAATCCCAGCTTGCGGCTTCTGCTAAAGGAATGGGAAATGTGACACGATATCCGTGAATAACATCCAGCCCGAAAAGAAGAGGAATCTTTAATCGCGACTGCATAGCAGCTTCCTGCAGCGCTCTTGTATGTTTTGCTCCCTTAACATTCAGCATCGAGCCAATTTTTCCCTGTTTAACATCCTCAAGTTTATTTCCGGAGTTTGTTACAGGCCCCGTAGCTTCCCAGTCGCCGGTGTATTGGTTTAATTGCCCGATCTTCTCGTCGAGGGTCATTTTCTGAAGAAGAGCTTCCACCTTCTCATCAATGCCGGGAGCCGTCGGGCTCTTTTTCTTCTGTGAATAGGCAATTGAGAAACAGAATGTGATCAGGGTGAAGGAAATGATTTTTTTTAACATGGTTATATCGGTTAAGACTAAAATATTAAAGTAGTTATAGAATGCGGAAGACTGCTTGTTTCAGCAGCTTTCCCGCTTATCCATAGCTGGTAAGGTATTTTATCGTCCGACAAATTTAATACAATTACAACAACTTTTCCGTCCGGGTTCAGGAAGGCCGTAGTTTGAAGCATATCGCGGCTGGCGGAGCTGATTATTCGTTTTGCTCCCGGTTGTATAAACTTTGAGAAATGTCCAAGATAGTAATAGCTATTTGTATAAATCAGTTTATCGTTGGGGAGGTCGGCGTGTACCGGAGCGAAGCAAAAGTTTCCTACATGATTGGGGCCTCCTTTTTCATCCAGCAGGATGTTCCAGTCTGTCCATGCAGTTGTTCCGCTGTTGAAATCGTTGAGGAGGGATGTCCCATAACGTTCGCCTAAACGCCATTCATCTACCTGGTCGAGCCTGAACTTCTCTACACAGCCTTCTGTAAAAATCAGGTTCTTGTCTGGAAAGGCTTCATGAACCCTTTTCAGGTTTTCAAAGTTCATTCCAGCGCCCGTCCATGTTTCGTACCAGTGGAAACCAATTCCCCAGACATACTTCGCGGCTTCCGGGTCGTTCAGGATAGTACTGGCGCGCTGATAGATCAGGTCGCGGTTGTGATCCCAGGCGATCAGCTTTTTACTCCCTAATCCCTGTTTATGTAAGGTAGGGCCAAGGTATGATTTTATAAAATCGCGCTCTTCTTCTGCTGTGAATATGCACGATTCCCAGGTTTGTGTAGCCATTGGTTCATTTTGCACTGATAGCCCCCATACAGGAACCCCTTCGGCTTCATAAGCCTTAATGAACTTAACGTAATAGTTAGCCCACGTCTGGTTGAATTCAGGCTTCAGTTTTCCGCCCTTTAACATGCTGTTATTGGTTTTCATCCATGCCGGGGGACTCCAGGGGCTTACAAATAATGTCAATTTACCACCTGCCGCCTGCGTTGCTGCTTTGATAAATGGAATCTTAAACTGTTTGTCGTGATCAATGCTGAATGTTTTGAGATCTTTATCTCCTTCAGCAACATAGGTATAACTTCCCGACGAGAAATCGCAACTGTTAATATTGGTGCGGGCGAGGGTATAACCAATCCCTTTTTCTTTATCATAGTAAGCCGTAAGGAATTCCTGCTGTTTTTCTTTAGACAGCTTAGCGAAAACCTCTGCAGATGCATCTGTTAACGCAGCCCCAATACCTGTAATGCTTTGAAAGGTATGATTAGGGTCTACGAACACAGCAACCTGTGTTTCGAGCGGCTGCGGCGAATCTTTAAAGGTGAGCGACCCAGCAGGAGAGAGGCGGAGCGAAGTGTTTTCGGCCGTGGTAATAATACTGACCGTTTTGTCCTCCAACGAAAAGCGCTTCTCAGCCCGGCCGGATTGCGGTATCTTCGGCGAACAAGCCGCCATGAATATTGCCGGAATTAATAAGTGGTATGTTTTCATGCGTATTAATAATATTACCAGATGTAAGTACCGACAGCGCCGGCTTTTAATAATGTGCCGACCGATTTGCCTGCAAACCGGATATTGAATCGTTGATCGTCGTTGCTGTTATTTAAAACGATCAACACTTTATTGCCTGCAGGTGTTTTAAACGCTACGTTCGGCAGATTTACATTAAGGGTAGAACCAATCCTGACAGAGCCCGGTCTTACAAATTTCGAGGCATGTGCTATAATATAATAAGCGGGATTACGTACTACCGTGTTACCTGTGATAGTAAGAGCTCCAAGGCATTCTGTACAACCTCCGTCAGTATGGGGTTCCCATTTTGAATCGGCGGCCAGATTCCATTCGAGCACGGTTTTACACCAGTTGCGTGTAGCGCCAATAATCAATTCTCTCGTATGCCATTGCAGGTTGTCGGGAAAGTTTCCCGGAGCGCCAATCCATTGCTCTGTAAAATAGAGGCTCTTATCCGGATGAGCGCTATGAACATCTGATAAAGCTTCTATTTTCCCTCCATAAAGGTGGAACGCAGAGCCGTCGATATACTTCTTCGCTTCAGGGTCGTTCAGAATAGAGATAGGGTAGTCTGGTCTGTCGGCGTTATGGTCGTAAATAATGATTTTTGTATCTATTCCAGCTCCTTTAAAGGCAGGGCCAAGGTGGTTTTTTACAAATTCCGCCTGGGCATCTGCTACCATCAATAAGCTCGGGTTATTACCCGGATGAAGGGGTTCATTCTGAACAGTAATCGCGTCAACACGGATTCCTTCAGCTTTCATTCCTTCTATGTACTTAACAAAGTAATTAGCGTATGTACCGTACCATTCGGGTTTTAATGATCCGCCTTTCGGACTGTTGTTTGTTTTCATCCAGGCAGGAGGCGACCATGGAGAGCCAAGTATTTTTATGTCCGGATTAATGGCGAGAATCTCTTTTAAAAGAGGGATAAGATATGTCTTGTCCGGAGCAAGACTAAACTTCTTCAATTCCGGATCGGTTTCTCCGGCAGGGAGATCGTTATAAGAGAACGTACGGTCGTCGAGGTCGGAGGCCCCAATGCTAATTCTTAAATACGAAACGCCAATATTATTTCCTTCTGTTTTAAAGAGTTCGTCCAGCAGGGCAGCACGCGCACTCTTCTCCATGCGGTATATGTGCATGGCGCTTCCTCCTGTTAACGAATATCCAAATCCATCCATAGTTTGGAAGGTTTGGCTATCATCCACACTTATTATTGGGTTCTGATTGGTGCTGCTACCAAAGTTCAAAGTAATATTTTGCTTCTGAAACAGAGCCGACTTATCGGGATTGGTAAGCCAGAACGTGATATCAGAATGGTCTGAGGGTTGAGGATCAGGCTTTGATGGTTCATCAGAGTTAGCTGAACAACTCACAAAGGGGATAATAAAGAATATCAGGTTAAGAAGAGCGGATGAACGATCGAAGATTCTCATGGATTTTAGATTTATCAAAAATGATTACACAACAACCCCGGTTGCCAGGCGCTGTTGTGTAATGTTTATTTTCTATTTATTTATGTTCGGATTTGCATCTACCTCTTTCTGGGAGATAGGGAAATATAGTTTTGCATCCGTTACGTTATATGTAATCGGATTATTATTTCCATCTTTCTGAGCATTCATCACTGCCACCGCGCGGTTGGTCCTTATCAGATCGTACATTCTGTGGCCTTCAAAAGCAAGCTCCAGTTGCCGTTCCTTTTCTATTGCCAGCCGGAGGGCAGCCTGTGTAGTTGCCGTTGTTTTGGCAAGTCCTACGCGATTCCTTACCTTATTGACATAGAACTGAGCTCCGTTTTCTGTATCGCTTAGTTGATTAAGTTCTGTAAGTGCTTCAGCTTTAAGTAAAACGATGTCAGCGTATCTTAACCGGTAAGTATTGCTTTTGCCGTCGGGGTCAGGATATTTATTAATAACAGGAACCGGTTGCGTCCAATAGTCGTCATTCCAGCTGGTATTAACGTATCTGATACTGGCATTTTTTCTCACATTATCGCCTTCGTCGTTAAACGCTTTTACGAGATTATGGGTAGGGATAGCGAACTTCTTCCAGTCTCCCCACATCCATGGTGTCACCATCCCTGTAATCCAGTTTTGATGAACTACACCATCGTTTTGGGTTTCCCAGATAGATTCGACATTATTTTCGCCACTTGTTTGATACAAACTTGCATAATCCGGTACAAGGTCGTAACCCAGGGCTTTTACAGCATCGCAATACTGTACCACTTTTGCCCAGTCGGGGTTAGGCTTTTGCGCATACACTTTAGCCAGTAACGCATTTACTACACCTTTAGTTATAACGCCTTTATTTGCACCCGTAGTTTTAACTTTAGGTAGCGCAAATTCTAAATCACTGATGATTTGAGCGTACACATCTTCTGCGGGTTTCTTAGACACAAACATTCCTTCAACCGATGAAGGCACCGTTGTAACAATGGGCACTTCTTTCCAGGTTCTTATCAGATTGAAATAATGCCATGCACGCAAAGCGGAAGCTTCGCCGAGAATTTCGTTTCTGCGTTCATCTGTCAGATTAGGATCTTTCATCTCCGGAACGAAACTTAGCACGATGTTACAGTTTTTGATGTCGGTATAAAGATAGTCCCAGTCTCTCGTGAGAATAGAATTAGTAGAAATGACATCATATTTATCAATACTGATCATCCCGGGGTTATCACCGCCCGCATAACAATTGTCGGCCATGACGTCGGAATTAACCAGGAAGTCCATGGTATAATACTCATCATAAAGATTGTCATAAGCGCCCTGCAGTAAACCTTCTGCTGTGTTCATTTGCTCCGGCAAAGCGCTGCTGATCGGATCCTTTTGTAAAAAATCTTTCTCGCAGGACTGAAAGCCAAAAATTGCTAATATACCTGCTGTTATATATATAGTTGTCTTTTTCATGTTGGATATAGTTTTCTTAGAAGTCTAAATTAACACCGAAGATAAACGAACGCGCCTGCGGATAAGTGCCATAGTCAATACCCATTTCCGGACCGTTTGGACTATTTACACTTACTTCCGGATCAAAACCACTGTAGTTGGTTATTGTGAAAAGGTTTTGTGCAGTAACATAAACATTCAGACGTCCGAGGCCCGCTTTCTGAAGCACACTCTTATTGAAACTGTAATTAAGCGTCACAGATTTCAGTCGCAGATAAGAACCATCCTCAATAAATCTTGAAGAAGCGCGGGTGTTATTTGTTACACCATAGTCCGCTTTTGGAATATCTGTATTGCGGTTCTGCTCTGTCCATCTTCTCAAAACAGCGGTACTTTGGTTTTTTGCATCGTACATTCCTTCAAGCTCAATCCTTGACGCATTAAACAGGTCGTTCCCCTGTACTCCCTGAAGGAATACGTTCAGGCTGAAGTTTTTATAACTCAGGTTGTTTGTTAACCCATAAGTGAAGTCGGGCTGTGCTGATCCGATATAGGTTCGGTCGTTTGCATCAATGCTTCCGCTATTATCTAAATCAGTGTAAATGATGTTTCCGGTCTGCGGATCTACACCTTCTGAGATATAACCAAAGAATGAACCTAAAGCATGTCCCGGCTCAATTTTTATAACATTTCCTCTTTCGTAAACGTCGCCCTTAAATAAGTTTGACGTATATTCTCCAAGGCTTTTGACCTTATTCTTGTTGAATGCAATATTTCCGTTAATATCCCATTTGAAGGATTTGCTGTCAACAGGAATAGCATTTACTGTAATTTCAAAACCTTTGTTCTCCATTGATCCCACATTGTATTTCTGAGACCCAAAGCCTGATGATGGCGGAGGAGTTACATCAACCAATAAGTCGTTGGTTTTCTTGATATAATACTCGAGAGTGACTCCTAAACGCCCCCTAAGTATACTAGCATCAAGTCCGAAATTCGTTTGATCTGTTTTTTCCCAGGTTAGATTATCCTTTGGCAGCGTATTGAAATTGTATCCGCCGGTACCGTTAGGATCAAACTTTGCGAAATAATCGTAATCACCTATTTGATCATTGCCCGTTTTTCCCCATCCTGCTCTCAATTTCAAATCATAGAAAATATCTGTTGATTTCAGGAATTCTTCGTTGTTGATTCTCCAGCCTGCACTTACAGAAGGAAACCAGCCCCAGCGATTGTCTTTTGGAAATCTTGATGATCCATCGTATCGGATGTTGGTTGTTAAGAGATACTTGTCATTGTAGGCATAATTTAACCGCCCTATATATGAGCGCCTGGACCACTGAGACATGGTAGTGCTTTGAGAAATTTTCGTTTTTGCAGCATTCAGAGTGTGAACTGCGTCGTTCGGATAATCTTTTGCCTCATCATAGGTGTACTTATAATCCGACTCCTGCATGCTATGCCCTATTAGGGCCTGGATGTTGTGCTTGCCTGTGATCTTTGAATAATTCAATGTATTATCCCACTGCCACACGAACCTGCTGGTTGATGACGATTTTCCTAAACCGTTATTGGACCTTCCATAATCCGTTTTATATGGATCGAGGAAGTAGTCCCACCGTGAACCCTGGTACTCTCCACCGAAATTCGACTTGAAGGTTAGTTCGGGCAAGATTTTGAAATCAGCTGCAAAGTTTCCAAGTGCCCTGTTGTCAATACTTTTTTGATCCGGACCAAAAGCTGCAGCCATCGGATTTTCCCATCCTGGTTGATTGGGATTTGAACTGTAAGTACGCCCGTCGGCAGTGAATATCCCTATAGTTGGAGGAGAGGTCAGTGCAGAGAGGATGGTACCACCTCTGGCAACGCCTGCATTATCCGTAATGTCGACAAACTCAGAACGGTTAAAAGATAAATTAGTAGCAAGATCTACCCATTTCTTGGGCTTATTATTAAAGTTCATCCTTAAGGAATACCTGTCGTAATCAGCCGGAGCTACCACTCCCTGTTGCTTTTGATAACCTCCGGAAACGTAGTAGCGGTTGTTTTCGGCACCGCCCGACACAGCGAGCTGGATATTATGGTCTTTTCCCGTTCCAAAAACTTCATCCTGCCAGTCAGTTGTGGCTATATTAGGGTCAGTTTGTCCTAAGTCCTTAAGTAACGCCAGATATTCGGCATTATTCAGTACCGGAATCTTCTTGGCAAAGTTTGAGAACCCAGTATATGCGGTGACCCCTATTTTTGATGTACCCGCTGCTCCCTTTTTGGTGGTTAGCAGGACGACTCCATTAGCTCCGCTCGATCCATAGATGGCGGCAGATGAGGCATCTTTCAATACGGAAAAGCTTTCGATGTCCTGAGGATTTAGAAAATCGATGTTTTCTACAACAATTCCGTCAACCACATACAATGGATTATTTTTTGCATTAATTGAAGTATTCCCTCTAACACTAATAGCTAATCCGCTGCCAGGTTTTCCGGAAGCCGAAGACACTGTAACCCCGGCAGCCTGCCCCTGCAAGGCAGCTGCAGCACTCACTATTGGCCGGTTCTCGTAATCAGAAGACTTCACCACGGCTACAGAGCCTGTAATGTCTTTTTTCCTTTGAGTACCATAACCCACAACAACTACTTCATTTAGTTCTGTGTTTGCATCTTTTAAAGTAATGTTAATTTGAGCGCGATTGTTGACTGGAACCTCCTGTGGGCTAAAGCCAACATAGCTCAGTGAAAGTACTGCGTTGCCGGGTGCACTTATTGTAAAGTCGCCGTTAATGCCTGTGGATGTCCCAAGAGTGGTACCCTTGATCTTTATTGATACTCCAGGCAGAGGCTCTCCTTTCTGGTCCTTAACCGTTCCTTTTACGGTCATATTCTGTGCAAATGATGCCATGCATCCCAACAGAATAAAGGACATTAGTAATAGTAATCTTCTTTTCATAAAAAAATAATTAGTTAAATGAACTGGTCTTCTTACCTCAATAATTGGTTAAGCAAAGTTATCGGCTTTTATTGCATACTTCCAAGAGTTTTCGGTAAAATATTTTTTGTAAATATTTGATTTGCAGGTATTTGCGTGTAAAGTGATACGCTTCGGTACCTGTACAGTTTAATGGCTTATCTGCTGATAATCAAGCTATATATACAGGTTTTTTTCAGACGAAGGGCGGGGTGCTGATACGGTTCTTTACCGACTGTCTTTTTTTGAAAAAAGACCATAGAGCCGGGTGTCAATGAGAAATACGCTTCTGCTGAAGGCAGGACAAGACACGCTTCGTTAGATGTTTGTTTTCCGCTCGTTTTTCATTCGTTCCTAACTCGCTTTTCGCTCGTTAGCTGTGTCCATTCCTAAAAAAGCTATACACCCAACAAGAAGTGTATGGAAACAAAAAGAGGAGGAAAAAAGTCAACAAGGGAGAATAAGAATGTTCCCTTTGACAAGCGAGAAATTGAGACAATAGTCGAAATGATCGAATCAGGCGTACCCCGTCGGGAGATACGGAGTCAGTACGGGATGCATGAATCGACCTTGACCAATTGGATGAGCCGGTATGGATCAGAGGCGTATCATGCAGGGCAAAACCGGAGGTATAGTCCCTCGGAGAAACGGTCAGTGCTGCGGGCCGTGGAGTCAGGGATGTCGGTTCGGGAAGCATGTATAGCTTTTGGAATAAGGAGCAAAACAGTAGTAGCCGGCTGGCTAAGACAACAGAAAGCAGAAAATGCCGAACTTAGGCGTCAAATAGCACCCGTGAAATCAGAAGAGAAGGAACCAAAAGGAGATTCGTCAGGCCAGGTCAAGAGGTTGGCGGAACAACTGGCAGAGGCACAGTTAAAGATCCGGGCCCTGGAGACGATGATCGATATAGCCGAAGAACAGCTTAAAATCGATATCCGAAAAAAGTCTGGAGCCAAACAGTCACCAAAATGAAACAGGAGGAGCCCCGAATGGGAATAAAGACGCTGTGCAGATTGTTTGGCAAGAGCCGCCATGCCTGGTATGACCACCAGTGGCGCTATGAGGATATTGGATTAAAAGAGGAGATCACCCTTCAGCATGTCCATCAGATCCGTCAGGGCCTTCCGCGGACAGGTACCCTGAAATTACATTACATGCTCGCTCCCATGCTGGCAGAGCATGGCATCCGGATCGGGCGGGACTATTTATTTGATCTGATGCGGGAGCACGGACTGGATATCCGTCGCAGAAAGAGGCGGGTAGTGACGACCGATTCGCGCCATTGGATGCATAAATATGCCAATCTGGTGAGAGAATTGAGGGTTAACCGTCCCGAGCAGGTATGGGTGAGTGACATTACTTATATCCGCATGAACAGCGGATGGGGTTATCTCAGCCTGGTGACGGATGCTTACTCCCGCAAGATCATGGGTTACTGCTTTCATAAAGATCTCAGCGCGGAAGGATGTGTAGAAGCACTGCGAATGGCCCTGGACCAGCGGATCTATCAGGATGAACTGATCCATCATTCCGACCGGGGATCCCAGTATTGCAGCAAAGAGTATGTAGAGGTTTTACTGGGCAGCAGGATTGCCATCAGTATGACCGAAAATGGCGATCCCTATGAAAATGCACTGGCTGAACGGGTGAACGGGATTCTCAAAGAAGAATTCAATCTGCATCACTCAGGACTCGGCTTTGAGGACACCAAAACAAAGATCGCCGAAAGCATCCGGGCATATAATGAGGTAAGACCTCATGCCAGTTGTGATTACCTAACCCCTGAGCAGGCGCATTTACGGGCAGGGGTCTTGATGAAACGCTGGAAAAATAAAAAATCAAAAAAGGAGGGACTTGTCCTTGTATAGTTCAAACAGGATTAACAAATTGCAGTGTATAATCGAAACAGGAATAACAAATCGAAGTGTATAATTAATTCAGGATTTATTCATTAACCTGTATAGCTATTTCAGGACAAGACACTGTTCGTCAACTCCTTGTCGATTGCTCGTCAATTCCTTTACAGTTGTTCGTCAGTTGCTTTACAGTTGTTCGTCAGCTGTTCGTCTCGTGTTCGTCAGCGTGACGAAAAAACGTCGAAGAAGCGACGTTGAGTGGCAGATTAAAAGAAAACCGGGGTGGTAATAAGAAGCGTTTCAGATACACGCTACTCAGTCGAGCACGAGTTTGCTCCAGCCTTTTTCTCCTGCGTTTTTCAAATCTTTTTTCCGGTCTTCCATAACTTTCTTAATCCTGGTGCTATAAGCCCAGCATGTGCTTTGCCTGATGGCAACTATCTCAGAAAGCTTGTGCGATGAAATCTTACCCTTAGTGGAGTAAACAAGGAAGATCATGTAAAAGGCTTTATTTATGGGTATCCGCGTGTTGTGCAAAATCGTATTGGTGGTCACCGATTCTTCATAACTGCATTTGCTGCATCTGCGGCTGTAGGGCAAATGTCCCTGGAAATAGTGTGTACTTCCGCATTTACTGCATATATATCCTTTTTCCCACTTCAGTTCGGCCAGAAACTGGTAACATGATTCATTATC
Source organism: Arcticibacter tournemirensis (assembly GCF_006716645.1). NCBI lineage: Bacteria > Pseudomonadati > Bacteroidota > Sphingobacteriia > Sphingobacteriales > Sphingobacteriaceae > Arcticibacter > Arcticibacter tournemirensis. The sequence continues at coordinate 4,764,219 of NZ_VFPL01000001.1, read as the reverse complement.
CGGATATATTTTGCTGAATTCTTCAAAGTTGACCTCTGCCGACATCACCCGCGCACGGCTCACTTTTTCAATGTTGGTTTGCAGCTCCATATTGTCCTGCTCCAGGAGAACGTTCATCCGGGAAATCTCTTCAGCCTGTTCTTTCAATATGGCATTTACCGCCTTTAGCTCTTCGTTTTGGTCTTCAATGATAGACGATTTTTCGATCACCTCTTTCGTTCGTTGCTGTACCTGCGATTCAAGTTCTTTATTAATATGATCCTTCAGCCTCGCATTCTCCTTCATCTGGACCATTATCCTGCGCTGAGCTTTTTCCTTTTTATGTTTAAGGAGACGCACTTTATCACCTATTGCGAACGACAGTAAAATCATCTCAAGGATAAAACACAGACTGAGACTGTAATAACTCAGAACGCCAAAATTCAGAGTGCCATCGCTAATCAGAATAAGTAATTTAAGAGAGAAACCGAGGAAAAGAAATCCATAACCCAGTACGAAGAAGCGTGCCGGACGGTAGCCTCTCCTAAGAATATAAATCCCAGTGAAGAATGCTGCCGATAGGGGTATAAATTCGAAGAACTTATAATTAAACAGTGGCCTGTAGACGAACATTCCGGCAATGAAATAGATACAGGCTGCAGCTATCAGGATATTCAGCAGTTTGTTTAGTGCCGGAGCTTTTGCTTTAACGTATAGCAGTTCTTTTGTGAAAAGAAGAGAGAAAATGCTTACAAAGAATAAAGCCACGCCAAACGCATATTGGTTCCACTGGGGGTATTTTGACCACAGATACTGATAAGCGATCCCATCTGTAGACATTTCATAGAATCCGATACTCAATATGTAAAGAACGTAGTATAAATACTGCTTTTGCCTCATGGCAAAAAACATCAGGAGATTATAAAAGCTAAACACCAGGATCATTCCGTAGAATATCCCAAATGAAAAATACTCGTCGAGGGCGTAATGAATGAACCAGTTTACAGAGCGGAGAACGATGATCACGTCCGCCCTTTGCCATGATTTGACCCTAAAATAATAGGCGCTTTCTCCTTGTAAATTTTCAATGGGCAACTCAAAATTCTTATGAATGATTTCCCGTTGATGGAATCTGTAGTTGTCGCCTAGAATTTTGGATGTGTACTTTCCGGAGTCGTCTGGTATATATGCCGTTATTTCGTCAATCGTCTGATCAAAGAACTCCAGAAGGAACCGCTTTTTAACGTTCGAGGTGTTACTGATTTTAATCCTGAACCAGTAAGCTGATTTGAGTTTGGTAGTCTGGGGGGTACTTGTGGTGCTTGGAGTAAAAGGCTTCCTTTGAACTTCGTTAAAGGTTAGTTTTGCCGAAGTGTCTTCGAAGGCTTCTATCTCACCGAATTCGAAAATATGCTGATCTATGCCAGCATCTAAGGATACAGCTTTTTGTGCTGAAGCCGGGAAAACTCCGGCGGTAAAAAAAATCAGAAATAAAAAGAGATATATTGACCGTCCCAACAATTCAGGTTAAATTTAAGGGTAGCCAATTTCGCAATTTTTGTTGAGTTGCGAGAAAAAGGTGTAATAATAATTACTGGTAACTGACATTACTTTAGCAGTGTGCCATAAGTAATGCCAGTTGTCTTTTTAGGGAAAAACTTAAATATAGCTTTCCAGGATCTTAAACCCTGAAGAGGTTTCTAATGATACCTTTTCTATTGTCGCAGGAAGAAGAATGCAATCGCCCATATGTACATTTAGCTTTTCATCGCCGTAATTAAGTGTATACGAACCCTGTACACACACATGGATAACAAATGAATCATGTGAGCTATAATCACGGGAAACAGACTGACTGAAATCAAGAATGTTGGTTGTGAAATAAGGACATGTTACCACTTCAACAGGCTCGTTCTTTTTCTTGTCGTAAGGTGATTTATACTGATCATAAAAATTATAATCTATGGCAGCCAGAGCTTCCTCTGTGTGCAGCTCACGCTTGTTACCCTTATCATCAACCCTGTCGAAATCGTAAATGCGGTAAGTGATATCGGAGGTTTGTTGTATCTCGGCAATAAGAAGACCTTTTCCAATCGTATGAACCCGTCCTGCAGGAAGGAAGAACACATCTCCGGCTTCTGCTGTTTCTTTATTCAGGATATCGGTAAGCCTGCCGCTGTTGAACTTTTCAAGGTACTTCGCCTCGTCTACCGGCTGATTGAAGCCGGATATAAGCGTAGCTCCGGGATCTGCTTCTATAACGTACCACATTTCTGTTTTGCCAAAAGAATTGTGGCGTTTGCGGGCAAGCTCGTCATCGGGGTGGACCTGGATGGAGAGATCGTCGTTAGCGTCAATAAATTTTATCAATAATGGAAATTCATTGCCGAAACGTTCATATACTGCTTTCCCAACTAGCTCTTCTTTATATGTTTCAAGGAGAGTGGCAAGGCTTTGTCCTTCCAGCTCACCATTTTTAACAACAGAAACATCGCTTTTTACACCTGATATTTCCCAGGTTTCACCGCAGTTAGGAAGGGGAGAAAAGTCTTTGCCAAGATAGGTTCTGATCTTTTCGCCACCCCAGATTTTATCTTTAAAGATAGTTTTGAATTTGAAGGGATAGAGTTTCGCCATGGTATTCTTAGATTATACCCTGCAAGTATAAGTAATTTGTTGAATAGTTGGTTGATTTTTCTGCTTAAGCAGGAGGTAGGTTAATCGATTTAGTAGAGGTAAGGATGGCACAAATAGCAATAAAAAGGGGAGGCTGTTAAAGCTCCCCCGTTCATAGATAGATGTAGTTTTATAGTATTCCTAGGCAGCCTGCTGGTTTCTCCCAGGTAATTCTGCGTTGCCGGATTTTCTTCCCCGAAAGGTCTTTAAGTCGGCTCTCAGCATCTGCATAAGTAGTTTGTCGGTATTCTGTGTCAGCTTGTTGATTTCTATGATGTCAATATTCTTTTTCATAATAGCACTGATTTGTTTACACATGGTAATACGCTAAAGTCATGCCATGAAGAAATCGTTGTTTTGGTGGTGGTTGTAAAAGTTTGACAGGAAGGGTGTTGTGGTGCTTTGGCAATGCTTTTTCGTATTTAACCCAATGAAAAATGTAAAAATACCTGTTCAGGTTTTTGTTCATACAGGCGCTATTATGCCCAGCATAAGCTACAATTAAATGGTATCCTTACAATAGAGGTGCGGCCGTAGCCGCATCCTCATCTAATCAAACAGGACTTTTGAAGTGTTTCGCCAGGAGGCTTTTCGAATGTAAAGTGTCTTTAGTCTCTAAAACTGCCTGTAATACCTCATTGAGTTTCTTTTGAGTCCGGGGTTTCTCATATCGGATGCGCTTCCCTTCTATTTTTTCCTCATAAATTAACCGATGATCTGAATCATAGAACTTAACAAGCTGTGTTTTCTTTTCTTTAATATTACCTTCTATTACCCAAAATCCTTTGCTTGCAGCAGGATTCGTTTGGGCTTTTCCCGATGACCATATAATAATCATCAGGAATGCTGTTATTGTCGCTTTCATTGTTATAATATTTAGTTCGAAGATAAAGAGGCTTAAATCAGGGAAATGAGACTGACGCTGTAAGAGCGGCAATGAAAGATATAATACATTACCCGGAATACGAACGGAATTTGGTGTCACTTTTTCTGTACAGGGGTATTGTATTTCGTAGTTTGTCGATGTTTTAAGTCATATGTCGACCGAATGGCCCGTATTTTAGGAAGAATTCGGAGATCATCGTATTTTAGCACATGCAACCTTCTGGCGATATTTATCTGGGCGGACTCAGGATAAGCCGTTTAACGCAGCATATATTGTTTTGGATAGCGGCCTACGTTATAATGGTCCTCGTGTATGGCTACAGCAAAACTACATATAGTGCGGCTGCAAGAAATAACTTCTTCTATATTCCTGTACATGTTGTGTATTTTTATACGCTTTCAGGCTGGCTGATTCCGCAATTTTTGCTGAAACGGAGATACGTGTATTTTTTTGTACTTTTCTCGATAGTGTTCTTCGCTGCGATTTATCTAACCCGATTTGTCGATGTGTTATTTGTAGAACCTTATCTTGTCAGATTATACGGAAGTTATGCAGTATGGTATGATGAAGGTGTAAAAGGTTTTTGGGATAAAGTACTCTATCCAAACGCTTTTTTTGGCGCACTAAAAGGAGTGAATTTCATACTTTGGTTTGGCCTTGCTATTAAATTATTTAAATTGCTGCTTGAGCGGCGTAACGCTGCCCTTGAAGCGGAACTCAATTTTCTAAAAGGCCAGATTCATCCACATTTCTTATTCAACACTCTTAATAATCTGTATGGTTTAACTCTGAGCGGTTCTGACCAGTCTCCCCAGATGGTGCTAAAACTATCTGGGATACTCCGTTACATGCTGTACGAATGCAATACCGACCGTATAGAATTGCAAAAGGAAGTTCAGATGATCTCGGCCTATATTGAGCTGGAGAAAATAAGGTATGGTGAACGCCTCGACGTTCAGTTTAGTGTAAATGGCGATTATGATAATATTGAAATTTCGCCTCTGCTGATCCTTCCCTTTGTCGAGAATGCATTTAAGCATGGCACGAGCGAACAGGTGGGTAATTGCTGGATAAATATAGATCTTCAGCTGCAAAATCGACGTCTTAAGCTGAAAGTATCCAATAGTAAGCCTGAACCTGCGGAACATCCTGCTGATCCTTCAGAGGGTAGCATAGGGCTGAAAAATGTAAAAAAACGACTTGAACTCTTATATCCTGATGCGTATAAGCTGAAGTTATTTGATGAGGGGGAGCTCTTTTTGGCGGTCCTTGAACTAAATCTTAAACGAAGCAATCCCTTAAGGTATGAATCTTAAAGTCTTAATAGTTGATGACGAACCGCAGGCAATAGAGGTAATAAAAAACTACCTTGAGAACTTTCAGAATATTGAAATCGTATCCTCCTGCACGACAGCTATAGAAGCATACCAGGTTTTGAGGCAGAAGCAAATTGATCTGATGTTTCTTGATATACAAATGCCTGCTTTAAAAGGGACCGATTTTTTGCGGAGCTTGAACAGGCCTCCTCATGTGATCTTTACAACGGCCTATCCAGAATATGCGCTCGAAGGATTTGATCTTGCCGCTGTTGATTATCTTGTAAAACCTGTATCATTCGACCGTTTTCTGAGGGCAATCGATAAAGTATTGAAGCTATATGAAATGAAATCGGGGCTTAGTTTTACGGCAGAGCCTTCTGTGGATAAAGAGATCTTTATGTATCTTAAAGTTGACCGGAAAACAATTAAGATAAATGTAGGAGATATACTCTGGATCGAAAGCTTGAAAGACTATGTGAAAGTAGTTTTAGAAGACAAGAGCTATATAACAAAACAAAAGATCAGCGTGCTGGAAGAACTGCTCCCACCGCAGTTTGTAAGGATCCATCGTTCTTTTATTGTATCCGTTCCTAAAGTTACAAGCTATTATTCGTATGCTGTTGAAATAGGTGGAAAAGAATTGCCGGTAGGTCGAAATTATAAGAATGAAGTTCAACGCAGATTAAGAGTGAATTTCTAATATCTTCATGAAGGATGAAACATAAACCTCCGGTTAAGGTTATTCTTAAAAATTCAGGATATGGATCAGTTTGATATGCAGTTAATGCTGCCCGACGGCTCTTTTGCCGACTATACAGTGAAAGCAGAAAGAAATTCTGATGAATATAAGGTATTTAAGGACGATAACCTTTTAGTCGCCTTCATAGCGGGAGAGAACGGCGAATGGGATATATCGGATAACCCCGGAAATATCGACAGCGATCTTGAAAGCAGAATGAAAGAGCAGCTGAAGGGGTTCAGGACCTAAGGTCTCGCCCTTCAGCTGCTTTAGCCTCTGCTTCCAGGCAATCTTCGTTTTTGATTTTCTCAATGGTATCGTCGCTGATAATAGTGTGGTGTCTTTCTGCCAGTCGTAAGGTTTGATCGAAGCTGAAAAGTTTGTAAAGCCAGTTTATAAATACGATGATCCTGTTTTTGCCGCCGTATAGTAAGGATGCATGAAGCAGCATCCATGTTATCCAGGCAAATACTCCATTAAGATGTGTTTTAACCGGTTTTTCCATGTCGACTACTCCCATGCCTCTGGCTATAGTTGCCATTGTGCCCTTGTTTTGAAACTCAAATTCCGTCATGTTTTCAGCTTTACTGAATCTAATCAGATTTTCAGCGAGATGCTTTCCCTGTGCCTTAGCTACACTCGCCAGTTGAGGATGTCCTTTAGGGTATAATGGGGTTTCCATAGTGGCAATGTCTCCAATAGCATAAATATTGCGGGTGTTGAATACTTTGTTAAACCGGTCGACCTTTATACGGCCTTTTATTACCACATCAGGTTCTATTCCCGAAGGTATAGCTCCTTTTACACCAGCCGCCCAGATGAGTGTTTTTGATTGAATAACATTACCGTCTGCAAGCAACACATTTTCTCCGTCGTAATCCTTAACTGTCGTTTTCATCATTTGAATAATTCCCAATTGATCCAGGTACTTTACCGCGTCTGCAGAAGATTCAGCGCTCATATTGAACAGGGGCCGGTCAAGACCATCAAGAAGATAGATGTCCATCATCCTAAAGTCTAGTTCGGGATAATCCTTTGGAAGCATATTCTTTCGCATTTCGGAGAGCGCACCGGCAAGTTCAACTCCTGTTGGGCCGGCTCCGGCGATAACAACTGTAAGATACTTACGTCTTGAAACAGGATCTTTAATATCAAGAGCATCTTCGAAATTGTTGATGAGTCTGTTCTTCAACTTTACAGCCTCGAGAGTAGATTTCATCGGCAGCGCTTTGGACGCAATCTTATCGTTGCCAAAGTAATTGGTGGTTGCACCCGTCGCTATTACCAATGCATCATAGCGATAGACACCTGTATCAGTCTCAACTTCATTCTTTTCACTATGGATAGCTTTAACTTCCGATATGCGAATTCGAGTATTCTTGCTTTTCTGAAATACCTTTCTGATAGGAAAAGAAATGCTGCTTGGCTCAAGGGCTGATGTGGCAACCTGGTAAAACAGCGGCTGAAACTGATGATAGGTTAATTTATCGATCAGTAAAACCTCAATCCCTTCTTTATTATTTAATTTTCTGGCAAGATCAAGACCTGCGAATCCTGCTCCTATAATAATAACCTTCATAGCGCTCGTGTTTTTCTGTATAGATGTTAACTACAGTACAACCAGAGCCAATATTAGTTTTAATAAGAACAATACGTCCTATAGCCATCCTTTCTTTTTAAACCAGAAATAGATAGCTATCGTTATTGCTATCATTACAAGCATGACGGTGGGGTAACCATATTTCCAATCAAGTTCGGGCATAAAGCGGAAATTCATACCATATATTCCTACGATAAAGGTAAGCGGCATAAAGAAGACCGAGAAAATGGTAAGCACACGCATCGTTTCATTGGTTCGCTGTGAAGAAGTCGAGAAGTATGCATTGAGTAATTGATTGATATTATCATACAGACTGTCGTAGACGTTCTGAAGTTTTATATATAGATCGCGCGTATCCCTGGTGTTTACATTGCCGCCGTCTTCTGTATCTACATTATCGATAATATCATAAGATAAGATCAGCATCCGCCTTACAAGATCAATCTTACGGCGTAAATAGTATAGGGCTTTGAGAAGAGAAACTTTCCTGCTTCTCAGAAACACATTCTCCTCATAATAATCGATCGCCTTTGCGATTTTGGCTGAAGGCTTGTCGTATGTGCTTAAGCAGCTTTTGATAAGCATATTAAGCAGCTGTCCCGTGGTTTTACACTTATACAGACGTAGTGCATCAGCAAGCTCTGTAATTAAGCTTTGGTCTAATCTATGGATAGTGATAATATAATCCGCAGAGTAAAAGATCGCTATTTTATCTGTCAGCTCCTGCACTGTATCTGCCTCGAGTTCCTGCTGTTCTGCATAAATTCTGAATATGATAAAGGAGTACCCATTTACCTTTTCATATTTCGGAAGATGGTCAGCCTGGAGGCAATCGTGCACAGAGGCTTCGTGAAGTTTAAATCTTGCAGCAACCTGTTGTAATTCTTCGTTTTGAGGTTGTGATAGGTCAAACCATTCAAATCCGTCTTCTTCTTTGGTTGCAATTTGCTTAAACATTTCTCTAAAATAGTAATAATGACATTAAACAAGGAAAGTGTTTTTTTAGACTTGGACTTGGTATTCAAGTTGCTGTCTTCTTCTTATGAGAATTGCCGGCTTTTTGGATATCGATTTCAGATATCCGATATCCAATTTGTAAATTGCCTCCCTCTTAGAATTCATAAAATGACATATCAGGATAAACTTGCCGGAATACGCAGTCAAATGGAAAAAGATCAGGTAGAAGCCTATATCATTCCTTCTGCAGATCCGCACATCAGTGAATATGTGCCCGACCGGTATAAATGTATCGCTTTCACCTCCGGGTTTACCGGCTCGGCAGGGACACTGGTTATTACACACGACTTTGCGGGTTTGTGGACCGATGCGCGTTATTTTGTTCAGGCTGAAGAGCAGTTACAGGATAGTGGCTTTCAATTGGTGAAGTTACAGGCTCAGGCTACACCAGAGTATATTGCCTGGCTGACCGGGCGCTTAAATGAAGGAGCAACCGTAGCATTCGATGCTAATCTGATATCCATTCAGCTGGCTGAACTGCTCGAAACGGAACTTGCCTTTGCCGGTATCAAGATAAGCAGCGATAAAGATTACCTCAGTCCTGTATGGGAAAACCGACCTGGCTTGCCGACGGAGACTGCTTACTTGCTTCCTGATACTATTACCGGAAAGACTGTTTCGTCCAAGTTGGAAGAAGTAAAGGCTGCCTTATCTAAATATCGCACGCATTATCATCTCATCTCTTCTCTGGACGACATTGCGTGGTTGTTTAACATCAGGGGGAGTGACGTGAAATGTAATCCCGTAGTCCTTGCTTTTGCCTTATTGAAGCCAGAAGGCACGAGTCTTTATATCGATGAAACGAAGCTTAGCGCACAGGAGAAAAGCCAGTTGACAGAATGCGGAGTGGAACTTGAGCCGTATGGTGGTGTTTCAAATGCACTTGCATCAATTCCTGCCGGCTCTTCCATTCTGGTAGACCCTAAGCGAAACTGTTTTGCTCTTTATCAACAGATCCCACAATCAGTAAAGGTGGTATTCGACACCAATCCGAGTACCAATTTTAAGGCATTAAAAAACGCAACTGAGATAGCTAACACCCGCAGAACCATGATTCGGGATGGCGTAGCCTTAACGCGTTTCTTTAAATGGCTGGACGAAAATATTGGTAGAAGCAGGCTTACAGAAATATCTGTAGCAGAACGTCTATATCAGTTCAGGGCCGAACAGGAAGATTTTGTAGGTGAAAGTTTCGATACTATTGCCGGATATAAAGAACATGGTGCGCTTCCTCATTATAAAGCTACCCCTCAGAGTGATGTTGAACTGAAAGCCGATGGACTTTTTCTTCTCGATTCGGGCGGACAGTACAAAAGTGGAACGACAGATATTACAAGGGTGGTTTCCCTGGGAAATATTACGGATGAAGAGAAGATAGACTATACGCTTGTATTAAAGGGTATGATAGAAGGCTCTACGGCTCGTTTTCCTAAAGGAAGCAAAGGATACCAGATCGACGCCATAACAAGAAAACCCTTATGGGATCATGCCCGTAATTACGGACATGGTACAGGTCACGGGGTAGGTTATTTCCTTAACGTACACGAGGGGCCTCAGATATTTAATCCCTCAAACTGGCCTGTGGAAATAGAGCCCGGAATGATCACTTCTGTTGAACCGGGTATTTATCGTCCTTTTAAATATGGTATCCGGATTGAGAACCTTGTACTAACGGTAGTTGACGAGATCAGTGAGTTTGGAGAATTCTATACGTTTGAAACGCTGACGTTATTTGTTATCGATACAGCGCCGGTTAAAAAAGACCTTCTTCAGCCTCATCATATTGAATGGCTCAATAACTACAACGAGGAGGTTGTGGCAAAGTTAGGGCCTCTTCTGGACGAGGAGGAGCTTCGCTGGCTCAAAGAAAAGGCGAAAGCAATCTAGTGTTAAGTTATACGTAATAAGTTATACGTTTTAAGTGCAAAGCAGCTAAAGATAGTAGCTCATTTCCATTTTACCTTTAGCATAACACCAGCTACTTTCAGGAATGCTATACCGAACGATATAGCGTTCCTGAAATATATTTACTGATCAAAGTCCTTGTCGTTGTCGAGGCTAAGATCATCTTCGTTATAAATATGGGCTACGTCTTCGCCTTGTAGTTGAACTTTAACATCTTTTGAGCCGTCTTCCTGATCTTCTTCTACTGTGGCCTTTCCCTGAGGCGTGACCACTTTATCTCCGAATTTATACTTTGCCATAGCTTTACTTTTTTATTAAAGGGTATGTTTACGAAATAACAGGCCATATGAGATTTCGTTTGACACGACTCGGCATATAATCCATTTTGGGTCAAATATCGCGAGTTTCGGTCGATCTTTTTTATTTGGAAATGAGTGATTTAATTATATATATTTGATATCATTTTAATATCAAATACTAACATGAAAACTGAAAAAATAGTACCCGGATTAAACGGCTATCTGATCATTTCGATCTTTCTATTTGTTGCATTAGCACTGTCTGTTTTTTATTACAACCGGCCCGAGATTCTGGTCCCTGTACTGGTGCTGCTCTTTTTGATTGTTGTCACGGGTTTGGTAATTGTAACGCCGAACAATGCAAAGGTGCTGCTCCTTTTTGGGAACTATAAAGGAAGCATTAGCCAGAGCGGATTATTTTGGGTAAATCCATTTTATCGGCGCATTGGTATATCTCTCAGGGCCCGAAACTTCGAAAGCGAGAAGATTAAGGTGAACGACAAATTAGGCAACCCTATTTTGATCAGTGTTATCCTTGTATGGAAAGTGAAGGATACCTTTAAAGCTTCATTTGAGGTGGATAATTACGAGAACTTTATAAAGGTACAAACCGATTCTGCGGTAAGGAAACTTGCAGGCAGTTTTCCTTATGATCATTTTGAGGACGAGCGGGCCACCATCACTTTGAGCACGAATTTTGACGATGTAAATATGGCGCTGGAGCAGGAAATAGTTGATCGTATGGAAATGGCAGGAATCGACGTAATAGAAGCACGTATTGCATATCTGGCCTATGCTCCTGAAATTGCACATTCCATGCTGCGCCGTCAGCAAGCTTCGGCTATTGTTGCAGCGCGTCATAAAATAGTAGAAGGGGCAGTTGGAATGGTAGAAAGTGCGCTGACCCTTCTTTCTGAAAAGCAGATTATTGAACTTGATGAAGAAAAAAAGGCAGCAATGGTAAGCAATTTAATGGTGGTGCTTTGCGGTGACCGGGAGACACAGCCTGTTGTAAACGCGGGAACATTACATCAATAATTATGGGGGAAAAGAAGTCATTTGCATTAAGGATAGATGCAGAAACGATGAAGGCAATCGAAAAGTGGGCAGCGGATGAGTTTCGTAGTGTAAATGGCCAGATCGAATGGATGTTGCACAAAAGTTTAAAGGATGCAGGCAGATTAAAAAAGGAAGGAAAAAAAAAGGACGGCCTCTGAATTGGTCGTCCTTTTACTCAACTGTTTTCAAGCTATCACTCTATTGAAGCTGCCACTTGCCGGTCAGCTCTCTTTTTCCGGTAATTGTTAAGGTTAATAAGCAATACGCTTCCTAAAATAACAACAAGTCCGATTACCTGAAGCCCCGAAACTGTCTCATTAGCGAAGAACACGCCTAAAAGTACGGCAATAACAGGGTTAACATATGCATAGGTACTGACCTGGGTTGCTGGCCGTACCTGCAACAACCATACATAAGCGCTGAACGCCGCGATGGATCCCATCAAAATAAGGTAGATCAATGCTAGCCAGCCTTCTGCAGGAACCGTCTCCCATTTCATATTCTTTAATTCGCCTGTAGTAATGCATCCGGGTATAAATGCAATTCCAGCAGCGATCATCTGCCAGGAGGTATTAGTCATTGCCGACCCGGCTTTTGAATTGTATTTAGAATAAAGCGAGCCTCCCGACCACGCAACAGAGGCAATTAACAATAGAAACAGATTCAATAGCTTATTGTCATCAGCCGAACTCTGAAAAGAGTCGCGCACCTGATCCCAGAAGAGGAGTATCACTCCGGCAAAACCTGAAATCAAGCCCGTAATGGTGCTCTTGCTTTTGATGTTTTCCTGCCATTTTGGTCTGTCTAACAATACAAACCAAACAGGTGCTGAAGAAACCATTATAGCAACCATTGCGCTGGGAAGAAATTGTTCTACCCATATAACCAGGCCATTTCCGATAAATAGAAGAAGCAGTCCGGTTATTGCAGCCGTTAATATATGTCTCCATACAAATACCCTCTCTTTTCGCAATATGCTCCAGCCGAGCATCAGTATTCCAGCTGTTAAAAACCTGATTGAACCCATCAGGAAAGGAGGTATATGATGTACTGCTTGCTGAATAAAAAAGTAAGTAGATCCCCAAACGATATAGACTGTAGTAAATGCAAGTATCACCAGCAGGGCGGGCGCATGTGGTTGTTTTGTCGCAGACATAGTTTATCGTTCTTACCCGGCCAGGTTCTGACGGTCAGGAGTTCGGCGAAGGTAAAAATTATTCTGAAAATCCTTAGTTGTTGGTGAGGGCCTTTTTGTTCTTTCTAATGTATTTTACTTTTAGCTCACACAAATCTTCTTTTTCATATAAGGAGAAGAATTGCTCGTCGAGGCTCTTTAACTTATCAGTAATACCTTCAGCTTTGTATGTAGAGTTTGCTTTTTTTATCAGACTTGCCAGGTGAGAAGCCTGTATAGCTTCAAATGCTTTTTCTGCCTCCTCTCCAAGCCTCCCTGCGGTACTTGAATAAAATTGTGCGAATCCTCCATTATTCACTTCTGCTTCAACCTGTGATATGATATAAATGGTACGCAGCTGCTCCGGTTCTTGCATCAATACTTCGTATTCATTACTCAACCGTTTATTCATTTTAGATCTGATATAATCGGTAATGATCTGGCTAAGTTTATTGTCGGGTGCTGAATCTATAACGTCAGGGGTGAGATTGGTATAAATGGTTCTGTTCTTATATTCTTTGGCCGACTCCAGAACCTGTCCTGCTAAACCACCTTCAAGACCTGATGAGTCTGCAAAATATTGGGCCCGAACAATTGTACTGCAGACGCAACATATTCCTGTCAGGAGGACTATAAACCGAAATTTTATGAGAATGCCTTGTAATCGCATGGTTTATAATTAAGGGTATGCAATATACAAAGCTTTTAAACATAAAGAAGAATTTAAATGAATCGAGCTTTCGCGGCATTAAGGCACCGATATCTTAACAGAGGTCATAGTAAGAGAGCCGCCTACCGCCTTGTCATTGAAAAAGGAAACGTTATCTTTTGGTCCTTTTAGCCCGAGTGTGTAAAGGAGAGGCAGGTAATGTTCGGGCGTTGGGATTGCCATTTGAGCTTCCGGCCCGAGGCTCTTATAATTGACAAGGGCACCGAAGTTGTTATCATGTATAAGTTCCTTAAACTTATTGTTAATATGCAGCGTCCAATCATAACCACCGCCGTTGATCATCTCCCACGACATTAGTCGTAAGTTGTGCACCATATTGCCACTTCCCAGAATCAGCACCCCTTTTTTCCTTAGCTCGTATAGTTCAGATGCAAGGCGGTAGTGATACTCGGGCCCCTTTGTATAATCAATACTTATCTGCAGGACCGGGATGTTCGCATCCGGATACATGTGCCTCACTATGGTCCATGCTCCATGATCCAGTCCCCAGTCGTGATCCTGAAATACAGCGGTCGATTTAACAAGTGATCCTAGTTCTGCTGCCAGTAGAGGATTGCCCGGGGCGGGATATTGAACTTCATTCAAAGCAGGTGGAAAGCCCCTGAAGTCGTGAATCGTTTCGGGAAAATCCATTGCGGTAACGTGGGTGCCTTTTGTAAGCCAATGGGCGGAGATCACGATCACCGCTGAGGGCCTGGGGATTTCCGTTCCCATAAGAGCCCATGTGCGGCTAAATTCATTATCCTCAATGCCATTCATGGGAGAACCATGCCCGATAAAGAGTACGGGCATAAGTTCAGACTGTAATTCCAATCCCTTTGTTGCCTGCTTAAAGATAGGTGATTCCATTTTTTTTTCTTAAAATGCTTTCAGGATCACGGTTTCCCAATGATCCTGATCGCTCCTATAACAAATTATAACCCTGACTTAGCTTTTCTGTTGAGCGAACTCCAGTTTGAGTTCAATCGTTACATCTTTCCCTACGGTAGCACCTCCCGCTTCGGTAAGGGCGTTCCATTTAAGATTATAGTCAAACCGGTTAATCACTGTGGAGGCTTTAAATCCAGCTTTGGTATTCCCATATCCGTCTTTTGCTGTACCTCCGTATGTTACATTGAATTTAACGGGTTTTGTTACACCGTGCAAGGTAAGATTGCCGGTAAGAAGATACTTGTTGCCGCTGAGCTTTTTAAAAGAAGTGCTTTTAAATGCCATTTGCGGGTATTTATCAGCATCAAAAAAGTCGGGCCCAAGAAGGTGTTTGTCGCGATCACTATTTTCTGTGTCAATACTTTTAACGTCAATATTAAACGTAATAGCCGAATTATTGAAGTCGGCAGATTTGCTGGCGATCATACCTTCGAAGTTTTTGAATTGTCCCTCCACTTCGGATATAACCAAGTGAGAAACCGAAAACTTTACGGTTGAATGGACCTTGTCAGCGGTCCATTTTGTTTGTGCAAATAGTGCTGTGTTCAATAAAAGAACGGCTGCGGATAAAATAATTTTTTTCATGTCTTTGAGTTAAAATCTATAACCAAAGGTATACAGCAAATATTAGCTGTGCATTGACATGAAATAAGAAATGGCATTGATCCAGATCAATGAAATGCCGCAAAAGGCCTATGTTTCATTTTGTTAATGTTACCTGCTTGCGTATCCTGCTAAGTGTTTCGGGAGTAATTCCCAGGTACGAAGCGATCATATGCTGAGGTATCCTTTGAATAATGTCGGGTTGAGCCTTAATCAGAGAGAGGTATTTTTCTTCGGCACTTTGGCATAGCGAGCTTACCAATCTGCGTTGCGTCGCGATATAATTGTTTTGAAGAAGGATACGGAAATAACGTTCGAGTGAGGGAACACGATCAAAAAGCCCTTCCCATGCTTGTTTGCTGATCAGAAGAATCGAACTGTTTTCAAGTGCCTGAATGTTGTAGACAGTTGGCTCGCCTGTGAGGAAACTGAAATTGTCTGTTATCCACCATCCCGAAAAGGCAAACTGAATAGTAAGCTCCCCATTCTTTTCACCCGAAGCAAACATTCTTAAGGCGCCTTCATTAACGAACGCCAGATTTCGTGCCACGTCATCCTGCTGCAATAAGTATTGGTGCTTGCGGAGCCTTTTAGAAACAAATGCTTCTTTGCAGATTTTGAATTCCTCGTCTGTCAGAGATACTTTTTCCCGGATCTTCTGATGTAACAACTCATACATTACTCAAAGATACGACAAAATCAGAGCGACGCTGCTTTTAATGTAGCAAGGAGACTATTCCCTTGATACAATTGCAGCGCTCCCTTGTCTATGGTGTAGCGATCTGCTTTTTCCAGTATTCTGAAGAAACTGTTTTCAATGTCGAGATGATCACAGGCCATCTTCGTGCTTATAATACCCTCGATCTTCAATGTATTCGTTTTTGAAGTATAGGTACCACCGAAGCCGTTGCAGCCTCCTTTTCCATGAATCTTACCCGACGTGCTGTCAAACTCGATGTAGCTTTCTGAATGGGCAGCCGATTTTCCATCAACGGATACTAAATTCCAACGCTTACCTTCTAAGCCTGCGTTTTCTTGTTTTATTTTTTTTGTAGCACAGGCCGTTAATACAGTGATGCAGATTAGAAGAAGGAAGAGGCTGTGTTTCATAGATTGTCTCATGTTTGATTTTTTTAACTTAAATGATTTAAAGTACTACGACTACAGAGAAGAGATAATAACAGACAAGGGTGAATAATGTTAAATATTGTTAATTGAAAGTGATGCTGGCCTTTGGATGCCCTGATTATCTGGCAGATAACTTTCAATCTGGATGAAGGACAGAATGAATGCTTCACTCGTACTTTTATGTTTAGTAAATTTGAGCTATGAAAACGCTAAAAAGAATAACATTTGCCGCACTTTTGTCAGCAGGAATACTTTTAAGTGTGCCGGCTGGTGCGCAACAAAAGGAGTTGAAGAAAATCGAAGCCTCAACCACAGTTTTGAAGGATTTTGGCGCCATGAAGGAATCTATCCCTTCACAGTTGCTTGAGATAACGGAAGGAATTATAATTATTCCAAAAATGATCAATGCCGGTCTGGTAGTTGGCGGTAAGCGGGGAAAGGGCATTGCGATGGTTAAAGGGGCCGGGGGAGTATGGAGCGATCCGGTATTTATAACGCTCACAGGCGGCAGTTTTGGGTTTCAGGCTGGAGTGCAGGCGGTTGATCTGGTTCTGATATTCAAGCATAAGGAAAGCCTGATGAATATAACTAAATCGAGCTTCACCCTCGGTGGTGATATTTCTGTAGCCGCAGGACCATTAGGCCGGAATTCCACGGCAAGTACTGACTACAAGCTGGAAGCAGAGGTATATTCCTATTCCAGAAGTAAAGGCCTCTTTGCGGGCATCAGTCTGAATGGCGCCGCTCTGGAAATTGACGATAAGGCAGCCGCTGATTTTTATGGAGAAGAAGTTAGTTCTACCACCTTGTTCAAAGGAGCTTCGAAAACTAAGTCGGGCGAGGTGTCTGCTCTCAAATCGACCTTAAGTCACTTGTACGATTAAAAATAATAGTAATTTACTCATGGAACTTCACGAGCCGGCAATTGCATACAATAAAGGAAGGATGACTGTTAATGAGTATCTCGATTTAGAGAATGTTTCATCCGAAAAGCATGAATACTACAATGGAGAGGTATTTGCAATGGCTGGTAAGGGAAGGAGGCATAATGTTATATTTAAGAACATATACGGCGAACTGGCATACCGTTTGAAAGGACACAGGTGTCAGCCTTATGGAAGCACTCTTCGCATTCATATTCCTCAGAATTCCTCGTATACCTATCCCGACATATCCATTCTTTGTAAAAGCCTTACAGAGCAGGGCGATAATGAGCCTGTTTCAGGGCCGACAGTTCTGATAGAGGTATTATCGCCTTCAACCAAAAGCTATGATAGGGGAGTGAAGTTTAAGTTGTACAGGGATATTCCAGAGTTGAGGGAGTATATCCTTATAGATTCTGAATCTGTTAACGTGGAGAGATTTTGTATTAATTCTAACGGCAACTGGGAATTACATGAACATAACACTTCTGATGCACAGTTAACTATCCAGACGGTTGGAATTAAGTTGTCATTAAAAGAAATATACGAAGGCATAGAGCTTTAGAATTGAAAAGAGGAAAGAGCTTACGGTCGTCCCGCAGTTTCTTTCCTCTTTTAGTAATCAGCTTTCCGTTTTTAACGTTAACCTTTCACCTTTTGGCTTTCACCTTTTAGCTTAGTTTTGCCTTTAAGTTCTGATCGATAGCTTCAAGGAATTCTTCTGTGTAAAGATAATCTGTGCCATGCTCTACTTTTGGTTTAATAGTGATGGCAAGGTCCTTAGTCATTTTTCCGCTTTCTACAGTTTCAATACATACCTGCTCTAATGCGTGGCAAAAATCAATCAGTTTCTGATTATTATCGAGCTTTCCGCGGAATTCAAGACCTCTGGTCCATGCAAAGATAGAAGCAATGGGATTCGTAGAGGTCGGGTTTCCTTTCTGATGCTCCCTGTAGTGACGGGTAACCGTGCCGTGCGCTGCTTCTGCTTCCATTGTTTTACCATCGGGTGTAACTAAGGTTGAAGTCATTAATCCCAGTGATCCGAAGCCCTGAGCAACAGTGTCCGACTGAACGTCGCCATCATAGTTTTTACATGCCCAAACAAAGTTGCCGTTCCATTTTAATGCAGATGCAACCATGTCGTCTATCAGGCGATGCTCATAAGTGAGGCCTTGTTGATCGAATTCGGCTTTGAACTCCTGTTCGTAAATCTCCTCGAAAATGTCCTTAAACCGGCCATCGTATTTTTTCAGGATCGTATTTTTTGTAGATAAATATAAGGGCCATTTTTTCATTAAGGCCTGATTGAAGCACGCCCGGGCGAAACCTTTGATCGACTCATCGGTGTTGTACATAGCCAGAGCAACTCCATCGCCTTTAAAGTTAAATACCTCGAATGATTGTTCTTCGCCTCCATCTTCAGGAGTAAAAGTAATCGTTAATTTTCCTTTCCCTTTAGTGACAAAATCTGTTGCACGGTATTGATCGCCAAAAGCATGACGGCCAATACAGATAGGAGCAGTCCAGTTTGGAACCAGGCGGGGAACGTTTTTCATTACGATCGGCTCACGGAAGACAGTTCCATCAAGAATATTACGGACAGTTCCGTTAGGCGACTTCCACATTTGTTTCAGATTGAATTCTTTTACACGTGCTTCATCGGGAGTGATAGTGGCGCATTTGATGCCAACACCATATTGTTTAATTGCGTTAGCTGCATCTATGGTAACCTGGTCGTTTGTTTCGTCGCGGTGTTCGATACCAAGATCATAATATTTAATATCAACATCGAGGTAAGGAAGAATAAGTTTGTCCTTGATGAATTTCCAGATGATACGGGTCATTTCATCGCCATCCAGCTCTACTACCGGGTTAGTTACTTTAATTTTTTGTATAGACATAGTTTGAATTTGATTGAGTACTTGTTCTGTTTCCCAAAGATATAAACTAAGATGAAATTGTTTTACATTCAATTTTACCTCAGAAGGTTCATGAAAAGTCGCAACTTCTCCCTTCCTTGCCTCTGGGGGACAGTTTTAAAGAAGAAAATATGAAGTGACGGTGATGTTTGAATAAATGTAATCGCAATTTTATTACAAACATTTAACAGTATTTTTTCCTTTTATATATAAATAAATCTGAATGATATGAGTAATAAGGATAAGTTCTATCCCGGGTTTAATGATGAGAACCTCGATAGAGATAAACGAATGAGAGAGGATCTGAAAGGTGAAGTATCTAAGGATGACCTTTCATATAATGCAGAAAGCGATAGTTTTGAGATTGATGTAAATAGCGAAGATGAGGATTATGATCATCCTGATCCCTATAATACGGCGGCAAAGAACGGAACTGATTTCGATTCGGATTATGATGAAGCAAATTTAACTGCCGTAGACGAGTATCGCCGTGTTAATGATGATATAGAGCCGGAAATAGAAGAGTACGGAATGCACATTGACAGCGGTAAAATAGCTAAACTGAGTGACGCAGATGAGGCTCTCGCCCGAACTCCTGAAGACGACCGGGACGATCTTGATGAAGAGGGATATCCTAAGAATGATGCAGCCGATCAGGATGATAATGAATATCTGAAATAGTTTTAAAGAGTATCAGGTATCAAGATACAAGTATCAAGATGGTCCAAATCGCCCCTCGATCCAGATACTTGATACTTGTGTCTGGATACTTTTCTTATCCTATTTCAAGATTAAACCTTCTCCGGAATTCTTCCAATTGAGGGTTTTTTCCAGCCATGTGCTGGTATTTTTCATGAGCGGTATATAAACGCTTTTTATCGCTTTTTTCTGCGTGGCGCGTTACGATATCAATACCGAAATTCCTGAGTTTGACTCTTAGGAAGTTAAGCAAGTCTATTTTTTCAATAGCTAAAAGATTATCCTGGATGCGGTTCTCTATGATAACTTCTATTTGATAGTTATCAAGCAAAACCGGTGCATTGGATGTCATCAAAGTAAAAAGGTTAATTTTTCCTAAACGCTTTACTTCTTCAGCATACTCGTTCCAGCGCTCAAGCATCTGGTCTCCGTTAAAGCTTTCTCTGCTGTCTCCCGAAATGTACTTTGGAGCGTCATCCTCGGCGACTTCCGACTTCGCACCCAGGTCGTTCAAATTAGGGATAATTGAGGGGGCCGCTTTAAGAGGCTTAATAACGATCTTCGTTCTTTCTGCTTCCACAGGCGGATTTACAACGGTTTCGGACGTATTTATAGGTGCCGGAATCGCTGTGCCTGTTTGCACCGGATCTGAGATCTTTATTGCGGTGTTTTCGGAGAAGTGTTTCTCTTTTTCTGTAATGGGTTCTTTTATAGCTTGTTGTGTGTTCTGGTGGGTCGTGTTTTCCTTTTGCTGAGAAGTGTTTACTGTTGTATCAGGTTTTTTTTTTAATGCTTCTGTTTGTGCAGCAGCTGATAAATTTAAAGCTGAAGATATATGGCAAACCTTTATCAGGGAGAGTTCAACCTGCAGCCGCTGATTCTTGCTGTTCTTATAGTTCAGATCGCACTGGTTTACAATATTCAATGCCGACAGCAGGAATGAGCTGGAGGCTTTTTGTGATTGTTCAAGGTATTTTTGGCGGATACCTTCACTCACTTCAAGTAATTTTAAAGTAGAGTTATCTTTACCTACGAGGAGATTCCGGAAATGCGAAGCAAGACCGGTGATGAAATTATTTCCATCGAATCCGTTTACCAGTATCTCATCAAAAATAAGGAGAGTAGAGGCAACATCTTCTGCAAGCAGGCTGTCGGTAATTTTGAAATAGTAATCGTAATCCAGTATATTCAGATTGTCGATGACCGCCTTATAGGTTACGTTCCTGTTTGAAAAGCTCACTATCTGATCGAACATAGACAATGCATCTCTCAATCCTCCGTCGGCCTTTTGCGCAATAAGGTGCAAACCGTCGGCATCATAGGTTACATTCTCCTTCTTCGAAATAGAAGTAAGGTGACGGGCCATATCTTCTACTCTGATCCTGTTGAAATCGAATATCTGACAACGCGAAAGAATGGTGGGTAATATTTTGTGCTTTTCTGTAGTGGCCAGAATGAAAATAGCGTAAGATGGCGGCTCCTCCAATGTTTTAAGGAAAGCATTAAATGCAGCCTGAGATAACATGTGAACCTCATCTATTATATAGATCTTATATTTACCTGCCTGTGGCGGGATCCGAACTTGCTCAATAAGACTCCGTATATCGTCAACAGAATTATTCGATGCAGCATCCAGTTCGTGAATGTTGAAGGAGTTGCCGTTTTGAAAGGAGCGGCAGGAATCGCATACGCCGCATGCTTCTGTTTCGGGACCAAGATCCTGGCAGTTGATGGTTTTTGCGAGTATGCGTGCACATGTGGTTTTACCTACTCCACGCGGACCGCAGAATAAAAACGCCTGTGCAAGCTGATTGTTCTTTATAGCGTTTTTAAGAGTATTGGTAATATGTTGCTGGCCTACAACGCTTTCGAACGTCACCGGACGATATTTTCTCGCCGACACTATAAAATTATCCATCGGCACTAAGATAGGAAGAAGCCTGTGGATGTGCAAGAGGGAAGAATAGATCAGGTAGCGGGTTTCAAGTATCAGGAATCAAGACACTAGTATCAAGAATCAAGTCACAAGTATCAGGGGGTAAGGATTACCAGATGCATAGCAAGAAAGTTATGGGTGTAGATATTTAAGAGATGAGCGCTATAGGTGGCAAATTATACACAGACTGAGGGTTGAGAAGTAAAAAAGAGTTACATTGGGTTTTGAGCTTGGTTCTAATTTCTTGCATTCTCTCTTGATACTTGTGTCTTGATACTTGATACTTATAGATATTATTCCTACATTTGCGCTCCCTTAACAGGGATAAATAATTGAAAATTAATTAATAAAATGCAACAGTACGAAACAGTAATCATTCTGACCCCGTTGTTATCTGATGATGCTGCAAAAGAGGTAATTACCAAATTTCGCGGTGTACTTACAGATAACGGAGCCGAGATTGTTCATGAGGACAATTGGGGTTTGAAGAAACTTGCGTATCCTATTCAGAAGAAAACTACAGGATACTATCACCTAACTGAATTCAGGGCTCCGGGTGAATTAATCAGCAAACTGGAGGTTGAATACAAACGTGATGAGCGTATCATGCGTTTCTTAACCGTAGCACTCGACAAACATGCGGTGATCTACAACGAAAGAAAACACAGCGGTGCTTTCCAGAAAAAAGCTAAACCAGAAACATCAACTGAGGAGGTAGCAGGATAATGGCAAGAGAACAAATTCAATACGTTACTGCCCCTAAAGTAGAGGATACACGTAAGAAATATTGCCGTTTTAAGAAAAACGGAATCAAGTACATTGATTATAAAGATGCTAACTTCCTTTTGAAGTTTATCAACGATCAGGGTAAAGTATTACCACGCCGTTTAACCGGAACTTCTCTGAAGTTTCAGCGTAAAGTTGCTCAGGCAGTTAAACGTGCCCGCCATATTGGTATATTACCTTATGTTACTGACTCATTAAAATAAGCGGAGGTAAAGCAACATGGAAATTATTTTAAAACAGGATATTAAAAACCTCGGCGAGAAAGACGATGTAGTAAACGTTAAGCCTGGTTATGGACGTAACTACCTTATTCCAAAAGGCTTCGCTGCTTTAGCAACAGAGTCGGCAAAGAAGGTGTTAGCGGAAAACTTAAAACAGGCACAGTTCAAGCAGGAAAAGATCAAGAATGATGCTCTTGCGGTTGCTGCCCGTTTAGAAGGTGTTAAGCTTACCATTGGCGCTAAAGCTGGTGAAAGTGGCAAGATCTTCGGTGCTGTTAATACCATTCAGGTAGCTGACGCTCTTAAGAGAGAAGGATTTGAAGTTGACCGTCGCCGGATCACTTTTGAAACAGAACCTAAATTTGTTGGTGAATATGTAGCCAACCTTAATCTTCATAAAGAAGTGAAAGTACAGGTTCCTTTTGAAGTTGTAGCGGAATAACGTCAGCAGATATTATTTAAAAAAGGCGCTCTTTTCAGGGCGCCTTTTTTATTTTTGTGCCAGAAATGTCCAGGAAAAATCGAAAGCCTTCCCGAAGTACCTCAGTTAAATGGTTCCCCAATTTATTAAGGATAGTAAAAAAGGTAATATTGTATTTCTTTTCCTTATCAATCCTGTGGGTGATCGCCTATCGCTTTATCAACCCACCGGTAACATGGCTAATGCTCCAGCGAGGGTTCGAACGTAAGGCCGATGGCAAAACGTGGAAGCTGGAAAAGGAATGGCGTGATTTCAACGAGATGTCGGATAATTTAAAATATTCGGCCATAGCGGGCGAAGATGCTGGTTTTATGAATCACTGGGGTTTCGATCCTAATGCCATACAAAAAGCCTACCTTAAAAATAAAGCCGGTAAACCTATGAGGGGAGGTAGTACCATTAGTCAGCAGACAGCCAAGAACGTTTTTCTATGGCCCGGGCGGTCGTGGCTTAGAAAAGGTTTTGAAGCGTATTTCACCGTTCTTATCGAAGTGTTCTGGAGTAAAGAACGTATTCTTGAGGTTTACCTGAATGTCATAGAAATGGGCGATGGAATTTATGGAGCTGAAGCAGCTTGTCGGGAATATTACAATAAATCATCTGAGCGGTTAACGAAAAGACAGGCGTCGCTCCTCGTTGCTGTATTTCCTAATCCGAGAAAGTGGACGCCTAAGCATCCCACCAGGTATATATTGTATAAAAGCTCTCTTATTCGTAGAAATATGCGAATTGTAAGAAAGCAAGCGTTCGATTAATTCAAAAGTAAGCTATAAAGGTACTCAACATGTTCGGGCATAGCTTCGTCGATTAACTCAAGCGGAGCTATATAGATTAAATCGATAATGAACATTTTATGAAACACTCTGCTGAAAGAAGCGCGAATGCCAACTTTCTTTGAAAGGAACTTCCCAGGAGGAATCTAATTCTTTTTTTGTTTGCACTGTATTATTAAATACAACGGTATTCTCGTTGATCACCCCCTGCTGCAACAGTGCTTCGAACTCACTTCTGCTGCAGGAGACCACCTCATTATCTTTACGGTATGCCATATTAAAACGGTCAAAGAGATTTACCCCGAATTCCTGCTCAATCTGTCGGATGATATTGGACGATTTGTCGATCGAGCATCCGCTTGCAGCCGTTACCGATTCGTCTACCATCAGGATCACGAAGCGACCATAACGAATTTCATATCCTGAAGCCAGCTTATGTCCGTGTGCGTCCCATCCCTTAACAAAATCGCCTAATACCTGTTCTATCCGGCTTTGTTCGGGCCCGTTAAAAGGCCTGTTTGCCTGATAGATCCATACTCTCGAATTTTCAGAAATTTCCATATTGCAAATCTACGAATTTCTTAATTTGGTGCTCTTGTTATTTAAGTCCTGTATGTTTTCTCTTTGTAAAAAGCGCGCGGCAGTTTTCCTTATAAAAACGGGATTGATTTTCTGCATTGTCCTCTTGTCCGGCTGGAAAAGAAGTGTCTCTGATCAACAGACGATCGAATGGATCCATCATTGTATTGCAGGACGTTTTA
Source organism: Arcticibacter tournemirensis (assembly GCF_006716645.1). Taxonomy (NCBI): domain Bacteria; kingdom Pseudomonadati; phylum Bacteroidota; class Sphingobacteriia; order Sphingobacteriales; family Sphingobacteriaceae; genus Arcticibacter; species Arcticibacter tournemirensis. The sequence continues at coordinate 4,739,673 of NZ_VFPL01000001.1, read as the reverse complement.
ATGCATCTGAAGGAACGAAGCTAAAAAAGTGGGAGCTAAATATTAGCGAAGTGGGTTTTCTCCGTTTAAGGAAATATTACCCGAACGGTAAACAGGAGTACTTTTCGTTTAATTTGTCAAGACTGAATGCCATGACTTATCTCGGTACTGTCGGCTCAGGATATATCATATTGAAAACGAAAGCGGATGATATTATCGTGCAGACTTATAATGACCGGAAAGGAAATGTTGATTCAATGGCGACATCGCTGAAACTTCCTGTAGTAAATATGGAGCCAGAGCAACTTGATACTCTGAATCGTTATTTAGAAAGTTTTAAGCAGGATCGGATTGAATAGAAGGGATTTTGAGGAAAAGTGCTTTTTATGAACGATTTTATTTTGTTGATAAGATTCTAATTATCAGCTTAGAATGTAAGATCCGGTAAAAAGGGTTCATTTTTTTTTAAAAAATGTTTTAATAAACCGAAAAAGAATCTATTTTTGCAGTCCCAAACAACGGGATGGTATCATAGCTCAGTTGGTAGAGCAAAGGACTGAAAATCCTTGTGTCGCTGGTTCGATTCCAGCTGATACCACAAACCTCAGAGAAATCTGAGGTTTTTTTATTCAGGGAGTTTAGCTCAGCTGGTTTAGAGCACTACCTCGACAAGGTAGGGGTCACTGGTTCGAACCCAGTAATTCCCACATAATTTCTGAAGATACATCTCTATCCCGCGTATTTCTTTTTCCATTCCATTGGTGCGACCCCTTCCAGGTTGCTGAACCATCTGCTTACATGACTAATCTCGGTAAAACCAAGTTCAAATGCTATCTCTTTAACGCTTAGGTTAGCAAGGAGTAACTGCTTGAACCGCGAAAGCTTTCGCATCTGTATTTCTTCTGATATAGTATTGCCACTTCCGACCTTGAATTTTCTGTTCAGCACCTTTACCGACAGGTTAACGTGCTCTGCAACGGTGCTGGTTTTTAGGGTACGGTGTATGTTATTAGCAATAAAAGAGATTGCCTTAGATACATCAGGATCGCTGTTAACAATGGTATCTGTTGAGGTCCTTTCAATGACTTCCATAGCCTCCGTAAAGATTATCTCTTCTGGAGGTTTCTGTCCCTCCATCATGCAGTTCAATTTGCTGCAAATGGCGTTTGCTGTTTTTATATGATTGCGACGAATACTCGAAAGATTAGGGTGGGTAATATTACAGAGAAGTTCATCATTGTCGATTCCGAGCACGGCGATTTCATGAGGAACCTTTATCCCGGCAGCTGAGCACGAATTGATAAGTATCTGGCCGAAGTCGTCATTACAACATAGAATTCCTACGGGTTTAGGTAAATGCTTCAGCCAGTTTTCGAGCTCGTCGAAGTTGTGCGACAGAACATCCGCTTCATCTCCTTTCAACGAATATTCGTAAAACTCGCCACCGTAATCCAATGTCATTTTTTGGAAGTTGCTCTTTCTTTCTTCTGACCATTCCAGACCCTCAATACCGAAAAAGGCAAAAATCTTAAATCCCTTTCCTATGAAGTATTCTGCCGCAACATGTGCGTCGGATACATAATTCCCTTTAACATAAGGAATCTTTTTTACCAGATTCACTGATGTTGTTTGAATGATTGGAATATTCATTGCGATGAGATCGGGAACGTTTTCTGCAAATTCCAGAATACATCCATCCGGTTTTACCTGCTTTATTATGCCCAGATCGTTTCTTTTTTTATTGTTTTTAAGAAAGTAGGCAGGCTCAAAAATGATGTCCCAGTGAGATACACTATTGTTGTAAGCATAAATGCCACGGAGCAGATCGCGACTATAGCCGCGACTGGAATCTAAATGAACTAGTACTTTTTTTCTTGGCATGGGGGGTAATAAATGGCGGTAAAATAGCCAAAATAGGCTTTATTGAATATAGAGGCGTACCTAAATTTGAAAAAAAAATAAAATGAGTTCAGCTATAACGATCCGCGACTACAAATTGTATAAGGCGACAGCGACACTAAAGAAGCCGATTGCCGATGCAACGCATACACTGCATGAAATTTCCTTTCTTGTTTTACGCCTTCGGCTCGATAACGGCGTTGTTGGCGAATCGTATTTATTGTCCTTTCAATATTCGCCGGAAGCAATACGGGGAGCCTTTAGAGACTTACTGCCTCATGTAAAGGGCTTCGCGGTGAACGAGATGGGGCAAGTATTTAACAAGCTCAATAATTTATCTGAGTACTTTGGCAACCAAGGTATTAATCGTTGGGCACAGGCAGCTATTAACATTGCTATGTGGGATGCCTGGGGGAAATATTTGAACCAACCCGTAGGTAAACTTTTGGGAACGTACCGCGATAAATGTTCAATCTATGGAAGCGGCGGCTGGATCTCATACTCTATCGATGAATTGATTGAAGAGGTATCGGGATATAAAAGCAGAGGTTTCAGCGCCGTGAAAATTAAAGTTGGATCGGCAGACTGGCGAACCGATGCTGAGCGGCTAAAGCTTGTACGCGAGGCTGTAGGCAACGGCATAAATATTATGATGGATGCTAATCAGGGTATGACCCTTCCTGCTGCCATTCAACTTGCAAATGCCGTTAACGATCTCGATATTTTTTGGTTTGAAGAGCCCTTGAATCATCAGGATTTCGACGGGTATCAGTCGCTCAAACAGCATACAGGCATTTCGCTGGCCATGGGAGAAAGGGAATATGATACATTGCCGCTGCTTCAGCTGCTCCAGCGAAAGGCGATTGATATCTGGCAGCCTGATTTGCTCAGAATAGGCAGCGTGGAGGCTTGGCGCGAAAGTGCTGCACTTGCAAATAGTTACCATGTTCCGGTTCTTCCTCATTACTATAAAGATTACGATGTATCGTTGGTGTGTTCCATTCCAAACGGACTTGGAGTTGAATCATTCGACTGGATCGACCCCTTGATTGATGAACCGATGCTTGTAAAAGATGGCTTCGCCTTCCCCAGGCAGGGCGCCGGTTGGGGATTTAATTTTATAGACGATTGCTTAACCGAAATAAAACTATGAGTTTAGATGCATTTTCGCTGAAAGGAAAAGTTGCTTTGGTAACGGGAGGGGGCACCGGTATCGGACTGGGAATAAGCAGGTCGCTGATTCTGGCAGGCGCCAGAGTAGTGATTACCGGGAGGCGGGAGGAGGTTTTGAAAACTGCTGTTGCGACACTCGGCGAACAGGCATCATATGTGGTTTTTGACGTTACCTGCAAAGCCAGGATTCCGGATATGCTGACTCAAATATCGAAAGAGTTTGGCAGTATTGACATTCTTGTAAATAATGCAGGAGTGCATCTGAAAAAGTTTGCACAGGAAACTACGGACGATGAATTTGAATATATTCTTCAAACTAATCTTTTGTCGGTCTTCGCTCTTACACGGGAATGTGCAAAACAAATGATAGCACAAAAAAGCGGTTCCATTATATTAATTGGCTCTATGGCGGGTATATTCGGAATAGACAGGGTTGTTGCGTATGGCACTTCTAAAGCCGCTCTCACCGGTTTAATGAAGAATCTGGTGACGGAATATTCCAAGTATAACGTCAGGATTAATACCATTGCTCCCGGCTGGATAGAATCTCCGATGTTTCTGAATGCAATAAGCTCAGATCCTGAAAGAAAAGAGAAAATAACTAACCGGATTGCCATGCCTGGCTTCGGTTCTCCTGAGGACATTGGTAACGCAGCAGTATTTTTAGCATCACAGGCAGCCAGGTATATTACCGGGGTTTTGCTGCCAGTTGATGGAGGTGCAGTGGTGAATTTTTAATGAAAATCTGAACGTTGATGTATATAGTTTGATTATACAAGCATGAAGATCGAGTGTAACCTTGGAAAGCGACTAGGAGTATAAGGAGTATCAAATCAAATTGTTATCTTAGCTTTGTATAGCAATGGCAGAAAAAGGCGATCGTTACACATTTACTTCCATGAAAGTGGACGAGATTCTCTGGAGATGGCAATGGCGCCTCGACGAGAAGACCAGGAAATATGAACCTCATCATATCGTACCCGCTTGTATAAACAGCGCATGCAGGCAATCCCCTTTACGGAACATCAGCAACGCTGAATACAGAACTAAATATATTTGTGAAAGTTGTGGCCTGGAATATTGTGATATAAACCATCCTGAATTAATCAAGGAAATGATTGAATATCAATACAAATAATAAGGGAACGCCGTTCTCACCCCTAACTTATCCGTCAATTTGATTCTCTGTTCTGATGCCTTCCTTTAAAGAATATTGTCTTTGTCTTTAAACTAATCCGGGGAAAAGAGATCAATATACCCAGAACGGATAAAAATAAATGAAAGCCCCTTCTTTTAAGAAAGTTTTCCTGATCGTAGCTCTGGTAATGTTGGGCAGGGGCGTAAGGGTTTCGTAGCACCCAAAGAGTGGACTATCGAAAAATAGCACTATATGAATCGTGCGGATGTTTTCTGTTGTCTTTTGACCTCCGGTGTCGTAGCTTTATGATTGGGGATCAATCGTCGCGCGAATTTGATCCCGGACTGAACAAGATAATTCAACTAAATTAGTTTCCGATTCTGAATAGTAAAACAAAATGAAGAATAGAATTAACAGGGCCGTTATAACGATAACCAATACCGCCATATTTTACATATTCACAGCTGTTTTTAATCCGGTGAAATCTGCGGCGCAACAGAAAAAGGAGGAGGGCAGGCCAAATATTATAATTATCATGGCCGACGACCTTGATTCAAGACAGTTAAGTTGTTACGGAGGGCAAAATATCAATACTAAAAATATTGATGCGTTAGCAGCGCAGGGCTTGAAATTTAATCAGATAATTACCTCGGAAGCAATGTGTATTCCTACGAGAGCCTCTTTGTTTACTGGTTTATATCCGCTCAAACATGGCGCTTATCAAAATCATAAACCGGTATATAACAGTTTGAAAAGTGTAGCACATTACTTAGGGGACCTCGGCTATAAAGTGGGTTTAACCGGGAAAGATCATGTAACCAGACCGAAATCAGTATTTCCATTTCAAATAATACAGGGTTTTGAACCTAATTGTGTTGCTGCCACAGATAATTATTTTCTCGATAGCATAAAAACCTTTATCAGCCAAAAGGACAAGCCTTATTGTCTGTTCGTAATGAGTATTAATCCTCATGCGCCTTGGACTGTCGGTGATCCTTCAGAGTTCGATGCGGGTAAACTTAAGCTTCCTCAGCACTGGGTAGATACGAAGCTTACAAGAAAGGACTTCTGCAGATATCTGGCCGAAGTAAGAAGACTTGACAATCAGGTTGGGGATGTAATGAATTTATTGAAGGAAACCGGTCAGGATGAAAATACTATTGTAATATTCTTGGGTGAACAAGGTCCGCAGTTTCCCGGTGGAAAATGGACTGTGTGGGATAACGGGGCAAAAAGTTCGATGATTGTTAAGTGGCCAGGAAATGTAAAGCCTAAGACGGAAACCGACGCTATTGTTCAGTACGAAGACATCACTCCAACGTTAATAGACATAGCAGGCGGACGGGCGGTATCGGGCCTGGATGGGCGGAGTTTTCTTAAGGTAATCACAGGGAAGTCGGACAGACATAGGGATTACGCCTTTTTAATTCACAATAATATGCCAGAAGGCCCTGCTTATCCTAGCCGTGCAATCAGAGACGGTAACTATAAGTTGATAAATAACCTGAGTTTCGATAGCTCTTACTACATCAAATACATGATGAATACAAGTAAAGGGACTCTTGCGTGGACTTCATGGATGAAGAAAGCCGAATCCAACTCACAGGCAGATTTTCTCACCCGCCGTATTACTAATCGTCCTGCAGTTGAATTCTACGATATCAGAAAAGATCCTTATGAATTGAACAATCTTGCGGACATCGACGAATATAAAGGGATGATTAAAAAGTATGACACCAGATTGAAAAAATGGATGAGGCAGCAGGGGGACCGGGGAGCTGCGATGGATACAGAATTTGAAAAAAAGTACTAAGCTTTATGAAAGACTTGAAAGTGGCTGTACTATTGCTGTTAATTTATACCTTTCAGGTGTCCGCTCAAGCTAAGAAAAAGCCGAATATCGTTTTTATTATGGCTGATGATCTGGGATGGGGAGAGCTTAATACCTATGGCAGCACCTTTAATGAAACTCCCAATTTAAATAAGCTGGCTTCTCAGGGAACGAGGTTTACTCAGGCTTACGCCGCAGCTCCTAATTGTTCGCCAACGAGGGCGAGTATTATGACGGGTCAATACCCGGCAAGAGTTGGAATCACCGATTTTTTGCCAGAAGGTGCGGACACGAAGCGATGGTTAGATCCGGCTAAATTTGTTACGCTGAATGAAGCTCTTGCCAGAGCCGGGTATCATACCGGAATCGTTGGTAAATGGCATTTGGATACTCATTATCAAAATTATCGAGGCGGACCAAAAGCTCATGGGTTCGACGAAGTAATAGGTTCGGAGACAAAGTATATTGCCGGAGGTGATTATTTCTTTCCTTACGATAAGATCAGTACTTTCATTAAAGGATCGGAGAACGAATACCTGACTGACAGACAATGCGACGAGGCTGCAGCTTTTATAGATCGTAATAAAAATACTCCGTTTTTCCTTTATCTTAGCTTTTATGGCGTGCATTCTAAGTTAGATGCTCCTGCAATGCTCGTTAATAAGTACAAAAGGAAGTTTGATGTTAAATATGGAGCGGGACAGGCAGAAAAAATCTTCGGAAAAAAGACTGAAGGACCGCACAAAGATAACCCGTACCTTGCTGCGATGATCGAGCGTATAGATGCCGGCGTAGGCCAGATCATGCAGACATTGGATAACAACGGGTTGGCAGAAAATACCTTGCTCGTTTTTTTCTCTGATAATGGAGGAGCCGGTAAGAGTGCTAACAACGGAAACTTAAGGGAGAGCAAAATGTGGATTTACGAGGGTGGTATAAGGGAACCATTGATAATGCGCTGGCCAGGCAAAATAAAAGGAGGGGCGATAGAAGCAACGCCAGTGAGCAGCATTGATTTTTATCCTACGTTTTTAAGTGTTTCTACATCAGAACCCCCGGGTGACCAGGTTATGGACGGAATCAGTTTAATACCCCTGTTTGCCGGGAGGAAACTTGTAAGAGACGAGCTGTTCTGGCACTATCCATCAGAAACGGTCAAATCAGCTGAGAAAATGGCAAGCGCTATACGCAAAGGTGATTTTAAACTTCTTGAATTCTATCGGGATAACCGCATAGAATTATATAATTTAAAAACAGACCCGGGTGAAAGTAATGACTTGAGTAAAAAGCTTCCTGAGAAGGCTGCGGAATTAAAGTTTTTGCTTGAGAACTGGAAAGCTAAAGTGAATGCTGAAAAACCAGTTATTACAGCTACAGGTATTCAGAAGGAAGAATAACAAAGTTTTAATTGACGATGCTGATGCGAAGCTTTTGGAAAGTGGAAAGCGTAGGGCAGAGGATAATTTACAAAAAATAGAGGTTGAAATAAGGCATGAAAAGAAATACTCTAACCTATATATTACTATTTAGTTGCATATCTGTTTTCTTCAGCTTTTGCAATCAAAATAAGGAAACAGTGAATAATCAGGATAGTAAAGGCTCAACCGGGGTAGCAAAAATCAATCTTGAAGATATCTCCTTTAACGGAGATACTTCTAAAAGAGGAATGGTGCGCATTCCTGGCGGAACGTTTATGATGGGTGGAGATAATGATCAGGCCAGTGAAGACGAATATCCTAAACATAAGGTAATGGTCGATCCTTTCTGGATGGACGAGCACGAGGTAACAAACGCTCAGTTTGACGCTTTTGTAAAAGCCACGGGTTACATAACAACTGCCGAGCAAAAGCCTGATTGGGAGGAGATGAAAAAACAGCTGCCTCCTGATACGCCAAAACCGGACGAAAGTGAATTGGTAGCTGCTTCTCTGGTTTTTACTCCCCCCTCTCATAGTGTTGATTTAAACGATTATTCGCAGTGGTGGAGTTGGGTGCCGGGCGCTAACTGGAAACATCCCACGGGCCCGGGAAGTGATATTGAAGGAAAGGAAAACTATCCGGTAGTGCATGTAAGCTGGGACGATGCGGTCGCTTACTGCAAATGGGCAGGAAAACGCCTTCCTTCTGAAGCAGAATGGGAGTTTGCCGCGCGCGGTGGTTTAATAAATAATATTTACCCATGGGGAAATGAGCATATTAATGATCGCAAACCGAAGGCTAACTCATGGGAGGGGAGTTTTCCGGATAAGAATACCGCAATTGACGGCTTTTCCGGTTTGGCGCCTGTAAAATCCTTTTCTCCCAACGGGTATAGACTTTATGATATGGCCGGGAATGTTTGGGAATGGTGTTCTGATTGGTACCGCAATGACTATTACAAAACAGTAAGTAATCCACACGGTGTAAAGAACCCACAGGGACCGTCAGATAGCTATGATCCTGACGAACCTTATGTGCCAAAAAGGGTAGCAAGAGGAGGTTCTTTTATGTGTAATGACAGTTATTGTTCAGGATACAGAGTCGCAAGAAGAATGAAGACCTCTCACGATTCGGGAATGAGCAATATGGGATTCAGATGTGTCAGATGATGCAACAATGGAAAATAGTTATTAGTTAATGTACTTATGAAAAGTAAAACAGCAATAGCAGCGATAGTTTTGGTGTCGGTGATAATTACATCGTGCACACCAACGGGCGTAAAAAGAACAGTAGCAGCAGACTCTGAAAAAAAGAGCGGAAGGAATCAGTCAACGCTTGTCAGTAGTCAATCGCATAAACTTAAAATGCAGAAAGGTAAATGCTGCTCTTCAAACATCCCTCCGCGCTTTCCGACGAAAATTAAATAAAGTGTACTTTAAACCTCTTGATAGATTTTGACTCAAACCAAAGGTGTACCCTCTATTTAAAGGATGTTAATCAGTTTTTTTGTCGCCTGCTATTATTTTAAACCCCGTATCTCTAAAAATAAACAGTTTCTATATCTGGTTTACCTGTTCCTTTTTTCATCTCAGTTGTTTGCTGTTGAGGCCGGCCAGCTTTCAGGTAAAGTAACAGATGCCGACACAGGCGAAAGCCTGGAATATGCTGTTGTTACCCTCTACAGGAAGCCGGATAACAGCATCACAAAAAGCACTAAAACGGACGAGGATGGCCAGTTCAGATTTGAAAATATTCCGACAGGGACATATAGAGTAAAGATTTCGTATGTTGGATATCTCGCCGACACTCTTGAGAATGTCGTTATGCCGGAAAGGGGAACAAAAAAGCTGCCAACAATTAAACTTAAAAGGGATACAAAGATGCTCGGTGAAGTTGTTATTACTGAATCAAAGCCCGAAATTCAGTTCGGAGCCGATACTATTACTTATAATGTAGGGCAGAGTATTCTTGCTGAAGGTAGTATGGCAACTGATATCCTGAAGAATGTTCCCATGGTCGATGTAGATATCGACGGTAAAGTCAGTATTGCCGGGAAACGCAATACCCGGATCTTTATAAACGGGAAACCATCTGACTATATGGTTGGCAATATGGCCGACCTCTTAAGTGTCTTACCATCAGACGCTATTGATAAAATAGAAGTTATAACAAATCCCGAGGTACGTTATTCTGCCGACGGTGAGGGTATCGTGAATATTGTTCTGAAAAAGGGATATAAAATAGGCCTTAATGGAACACTTTCAGTAAATGCGGGAACCCGGGGAACTTATACCGGAACGGCTTACATTGCCTACAGGACAGAGAACCTGGTTCTGGGTTCAAGTTATGGATATAAGAATAACGACAGGGTTATAAACAGCTATTCGCTTACTCAGAACTATAAGCAGAATGTAGTTTCTTCCTACAGAAACCGCTATAACGTTGGTGATAATAATAGTAACGCTCACAACTTCAGGGCCAATGCTGATTGGGACATGACTCCCAATCAGAACTTCAGCATCAGTATTAATACCGGACGTAATTCTGCGGGAGGGGATTCCTGGTCTGATGATTACCGCCTGAATTCAAGTGAAGTACAGCAGGAGTTACGAAATCAGAGTAACAGTAACAATAACAATTCGGTTAATGTTATAGTGGACGCAGACTATACAATTAAGCTAAATAAGAAAAAGAATGAAAAGCTTGAAATAGGCTTTATTACAAGCATAAACAATACAGACCAGGCAAGGTCGGTTGATAGAACAGTAACAAGGATAAATGAGTCTGAAAGTGCATTTCTGCAGCATGCCGATAATGAACTGGACGGAAGTGGGTTTCAGACCAACGCAGACTATGCCCGTTCTTTAGGCAAAATGGGTACTTTTATCGCAGGTTTACAAGCTAGTGTGAAAAAAAATGATAATCAGCAGAACGTTAGCGATTATGATTTCGCACTCGCGCAGGATACAGTAAACCAATACCTGACGAACAAATTCTCTTTTTTTGAAAATATTTATTCGGCTTATGCCGGTTACAATCTTCGCTCAAAAAAACGGTGGTCCTTCAAAGTGGGGACACGTGCTGAGCTCACTGATGCAAGTTTTAATCAGTCGCGAACAAATGGGGTTGCTATGCAGCCTTATTTCAATATATTCCCTAATGCTTCTGTCAGTAAAACATTCAATAAAAAATATGTAACAGGTATTAATTATTCGGTTCGTATTAACAGACCACGCGAGAATGCTCTTAATCCTCTCATTGATAACCGTGACTCAACCAATATCTCCTATGGCAATCCGGCTTTAAAACCTTCAGTTACACAACAAGCTGAACTAAGTTTCAGTACGTTTGGCCGTACATGGTCAGTTGCACCCCGTGTAAGTTTTTCGAAAACTGACGATATTATTGAGCGCATCCGCATTCCGGTTGACGACAATGGGAATATAGAAACTACCTATAGAAACCTGGCTACAAGTAATGCCCTTACTTTTAGCCTATTTGGAAACTACCGGCCTGGTAAGAAAGTCTCTACAAACGCCGGTTTTACCATAAGTCATATTACGTATCATTCCGACGGAAATATCGGAGCCAGAAAAGGCGGATTGAGTTACCGCGGCAATTTCGGTCTGGCCCTTAAATTACCAGAGAAGATTGCTTTTGAGGGAAATCTGAATTATCATAATAATGCCTCTGCACAGGGCCGGAGTAAAGGTTCACTTTCATCCAGCTTCGGAGCCCGCAAGCTATTTCTCCAGAACAAGCTCGTATTCCGAATTATCTCAGCAGATCTCTTTAGTCAGAAAAGCAACCGGGAGTTTATTGAAGGACTTAATTATACGCAGGAAAGGTATTCATCGCAAGCAACACGAAACTTCAGCGTTGCGCTGAGTTATCGCTTTACTAAAACTGGCCGTAACACCGTAAACAGACAAAAAAAAGATATTAGGGAAAAGGGTAATAATGTGCTGGACGAAGAGGAGTAAAATTCGCAAAAAAAGCTAAAACCGGCCACGATTATTAATCTGATCATGGCCGGCTATTTCTTAACTTATTTAAGTGCTAATGTGCAGAGGATTGGAAAATGATCAGACGGGAATCTGCCACGATAAGTATCGGTTAAAATTCCCCATTTTCTTGTGGTCCACTGCCGGGTTGTAAAAATGTGATCAATTATCTCGTCAGAATTTAAAGCCCTTTTTGACCCAAAAGCATTAAAAGAAGCGTTATTGGCATAATGGGTATCTACCTGATCGTAGGTGTCTTTCAGTAAGCCTGAGTTTTTGAGAGTGAGATACCAGTCACTGTCATGGCCTCCGTTGAGATCGCCTGTAAATATCGCAGGGTTGGTACCGGCAATTTCCTTTATTTTACTGACGATCAGCTTTCCACTTTCTACGCGGGCTTTTACTCCCTGGTGATCAAAATGAGCATTGAAGAAATAGAACTTCCTGTTAGATTTCAAATCCTGGAGATATAGCCAGGAGCAGATACGGTTACAGCAGGTTGCATCCCAGCCTAAGCCTGGTTTATCGGGCGTTTCAGAAAGCCAGAAGTTGCCCTTATCAAGAACCTTAAACTTGTCCTTTCTGTAAAATATTGCAGAATGCTCTCCGCGTTCTTTGCCATCATCCCTTCCAGCTCCATAATAGGCATATTCTGGAAGGGCTTTCTGTATATCGTCGAGTTGATTTTTTAATCCCTCCTGCGTTCCTAAAATATCAAATTCGTGGAAGCGGATAAGAGCGGCTACCACCGGAGCTCTGTTTATCCAAAGATCGCCCGTATCACGCGGATTGTCAAAACGAATATTATAAGAACCTGCGATGAACACCTGCGCTTTACCAAGGAAAGGAAGTAAGAGCACAAGTACCAGTACTAGTAGTTTTTGAATTTTCATTGTGTCGTTTTATATGGATTTAATTATAAATATTGAGTTTTTGCTATGAATAACAGGTTCGTTTATCGCGCTGTCGCTGTAAAGGTAAATGCCTTACATTAATACAAGGTTAAGATTTAATGATGTCGAATAAAAGCGGGATCCATGTTTTATTTAAAGATAACTTAATGTTATCTTGTTGTTGTCGTTAACTTATTCGCCAATATTTGGCTTTAATTTACTCTTTAAAAATACATGAAAAGAAGAGACTTTTTCAAAAATACTTCGCTTGCCGCTATCGGATCGGCCTTTTTATCACCTGTAGATTTACTTGCTTCAATCCCCGCCAATAAGCGTCGGAGCGATGGAAAGACTGCTAAAAATATAATTTTCATGGTAAGCGACGGAATGAGCATTGGTACGCTGACCATGGCAAATTTATTGTTACAGCGTAAGGAGGGAAGGGAGAGCAATTGGGTGCGGTTATATCACGAGAATAAAGTGCGACGAGCTATGATGGATACCGCGTCGGCCAATTCGCTCGTAACCGATTCTGCAGCGGCCAGCTCATCCTGGGGAGGAGGAGTTCGCGTGAACAATGGTTCATTGAACGTCGGTCCGGATGGTACAGAGCATAAACCCATACTTCAAAAGTTTAAAGCAGCCGGAAAATCAGTGGGATGCGTTACCTCGGTTCCGGTCACCCATGCTACACCAGCGGGCTTTTGTATTAATAATAATAAACGGGGGGACCAGGGAGAGATAGCGCTTCAGTACCTGCCATTGAAGTTCGATATTATGTTAGGCGGAGGACTGGAGTATTTCCTTGCGGAAAAGAGAAAAGATAAAACGGATCTTTTTGGTAAATATAAATCGACAGGGTATACCGTGTTGCAAAGCAGGAATGATCTGATGAAGCTTTCACTCTCCTCTGATAAACCAGTTATGGGAGTTTTTTATGAAGACGGACTTCCTTATGCTCTTGACCGGGATCATACCGATGGGTTAAAAGCTGCCACTCCTTCTCTTGCTGAGATGACATCTCAGGCAATATCGTATTTACGCAAGAATAAGAAAGGTTTTGTGATGCAGGTAGAAGGCGGCAAAGTAGACTGGAGCGCACATGCGAATGATGTCGGAGCTCTGCTCTACGATCAGATAGCCTTTGATGAAGCAATAAAGGTGGCGATCGATTTTGCTGAACAGGACCAGGAAACTTTGGTGGTCATCACAACGGATCACGGAAATGCTAATCCCGGATTGTTCTCGGGGGGTAAGGCAAATGAGAATTTTGATAAGATTCAGCATTTTAAGCACACCAACGAGTGGATATTAAAGGGCGTCGACAGGGCGTTTACTGTACCCCGTTTGATAGAGCGCATTGAAGCAGCGCAGGGAATTGTTATTACGAAAGACGAGGCATCTTCTCTCTTAAAGCATTTTTCGGCTGCTGATGCTGATGGGATTTATAATCCATATAAACTTCCATTCAGAGAGCTGGCAGAGATCCAAACAAAGTATACTTCGGTAGGCTGGGGAAGTATGGACCACTCCGGAGATTATGTCGAGGTAGCAATGTGCGGACCGGGTAGCGAGCTTTTGAATCCCTTCGTGAAAAATACAGAGTTGCACAATTTGATGCTTGAAGCCACGGGATTAAGGGCTTAACAGATAATAAGTAACGTATAATTGCAGGTATTAACAGATCACCGGAAAAATCCAGGTACTGTTAATACCTGCAAAATAGTATTTAGGCGTTTACTTCATTGTTTAATGAATGGTAATGTTTCAATCCTGCAATTGGAGATTGAAGGATAACCCCCGTTTCCATTCCGAACTCTGAAGCAACGGCTTTAAGAATATCCTGGAAATAGAAGCCTACAGAACCGATGCAGTTAAACTTAACTTCCTTGTAACCCGGATAAAGACTTACAAGCTCCCTGAAAAAATCCCTGAAAGAAGATGTGATTAAGTTTCTGCAATACTCGCTGTCCATATTGTCATCAAAAAATTTGGTAAACCCTGCACAAAAACGGTTTGCAAGCGGCTTTGTATAGATATTATCCATAATCTCATGCTCGCTTAAGTTATACGCCGCATCAAATTTCTTTTTAATATCGGCAGGTACGGTATTCCGTATGATATCTTTCAGGAGCTTCTTCCCCATATAACAGCCGCTTCCTTCGTCTCCCAGGATGTAAGCAGCAGAATCGATATTATGTGCAACTTCGGTTCCGTTATACATGCAGGTGTTCGTACCCGTTCCTAAAATGGCAGCAAATCCTTCCTGGTTTCCTAAAAGTGCTCTGCAAGCGGCAAGCAGATCGTGTTCAATAGCAATTACAGCGTTCGGAAACACCGTTTGAAAGGCATTCTTAAGTATATCTGCTTTTTCCTCATTGTGAACACCCGCGCCATAAAAGTAAAGCTCAGACACTTCATTCACGTTCAGGCCGGCGGGAAGCGAAGCCCTTAAGGAAGGAATGATATAGCTTTCATTAACATAATAGGGATTGTAACCCTCTGAATGGAAGTCCGTTGATTCGTTGTTTTGATGAATAAGACACCAGTGCGTCTTGGTTGATCCTCCGTCTGCTATAAGTATCATAATGTTTATAGTTAAGACTTTAAAGGTAAATAAAACTTAGTGTAATTAATACACTTAGCTGTGTGATTGTAATCACTAATTCAGATGCTGCTGATCTGCTATATCTACTTATTACCTTTTCGGCCTCTACAAACACGAAATCGCACCAATTAAGAGGATTGTAACAAGTTTGTTTAAGAAATGAATGAGGAAGGATGGAATGTCACCGCTCTTTGAAGAAAGAGGCTGCATCAATAGATGCCTCTTTCTTTAGCTGTATTTGTCCCGGTGGTTTTATGCAAAAATAAGAGTTTAGTAATAAGAATTTGTTAAGTTTAAATCATATTATTCTCCTCCAAAGTAATTTTGCTATTTAATCGCATTTCGCCGGCGATATTTCCGGGAGGCCGCTAGCTGAAGTCGCCGGAAATATATCCCCTTGTACGCTTATCGGCCGGTCCGTCGAAAACTTCTTTGGTTACACCATATTCTACCAGCTCGCCTAAGAAGAAAAAAGCCGAATAGTCGCTGATCCGCTTTGCCTGATGCATATTGTGAGTCACTACGATGACCGTATAGTTTTGCTTTAACTTCTGTATAAGTTCTTCTATTTGGGATGTCGACTTAGGATCGAGAGCCGAAGTAGGTTCGTCCATTAGTAAAACGTCGGGCTTCAGCGCAATGGCCCTTGCTATACAAAGCCGTTGCTGCTGCCCTCCGGAAATAAAGGCCCCCCTATGTCCCAGCTTATCTTTTACTTCATCCCACAGAGCAGCGCGGGTAAGGGCATCCTGCACAATCTGATCCCGGTCATCTTTATTTAGTTGAACCCCGTTTAGCTTATATCCTGCAATCACGTTATCGTAAATGCTCATATTAGGAAAGGGATTAGGTTGCTGAAATACCATGCCGATCTTCGATCTTACCAGTATAGGTGGTAAATCCTGGATATCTTTACCATGCATCAGGATCTTACCTTCTGTATGCGTTCCGGGAGTTAGTTCATGCATTCTGTTCAGGCATCTGAGAAAGGTTGTTTTTCCACATCCCGATGGTCCCATTACCGAGACAACGTGATTCGGCTTAAACTGAACGTTTACATTTTTTACTATATGGTTTGTTCCGAAGTATGCGTTAAGGTTCTCAGTTTTTAGTATGTAATTCTCCATTTTCTGATGGCAAGTTTCGTAAAAAAGTTCATGAGCAGGATCCAGACTAAAAGAATGAAGGATGCGCCCCAGGCTAAGTTGTGCCAGTCTTCGTAAGGACTGGTAGCGTAGTTGAAAATAAGCAATGGAAGACTTTGCATTGGCTGTCCCGGATGGGTATTCAGGTAAGCATTGCCAAAAGAAGTAAAGAGCAGCGGAGCTGTTTCTCCGGCAACCCGTGCCACAGATAATAGAATGCCCGAGATAATACCACTCAATGCGCAGGGTAAAACCAGCCGCATAATGGTTTTATGATAGGGCACTCCCAGTGCAAAAGAAGCCTCTTTCAACTGGCGGGGCAGGAGTGATAGCGTCTCTTCTGTCGACCGGACAATTACGGGCAACATCATGATTGCTAAGGCTACACTTCCTGAAAATGCAGAGAAGCTGCCAAAGGTCATCACAATCCAGAAGTAAGCAATGATCCCTATAACAATAGAGGGCACGCCCATCAGCACATCGGTTGAAAGCCGGCTCCAGTTAGCCAGCCTGGTGTTTTTATTTTCATGCAGATAGATTCCGCCGGCAACGCCTATGGGCACGGCCATCAGGGTGGCTATTCCTACAATGATCAGGCTTCCCACAAGCGCATTGGCTATGCCTCCTCCTTCTTCTCCTACAGGCTTAGGCACATTTACCAGGAAATCCCAGTTTATACTGCCTACCCCCTGTTTTACAATATAGAAGAGGACTGATATCAGCGGAACAACGCATAAAAGGGCAAAAGTGATAACTAAACCCTTTATCAGGTTGTTTTTGTATATCCTGTTTCTTATTGCAGTTTCTTTCATTTCACTACATTTAATTTCTTCATTACCGATTTGCCGACGATGTTAATAACCGCTGTAAGGAGGAAGAGCAGAAGGCCCAGCTCAATCAGGGCCGAAAAATAAGTAGTACTTGCTGCTTCGGTAAATTCATTGGCAATTACACTGGCCATGGTATTGCCTGGATCAAACAGACTTTTGGGCAATATAGAAGAGTTTCCTATTACCATTGTCACTGCCATCGTTTCTCCTAATGCCCTTCCCAGGGATAGCAGCGTGGCTGCAAACAATCCTGACTTCGAATAACTGATCACCACCATTTTGATCATTTCGAACCGCGTAGCGCCCATGGCATAAGCCGCCTCCTTTAAGTTCTTTGGTACCATAGCGATCACCTCACGTCCCAGAGAAGCAGAATAGGGAATGATCATAATAGCTAAAACCAACGACGCGGTTAATATACTTACTCCATATGCCGGTACCCCAATGCCCATTTCTAAACTTCGCACAAGGGGCACCAGGATAAGTAAGGCCCAGAAGCCATATATAACAGAAGGTATGCCCGCCATCAGGTCGACAGCCGTGCGCAAGGCCGACGAAAACCATCCCTTGGGATAGTATTCTCCTAAAAATAAACTTACACCTAATGAAAAGGGGACCGAGATGAGCAAAGCCAGAAACGAGGTAATAACTGTGCCTACGAGAAAAGGAAGAGTGCCATATATGTTCTTTACTGGGTCCCAGGTGCTTCCGGTAAAGAAAACGAAGCCCGTTGCCCTAATAGAAGGCAGCGATGCAATCACCAGCGTGATAAAGATGCCCGTTACTATCGCCAGGATCAGGGCAGAGGCTGTGGAAAGTCCAGCCCTGAAGTTTCGCTCCTGCAGCCGGAGTTTATCAAGGCTCTCCAAGGGCAAAAGAACCTTGCTTTCATTATCCCATAAAGTACCCGAAAGCTCCCTGAAGCTGCCAGCATTCTTTCCTTTCTTGATTTTTTCTTTTTCCATCTGTGCCCTTTTGTCTTTATTACTGACGTCTGACTGCCTGTTATTTATTTATAAGTGCGGATATAGGCTGTCCATCGTAGGTAGCCGACCGCAAAATCTTTTCTGTTACCTTTAATGCCTGCCCATGTAAGGGAGCATAGTGCAGCGGCTCATTGTATTGCTGCCCTTCGTGCGTACACCACCATAACAAGCGTAGTAACTCCTCCGCTTTTTCCCTGCTCCGGCCTTTGTATTTCTGCTCCTTATAGATCAGCGCCCATGAAAAGCTGGATAAAGGATATCCCTCAGGGGCTGGGGTCTGCGTGATAGATGCTTTAGCATCTGCCGGCAGTTCAATATCGGCTGCTGCTGCGATAGAGCTGATGGTTGGCGCAATGTACCGGCCTGAAAGATTCTTAATCCGGGCAACACCCATCTTATTTTCAAGAGCATAAGAAAGCTCTACATATCCGATACTTCCAGGCGAATGTTTAATCAGTCCGGCAACACCTTCATTTCCTTTACCACCTAATCCTGCAGGCCAGTTTACAGCGGTTCCCCTTCCAACCCTTTCTTTCCACTCGTTACTAACCTTGGTAAGGTAATCAGTGAAAATGAAAGACGTGCCGCTTCCATCGGAGCGGTGTACCACGGTGATCATCCGGTTTGGAAGAGATATTCCGGGATTATCCTTTTTGAGAGAAGGGTGATTCCAGTTTTTGATCTTACCTAAAAAAATGTCTGCCAGTACCTCCGGTGAGAGGTTTAAAGTGTCTTTTACTCCTGGTATATGATAACTGATGACTGTTGCGCCAATACATACCGGTACGTGCAATACCGGTACTTCAAGATTCTTTTCCTGCTCCTCGTTAACGGGTGCATCAGTGGCGCCAAAATCGATGGTTTTGTTCGTTAACTGCAGGATGCCGCCGCCGGAACCAATAGACTGGTAATTTACCTGCATCCTGTACTGGTTATGATACTCAGAGAACATGGTAGAAAAAGGGGGATATACAAAACTGCTCCCCGCGCCAATCAGGCCGGTAGCCTTGTCATTACCACTGTTGCAGGAAATCAGGAATGCTGGGAGCAACACGAAAACAAAGCCTGCAATATTTAAAAACTCACCCTTTCTTGATTTCATGGTCTTACTCTCTCGTTTTTGTTGTATATTCCATAACAAAGTCGGGCGACGCTATCACGTGTCCGGGGCAAGCTTTTCGCACTATAAATCTTACACCTAAAACGGAAACCGCTGAAGCATGTTTTGTTCGTCATGTTATGTTTACGTTAAGTTTATGTTGATTTTATATATCCGGTGGATTGCCTGTTTGCTTAAACAGCGAGAAGTACGACTGTGCCATTCTTTCCAGGCTGAAGTGCTGCCTGGTGTATCTTGCAACATCTTCTCGTTGCAATGTTAAAGATTCCGGATGCGTAATCAACTGATTTAAAGTACGAGTCCATACGGCAACGTCGCCGGATGGCAAAAGATATCCGTTTTTTTCGTTGTGAACCGCATCTCTTATTCCTTCTATGTCAGAGGCGACTACCCTTGTGCCCAGCAATGACGCCTCCAGACAGACAAGCCCGAAGCCTTCCATATCGCCTTCTACTTTTATGTTAGGCATTATAAACGCATCGGCAGCACCCAGGAGTATCCTGATATCGTCAGCGGTGAGTTTTCCTAAAAGCTTAGCTTTAGCAGAGATTTGCGGATCGTTGAAGAGGCCCCTGATAGCTTCAGCATCACCGGGGAAGCCGAGAAATAATTCAATAAGGTTTTTGACAGTAGTGGGCAATAACTTTAGCAAGCGGGCGGTGGGATCAGACGGACTTATTGTCGGCCCTACCATTAAATAGATAAAGTCGTCGTGTAATTCCGGAATCACATTTCGAAGAAACCATGAGAAACCTTTACGTTTCACCTGCCTCCCCAGCGATATGAGGAGCCTTTTTCCAGTGCTGTTGATTTGGAATTTCTTTTGAAGAAGGAAGTCTGCATCTGTTCTCGCTACCGGTAAACTTATTCCATTGCCGACTCCATTATTTACAACTTTGATTTTATCTTCAGCAATGCCCCTGCTTGTACAGGCATCCGCTGTAGCCTGGCTGACAGCAATTATCAGATCGAATTTATTGAACTTTGGAAGAACAAAGCGCTGGTAAAGGAATGAGGGAAACACTATATCCAGCCCGTGAACAGTCATAGTACGTTTGAGATGGCTGTATCCTGTGTGTGTAAGGCTCCAGGCCCCTATCAGGGCATCGTTAAAGTGTATAAGGGAAATGCCTGGATTCTCCTTGCATATTCTTATAATCCTCCTGTTAAGACGGGTGAAAAACTCAATCCGGCTTCCATCTCCTTCAAACACAATAGTATGCACTTTAGTATACCGTCCTACGCCTTTGATCAGTTCATAACTTTGTTTTTCCATTCCGCCGGTAGCCGGGGGATATTTATGACTTACAAAAAGTACTTCCATTGGGTTCTTGTGACGTTGACAGCCGGTTTTTATCGAGGAAGAAATAGATACACGCTCCAAACGCAATCCAGACTAATTGCCGTGAACGTCTTAAAATCGAGGCAGAGATCCATATCCCGGCTTCGTGCACTCCTATAACAGAAAGCATCATCTTATTGCCAAGTTCTTCAATGCCAATCTGCCCCGGTATAAAAGCGCCTGCCGCCTTAAAAAAGATGACGCCCATATCAATCAGCAGGGCCTGCTGAATGCTGATTTTTACTCCCAAAAAATGAAGTATGAAGTAAAATTCAAAGGCGCCGGCAATCCAGTGAAGAAGAGCAAACACAACCGCAAGTATGACTGCTTTTCTGCTGTACCGGCATAATTTAATAGTTTCGGCATATATCTCCTTTAGTTTGAGCCTTAATGCCCCTGTTTTAAAGGCAAGCTGACGACCTTGCTTTGTCGTTCGAATCATCCCCGTTAACCTCGTTTTATAAGTAACTCCAACTACTAACATGATTATAACCAATACAACGACAATCCCAATAGGGAGAACCCACTTCTCTGCATTTAAATTAATGGTGTCCATTTTTACACCCTGTATAAAAAGAATAGTTGCCGTAAGAAAGAACAGGAAGAGCTGGCTAATGATCATAATTGCCCGTGAAACCAGGATAGAGGCCACAATAGCTTTTTTGTTTCGAATATATGATCCCAGTAGCTGTACTTTTGCCGCCTCTCCGCCGACAATCCCCATCGGGTTAAGAAGGCTTATTGTTTCACCGGCGTGGCGGACCTGAAAGAGTCTGCGGAGTGAAATATCTGCCAGATGTTTGCCCATAGAGTATTTCCAGCTTAAAGTGCCAAATATATAGGCAACCCCGGTAGTGAGGATCAGAATGATAAAGTTATAACCAACCTTCTTAATGCTGATTATTACTTCTTTATAATCGGTCGCCCGAATGAAAATCACCAGCGAAACAATAACGGAGACAGTGACAATGACTTTAATCAGTTTCATCGGTGTCATTAAACAGCTGCCAATACATGGTACTCTGATAATTTTTTGAGGTCGTCGAAATAGATATTTACCAGTTGATCCCAGCTGCATGACCTGCTTAAGGCCAATCCTTCAGTAATAAAACGGTCTCTTAGTGTTTTATCGCTGAGCAGAATTTCAATTTTTTCTGCATAATCCACAGCGTTATATGGCTCACATTTAAACCCGTTTACACCGTGGTTAATAAAGTCTGCTGAGCCCCCGCCGTCGGCGATGACGCAGGGAATACCAGAAGCCATTGCTTCAAGCACTACGTTACCATATGTTTCGGAAACAGACGGAAACAGAAAAATATCGACTGACGCATAAATCGCGGCTAGTTCCTGATGGCCTTTATGCCCCAGGAAAAAAGCTTGTGGCATACGTTGTTCGCACGCTTTTCGCGCTATTCCGTCTCCGGCTATCAGCAGGTTTACAGCCAGGCCTTCTTTTGTGATTTCGTCATATATTTCAAACAAGGTCTCCAGGTTCTTCTCCCAAACAAGGCGGCTGGCAAAGAGAATGCAGGGATCACTATTTCCCGTTATCTTGTGCAGCGCCTTAAAATTCTTTTTTTCAGGCGAGAACAAATTCGCATCCAATCCTCTTTTCCAAAGCTTCATGAGGCGCTCATTGATGCCCATTTCAACGAGCTCTGATGAAATGCTCTCCGATGGAACATACACAAGGTCGCACTGGTTATAAAAGCTTTTCTGGCTGTCGGCTACAAGGGACTTCGCTGTGCTGATCAGAAAGGGGGCATGTTTGAAATAATAATCAATATATGAAATAAAGTGGGTATGATAAATTGATATAACAGGTATCTGCCGTCGACGGGCATATTTAAGACCAAAATTGCCCAGGATAGAAGGGGTTGCAATATGAATGATGTCTGGAGCAAAAGCCTGGAGTTTTGTCTTAAGCCTGTTTTGTGCGAGAGCTGGCAATGCCATTTTATAAGTATGGTTGACAGGTAAAGTAATGGTAGGCATACGGATACAATCAAATCCGTAAAGCTGATCGGGGCCTGTTCCACAAATGAAAAGGAATTCAAATTCTTCAGATGGTATTCTTTTGATGATTTGAAACATCGTGCGTGAGGCACCATCGAAATCCTCGATCAGTATTTCAGCAAAGAAGGCTACTTTGATTTTAGTCATTGTGGTGGCTTTTATAGTTCACTCCTTGTTACTGGCAGTTATATTCCATACCTCTGATATTATAGCTCTCACTGCAGTGCAAGTTAGATGGCAGATGTTATTTCATTGTTAGCTCAGCATAAATTAATCGCTGCTTTGCAACAATGCTTATGGACTTTGATGGTTTGAATCCAGCCAGATAGGAATGGTATCTATGAACTGTTGAGTAACAGTATGCCGCAATTGTGTACACTCAGCACCGCCTCGGGCAAGTATATATCGACAAGTATATATATCGAGGAGACTGCCCTTGCCTGAATATGATCAGGTTACATTTTCATCGTTTTCGTCATGTCTGGCCGGGATTGTTTCAGAGGCGTTAAGCTTTTTCCCCAGTGCTTTCTTGTCTTTTGCATTCCGTTTTAAAAAGAAAAAAAGGGCTGCGATAACAATCAGCAGAACAAGTACGATTAACCAGTAATTTAAGTCCATAATCATCTGTTTTTTCAGGCTGTTTATCAGACAGCTCGTTTATATAACAGTTGGTCGGGGAATTGTGTTACTTTACGATTATTATCGTTATGTTAAGCTTTTGAAACAGCTGTGTGCTGGATTTATGAGGGCAGCACTGATGCTAACTCGACCTTCTCAATAGAATGAATAGCCTTCCTTTTTTTCTTTTTTCGGCCCCTCCAAATCAGAAAACCGGTAATGGGAAGGCTTGACGCGATCAGGCTTGAAAAGAAAGCAATAGTCTTTCCTGCCAGCCCTCCGATGGCTCCCACATGGATATCATAATTCATGCGAATGATCTTGTCGGCTACTGAAGCATTGGCAAATCTGCCATAAATATGGTTTACTTCAATCTCTTTTAAAGTATGCTGATCATAGTAACGATAGTCGGCCTTCCAGTACGTTTCACTGTCGGGGTTAACAGCAATCTCAATGGCTGATTTTTCATTTTCAGGAGGATGTACATCGATGATCCCCTTAAATTGAGGATTCTCTTTCATCGTTTTCATCCATAGCCTGTCTACTGTCGGCATACCGGTACCTGCTGCGAGGATTTTAGTAGTGTCTGAAAATGTTTCAGTATACTGAACCTGTTGTTTTCCTCCGGATGCAATCCAGTACACCGATTTTGAAAACCACTGAAATCCCATAACCAAGCCAGATAAGGCAAGGAACAGGGCTACCCAGGTCATGTAAAAACCCAATACATTATGCATGTCGTAGTTTACCCTTCGCCATCGCGCATCCCATTTTATTGAAAACCGCTGTTTTAATGCTTTTTTATGTCGGGGCCACCATAAAATAATACCCGTTATCATCATGATTACAAAAATAAGGGTACCTGTCGCAAGGATTGGCTGGCCGATATGAGGGGGAAGCCAGAGATAGTAATGTCCATTGATAACTATGCGGAAGAAGTCATTGGCCATATTCTTTACCTTGAGTACTTCACCGCTGTAAGGATTGATGAATACGGTGTAATAATATTGCTCTGGTTCTAAGCTAAAATATACTGCTACTGAGGAGCGGCCCGTCTGATAGCTGATGCTGTGAAGTTTTTTTCCGGGCAGTTGAATATCCGCAATCTTCTGCAGTTGGGTTGGTGTCAGCAAAGCCTGGTTCTGCTTTTCGGTAAAACGATAAGATTGAACAGCATCTTCAATTTCCCGTTGATAGGCAAGAATACATCCTGTAACTCCCAGAAATAAAACAATTAGTCCCGATGCGAGTCCGAGCCAAAGATGCAATTTGCCTATTATCTTTTTTACTGTCATGCGGGATCAGAGTGATATGCTAACTTTTAATTCACGGTGCTTGCTTGCCGGTAGAATCGTTCAGGCACAACCACGTATTAATTTCTCTATTTATTTAGAATAATTACAAACAGTCGCAAAGTAATGAGATTGTAATTAAAACACCAAATTATTTAGAATAATTCTATATAATTTAAATTTGATCCCTGCTTCATCCTTGGACGCTCCATAAAAGCTCCGTTAAGTATATTTATAACCTCTGATATAATTTAATGCATTCTAATTTAGAATTGAAACCAGGAAGAGACGATGACAACTTTTGCCGATAAGATTATTGAATATAACAACCAACTTGAGTATACTGGACCTTTACCTGATGGGATTTCCATTATGAATCCTTATAAGCAAAACGAAGTTGCCCTCGCGGCTTCTACCGAATTCTATCACAAGTACTATAATGATAATCATCCGCGGCATTTAATACTTGGCATCAACCCTGGAAGGTTCGGCTCTGGAACTACCGGGGTTTCATTTACTGATCCCAAAAGGTTGATATCCAGATGTGGAATCGCATTTCCCGGACCGATAACTCACGAGCCTTCGTCGGAGTTTATTTATGATATGATTGAAGCATTTGGCGGAGTAGCAGCCTTTTATCACAGGTTTTATATTCATTCCGTATTTCCCCTTGGATTTACTATCAGAGGGGCGAATGGCCGGGAAACCAATTATAATTACTACGATAATAAGGAATTGCAGAATGCTGCTTACCCGTTTATAATCGAGAATATCCGAAAACAGATCGATATTGGATTTGAAACAGATATTTGTTTTTGTTTTGGTACGGGCAGGAACGAAGCCTTTCTCAGGAAGCTAAATGATGAACAAAAAATTTTCAAAAGGATCATTGCGCTGGAGCATCCCCGCTATATTATGCAGTATAAATCAAAAACAAAGAGGGAGTATATAGATAAGTATTTGGAAGCGTTCAGTCAGTGTAAATAGAACATTAACCATATAGTCCTTACAACGACAATGACAGAAATTAAATTGACATTTATAGGAACCGGTGACGCTTTTGGCAGCGGAGGGAGGTTAAGTACTTGTTTTTACGTTAAGGCGCCAGATTCTGGATTTCTAATTGACTGCGGTGCGAGTTCCATCCCTGGCTTGAAAATGAACGGTATAGATATTAAAGATATCGGTACCATCCTCATTACTCATTTTCATGGTGACCACTTCGGTGGACTGCCCTTTTTTCTCCTGGAAGCTGCTGTATGCAGGTGTGAGAAGCCGATCACCGTTGTCAGTCCCCCCGGGTGTAAGGAAAAGGTAACTCAACTTCTCTCGCTGCTTTATCCTGGAACTGAGGTTCTGGAGAAGCTTAATATCAGTTTTTTGGAGTATCAGCCCTTCGAAACTATTGTCACCGGAGGGCTTAAGGTACAAGCTTATCCAGTTATTCATTCAGAAGCCGCATTTCCACATGGTTTACGTATACATATTGCTGATAAGATCATCAGTTATTCAGGTGATACCGAGTGGACTGACAATCTGATTCCTCTTAGTGCAGATGCCGATCTTTTCATTTGTGAATGTAACTTTTTCAATCTTCAGGTTAGAGGGCACATGAATTATCAGAGTTTGAAGTTGTGGCTGCCCGGTCTAACATGTAAAAAAATCATCCTCACTCATTTTGATAACGAAATGCTGAATAATATTGATCAGATTGATGCTGAATGTGCGTTTGACGGTATGAAAGTGGATATATAGCTAGCTATTTCAGCTGGTAGTTGGTGGCGGGCTGCGGTATGGCTGCGCTTTTCAAACGCTTTTGCGACGCTTTTGGTCGTGTTCGAATAAGTGTATCAGTGTTAGAAAACTGTCGCCAAAACTGCTGCAATTGTGTTAGATTTATCGCAGCAATGCGTTCAGGCTATTAGCCTTTACAGTGAAAGTTTTAAGTTCAATAATAATGTACTCCACTTCAAATAAAACACAACTACTTGACCGCAGGGTTATACTCGTATCTTGTATATTTTTTTTAACACACTTCCTTTTTTACGGTACGGCCCTTGGTCAGGGCTTCTTAAGAGCTGACGGCCAAAAGATAATTAACAGGAAAGGAGACAATGTATTACTTCGTGGTATAGGACTTGGCGGATGGATGTTACAGGAAGGGTACATGTTGAAGGTTAACAGGGATGGCCAGCAGTATAGGATCAGGGAAAGAATTGAGGAACTCATTGGTAAAAAGCAGGCAGATGAATTTTACGAATCGTGGCTATTGAATCATACCACGAAGGCCGATGTGGATTCGATGAAGGCCTGGGGTTTTAACTCGATTCGCTTACCCATGCACTATAACCTTTATACTCTACCACTAGAAAAGGAGCCTGTGAAAGGAGTGAATACCTGGCTTGCTAAAGGGTTTGCCATGACTGACAGCCTGTTGTCATGGTGCAAGGCAAATCAGATGTACCTTATCCTTGATTTGCATGCTGCGCCGGGAGGCCAGGGGAACGATCTGAATATCTCGGACCGTGATCCTTCAAAACCCTCGCTGTGGGATAGTGAAGCAAACCAGCAAAAGACTGTTGCTTTATGGAGGAAGCTGGCAGAGCGGTACGTAAGTGAACAGTGGATAGGTGGATATGACATTATTAATGAACCAAACTGGGGTTTTACTGATCCGGAAAAAGATAAAAATGGAACGGGAGAACCAACAAACGGGCCATTGAAAAAGCTGATGGTGGATATCACGAGGGCAATTCGTGAAGTGGATAAAAATCACCTTATCATTATTGAAGGAAACGGCTGGGGTAATAACTACAGGGGAATTTTACCTCAATGGGATAACAACATGGCATTAAGCTATCATAAGTATTGGAATTTTAATGATTTAGAGTCAATAAAGGGATTCCTTGAAGCCCGGGAGAAATACAATATTCCGATATGGCTGGGCGAAACGGGCGAAAACTCGAATGTGTGGTTTACCGATGCTATCCGATTACTGGAGACGAATAATATTGGATGGTCGTGGTGGCCTTTGAAGAAAGTTGGCATCAACAACCCGCTTGAAGTGAAATCTAATCCCAATTACGACCGGGTAGTAAATTATTGGAACGGGGTGGGGAAAAAACCGGGCGAGAGCGACGCTTACAGTGGTTTAATGGAGCTGGCTTCCGCACTTAAGATTCGGAACAATGTGGTTCATCGCGACGTAATTGATGCAATGATCAGACAGCCTTTCTCTACAGAAACCAAACCGTTTAAAAAACATTTGACCGGACCTGGTACGATTATTCAAGCTGTTGATTACGACCTGGGAAGGAACGGATGCGCCTATTTTGATAAGGATACAGCCAATTACCGGGTATCGGGGCAGGATGGAAGAGGAAACCGCGGTGGCGCATATCGAAACGACGGTGTGGATATCAGGCGCGACTCAAGCGGTTATGAAAAATACTACGTGAGCGATATTGAAGACGGGGAATGGCTTCAGTATACTATTGATGTTGAAAGAGCAGCGTGTTACACTGTTCACCTCAATATTAAATCGCCGATTGACACCGGTAAATTTCTTCTTGTTGTTAATGGAAAGAGTTTCGTTTCAAATTCCCCTATCCCGGTTACTGAAGATCTAAAGGCATCTGGATTTTTAGAATTTCGAAATATCCGTCTAACTAAAGGGGCAAATAAAGTACGAGTATACGTAGAGAAGGGAGGGATGGATCTTACGGAGCTTCGTTTCTCGGGGCGTGCTGGCCGCCGTTAGGTAGCATCATGGCCTGCGAAATGAAATCTTTAATGCAGAGCTGAAACGTTTACCTTTTCAATTCCCTGCAGATGCACCTCAATATGCCGGTCGTGGGCTTTAGTTTCAAATTCGCTGATGATCTCTAAGATGTCGTAATCAATGAAGTTACAGTCACTGCCGTCGATCGTAAGAACGCTATATGGAGCGATGCTGTCAAGCGTTTTTCTCAGGTTCACTTTGTTAAGAAACGTAACATTGGAATTGAGCCTTATCAGGTGAACTTCAGTCTGGTGTTGCTTCGTTTTTGTGACCTTATATTCAACACGGAAGTTATTAAGAACAATAAAGTAAATTGATATCAAAAGGCCAATAGTCACACCGATCAGCAGATCAGTAGCGAGGATTACAATGATGGTAAGAATAAACGGAAAAAACTGTTTCCATCCCAGTCCCCACATATTGCGGAAGAGCTTGGGTTTGGTAAGGTTATAACCGGTGATCAGAAGTATGCCGGCAAGCGAAGCATAGGGAATCATCCGCAATAAAAAGGGAATGAGCGCCACTGCAAGCAAAAGAAAGACGCCATGAGTAAATGCAGAGAATTTTGTTCTACCGCCCGCGTCTGCGTTGGCTGCTCCCCGAACTACAACCGCGGTCATAGGGATGGCACCCAGAAGTCCGCAGGTCATATTTCCGATTCCCTGTGCTATAAGCTCACGATTAACCGGGGTAATGCGGTTATGTTTATCAAGTTTGTCAACCGCTTCTACACAAAGCAGGGTTTCTAACGTTGCCAGAAGGCCGATGATTAATCCGTCTTTCCAGATCTCTGTATTAGAAAAAAGCTTTGAGAAATCAGGGAAAGAGATATCTGCAAAAATATTCGAGGGAATATTGACGAGTTGGTTGGGTTTAAGTGAAAAGTCGGAATTCAAGTGTGTCAGTAGGTAATTAACGACGATCCCAAGGATCACAACCAGCAATGGAGCCGGTACTACTCTTAGCTTTTTTGCCCAGGGCCGTTGCAGAAGAATAAGAGTGGCTAATGAAATTATTGTTATCAGGATGGCTCCTCTGCGTATGTGCAGGTTGAAATTTTTAAAGTTGCCGAGAAAGTTTTCGTCTGAAAATAAACGCAGGAATCCGCTCGTCCAGAAGTCGGGCTGGTCGTAACCGATAGCCAGGGGAATCTGTTTGGACATTAGAATGATTCCGATAGCTGCTAACATTCCTTTTATAACTGATGACGGGAAATAATTAGCGATACTGCCCAGCTTTAAAAGACCCAGGAGAAGCTGGAACAATCCGGCAACCATTACAGCCAACAAAAATATCTTGTAATCGCCCAGCGAAATAATGGATGCCGAAACGAGTGTGGTAAGCCCCGCGGCAGGACCGGAAACGCTCAATGATGAGCCGCTTATGAGGGAAACAACCAATCCGCCGATTATTCCCGACAGGATTCCCGAATAGAGAGGGGCTCCAGAGGCCAATGCAATACCCAAGCAAAGTGGAAGCGCAACAAAGAAGACAGAGAGTCCCGCTGGCAGGTCGTGTTTTAACCACAGCAGACGGTAATATTTTATTTTTCTTTTCACTACTGATAAATAGAACTGGCCAGTTAAGAATGGCCACTTTAGCAATTGAAGTTGTAATTAATCCTTTGGCCGGATTAAAGAATGTGTGCAAATTTAACTAAAAGCAAATCTTTCGTCAATTTAAGTGACGAGGATCATATTTTAGAATCAAGAGTTAAGACACAGGTATCAGGACACAAGAAATAAGAAACAAGAATCAAGTAACATTAAGATTATCTCTAATATCTCAAATCTCATATCGCTATTTATCACCTATTGATTCGTTCTATAACATATTGTAAATTAGAGTATATTTAACAGTAAAACCAAAACCAAATAATCATGAAAAGGAGTAGATTTTTGAATTACAACGTGATGTTGTCATTGTTTGTTATTTTTACGGGGCTGAACGAAGTATATGCTCAAACTTCGAAAAAAGAGGAAAGAGTACGGAAAGCGGCTGAGATAAAACAGATGGTAAGTTCAAAAGATTTTGTTTTCAAAGCGCAGTTCGCCCTGCCAATGGGGGGGAGTTCTTTTCAGCTAACATCCGAATACGACGTTCAGGTAAAAAAGGATACTGTAATTTGTTTTCTTCCATACTTCGGGCGGGCTTATACCGCACCGATGAATCCTTCTGAGGGAGGAATTCGTTTCACTTCAAAAGATTTTCAATATACTGTCAGTAATAAAAAAAAGAGTGGGTGGGATATTGTAATTAAACCACGTGACGTAAATAACATTCAGCAATTAACATTTTACATTTCAGAAAGTGGTTATGGATCGGTACAAGTAACCGACAATAACAGGCAGCCGATTTCATTTAATGGCTATTTTGAAAAGAATAAGGAGGAAAATAAAAAAGAATAAATTTGCTGTCGGATTACCAGATGGACGACAACAAATTTAATTACAAAGATCAGGTACTTAATATAGCTTGTATGTTAAGTACCGTTTACCGTGAGCTCTTTATATATGGATTAAATGCTGCCTTGCATAATGAGTTGAAAGATATTAAGGATATTTTTGAAGATGGAGAAGAATACCCTGGCGATGTAGCTTTGCTTGAAGCTCTTGACGATGAAAATATAAAGATCATACTTTCTGCCATGTATGATATTGAGGAATACGGCGACAGTCTTTTGAATATCAATAATATTAGTGATAAAGAACTGAATGAAGGTCTGGAAAACGGGCTGGGTAGCGAATATGCACCTGATTATGGCGAAGCTGTAGAAAATGACTATCGTTTCTGGTTAAATGAGGTGATGGGATATACCCACCTTAGCGTATTCAATCTGTTGACTTTGTGTTATTCGTTGTCAAACGGGGTCAATGAAGTGCCCGAAGAGCATGTAAGTTCATTGTATTTTCCGACGGATGAATCGCTTGCTCTCCTGGACATTGGAGATCAAAATGTTAAACTGCTTACTGAGTTGGCATTTAAACTGAGTGATTGTGCGAACGACCTTTGTGAGAAATTGTAAATCTGTAGCAAAAAAAAAGCCCCGCTACAATGAGTGTAGTCGAGGCACCTAAACCTTATCGAAAGCAAATATAAGCGTTTTTTTACTTTTCAAAAGAAAAAATAAAAAAACATGCTTCGAGAATTGATCTCTTTGAACATCGATCTTTAAATCTAGCTGGAGATCTTTACTATATATCGGCCCGTAAGCTGTCCTTTTAACATCGAATCAAGATGTTCCTGAATGGTATCAAGGGTACATACACTTACAATCTTATCCATTTTTGCTGGCCTCCAGTCTGTTGCCAGATGTTCCCATATTTCTTTCCTGAGGTGGTGATCGCAAAGAACCGAGTCAATTCCTATTAAACGAATCCCTTTTAGAATAAAGGGATAAATAGTAGTATGCAGTTCGGGTGAGCTTACCAGGCCACAACAGGTTGCTACTCCGCCGTAATTGAGGCTTTTTAGAACAGTGGCAAGGATGTTACCCCCTACAGTGTCAATAGCGGCTGCATACTGTGCTTTTAAAAAAGGTTTTCCGCTATGATCGTCAATAGCTGCACGGGGAATAACCTCTTTGGCCCCCAAATCCAGTAACAGGTCCACTGCGTCTTCTTTTCCGGTGACGGCGGTTACGTGAAATCCCAGGTGACTCAAAATTGCAACTGCGAGGCTACCCACGCCGCCGGAAGCTCCTGTAACAATAATTTTTCCATTAGGAGGAGTGATGCCCTGTTTTTTTAGATTATATACAGATAGCGCAGCTGTTAATCCAGCGGTGCCAAACATCATACTACGTTTCCGGCTCAGGCCTTCGGGCAGGTGCACCGGCCAGGAGGCCGGCACCCGTATATACTCAGCAAAGCCACCTGATGTATTCATGCCGAGGTCGTAACCCGTAACAATTACCTTATCTCCCCTGTTAAAGTGCGGATCTGCACTTTTTTCTACTGTTCCTGCGGCGTCTATGCCGGGAGTATGGGGATAGTTGCGGGTTACTCCTTTATTTCCGATTGCAGAAAGGGCGTCTTTGTAGTTTAAAGATGAGTATTGTACTTTTATCAGTACTTCACCCGGAGGAAGATCGTCTTCGGATTTAGTAACCAACGCGGATTTATATTCTTTTTCGGAGCTTTCTGCGACCTCGAATGCTTTAAATAACATATAATTGAAGCTAGGAGCAGATATACTACCAGTCAACGGCATCGGTTTTACTACTGCTCAGTTTATTAAAACTCAAAAGTAATCAGAAAGGTTTATATAATATAGCGCCGAAACAAGGTCTGTATAAGAAATAGATTGAAATTGCAGAAATTATGAGAGTTACTTTCCGTGAACTGAAAAATGAATTTAAAAGAGTACTTATTTCTCTGTCGTTCACAGAAGCGAAGGCTGAACTGTGTGCAGAAGTTTTCGCAGCGAACAGTCTTGATGGCGTTTATTCTCATGGATTGAACCGATTTCCGGTTTTTGCACAATATGTCAGAGAGGGATTGGTCAGACCTGATGCAGAACCCGAGTTAGCAGCTGGAAAAGGCTTGATTGAAACGTGGGAGGGAAACCTGGCTCCGGGAATGTACAATGCCCGAATATGTATGGACAGAGCGATAACTCTGGCTAAGGAGAACGGATTGGGATGTGTTTCGCTGCGAAACACGAACCACTGGATGCGGGGAGGAACTTACGGATGGCAAGCTGCTGACGCTGGCTGTATAGGTATTTGTACTACGAATACTACAGCTAATATGCCACCCTGGGGAGGTGTCGAGCCGCGGCTTGGCAACAATCCTCTTGTAATAGCAATCCCCCATAATGACGGCCATGTCGTTCTGGACATGGCCATTTCACAATTTTCTTTTGGTAAGTTACAGGAATACGAGTTTAATGGCGAGCAGCTCCCTGTGCCGGGCGGGTATGACGAAAAGGGTAGTCTGAGTACGGATCCGGCTGCTATATCACGCTCTATGCGTGCCCTGCCGGTTGGTTTCTGGAAAGGATCGGGGCTGTCGCTTGTCCTTGATGTGCTTCTAACGGCATTGAGCGGAGGAAGAAGTGTTAGGGATATCAGCACGGATAAAAAGGAGACAGGCGTAACACAGCTTTTTCTTTGTCTGCATCGCGAAGATCTGCATGCTGATCTCATCAGAGAAATACTTGACTATACGAAAACCAGCGCTCCTGTTGAACCTGAAGGCGCGATTTATTATCCGGGGGAACAAACGTTAAAAACCCGTCGCGACAATGAAAAGAATGGCATTCCTGTAAATGAAGAGATCTGGAACCGGGTTCTCGCAATGTAAAGTATCTGAAACATGGAGGAGAAGTACGTAAGGTTATTCTGACCACCGTTATATACTTTGCACGTAAATGGAATTTCTCTAAGTTTGGTAAATAAACGAAGGTGACATGTATTATAGAATAGCTGATTTTATTGCCGACTGGGAAAGAGAAAGCCAAAATACAGTAAAGATATTTTCTTTCATTAAGGAAGGATCGCAAAAAAGAAAGGTTCATGAAAACGTACGGAGCCTCGAAAGGCTTGCCTGGCACATTGTTCAAACTATTACCGAAATGGGCAGCAGGGCAGGCTTGTTCGATAAGGACTTCCTTGAGGAGGAATCCGTTCCCGAAACAATGCAGGGTATTACCGACGCTTATCAAAGATGGAGCAGAGAGCTTATAACGGTTATTGAAAGCAGATGGTCGGATGCGAGTCTTGATGAAGAATTAAATATGTACGGTGAATATTGGAAGAAGGGGACACTTTTGTCTGTTCTTATACGTCATGAGGCACATCATCGCAGTCAAATGACAGTTATTATGCGATTGCTCGGCTTGCCGGTTCCCGGCATCTATGGCCCTTCAAAGGAAGAATGGGCAGGCATGGGACTGCCTGCGATGGAATAGCGCATAAAAGACTAAACGTCCTTAGGAGGTGTCTTAACCGGGTTGACTGGTTGCTCGCTTTCTTCCTTGGTTTTAGCGGGACTTCTGAAATTCGCTTCTTCTTCGTTATATTCCCTGTCTTCCGGTTTTAACACAGCCTCTTCGTCGTCCTCAGGATGTTTGATGTGTTTCCGTTCTGAATCCTTAGGATACAGTTTTTCCGGCTTATCGCTTTGATTATTTATATCGCTCATGTTTTTCTTTTCTTTATAGAACGGACAACATGAAGTATAGTTTTATTGAAGTGTTTATGCTGCAATGCACCACGTCAATGAAAACATAGGAAGATGTTACGTAAATTCTGTTTA
Organism: Arcticibacter tournemirensis; assembly: GCF_006716645.1. NCBI lineage: Bacteria > Pseudomonadati > Bacteroidota > Sphingobacteriia > Sphingobacteriales > Sphingobacteriaceae > Arcticibacter > Arcticibacter tournemirensis. Next base: position 4,705,337 of record NZ_VFPL01000001.1, on the reverse strand, counting down.
ACCACTAAATGTGGGGCGGATTAGTTTGAGGAATTATGAAGGAATCTCCATGAGATAAGATGTCAACATCAAGGCCTCTTATGGAGATTTTTTTCTTGTTGCCGAACTCTGTAATATTAGAGTTCTGGATGTTGTGTCCCTGGATAATAATTACTACACCGCTACCAATAACTTCGCCCTCTATGCCGTTGCGAATAACCATCGCAGTATCCTCTTCAATGCCTATCCCGATGCAAGTAGGATTGGTGACGATCACCTGGGCCATCCTGATGAAGCGGCCGCGATCTACGAAGTGTGTGTCAATACAAACATCTTTTAAAAATTCCAGTCCCGTTGTGATTCTTATCTCACCGCTAAACTGCTGCACATCTTTATTTCCAGCGTAGATCATCGGGGTGGGCATCGCCATTGCGCCGGCACTCGTGCCTCCAATCAATAACCCATGATGAATATACCGTTGTTTAAGATGCAGCAGGAATTCTGTACCGCCATAAAGATACGTTAGTTTTAACTGATCGCCTCCGCTGAAAAAAACAGCATCAGCTTTGTTGATCCTTTCGATAAAGGTTGGGCCTTCATTTATTGCTGTTTGGCGATCTTCATGATGTATCCTGTTTATGTTTTTAATACCGACGTCGTTGAAGCCTTTCACGTACTCCTTAAAAAGCTCGTCACCTTCGCTGCTCGCTGTAGTAACGATCTCAAGTACCGGATTATTTGACTTGATAAGGAATCTGAATGACTTGAGTACGTCAAGAGGATGGTTGTTTTGCCTCGTAATCTCTCTGTCTGGAATCTCTCCCTTGTCTTCATGTCCTCCAATGACCATGATGATCCCCTTGGGGACCGGGCATTCATTTATTGGTTTTTCTTTCATAAATATTCGCAGATGTTCTGTTCTAACTGCTTCTTTTGTTTATTTGTTTAGCTTTCTGTAAAAGAATTAGTGATTTTGGTTTGCAGAAATTAACTTTGGCGCATTGGCGGTCTGGTCGCTATGCATTGGGATGAGTTGTTCACAGACAGAAATGGAATGCAAACTTATCTTTGCCGCTTTAATTTTTGAAGGATGAGAATTGCTATTAATGGTTTCGGACGTATCGGGAGGACTGTTCTCCGCATACTTTCAGAGAGAGGAACTGCTGAAATAGTGGCAATTAATGATTTAGCTGATCCGGTAACCATGGCCCACCTGGTAAAATACGACAGCGTACACAGGGGATTTAAAGGAAGCATAGAGCCAGGAGATAATTCATTGCTCCTTAATGGAACGACTGTTTCGGTTTTTTCCGAAGCAGACCCTTTAAAACTTCCCTGGAAAGATCTGGATATAGACATCGTTATTGAATCAACAGGGAAATTCATAACCAGGGAGAAAGCCGCGCTTCATCTTGCCGCGGGAGCAAAGCAGGTGATTATTTCAGCACCTCCCGGAACTAAGGACGTTCCTGTTGCCGTATTAGGTGTAAATGATGAAATGATCGATTTTTCATCGCCTGTTCTTTCAAATGCTTCCTGTACTACCAATAATATAGCTCCTATGATTAAGGTACTTGAAAGTAACTGGGGGATTGTTAACGGTTATATCACCACCGTTCACTCTATGACGGGTGATCAAAACCTGCATGATGGACTTCACCGTGACCTTCGCAGAGCCAGGGCGGCTTCTTCGTCGATTATTCCTACCACTACCGGAGCCGCGAAAGCAATTACGTCCATATTTCCTTCACTTGAAGGAAAGCTTGGTGGGGCCGGAATAAGGGTGCCGGTATTAAACGGGTCACTGACTGATTTTACCTGTACCTTAAAGGTGCAACCTGCTGTAGAAGAGATTAATACTGAATTCAGGCGGGCGGCAGATACATCCTTAAAGGGTATTATGCAGTATACCGTCGATCCTATAGTTTCTGTGGACATTCTTGATAATCCTCATTCCTGTATCTTCGATTCTTTGTTAACTTCTGTAGTAGGAGGGATCACGAAGGTTGTTGGATGGTATGATAATGAGTATGGTTATTCAAGCCGTCTGGCTGACATGATTGATAAAATTGCTTTATTGAAAAGGAGATGATCGAATTTATCAGCGCTGAACAGACCCTGCCATTAAGAAACGAGATTTTAAGGAACGGCAAACTGCTTTTGGAAGATTGCCGGTTTGAAGGCGACGAAGCAGCTGAAGCATTTCATGTTGGATACTTTAAAGAAGGCCAGTTAATAGCTGTTGTTTCTTTTCTGCCGCAAGGTAGAGAGGGATTTAGTGGAATGGGTTACAGGCTAAGGGGAATGGCTGTTCTACCTGAATATAGAAAGAAGGGAATTGGAAACCTCATTGCTAATTTTGGTGTTTTATATCTAAAAGGCAAAAAAGTTAGCTATGTTTGGTGCGATGCCCGAAAGGTAGCTTATAGCTTTTATCTGGGTCAGGGATTTGAATTTATATCAGAAGAATTCGAAATTCAGAACATAGGGCCGCACAGGGTAATGTATCTTAAACTTTCATAATTATACATATATATTATTATTTTAAAATGAAAACCATCGATAATCTGAATTTCTCAGGGAAAAAGGCGCTGATCCGCGTAGACTTTAATGTACCGCTCGACAAAGATTTTAATATCACGGATGACAACCGTATTCAAGGTGCGCTGCCTACTATAAAGAAGATCCTTGCCGATGGCGGATCTGTAATTTTGATGTCGCATCTCGGAAGGCCAAAAGAAGGACCTACTGAAAAATATTCGCTTAAGCATATTGTAAAACATCTTTCGGGCGTGCTTGGTAAAGATGTTCAGTTTGCAGATGACTGTATCGGCGATCAGGCGAAAGAAAAGGCCGCTGCATTAAAGAACGGAGATGTGCTTCTTCTTGAAAATCTTCGTTTTTATAAAGAAGAAGAAAAAGGGAACGAAGAATTTGCTGAAAAGTTGAGCAAACTGGGTGATGTTTATGTAAACGATGCGTTCGGGACAGCTCACAGGGCCCACGCCTCTACGGCAATCATTGCCAAGTTCTTTCCTGACGCAAAATATTTCGGTTACCTGATGGCCGGTGAGCTTGAAAATGCTGAAAAAGTATTGAATAAAGCTGAAAGACCATTTACTGCTATCATGGGTGGAGCTAAAGTATCAGATAAGATCCTGCTAATCGAACGTTTGTTAGAGAAAGTAGATAACCTGCTGATTGGCGGCGGTATGGCATATACGTTCGCTAAAGCACAAGGCGGAACTATCGGTAAATCTCTTGTAGAAGAAGATAAACTTGATCTTGCTCTAAGCCTGATTGAAAAGGCAAAAAGCCGTGGCGTGAAGCTGATATTGCCGGTTGATTCGGTTATTGCTGACGCTTTTGCTGCTGATGCAAATACCGATGTGGCTAACAATGATAATATTAAAGATGGCTGGATGGGCTTAGATATCGGTCCTGAAGCTGTTAAGTTATACAAAGACGTGGTTGCCAGTTCAAAAACAATTTTATGGAACGGCCCAATGGGCGTTTTTGAAATGGAAAAATTTGAAAACGGAACTAAAGCTGTTGCCGAAGCTGTTGTTGAGGCTACTTCTAAAGGAGCGTTCTCGCTGATTGGAGGAGGTGATTCAGCCGCTGCTGTCGCTAAATTTGGTTTCGAAGATCAGGTTAGCTATGTTTCTACTGGTGGTGGTGCTTTACTTGAATACATGGAAGGTAAAGAGCTTCCCGGGGTGAAGGCAATCAATGAATAAGACACAGGCTTGGTAGCCCGTATTTTATAAATAGATTTAAACGTAAGGCTGGTGCATATTGTGCCAGCCTTATTTTTTATGCTTCTTTTTATATGCTGAAGGGGATACGCCCATTAGCTTGGTAAACAATCTTGAAAAATAGTACGGGTCGTCAAATCCCAGCAGAGCACATATTTCTTTGATGTTCGAATCAGTAAAATAGAGATATTGACACGATTTCTGGATTTTAAGCTGGTTGAAGTAATTGATGGGCGAGGCTCCTGTTTTATGCTTAAAAATTCTCGAATAATGAGATATCGAAATACGTTGTTGCAGCGCCAAGTCCTCTATTGTGAATTTCATGGCAATGTTCTTTTTCATATAAGCTATCGACTGGCTTACAATGTCATTATCGTAAAGGGCGGGATTGATCTCCTTATAGTAAATGAGCGAGGAAATAAAATGTAAAAGATGGATGTTCAATATTTCCATCTCTTTTTCATTATAGCTATGTTCCAGAATATAGCATATCTGCTGAAATTGTTTAATCCTGTTCTCATCATATGGAACGGTATACACATGAGGCTGATCATTTAGTAAAGAGCGGTTATAAATAAATTGGGCCAGGTCTCCACTAAAATGCACCCAATAGATACTCCAGGGATTACTTGTGGAACTTCTATATTTATGTGGGACATTTCTGGGAATGATCAGATAAGTATTGGGATCAATATTATATTGAACGTTGCTGATTGATATGTCACCTTTCCCCTCAATGCAATAGATCAGAATATATTCATTACAGCCCGTTTTTCTTTCTATCCCATGAAGACTCGCTTTAGGGTAGTGACCTATCGCAGTTAAATAGAAACTTTTAATAAGCGGGTTCCTGGCAATATTACGCTTAATATTAGGTGGTAAAACAATCAGCTTTTGCCCGATAAATCCTTCCTTAATTCTTTTTTTCGGCTCTGTAGCTGGATTCATTGATTTTTTTGTCTGAAATGCGAATACTAATCTAACAATTTTTTAATAGAAAACGCATGATGATCTGTGATAATATAATCCATCTTTTTGTAGGATTTATCCATTTAGACAACCTTGAGTGTACATAATTTTACAAAACCGAATTATCCGATAAAAACCAATAATAACTTATACTATGAAACGTGCAAAACTTAAAAGAGTACCAATAGTCTTTGTGTTGGTGCTCCTGTTCTGTCTGCCGCTAAGTACACTGTATTCTCAGGAACTATTGAAGGTCTCAGGACAGGTAAAAGGAAAAGATGACGGCTACCCGATTCCAGGAGTTACAGTCTCGATCAAAGGGAGTAAAACTGCTACGAGTACAGATGGAGACGGACGATTTTCCATCCAGGCACCAAAGGGATCTGTAATGATCTTTACTGCCATAGGTTTTGAAGCCGGGGAGACGCAGGTTTCCACTTCTCAGTTGAACGTAACGTTAATTCCAGTATCGAGCATGCTTTCAGAAGTGACTGTCGTTGGAGTAAGCATGAAAAAGAAGGATCTGACCGGTTCCGTTGGCCATCTTTCGGGAGAAAAGATAAAGGAACTTCCAGTAACCAGTGTAAATCAGGCTATTCAAGGCCGTATTCCTGGTGTTTTGATTCAGAATAATGATCCCCGACCCGGAGGAAATGCAACCATAAAGATAAGAGGTAATAACTCGATTCAATTTGGCTCCAATCCCATTTATGTTGTTGACGGACTGGTTATAGAGGACGGGTTTAATTCGATAAATCCTGACGATATTGCTAGTGTAGACGTTCTAAAGGATGCATCTGCCACTGCTTTATATGGCTCAAGGGGAGCAAATGGGGTTGTTGTGATCACATCTAAGAAGGGAGTAAAGGGAGAGGGGCGGTTTGATTACAACGCCTGGGCCGGATTACAATCATTCACGAGAAATGTTCAGTATCTCAATGCGTCACAAATTGTTGACTTGAGGGTTGACGCCTATGCAAACAAATATATGGACGACAATCCAGGAAGCGACCGACAAGCTTATATTAATTCCTTGCTTGCTACAGGATCCAGTGCTTTTGGTAACGATGAACTGGAAACTTACAAGCAGGGAAAAAGCTATAACTGGCTGGATGAAATTCGCCGGCAAGGGATTCAACAAAATCATGCAGTTGGCTTTTCGAAAGGAACAGAAGAGGGTTCTGTATATGTAAGCCTGAACTATACAAATCAGAAAGGGCTGTTAAAGAATTCCAACTATAAACGTTACGGTGGTCAGGTAAATTTAGATCAGAAAATAAAGAGATGGTTAAAGATTGGAACTAATACCTCCTTTTCACGCACCGAGGAGGGATATATAGACGGAGGTGTGTTTAACATCGCTGCAAATGCAAATCCCCTACTTGCTATAAACGACACTACGAATTACCTAAGCTGGAAAGGTATACAAAGTACGGATCTGTACAATCCGCTACGAAGCTTAAGAATAGATGGTAAGGGAAATCAGAACAGACTTCTTACAACAAATTATATAGTTTTGAATCCTGTTGAGGGATTAAATATCCGTTCAGGCTTTTCAGCAGATATCAGAAATCAAAACTATTATAATTACTTTCCAAGGGATATCGGTCAGTCTTTACGTAACTCAACTAACGGTAGTGCAACTCATAAAAAGGACAACTGGCTGAATTGGCAATGGGATAATTCTATATCATACGATCGAAATTACGGAAGGCATAATTTCTCAGGTTTGGTGAGTTTTGGCCTGACCAGAAATAACTATGACTATAACCAGATCACGGCCTGGGGGTTTGCTACCGACGATTTTTCTTATAAGTATCTCGGAGGAGCCTATCTTAAAGATAAGTTTCAGCTGGCATCCGACTTCGTGACAAATTCCCTGATTAGTTATGTAGCAAGATTGAACTATAGTTATGATAACAAATACTTTGCAACGCTAACTAGTCGCTATGATGGTTCTTCCAGATTTGGAAACGGGAACCGGTGGGGGCTATTTCCCTCTTTAGCCTTAAGCTGGGATATTGGAAAAGAAGAATTCATGCGTAACCTGCGTTTTGATATTCTTAAGGTGCGCGCCGGCTACGGTATTGCCGGCAATCAGAATATTCCTAATTTCGCATACCGTTCATTGTACTGGCCGCAAATCAGTAATAATTCGGTTACCTATGTATCTGACGGCAGGCTTGGGAATGAGAGTCTTCGGTGGGAGAAACAAAAACAATTGAACTTTGGCCTGGATGGTGCGATTCTAAATAACCGACTGTCTTTTAGTGCCGACTATTTTGTTATTCATAACGACGATCTTTTGATGCGGAGGACTCTTTCATCTACCACAGGGTTTTCCAATACGATTGATAATGTAGGATCTCTGCTGAATAAAGGTGTTGAATTCCTTGTAAATATCCAAGCGGTTAAGAAAAAGGAAGTTCAATGGGACTTTAGTTTAAATATATCATCCTATAAGAATAAGATAACGAAACTCTACGGTAATGTCGACGCGATATATAATTTCGGGGGATTTACCGGCGTAGAGATCCAAAGAGAGGGTAACCTGTTTCTGGGAAGATCACTTAATTCTATTTACACTTACCAGTTCGACCGGGTTGCTCAGGAATCAGATATGGAGCGTATCGCCGATATTGATTTCGGAGGACGTACCATAAGGCCGGGTGACATAATACCAATTGATCAAAATGGGGACAGAAAGATTGATGATGCGGACCGTGTAGTAGTGGGCAAAACTGATCCTAAATTTTACGGTGGTTTTTCGTCGAATCTGTTCTATCGAAATCTCTCTCTCAATGCTGTTTTTAACTATAACTACGGAGGCAGGAGAGTCAATTACTTCTACGAAGGCTTGATGGGGGGTACAGGAGAATACGCCGGGGTTGAAGATCAACTTGATAGATGGACCCCTCAGAATACTGATACCGATATACCAAGGGCATATCGCGGAGCTGGCAGATATAGTATTGGCGAAACTGACTATTCTGTTCAAAGTATATCATTTCTCAGGTTAACCGCTCTTACTGTTTCATATGATTTCAAGCAAAATTTTGTAAAAAAGGCGAATCTAAGAAATCTTAAGCTCTATTTTACAACAAGTAATTTGTTTACACTCACGAAGTATAAAGGATACGATCCTGAGGGTGGCGATGGATATCCTACAGCAAGGATGTTTGTAACGGGAATAAATGTTGGTTTCTAATAGAAAGGTTATGAAAAGGAAATATATTGTTATTCTGACTGTATTCATTATAATATTGTCGGGAGCCTGCAAGGATTTTATTGAAGAAGAGCCACAAACTGCTTTGACGGAAGAACAGGTTTTTAAAAGTCTCGATAATATAGAACCCTTGGTTTTGGGTTTGTATACGAGTTGGAGAAATGTAAAAAAAGACCGCGGTGGATTTATGTTTACCCTCGGATCCGACGAAGCTCAGCAAGGAGCATTTCAGGTGATGACGGATGATCGACAAGCGGGATTGGATAGATACAACGGTTTTCTTACTGCAAGCAACACTGCACTGGCGCAACAGTGGGATAGCCGATGGCCTGTGATTTCAACTGCAGCGAAGGTTATTTATTCTCTTCAGTTTAATTCGGAAGATCAAAATCGCAAGGATATGATACTTGGAGAGGCGAGTTTTATAAGAGCAGCTTTAACGTTTGAAATAGCACAGTATTGGGGTGAAATCCCGATTATAGATTTTGAGAAGTTTAAAGAATATGGAACGAGGCGCCAGCCTCTAAACCTCGTTTATAATGCGATCAGGGTCGATCTGGAAAATGCAGTGAGCTTTCTTCCCGACGTTCAACAGGATAAAAGAAGAGCAACAAAAGGGGCCGCTTTATCGCTCCTTGGAAAATTGTATTTATATGCGCCGCAGGAGTCTGGACTGAGAGACTATGCTAAGGCAAAAGAGTGTTTCCAGAAAGTTATAGAGAGTGGAAGATATGCACTGGTGCCAAATTATGCCGATTTGTGGAACCCATCTCGTCCCAATACCACCGAATCTATTTTTGAGTTTCAGTTTAATAATACCTACCCTGATAATAATCAGACGCAGTGGCAAATGGGGTCGAGATCACTCGCCGAGATGGATCAGTATTGTTATTTCGGAGGTTACGATCTGATGGTACCAACCCGGTACTGTTATCAAACGGTCAGCGAGGGCGGATTGTGGGAAGAAGGCGATGTTAGAAAGAACGAAAGTATTCGCTATGACTTTACTTACAAAGGAAGAACTCCTGTGTTGAACCCCACTTTTGGGGGGGATGAATTAGATCCTCACGTAAAAAAGTATGAAGACACGCGGACCGATGGAACCCTTAGCTTTTGGTACTCAGGAAAAAATATCTTTTACCTGCGTTATTCTGATATTCTGCTCTGCTATGCCGAAACATTAAATGAGACCGGGAATACATCTCAGGCGGTCGATGTGGTAAACACAGTGAGGCAAAGAGCGTGGGGCGGCAACCTACCATCAGACAAGAGATGGAATAATGGAATGTCTCAGGTCGATTTCAGGACAAAAATACTTGACGAGCGTATGAGGGAGTTGTGTTTTGAGGGTTGGAGAAGAATGGATTTGATCAGATCTGGAAAGCTGGTAGAGCTTGTAAAGGAGCGCAACAGATGGACAAAGGAGTCAGGTACTATTCAGGCTTTTCATAACAGATACCCGATACCCTTGCAGGAGATCAAACAAAATGACGACATCGCGGATTCGGATCAGAATCCGGGATATCTGAATCAATAAACATAGTTCCGTAAGAGCGGATCAAATTACTATAATGAATTTACAGATTTCCAGCAATTTAGCGATTTCCAGCAAGTCGTGGGGGCAGCATAAAGGAGAAGAATTAGTTCTATTAAAAATTGAGAATAAGGCGGGAGCATATGTGGAACTGACAAATTATGGCGCCTCCGTGGTTTCTATAGTTGTTCCCGATAAACACAATAAGCCGGGGAACGTGGTACTTGGGTTTCCTGGGCCTGAAGGATATGTTGAAGATTCTTGTTATATCGGTGCTACTGTCGGTAGATTCGCTAATCGTATAGCGGGAGCCAGTTTTATGTTGGATGGCATAAGCTGGCAACTGGATAAGAATGAGTACGGCCATTCTAATCATGGCGGGAAAGATGGGTTCAATTCAAAGGTTTTTAAGTTTAGAGTTTCGGAGGATTCCGTGTATTTTAACTTAAAAAGTAACGACGGTGACGGCGGATATCCCGGGAACCTGGATTTTACCGTGAGGTACCAATGGACCGACAATTGCGAACTGCTGATCAGTTATTCAGCTTTTACCGATAAGTTGACGGTAGCCAATTTTACTAATCATTCTTACTTTAATCTCTCTGGTAGGAACACGAAGATAGGTAATCATGAACTGACTGTCTACTCACAAAGAATTTTGGAGTTGAGAACTGACTATATTCCAACGGGCAGGGTTGTTCCGACGGGGGCGCTAACGTTAGACGGAAGAAAAATAAAAGAGAAGCTGCGGAAAAAAGGTAACACCCTTTTAGGAGTAAATCACTACTACATTCTTGATCCTTCAACGGACGGTCATTTGCAGCTTGCCGCCAAATTATCGGAAGAGGAAAGCGGCAGGATGCTTAGGGTTTATACTACTTACCCCGGGTTGATGGTGTATACAGGCGACTTTCTGAAAAGCCGTTTAGCCGGGCATTTACATAGAGCCTACGAGTCGTTCGATGGTCTTTGTCTGGAATGCCAGTACTATCCGGATAGTCCAAATCATCCCGCTTTCCCGTCAACGGCTCTCAATCCTGGCCAATTATATAATCACCAGATTCTGTTCACCTTTAGTCTCGTCTGAAATATGCAGTCCCTTTATCGAAACAATATGAAATTATTATCCCTGTTGTTGCTTCTTGCAGCTTCTTTTAATGTCTGCGCCCAGAAATATGTGTTAAAGTCGCCGGATCAGAAGCTTCGGGTGGAAGTACATGTCGGCGACAGCATTCGTTATAGTGTATTCTTTAAGCAGCAGGAGTTGATCCGTCCTTCAGTTGTCTCCATGGTTTTCGATAACCTCACGCTTGGTGACCAAGCCACAGTGAAGAAGGCTAAGAATCGAAATTATAAATCGGTGATACACCCGCCCTATGGCAAGTCTGCTGAGTTAATTGCTCATTACAATGAACTGCAAATCAGTTTTACGAAGTCGTATTCATTGGTATTCAGGGCTTATAATGAAGGTGTCGCTTATCGCTTTGTTACTGATTTCAAAGACTCTGTGAAGGTGAAGAACGAAATAGCAAGCTTTAAGATCAATGGATCGCCGGGAGCATTTTATCCGGAAACCGGCATCTATACCTCCTGGGAAGTTCCCTATGTAGAGTATAAGTCGGTAAGCGATATAAAAGCTGGTCAGAGGGCTATTACCCCCGCTCTGTTTGCGTATGGGAGTACCGGCATTAAGCTAATGATTGCCGAGGCGGATCTTTTTGCCTACCCCGGTATGTATCTCAGGAAAGAAGCAGAAGCATTTTCCGGTGATTGGGCGGCTTATCCTGCTAAAACTGAAATGGGTAGTTGGGGAAACTTCGTATCAGTAGTGAAGGAAAGGAAAGACTTCATCGCTAAGACTGGGGGTAAGAGGGACTATCCATGGCGCGTCATTATTGCTACAGATAACGATGCAGACCTGCTCACCAATGAACTCATCTACAAGCTCTCGGGGCCATCGGCTGTTAAGGATCAATCATGGATAAAACCGGGAAAAGCAACATGGGAATGGTGGCACGATGCCATGCTGCCGGGAGCGGATATTCCGTCGGGAATGAAAAACAGGAACACAGTCCTTTACAAGTATTATATTGATTTTGCAGCCAGGCATAAGCTCGAATATATCATGATAGATGCCGGATGGTCTAATGTCTATGATCTCAAAAAACCAAACCCGGATGTCGATATTCAAGAGGTGATAGGGTATGGCGCCCGGAAGAAGGTAGCGGTTTTTCTATGGTGTGTTGCAACATCGCTGCTGACCGACCTTGACCAGAACCTGGACTATTTAAAGGGGCTGGGAGCTGCCGGGATTAAAGTCGATTTCTTTGACAGGGACGATCAGGAGGCTATAGAGTGGATGGAAAGAATAGCAAAGGTAGCTGCAGAGAAAAGGCTGATGGTGAACTTTCATGGCTGTGCAAAGCCTGCAGGTTTGCAGCGAAGGTATCCTAATGTTGTCAATTATGAAGCGGTAAGAGGAGCCGAATGCTCAAAATGGGATTACACAGCCAACCCACGGCATCATTTGCTGATTCCCTTTATCCGTATGGCTGCGGGGCCGATGGATTATACTCCCGGGTCGATGAGAAACCGGCAGAAGGAGACATTTAAGCCGGTTGATCCTGGTTTGCCCTTCACTCAGGGCACCCGTTGTCACGAACTGGCGATGTATGTTCTCTACGACCAGCCCTTTGCCATGTTATGTGATTCTCCCACAGAATACGAAAAGTATCAGGATATTATGAAATACCTTTCAGCTGTACCAGTGTCATTTGACGAGACCAGGGTATTAAGCGCCAGGCTTGGAGAATACGCCCTGGTTGCTAAAAGAAAGCAAAAGGAATGGTTTATAGGAGCTATGGCCGACTGGGCGCAAAGAGATCTGAAGGTCGATTTTTCCTTTCTGCCAGATGGTGTGACGCTTACTGCTGAAGTATACAGGGACGGGAAAGACGCTGATAAAAATGCAGAACAATACGAACATACCACGCTGAATGTAAACAATCGTTCTGTAATGGATCTCCATCTGGCGCCGGGTGGTGGTGCTGTGATTTATCTCCATCCTTAAGCTGAAAGAACATGATAAAATTATCCATCTTTTAACGGCTTTAATCTATTGATTTTATAGAAACGGAAAAGCAATTTTGACATTATATCTTTAACAAATGACTAATCAAAAGATAAACTTTAACAACGGTTACATTACAGGTATTTCATTCATTTCCGCATTAGGGGGATATCTTTTCGGGTTTGACTTTGCAGTGATCTCGGGTGCCCTGCCTTTTTTGAGAGATGAATTCGCGCTGACATCTCTATGGGAGGGCTTTCTTACCGGCTCGCTTGGGCTGGGCTGTATTGTGGGATGTCTGTCGGCCGGGAAGATCGCCGACTTATATGGAAGGAGGCCGGGGTTGATGGTGGCTGCACTCATCTTTGCTTTTTCTTCTCTTGGAATGGCTTTTTCTCACAGCCTCACCCTTTTTGTTTCCATGCGTTTTGCCGCGGGAATTGGAGTAGGAATGGCATCGCTATTAAGTCCCATGTATATCGCCGAAATATCGCCAGCGAGTATCAGAGGGCGCAATGTCGCCATTAATCAGCTTACTGTAGTTACCGGTATATTGGTTACCAATCTTGTGAATTATTTCCTTGCGGATATCGGAAACGAGGCCTGGCGGTGGATGTTCGGACTTGGAGCCGTTCCTTCCGCACTCTTTTTTATAGGGGTGATATGGCTTCCTGAAAGTCCGCGCTGGCTGGTCAAAGCCGGCAGGGAAGCGAAAGCAAAACGGGTGCTTGAGAAGATCGGTTCGCAGGGATTTGCCGATTCAACCTTTGCTGATATTGAGCGGTCGTTATCAGGGAATAAGAAACAGTCATTCAGAGCAGTATTTGATAAAGCAGTGCGCCCTGCAATCCTGGTGGGCGTAGTGCTGGCCGCGTTTCAGCAGTTATGCGGCATTAATGTTGTCTTTAACTATACCTCCACTATTTTTGAATCTGTCGGTGCTGATCTCAACCGTCAGCTGTTAGAGACCGTGGCTATAGGTATTGTCAATCTGGTGTTTACGGTGCTGGCCATGTGGCAGGTTGATAAGCTGGGAAGAAGACCTCTGATGCTTGCCGGATCGCTTGGTCTTTCACTTATTTATATAGTGCTGGCCTTTTTACTTCAGAGCCATGCTGCTCCTGGCTTGCTTTCGGTGTTTGTATTGCTGGCTATTGCAATGTATGCTACGTCGCTCGCTCCAGTAACCTGGGTACTCATTTCTGAGATATTTCCCAACCATATCCGCGGGCTTGCTTCTTCTGTAGCGATCCTTTCGCTCTGGGCTTCTTATTTTATCCTGGTATTTACGTTCCCGCTGCTAGCCGAGCGACTCGGAACTTACGGGCCTTTTTACCTATATGCCATAATATGCTTTGAAGGCTTCCTTTTTGTTAAGAAAAAGGTGAAGGAAACCAAGGGAAGAACACTGGAAGAACTTGAAGAAAATCTCATCAGACATTAAATAGATTTATGAATAATATGAATGTAGCCATATGGGAAGAGAAGGTTTCCCTGCCTACTTATGGTATCGGAAAACCCGACAAAAATCCGATGTTCTTTGAAAAGCGCGTATATCAGGGCAGTAGTGGTGTAGTATACCCCAATCCTGTTACCGAAAAGATATTTGATGAAAAACAGGATAAGGAATACACCGGGTTGTTCCTCGAGAACAGATATTTGAAAGTAATGATCCTTCCCGAGCTGGGCGGCCGCATCCAGATGGCTTATGATAAGGTCAAACAAAGACACTTTATCTATTATAACCAGGTGATAAAGCCGGCCCTGGTCGGACTGACGGGCCCCTGGATTTCAGGAGGAATTGAATTTAACTGGCCTCAGCACCATCGCCCAAGTACTTTTGAGCCGGTGGATTATAAACTTGAAGAAAATGCAGATGGCAGCAAAACGGTTTGGGTAAACGAAGTCGAACGTATGTTTGGCACCAAAGCTATGGCTGGATTTACCCTGCATCCAGATAAAGCATACATTGAAATAAAAGCAAAACTTTACAACAGGACTCCGCTTCCCCAAACCTTTTTATGGTGGGCTAACCCTGCAGTGAAAGTAAATGACCATTATCAGTCAGTATTCCCTCCCGATGTAAATGCCGTTTTTGATCATGGAAAACGGGACGTTTCCACTTTTCCTATAGCTACCGGCACCTATTATAAAGTTGATTACTCTCCGGGAACGGATATTTCGATGTATAAGAATATTCCGGTGCCGACTTCATATATGGCGATCAACTCTGACTACGACTTTGTTGGTGGATATGAGCATGATACGCAGGCTGGACTGTTGCATGTTGCCAATCATTATGTTTCGCCGGGCAAGAAGCAATGGACATGGGGGCATAGCGATTTCGGACAGGCATGGGACAGGAATCTTACAGACGAAGACGGCCCTTATATCGAGCTGATGACCGGCATGTTCACCGATAATCAGCCGGATTTTTCGTGGCTTATGCCTTATGAAGAAAAGTCGTTTACACAATATTTTCTGCCTTACAGGGAGCTGGGTATCGTGAAAAATGCCACAAAAGATATTCTCGTTTCAACTAACGTTAGTAAGGGAAGTGTCAGCCTTAAAATATATGTGACTTCTGTGCAGGAAAACGTGACGGTTGTTCTTAAATGTGCCGGAGAAGAGCTATGCCGGGAGACCCTGACTCTGCGGCCTGAAGATGTTCTTGTGCGGGATTTTGAAATCGTTGAAGGCGTTTCGGAAGAGATGATCATCGTTTCTGTGTATTCTGCCTCCGGTAAAGAACTGATATCCTATGATCCGGGACGAAACCGTAATAACGAAATCCCCGAGGCCGCAAAACCGGCACTGCCGCCAGAAGAGGTAGCTTCTGTCGAGCAGCTGTTTTTAACCGGCCAGCATCTGGAACAATACCGTCATGCCACTTATAGCCCGGTGCCTTATTATGAGGAAGCATTACGCAGGGATCCAGCCGATATACGTAACAATAATGCTCTGGGTTTGTGGTACCTGAGGCGTGGGAAGTTTGTAAAGAGCGAAGGATACTTCAGGAAAGCAATTGAAACAAGTACACGACGTAATCCCAATCCTTATGATAGTGAACCGTATTATAACCTCGGTTTGTGTCTGAAGTTCCTTGAAAGGTACGACGACGCATATGGAGCGTTTTATAAATCAGTCTGGAGTAATGCCTGGAAGGACAGCGGGTATTTCTCTCTGGCCCAAATTGACCTGATGAGAGGAGATTTTGAAACAGGACTGGAACATGTCAGTCAGTCTCTCGACAGGAACGCTGCCAATAGTAAAGCCTACGTTCTCAAAGCTGCGATGCAAAGGAAGCTGGGACAATATGAGGCAGCGGTTTTAACTTGTTCTGAAGCCCTCAGGAGAGATGGCTTTAACTTAGCAGCGTTGTTTGAAAAAGCCAACGCTTCGCGATTACTTGCAAAGAATAGAGAAGCGGATGCATGTCTTGCAGAGCTTTTAGTCCTCGCGAGAGATAATGAACAAAACATCATTACTTATGCACTGGACTATGCCTCTGCCGGTTTATATGACGAAGCTGCAAGCCTATTGTCCTATGCAATAAAGGAAGAAGGCACAGGTCCAATGGTATACTATAGCCTGGGATGGTTTTTCTATAAGTCAGGCGAGATTGATAAAGCCGGCGATGCATTCCGTAAAGCTCTACTAGCAAATCCTTATCTGTGTTTCCCTAACCGCCTAGAGGAGATTATTATATTGAGGACCGCGATAGAGACGAATCCCCTTGACGCAAAGGCTCCTTATTATCTTGGTAATCTGTTTTATGATAAGAGGCAGTATAACGAAGCTATGTCCTTATGGCGGCTTTCTTCTGAGCTTGATCCGTCTTTTGCTACAGTATGGAGAAATTTAGGCATTGCAACATTCAACAAGGCCGGCGATCAGGAGGCAGCACAGCAATGCTATGAGAGAGCATTTGAACTTGACCCATCAGATGCAAGAGTATTGATGGAACTTGATCAGCTCTATAAGCGGCTGAACCGAACACCGGAACAGCGTCTGGCATTTCTGGATGATAATTTGAATGTGGTCATAGAAAGGGATGACCTTTACCTGGAAAGGGTAGCGCTTTATAATTTTATAGGCGAGAACAAGATAGCATTAAGCCTGCTAACTGAAAGAAAGTTCCATCCGTGGGAGGGAGGAGAAGGGAAGGTTTCAGGCCAGTATGTTTATAGCCTGGTACAGATGGCGGTTGGCGCTATTTATTCCGGCAATTTCGAAAAAGCATTGGAGTTGCTTGAACAGGCACAGAAATATCCGCATAATCTGGGAGAAGGTAAACTGTTCGGTGCGCAGGAGAACGATATTTTTTATTGGATGGGTTGTGCATTTGAAGGACTCGGACTGGAGCAAAGAGCCACGGAGTTTTATTTAAAAGCGACCCAGGGTTTGTCAGAGCCTTCAGCGGCGATGTTTTACAACGATCAGCAACCTGATAAAATATTTTATCAGGGACTGGCATGGAGAAAGCTTGGCAACGAAAAGCAAGCTGGCGAAATATTTAATAAACTTATAGCATACGGCAGCCAGCATCTTGCTGATCATGTGAAAATTGACTATTTCGCAGTTTCGCTGCCTGATCTTCTGATATTTGAAGATAACCTTGACACCCGGAATGTAATTCATTGCAGCTTTATAAAAGGTCTCGGATATCTTGGGAACGGAGACTATGAGCTGGCCCGCAATGAATTTGAAATCGCTCTTTCGATGGATGCTGTGCACTTTGGTTCCAGAACCCATTTAAAAATGGCAACCGATCTGCTTGAGAAGGCTGGATAGAATAATCCGGTACACGTGATAATATCGTACTCACTAAAAAGGCTGTTTTTTAATAATAAAAGCGGCCTTTTTAGTATCGGGAGCGTCTGAAAGTGCAGCACTACAGATGTAGCAGCGAATCCGGCAGATTTACCTGGCAATTTTCGAAATGAGAATATTGTCCATTTTTTTTAATATATCATCCATTTTATATAAACACTCCGTACTCTACATTTACGATAGTTATTAACCGCATAAACTTAATATATGAATCTATTTTACATTAATAATCTAAGGAGCCGTCCCGCGGACTAATCCCGGGAGGTGAGAACGAAAGGATAAGCCTGCAGCCTGCTGTAAAAGCAGGCAAAGCAGGTTCTGAATTCACAAATCAATTTATAAAAGTAAATTATGAGACTATTTTATCATTTTGCTCTCTGCATATGCTTTCTGGTTTTATGCAGTATAATCAGCACAAATGTTTTCAGTCAGGTTCCAAAGATCACAGTAACAGGAACTGTTACAGATACTTCAAAACAAGCTCTTCCCGGGGTAAGTGTTATCGCTGAGAACAAGAAAGGAATAGGCACAACCACAGACCTTAATGGAAAATTTGTACTTGACGTTGAGCCAGGTGTGGTTCTGCTCTTTTCTTTTGTTGGTTTTACTCAACAGAGAGTTACGCTGACTGAAGGACAAAAAACAGTTAATATTATTTTGAAGGAATCTACTTCGCAAATGCAGGAAGTGGTGATCACTGCCTTCAGCCAGAAACAAAGGAGAGAGGCTATCGTGGGATCTGTTACCTCAGTAAGGCCTTCTGATCTGAAAGTTCCGGCCAGTAATCTTACTACTGCTCTTGCCGGCCAGATTGCCGGAGTAATTGGTTATCAACGTTCGGGACAGCCGGGACAGGATAACGCTTCGTTTTTTATCAGGGGGGTAACTACATTCGGGTATAAAAGAGACCCCTTGATATTAATCGACAACGTCGAGTTGTCTGCTAATGATCTGGCCAGGTTAAACGTTGACGATATAGCCAGTTTTGTTATACTGAAGGATGCAAGCGCGACATCGCTGTACGGCGCGAGAGGAGCGAACGGCGTTATCCTTGTCAGCACAAAAGAAGGGAAGGAGGGGCCTGCCAAAATCAGTTTCCGCTCCGAATTCTCTTCCTCGCAATCGACCAGAACACTGGATCTCATCGGGCCTATTGAATATATGAACCTTTATAACGAGGCTTCTCTCACACGCGATCCTAAACTTCCCCTGCCTTTCTCTCCAACTAAGATTAGAAACACGCAGGCCACGCTGGAAGGAACGCCCGGAAGTAATCCATACGTATACCCTGCGGTTGATTGGCTTGATCTTTTATTTAAGAAAACGGCAACTACCCAGCGAAATAATCTCAGTATAAATGGAGGTGGCGGTGTTGCCCGGTATTACATAACCGGTGCTTATAATGTTGACAATGGTGTTTTGAAAACAGACGAGCGTAACAACAATGACAATAACGTTAAGTTTAAAAATTACCAGTTACGTTCGAATGTAAACGTGAATATTACGAAGTCCACCGAAATGGTTGTGAGGCTTTCGGGAACGTTCAGTGAATATAATGGACCAATCACTGCCGACGGTTCTTTTGCATCCGATCTTTATAATGTAGCTATCCATACTAGTCCGGTACTTTTTCCTGCTTATTACCCGGCTGATGAAGCAAATTTAAATGCTAAACATATTTTATTCGGAAATACAGGTACCGCCGGAGGTACGAATGACAACAGCATATTGTATAATAATCCTTATGCCGCTTTGCTGAGAGGGCATAAAAACTCGTCGGAGTCGCGCATGTCAGCCCAGTTTGAGCTGAACCAGAATTTAGAGTTCTTTACGAAGGGGCTGAAGTTTAGAGGGATATTCAATACCAACAGATATTCTTATTTCGACTCCCAGTTGTCGTACAAGTTAATCGACCAATCATTTATCTGCAGAGGAGAAGGTTCCGGAGGTGCTCAATGGGGATGTTTTCAGGTTTTTGGGAGACCTCCGGCTCGATTTTACTTACAACGGAGAGGGTAAGCAGCCGTCCGTCGAAGGCCAAAAATACTACCGCGGGCTTTCGATAGATAAAGCACTTGCCTCCTGCTCATATTCATTAAATGGCGTAAAATATAAAAGAGAATATTTTACAAGTTTCGGAGATGACGTAAGTCTTATCAGGCTCACCGCGGATAAACCCGGACAGCTTAATTTTACAGTCTCTTTAACCAGGCCGGAGCGGTCGGTAACCCTTGTTGCTGACGGGATGCTTGAAATGTCAGGCCAGCTCGATAACGGGACCGATGGTAAAGGTATGAGATACCTTGCTAAGGTCAGGCCTGTATTGAAAAATGGGAGCTTGATTACAGGTAGTGATTTTCTCCGTATAGAAAATGCCGACGAAGTGCTATTAATCATAAGCGCCGCTACCGATTTCAGAAATTTGTCATTTGAAAAAAAGGTGCAGGATGAGATAAACAAAACCTTGAACAAAAGCTACGAGAACCAATTAAAACAACATGTCGCGAAATTTCGGAAATTGTTTAACCGCCTGTATCTCTCAATTGGCAGCACGAATGCTGATTCGCTTCCTACAAATGTTCGTATTAATCGGTTTCATGATGATCCGCGATCGGATGCGGGATTACCGGTGCTTTTTTATCAGTTTGGCCGATACCTCAGTATCAGCAGTACCAGGGTGGGATTACTTCCTCCCAATCTTCAGGGGCTTTGGGCAAATCAGATCCGCACTCCGTGGAATGGCGACTATCATCTCGATGTGAATGTTCAAATGAATCATTGGCCAGTTGAGGCAGCAAATCTTTCAGAACTTAATCTTCCACTTGCCGACCTCGTGAAAGGGCTCGTACTTCAAGGCCAAAAGACCGCAAAAGCCTATTATAATGCCGGGGGCTGGGTAGCACATGTGATCACCAATGTATGGGGATTTACAGAACCGGGCGAAAGTGCTTCGTGGGGTATCACAAAGGCTGGCTCTGGCTGGCTTTGCAATAATTTATGGATGCACTATGCCTATACGCTTGACAAGAATTATTTAAAAAGCATCTATCCCGTGATCAAAGGGTCTGCGCAGTTTTATAGCAGCATGTTAGTAAAGGATAAAAAAACTGGCTGGCTGGTTACTTCGCCTTCTTCGTCGCCAGAGAACACTTTTTATCTTCCCAACGGAAAAACTGCCAGCGTTTGCGCGGGGCCGGCAATCGATAATCAGATTGTCCGTGAGCTGTTCACTAACGTTATAGAGGCCTCGCGCCTGCTTGCAACCGATGAATCTTTCCGAAAACAACTACAGGAAATAATGCCCCACCTCCCGCCGGTCGGACAGGTAGCTGCTGATGGAAGATTAATGGAGTGGATGGACGATTATAAGGAAACCGACCCGCAGCACAGGCATATCTCTCACTTGTATGGATTATATCCCGCATCGCTGATAACCCCCGACGAAACCCCTAAGCTGGCTGAAGCATGCAGAAAGAGCTTAAATGTAAGAAGGGATGACGGTCCGAGTTGGTCAATTGCTTATAAATTGCTTTTTTGGGCAAGATTACACGATGGTAACCGGGCTTTTAAGTTATACAGGGAGTTAATGAAACCAACTATTAGAACGGATATTAATTATGGTGCTGGGGGAGGTGTTTATCCAAACCTTTTATCTGCCGGGCCGCCCTTTCAGATAGACGGGAATTTTGGAGGAACTGCCGGGATTGGAGAAATGTTGCTGCAAAGCCATGCCGGTTATATTGATCTTCTCCCTGCTATACCAGATGAATGGAAAGTCGAAGGAGAGGTAAAGGGAATGAAGGCTGAGGGCGGTTTTACTGTTGGTTTTAAATGGAAAAACGGAAATATAACTTCCTATACTATTACATCGCCCCTTAAGAGAAAAGTTAAAGTAAAAGTTAACGGCCTTGTCAGACAAGTTACGTCTTCCTTATAGCCATATAGCCTGATAGCGGACCAGAATCATCTGCCTCTTTTTCCCTAATCGTTCTGGCCCTCTTATCACATGTTTCGGGATGTGAGCACGGTGGGTGCACAGTGAGTGCACCATGAGTGCACCATGAGTGCACCTTTCGCCGGAAAAAGGTGCACTCACCGTGCTCTCACCGTGCACTCACTGTGCACTCACCCCGAGCGAGGGACGAACCTGTTCCAATTCATATCACTCGTAATCCAGGATCATTCCAATCATAAAACCTGAAAAAAGTGGGAATAGTTTTGTTCCTTATCTCTATTTGCGCCATTTATAGAACCCCGGCGACGTATGGCTTTAGAGGGGTAAGGTGGTATAAAAAGAAAAATTTTATCCTGTTGAAAACTTTTTGTGGGGTATTGTGGTAGAAAGTGGTAAAAGTATGTACTTTTACATTCATTATTAGAGTAACTGTCACATGTCTCATTTCTTAGGCGAATTTGAATGCAAGCTTGATACCAAAGGGCGGCTGATGATACCAGCCGGACTTAGGAAGCAAATGCCTGAGGTTGAGAGAGATGGGTTGGTTGTGAATCGAGGTTTTGAGAAGCATCTGGTGATTTACAGCAGGAAAGAGTGGGATAAGATAATGGAAGATCTGAGTAAGTTGAATCAGTACGAGAAGAAGACGAGAGATTTCATTCGTTATTTTACAAGAGGTGCGACAGATCTTGCTCTTGATGCAGCGGGTCGTGTGTTATTACCGAAGTCGCTGCTGGAATATGCAGGAATTGCTGCCGATGCAGTTCTATCCTCGCAGTTGAATAAAATAGAAGTTTGGGCTAAGGATGCTTATGATGCCCAGATGGATAATGAGCCTGAAAACTTTGCGCTTCTGGCAGAGGAAGTAATGGGCAGTGCAGGAAGGAGGGCGGATGCTTAAATATCATACTCCTGTAATGCTTAATGAGTGTATTGATGCGCTTTCAATTAAGTCAGACGGTGTTTATGTAGATGTTACTTTCGGAGGAGGGGGACATTCGAATGAAATTCTGAAACGGCTGGGAACAGGTGGGCGATTGCTGGCATTTGACCAGGATGAAGATGCCAAACAGAATATTCCAAATGATGATCGGTTAACCTTTATAGATCAGAACTTCCGCTTTTTGAAGAATTATTGCCGCTTGTATGGGGTGATGCCTGTGGATGGTATTCTGGCTGATCTTGGTGTTTCATCGCACCAGTTTGATCAGCCAGAGCGGGGGTTTTCTATCAGGTTTGATGCTGATCTGGATATGAGGATGGATCAGTCGGCTTCTTTAACGGCTCGCGAAGTAATCAATTCTTATTCGGAAGATCAGTTACACAAGATCTTTGGCATTTACGGAGAGATTCAGAATGCGAAGTCGCTGGCAAAGACGATTGTTACCTCGCGATTGAATAAGACCATCGGGACGGTTGACGAATTTAAGGAAGTGATTAAAAAACATATTCCGAGAGGTAAGGAAAATAAATATCTGGCACAGGTGTTCCAGGCGTTGCGGATAGAAGTGAATCAGGAGCTGGAGGCTTTGCAGGAGTTCTTATTGCAGACGGCAGAAGTTCTCAGGCCTGGCGGCCGACTGGTAATAATGTCGTACCATTCGCTGGAGGACAGGCTAGTGAAGAATTTTATCGCAAAGGGTAAGTTTCGTGGCGAGGTGGAGAAGGATTTTTATGGAAATGAAATTAAGCCTTTTGAATCCGTGACCCGTAAGGCGAAGACGGCATCAGAGGAGGAGATTAAAGAGAACAGCAGAGCGAGGAGTGCAAAGCTGAGGGTAGCGGTTAAGTTGTAAGTAGTAAGTTATAAGTTGTTAGTAGTAAGTAGTAGGTAATAAGTTAGGATAAAGCGATTGCAAAGAAACTTAAAACTTATTACGTAAAACTTTAAACTAAAAAAGATATGAGTAATCGTTTCAGGAATGAAACCACTGAGGGGGAAGTTGAAAGGGAGGTTCAGCCGGAAAAGGCAGAACTTCCCCGAAACTTTTTTACGGTGCTGTTAACAGAAGGAGTGATTTCCAAGGAGGCTGCGTCGGAGATGATGCCCTTTATCATTTTTATCGCTTTCCTTGGAATGGTTTATATCGGAAACAGGCATTTTGCTGAAAAGAATATCAGAGAAATCGACAAACTCAATAAAGAGGTGAAGGAGTTGAGTTGGGACTTTAAGTCGTTAAAAGCAGACCTTATGCTGAAAAGTACGCAAACGGAGGTGGCGAAGAGGGTAGATACTTTCGGTTTGATGGAGCCTGTGGAGCCGCCAAAAAAGATTTTGGTTACGAAGAGTGAGTTAAAAATAAAATGAAATTCCTCCAGGTGAGGAGCAGAGTGGTACTATGAATATCAGAACCGACATTTTATTACGTGTGTATATCGCTTTTGGGCTGATTGTTCTGCTTGCTTTTGCCGTATTGTTCAAGCTTTTTCATGTTCAGATAAGTGAGGGGAAAAAATGGCGGGCTATGGCTGATAGTTTATCGACAAAGTATGTGAACGTTGAAGCCGTGAGGGGGAATATTTATTCTGTAGACGGAAGTTTGCTGGCTACATCTATTCCCGAATACGAACTGAGAATGGATATGCTCGCAGGCGGTATAGAAAAGAATGAAGTATTTTACGAGAAGGTAGATTCGCTGGCGGAGAAGATGGCGCGTTTTTTTGGAGACAAATCACGGAGAGAATACTCGTCGATGTTGCGGCAGGCAAGGAAGGATGGTGAAAGGTGGTTCCTTATAAAAAGAAACATAAGTCACCAGGAGCTGATCGAAATTAAGAAGTTCCCCATTTTTAATCTGGGCAGGTATCGTGGCGGGTTGATCGTTGTACAGAAGAATAAACGAATCCTTCCTTTCAAGTCGTTAGCGGCCAGGACTATCGGTTATTGGAACGAGAATGTGCAGCCCGTAGGTCTCGAAGGAGCTTACGGCGACTTTATAAACGGTGAAAGTGGCCGGCAATTGATGCGGCGTATCGCAGGTGGCACATGGGCGCCGGTAAATAAAGATATTGAGATCGCTCCGAAAGACGGTGCTGATATTATTTCGACCATTGACATCAATATGCAGGATGTTGCTCAAAATGCCTTGCTGAAGCAATTGATAAAAAGCGATGCCGATCATGGCTGTGTATTGTTGATGGAGGTATCAACCGGAGAGATCAGGGCTATTGCAAATTATACACGTACGGGAGAAGGTGAATATAAGGAGAAGTTTAATTATGCAATCGCCGGCAACCAGGATCCGGGATCGACGTTTAAGGTTGCATCCTACATGGCGTTGCTGGAAGATAATTTAGTTGACACCAACACACTGGTTGAAACAGGAACTTATAAAATACCAGGTCATCTTATTAAAGATTCTCATGGAAGTATTGGCGTGGTTACTGTTAAAAAAGCATTTGAAGAATCCTCGAATGCGGCTATAGCGAAGTTAGTAAACACGGCATATAAAGATAACCAGTCGAAGTTTACGGATCATTTGTACGACTGGCATCTCAACGAAAAACTCGGTCTTCAGATACCGGGTGAAGCCAGCCCGGTAATTAAGAATCCCGAGTATAAAAGCTGGAATAAGAAGATGACGCTGCCACAGATGGCATATGGATACGAAATGCAGCTTACTCCACTGAAGATGCTGACATTTTATAATGCTATCGCGAATGATGGGAAATATGTAGCTCCAATTTTTGTGAAAGAAGTGAAGAGGTTAGGGACAAGCATTGAAAAGTTTCAGGCACGGGTTATCAACGATAAGATCTGCTCAGACGCTACCCTGAACAAAATTCAGGCGATGCTGGAAGGTGTGATAACTGAAGGTACAGGCAAGGGTATTATTTATAATCCTTTATATAAAGTTGCAGGTAAGACAGGTACGGCGCAGGTTGCCGACGCAAATAAAGGCTATCGCGTAAAGAGGCAGTATCAGGCGTCATTCTGCGGGTATTTTCCCGCCGACAATCCTAAGTACTCCCTGATAGTGGTCGTTAACGGTCCCAAAAAAGGATATTATGCCGCGCAGGTTGCCGGTCCGCCGTTCCGGGAAATTGCAGATAAGATATATGCTAACGATTTGGAGATGTATATCCCTGTACAGCAAAGGTTTGTAGGGAATACAAAAATGCCGTCATCCAAAGCAGGCTATAATAAGGCCACGCAAAAGGTTTATAAATCGCTCGGGATAAAGACGTTTTTTGCCTCCAATAGCGAGTTGATCAATACGATTGACACAAACAACGGGGTTGCCGTTAAAGAGGTGAAATTATATCCCAATGCCGTTCCTGATGTTACCGGAATGGGCTTAAAGGACGCCGTTTTCCTGCTTGGAAATGCAGGGTTAAAACCAGTGGTTAAAGGAAGCGGCAAAGTAGTTAAACAGTCACTTGAACCAGGAAGCAGGCTGGTTAAGGGGCATCCAATTAGTATTGAATTGAAATGATAAACGAATTGAAGGAGTTATTACAGGAAGTGGAAGTACTTGAGATAAAGGGTACTGCTGATATTGTTATAGACCAGGTTTGTTTTGATTCGAGAAAAGCTGAAAAAGGTACCTTGTTTGTGGCGGTCCGCGGAACGGCTACGGACGGACATCATTTTATAGCAGGTGCTGTGAGTAAGGGAGCTTCGGTTGTTGTTTGCGAAGAATTTCCTGAGACATTAAAAGAAAATGTCACATATATACTGGTTAAGGACTCGGCGGTTGCTCTCGGCATCCTTGCGTCCGCGTTTTATAACCATCCATCCGGGAAGCTGAAATTGGTAGGTATCACCGGAACAAACGGTAAGACGACAGTAGGGACTTTGTTGTATAAGTTGTTTGAGGAACTGGGATATAAAGCCGGATTGATCTCGACGGTAGAAAATTACATTCATACGTCGGTGGTTCCGTCTACTCATACCACTCCTGATCCGGTGACGCTGAACGCTTTGCTTGCTGAAATGGTAGAAGCCGGATGTGATTACTGTTTTATGGAGGTAAGTTCTCATGCTGTGGCACAACACAGAATTGAGGGTTTGAAATTTAGCGGAGGCGTATTTACGAACTTAACACATGACCATCTGGATTTTCATAAAACATTCAGAGCTTATTTAGAGGCAAAGAAAGCGTTTTTTGATAAGCTCGACAGGAATGCCTTCGCACTTGTCAATTCTGATGATAAAAATGGCTCTGTTATGATTCAAAATACAACTGCCTACAAGAAAAGCTACGCGCTGAAGAGCATGGCTGATTTTAAGGCCAAGGTTGTTGAAAATGAGCTGAGTGGCTTGCTGCTCGATATAGGCGGACAAGAAGTGTGGTTTAAGCTGGTTGGAAGTTTTAATGCCTATAACTTGCTGGCTGTTT
This sequence comes from Arcticibacter tournemirensis, assembly GCF_006716645.1. NCBI lineage: Bacteria > Pseudomonadati > Bacteroidota > Sphingobacteriia > Sphingobacteriales > Sphingobacteriaceae > Arcticibacter > Arcticibacter tournemirensis. The sequence goes on along the minus strand of NZ_VFPL01000001.1, from coordinate 4,678,671 downwards.
TTGCTACGGCCATGCTACTGGAGCAGGACAGGGGCCGGGTTTTGACGATTCTAAGCCGGTTAAATGGCGCTGAAGGACGATTTGACTATGTTACTTCTTCCAACGGTGTTATCGGTATTGTTGATTACGCTCATACACCTGATGCCGTACAGAATGTGCTGAGTACAATAAGAGATATCCGAAAGGGAACGGAGCAGGTCATCACCATAATTGGCTGTGGCGGCGATCGTGATAAGGCAAAGCGGCCGGTAATGGCGCAGGTGGCCTGTGACTGGAGTGATAAAGTGATTATTACTTCCGACAATCCGCGTTCCGAAGATCCGGAAGATATCATCCGGGATATGGAAGCCGGTATTACGCCCGATAACAAAAGAAAAGCCCTGACTATTACCAACAGGCTGGAAGCTATTAAAACGGCATGTCATTTGGCTAAACCAGGCGATATTATCCTTCTGGCGGGGAAAGGACACGAAAAATATCAGGAGATACAAGGGGTGAAACATCCTTTTGATGATAAAAAAATATTAATTGAACAATTATATCATGTTAGCTGATGCTGTATTATTTATTTACGTGGTTAGATAAAGCATATGATTTCCCGGGAGCCGGGGTGTTTCAGTATATATCTTTCCGGACAGGAATGTCTATTATTTTCTCTCTTCTGTTTACAACAATTTACGGAAGCAGACTGATAAAGATCCTGCGGGCTAAGCAGGTAGGAGAAACGGTACGGAATCTGGGCTTAGAAGGCCAGATGCAGAAACAGGGAACCCCTACTATGGGAGGTATTATTATTTTACTTGGAATCCTGATACCTACTCTTTTGTTTGCTAAACTGGGTAATGTGTATGTTGTGCTGATGGTTATAACAACCATCTGGATGGGAGTTATTGGCTTTGTTGACGATTATATTAAGGTATTTAAAAAGGACAAGGAAGGGCTGGCTGGCAGGTTTAAAATAATGGGTCAGGTAGGGCTGGCGCTGATTATTGGCTGGACGATGTACTTTCATCCTAATATTGTTGTTCGTCAGCAAATCACACTTCCAACTACCAATACCAGTCCGCTTGAAGTACACCAAAAGGGCAACAGCTACTACTTTACGCAGAATCTGAAGTCGACCAGGACGAATATTCCTTTCGTAAAGAATAACGAACTTGATTATGCGAAGTTCCTCAGTTTTTTGGGTGAGGGCTATGAAAAATATGCACTGGTGATCTTTTTGTTCTTTGTTATCGTAATCATTACAGCGGTTTCAAATGGTGCGAATATTACCGACGGAATTGACGGCCTGGCTACAGGAACTTCCGCAATCATCGGGATAACGCTGGCCATTTTGGCGTACGTTTCCGGTAATACCATTACAGCGGACTACCTCAATATTATGTACATCCCTAATTCGGGGGAGCTGGTGGTTTTCGCCGGGGCTTTTGTGGGTGCATGTGTAGGGTTTTTATGGTATAATTCTTACCCTGCCCAGGTTTTTATGGGCGACACGGGAAGCCTTGCTATAGGAGGAATTATTGCTGCCTTCGCTATAATGATCAGGAAAGAGCTGCTTATACCTATTCTTTGCGGGATATTCCTGATAGAGAATCTCTCAGTGATTATACAGGTTTCTTATTTTAAGTATACAAAGAAGAAGTTCGGAGAGGGACGACGAATATTTTTAATGTCGCCGCTTCATCATCATTATCAGAAGAAAGGGTATCACGAATCGAAGATAGCTACCCGCTTCTGGATCATCGGAGTTATTCTGGCAATACTAACGATCGTCACCCTTAAACTACGGTAATTAAGTTCAGGAAGAAAGATGGATTCTGTTAAAAATATATCGGATACTTCAGGCCAGCCTATAAAAGGCACGGGAGCCCTTATTGTAATCCTCGGGGCTGCAGAAAGCGGTACCGGCGCTGCAATACTTGCTCAAAAGCATGGGTATGATGTATTCGTGTCGGATTCTGGAGCAATTGCTGATCTATATAAGTCTGAGCTTGAGAGTCGTGGAATAGCTTATGAGGAAAGACACCATTCCGAGGAAAAGATCCTGCAGGCTACCGAAGTGATAAAAAGCCCGGGGATTCCGGAGAAGGCCCCACTGGTAAAGAAGCTGAAAGAAAAAGGAGTTCCTGTAATATCGGAAATAGAGTTCGCGGGTCGTTACAACAAGGCGAAAACCATTTGTATTACAGGGTCGAATGGGAAGTCTACCACCACAATGCTGACCTATCATATTCTTAGAAATGCAGGACTGAATGTGGGTCTCGCAGGGAACATAGGTAAAAGCTTTGCCAGGCAGGTTGCAGAGGAAAGTTTTGACTGGTACGTATTGGAGATAAGCAGTTTTATGCTGGATGACATGTACCGCTTTAGAGCGGATATCGCAGTGTTGCTAAACATCACTCCCGACCATCTTGACCGCTATGACTATAAAATGGAGAATTATGCAGATTCTAAATTCCGCATACTCCAGAATCAAACAGAGGAGGACGTCTTTATTTATTGTGAAGATGATCCGGAAACAATAAGCGGACTACAGCGTCAGCATGTTCATGCGAAAGCCTATCCTTTTTCGATTCAGAAAGAGCTGGATAGGGGCGCATATTTATCAAACAATGAAATTATTATTAACCTGGGAACAGATCAACTATTTAATATGTCTATTACAGAATTAGCGCTACAGGGAAAACACAACATTTACAATTCAATGGCTTCAGGGATTGTAGCCAAAGTTCTCGAGTTACGGAATGAATCTATACGTGAGAGCATGGGTAACTTCAAGAATATTGAACACCGGCTCGAGCATGCAGGAAAGATTTCGGGTATTGATTTCATTAATGATTCGAAAGCTACGAACATTAACTCTACATGGTATGCCCTTGAAAGCATGACCACTGATGTTGTGTTAATACTTGGGGGAGTTGATAAAGGGAATGACTATTCGATGTTGAAGGATCTGGTAAAGAATAAAGTAAAAGCCATTGTTTGTTTAGGTAAAGACACCAAACGGATACATGATGCTTTCGAGGACCAGGTAGATGTTATAGTTAATACATTCTCAATGAAAGAGGCTGTGGAAATTTCATATCATCTGGCGGCGAAGGGCGATACTGTTCTTCTTTCACCTGCGTGCGCAAGTTTTGATCTTTTCAAAAATTATGAAGACCGGGGAGACCAGTTTAAAGCAGCAGTAAGGGACTTATGAGTTGCAGGTTGTGTGTTGCGGGTTGAAAGCCAAAAAAGCGGAAGTAAAAAATATATGATTGCTAATAATAAGGACATAGGAAATAAATAAAAAAGTATCGTGAGTAAGCCGGGATCGGAAATTCGTTTTCTGGTATCTCAAATCTCATAAATCAAATCTCATAACTCAGCAAATGATAAATCAAATACTCAGTAAAACCAAAGGCGATCGCTGGATCTGGCTGATTGTTATCTTACTTTCGGTATGGTCATTACTTGCAGTATATAGCTCGACAGGTACCATTGCGTATAAAAATGATAAGTCGGCTGAGCAGTATCTTATCAAGCATTTGGTAATGATCGTTGGTGGTTTAGCATTAATGTATTTCTCGCATAAACTGGATTACAGATACTACGCCGGAATTTCGAAGGTGCTGATGCTCCTGACCATTCCGTTATTATTATATACGCTGATCTTTGGAGCCACGGTAAACGATGCTAACCGCTGGGTAACGATCCCGGTCATCAACCAGACGTTTCAAACTTCGGATCTTGCCAAGCTGGCGCTGATTACTTTTCTTGCACGTACCCTTACGAAAAAGCAAGAGCAAATTAAAGATGTAAAAAGATCTTTTCTCCCTATCATGGGTTCTGTTTCGGTTGTTTTTATCCTTATAGCACTGGCAAATCTTTCGACTGCGCTGATGCTGTTCGGTGTAAGCATCTTGCTTCTCATTATCGGAAGAATAAGCATTAAACAAATTCTGATTGTTTGTTTGGCTGGTGCTGTTCTTTTAACAGGGGTTATATTTCTAGGGCCGAGGCGTAAAACGTATGCTTCGCGTATAGAGACATATTTACATCCTGAAAAAGCCGATCCTGATAAAGCATTTCAGTCCAATCAGGCCAAGATCGCAATTGCAACGGGCGGAGTTTTCGGAAAAGGCCCGGGAAACAGCACGCAGCGGAACTACTTGCCTCATCCATATTCAGACTTTGTTTATGCTTTGATTATTGAAGAATATGGGTTGATTGGGGGATTTGTGCTGGTACTTATTTATCTGGTGTTTTTATATCGATGTATTTTGATCGTAACGGCGAGTCCCAAGGCGTTTGGGGCATTGCTCGCGGCGGGACTAAGCTTTAGTCTTACGATCCAGGCTTTTGCGAACATGGCAGTAGCCGTGGGTTTAGGGCCGGTTACGGGTGTCCCGCTTCCACTGGTAAGCATGGGCGGAACTTCGATATTGTTTACCAGCGTGGCCTTTGGAATTATCCTCAGCGTAAGCAGGGATATTGAGGAGAAGAAAAAAGAAAAAGACTTAAAAGGAGATAAAGTGATTATCGGAGAGATTCCCGCAATGGGCTAGATTGTGGGTTGCGGGGCGAAGGTTCGAAGTCGCGGGTTGAGAGGTTAAAGTTGAAGGTTGAGAGTTTAAAGTTGAAGATGCAAGAGGTAAAGTGTGTGAGTAGTTTACTTTTAAAATAAAATAAGGCCGGTAGCAGGTGCATAAGGCCGAAAGTTTGAAAAATATGGCAAAAAGGATAATCATAAGCGGTGGAGGTACCGGAGGACATATCTTCCCGGCTATTTCTATTGCTAATGCATTAAAACGTTTGGATCCCGCAACAGAGATCCTTTTTGTAGGTGCCAAAGGCAGGATGGAAATGGAAAAGGTTCCCTCTGCTGGATACCCGATTGTGGGGCTGGATATTCAGGGTTTTCAGCGTAAATCGGTCCTCAAAAACTTATTGCTGCCATTTAAACTATTTGGCAGTTTGTTGAAAGCGCGTTCTGTGGTCAGGAAGTTTAAGCCTGATGCTGCAGTAGGTGTTGGAGGATATGCCTCTGGTCCGTTGTTATACGCTGCAGGACGGATGAAGGTACCCTATCTGATACAGGAACAGAATTCCTACGCCGGTATAACCAATAAAAGATTAGGTGACAAAGCGGCCAGAATATGTGTTGCCTTCGACGGAATGGATAAGTTCTTTCCTTCGGAGAAGATATTACTTACAGGCAACCCGATTCGTAAAGAGGCTGTAGATATTTCGGGTAAACGTGAAGAGGCGCTTGCGTTCTTTGGCTTGTCATCAACGAAGAAAACGATACTTGTTACTGGTGGTAGTTTAGGAGCCGGCACATTAAACAGGAGTATGCTCGCAGGCATGTATAAATTTATGGCTGAGGATATCCAGGTGATCTGGCAGACCGGGCGATTTTACTACAAGATGGTAATGGATGAGATCGGAGAAGGTCCGCATCCGAATTTTCATGTCACTGAATTCCTCAACCGGATGGATCTTGCTTATGCCGCTGCCGATATTATTGTTGCCAGGGCAGGAGCAGGTACAATAGCAGAACTTTGTGTAGTTAAAAAGCCGGTTATCCTGGTGCCCTCGCCGAACGTGGCCGAGGATCATCAGACAAAAAACGCTGCATCGCTCGTTAAACATGGCGCTGCAGTCCTGGTGACCGACCAGAACGCTGAAAAAGAACTGGCAGATGTGGCGCTGAACGTTTTGAAAAATGAACAACGGTGTGCGGAGTTAAGTGAGCGTATCGGAGAGCTTGCATTGCCCGATGCCGATGAAGTTATAGCACGGGAAGTGCTGAGAATAGCAACGGAGTTATAAAGGTTATGGAGTTGAACAATATTAAACGGGTTTATCTTATTGGAATCGGGGGCATCGGAATGAGTGCTCTCGCACGTTATTTCCATAAAAGGGGCTGCTCCGTTGAGGGATATGATCGCACGCAAACTCCGTTAACCGATAGTCTCCGGGAGGAAAGCATAGAAGTAACGTATGTGGATAGTGTTGACGAGATCTCTCCCGCTTTCCGCACTGACGACCCATCCGCTCTTATTATATATACCCCGGCAATTCCAGGCAGCTCTGCTATTCTGAACTATTTCAGGAGTAAGGGTGCTATTCTTAAGAAACGTTCTGAAGTGCTTGGAATTATAAGTCGTGGAATGTATACAGTTGCCGTTGCCGGAACGCATGGTAAAACAACTACATCTACACTTATTGCTCATGTCTTAACTCATAGCAATTTTGGATGTACCGCGTTTTTAGGGGGTATATCTTCCAATTATGATACCAATGTTTTGTTTGGTACAAATAATGTTGTGGTTGTTGAGGCAGACGAATACGACCGGTCCTTTCTTACGTTGCATCCCGATGTTGCGGTAGTTACTTCTATGGACGCCGACCACCTCGATATTTACGGAAGTGCAGACAAAGTGAATGAATCATTCAGAATGTTTGCGGGACAGATAAAGGAGAATGGTAAGCTTATCTGCAAAAATGGGCTGGCTTTGGATGGCGGCATTAGTTATTCCGCTTCAGGCGATGCGGTAGCGCGGGCGGTTAATGTCAGAATTGAGAATGGTTGTTTTGTGTTTGACTTTATAAATGATGAACTCGAAATTAAGGACATTCAGATGCCTCTGCCTGGGCTGCATAACGTTGAGAACGCGGTAGGAGCAATACAGGCTGCATTATTGTTATCTATTTCTCCTCAAAAAATTAAAGCAGCGATAGCTGCATTTAAAGGTGTAAAAAGACGGTTTGAATATATAGTAAGGGGAACGTCGATATACATAGACGATTATGCTCATCATCCGGAAGAGTTACGGGCGTGTTTATCAGCTGCCAGACAGTTGTATCCGGATAAAAAGCTGACTGTCATTTTTCAGCCTCACCTGTATTCGCGGACAAGAGATTTCGCTGAGGGCTTTGCTGAAGTATTAAGTATAGCAGATGAACTGATCCTGCTGGATATTTATCCGGCAAGAGAGTTGCCTATTCCCGGAGTGAGCTCTGCGATTATTTTCGACAGGGTAAGCTCAAGTTTTAAAAAACAATGTTCTAAAGAAGAGGCTTTGGTGCTTGTTGAGAGTAAAAGGCCAGAGTTGCTTCTGACCGCAGGTGCGGGAGATATTGACACTATGGTTGAACCACTTAAGAAAATTCTGTCGAATGCTTAAAAGAATAAAGTGGAAACGGGTGTTGTTTGCGTTTATCTGGCTGATAAGCCTGGGGGGACTTGTAACCCTCATGAGCTTCATCAGTATAAGAAAAAGTGAGCTGAAGTGCAGCGACTTAAAGGTGATCATCCCCGGAACAACCAGCTTTATTGACAGAGAAGAGATTAACCGAATGGTATTTGAGAGTTCGGGCAAGCTTATTGGGAAACCATTAAATAATATTAATGTGCAGTTAGTCGAAACCGTATTGAAGAGAAATCCTTATATCAGGCAGGCAAAAGTGTATATTGATATGGATGGAGTTGTGCACCTTGAAATTGAACAGAGAGAGCCTGTGTTACGGATCATTAATTTTACAAATCAGGATTTTTATGTCGATAAAGATGGATTTAAAATACCGTACTCTTCAAGCTATACGCCGCATGTTCTGGTGGCGAATGGATTTATAATGGAGAGTTTTAACGGTTCTGTTGACTCGTTGAAAACGACAGTTGCAAAAGATCTTTATAAGACCGCTTCATATATGGAGAGAGACACCTTATGGAAGGAGCAAATTGAGCAGATGTATGTTAATGAGCAAAAGGAAATTGTATTAATACCACGCGTGGGGGATCACCGGATCGTGTTGGGAAATGCCGATTCTCTGGAGGTAAGACTCAATAATTTATTGATTTTTTATAAAAAGGCCATACCGGCGGTTGGCTGGGATGCGTATAAAACAATAAATATTAAATATACCAATCAGATAGTTTGCGAGAAAAATATAAGGGACAGCACGAATCTGGCGCCGGTGACTACAGATAGTTCTTCCCGTGATACAACAAAATATTAGGATAAATTAAACAAAAAAACAACACCTTAAGTTATGGAAAAAGGTACTTCTACATTATCAAAGAGTTCTCCTATCGTCGTAGGTTTAGATATAGGAACTACAAAAATTTGTGTGATAGTTGGCCGGAGAAGCGGGCACAGGAAAATAGAAATATTGGGTATTGGAAAAACTGAATCTGCAGGAGTAACACGCGGGGTGGTATCTAATATACAAAAGACGGTTCAGGGAATCCTTCAGGCAGTAGAGGACGCCAGTTCGCAGTCGAACGTTGATATTAAGATCGTGAATGTCGGGATTGCCGGGCAGCATATAAAAAGCCTCCAGCATCGGGGGATCTTTACGCGGAAAGATCTTCAGAATGAAATACAGCGGAAAGATATTGACAAGCTGATTGAAGATATGTATAAGCTGGTTATGCCGCCGGGAGAAGAGATCATTCATGTGTTGCCACAGGAATTTACCGTCGACAACGAGCCGGGGATCAAAGATCCGATCGGTATGGCAGGGGTTCGTCTGGAAGCGAATTTTCACATCATCTCTGGTCATGTGAGTGCGGTGAAAAATATCCTGAAGTGTGTGAGAAATGCCGGACTGGAAACGCAGGAGCTAATACTTGAACCTCTGGCTTCTTCAGAATCGGTTTTAAGTGAGGAAGAGAAAGAAGCTGGCGTTGTGCTTGTGGATATAGGTGGTGGAACTACAGACATTGCTATCTTCCATGAGGGGATTATCCGCCATACCGCGGTAATACCATTCGGCGGAAACAGCGTTACTGAAGATATCAGGGAAGGTTGTTCCGTAATGAGGAATCAGGCGGAGCTTTTGAAAACACGGTTTGGTTCTGCACTGGCTGATGAAAACAAGGAGAACGAAATCATCTGTGTTCCCGGTTTACGAGGCCGCGAGCCTAAGGAGATATCCGTAAAGAACCTTGCCTATGTGATTCAGGCGCGGATGGAAGAGATCATTGAACATGTTTACTATGAAATAAAAGCTTCGGGATACGAAAAGCGTTTGATTGCCGGTATTGTTATCACGGGCGGGGGAGCTCAGCTTAAGCATCTTCCTCAGCTGGTAGAATATGTAACCGGGCTCGATTGCCGGGTAGGTTATCCGAATGAGCATCTTGCAAAGAACGAGGTGTTGCCGAAGAATATTTACGACGACCTGAAAAGTCCTTTATACGCCACAGGTATTGGTTTGCTGATCAAGGGAATTTGTAAGGCAGAAGAAATGGAAGAAATGCTGAAGCAGCCGGGTGTATACGTAGAGAAACCTGCGCCTGAAAAAGCAAAGAAGTCATTCGGTTTATTTGATAAATTACTGCAAACAGGAGCGCGGTTTATAAAGGACGATATTAAAGACGAGGACTATATTAAGTGATTTTTCCACAATTGAAGAGTTTTCCACATTCTCAACATGTGTGGAAAACTTATGTGTAAAAATAGTTAATATTACAACAAGTAACAGGGTATCATAACTTCAAATCTACTTGATTGATTAATAGCGATATGCAGTTTGAAATGTTAAAAGAGAAATCATCAATTATCAAAGTAATTGGTGTTGGCGGCGGCGGTGGGAATGCCGTAAATCATATGTACAGGCAGGGAATTACTGGTGTAGACTTTATTATCTGCAATACAGACGCCCAGGCACTGGAGTTAAGCCCTATTCCGAACAAAGTTCAGTTGGGTGCTAGTCTTACGGAAGGAATGGGTGCAGGTTCTATACCTGAAGTAGGGAAGAACTCTGCTATCGAGAATATAGAGGATGTGAAACGGATGCTGGGAAGCACCACAAAGATGCTTTTTATTACAGCAGGAATGGGTGGTGGTACCGGTACAGGAGCAAGTCCGATTATCGCGAAAGCAGCAAAGGAACTTGACATTCTGACTGTAGGAATTATAACGACGCCTTTTTCTTTCGAAGGTAAACGACGGAAGATGCAGGCGGAAGAAGGTCTTGAAGAGTTTAAGAAATATGTTGATTCATATCTTGTAATTTCAAATGATCGTCTTCGTGAGATTTTTGGTAATCTGACCCTCAGTGCAGCATTTGCACAGGCTGATAATATATTGACGACAGCGGCTAAAGGTATAGCGGAGATTATTACTATACCGGGTTATATCAATGTTGACTTTAAAGATGTTCGGACAGTGATGAATAATAGCGGTGTCGCTATTATGGGTAGTTATTCGGCAGAAGGAGAAAGTCGGGCGTTGCGTGCAGTAGAAGGTGCTCTTGCATCTCCTTTATTAAAGGATAACGAGATAGAGGGGGCCAGATACATTCTGTTAAATATCAGTTCGGGATCCAGAGAGGTCTCCATGGATGAAGTAAGTATAATTACTGATTATATCCAGGAAGAAGCCGGGCTTGCCGCCGATTTAATCTGGGGTAACTGTATGGATGAGTCGTTGGGAGAGAAACTTTCCGTGACGATAATAGCTACTGGTTTCCAGACAAAAGAGGAACGGGCTCTCGAAAAGAGCAATCAGAAGAAGGTCTCAATGCTGACTCCTGAGAATGCTCCTATGGTGAAGCCGGTCAATGCTTTCATTGAAGAAGAGCCTGAGTTGGAAGTGGAGGAAACAGCAGAAGATACAACGCCTAAATACTCAGCCCAGGTTCAGGCAGATCTTTTTGGCGGACTTTTTCAAAAGAAGGCAGAAGAAAAGAAACCTTCAGAACCAAAAGTTATCAGGCATACTTTACAGGATGAAGAGCCTGTTAAGCCGGAACCAACTTTCGAATTTGGTTTAAAGATAGCTGAATCGGAGTTTCAGTTTAATGAGCCGGTTACAGAAGAACTCCCTCAGAATGCCGTAGACGTTCACCCGGTTGATACGGAAGAAACAGAAGTATATAATCCTGACGAAGATAAGACGGATGAATCGATAGAAGAGCAGCTGCGCAAATCGCGGGAGCGGATCCTTCGTTTGAAAGATCTTAGCATGAAGCTTCGTACTGCGAATGGACTACAGGAATTAGAAAACGAACCTGCATATAAGAGAAAACAAATGGCGCTTCAGCAGGTTCCTCACTCTTCGGAATCTCAAATATCGCGTTTCACGCTTTCCAATGAAGAGGGAATAACAGAAATAAGACCCAACAATTCATTTCTGCATGACAATGTAGATTAGAATACACTCGAACAGAAAGAGCCTTTGCGGAAACGTAAGGGCTTTTTTTGTTTAGAAACTGTTTTGAAGCAGAGCTTATAAACATAAAGCAGAATAAGGTGTATATATTGCTGGCAGACCTTTTTAAAATTATTAACTTTACGCGTTTAATCCGAGTAATAACTTAAATACTAGAACATTGGATTTATTTGATAAAATCTCAAAAAATATGGGCCCCTTGGGCCAGCATCAGAAGATGGCACATGGGTATTTTGCATTTCCTAAACTTGAAGGTGAAATTGCACCTCATATGAAGTTTAGAGGGAAAGACCATCTTGTCTGGAGTCTGAATAATTATCTTGGCTTAGCGAATCATCCCGAAGTTCGCGAGGCTGATGCCAAAGCAGCGGCAGAATTTGGAATGGCCTATCCTATGGGCGCCAGAATGATGTCAGGAAATTCCAATCATCACGAGTCACTGGAGAAAGATCTGGCAGAATTTGTAGGAAAGCACGATGCTTTTCTTCTGAATTACGGCTACCAGGGTATGGTATCTATTATTGATACTTTAGTTGACAGAAATGACGTGATCGTTTATGATGCGGAATCACACGCATGTATTATTGATGGGGTGCGGTTGCATATGGGTAAACGCTTTGTTTTTCAGCACAATGACATGGACAGCTGCAGAAAGCAGTTGGAACGGGCTACACGGCTAGCTGAGCAAACGGGTGGTGGTATCCTTGTAATTACCGAAGGCGTGTTTGGAATGTCGGGTGCACAGGGAAAACTTAAAGAGATCGTTGCTTTAAAAGACGAGTTTAAGTTCCGCCTGCTCATTGATGATGCACACGGTTTTGGCACAATGGGAAAGACTGGTGCAGGCACTCATGAAGCACAGGACTGTATCGAAGGAATAGATATCTATTTTGGAACATTTGCTAAATCGATGGCAGGAATTGGAGCATTTGTTGCTTCAACAGAAGAAATTGTTAATTACCTGCGTTATAATATGCGGTCTCAGACATTTGCTAAAGCTCTTCCAATGCCGATGGTGCTGGGTTTAAAGAAGCGCCTGGAATTGCTTAAAGGTTGTCCGGAATTGCGCGAGAAATTGTGGAACATCGCAACGTCGCTTCAAAATGGATTACGCGAAAGGGGATTCAATTTAGGTGTAACGAATACCATGGTAACTCCCGTATTCCTTCAGGGTGAACTGAACGAGGCTACCGCTATAACGATGGATCTCCGCGAGAATTACGGCATTTTTTGTTCGATAGTTGTTTATCCCGTCATTCCTAAAGGGCTGATAGAACTTCGTATTATTCCAACAGCGGCACATACGCTTGAAGATGTTCAGGTCACTCTGGATGCATTCTCTAAAGTTTTCGAGAAGCTTAAGAGTGGTTATTACAAAGAACAAAGCGTTGTAACAGCGTAAAAAAGTTATAAAATATGATTAATGAGTTATGGGGGATTATTGTTTCTTTCATAACTCATTAACTCACAACCTCTAAAATATAACTTAAGCCCTTCTCTTTTTTTAATAAAATATTTTTTTTTGTCAAAAAAGCCATTTACATTAGCCTAAGCTTAACAAAAAAATAAAACTAAACTAACATTACAATGGCAAATTATGAAAGATTTACCGAGCTGAAAAACCTCATTTCAGGTATTGAAGCTGATGCAGACAAATTTTACAATAAAGGAAATAGTGCTGCAGGAACAAGGGTAAGAAAAGGTTTACAGGATGTAAAAAACCTGGCTCAGGCAATTCGTTTAGAGATTCAGGAATCGAAAAACAGTAAATAGCATTCGTTTCCTTCAAGAAATTTTCCCCCGGCTGATTAAAAATCCCCCGGGGTTTTTTATTTCAATTTTTCCAGTTCCTGTGTTATCTTTTCCCTGGTGGCCTCACCGACACCAACGAGTGGTAACCTTAGTGTATCTGAACAAATATTCAGATGCTTTAACGCCGCTTTGATTCCGCCGGGGCTACCGTCGCAGAAAAGGAGCTTAAGGAAATTCGTAAGCCTGAAATGGATAGGCAACGCTTCATCAAACTTTTTTTGAAGGCATAAGCGGACCATGCTAGAACATAGACCCGGAAGCGCGTTTCCTGCTACCGATATTACTCCTGCTGCCCCCAATGCGATGAGTGGAAGAGTTAAAGGATCGTCGCCCGAGATGAACAGAAAGTCCTCAGGTTTGTCTCTCAGCACAATATTAAACTGTTCGAAATTGCCTGAAGCTTCTTTTATAGCGATGATGTTCTTGAAATCAGAGGCGAGACGAAGAGTTGTATCCGCAGCAATATTACTGCCGGTACGCCCCGGAACATTATAAAGGATCACTGGCAAAGGCGATACTTCTGCTATTGCCTTATAGTGCTGATATATGCCTTCCTGAATGGGTTTGTTATAGTAAGGGCTAACCGAAAGGATCGCATCGTAACCCTGAGTGTTAAACTTTTTTATGCTTTCGGTAACTTCGGAAGTAGCATTCCCACCAATGCCGGCAACCAACGGAACTCTTCCTGCTACTGTTTCTGCCGTAAACTCCCAGACCGCCTTTTTTTCATCCTTGCTTAAAGTAGCTGATTCTCCTGTTGTACCCAGCGATACCAGGTATTCTACACCTCCTTCAATCTGAAAATTTATCAGGTTTTTTAATCCATCAAAATCAATGGATCCATCTGCATTGAACGGGGTTATCATTGCTACCCCGGTTCCGTAAAATTTATTCATTATCCTCTGTTCTCTTTAGCTTTATAAAGCCGGACGCGAATTTAGTGCTATTTCTTAATTTTTCTGCTATTTAATAGCTTTTCCTGTCCGATTTCGTTACTGATTCTCTTCGTATTCCTGATTGTTACCGTGTTATTTGCTTATCATACTTAGAAGCTCCGTGTCGGTGATGACAGGTATGTTTAATTTTTTAGCTTTTTCAAGCTTTGAAGGTCCCATGTTATCACCAGCTACGAGATAATTTAGTTTTCCGGAGATGCTGCTAAGTATTTTCCCCCCGTTTGATTCTATTAACGCTGTAAGTTCGTCCCGGCTAAAGTTTTCGAATACACCGGAGATGATAAATGTTTTTCCCTCCAGATTATTGCCTGCCAGCAGTACCACTTTTTCCTCTGCTTCAAACTGCAGGCCCGCAGTCCGGAGTTTTTCAATTTGTTGGAGGTGTCTGGGGTCTTTAAAGTATGCAATAATACTTTCAGCTATTCGTTCGCCGATTTCATCTACTGAAATAAGTTCATCATAAGTAGCACTCATCAGGCTGTCTATATTCTTGAAATAAGCTGCTATTTTCCGCGCTACGGTTTCACCTATATACCGGATCCCTAGACCGAAAAGTACTTTTTCAAAGGGCATTTGTTTAGAGCGTTCGATTCCCTCGAGCATGTTGCTGATAGACTTCTCGCCAAAGCGGTCCATCTCTTTTAAGGCGTCGGCTTTTTCATGAAGCAAATATAAGTCGCTTATATGTTCTATGAGTCCTTTCCTGTAGAGCGTTTCTACCGTTTCGCTACCCATGCCTTCAATATTCATTGCCTTCCTGCTGATAAAGTGCTGGATCTTTCCTGTGATTTGAGGAGGGCATGCTTCATCGTTGGGGCAATAGTGAACGGCTTCTCCTTCTCTTCGGATCAAATTACTGCCACATTCAGGACAAATATCAGGGTAAATGATTTTTTTGCTCCCCGATTGCCTTTTTATGGTATTAACAGAAGTGATCTTAGGAATAATTTCGCCGCCCTTTTCGACAAACACGGCATCGCCTTCATGAAGGTCAAGCCGACTTATTTCGTTGGCATTATGAAGGGTTGCTCTTTTTACCCTGGTGCCTGCAAGCAAAACGGGTTTTAAGTTAGCAACAGGTGTTACAGCGCCGGTACGCCCCACCTGGTAGCTGACACTCTCAAGAATCGTTTCTGCTTCTTCTGCTTTATATTTATACGCAATGGCCCATCTGGGGGATTTAGCTGTAAAGCCCAGTTCATCCTGCTGAGCATAACTGTTTACCTTTAATACGATGCCATCTATATCATAGCTGAGGTTAAAGCGATTCTCACTCCAATAATGAATAAATTGAAGAACCTCATCGATATTGCGGCAAAGCTTGTTGTGTTCGCAGACGTGGAATCCCCATTCTTTAACCGCATTGAGGCTATCCCAATGAGTACGGTAAAGCCTTCTGTCTGTGTAAAGAAAATACAGGAAACAATCCAGTGGTCGCCGTGCTACCTCTCCCGAATCCTGTAACTTGACGGTTCCTGCTGCAAAATTACGTGGATTCGCATAAGGAACTTCGTCGTTTTTCATTCGTTCAGAGTTAAGTCTTTCGAAAGCCGCCCGGTGCATAAATACCTCTCCTCTTATTTCGAAATTATCTGGATATCCCTCGCCTTTTAGTTTTCCAGGAATTCGTTTAATTGTTCGGATATTGGTTGTAACGTCGTCGCCCTGCGTTCCATCGCCACGAGTTACTGCCCTTAATAGTTTGCCGTCTTCATACGTAAGGCTCATGGAAAGTCCGTCGAACTTCAGTTCGCAGACATACTCAAAGTCGCTTCCTATTGATTTTCGGATTCTTTCGTCAAACTCGCGCAAATCCTGTTCGCTGTATGTGTTTCCCAGTGAAAGCATCGGCCATTTATGCTTCACTGTTTTGAATTCTTTTGTAATTTCTCCTCCCACTTTCTGTGTTGGAGAGTCGGGGTCCTGCAGCTCGGGATACTGTTTTTCCAGTTCCGAAAGCTCTTCAAGCTTTTTATCGAAATCGTAGTCTGATATTGTTGGCTGAGCTAGTACATAATAGTTATAATTGTGCTGGTTCAGTTCCTTAACCAGTGCATCCATTCGTTCTTTAATCTCAAAAAGCGGCATGGGAACGAAGATAAGACTTTTTCAAAATCAATGTACATGGTTCATCCGATCCTGTTGTAAAATCACTAATATTGCTCTCAAATGAAAAGGTATTTTTTGCAACAAGGTATATTGTTTTTTTGCGTCGCCATGATGTTAAGCGCGTGCTCATCGGTGCGTCGGACTGAAAAATGGTTCATGCATGGCAAGTGGTATAATGGCATGAAGCTCTATCCCCATGTGTCTGTTAATCGTCATGAGTTTGAAAGCCAGTATAATAAGAATAAAGCCTGGTGGGACAGCGCTTTTAAGTTTCTAAAGGAAACGGACTTTGATAAAATCGCTCCGGGAAAATACCCCCTTGATGGCAACAATGTATATGTTAACGTAACAGTGGGGCCGATGCGTGATTTTGAAAATACGAAATGGGAAGCCCATCGGCATACAATAGACCTGCAGTATACCTATAAAGGTACCGAGAAAATGGGAGTTGCCCCTGTATCTAAAGCACGCGTTATAGATCCTTATAATGAGAAAAAAGACGTGGCGATTTATGATGCCGAGGGGAAATTTTACCTTACGAGGCCTGATACATTCTTTCTTTTTTTTCCGGGGGATGCTCACCGTCCCAATATTAAGGTAGATGAAGACAATGCAGTAAAAAAGATCGTTGTGAAGATCAGGTATACGGATTGAGCCGTCTTTCGATCTGATCAAAAATCTCCATATATTCTTTTTCAAGCTTTTCCATATAGGGCAACAAAACGGCCGTCAGCTGAAGTTTTTGAGTGTCGGAAAAAGGACCAGTCCAGAGACGCATACAAATACGACCTATTGCGTATATAATGTGCCCGGAATCGTTGTATTGGTTAAGGTAAGCAGAACTGATAAACTCGTCAAGGAAAGTGAAGAACTGTGTTGTATCAGAAATACCGTTTAACTCCAGGAAGATTTTGGTCGACGGAACGTCTGCTTCGGAGAGATATTTATAAAACTGATTAGTGCCAACAACACGCTCTTTGAGAAGAAGACTGTCGAGCATCAGCTCAAGAGCAATATGTGCAACGAATGAAGGGCGAACTTCTGCATTTATTAAAAAAGGCCCTATAAGCGCCTTGATTTTTTGAGTGTGGAAATGAAAGAAGTCGGATGAATGGAAGTAGCGGTCAACTTCGAGATGTCGTTTCCAGCCCTCGAGAATACAATTTAACTTCTTGTCGGCTGTAAAGAGGTATTGGTGTTTTTCGGGTCGAATACACCAATCTTTTCTCGCGTTCTTAACCAGGTCGGGCAATACCATCCCTATAATCCGTTCGGGATTATCACTATACCGGTCAAAATAAAAATGCGACAAAAAATTCATCCTCCCCCTATCTGGTCAACCATGGTACAAGATAGCTAAATTACTTGAATTTACGGTTGTTCTCATCAAGGAGCCTAGTAGAAAAGGCGGATAGACTATAGCAGCCCGGTTAGTGCAGCATGTTGCAGCAGCAGGATCGTCTTCACATCCCTGATTTCTCCCGCTTCAAGCATCCTTCGCGCTTCAGAGAAAGAAACCTCGACGAGTTCGATATCTTCCCCTTCGTCTTTCTTTCCTCCTCCCTCATTTACGCGCATATCGGAAGAATAGATGCCTGTAAAGAAGTATACATATTCCATAAAAGACGCGGGAGAGGTGAAGCCTTCTGCTACCTGCCTGATTTCCGAAATCCGGTAGCCGGTTTCTTCTTCTACTTCACGTACGATGGCATGTTCAGGAAATTCTCCGTCATCTATTACACCTGCACAGGCTTCAATAATCATGTCAGGTTTTTTGTGACTAAGGTGAACGGGGAGGCGGAACTGGCGTGTTAATAATACCGTTTTTCTTTCCGGGTCGAACAAGAGGATTGCGGCTGCTGACGGCCGAAAGTATATTTCGCGCTGCTGCTTTTCTGTTTTGCCGTTTTGCGTCTTCTCAAATTCAAAAAAATCCAGCCTGTATTTTTTGTCAGAGAGTGTTTCCTGTTTTATTATTTTAATTTCTGCCATACTCCATGTAACATCCGTTTCATCATACTGGTTTTATTTTGTGAACGATTGCCTTTTAGGATCACGAGTTTTATAGTTTTTCTATCTTTGCACACCATTACATTTTTGATAAAAGATGAATTTTATAGAAGAACTACGCTGGAGAGGCATGCTGCAGGATATAATGCCCGGAACTGAAGAAGAACTGAATAAAGGGATGGCTTCGGGCTATATTGGTTTCGATCCTACAGCCGATTCGCTTCACGTAGGTCATCTTACCCAGATCATGACGCTGATACATTTTCAGCGGGCTGGTCATAAACCTTTTGCTCTTGTAGGTGGTGCTACAGGTATGGTAGGCGACCCGTCGGGAAAGTCGGCTGAGCGGAACCTGCTCTCTGAAGATATCTTGAAGCACAATGTTGCATGTATTGAAAACCAGTTGAAGAAATTTCTCGATTTTGACTGCGGAGCTAACAGTGCCGAAATGGTGAATAATTTCGATTGGTTTAAGAATTTCAATTTTCTTGATTTTATCCGCGATGTAGGGAAACATATCACGGTGAATTATATGATGGCGAAAGATTCTGTGAAGAAGCGTCTCGAAGGAGAAACGGGCATGTCGTTCACAGAGTTCAGTTACCAGTTAGTGCAGGGATATGATTTTTACTGGCTCTGGAAGAACAAAGGATGTATGGTACAAATGGGTGGCTCTGACCAATGGGGGAACATTGTTACCGGTACTGAACTAATCCGCCGCAAGGAGGGAGGAAGTGCTTTTGCAATAACCACTCAACTGATAAAGAAAGCTGACGGTACAAAGTTTGGAAAGACAGAAGGTGGCGCTGTATGGCTCGATGCCAAAAGGACATCCCCATACAAGTTCTATCAGTTCTGGTTAAATACCAGTGATAGTGATGCTAAAAACTGGATCCGTATTTTTTCCCTGAAGTCTAAAGAAGAAATTGATGCTATAGAGAAAGAACACGACGCTGCTCCTCACCAGCGTGCCCTCCAAAAGGCGCTGGCGCAGGAAATAACAATAAGGACACATTCAGAAGAGGCTTTGCAGAAAGCCCTGAATACCTCGGAGTTTTTATTCAGCACAGGCCCGGTCGACTTCCTTGAGCAACTGACAGACGAGGAGATACTGGAAGTTTTTGAAGGTGTCCAGCATTTTACGATATCGAAAGAGCAGCTTAGCAATGGTATTAACGTAACCGATCTTCTTGCCGAACATACTAAAGTTTTTCCTTCGAAAGGGGAGGCGCGCAAAATGATACAAGGCGGAGGCGTTTCTGTTAACAGGCAAAAAGTAAGTGATCCTGCAGAAATGATTAATGCAGACAAGCTTGTTAAGGGGAAGTTTACGATCGTTCAGAAAGGTAAAAAGAACTACTTTCTTTTGATTGCCGAATAGCGTTGTGAGTTGCAGGTTGTGAGTTGTGGGTTCCGTGTGGAGAGTTGCGGGTTTCCTGTTGCAGTTGCAGGCTCCGTCTTGCAGGCTCTGAGTTTTCATTATTAGAATGAAATCTTCAGGCAAAATCCGTTTATAAGGGTGGGTTATTTTATCCGTTATTTACGCGATGCAATTTCATAGCGGAAAGTGCAATTCAAACGTGGAGCGCACAAGCTTTCAACACAGAGTCTGCAACCTTCAACTCACAACCTTCAACACTATTGTGTCCCATTACCCCAAACAATTGCCGGTTATAGCAGAAAGTGCACTTCAATGCAGAACCCACAAGCCTTCAGCGCACAACCTGCAACTCACAACCTCCAACCTGCAACTTGCAACCCACAACACTATTGTACCAGCAAGTTACAGCCTCTGATATCACTGTTATCAAAACGTCCGGCTATTTCGAAGCTTCCATCCGGATGTACTTTTCCAAGGTCCTGGGTTGAAATAAATGAGCAGGAATACCGGTTGGCCAGGTCTATTATATTGATACCTCCCGTACGTCCGTATTCCAGGTAACTTAATGGGTCGTTTACGTCACGGCTCAGCACCTTCATCCAGGGCGGACATTGAAATATTCCATCTCCTTTGGAATAAGCCTGAGAGAGTAGTTCGGTCATTCCATATTCAGAATGAACAGAAGCGATGCCGAAGCCCCCGCAAAGCATTTCGTGGAGTTCAGACCGGATTATCTCTTTACGCCTTCCTTTCATTCCTCCAGTTTCCATCACAATTAAATCAGGGAAGTGGATCTCGTATTTCTCAATAAAGTCAAGAAGTGCGTATGTTACGCCTATTAAAATTACCTTCTGCTTTTCTGCCTGTAATTTTTGAAGTGTTGTATAAAGATCCCGATGATTATGCAGGAAATAACCGCTCAAAGCTTGCCCGCTTCGTTTAATGAGTTCGTCTACCATGTAGATAAGCGACGAGCCTTCCCTCTCGAGGTAGGAGGGTAGCAAGGCGAGAATAGTGTATTGGCTGATGTCGCCGTAGAAAAAATTAAAGCCGTTCAGGAAGCTATCCTCATATAAACTTATTTCTTTTACAAGATGCCTGCTTTGTATCATCCCCGTAGTTCCCGAGCTGCTGAAAATAATTTGTGGTTCATATTCGCCGCTCTTAACAGGGTGGGATTTAAAAAACTCTACTGGCAGGAAGGGAATCCTGCTCACTTCATTTACCTTATCCCGGTCAATTCCCAATGCTTCAACAAAGCGTGAATAGACCTGGTTTTTCGCTGCCTGGAATTGGAAGGTTTCAATAGCCAGCTGATTAAAATCAGATTCGGATTGAATTGAAAATAACGGTTTTGAAAAGTCACTCTTCACGCCGCAAAGATAGGAAGAATGCCCTCAATAATCAGAATCACCGAATGATCACCTGTTCTTAGGGAAAATAAACCTCCAGAAATAACCGGCGAACCCAGCTATTCCAGCAACTAATCCCCCTGCGACGGCGGTCAGCAAGATGACAATAATCCAGTTAAGCGACCAGTCAGGGAGCATAAGCATCTGTCCGACGCGATTTGCGAGGATGTTGTCATTCGGCAAAGTTTTAATCAACGCTATAATTAACCACAGGATAAAGACGGCGTTGAAGCCTGTTTTAAAGGCGTGAGAGGGGCTTTTGGCCATCCATGCAGCAAACAGGAAGGCTACAGGGCCGATGATCCACCAGGGCAGGAAGAATTGAAGTATCAGACAGGATAAAGAAATAAGACGGGTTAGCATAAGAAGGTTATTTTTTTTCGAGAGTGATGTGCTGGATGATGCGTTTTGTGTTTTGGTTGGCCGACTTAAGGAATAACAACTGGCTGAGCCTTCCATTAGTCCAGGTGTCAATCATATCATCGTAGTAGAAGCTACCCGGGTTGCCCGACTGGCCTCCCGGAAATACTCCGAACCCTTTTGTTTCTTTACCCAGCTCGACCACCATTCGCCACGACGGGCCGTGGCTCTCTGACAGTGCGTTTACCGATGTCTTAGAACCTCCGTTCAATAAAATGGATGAGCCAAATCCTGCTATTTTAGCGAGGTGAGGTACATGGCTTTGTTTAACGTTTGCCCATTGCCACTCCTTGCTAATTGGTCCGAATCTTCGTTCGAGGCTGTCGACGGTGAACTTAAATGCCGCTTCAACGATATCGCTCCTGTTTCCTTTTTCCGGTGTTCTTATATCATCAAACCACCGGGAATTTTCCTCTTCAAGGAGTAAGTGCACAGTACGGTCTCTGGAAGGGAAGCGCATAGGAGCATCGGACTCCGTAAAATCATCAGACCATATTCTATTGTATATATCTTTTTGCCAGATTTCAAATATGGAAGCGCCAATCTCTTTACTGTTAAAGTATTTGTTCCACTTCTTCACAATATTATAAGCTCTCCTTTCGCTCGCATTTAGCCGGTTAATATCAATCAACTTGATCATTAAGGGTAATACATTTTCAGCGTGTACACTATAATTATCATTCTGAAGGTTTCTCATGCTGTCAACAGTAGCACGTTGCATCACGGCGAGACGCGTATTAATCCGGTGAGCGCGTTCATATCCCGAAAACTCCCAGTTTATATAATAGGGATAAGATTTATCTGTAGACGGCTGATTGGCAGAACTCACAAAGCCCTGAGGAGGATTTCTTACTATCGGATTCTGAGTAGCAGGAATCCGGCCATGCCAGTCGTTCTCTATTTTTGTGCCGTCCAGGAGATACTTACCCTGCGCATGCCATTTTAATGGGATATAACCATTAGGACTGATCGCAATGTCGTTATCAATGCTTGCAAAGACGAAATTCTGTGCCGGAGCAGTGTAGTATGCCAAGGCTTTACGATAGTCGGCGTAATTATTTGCGCGGTTTAAATAATAGAAGGTTGCAACATCCACTGAAGGGTCATGTGCTATCCACCGGAGGGCATAACCTTGAGGGATATTCCGGGCCTTTGTAAAGTTTTTCGGTTTATTTAAATATACCACCGGTCCGTGATGGGTATAGTAAACGGTGTCGCGGATAGTGTTATTGTTCCTGATTCTTATCTCTTCAATCCGGATGTCCGTTTTATTCCATTGATTGTTATACCAATATTCTTTGCAGCTGCTGTCTTTGAACTTTATACTGTAAAAGTCGAGGACGTCTGCATTCACATTGGTAACTCCCCATGCTACTTTCTGATTAAATCCGATGATGACGCCGGGCGCACCAGGAATAGAAACCCCGCAGGCGTTTATGCCAGGGGCTGCCATCTGAATCTGATACCATATAGAAGGAAGACTAAGTTCAAGATGCGGGTCGTTTGCGAGCAATGGATATCCGTTAACCGTTTTAGTTCCAGACACAGCCCAGTTGTTGCTTCCTATTCCTTCTTCTTTCTTATTAGTGAAGACGGAAGGGTTAACTGCCTGGTATTCTGTTGCAGGGACTGCCGGAACAGGGACCGGTTTGAAATTCCATTTGGTACCTTCTGGAATAATAGGATCGTTTTTAAACGGAAAGTCGGGGAATAAATTCTCTATCGTGTCTTTGCCGAATTTACGGAGAGCATTGCTCATATAGAACTCATCGGAGCCTCCGGCGAGTGTAGCCGACATTAGCTTGAGAAGCAACGCAGTATTCAAGGGAGACCATTTTTCTGGCTTATAATCGAGTATTTTAAATTCAATGGGATAGTCCTGGGGGCGTAATGATTGGATATATGCATTTACTCCGTCAGCGTAGGCCTCGGTCATTCGTTTGATGATGGGATATTTTTCAAGCTCTTTCACCATGTTCTCTGCCCCATATACCATACCCATACGACGCTGATAACGGTCGAGTTCTATCGCTTTCTCCCCTATAACCTCGGACAGGCGGCCACTTGCATAACGTGTTTGGAAATCCATTTGCCATAGACGATGCCTGGCCGTGATGTATCCCTGCGCAAAGTAGAGATCGTAATCATTCTCAGCAAACACATGGGGGATCATATGGTCGTCAAGAGCTACCTGGACCTTGCCTTTGAGTCCTTTTAATTGGATGACGTCGTCTACGTGGTTTTTGCTCTCAGCGTTATGCCAGAATCCATGGAAGGGGTCGAGAAATTTACCGGCAGGAGGTATACTTCCCATTTTTGTGTTAAACAAAGCTATAATGCCAATTGCCGGCACGAGCGCTAAAATAGCTTTCAAAACTTTCATATACGTAAATATAAATGCTTTATTCTGATTCATTGCTATCGCCTCCTGAATCTCCGGGAAATTGCTTTTAAAAGGTCAGAGAGAGCACAGTAGAGTGGTTCTACTGCTCAATGTTGGTATACCGACCGAATCTCCTGAAAAGCCGAAGACCTGATGCTGAATGGTTAAACCTGGGGAAAACATAGGTATAAGTCCGGAAAGAAGCCTGACAAGTTCCATATCAAAGCCTGATCTGACGAGAGTCTGACCTGATCAGGGATTGGTACGGCACTGGTACGATACTGGTAAGCGAATGGAGCTAAAAAGGTGCAAATTTATAAAAGCGGTTTCCCTGTCCTGATTCTTACAAGGCCTTCACAATTTCCTGGATTTGTTTATATTTGAAGCCCAGAAGCAGGATACAATTGTTTGCCATTTCTGAATTACCCGACCGATAAAAACTGAACGATCTTCCGGATTTAGAAAAAAATGAAGCAGACAATAAATGAGAATAAAATCTATAGAGTTCAGAATCAGAAAGATTATATGCTATAAATGACTTATCAGATCTTTGATTTATATGTTAGTTACATAACATATAATCTAAAAATAGTTAGGTTTGTTCTTTCTTTTACTTTGGTACTTTATTGAGAGAACCCCCGGCAGGAAGCGGTAATGAAGTTTAATAGTTTCCTGTTCACTAAAACTTCAGCAACATAAAGGTGTTAAAGAATTCAGGTAAACATATATGAAGTCCAGGAAAAAAAGTTCAGATACTTCTTTACAAAACAATGTCAGATCATATTCCCGTTTAACTGACTATGATATTCATCTGTTTAAAGCAGGTAAACATTATAAGCTGTATGAAAAACTTGGGTCGCATGTTGTAGAACCAGACGGCGACAGAACCGGAACATATTTTGCAGTTTGGGCCCCAAACGCCCGGCAAGTTTCTGTTATCGGGAATTTTAATGGCTGGAACAGGGACGCTCATTATCTGAATCCGCGTTGGGATAGCTCGGGTATATGGGAAGGATTCATCCCCGACATAGGTGTTGGTGAGGTTTATAAATATTTTATCCGCTCCAGTTCTGGTGAAGAACTGGAGAAGTCAGATCCTTATGCGCTTAGGTGGGAGTTGCCACCTCATACTGCATCGATTGTCTGGGACACCTGGTATGAATGGACAGACGAGGAATGGATGCAAAGCCGATTTGAAAGAAACGGGCTGAAGAAACCCTGGTCAGTTTATGAAGTTCATTTAGGCTCCTGGATGCGCAGTCCTGATTCTCCTGAAGAGTTTCTTGGTTATCGGCTCGTTGCCGATAAGCTCGTGCCTTACATAAAGGAAATGGGGTTCACGCACATTGAATTTATGCCTCTTATGGAGCATCCGTATTATCCCTCATGGGGATACCAGGTAACAGGCTACTTTGCTGCCTCATCACGGTATGGAACTCCCCAGGACCTAATGTATCTCATTGAACAACTCCATAATAATAACATTGGGATAATTCTCGACTGGGTACCCTCTCACTTTCCGGGAGATATGCATGGGCTGTTCCGTTTTGACGGTTCTCATCTTTATGAGCACTCCAATGAAAAAGAAGGTTTTCATCCCGACTGGAAATCTTATATTTTTAATTATGGAAGAAATGAGGTGAGGTCTTTTCTTATAAGTAACGCCTTGTTCTGGATCGATCGTTATCATGTTGATGGATTAAGAGTTGATGCCGTTGCTTCCATGCTATACAGGGATTATTCGCGAAAGGAAGGGGAGTGGATCCCAAATGAATTTGGAGGACGTGAAAACCTTGAGGCAATTAGCTTTTTAAAGGAGCTGAATGTTGCGGTATACGGACAATTCCCCGATGTGCAAACTATTGCAGAAGAGTCCACAGCTTTTCCCAGGGTAAGCAAACCGGTATTTACCGGAGGCCTTGGCTTCGGCATGAAATGGATGATGGGTTGGATGAATGATACGCTGAAGTACTTTAGCCAGGACCCTATTCACCGGCGGTATTTTCATGGCGACATCACTTTCAGCACTGTTTATGCCTTTACAGAGAACTTCATGCTTCCTTTATCGCATGATGAGGTAGTGCATGGTAAGAAATCACTGATATACAAGATGCCTGGCGACGAATGGCAGAAATTTGCTAATTTAAGGCTGCTTTATACGTACATGTTTACGCATCCCGGCACTAAACTCATATTTATGGGTGGCGAATTTGGTCAGACCAACGAGTGGAATTTTGAGCAATCGCTGGACTGGCATCTGTTACAGTTCAAACCACATCAGGGAATAAAAGAAGTTGTGAAGGAATTAAATTCGTTATATCGCTCAGAAGGGGCATTATATGAAAAGAATTTTGAGTGGGAAGGATTCAGATGGATAGAATCTGGTGATGCAGAAAATTCGGTACTCGTGTACAGTCGCAAAGGTGAAATAGCAGAGGAGAAGCTGGTTATAGTGCTTAACCTGACGCCTGTACCGCGTTATAACTATCGCGTTGGCTTGCCTTATCATGGCGACTGGCAGGTAATCTTTAATTCGGACGAAGAGAAGTATTACGGCAGCGGATTCGACCTGAATTACGCAATAACTACGCAACAGGTTCCCTGGCAGGGGAGAGAGCAATCTGCAGTATTGCATTTACCTCCATTATCGGGCCTTATATTGAAAAGGTTTAACAGAAACGCCAAGTTCTGGTAGAGAAGCCGCTTTCTTTTGACGTTGTGATTGAGCAGGCTTGAACATACACTTACATAAATAAAAAGAGAGGCCGGAACCATAAGATTCCGGCCTCTCTTTTTATTTATGATGGAATATTATAGTGTTCCGATCAATTGAACAAGGTCGATTAACTTGTTAGAGTATCCCCATTCGTTATCGTACCATGATACAACTTTTACAAAGTTATCGTTCAGTGCGATACCAGCTTTAGCATCAAAAATAGAAGTACGTGCATCAGTTAAGAAATCCTGAGATACTACGTCATCTTCAGTATATCCTAAAATGCCTTTTAATTCGCCTTCAGAAGCTTCTTTCATTGCTGCTTTAACATCTGCATAAGAAGCTGCTTTTTCAAGACGTACAGTTAAATCTACAACTGATACATCAGGAACAGGTACGCGGAAAGACATCCCTGTAAGTTTGCCTTTAAGGGCTGGAATTACCAGAGCCACAGCTTTAGCAGCACCAGTTGATGAAGGGATGATGTTCTGATAAGCACCACGTCCGCCTCTCCAGTCTTTCGCTGAAGGACCGTCAACTGTTTTCTGAGTTGCAGTTACAGCGTGAATAGTACTCATTAAGCCTTCGATAATACCAAACTTATCGTTTAATACCTTAGCGATAGGAGCAAGGCAGTTTGTTGTACAAGAAGCGTTTGAAACGATAGCCTGGTCAGCTTTCAGTTCTTTGTGATTTACGCCCATTACAAAAGTAGGGGTATCGTCCTTTGCTGGAGCAGACATAACTACTTTCTTAGCACCAGCCTGGATGTGTTTTCCTGCTGATTCCTGGGTTAAGAATAAACCAGTTGATTCAATAATAACTTCAGCACCTACTTCATTCCATTTAAGGTTTGCAGGATCTTTTTCTGCAGTAACGCGGATAGTTTTGCCGTTTACAATCAGGTTGCCATCTTTTGCTTCAACAGTTCCATTGAATCGACCATGAGTCGAGTCGTATTTAAGCATGTAAGCCATATATTCTGGCTCAACAAGATCATTAATTCCTACAATTTCAATATCGCTGCGGTCAACAGCAGCTCTGAATGCCAGGCGACCAATGCGGCCGAATCCGTTAATTCCTACTTTCATGTTTGTTAATTTTTATTGGTGTAATAATTCAATATATTATAAATAGGTCTTTTAATAATAGACGATATCGTAAGATTGTTTTCAATCGCCGTTTCATTTAGTGCTTGTTGAAAGCCCGCAGCAACCGGTCCTGTAAAATGCAGAGGCAGTCCGGGATATTTCTCAGCCAGAGGCATAATATAGTTTGCGAAGTAAAGCTTGAATCCCGTTTTAACAAGATTCCTGACATAATGCTGATCTAAGTTCTCTATTAGAAAGTCGGTATACGAACTTAAAAATAATACAGGACTTGTTTGTTTGTAAATCTTGTCGAGAATAAGCTTTCTGTCGGGATTATATTTTTGAACAAACCGATCTTCGAATTCTTTAGGCAATACTCCAGTAAAGTAATCTCTGAGAAGTGAGCGTCCGAGCCAGTTTGAAGAGCCTTCATCAGCAAGGATATAACCCATCCCGAAATTGTTCTGTTTTATCTTTTT
Source organism: Arcticibacter tournemirensis (assembly GCF_006716645.1). Taxonomy (NCBI): domain Bacteria; kingdom Pseudomonadati; phylum Bacteroidota; class Sphingobacteriia; order Sphingobacteriales; family Sphingobacteriaceae; genus Arcticibacter; species Arcticibacter tournemirensis. Next base: position 4,650,731 of record NZ_VFPL01000001.1, on the reverse strand, counting down.
GCCGTTAAAATAAGCAGCGTTTGCACCACTCCCTAATATTCCCACTATTCCGGGCGAATCGCCGCAGGTAGCCAGAGCGGCTGCCTTTAAGTCGTGTGCAATATATATTTTACTGTTTCTGAAGAAACCACTGAAGGCGTTTGCTACTACCTGTTGCCGTTCCTTAGAAGAAGCCCCTGCTCCGAAAAAATAAATGCGCTTTATTTCTTCGGCATGGTTGATCAGCTGATTGTTTTTATTAAGAATACTGGTTATCGTCCGTTCGTCATTAAAAAAAGGATTTATTCCTGCTGTTTTAAGATCACAAACAATCCTTCCCTTATCTGAAAGTTTCCAGTCTGCATTTCGTGATCCGCTATAAACAACAGCAATCATATTAATAACTAAATAGACAATATCGTAGCCATTTCTAATAAGTCTTCTTCCAGCTTGAAGGAGTGATTATGAATTGCTTCTTCAAGGTCGGTTAGCTGGATCATGTTACCTTTTAAGCCAACCATTTTCCTTGTTTCACCGGCAATTAAAGCTTTTACTGCAGCATAACCCATACGGCTACCCAGCACCCGGTCAAAGCTGCTTGGTGTACCGCCGCGTTGAAGGTGTCCGAGGATAGTTACTTTAATATCGTAAAAATCAAACTTCTCCTTCACTCGTTTAGCCACATTATAAGCGCCGCCGTTTTTATCACCCTCTGCAATAATAACAATGCAGGAACTCTTTTTACTCAATGCTCCTTCTTCGAGTTTAACGATAAGGTCGTCAATAGCCGTTTCTTTTTCAGGAAGAAGAATAGCTTCTGCTCCTCCGGCAACACCGGCATGCAGAGCGATACATCCTGAATCGCGGCCCATAACTTCAACAAAGAAAAGCCTGTCGTGTGACGCTGCTGTATCCCTGATTTTGTCGATAGCCTCAATTACTGTATTGGTAGCAGTGTCGTAGCCAAGAGTGAAGTCCGAACCATAAAGGTCGTTATCAATCGTTCCCGGAACACAAATTACAGGAATACCGAACTCTCTCGAAAGAAACTCAGCCCCTGTGAACGTTCCATCACCACCGATTGGTACAAGAGCATCAATCCCTTCTTCAACGAGATTTTTATATGCCTTCTCGCGGCCTTCAGGAGTTCTGAATTCTGCGCATCTGGCTGTTTTAAGTACTGTTCCTCCTAATTGAATAATATTCCTTACCGAGCGGGCGTCCATGTTAATGAACTTCTTATCAATCATCCCCTGGTAGCCCTGATGTATACCAACTACTTGTTTTCCAAGATAAATGCCGGTACGTACAACTGCACGAACACAAGCATTCATGCCTGGTGCGTCTCCCCCTGAAGTAAAAACACCGATCTTTTTTATACTGGCCATTATTGATTTTTTTTAATTATTGGCGAATATAAGGTGTATGTGTTACACTAAGCGAAAGTTTTGATTATTTTTTCCATTTTTGTGACAACAATCATAATAGAAATTGTTTTGGAACCAGAACTGCCTAAATTTGAATCGGTCTTCTCGATAGACTGTGTAATCTTCGGTTTCGAGGATGGCGTGCTTAAAATTCTTTTAATCGAGCGGAACGATCCGCCTTTTAAAGATTGGTGGGCTTTGCCCGGATATTTCGTTGACCGCGACGAAAGTATTGAAGAAGCGGCAAAGCGGATACTTTACACCTTCACCGGTTTAAGAGATATATTCCTGGAGCAGTTTTATACCTTCGGCGATGTAGACAGGCATCCGCAAGGACGGCTCATAACGGTAGCCTACTATGCAATGATACAACTTAACGGAAAGAAGGATTTAAAGCCCACTTCTCCATTCGTAAAAAAAGCATTCTGGCATCCGGTATCCGATTTACCTAAGCTTGCTTTTGATCATACCCAGATTTTTGAGAAAAGCCTTCAGAAAATTAAAAGGAAGATCACCTACCGGCCGATAGCGTTCGAGCTTCTGCCCGAAAAGTTTACCCTTACCCAGCTTCAAAACTTATACGAAGCAATTCTCAACAAAAAGCTGGACAAAAGGAATTTTCGTAAGAAGATGCTTAACTATGGGATCTTAAAAGAGCTTGATGAAAAGCAGCAGGGTGTTTCGTATCGTGCTGCTACCTATTATAAATTCGACAGGCGTAAGTATAATAAATTATTTCAGAAGGAACTTTCCTTTATTAAGGAGTAACGTAAAAATAGCTGTTAGCCAGGCGTTAAGCCTATCGCTAACAGCTAAAGATCGATGTCTATTTACCGGGGTGTTCAATATGGAACTTCACCAGATTGTCTATAGGCGAACGAATAATCGTACCCATTTTCATTCCATATTCAGTTGCAACTTCTTCCAGTACATTTCTGAAGTTGTAAGCTACAGAACCGATACAGTTAAATTCATAATCCTGATAGCTTGGGTAGTGGCTTACCAGATTCTTGAAAAAGTCGTTAAATGACGTTTTAACAAGGTTGTGGGTATATTCAATATTATCAGTGTTGTCGTATACAAACTTGCTGAAGCTTGCACAGAAACGGTTTGCCAGTGGCTTAGAGTAAACGTTCTCCTGGATATCGTCCGGTGTTAACTTATACGTATTCCAGAATGTTTCACGAACGGCCTTGGGCATATATCCGCGCAGATAGTCGGTTAAAAGTTTTTTACCGATATAGCAGCCACTTCCTTCGTCACCCAGTATGTACGCAGCTGAGTCTATCTGATATTCTATTCCTTCTCCATCGTAAATACAGGTGTTCGTGCCTGTTCCAAGAATCGCAGCAAAGCCGGATTTGGATCCTAACAAAGCACGCGCGGCAGCTAAGAGATCATGTCCTACAAAAATGGAGCTGCTGGTAAAGACTGTTCTGAGGGCTTCCTCGAGCACAGCAACTTTCTCATCGTTATGTACTCCGGCACCATAAAAATTTACCTCTTTTATATTTGCAACATCTAAGTCGTTGGGTAAATTCTTCTTAAGGGAATCAATAACATATTCTTTTGAAACAAAGTACGGATTATACCCTTCTGTATTAAAATAAATTTTTTGGTTGTCCTTATTAAGGAGACACCAGTTCGTCTTTGTAGAACCTCCGTCGGCTATGATAATCATGGTTATTACTGAATAAAATTAAAGTACCTCAAATAAAAGGCTAAAAGTAAATAATTCTTTAAGATTGTATAAAAAACTTTGTTTTTTTAAATTCTTTATTGTTCCGATATTTAAAATAAGATCTGGTTAATATGATAGTAGACCTTAGAAGTGATACAGTTACAAAGCCTACCGCAGGGATGCTGGAGGCGATGTTTTCAGCAAAAGTTGGTGATGATGTTTTCGGCGAAGACGAAACCGTTATCAAGCTTGAAGAAAGGCTCGCGGAAATCTTTGGGATGGAAGCCGGTTTGTTCTGTCCATCGGGTACAATGACAAATCAGATTGCAATAAAGTGTTTTACACAACCGATGGACGAAGTTATATGCGACGAGCTATCACATGTATATCGCTACGAAGGGGGCGGAATTGCATTTAATTCCGGTGCTTCCGTGAGGCTTCTTCATGGCAACAGGGGCAGGTTATCGTCTGAGATGATCGAGCCCCATATTAATCCTGCCGATATTCATTACCCTCATACCTCCTTGATCGTACTCGAAAATACTGTAAACAGAGGGGGAGGAAGCTGCTATACAATAGACGATATTGAACCGATCTATCATCTGTGCAGGCTCAAGAAGCTTCGTCTGCACCTTGATGGAGCAAGAATCTTTAATGCTTTAGTCGAAACCGGCGATGCGCCAAAGGATTACGGGCGTTTATTCGACAGCATGTCTGTTTGCCTTTCAAAAGGACTTGGTGCGCCGGCAGGTTCTGTCCTTTTGGGAAGCCTTGAAACCATACAGAAGGCGAAGCGCATCCGTAAAGTGCTCGGAGGAGGGATGCGACAGGTTGGCTATCTTGCAGCGGCTGGAATTTATGCCCTTGATAATCACATTGAACGCCTCAGGCTGGATCACTACCACGCTAAGGTGATCAGCGATGTTCTAACGGGGCTGCCGTTTGTTGCCAGCGTTTTAACCGTAGAAACAAATATTGTAATATTTAAGCTCACCGACGATATAGAAGCCGATTCTTTCACAGAACGAATGGCTGCAAAAGGTATACTCTGTAGCAAATTCGGCCACCAGTCCATACGCTTTGTAACCCATCTCGATGTTAACGAAACGATGATACATCATACAGCAGATGTACTAAAGAACCTGGCCCGCACTCTCTGAGTTGAAAGTTAAAAGTAGTAAGTTATAACTTACTACTTAGAATCAAGTGATTTTGCAACGGCAGATGCAATAATGCCACCTGCAAGATAAAGAGAGGTGGTAATAACTTTAGTTTTAGCGGTTTTGTTGCTGTATACAGGATTCAAACCCAGATATTTTGGTAATACGACGGCTCCTATACCTGCTGCAAGGCCAAGCAACGATCCGCGTGTCCATATTTTTTTGTTTGATGCAACCGCGAAACTATAATAAGCCGCATTGCTGATTATATCACCTGCAAGCGTTGCCTTAAACAAGGTGTCGCTTTCGGGCACTGGCTGGTCGGAATGTTTAAGGATCTTCGACAACGCGTCCATCCCCAGAAGGTCCATTCTGGGCGCGTCAGACTCTACTCTTTTAACGATTTCATGAATCAGGGTGACTGCAATGGCTCCAGCAAGGCCACCTCCAATAGCTGATAATAATTTCATAAGTAGAATAAAAAGAAATATCTACTTAAATTGTTTGCATTACTGTTATTTCTAGCCGAACAGGTCGCTGCTCAGGTATCGGTCGCCACGATCGCAAACAATAAAGACAATAACACCCGATTCAAGTTTTTCTGCTACTTGTAATGCAGCATAAGCTGCGCCGCCGCTGCTCATCCCTGCAAAGATGCCTTCCATTTTAGCGAGTTTCCGCGTCATGTCTGTTGCGTCCTTCTGCGAAATATCAATTACCGAGTCTACTCTGCTGGCATCAAATATTTTAGGCAGATATGCTGCCGGCCAACGGCGAATCCCGGGTATTGACGACTCTTCTGTAGGCTGGCATCCAACTATTTGTATATCTGGATTCTGCTCTTTCAAAAACATAGAAGTGCCCATAATAGTGCCGGTTGTGCCCATAGCACTCACGAAGTGCGTAACAGAGCCTTCTGTATCACGCCAGATCTCTGGCCCCGTTGTATTATAATGAGCAATGTAATTATCCGGGTTTGAAAATTGATTGAGAAGAAAATAGCCGGAGCCTGCGCCTTTTTCTTCAGCATAGTCACGGCATATCTCCATGTTATCCATGAGGATTACTTTAGCGCCAAAGGCTTCCATGGTAAGAGTTCTTTCCCGCGTGGAGTTGGAAGGCATAACCAGCTCAATTTCCAGATCGAACAAGCGCGCCATCATTGCTAATGCAATACCGGTATTTCCGCTCGTCGCTTCAATCAGTTTAGTTCCTGGCTTAATTTCGCCGCGCTCAATAGCCCTTTTTATCATAAACAGAGCAGCCCTGTCTTTAACGCTTCCACCAGGGTTATTTCCCTCTAGTTTTGCGTATATCTTTACATTTCTATTAGTGTGAAGCTTTGTGATTTCCGCCAGGGGCGTATTTCCAACAAGGTTAATTATTCCAGCCATCTTTCTAAATTAAAATTTGCGTTCGAGTACTTTAATCTGCGACTCATGATATACAACAGAACCTGCAGGAACGCTTTTTGTTAACCATACGTTACCGCCAATAATACTATGGCTGCCTATTTCTGTATCTCCCCCTAAAATCGTCGCCCCTGAATAGATTACCACGTGATCTCCAACGGTGGGATGCCTCTTAACAGAGGCCATACTCTTTTCTACACTTAGTGCCCCCAACGTTACTCCCTGATATAACTTGACATGATGCCCTATCTGTGCCGTTTCTCCTATTACAATGCCGGTACCATGATCTATGTACAAGTACTCACTTATTTGCGCGCCAGGGTGAATGTCGATGCCCGTTTTCGAATGGGCATATTCTGTGAGAATGCGCGGAAGCAGTGGTATCTCCAAAAGAAATAAAGCGTTTGCCACTCTATAAAAGGAAATAGCATAAAAGCCCGGATAAGCCCTTATTACCTCAAATTCGCTCTTTGCAGCGGGGTCCCCATCAAGAATTGCAGCTACATCCGTATTTAACAGCCGATACAGTTCAGGAATATCGTTGAAGAATTTGGCAGCTTTCTCTTTGTTGTCACAATTGTGACACGCGCCTGTAGAATCCATGATCTTCCTCAACTGAACTTCAGACGATTCCAGCTCGTCTTCAATCTCCTTTACCGAATGAAACAGGCGTTTTGACTGTTCGGGAAATAAAAGACGAATAAGTCCCAGAGCCCATGTTGCGATCTCTTTGTTCGAGGGAACCGCCTCTATGTCCTGATGTTTATCAAAAATATGTTTATAGAAGTCTTTATTCATGCCACATTCTTCTCTTTCCGAAACAAGTATTATTTGTTGCAATGTTAGGAAAAAGAATATTGTTTATTTGTAAAAAAAGCTGTTAATCACGCATATGCTTCAGTTTGCCAGAACATATCGAATTCGTTACCCCTTGGCGGACGGCCGCAGTTTTTCAGGATCTTTTTTCTGAAAGCTATAGATTAGATAAAAAAGAGCCGGCAGGATAAAGATACTTCCCAGTAACAATGCCATGCCCAGCATATTGATCGCTTTTTCATGCCCGCTGTGTTCCAGCAGGGAAAGATAAGCATTGTTTTTTAGCATTACGATGTTGGGAAAGTGCCTCACCGTTGTAGCGAACAGGATCATAGTAACCTGGAAGCCTGCGAGCAGTCGAAGCACCCGGGTCTTCCCCCTGGCTAATAAATACCATAAGAGTACAAGGGAGAGGGTAGCAGCAATAATGGCTGAAAGCCCCGCTGCATTACCAAAAATCCATTCAATTAAAGGAATTTTCTCCAGGTAGGCTGTGATGAAAACCAGTCCGCCGGATAATACTGCAGCGACGTTCATTTGCTTTGCTTTTCGAATAAACCGCAGTCTGTCCGGTTCGTTCTCTGCCTCGCCAATAAGATAAATGGCCGCAAGAAATCCGCAGATTGCTACTGTAAAAAGACCTACGGATATTGAAAACCAATGAAGCCAGCTATAGATATACGCCGGGAGAAATGTTGATGCGTGAGGGTCTATTTTTCCTGATACAGCAGTTCCTGCAATGATCCCAAGAAAAAGAGGTGTCACAAAGCTGGAATAGACGAAAATCCGGTTGTATAAAACCTGCATATCGTCTACCACTGCATCGTAGTGTCTGAACGTAAATGCTGTGCCCCTGGCAATTATACCCATTAACATAATTACAAGCGGTATATGCAGATATACAGACATCGTCGAATAGATTTCGGGGAAGCCCACAAACAGGATTACGATTGTAATGATCAGCCACATATGGTTAGCCTCCCATACCGGCCCAATCGCCTTGTACATAACCTTTCGGGTACGTTTTCGGTTCTTCGGTGAAGTGAAAAGCTCAATAATTCCTGCTCCAAAATCGGCGCCTCCTAAAAGAAGATATAATAAGATAGCAGCCCAGAGATAAATAATTACGACGTACAACATAATATTAGCCTTTCAATTGATCTGAGTTTGAAGGAATATCGTATATTTTGTCGACCATCTTTATCTGACGGTACAGCATAAATACAACAATGATAGCCAGAGAAATATAAACACCGGTGAAGATATAAAAGGAATATACGATACCGGGCATTGGTGTCACGGCGTCGGCAGTCCGCATAATTCCCTGTATGATCCATGGTTGCCTGCCCACCTCGGTTACAGTCCAGCCAGCCTCAACAGCTATAAAGCCAAGCGGAGTAACAGCAGCAAAAAGTATAAGTAGCCATCTTCTTTCCAGCCAGATCTTTTTCTTCCAAAGGGCTATGAAATATAAGACCGCAACGAACAGCAACAGCATTCCTATTCCAACCATGATCTGAAATGCGTAGTGTGTGATCGCTACAGGCGGATGATCTTCAGGTGGAATGCTGTCTAAACCTTTTACCTCAGCATTCAGGTCGCCAGCCACCATAAAACTCAGGAGTCCTGGTATTTTTATAGCGTAATCGACTTTTTTTTCTTTGACGTCTGGTATGCCCCCGACAATAAGAGGCACCGATTTTCCGGTATGAAAGTGGGCTTCCATTGCTGCAAGCTTGGCCGGCTGGCGTTCTGCTACATCCTTGGCGGATATGTCGCCACTCAAGGGCTGGAGTACGGCCGCAATACAACCAAATACCGCTGCTATTTTAAATGCCTTAGCATGAAAAAGAACATTCTTCCCTTTCAATATCATAAAAGCATGTACGCCTGCCACCGCAAAGCCAGTTGCGACAAATGCGGCAATGCTCATATGCAAGGCCTGCGAAAACCAGGCATCATTGAACATGGCTTTAACAGGATCTATATTGATATATTTACCATCTACGTAATCGAAACCTGAGGGACTGTTCATCCAGCCGTTTGCCGCTACTACAAGGATGCCGGATACGAGTCCGCTAATGCCCACTACCACGCCAGTTACCCAGTGAAACCATGGATTGAATTTGTTCCACCCATAAAGAAAGAAGCCCAGGGCGATAGCTTCAATAAAAAACGCAGTACCCTCAAGGGAAAACGGCATGCCAAAAATAGGTCCGGCATGCAACATGAACGTTGGCCAGAGCAGGCCGAGCTCGAATGATAATACGGTTCCCGAAACAGCGCCTGTTGCAAAAAAAATAGCAACGCCCTTGCTCCATGCTTTTGTGATGTTTTTGTAGACTACATTATTTGTTTTAAGCCAGTAGTAATGCGATACAGCCATAAAAAAAGGCATTACCATACCGATACATGAAAAAATAATGTGGAAACCGAGAGAAAGGGCCATCTGTGACCGTGCTGCTATAAAGTCGTTCATATCTCAAAGAAGGTTTGACGCTTAGGCCGTTGTATCTGGAACAGTTGGCTGCCTGGATGCGACGACATTTGACTGCACAATATTAGATAATTAAACGATCATTATCAATCGCTGTATATTATCCTTCAGAGCTAGCTTTAATGTACAAGATAAACTCAGATCCTCTGTTTTTTTCGCTTACTACCTCTATCGTGCCGTTATTAGCCTCGATAAACTCCTTGCACATTGCAAGACCCAGACTCGTGCCTTTTTCGTTGTTGGTACCTTGGGTACTGATATTGTTTATTTTAAAGATGCTGTCAAGCCGATCGTTGCTGATGCCTACGCCGGTATCTTTTACCGAGAATTTTACAGTAGTTTCCGATTTTCGTTCCGCAGTGATAAACACTCTGCCACCATTTGGGGTGAATTTAATAGCGTTCGACAATAGATTCCTGATCGTAAAGTCAAAGTGGTCGGCATCGCAGTATATTCTGATAGTATCAGTAACGGTATTATCAATATGAATTGACTTGCTATCTGCGGCGGCCGAAAGAAGGTTGACATTTCTTTCTATGATCTCTTTAGGGCAGAATACTACCGGATTAATCACAACTCCTTTTATCTGCATTTCCCCCCATTTAAGCAATTGGTTTAACGTATCAAGAGAGGCATTGCTATTAACAATCAATTTGTTGATGACATCATGTTTTTCATCTGGCGTCAGAGAGTCATCATCGATAATGTACAAAAAGTTGATTACGGATGCGATAGGTTGCCGCAGATCATGTGCGAGAATAGAAAATAGTTTGTCTTTTACGGTGTTCGAGTCTTTTAACTCTGCGTTGGCTCTGTTTAGAAGCCGGTTAAGCTCCTTTGTTCTAAAGTAATGGAAAGCGACGACCAGAAGTAGAATGGCAATTCCAGCGGTTATGAAAAGAATGATTTTTCTTTCAAGAGCCTGCCGGTTGTTCTCATATTTCAGTTCCTGAACTCTTGCTTTCGACTTATTCAGCTCATACTCCGACTGTAAGTTAGCGATCTGTTTAGACATATCCCTATAAAAAAAACTGTCAGCCAGAGCGTGTTCCTGCTCTTTCATTTTCAGCGCCTCTTTATAGTTCTTCAGGTATTTGTACACATCACCCAGCCTTTGCAGGATATCGATCTTCTGTTTAATTGCTCCTTTCTCTTCGGCAAGAGCAAGCGCCTGCTTTAAGTAAAACAAGCAGTAATCAATGTTGTCGTTGCCATAGGTGTCTGCCAGGGTGGTTAACGTCTGCAGCTCGCGGATATAGTTCTGAATCTCCCTTGATTTTTCCAAAGCCGTTTTCTGAAGGCTTATTGATTTTTCCCTGAATCCGGCTTTCGCATACACTGAAGCAAGATTATTAATTAACGTAATATGAAGCCCCCAGAGCTGCGGCTTGTTGCTCAGGTTTATTCCTTTTTGAATGTAAGCCTTTGCAAGCTTGAAATCGCCTTTCTCCCTGTAAACAATTCCGAAGTTGCTGCAGAGGTTTAATGAGAGGCTCGAGAACGGTAAGGTCTTGTCGAGCTTTTCAGCCGATTTTAAATATCTTAACGCAGTATCATATTGTTTTCGGGCGATATAAACTTCACCGAGAGTAATATTCGCCTCCATAATACCCGCCCGGTCGTTTATCTGCTCGCTTAATTCCATTGCTTTCAGAAAGTATCCTATGGCCTCGTCATAGTTACCTTTCCTTAGTTCCACTACGCCCAGCCGCACCGTTTCGGTTGCTTCGCCTTTTTTGGATCTTAGTGCTCTGTAAATAGCTGCGGCTCTGAGATAGTTTTGCCTTGATTCTTCGAACTTCCCAAAGTTATCGCCGATCATGCCCAGCTGATTAAGCATTGTTGCCAGGCCGACACTGTCTTTCTCCCTTTCCGCCAGGGCAATAGCTTTCTCTGCATAATACAATGCAGAGTCGGGCTTATTGTAGCGATACTGTTTTACTAATGCCTCATATTCGCTAACGGTAAAGTTTTTTTTAGCTGAACGTTCAGGATGTTGATCATTCCGCCAGCAGTAACTGAGTAATGTTTGGGTCAGTAAAGTGAAAAAAAGAATTAACCTGTAAAACAGCATTTAAACCACAGTAATGCTTTTATGACAACAGCATAAAATCTGTTAAAGATAGGAGGTTACGCCGAGCATGCGAAATATTTGTAATAATACTATGAATTGCCTGCTCAAAAAAGAAAGTTCGTAATTTCCCGGTAATAAATTAAATGTCGTTAGGTTTATTCATCAAACCCTTACAATTTTGTCGCATGGAATATGAGCACAGCGAGGTGCGTACAAGCAATGTTAATGAGGGGGATGATCGGAAAAACGTTAAACAAATAGGTCTTTGTATCTTTCTTGCCGGATTGTCCTGTTTCGCACAACTGTATCTGTTCCAGCCGATCATGCCTGAGCTTGCCAGACAGTTTCACATAAATCCTGCCGAAAGCAGCTTCGCTGTATCATTTTCAACCATGGGAATGGCCGTAGGACTTTTCAGCGGAATTTTCTTTGCTGATCGCATTTCGAGAAAAAAGTTGATCAGCATAGCCTTAATCAGCTCTTCAGTCCTCACAATCCTCTCCTCGTTCGCCGGATATTTCTGGGTCCTTATATCAATAAATACAGTAAAAGGGATCTTACTTGCCGGATCGGCATCTGTAGTAGTTGCCTATATTGCCGAAGAAGTGCATCCTGGAGTTCTGGGTACCGTTACGAGCATGAATATTGCAGGCAATGCTGTCGGTGGTATGAGCGGACGTATTGTCACAACCTTACTCACGGGCTGGCTGGATTGGGAATGGGCAGCTTGTACTGTTGGAATATTCTGCCTGGGTTGCGGCTTGCTGTTCGCATGGACAGCACCTGAATCACTCCATTTCAGGCCAGTTAAGATCAATGCCGGTGATAAAATTAAGGAGATGAAGCGACATCTGAGTGCGGTCCCTTTATTGTCTATGTTCTTACTGGGTGCAATACTGCTCGGATGTTTTGTAAGCATATACAACTATCTGGGTTTCCGCCTTGAAAATCATCCATTCGATCTGCCTCATGAAGTCATCGCTTCAATTTATCTGATGTACATATTGGGAAGTATCGGCTCGATGGCCGGTGGTGTATTGTCTGATCGCCATGGGGTTCAAAAAACACTGATATTCATGCTCGTTTTAATGCTTTTTGCCTTGTTTTTTCTACTTCCGGGTAATATTCTTCTTGTTGCCGCGGGACTTGGTGTTTTTACATTCGCTTTTTTTGGAGCTCACGCTATAGCTAGTCGCGTCGTGGCCCAGTACATCCCCTTTGAACGCTCAACGAGCATTTCAATCTATCTGCTTTTTTACTATTTGGGGTCTAGTATACTAGGCACTGTTACCGGAATTATAATGCATCACTGGGGCTGGACTGCATTCGTCCTTTCATTAAGTATTCTCGCGTTTTGTGGTGTGTCCCTTTTAACAGTCGTTGGGAAAAGTACCCGTCATGCTGCCCGGTAAAACAGCTTAAGACTAATAGTAAAAAATTAAAACTTTAGCCGCAGTTTTTTAATTATCATTAAAACTACCTTGAATATTTTATGGAAAACCCTTCAGTATGGCGGGACGAAGTACATTCTCCTGCATTTCCCCAATTAAGCGGCGACATTAGCGCGGATGTGGTAATTATTGGCGGTGGCATCACCGGGATCACTGCTGCATATTTACTATCAATAGCCGGGAAGTCGGTTGTCGTGCTTGAGTCAAATAAAGTTGGACAAAGCTCTACTGGTTTTTCGACCGGAAACTTATATGCCTCAGTAGGAGGAGAGGGTCTGCATTCGATATCTTCTAAGTTTAATGAAGCTAAATTAATAGAGGTTGTTGAATCAAGGGCCGCCGCCGTTGATCTTATTGAAGAGATCATAGCTGTAAATGATATCGAATGTGATTTTAAAAGAGTTTCCTGGAATCTGTTTTCCGTAGAAGGGCAGCGCCAGTCGTTTATAAACGACGAAAGGACCGCGGCTGCGGTAGCCGGACTGACCGTCTCGTCTCATGTTCCATATACTTCACCCGTCAAAGATGGTTTTGCTGTCCCTAACCAGGCGCAGTTTAACCCTTTAAAATATGTAGTTTCTCTGGCTTCAAAAATTGACTCGGAATCCTGCCGCATTTTCGAGCATAGCAGGGTAGTGAAAGTGGAAGAAGGAGAGACTTGTACCGTCGAAACAGAGCATGGAAAAGTGACTGCCCCCAAAGTGATCATGGCAACTCACACTCCTAAGGGACTTTATATGGTACATGCTTCTATGGGGCCATACCGCGAGTATGCTGTTGCTGCTATAGCTACTGGATCGTATCCTGAGGCAGGAATTTACTGGGAAATGCAGGAAACAGAGCATTATTCCGTGCGGACTTACGATTCACCTCATGGGAAGATTATTATGGTTCTTGGTGAAATGCATAAGGTTGGACAGAAGGAAGAAAACCTTGAGTGTTATCATAAGCTTGAAGCGTTTTTAAGAAAGCGATTTGATGTGGGCGATGTTGTGTACCGATGGTCAGCACAGCAGTATAAACCTGCTGATAGTATCCCCTATATTGGCCTGAGTTCGGGCGATTCAAAAACGTATATAGCTACCGGGTTTGGTGCCGATGGTTTAGTCTACGGAACGCTCGCTGCTATGATTATCAGTGATAGCATTTTAGAAAAGCCAAACAAGTGGAGCAAAACCTATGATGCATCCCGTATCACGCTTCTCGCATCGGCATCTAACTTCATTAAAGAAAATGCGAACGTGGCATATGAAATGGTTAAGGATCTCCTGACCACAGATGCCGACAGCTTTGCCGAAGTAAGAACCTATGAGGGGAAGATAATGGAGCTCGAGGGTTCAAAATATGCCGTTCATCGCGACGGGGATGGCGAGCTACATATAGTCACTGCTATCTGCCCGCACATGGGTTGTGTGGTTCACTGGAATACCGCCGAACAATCCTGGGACTGCCCATGCCATGGAAGCCGCTTTTCTAAACATGGCGACGTGCTGGAGGGCCCCGCAATCAATCCACTGAAAAAAGTGGTCATTTGATACAGCATACTATAGCGGATAAGTAGCAGTATTGAAAATATGTGCTATAATTGCTCTTTATTTAATTAATCCTGAAGGACAATATGAGAAAACCGGGCAAAATGCTAGGCGCAGGTATGTTGTTAGTTTCAACCGCATTGATAGCAAAGCATTACTTAGCTGATCTTCCTGACTTTATTTACGGCTGTTAATGGGTACGGGCGTCGGACTTGAATTATTTGGGTTATTCAGCACCGGCGGTGATATGTCAAAATTTAAGAAATTCAAAGAAACGCTGTTTAGAAAAGGCGGGTAATAAAAAGGGGGTGTCCAAAAAGGCACCCTCTTTCCTTTTACAAGAGAGTAGGAGTTTTTCAGATTCTTATGAAATAGCTTTTCACTTTATGTTTAATGCAGTTAATTGCTGCATTAGATCGTATAGACATTGTGTTATCATGATGAATCGCGTCAATTTAGGCTTTTTAAGCAGCTTTTGCTGCCATTTTCCTTAAGTTATGTGCTATGGCGGCCAGTCCGAACTCGATATTTACTTTAGGGAGTGTACGTAGTCTGAATCGATTGAACCTGTTATTGCTTTTTAGTTGACCAAATACAGCTTCTGGTTCTATCGCTCTGTTCTTTCTGAGCCTAACACCTTCTTCACTTAACAGCTTTTGCTTCACTTTCTCCTTAAAGGCCCTTAAGGCATGGTTGACCTCAATTTTACGGTCTTCATCGCCTTTATAACACATTTTCCTGAGCGGACAGCCCTGGCAGCTCTCTGTTTTGTAACAGCTCACCTTAGATTTATACCCCAGCTCTGAGATGCGCTCAGATTCCTCCATTTTGATCATACGTTTGCCTGCCGGACATATAAAGTAATCCCCTTGCACATCGTAGGGCAGGTTTGAGGCATGATATATATTCTTTTTAAAGCTGCGTTTTTGTTCTTTATGAAAGTAATTGTACTTGATAAAAGCCTCAATATCATTATCCTCCATCCACTGGTAGTTCTGCTCGCTTCCATACCCTGAGTCTGCCACTACTTTCTTTGATTGTTTATTGTAATGTGCTTTGAACTGCTCCAGGTGGAGGGTCAAAGTGGCAGTATCTCCGGCACGCTGGTGAATGGAAAAGTTGGTAATAAACTGATTCTCGGTACTAATCTGGGTATTATAAGCCGGTTTAAGCTGGCCGTTTTTCATATGGTCTTCCTTCATCCGCATGAAAGTAGCATCCTGATCGGTCTTGCTGTAGCTGTTGCGTGTGCCTAAAGTTTCCAGTTGCGCTTCATATTTCTCAAGTCGGGGAAGTGCATCTTTTTCAAGCTTCTTAACCTCTTTTTTTTGTTGCTTGTTCAGCTCTGCCAAACGACCGTTCAGTTCATCTATCCTGTTCTTAAGTTCCGTTGAACTTACAGGAACGCCTGGCTTTTCCGGTGAGGCCAGTTCCGCTTTATCATGCTTTATAGACCTATCTATATCCCCAAGTACTCCGGTTATTTTTTCTTCCAGCTTTGCTTTATTCTTCTCTGTAGAGCCTTTCCATACAAAGGTATACCGGTTCGAAGCCGATTCCAGCTTGGTGCCGTCCACATACTGGATATCAAGACTGACATAGCCAAGATCAGCCATCAAACGGACCAGTTCTGCAAACAGATGCTGGATCTTATCCTTTAACCGCTTACCACGAAAATCGTTAATAGTGCGGAAATCAGGGGTACTGTTGCCTGATAGCCACATGAAGTGGATATTTTCCTGCAGGGCCTGAGCCATCTTTCGACAAGAATAAATATTACAGAAGTAACTGTAGAAAAGTACTTTAATTAGCATTCTGGGATGAAAGCTGCTGGTACCGCCGCCTTTATATCCTGAAAGAATATCATCGATATTAAGTGATTCAACAACTTGGTTAACAATACGGACAGGATGATCTGATGGAATCCGATCCCCTATGTTCGAGGGAAAAAGCACAACCTGCTGCGAGGTTAACGCCTTAAAATGTACATTTGATCTTGTTTTCATTAGCACCATTAATTTACGAATTAATGGGAAAACAAAAAAGGGTGTCCTTACTTTTTGGACACCCTCATCCAACCAAACCATTACCCTTCCTTATCTTTACCTACTTTAACAAATCCCTCTACACTATTCAAAACCCCTTACACTATCCTTATACTATTCTTTGCGTATAGGGTTACAATTATTTTAAATGTTATAACAATTATTTGATATCTTTTGGCGATGGGGTATGCAAATAGTTATAAAGTCATCAATAATACTACTTACAGCGTTAATAGACGGCCTTTTGCAATTGTTTTACCACCTATCCATGCCAAACTTATTACTTACAACTTTTCCACTATGTAATTGAAAAAATATTACATTAGCAGAAAAAAACCTAACATGTCTGACTGGTGGTCTGCATTATCATTATTTGATAAGATAATTTGGCTAATAACCATTCCCGTTACTGTAATATTTATTATAGAATTGATCCTCACTTTTGCAGGAATGGACAGCAATAGTGATTTGAACGCTGATTTTGACGGCGATTTGGACAGTAGTTCGGGGGACGGGGCGCCCTTCCAGCTGTTCACTTTCCGTAATTTTATAAACTTTTTTCTTGGCTTTGGCTGGTCGGTAATTGCCCTGAAAAGTACCATTACGAATCAACTCTTACTTGTCGTTACCGCAGCTGCAATCGGACTGGTTCTGGTCGCCATTGTAATGTATCTTTTCTTCTGGCTTACCGGTATGGCTCAGGACGGCAGCATGGATCTTCGAAACGCGGTTCGCAAGACTGCTGAAGTTTATCTTACTATTCCTCCACGGAAAACCGGAATTGGCAAAGTACACATACGGCTGCAGGGCAATATCAGGGAACTAGATGCTGTTACTTTAGGCGAATCTTTGAAGAGCGGCGAGTTTGTAACCGTCACGGATATCGTAGACGGTCGACTGTTGCTTGTTGAAAAAATGAATTAAATAGTAATACCTAATCCACAATTATGAATCCACTTATTATTGTTGTTGTTTTCGCTGTCGTAATCTTTGTTACGTTTGCAGCTATTTTGTCGCGATACAAAAGATGCCCTTCCGATCGCATTCTTGTTGTCTATGGACGTACCGGAAAGAACAAAGAAGGAGGAATTTCCACTGCGCGGTGTGTCCACGGAGGAGCCGCTTTTATCTGGCCAGTCTTTCAGGATTATGCCTTTCTCGAATTAAAGCCCATTTCAATCGAAGCGAACCTCACCAATGCACTTTCAAAACAGAATATCCGGGTAGATGTTCCCTGCCGCTTCACTGTCGGTATATCAACAGAGCCTGAGGTTATGAGCAATGCTGCCGAAAGACTTCTCGGCCTTACAATGGAGCAGATCCAGGAGCTTTCTAAAGATTTACTGTTCGGACAGCTGCGACTTGTGATCGCTACGATGGATATCGAAGAGATTAATAACGACCGCGACAAGTTCTTAGCGAATGTAACTAACAACGTAGATGCAGAGATCCGAAAGATCGGATTGAAACTTATCAACGTGAACGTAACTGATATTCGTGATGAATCGGGTTATATTGAAGCCTTAGGAAAAGAAGCAGCCGCTAAAGCAATTAATGAAGCGAAGAAGAGTGTTGCAGAACAGGAACGTTACGGTGAAATCGGTAAAGCCGAAGCGGACCGCGATAAGGATATCAAAATATCGGAGACACAGCGCGACCGCGATTCACAGATCGCCAATGCAGTAAAGGACCGTGAAGTGTTAATAGCTGCTGCAAAAAGGGATGAAGCGATAGGGAAGGCCGAGGCAGAACGCGACAGGGATATACGCATAGCAGAAACTGGTCGTGATACCCGTATTAAAATTGCATCCAATAACGCAAGCGCCGTAGAGGGTGAAAACTCTGCAAAAATTGCCATAGCTAGTTCGGACGCATTGAGGAGGGAAAAAGAAGCAGAAGCAAACAGAATCGCTATCGCTGCCGAAAAAGTTCAGGAAGCTAAAGCGCTGGAGGAAGCCTATAACGCAGAAAAGCTTGCAGAAATGGCGAGGGCTGAACGCGAAAGAGCGTCTCAGAAAGCAAATATTGTAGTTCCCGCCGAAATTGATAAAGAAAAGATGATCATTGATGCTGAAGCGGAGGCTGAAAAGGTGAGGAGAGAAGCTAAAGGACAGGCCGATGCCATCTTTGCAAAAATGGAAGCAGAAGCAAAAGGTATCTATGAGATTTTAACAAAGCAGGCTGAGGGGTACGAGCAAATCGTGAAGGCTGCCGGAGGAGATCCCAAGCAAGCTATTACCTTCCTTATTGCCGATAAGCTTCCTGAATTAGTAAAAACCCAGGTGGAAGCAGTGAAGAATATCAAGATCGATAAAATAACTGTTTGGGACGGTAATAACAATGGTACTGGAAAAACCTCTACTTCTAACTTTATATCAGGCATGATGCAATCCGTACCTCCGTTGAACGACTTGTTTAATATGGCTGGTATGGAACTTCCTCATTATCTGAAAGGCGAAGGAAAGCCCGCTCAGGAGGCCGGGTCAGAAGTGCTTCCCGAAGATAAAAAAGATTAGTGCAGAGCCAGGAGTTGTATCATAGCGGTACAACTCCTGATTTCAGTCTACCATGAATTCTATATTTTTATTATTTTTGGCTTTCTACCTCCAAAATCTAATTCCGTTTATTTGCGTTGTTTTTTGAAAATTTAAAGGCCTTTAGGCATCAGGGATATGGTCAGATATTTTACACCTTTACTTATAGCTTATATTTTAATCACTGTTTCGTGCGGGAAAACCGAGAATCCTGTACCGAAAAAGAATATAGAAAGGATATTAATTGCGCCTGAAATGATTATTCAACGAAAAGGTGTGGCCTTTGATGTTGCTGTGAGATATTTTAAAGATTACACTGATCACGATAAAGTCTCGCTTACATTAAACGGACAGACCGGGGCATTACAAAGTGAGACGTCCGCCGAATTAGAAGGAACGACGATGGTATTCAGATTTCAGCCTGTCGGCCAGGCGGGAGATTTCCCGCTAAAGGTGGTTATCGATAACGGTCAGGAAGTGGTTGAACAGCAGTTGGCTTTAAGATTTGTAAATGATTTTACCTTAGCCGGCGTTTGGAATAGTCTTCAAAAGGATTACCTCTCCACCATCTTGTTTAGAGTCGATAGAAGTAATGAAGGGCATGTTCAGGTTAATACTTTCCGTTATGCAGAGCCCTATACAGGTTTTGGACTTTATTTCCTTACCAGCCGACCCGCGCTTATGGTCCAGCAAAAACCGTTTATTAATGGTCTGAGTGGAAATTATGTTCTTGAATTTGCCAACGGGGTATTACAGAATATAAAAATCTCGCATGGAGAAAAAATTGTAGATACAGATTATAATCCAGCCACAACACGAGCAGAGATTGCTTCGGTAGATGGTGTTACACTAATTTCCGAAGAAACCGTTGGTAATGACAAGATTACTACTTATCGAATTCAGGATTTTAAGCTCTCGCTACATGAAACTCCCCAGGAGGTTTATACAATTGTAACCCGGATACCTGGATAAGAGATGGATATTTCCGTTGCAGCCGGTTTTCGGAGATGCTATGTCAATCAATACATCTCATTCCCAGATTCCGTTTTGTTCGGTCAGAATAATCGGAAATCCGTCTGTAACAACTATAGTATGCTCGTGCTGGACGCTAAAGCCGCCTTTATCGCCAACTAAGGTGAAATCATCGGAGAGTTCTATAGCCAAAGAAGAATCAGTTGCTATAAATGTCTCGATAGCCACAACGGTATTCTTACGGAACCTTCTTTGATCTAATCGATCACGGTAGTTCAATATCGCATCAGGTCGTTCATGCAGAGCTCTTCCTATTCCGTGTCCTCCCAGGTTCTTAATAACTTTATATCCCCTTTTTTTAGCTTCATTTTCGATCAGCCCGCCGACTTCATTTATTTTAACGCCTCCTTTTATCATGGTGATCGCTTTTTTCAGTATTTCCCTGGAAGTGTCGATTAGGTGAGCCTTACCATGGATATCCTGGCCAACAATAAATGAACCACCATTGTCTGACCAAAAGCCTGCCAGTTCAGCTGAAACGTCGATATTGAGCAAGTCTCCTTCCTGGATAATCCTCTTGTCAGAAGGGATGCCATGACACACCTCATTATTGATGCTGATGCAGGTATTGCCGGGAAATTTGTAGGTTAAGTAGGGAGCAGACTTTGCACCAAATTTCTTCAGTAAGCCGCCGCCATAATTATCCAAATCCCTGGTGCTCATTCCCGGGCAGGCATATGCGCGCATATCCCTTAATGTTAATGCCACGGCATCACTTACCTCTTTCATTCCTGCCAGGTCTGTTTCATTTTCTATGATCATAAATCTTATATGTTGCCCGAAATTAGGCGAAAAGGAACGTCCGTTGATAGTATAACTTAGACATTTAAACATTTTCTAGCCCCGAAATTGAATATCTTTGCATAGATGCCTATTAACTTTTTTAAACATCTGGCTGTTCACAATGACGATCATATCCTCAGGATCGCTCCTCTTGAGCATTTAAAGGAGATTGTGGAAGGCTTTTATGTATTTAAGGCAGGATATAGAGTAGAGAGAGAGCTGTTCTTTAACGACGGCTACCCTGTGATAGCTCTTATGCAAAACAGGAACGAGAACGTGAGCGTGAGTATCGATGGGCATATGAAAAGTGTTGGCAATGCATGGGTTTGCGGTGGTGTGCTGAGGAACACTTATTGCGAATCCGGACTTGATTTCCAGGATTGCTTCGTTATTCGCTTTTACGCAGTAACTTTCTTCAAGTTATTTGGCATTAATGAAGATTATTTCCACCAAAAACAGGTCTTCGATTTTTCGGAAATAGCCGGATATGGGTTTGAACAGTTCGAAGAAGCTTATTATCATGGTTCTTCCCTGGAAGAGCGAATGAAGATAACTGTGAGGTTTCTTTCGGAGAAGGTGAATACCTATTCATACCCGAAAGTCCTTCTCGACATACAGAAATATATCGATAGACGTGGTAACCTTACGGTTAGGGATGTTATGGACGGCTATGCGGTTCGCCTGAACTATAAATGGCTGGAAAGGAACTTTAAAAAGCACTTAGGTATCTCGCCGCAAAACTACCTCTTGATAAGACGTTTTCTGAATGCTTACATTGATTTGGATTCTTTAACCTCTAAAGAGCTTTTAGAAATCGCCATAGATAATGGTTATTATGACGACAACCATTTTATAAAGGACTTCCGGCGATTCTCCGGGGTACCGCCCAAAACCTATTTCAGCAGATCAAAAGGAGCTAAAACAGATAAGGAGAACTACGCGAAGTAATTGTCTATCTTTTATAAACAAAAAATGCGATTAACCTGTCGATTAATCGCATTCAGTGCTCCCGAAGGGATTCGAACCCCCATCATCAGAACCGGAATCTGACATTCTATCCATTGAACTACGGAAGCGTGCATCAACGAATGATGCCGCAAATATATATAATCCGCCTTTACGCGGCAAGCGACTTAAACATTAAATCTGAAGTGCATGATGTCGCCGTCTTCAACAACATACGTTTTACCCTCCACGCTTAACTTGCCAGCCTCTTTACAGGCTGCTTCAGATCCAAGTTTAATGAAGTCCTCGTATTTGATAACCTCGGCCCTGATAAAGCCTTTCTCGAAATCGCTATGGATGACCCCTGCCGCTTGCGGTGCAGTAAAGCCCTGTGTAATCGTCCATGCTCTTACTTCCTGAACTCCGGCCGTAAAGTAAGTAGCCAGGTTAAGTAGTTTGTAGGCAGCTCGTATAAGCCGGCTCACACCCGACTCTTCCAAGCCTAGGTCATTCAGGAACATCTCCCGCTCTTCGTAGCTTTCAAGTTCGGCAATCTCGGACTCTATCTTTGCCGAAATAACCAGCACTTCAGCATTTTCTTCTTTCACGGCCTCTTTCACCTGCTCTACATATGCATTACCATTGGTAACCGATCCTTCGTCTACATTACAGACATACATCACCGGTTTTGATGTGAGCAGGAACAGATCGGCGATATGTTCTTTATCTTCTTCAGAAATAGGCGCTGTGCGTACCGATTTACCTGATTCAAGATGGTTCTTTATAATCGTGCAAACCTCATATGCTTTTTTTGCGTCCTTATCACCGCCGGTTTTAGCCATTTTTTCCACCTTCTGGATCTTTTTAGAAACAGTTTCCAGGTCTTTTAGCTGTAACTCAGTGTCGATAATCTCCTTATCTCGTATCGGATCTACGGAGCCGTCAACATGAACTACATTGCCGTCATCAAAGCAGCGCAATACATGGATAATCGCATTAGTAGCCCGGATATTGCCCAAAAACTGGTTTCCCAGCCCTTCGCCCTTGCTTGCACCTTTCACCAGCCCGGCTATGTCAACAATCTCTATCGTGTTTGGAACTATCCTGTTGGGGTTAACAAGTTCCGCTAATTTAGTCAGACGATCATCCGGAACCGTTATTACCCCGATGTTGGGTTCTATGGTACAGAACGGGAAGTTCGCTGCCTGAGCCTTCGCATTTGATAAACAATTAAAGAGAGTTGATTTTCCAACGTTGGGTAAACCAACGATTCCGCATTGTAAAGCCATTTATAGTTATGAGATATTAGTTATGAGATATTAGCCTTGATTCTTGATTCTTCTCTTGATTTTTTTTAGCTGAAGCGGTATCCGATAAGTTTATATATCAGTTTCGCCAGCGTGTATTCCGATAATATGCTTCCTTCAACAGGGGCGCATTCTACTACATCGAAGCCTACTACGTTTCTTTCCTTGCAAACCATCTTAAGCAGTTCTAGCGTTTCACCCCAAAAAAGTCCGTTTGGCTCTGCTGTGCCAACGGCTGGTATGACCGAAGGGTCGAAGCCATCTGCGTCAATTGTGATATAAACGTCATTGCTCATAGGTGCTATTAATTCTTCCATCCACAAGGGATTTTGCCTTATCTGGTGAGCATAAAACGTATGTATATTGTCTGCTTTCTTAATCAGGTCAGCTTCTTCACGTGACTGTGCTCTGATACCAGCCTGGCAAATGGTCAACCCCATTTCATGGATGCGAGCCATAACAGAAGCATGTGAATAGATATTATCATGATAGCTGAATCTGAGATCAGAATGCGCGTCGATCTGTAGAACAGTAAGATTGCGGTACTTTTTCGCAAAAGCTTTAACAATCCCGAAGGTGACAGTATGTTCTGCTCCAATCGAAACCACAAACTTATTGTCACTAAGAAGCTCCGACGTCTCATCTGCAATAAAATTCACTGCATCTTCATTAACCTTGTCGTTAAAGCTTGCAGGAACTAAAGTGCCTATTCCTATTTTTTCTGCAATGTCGGCGTCTATTTCTTCATCGTACGTTTCAACAAACTCCGACGCTTTAACTATTGCCGCCGGACCCTTCGACGAGCCGGGAAGGTAGGATGACGTGTATTCATAAGGAAACTGTTGAATAATAACGCTGCAATTAGCATAATCGCAGTGAGACTTGTCTGTCAATCCTAAAAAGTTATTACGATCTAGCGCCTTCATGAGAAAAATAAAAGGGCAAAGATAAGAAATATGTAATTGCGGCTGCCCTATAAAAAAGAAAACCATCCCGGTATGCCAGAATGGTTATTGTCCGTTAAGTGTACGGCTATATTTCGAAGGAAAAATCATCTCCAGCCTTTGCCGGCTCTGCATGACCTTCCGTAAACTCATATCTCTTCTCTACAACATCCTGATTCGCTTTGATGTATTCCACAGTTTCCTTCAGCCCCTCAGAAAATTTTTCAAAATCCTCCTTGTACAAGAAAATCTTATGCTTCACGAAAACGCCGTCCTCTAAACGTTTCTTGCTCTCTGTTACCGTGATGTAATAGTCATTTGAACGTGTTGCCTTTACATCGAAAAAATAGGTACGCTTTCCGGCTCTTACTTTTTTTGAAAAAACCTCTTCTCTCTCTTTGTTTTCAAAATCTCCCATGTTATAGTTAAAGTTTGGTTGCGGTAAATATAATGGAATAATTTTTAATCTTCAAAATACATTTTTTAGCGTTGCAACACTAATTTAACCTAGAGGTTCCTGTTCTTCAAGTAGTTGTTTTTCATAAAGATTTAGATAAACGCCCCTTTTGGCCATTAGTTGCTGGTGACTTCCCTGTTCTGCGATCTTGCCGTCCTCCAAAACAAGTATTTTGTCGGCATTTTTTATAGTGGAAACACGATGAGCGATGATTATGCTGGTTTTTTCACTCATATTTTTTCCGAGTCGCGATAAAATCTCTTCTTCAGTTTTTGTATCTACCGCCGAAAGACAATCGTCGAGGATCAGAATTTGTGGTTTTTTTATCAGTGCGCGTGCGATGGAGATACGTTGTTTTTGTCCGCCCGAAAGGGTGATTCCCCGTTCTCCTACGAGCGTATCAAATCCGTGTTCAAACTGGATGATGTTATCATAAACCGCTGCTTCCTTTGCTGCCTGTTCTACTTCCTCTTTATCGGTTTTATTGCGGCCGAAGGCAATATTATTTGAAATAGTATCAGAAAACAGAAACACCTCCTGAGGAACAAAGCCTATCTGGCTTCTGTATTGCCGGATATCAAGTCGCTTTATCGGTTTGCCGTCTACGAATATGTTGCCGGATGTAACATCATACATCCTGAGCAAAAGATTGGCAATAGTCGACTTCCCTGACCCTGTTCTTCCGATGATAGCCAGAAATTCTCCTGGTTTAACTTCAAAAGAAATATCGTCGAGCGCTTTTATTCCCGTATCGGGGTATACGAAACTGACGTTTTCGAACTTAATATGGCCTTTCACATCCAACTTTGAAGATTCAGCCGATACGATCTCTGGAGAAGTGTTCAGAAATTCGTTAATCCTTTTTTGGGAAGCAGCTGCTCTCTGAACAAGGGAAGTGACCCATCCAAGCGACATCACCGGAAACATTAGCTGGTTAACATATACGATAAACTCGGCGATATTACCAGAAGTGATTGTGCCGTTCATTACTTCAATGCCGCCGATATAGATCGTAATAATAGTACTCAGTCCGATAAGAAGAAGCATTGAGGGATAAAAAAGCGCTTGTACCTGCACCAGGTCAAGTGATGTTTTTTTATATTCTTCACTTTCGCCCGCGAATTTGTTTCGTATTTCGTCCTCGCGTCCATAGGCTTTAATTACTCTGACTCCCGAAAATGTTTCCTGTACGAATCCCGATAATTTCGAGAGCTGTTGCTGTATGCGTTCACTCCGCAGGTTGATTGTGTTGTGAACTTTATAAATTGTCAACGCAAGTATTGGTAAAGGCAAGATGCTGTAAAGGGCAAGTTTCAGGTTGACATTCACCATAAAAACAATAACCAGGATAAAAAGAACTACGGTATTGATGGCATACATAATAGCCGGACCGACGTACATTCTTACACGGCTTACATCTTCAGTTGCGCGGTTCATCAGGTCGCCGGTATTATTCCTGCGATAAAAGCTCATCGACAGGTCCTGGTAATGCTGATATATTTCGTTTTTGAGATCGTACTCTATGTGCCTCGACATCAGGATGATGGTTTGACGCATAAAGAACAGGAAGATCCCGCGCAGCAAAGCCAGTAACAAAACGGTTGCGCCGAACAGCAACAGGCTGTAGCCGAAGATCTGATAGATAAGCTCCTGCCTGTTAAAGCCGTTGAAGAGACGGTATATGCTGATGTTTTCTGTAACGAGATCAAAAGCAATACGAACTACCTGGGCTGGTAAAACGCCGAAAATATTCGAAATGATCACGAAAATAATCCCAGGCACAAGTCGCCACCGGTATTTGTAGAAGAATTTATTCAGATATGCAAGATCTTTCATTCCAGTGGGGCAAAAGTAAGGATTTTAGAAAAGAATTAGTTAAACTGCCTTCGGACGGCGACTTTTTGATCCCCCGCTGACGATGACGTGTACCGAATAATCTATGTCTTTTCTCATTCCTTACCTAACCTGGTGGACTGGATAAAACCCCGGGCCTGCGAGGGATAGACTGCAAGACCAGGAAATGCAGGTGGCTGGGCTCTTTTGAAGAGATTTCCCCTGAAAATACCTGATGCGGGCCCGCATTTGTTAAAAAAATAGTATTTTTGCAATCAAATTCCGTCCGCTAAGTATGTCTTTAAAGTCTTTTGAAGAAAATTCCGTATTCAATCAGTTAAGTAAGTGTTCTCATCGAAACGTGGTTTTTTGCAGTGATGAAGATACCGGACTGCAAGCCATTATTGCTATTCACGATATCACATTAGGGCCGGCTTTAGGCGGCACAAGGATGTGGGCATATAAAACCGAGGCGGATGCGCTTCAGGATGTTTTGCGTTTGTCGAGAACAATGACCTATAAAGCCGCCATTAGCGGGCTTAATCTGGGAGGCGGGAGCGCTGTTATCATCGGAGATAACAGGACAGACAAGTCTGAAGCTTTGATGCGCCGGTTTGGCCAGTTTATCAGGAACCTTAATGGTTCATTCATCACGGCCGAAGATCTGGGTACTAATCCGCGCGATATGGAGTATATCCGCATGGAAACAAAGTATGTTACCGGGGTACCCGAATCAATGGGAGGTAGTGGCGATCCTTCACCTATTGCAGCCAAAGGCGTACTCATGGGCATCAAGGCCTGCATTAAAGAGCAATATGGCAACGATAGTCTTGCAGGTCGTTCGGTGGCAGTACAGGGCATCGGACAGGTAGGCGAGAACCTCGTATATCTCTTAAGAGAAGAAAATGCGAAGGTTTACGTCAGTGATATTAACGAAGACCGCCTGGTACAGGTAGCGAGGAAATATGGGGCAGAGGCCGTTTCGAATAATAATATACTCGACCTTGAGTTTGATGTTTATTCACCATGTGCTCTTGGTGGAACCATAAATTCAGAAACTATCCCCCGGATGAAGTGCTCTATTATCGCCGGGTCGGCTAATAATCAGCTTGCTGATGAAGAGCTTCACGGGAAGATGCTTCTGGATAGTGGCATTCTTTACGCACCTGATTATCTTATCAATGCGGGAGGGATGATCAATTGCTATTCGGAATTATCAGGTTACAGCCGCAAGAGAACCATGCAGCTAGCTGAAAATATCTATTCGGCTACCAGAAAAGTACTGAAGAAATCCAAAGAAGAAAATATACCTGCAAATAAAGCGGCAGATATTATTGCCGAAAAGCGCATCGCTGATATACGTAAGATTAAAGCATCACATTAATAATTTTTTTATACAAATCGTTCTTATAACATGTTAAACAGAAGGCATCTGAGGGTAAAAGTGTTGCAGGCATTGTATGCCTACCATTTATCAGAAAACAAAGTAGTAAAGGTATTGGAGAAAAGGCTTCTCGAAAGCGTTGATGAAGTTTATGAAATGTATATCTGGCTCCTTGCTTTACTGGCTGAAGTGTCGGATTACGCAATGATTGACGCCGATGAACGGGCCAACAAATACCTGCCTACCGAAAATGACCTGAATGCAAATGTCAAATTGCATTCAAATAAGTTCATTAACCTTTTAAAAGAGCATAACGACTATCAAAGTCTTCTAAAGAAATATAAAGTGTCGTGGAGCTTTGACCCCGAAGTTGTTAAAACGATATTTAATATCTTAAAGGAATCCGAACAATATCAAGCTTATCTTAATAACTCCGATTCTTCTCTGCGTTCGGAGAAAGAAATAATTAAATATATCTATAAAAAGATCATTAAGGTTACTCCTTCGGTTGAACAGGTGTTTGAAGAAAAATTCATTAACTGGCCTGTAGATAAGGAAGTGCTGGAAGCGATGCTCGCCAAAACATTCAGCAATTTTCAGAGTGAGAACGCAGCCGAGAATAAACTTGCCCAGATAAGTCCTGCATGGCACGAAGACCGCGAATTTATCCTTGATCTTTTGGGGCGTACCATCTCTTTTGATGAAGAATACCAGCAGTATATTTCGGATAAAACCAGGAACTGGGATGCCGAACGTATAGCTATTATTGATGTGTTGCTTATGAAAATGGCAATTACAGAATTAGTACATTTCCCGTCGATACCTGTAAAGGTTACTATGAATGAGTATATTGAAATAGCAAAAGAATTCAGTACTCCTAAAAGTAATTTGTTTATTAATGGTATTTTAGACAAAATTTTAGATGACCTTAAACAGGCCGGTAAAATTCGTAAAACTGGAAGAGGTTTAATTGAATAATAATATGAAAATTGTTTTTATCGCAATACTAGCGGGGATAGCAGTTAGTATTACATCGTGTAAAAATAAAGGTACCACTAATGGGAGTGCTCCTCAGACCGAAACCGCGGGGAGTTCTGCCGACGCATCGAGATTGCCTGTTATTAATTTCGAAGAGGATACCTACGACTTTGGTAAGATTAAAGAAGGCGAAAAGGTTTCTTATGACTTTAAATTCACCAATACCGGTAAAAGCCCGCTGATTATCTCCAATGCGTCCACAAGTTGCGGTTGTACCGTACCCGACTATCCCCATCAGCCCATTGCTCCGGGAGAGAGTGGCGTTATAAAGGTTGTATTTAACAGTTCTGGTAAAAACGGGCAGCAACATAAAGCTGTAACGCTTACAACAAATGCCTCACCTTCTACCACAGAGATCTTTCTCGTTGGTGAAGTTCAGAGCGCTACTAAATAGTTTTAATCACTAAAAATTAATTATATGAATCCAGGAATGCAGCAAATGATAATGTTTGGACTAATCATAGTAGTATTTTACTTCTTTATGATCCGTCCTCAGATGAAGAAAGCAAAAGACCAGAAAAAGTATATTGACGAATTGAAACGTGGCGATAAGGTCATTACCACTGCAGGTATTCACGGCAAGATTGTAGATATTACGGATACAACTTTCTTAATTGAAGTAGAAAGCGGAACGAAGATACGTTTTGATAAATCAGCTATTTCGCTTGAAGCATCAAAAGCGCTGAATGCTACGAAAGCTTAGTTTTAGCACCGGGGGGTAGTTCAGGTTAGTATCAGGTATCAAGATACTAGTAGCAAGACTTGCATTAAAATACTGGTATTTCAAGATGGCCTTGAAAACGAGTTTATTGCAACGGCATCCTATCCTGATACTTGATACTAATATCCCGATACTTGATACTAATATCCTGATACTAGTATCCTGATACTGGCATCTTATACAAAATCATATTGGTATGGCCCTGATTACGCTTAACCGTATTGAGAGACGCAGAATGACAGTTTTCTTAAGCTGTTTAATTACGGCTGTCCTGATATGGTTGGTGATAGCGCTCTCGGGAAGGTATAAGTATACGGTCGATACCAAAATAAATTATACAGATCCTCCGGAAAGTAAGGCATTTCATCCTTTGCAGGATGATAGTGTATCCCTTGAGATCGAAGGCACAGGCTGGCAGCTTCTTTTTTCCAGACTTCGTCTCAACCCGCAATCTGTAAACGTAAGCTTGCGAAGTCTCAACTCCAGGAATTATATTGTTTTTTCAGGTCAGTTGAATGATTTGAATAGCCAGTTCGAATCAAGTCAAAGAGTGATATCTGTATCTCCTGATACGCTGTTCTTCGACTTTTCGAAGAGGACGGTAAAGAAGGTTCCTGTTAAATTAGAATATAATCTAACGTTCAAAAAAAACTACGGCATTTCAGGCCCGCCGAAACTCAATCCTTCGTATGTTACAGTAAATGGCGCTGCAGAGGATCTAAGAAAGATTACCTATTGGCCTACGACAATTTTAAATCTCCAGAACGTCAGCACTGATCTTTCTGTAAAGGTTGGATTCGCTCCTGCAAAAGCAAATAATATCGATATCTACCCACAGTCTGTAAAAGCAGAGATCCCTATCGACCGGTTTACAGAGAAGATTATTGAGGTACCGTTGAAAGTGCTTAATGGCAAGGGGAGAGATGTAAAATTATTGCCGGAGAAGGTGAAAATTACTATCCTCGCTGCGTTAAGCAACTATCCCTTATTAGACCGCGACTCCCTTGTAGCGACAGTTGATCTGGCCGGATGGTCAGAAAAAGGATATACTCAGCTGCCGGTAGTTTTAAGTAAGATTCCTAAGTTTTGCACTCTAGTAAAAACCGAGCCGCAGGTGGTCGATTTCTTTATCCGAAAGTAATATGCTTAAAGTGGGAATAACAGGCGGTATTGGGAGCGGAAAAACAACTGTATGCCACCTTTTTGAGCTACAGGGTATTCCGGTATTTTATGCAGACGACCGGGCAAAGCTTCTGATGAACACCGATTTAGTGCTTGTTAATAGCATTAAGGAGGCTTTTGGCGAATCCGTTTATTTGGAAGACGGTCGTCTTAATCGGAAAGAGCTGGCGCGAGTAGTTTTTAATAATGCAGGGCTGCTGGAGAAGTTAAACTCCTTAGTTCATCCTGCAGTGTTCAGAGATTTTGATTCCTGGTCGCTGAAGCAAAAATCGCCTTATGTGCTGAAAGAAGCCGCAATCCTTTTTGAAAGCGGATCTGATAAAGATTGCGATTTCACTATTCTTGTAACGTCACCACCTGACATACGTATAAGGAGAGTAATAAGCCGGGACAAAGTCTCTGAGGAAGAAGTAAAGAAACGGATGGATAAACAACTGAGCGATGAGAAGAAAATTGAGCTTGCTGATTTTATTATCCGAAACGATGAGCGGGAGTTATTAATTCCTCAGGTAATCAATCTTCATCATAAGCTACTTGAACTCAGTAGTGTAAAGACAGCGAACGATGATTAGACAAGATTTTCTGGTATTCGATGAGTATGGCTTGTATTGTAAAGCAGGAGATTTTTACCTCGACCCGCAGAAGCCTGTAAAGCAGGCGGTAATTTCTCATGCCCACGGTGATCATGCATGCCCCTCCAACGACACGATATTCTGCACTGCTCCAACTGCTTCGATCATGCGGTTGCGATTAAAGAAAAATGCCGGGGGATCGTTCAGGATCTTTAACTTTCATGAGCCGTTTTTAATTAACGGAGTGAGAATAACCTTTGTTCCTGCCGGACATATCCTTGGATCGGCCCAGGTTCTGATGGAGTATGAGGGAGTAAGGTACCTGTATACCGGCGATTTTAAGCTTCAGGAAGATCCTACGTGCGAACCTGCGGAAATAGTAAAGGCTGATGTGCTCATTACTGAAACTACTTTTGCCGATCCGTCTGTGGCTCATCCTGATACAATCGCGGAGATACAGAAACTGAATTCATCCAATCATAACGTATTATTGGGAGCATATGCACTTGGGAAAAGCCAGCGGCTCATTAATCTGATTAACCGCTTCTGCCCGCAAAGAACGGTATTGCTGCATCATTCGATACTCCCGGTAACCAAAGTGTATGATGAATATGGGTATCCGCCGGGCAATTATCTGCCTTATAACAGAAAATTAATGAAATCTCCCGGCCAGGGATTTGTTTATATCGTTCCTCCTCTTACATTTGACTGTTATTACAGGGCGAAAGGTGTTTTGAGGGTATTCGCGTCAGGCTGGAGAAGATTGCAGGCGCAGAACGATATGGAGTTGTACATCTCCGACCATGCCGACTGGCGAGATATTTTAGGCTTTATAGGAAGGTCAGAACCAGCAGAGGTTTGGACATTACATGGCAGAGGAGAATATTTAAAAGCGCATTTTGCTGATACTCTTCCCGTTAAAATTTTAAGTTAATACATCTATGGGGATATTTGAAATTATGAAACCTTGGGCAGAAAATAGTAGAAACCTGATATTAGCATTAAAGACCCATGGAGTTAGAGAAGGAGATCCATCAAACTAAGTTTAAGAACGACTATCACAAGATAGTAGTGAACATCATTTATTCATACAGCTGGGTAACCGGACTTGTAAAAGAGCGCCTGAGTAAACAGGAAGTCACGTTACAACAGTATAACATATTGCGTATCCTGCGCGGGCAATATCCTAAACCAGCTACCATTAATCTTCTGAAAGAACGGATGCTCGATAAAATGTCGGATGCTTCGCGTATTGTCGAGCGATTGGTACAGAAAGAGCTCGTCACCCGTACCATTAATAAGACGGACCGCCGGGCTGTGGATATTTTGATAACGGAAAAAGGACTGGATGTTTTAAAAGACCTTGATCCTGTTATCACTCCCGAGGATGTTCTGAAACAGAATATCACAGAAGAAGAAGCCGCTCAGCTAAACCTCTTGCTTGATAAGCTGAGAGGGTAGTTCGGCAATTGAAAATTGACAATGACAGTTGACAATTGTATACGCTTTCCTTATCAATGCCCCACGAGGCTTAGCATAGCAATCAGTGTTCCGGCGAGTACTGCAATAAGTTTCCGCTTGTTAAAATGATGATCTACGCTGGATTCAAAAAGTATGGTTGTAGAGATATGCAGAAAAATACCAATCACTACTGCCATTATACGGTCGAAGTATGCGTTTATATTACCTATAACCCCGTTACTGATGCCACTGCTCAATATCAGTCCGAGAGGCGACATCAAAGAGAACAGGACTACCAGACTGATGATCCTTCGTCGGCTCAAGTGGTTTTGAAGTAATACACTTGAAAGAGCAAACGCAGCAGGTATATGGTGAAGCGCTATACCAAATAAAAGTTCATTACTTTTTCTTTCGGCGAGAGGCATCCCTTCCAGGAAAGCATGCAGGCATAAACTAACCATAATTCCATAGGGGAATACAGAATGTTCATGCGACGCTTTATGAATGTGACCGTGTTCAATACCTTCAGAAAACTGCTCCAGGATAACCTGAAAAAGGAAACCGCCTAATACGTACAGTCCAATGCTGTGGCTTTCGGTATGATATACGTCGGGAATAAGATGTAAAACAGTGATTCCGAAGAGATAGGCGCCACTGAAAGAAAGAATAAGCTTAAGCCGTTTTGTATTGTCCTTTTGGAAAAAGAAAACGCTGACGCCCCCGGCAAAACAACTGACAAAAAGAACAATCAGCTTCCAGTATTCCATGTTTTATGCATGTATGAAGTTAAGAATATAGTGCCCGTAACGTAACCTACCAGGCAGCCTACAAGCGCTCCTGTTGTTACATCCAAAGGAAAATGAACGCCTACATAAACCTGGGCAAAGGCTATGCTGAAAGCCCAGAAAAGGCCGAGAGGGACTATCGGCTTCCACCGCTGATGGAAAACCGTGATCAGGAACATGGCAATACCAAAATGATTGGTGGCATGCGATGAGGGGAAGCTAAAGCCGCTTCCGCAAGCTACCAGAAGCCGAATCTCGTCCTTAAACCCCGGCTCATTACAAGGACGGAGGCGTTCGAACAAATGTTTCAGGACAGAAGCGCTGAAATAATCAGCGATAGCAAACGTGATCAGTAAAAAAACGATACAAATCCACCCGTTCTGTTTGTAATTCTTCACCAGGAAGATTATGAGAAAAAGATATAGCGGCGCCCAGAAATACCTGTTCCGCAAAAGAGGCATTATCCAATCGAAAAAAGGATTGGCCATTCCCTGGTTCACTCCCAGGAATGCCTGATGATCAAATTGTATTAGTTGCTCAAACATCAGCTTTCTGGCAAATAAAAATTAAACGGTCCGAATTATCCTCATCAAATGGGCGTAACGCATAATCGCCGAAGAAGTTCACTATTTTAAACCCGCTTAGTGTGAGGAGCCTTTCAAAGTCGGAAAAGGAAAAAGCCTGTACCTCTTCCTGATAATGGTAGTTGTGGTTATTGGCTTCAAAATCAATGCTTTTAATGATTTTCCCCTTCTCCACTTTCTTGGTTATATTGAAAGCGATGCCCTCTATTACTTTTGTTTCTTCTTTTTTAAGTTGATGAAGGATTTTCTTGCTGTTAAAATAGTCGAGCACAAGTGTTCCGCCTGCCTTGAGTGATTTCCTGAATGAGCGCAGCGCATTTACATGGTCTTTTTCGGTTTCGAAATAACCAAAACTTGTAAAGAGGTTGAGCGCGATATCAAAGTAATTGATATTCATCAACTGCCTCATATCGTGAATGTAAAAGTGCAGATGCTCATTTTCGAACTGTTTGGAGAATTCGATATTAGCCCGCGAAAGATCAATGCCCGTGACATCAAATCCCTTTTTATTAAGGTAAACAGAATGCCTTCCTCTTCCACTGGCAATATCCAGTATCCGTGTTCCTTTCCCCGGATTTAACAATAAACAGAGATTATCAATAAAGAACTCTGCTTCCGCATTATTGTGCTGATTGTATAATATATGATAGTAAGGAGAGTTGAACCAGTTTTGATACCATTTATCCGGCATAAAATAAAAATTACAATGTTGCAAATATAAGCAAAGAGTTTGACAGAAAGGCGGCGGCCGGTATTGCGTGTTCTGCCTGAGCCTTCCGACTTCTTTTTCTTACCGCTTTTATTCTTTATTTTTGAGCACCTTAAAGCACAAATCGTGACACTAATTAAATCAATATCAGGAATCAGAGGAACTATAGGAGGTAAACCGGGAGACGCTCTTACTCCCGCAGACATACTCAAGTTTACCGCAGCCTTTGGAAAATGGATTACCCTTAAGAGTGGGAAAAATAAGATCGTTATCGGAAGAGATGCACGCATTTCGGGAGAAATGGTTCGCAACCTTGTTACAGGAACGCTGCAGAGCATTGGCGTAGATGTTATTGACCTGGGTCTTTCTACCACTCCAACGGTGGAAATTGCCGTTACGGAAGAAAACGCCGGCGGAGGGATTATCATCACTGCAAGCCATAATCCGCGACAGTGGAATGCATTGAAACTCCTTAATTCTTCGGGCGAGTTTATTAGTGATCAGGATGGAAAAGAAGTTCTTGAACTTGCCGAACAGGCAGATATCTCTTTTTCGGAAGTGAATGAGCTGGGGACGGTGACCTCCGATCAATCCTATCTTCAAAAACACATAGATAAAATTCTGGCCTTGCCTCTGGTTGACGTTGAAGCCATCAGGAAGGCAAAGTTTAAAATAGCAATTGATTGTGTTAATTCTACAGGCGGCATTTTTGTGCCAGCCCTTCTTCGGGCATTGGGTGTAGAAACGATTCATGAATTATATTGTACACCCGACGGGCATTTTCCTCATAATCCGGAGCCTTTGCCGGAAAATCTGGTGGCCTTATCCCAGGAGGTGACCAGTAAAAAAGCTGATCTGGGCATCGCCGTTGACCCCGATGTTGATCGTTTGTGCTTTGTTTGCGAAGATGGTAATATGTTTGGTGAAGAATATACCCTTGTTGCAGTGGCAGATTATATTTTAAAGCACAATAAGGGAAATACGGTATCCAACCTTTCATCCACCCGTGCTCTTCGCGATGTCAGCGAACGGGCAGGAGTCTCTTACAATGCATCAGCTGTAGGTGAAGTGAACGTTGTTACGAAGATGAAAGAAACAAATGCTGTTATCGGAGGAGAAGGAAACGGGGGGGTTATTTATCCCGAATTACATTATGGCCGCGACGCACTTGTGGGAATAGCATTGTTCCTCACTCATCTTGCACAATCGGGCATGACGGTATCCTCACTTCGCAGTTCCTATCCCGAGTATTTTATATCAAAGAATAAGATCACTTTAACTCCGGGAATGGACATAGATGGTCTATTGGAGAAGGTTCGCATTAAATACCAAAATCAGCCTCATTCTACGATAGACGGACTGAAGATTGAGTTTGACAAGGAGTGGGTACATCTGCGGCGTTCTAACACAGAGCCCATCATCCGCATATATTCGGAAGGAAATTCGGAAACAGTTGCAAATAACCTGGCCGGCAAGATCATTTCAGATATCAAAGAGTTTTTAGGAGAGGGTACGGTAAACTGAAATGAGAGTATATCTTGACAACGCAGCCACTACTTCTATTGATTCAGAGGTACTGAAGGAAATGTTTTATATGATGGAGAACCAGTTTGGTAATCCATCCTCAATCCATTCTCATGGCAGGGAAGTACGTACGGCTATAGAGAAGGCCCGGAAAACGGTTGCTAATTTGCTTCACGCATCGCCCGCCGAAATTTTCTTTACCTCAGGCGGTACTGAAGCTGATAACATGGCCATCCGTTCAGGTATTGCTGATTACGGAATTAAACATGCTATAACGGCTCGTACAGAGCATCATGCCGTCCTTCATACTTTCGAAGCGCTGGAGAAAAGCGGAGTGATAAAACTAAGCTATGTAGATACCGATACCAGGGGTAATATTAACATGTCACATCTTAACGAGCTCCTGTCGTCGAATGAAAGAAGCTTCGTTTCTTTAATGCATGCGAACAATGAGCTTGGTACCTTAACCGACATAGAAGCAGTTGGCGACCTCTGTGAACAGTATGATGCTCTTTTTCATTGTGACACAGTTCAAACCATGGGGCACTATCCCCACGATCTGCAGCGTTTAAAAGTGCATTTCATAACCTGCGCGGCACACAAGCTGCATGGACCCAAAGGAGCTGGCTTTTTGTATGTTAACCATGCCATTAAGATTAACCCATTAATTTTAGGGGGCTCACAGGAACGCAATATGCGCGGCGGGACAGAAAATGTATATGGGATAGTGGGTCTCGCTAAAGCTCTCGAAATTGCATATCGTGATATGGCAGGGCACCAGGAGCATGTTCAGGGACTTAAGAGTTATATGAAAGAACGGCTGGAAAAGGAGATTAAAGACGTGCAGTTTAACGGAGAGACCGACCCCGAAAAGAGTTTATATACCGTACTCAATGTTTCTTTTCCTGAAATGGAAATGGCTGATATGTTACTTTTTAGTCTGGACATTGCAGGGATTTCAGCTTCCGGAGGAAGCGCCTGCAGCTCGGGATCCAATATAGGCTCGCACGTTCTCGAGGCCATAGGGGCTAACCCCGGTCGTCCGGCCGTACGATTCTCCTTTAGTAAGTTTAATACTCTTGAAGAAATTGATTATACAATAGAGAAACTTAAAGGATTGTGCGCCTCCTAAGCAGGGGAGGAGCATAATTATTTTTTCTTTATTCAAACAAACAGGGTAATGCTAAGTGTTTACTATACAAGTAGAAACTTAAGCTATTAACCTATGAAACTATTTCATGAAAATTCCCTGGATGTTCAGGAAGATTTGAGAATTGATGCTCCCGTAAACCTGAGAGTTGCACCTGAAGAGCCCAATGAAGATGAGGACCTTTCATATGACGACGACGACCTGGGAGAAAATTCGGAGATCACTCCTTTGGGAGATGACCTGGACGATGATAACATAAATGACATTAAGACTTTCGGTGGTCCGCTTGATGATGATGACGACCTGCTTTCGGATGATGATGATCTCGATGTAGAGACAGAAACATATGTGGATGACGAGGATGAGATCGTAGATATTACGACCAGTCAGCAGAATGACCCGGATGATGACGATGACGACCTTTTAGCTGACGACGACGATGATGATCTCCTTCTTGATGATGACGATGAAATTGAGAACCCAGATGCGATTCCGGATACTTCGTTAACGGACGATGACGACGAGGTGTTCGAAGACGATGATCTGTCTGACGATGAGGATCTGGATGCTGGCGGCGACCGGCCAACAACAGCCACCAATGCGCCTCAAACGTTTGATACGTCTGATTCCGGAGTTTCATCCCGCCAGGAAGTTCGTAATACAGGCCGCATGGTAGGTCATGAACCGGGGATCCCCGGAGGGCTGGGAAGCGAAATTTAATTCTATATGTCGGACGACAAGGCCAAACACAATCACACAGGTCAGCAACCTTCTGATGCTCCTACGGAGAAGCTTACTCATCCGCCTAAGAAGAAGGGAAGAAGAAAGATTGACCGCGACAGTGGATTTAACTCCACTGGTAAGGATCCTACGCTCGGTAATCAAAGAACGTAGGGAGTTATGGGTTATGAATTATGAATTATGAGTTATGAGTTATGAGTTATGTTGAGATTTGAGATATGAATTATTAGGCGCCGGAGTTGGGTGTGGATTATAAACAATATGTTCTCACGTCTCATATCTATTATCTCATAACTCATAACTCACAACCCATCTCATCCTTTCATCATAGAAAGGAAGGTTGCCAGTTTGTCTTTCATTTCACGACGGTCTGTTATAAAATCCAGAAAACCGTGTTCCAGAACGAATTCCGATGTTTGAAATCCTTTCGGTAAGTCCTTTTTAATCGTTTCTTTAATTACCCTGGGTCCTGCGAATCCGATAAGTGCGCCGGGTTCAGCGATATTGATATCGCCAAGCATGGCATACGATGCAGTGACGCCACCTGTAGTAGGATCGGTCAGAAGAGAAATGTAAGGTATTTTCGCTTTGCTTAATAAGGCAAGTTTGGCCGAGGTCTTTGCCATTTGCATTAGCGAAAAAGCCGCCTCCATCATTCTTGCACCGCCCGATTTTGAGATCAGCAGGAACGGTATTTTCTTTTCAATACAATAATCTATAGATCTGGCAATCTTCTCGCCTACTACCGATCCCATAGAGCCCCCGATAAAGTTAAAGTCCATACAGGCTATAACGAGTTCATGCCCCTTAAGGGTGCCATGAGCCGCCCGGATGGCATCTTTAAGTCCTGTTTTTGCATAGCTTTCTTTAAGCCGCTCGGTGTATTGTTTCGTATCAGTGAAATTTAAAGGATCGGCTGAGCGTATATTTTCAAACAACTCAGTGAACTCATTATTATCAAAAAGGACCGAAAAATATTCTTTGGATCCGATTCTCAGGTGATATCCGCAATAGTGACATACGTATTTATTTTCCACCTGCTCGGCATAATGCAAGGGTTTTTTGCATTCCGGGCACTTGTTCCATATACCGTCAGGAGCTTCTTTTTTCTCGTGCGTAGAAGTAATAATTCCTTTTTTCTCTCTTTTAAACCAAGCCATACGAATGGAAATAAGCTTGCAAATAAACGAATTTTTTAAGAAAAGAGCTCTTTTAATAAACTTAGATAAAAATCTTTTATCTCTTATTTTGAAATGTGTTTTCTATAACAATAAAATTAATGATCTATATCACTTGAGTTAAACTTAAAATCCTTAATTTCGGGATTTCTTAAAAGACGTTATAATATGAATCTGAAAAATTATAAAGGCGTTTTGTATGGAGATGCGGTTCAGGAACTTTTTGAACAGGCAAAGAAGCACCAATTCGCTTTACCAGCAGTAAACACCATTGGAACCAACACTGTCAATGCCGTAATGGAAACAGCTAAAGCTGTGAATTCGCCGGTGATTATACAGTTGTCAAACGGAGGAGCGCAATTTTATGCAGGTAAATCCTTAGATAATTCAAATCTTCAGGCCTGCGTTCTGGGAGCTGTTTCCGCAGCAAGACACGTACATTTACTTGCCGAACATTATGGTGTAGCAGTAATCTTGCATACAGACCATGCTGCAAAGAAACTTCTGCCATGGATCGATGGAATGTTATCTCATGGAGAACGTTTCCACAAGCAATTTGGAAAGCCTTTATTTTCTTCACACATGCTCGACCTTTCTGAAGAGCCGATTGAAGAAAATATCGAAGTAAGCAAGACCTATCTTGAGCGTATGAAAGCGCTGGGAATGACTATTGAAATCGAACTCGGCGTAACCGGAGGAGAAGAAGATGGTGTAGATAATTCAGATGTTGATAGCTCTAAACTATATACACAACCCGAAGAAGTTGCTTACGCTTATAAAGAACTTAGCAGCGTAAGTCACCGCTTTACCATTGCAGCAGCGTTCGGAAATGTTCATGGTGTTTACAAACCAGGTAACGTAAAACTTCAGCCCATTATTCTGAAGAATTCTCAGGAATATCTTAGAAAAGAACTTGGTCTTGAGGCAGAAAAACCAATCAACTTTGTATTCCATGGTGGATCGGGCTCGTCACAGGAGGAAATTCGCGAAGCGATTTCTTACGGTGCTATTAAAATGAATATAGATACCGATATGCAGTGGGCATATTGGGAAGGTATAAAAGATTACTACAAATCAAAAGAAGGATATCTTCAAAGCCAGATCGGAAATCCGGAAGGACCTGATTCTCCGAACAAAAAATATTACGATCCACGCGTGTGGTTACGTAAAGGCGAAGAGACTTTCGTTAAGCGTCTGTCTGCCGCTTTTGAAGATCTGAACTGTATTGATGTTAATAGTAAACTTTAACACTAAGTAGGTTATATAAAAAGGCCATCTCTTATGAGATGGTTTTTTTTTGAATAAGTTTATGGGAATAGAGATAACAAAGGTTACCGGCGATGAGGAGCTCCAGTTAGTGTTCGCTATCCGCAGAACTGTTTTTGTTGACGAGCAATGCTGCCCTCCCGAGCTGGAATGGGAATTTGAGGATGAATCAATCCATTTCCTTGCGCGGCATGATGGTCAGCCAGCAGGCGCTGCACGTTGGCGACGTACAGAAAAAGGGTATAAACTTGAGCGCTTCGCTGTGCTAAAAGAATTCAGAGGGATGGGAGTAGGGCAGGCCCTTGTAAAAGCGGTACTCGCCGATCTTCCCGCTGATGCACAATATATTTATCTTCATGCTCAGGTGCCCGCTATGGGACTATATAGTAAACTGGGCTTTGTGGCTGAAGGCAACCAGTTCGAAGAAGCCGGAATACTGCACTATAAGATGGTGTTGTATTAGCTTATTTCGTTTGTGTATCCTCTGTCATCGACTGCCTGTTAAAGGGGCGAATGATTAAACGGGTGCCGCGGTCGTAGCTGAAATAACTCCATATCCAGTTAACCAGTACTACCAGTTTATTCCTGAACCCTACCAGGCTCATGAGGTGTACAAACATCCAAACGAACCAGGCAAACACACCCTGGAACCGAATTTTCCCAATGTCTACAACAGCTCTGTTACGGCCTATAGTGGCCATTGAGCCTTTGTCTCTATATTTAAAAGGAACAGGCTCCTGCCTGTTAATAATTCGGACAAGATTTTCTGCAAGCAGTTTTCCCTGTTGCATAGCTACCGGCGCCACACCGGGATGGCCGTTAGGATAATCCTCTGTAGACATGGAAGCAACATCACCGATAGCAAAAATGTCGATGTAGCCGCTAACCCGGTTATACTCATCTACTTTTATTCTTCCGCCTCTTACTATTCTGTCCATCGGTATTCCTCCCGGAACTACTCCCTTTACACCAGCGGACCATAACACGTTCTTTGTTACGATCTCGGTTCCGTTGGAGAGTACAATTTTGCTTCCGTCGTAAGACGACACCCGCATATCGGTCATAACCTTCACTCCCAGTTCTTCGAGAAACTGGCAGGAACTCCTCTGCGACTGGGGCGACATTGGGCCCAGCAGTACGGGAGAGCCTTCAACCAGATAAATATTCATATCATCCATGTTGAGCTCAGGATAATCTTTACGGAGTACATGGCGCTTTAGCTCAGCAAGCGAACCGGCAAGTTCCACTCCGGTAGGACCTCCGCCCGTTACAACAAAGTTCAAAAGCGCTGCTTTCTTCACAGGATCGGTTTCAATAAGTGACTCTTCAAGATTCTGAAGGATCATGCTCCTGAGGTTAAGTGATTCAGGAATGGTCTTCATGGGCATGGTATAATGCTCCAATTCCCTGGATCCAAAGAAGTTTGAATCCGATCCGGTTGCAATGACTAAATAGTCATAATAAAACTCACCTATATTGGTTTCAACAGCTTTACGTTCAGGAATGACCGATAATACTTCTGCGTTCCTGAAAATGAAGTTTTTCTGACCTTTAAATATTTTTCTCAGTGGAAATGCGATAGAGTCAGCCTCCAGGCCACCCGTTGCCACCTGATATAAAAGAGGCTGAAATGTATGATAATTATGCCTGTCGAGCATTAAAACCTGAACCTCTTTGTCTTTCAGATGCTTGGCTAACTGTATCCCGCCAAACCCTCCTCCTATAATGATTACTCTTGGAAAACTTACTGAAGACGATCCTGCTTCCATATTTTAATAATTAGAATGCTTATACTATTTAAACCCTAATCACGCAGAAATGTTGTCTCTTGCACGTCCTATTCGAAGAAGATGACGCTTCGTTGAAGTCTGATTCAGAAAACTTAGTAAAACAAAAAGGCCGGGGTCTTACAATCCCGGCCTTTTACTTTAAACAAATTCTGTTATTTAAGCTTTGAAGCTTTCTTTGTCTTTTTCCTTAATGAGTTCCACTACGAACGGTGTAGCAACGAACAGTGACGAATAAGTACCGAATACAACACCGATAAGCATCGCAAAAGAGAAGCCTCTTAAAATCTCACCACCGAAGATGAAGATGATGATAAGTACCGCAATAACGCAAATACCGGTTACTACTGTACGGCTTAAGGTGCTGTTTAAGGCGTTATTAATTACCGTCGGCATATCCTCGTTCTTACTATGGTGCTGGTTAATGTATTCGCGGATACGGTCGAATACAACCACCGTGTCGTTAATGGAATATCCCATTACCGTCAGGATCGCAGCAATAAATGCCTGGTCGATATCAAGGGAGAATGGAACAATGCCATTCAGCAAGGTGAAAATCGACAGCAGCACCAGCACGTCATGCGCTAATGCGATAATCGCAGATACCCCAAACTGCCAGCGCCTGAACCTGATAAGGATATACAGGAAGATTACGAGGATCGAAAAGATCACCGAGTAAACGGCTGATATCTTGATGTCATTCGCGATCGTTGGACCCACTCTCTGGGCGTCTTTTATCTGGAAGTTAGGATTTATCTTAGCTAAACCATCATGAAGTTTTTTGGCTACAATAGCTTCACCGTCTTCCGTTGTATTGTCAATCATATAAGAGGTGGTGATCTTCACCTCATTACTTGAGCCGTAGGTTTTTACTTCAGGAGCAACATCGAACTCGTCAAGCAGTACATCACGTATAGCATCGGTTCTTACAGGCTTATCGAACTCTACAAAGTACGAACGTCCTCCTTTGAAGTCGACACCAAGACTGAATCCCCTGGTGAACATCGATACCAACCCAGCTACAATGATAGCACCTGAAAGGAGGTAGAACTTTCTGCGTCCGGAGATAAAATCGAACTTGGTATCTTTAAACAGGTTCTCTGTTGCCTTAATTGAGAAGCTGATACTCTGTTGTTTACCGAGCATCCATTCAAAAATCAGGCGGCTGATGAAGATTGCAGAGAACAATGAAGTGATGATACCCAGCATCAAAGTAGTGGCAAATCCAAGGATCGGGCCGCTTCCAAACACATAAAGGATCACACCTGTCAGGAATGTAGTGATGTTAGAGTCAAGGATCGAAGACATCGCTTTGCTGTAGCCTTCGTATACTGCTATTCTCAGGCTTTTTCCTAAGGCCAGCTCTTCCCTGACACGTTCATAGATCAGTACGTTGGCATCAACTGCCATACCTAATGAAAGTACGATACCTGCAATACCAGGCAAGGTTAAAACAGCGCCTAAGGAGGCCATTACTCCCATAAGGAAGAACAAGTTAACAAGCAGGGCTGCATTTGCTACCCAACCAGCCTTGCTGTAGTAAAGGCCCATGAAAAGAAGGATAACAATAACACCAACTAAGGAGGAGATCAATCCTTTATTAATTGATTCAAGACCTAATGACGGACCTACAATATATTCACTTACGATTTTAGCCGGAGCAGGCAGTCTGCCTGCCTTAAGAACATTCGCAAGGTCTTTGGTGTCGTTCTGTGTAAATTTACCAGTGATAGAAGAAATACCATTGGGGATTTCGTTCTGTACAGTTGGAGCAGAATAAACGTTGTTGTCAAGTACGATAGCAATTGAACGTTTGTTGTTAGGATCAGCAGAAGCTGCTGCGGTAACTTGTCTCCACTGGCGTGCTCCGGTAGAATTCATAAACATGACCACTTCAGGATTGCCCTGTTCAACGTCGGCACGGGCATCAGTAATGACATCGCCGCCCATGATCGCTGTTCCTTCAAATCCGCTTGTCTTTAAAGCATAAAGCTCAAACACCCGGCTTTCGGGACTAACGGGTTTAACACCCCAAAGAAGCTTTACGTTATTTGGAATAATAGAACGGATAGCAGGAGAGTTGAAATAGGCGTTTACCTTTGAAGTATCTTTCTGAGCCGCGTAACCAATCACCGGTCCTCTTCCTAAAACGCTCTGTCCGTTTTCGCCCTGGCCAATATTAGGATTTAAAACAGCAAACAACGGGTTCTGACGAGCTTGCGACTGTGCAAGCGCAGAAGTATCTTTTCCTGCCGAATCTTTCCGTGCCCCAAGTTGGGCAAGTTTACCTGCGCCTGCAGAATCAGATTTCGCTGAAGCGGTTTTTGCAGTTGCGGTATCCTTTGATGTAGCCTGAGTTGCGGCTAATGTTTTATTTATGTTTTCCAGTAACGGGAAAATTTCGCTGTTATCATATGTTTCCCAGAATTCAAGCTGAGCAGATCCCTGAAGGAGCTTTCTTACGCGTTCAGCATCCGATACTCCCGGAAGTTCAATAAGAATTCGG
Source organism: Arcticibacter tournemirensis (assembly GCF_006716645.1). Lineage (NCBI taxonomy): Bacteria > Pseudomonadati > Bacteroidota > Sphingobacteriia > Sphingobacteriales > Sphingobacteriaceae > Arcticibacter > Arcticibacter tournemirensis. The sequence goes on along the minus strand of NZ_VFPL01000001.1, from coordinate 4,606,234 downwards.
TGCGTACCTGCCTGCAGCTGAATGTTAGGGGAGGTTACTCCGAACTTATCAATACGTGTACGAAGGATATTGAACGACCTGTCAACAGCGCTGTTTGCCTGCGTACGTAAAAACTGTATAACCTCGCTGTTGCTCGCATCCGGTTTTATGGAAGCTGCGTTTTCGCGCGTGGCAAAAATAGAGGCAAGTTTTGCGTTCGGACTAAGAGCCTGATATTCTTCACCAAATAAGGTGATGAAGTCTTTTTGGCTGTTTTTTAATCTGCCTTCAGCATTGCTTAGAGCCTTATTGAAGGTGGCATCGCTGTTGTGGTTTGCCAGGTTCTTTACCAGCTCGGTAAGGGAAATTTCCATAGTAACGTTCATCCCACCTGCAAGGTCAAGCCCCAGAGGAATTTCACGTTCTTTTACATACTGATAATTGAACTTTGCAAACCCAAGGTTAAATACCGGCTGGGTAGCCATAGAGTCAAGATATGCTCTTTCTTTTTCAGGATCTCCTTTTGCATACTCCCGAGCATCTTTTTCAACCTGTTTTGCGACCCACGTAAACGAAAGAGAATACAGACACCCGATCGTTAAGGCGACAGCAACGAATTTAATCAAACCTTTACCTTGCATTTTTGTTTATGATATATAGTATATTTATAATAAGTCTTTTCTGAATAAGACGGCAAATCTAAGTAAATTTTTAATTTATAAAATTCTTTAATTCAGAAATATCAGTCCTCTGTTATCGGGGCCTTTTCGAAGGTTAGGAAAGAATACGAAAACCGGTTTTTATCATCAGGCTGCTTGTCTTCTCTTTTTACTTCTTTCCATGTTCCCCGTTCAATCTCCGGCAAAAAGGTGTCGGTATCAAACTCATGATGTATCAAGGTAATAAAGAGTCGGTTAGCTTTTGGCAGTGCCAGTCTGAATATCTCCGCACCTCCTATCACAAACACGTCGTCGTCCTCGTTACATAGCGAAATGGCAGATTCTAAAGAGTGAGCCACTTCGGCATCGCTAAGTTTCAGATCCTGACGGGTAATGACAATATTACGTCTGTTAGGAAGAGCTTTACCAATGCTTTCAAAGGTTTTTCGGCCCATAATGATGGTATGACCAGTAGTCAAAGCTTTAAAATACTTCAGATCAGCCGGCAGATGCCATGGCAAAGCATTGTTCTTGCCAATTCCTCCCTTACTATCGGTTGCGACTATAATATTTAAATTAACCATCGTTTTATACCGCTACCGGCGCCTTAATATGAGGGTGAGGGTCATAGTTCTCAAGCTTAAAATCTTCAAACTTGAAATCAAACAGATCTTTGACTTCAGGATTTATCTTCATCACCGGAAGATGTCTCGGTTCCCTGCTTAGCTGAAGCTGGGTCTGCTCAATATGGTTGTTGTAGAGATGAGCATCCCCCAGGGTATGAATAAAGTCTCCTGGTTCTAAGTCGCATACCTGTGCAATCATTAAGGTCAGCAGGGCATATGATGCAATATTGAATGGCACACCTAAAAAGATGTCGGCGCTTCTCTGGTACAGCTGACAGCTTAATTTACCATCGGCCACATAAAATTGAAAGAAGCAATGACAAGGGGGGAGGGCCATTTTTTCAATGTCGGCCACATTCCATGCCGAAACGATGAGCCGCCTTGAATCAGGATTATTTTTAATCTGACTGACGAGCTGACGAATCTGATCGATGTGTGTGCCGTCGGGACGAGGCCACGACCGCCACTGATACCCGTAAATGGGGCCTAATTCTCCGGCCTCATCGGCCCATTCATCCCAGATGCTAACGCCGTTCTCTTTAAGATAGCTTATATTCGTGTCGCCCCTTAAAAACCATATCAGTTCATGGATAATAGAGCGAAGGTGTAATTTCTTCGTAGTAACTAAAGGGAAACCTTCCTTCAGATTAAACCGCATCTGATATCCGAACACGCTTATAGTCCCCGTTCCCGTACGATCGTGTTTTTGTGTGCCATGATCCAGCACATGTTTCATCAGATCAAGATATTGCTTCATTTAGTCGTATATGTATGACGGTAAACACGAACCTTTCTGTTCTTACCTTATTTATGCAAAGAAAATAAATGTATTTTTACCATCCTACTATTGTGAAGAAATCAATAATGTTTATAAAAGATGATAGCGTTTCCTAATGCAAAAATAAATATAGGGCTCAATGTCATTAGCAGGCGAAGAGACGGGTATCACAACCTCGAAACCGTTTTCTATCCTGTAAATATAAAAGACGCTATCGAAGTGGTAGAGTCGCCCGAGTTAAGTTTTAATGCCAGCGGAATTGAGATACCCGGTCACGCCAACGAAAACCTTTGTCTTAAAGCATACGAAAGGCTAAAGAATGATTTTAAATTGCCCCCGGTAAGTATTCATCTTCATAAAAAAATCCCAATCGGTGCGGGCCTCGGAGGGGGGTCAGCGGATGCTGCATTTTTTATTAAACTGTTGAATAGTAAGTTTAATTTGAATATGAATGTCGAAACAATGCAGAATTACGCAAGGGAATTAGGAGCAGACTGCGCTTTCTTCATTAAAAATCAACCTGTATTTGCGTATGGAAAAGGCGATGAGTTTGAAGATATTTCATTGACTTTAAAAGACTTTTTTTTAGTGCTGGTTATGCCGCCCGTTCACGTATCCACCGGCGAAGCATACAGCGGAGTGAAGCCCGCTAATCCTAATATATCCTTGCGGGAACTTGTCGGCGAACCTCTTGAAGAATGGAAGTATTTAATGAAGAACGACTTCGAAGAATCCGTATTTAGAAATCATCCTGTAATAAGAGGAGTAAAAGCTGAACTATACGAAGCTGGAGCTCTGTATGCTTCAATGAGCGGGAGCGGATCGTCGGTTTATGGCATTTTCAAGAATAAAATTGAATTGCCCCATCTTGAAGCTAACAATCAGGTATTCTATGAGATATAAGCGATTGCCGAACGTCTCGTTGCCAGCAGAGTAAAATAGCTTCCATCAGGACAGGCTCTGAACCAGCCCTGATAGAAAACTATTCGATTCCTGTTTTACCTGACTACCGTTGCTTCAAGTTCAACTTTCAACGTTTCGAAAAGACTGCTCACTTCATAAAATGTACTTGCCTGTTTAATGCCATGTTTGGCTATCCATTGCTGCAGGATATCGAAGCTACTAAAGAATTCGGCCGATGAGGTTGTCAGGATATTTAAACGGACGATATTCCTGCATTCATATCCTGCCTCAGTGATCACCTGTTCCAGATTCTCAATTGCCTGAATCAATTGGTTCCTCATGTCATCTGTGCTTGAGCTGCCATCGGCCAGAACAGCGGCCTGCCCTGCGCAATAAAGAGTGCCTTCAGCGTGTTTTACTTCAACTGCCTGCACATAGCTGCGCGAATCCTGCCATTGCCAGGGATTAATTATTCGTTTTTCCATTGTTTTAATAGTTTTTGGAGCCGCGCGACACCGGGATTAATAAAATTGTACGAAGCAAAAATGGACACAATTATGAACTTTCTGGTGTGACAAACATCACAATTATAAAAACGACGAGCAAGCTATGAAGTACGCCAAAGGCGGCTTAGGGTTTCACGTGAAACACCTAGCCAGGAAGCAAGCAACGTTTTCGGTACTCTTTGATATAAGGAGGGATACCGTTTAAGTAATTGTTCATAACGTTCTCCGGCATTAGAAGTAAGGAAAGATAATATCCTTCTTTGTGCCGCAATATGACCGGCATTAGCCTTTTGAAGAAAAAAATACTCCATTTTTCGAAGTTCGGCACAGAGGAGCCGGTAACTTTCAAGCGGGAGACAAAGAACAGACGTGTCTTCGAGGCATTGCAAAGACATCGTCGCTTTAGTTTGAGTGAAATAGGCTAAATTGTCGCTTTCCCACCAGTCTTCCATTGCGAAAGAAACAATATGCTGTTTTGCCGTATCGTCGGTATATACTAACATTAAAAGACCTGAAATAACAAAATAGATATACGGAACATCTTCACCTTCCCGGAAAAGGAACTCACGTTTCTTATAATGTTTAACAATAAAGTTTGACATTATAAACCCGTATTCTTCGTCGGTGAGCGTGACTATCTTTTCTATATGTTCCCTTAGTTCTTTCTGCATAGGTATAATTTGAGTTTCGTGTTCTCCGTCGGCACGCTTTTAACAAAGATATAAGTCATATCTGTTATTTATATGCATGGACTGTATCCAGTCTAATACCGTAAGCTAGTCAGCATTGAATAATTGAAATTTAAACGCTTTTAAATTAAAACAAAAACTAAAACTATATTTTTGCCGTATTAATTACGTTAATTATTGTTTTAGCTATATTAACTTTAACTTTAAATTTAAATCAAAAAAAATGGCAAAAGTAACCGAACAAGATGTAATTACTTTTCTTAGGGATAAGATATCAACCCTTACTGCCGAGTTAAAGAAAACTCAGGCAGCATTAGATGCTTTCAGCGGTAAAGCAACTCCGGTTACTGCAAATAAACCAGCGGTAGTTGAGAGCCCAGAACCAGTAAAAAGCAGAAGAGGTCGTAAACCAGCTCCCAAAAAAGAAGTTGTAAAACCCTTGGACGTTCCTGAAGAATTTGATTCAAACGGGAAACTAGACAGTAAAATTGCCTTTATCTTATCAAAGAATGGTGCGTTATTCAACACCGAAATTATAGAGCGCCTTAAGGAGCTCGAGCCCGAGAAAGATGCAGATAAACTTAGTAAGGCCGTTATGGTCAAGTTATCGGCTCTTCATAAAGCCAATAGAATCAGAGGAGAAAAAGAGGGGAGAAAGTTCAAATATCAGTTATAGAACTGGTCTGCCCTTCGTATTTACTCATAAAAGGATCGCTGGAAAAGGCGGTCTTTTTTTTTGAGTAAATATTACGAATTATTTAATATCTGCATAGGGGTAATCCGGCAAACAGTTGTATCAGTATTAAACAGACAATTGTTAAAGCATATATTTACGGCAGATTTGGATATTATAAGCGTGGAAATTACCAGCAGTACGGTTATAGAGTTACTCAAAGAGGGTAATGAAAGTGCATTCGAACAGGTTTTTAAAGAGTATTATAAACGGCTGCACGCCTATGCCTTTACTTTCCTTAAAGATGAAGTAGCGGCAGAAGAAATCGTTCAGAATGTTTTTTGCAGGATATGGGAGAAGAAAGACCTGCTTGACGTAAACGGCACTCTTAAATCCTATTTATATCGTGCCGTACACAATGAAAGTCTCAACTATTTAAAACATCATAAAGTTAAAGCAGAATATGAGCAATATTATACGCAGCGTATGAAAGGTGAATATGACCACAGTGAAAAGAATGCACTCGTTTCTGAACTTGAGAAGCAAATAGCTAAAGCGCTTTCTGAGCTTCCCACTCAATGCAGGATCATTTTTCAGCTTAGCAGGTTTGAACAGTTAAAATACCAGCAGATAGCCGACCATCTTGGCATTTCGATTAAGACAGTCGAAAACCAGATGGGCAAGGCCCTGAAGTTGTTGAGGTTGAAGCTGGTGGAATTTCTTCCGGTACTGTTACTTTTATTACTGAATTTTTAGAGGGGGGAACGACAAGTGAAAGATAAAAGTTTTGATATGAACGACGACCTGCTGGTAAAGTACCTTGCAGATGAGGCAAGTGAGGCAGAGAAGAGCACGGTTTTGCAGTGGATTAGTGAGCATTCTGACAATGAGCGTTATTTTAATCATTTCCGGATGATATGGGAGGAGAGCGAGACAGTAGCGCTGAAAGGCAGTGCGGATGAGAACGCAGCCTGGGACCGGTTTAGAAATAAAGTGATCTTAAAGCAGGCACCGCCTGCACGGATTCGCTCTCTGAGCTACTGGGTCCGCATCGCGGCTGTACTGGTTCTCATTGCCACTGCAGGAGGAATAGCTGTTTCTGTTTATTTAAATTCAAGGATTGTCAGAATGGTTCGGCTGCAAAGCCATGACTCGACGCTATCGGATACCCTTCCGGACGGGTCTGTTATTACGCTGAACCGGAACAGCCGTCTGTCTTATCCCTCCCGTTTTACAGGGAAGACAAGGAATGTATCCATGGAGGGCGAAGCCTTTTTTAAAGTTGCGGGCGATAAAAGCCATCCATTTATTATTAAGATCAACGATGTAACAGTTACCGTAGTCGGAACGTCTTTTAATATAAAAAGCCGTCATCAAAAAACTGAAGTGATTGTAGAATCGGGAATTGTCAGGGTCTTTAAAAATAACGACCGGGTAGAGTTAAAAGCAGGCGAGAAAGCTACAACCGGCAAAAACGGAGTTCTCTCAAAGGGGATTAATACAAGTACATTGTATCATTCCTATTCGAACAGGGAATTCATTTGTCACAATACGCCTCTGCCCGAATTAACAGCAGCAGTGAGTGATGCTTATAATGTTGAGATTTTTATTGCTAATAAAGAACTTGAAGGCTCGAAAATTAGTACTACGCTTAACAATAAAAGTCTCGAAGATATTCTTACAGTACTTAGTGTCACATTTAATGCAGAGGTAGAGCGTGAGGGGCGGAGGATCACCCTTAAATAGAAATATATTTATGTTCCAAAATAAAGGGTTAGTGATAACCCTTCTCTTATTACTGACAGTTCTTTTATTTCCCCAAAAGCAATTGAATGCACAGGGACTGCTTTACCGGAAAATTTCGGTTGAGGCACATCATCTGCCATTGGAAAATGTGCTCGACCGGATAGGTCAGAAGTGCGGATTTAGCTTTTCATATAACAGCAGCATCGTTCCCCGGGATAGCCTCATTAGCCTTTCAGTCAGCAATCAGACTATAAAAGACATCCTCGACATGTTGTTCGCTGGTCGTTTTGAATATAAGGAAGCGGCCGGCTTTATCATTCTGCGTTATGCTCCTTTAAGATTGTCATTAATCACAGATAAGGTTGAAAGCAACAGGGGCGTTTATCGAATCAGCGGTTTTGTCATAGATGATCGTACCGGCGAAAAGATAGCGAAAGCCAGTGTTTACGAAAAAAAGCTGCTGCGGTCTGCCCTGACAGAGGCTGATGGTTCTTTTGAGATGAAAATCAACACGCGGAATCACTCTATAGCCCTAACTGTAAGTAAGGAGCTTTATCGTGACACCACTGTGCTGATCCTTTCATCAGTAGATGTAAACTCTGATGGCAGTACCCGTGACGATCCGGATCATGCTTCCGGAGAGGGCGCCTCCGTCGCTGAAAGAACAGCGATAGGGCGTTTGCTGGTTTCATACAAACAAAAGATCCAGGAGCTGAACGTTCCCGGCTTTATTGCCGAAAGCCCCGTTCAGGCTTCCATCACGCCCGGACTAAGCTCTCATGGTATGTTAAGCGGACAGGTGATCAACAAATTTTCAATTAATATCTTCGGGGGTTATACCGCAGGTGTTGAAGGAGTGGAAGCGGGCGGCTTGTTTAATATAAATAAGAAGTATGCAAAGGGGGTACAGGCGGCTGGAATCTTCAATCTCGTGGGAATGTCGGTAGTGGGAGTACAGGCTGCGGGGATTTATAACGGTGTCTTAGATTCGGTTCAGGGAGTTCAGGCAGGTGGAATAGCGAATTTTGTAATCAAGGACTTCGCAGGGGTTCAGGCGGGCGGCATTGTGAATTTTGTAAGAGGCGAGTTTTCCGGTGTACAGGCGGGCGGTCTCCTGAACTTTGATCTTGGTTCGGTAAAAGGAATTCAAGCTGCGGGACTTATGAATATTTCAGGTAATCATACGGCGGGGCTTCAGGTGGCAGGATTAATGAATGCGGCGGGACAGAATATGGCGGGAATGCAGGTATCCGGAACCCTCAATATTGCAGGTGGCGATATGCGGGGAGCACAGATAGGCGTCGTTAATTTTGCACGGCACCAGAAAGGCTTCCAGTTTGGCCTCCTTAATGTTGCGGATACATCTTCAGGCGCAAGTGTCGGACTGATTAACATTGTTCGTAAAAATGGACTCCATTCTGTATCGGTTAGTTCAAATGAGATGTTTACCTGGAATCTGTTAATTAAAACCGGCACTCCTAAGTTCTACACAATTATACACGGAGCACGTAATATGGGAGGATGGGGTTTTGGAAAACAGTACCAGTTATCCAATAGATTGTTTTTGAGCCCCGAACTGGTCGGCTTATATCTTTACCAGGGCAGCTGGGATTATACAAATACCATTACAAGGTTTAATATGAACCTTACCTGCAAGGTACATAAGCTTCTTTCCGTTTTTGCAGGACCCTCTGTAAATGTTCTCTATTCCGATCAGGATAAAAAGGTTGACGGATATTCATTGATAACTGAAAGAATAAAAATGTCTCGTAGTTCAAAAAACGACAAATTATATCACTGGATAGGCTGGAGTGCGGGGATTAGTGTAACACCGTTTACAAAATAATGTCAAAAGAGCACACACTAACAATATTTCACAATTGCCATAGGGGTAAGCGCTGAGTTTATTGTATTATATAAAACAATTCCACAAAGTATGAAATTTATTAAACTGTTTTTCATGGCATTGCTGTTTACTGCAATGCAGACAACAGCCTACGCTCAGAAGAAAGTTACCATTAGCGGCTATCTTAAAGATGCTGTAAGCGGCGAAAGCCTTGCAGGAGCGCTTGTAACGGTTCAGGGTACCGCTATCAAGGCATCAGCAAATAGTTATGGTTTTTATTCTTTGTCGCTGAATTCCGGCAGCTATAAGGTGAATTATTCCTATGTTGGCTATCAGCGCGAAGAACACTCCCTGGTTCTCAGGAGAGATACGGCAGTTAATGTAAATCTTAACCCCGCTTCGAACATGATGAACGAGGTAGTGGTGAGTACGGTATCAAAAAAGGATAATGTAAATAAACCAGTGAACATAGCTCCTTTGTCTATGGTCGAAGTAAAGCAGCTGCCCGCGTTTCTTGGCGAAGCAGACCTCATCCGGTCTTTTCAGCTTCTGCCGGGAGTTAGTACTGTTGGAGATGGCGCCTCAGGCTTTAACGTAAGAGGGGGAGGCGTAGATCAGAACCTTGTTTTACTGGATGAAGCTCCGCTTTATTTTACATCCCACCTTTTTAACCTGTTTTCTGTGGCTAATCCGGATGCGGTAAAGGATGCAGCGCTCTATAAAACGGAAATGCCTGCAAGGTTTGGAGGGCGCTTATCGTCGGTACTGGATACCCGTATGAAGGATGGCAATAATAAGGAGTGGAACTTTGCAGGGGGACTAGGACTTATAGCAAGCCGGTTTACCGCCGAAGGTCCCATAAAAAAAGATAAAAGCTCCATGATCATCAGTGCCAGGCGTTCGTACACGGATATCCTTACTAAACAGTCGTCCGACCCTGATATCAAAGACAATTCCATCTACTTCTATGATCTGAGTGCCAAACTGAATTTTACGTTGTCTGACAAGGATCGACTGTTCATTTCAGGCTATTTTGGTAAAGACCATATCGATGCAGCAAAAATGTTTTTGCTGCAATGGGGAAATGGAACGGGAACCATAAGGTGGAACCATATTTTCAATCCCCGCTTATTTTCGAATACGAGTGTGATCTACTCTGATTATAAGTATCGTTTAGGTGCCTATCAGGATCCCGCTACGAGCTTTACCTGGGATGCGTCAATTGTTGATTACAGCCTGAAGAACGCCTATAGCTGGTACCCCGATGCCCGCAATACCATTTACTTTGGTATAGAAGCAGGACTTCATGACTTTATGCCGGGCACAGCCAAGCCGGCGAGTGAGAGCTCTATCTTTAACTTCACGGAAATGCCTGGTCAGCGTGCTGCCGACTATAACCTGTACTGGGATCATGAAATAACGCTCTCCGATGTGTTTTCGGCCGAGTATGGCCTGAGGTATTCTGCGTTCCAGAGCCTGGCAAAAGGAGAGACTAAAATAAGCGATTACGAGGGTGTTACAGGTGAACGTAAGGAGCCGGTGAATACCAGGACATTCAGCGACTGGCAAAGCATAAAGTGGTATCATAACCTGCAGCCAAGACTCTCATTTAAAGTAAAGACTGGTGAGAATGCTTCTGTAAAGGCTTCTTTAAGCCGTACAGCTCAAAACCTGCATCTGGTGTCAAACACCATTTCGTCCAGTCCTCTTGATATCTGGACGCCGAGTTCCTATAATGTGAAGCCTGAAACTGCTGATCAGGTTTCAGCTGGCTACTTTAGAAATTTCAGTAACAATAAGTATGAAGCGTCCGCCGAGGTATACTATCGTAAACTACACAATCAAATGGACTTTATTAATGGTGCCGAAACCCTGCTTAACGAGGATTTACCAGGTGATATGTTGTTTGGTGATGGAAGAGCTTACGGATCGGAATTTTATATTAAAAAGAACAGCGGACGGCTGAATGGCTGGGTAAGTTATACGCTTAGCCGTACGGAACGGAAAATAGATGGCATCAACAATAATGAGTACTATCCGGCTAAATACGATAAAACTCATTCTCTCGCCGTAGTTGCTGTATATGAACTAAAGCCACGAATTATATTATCGGGTACATACAATTTCGCTTCCGGAATACCGGCCACTTTACCCGACGGTCGTTTCGAGTTTGACAGTTTTCCGGTACAGTATAATTCAGGAAACTTTCGCAATAACTACCGCATTCCCTCTTATCATCGCCTCGACCTGTCGGCTACCTTTAAAAAGAAACCCGTTCCCGGACGAAAGTACACGAGCGAGTGGGTCGTTTCTATGTTTAACGCATTAAACCGGCGGAATGCATTTTCCCTGTATCTCCGTCAGAACGAAGACAGCATGTCGGAACTGGAGACGATCCGCTTTTCAATGTTTGGTTCAATTATCCCGTCTGTTACCTGGAACTTTAAATTTTAATGATCATGAAAATATTGAAATTAATACTGATTCTTCTTGCTCCCGTTCTTTTGTTTTCGGCATGCGAAGATCCTATAGATATTGATGTTAAAGAAGGTAAACCTGCTCTTGTGGTAGAGGGCTGGTTAACCGACCGCCCTGAAAATCACTACGTGAAGTTGTACATAACGAAACCTCTTGGTGGTTCTAATGATTTTGAACCGGTAAGAAATGCAACACTCACATTGAGCGACGATGCCGGGCATACTGAACAGCTTAAGGAAGTAAGTGCAGGGAAATACGAAATATCGGCGATAAGAGGAGTAGAGGCACGAACCTATACTCTCCGTATCCAGACCGCCGAAGGCAGTTATGAAGCCGTTTCGAAAATGCCGCGTCTTTCTATGGCTCCCGATTCTCTCACCTTTAAATATGAAGAGAAATCGATCATTTATGAGCAGGAAGGTTATTATCCATACATCCACGGCCAGGAATTGCCTGGTGAAGACGATTTTATCCAGGTGAAGCTTTTCAAGAACAACAGATACCTTAACAGCGTAGATGACATCAATATTTTCCCCGATAAATTTGTAGATGGCAATTATATAGATATGGGACTTGAAATTGACAGCGCATTTGCTGCGGGCGATACTATAAGAGCAGAGGTATGGTCGCTGACGGAAAATGCCTATTATTTCTGGGCCGACCTGCAAACCCAGTTGAGAAATGGTGGCATCTTTGCTTCACCCCTTACGAATACCCGGACTAATGTGAAGAAGCTGACCGAAAACTCTAAGGATGTCATCGGATATTTTGGTATTTCACTGGTTGGCACTGTAGAAAAAAAGATAGAATAAATAACACCGGACATAGGGGTAAGAATTCAGGAGGTTGTATTACTAATAAACAACAATACAACGATGAATTTAACTTTTAAAAACATTTCAAAGGCAGCATCAGTTTTTATGATGGTCTGCCTTTTTATTTTTTCTAACGCCCATATTGCCAAAGCACAGGAGCCTGTAAGTAATGTTCATATAGGGTTTTGCTATCCTCTCAGCACGAATGGATCGCGGGCGGGCGAGTATACAAATAATGCTTCTTTTCATGTCCTTGCCGGCCTTTCAAAGGAGGAGAAGGCTTTCAGTTACGCGGGAATCTCAAACGTAGTAAGGGATAAGGTTTCAGGTTTTCAGTTTGCAGGAATCTCAAATCATGTGAAGAATGCAATGAAGGGCTTTCAGTACGCAGGCATTTACAATGATGTCGATACAATTGACGGCTTTCAGTTTGCGGGCCTGCTTAACCGGTCTGCTACCGTCAAAGGCTTTCAGTTCGCTGGTCTCAGCAACATCGTCCGCAATGACATAGATGGCTTCCAGTTCGCCGGATTCAGCAATATTGATGGCGGCAACTTTAAAGGTTTCCAGTTTGCCGGCTTTGTTAATAAGGTTAGGGATGTGGAAGGCTTTCAGTTTGCCGGCTTTGTTAATGTTGCTAAAAAGGTACGGGGATTACAGTTTGCCGGCTTTATAAATATCGCCGATAGCAGCGACCACTCGCTTGCCCTTGTTAATATTATAAAAAATGGCGAGAAGAGCATCGGAGTTACTATAGATGAGACACAAACAACCGTTCTTTCGTTCCGGTCGGGAGGCAGGGTGCTGTATGGCATTATCGGTGTTGGCGGTAACTGGAAGACCAGCACATCATACATGGCGTTTGAAGGAGGCTTTGGTGCGCATCTTCCATTATCGAATTCTTTCAGAATAAATGCAGAGTTAACTAGTTTATATCTCGAAGACTGGAAGAAAGGATTCTACTATAAAAACACCTTCCGCGTTCTTCCCTCCATCCGTCTTACACCCCGCATAGAACTCTTTGGCGGTCCTTCTCTTAACTTTTCTTCAACCGATACTGACGACGGGAAGAAACTGATCGAAAATGATTTCTGGAATGATTATTCAGGAGACGACAAACGTCAGTTATTCATCGGGTATACCGCGGGTTTGCAGATCGGATTTTGAAGATAACAGAATCAGCACGCGAGCTGTAACGTTTGGAATGTAGCATACGTCTCAGGGAGATGAAGAATCTATATTTAACACTCAGTTTAATAGCGCTCAGCCTAAGCTCGTTTGCGCAGCAGGCGGTGCCACAATTTAAGGTAGTTACTATTGTCGAATCAATTGTACCAGGAGGGCTGGGCCGGTCGAGGCTTATTGAAACGAAAACAGAGGTGAATGCTGCTGATTTCACAACCGAGCGCACCGACGGAAAAGACAGCAAACAAGGTGATGTAAAAAGAGGCGATGCCAAAATAGACTCTTTTGCAGAAACAAAGCTCCTTAATTTCTTCAGTGTCGCAGGGATTAATTTCCAGAACATTGCGTCTAATGACGCAATCATTACGTCGAAAATGAATGAGTTAGCTAAAGATGGATGGAAGCTTTCCTTTGTCACCAGCGGAGTAGAAAGCGATGGAGGAAAAGAAGACGGAGCCGGTATATTCATTACGAGGCTTATATTTTCAAAATAATTGAATCAATAATAAAGATCTGCCTGGTGCGTACAGCAGGATGTAAAGACTGCTTATGCATCAGGTATGGATGTCCTCCACAGAATGTCTATCTTTTCCGCAAAACCTTCTGTAGCATTTATACGTACAACATTTCCTGGATCAATAACTATTCAAACGCAGATTAACGAAAATACGCGAGCGGAAACCGCGCCTGTCATTAAAATAAAAAATATAACAGAAACGAAAGTTTGTGGCATAGTTCGTGTTATAATTGTATTATTGAGTTTTGATAATTTAATATAACTGCAGGGCAAGCAATTGGGGCAAATATAAAAAGAGGGCGATGGAAAGAATTTTAACAAATAAAGAGGCTGAGACTAAATATAACGAACTTACCGATAGGGACAAGTACAAGATCAACAGTGATAAGATACGCTTTGGGGAGTATTTTATAGGATTGGATCACAACTCTTATTATCGTGTTGATCCAATAAATGTTATTGTTACCGAGGGACAACCGGTAAATATTCGTCCGAACGATCTCACTATAATTTAAAGCTTTTTACATTTCTCAGATCTAGAACAACCGGGACCGCTTCAGGAATCCACGGTTTAATTGCCATGTATTATCGTTCTATTTATCAATCGCTCAACACCAGCGTAGAAGAGGGCGAAATTGTCTGATCATGAATGAGCAGCTTCTGTACAGGCAAATCTCCCGGATCGGCAGACCTCTTCATGGTAACAGCCGCCAGATCCTTTAGTCCAAGCCTCCTGAGGAGAGTAGGGTATCTGTCGTTAAATGCTTCTGTGAGATCTGAATAGGGAGTCCCTTTTGCCAGGGCCCTTGCTTCTGCCAGATCTCTTTTTGCAAGGACAGGATTCCCAATGAGGGCTTTTACCACACTTAAATTAAGCAAAGAATTGATTATCCCGCTTGTATCTTTGATCGCGCGCGACTGCGTATTCGCTTGTATATAAAACCACTTCGCCTGAGAATAGCTCTTCTGGTCTTTGTACATGTTGCCTAGAAACACGAAGCTTCTTATCCGTCCCTTAAAATCATCAGCTGAACTGGAGTAGGGCAGAGCCTTGTTTATTACATAATACTCCGCAAGCTTAGGTTTATTCTGAATTCGTTTGATGGTTGCAATCTTTAGGTAGATAGAGCCCAAACTATCTCTCCGGCACACCCTTTCATACGAATTTTTGGCCATAGCAGCGTAAGAGAACGCTGCATCGTAGTTCTTCTTCTTAAAGAAAACGTCAGAAAGATGTGATGCAACGTTCCCTGCGAAGACGGCGTCGCCAGCTTCCATATGTACTTTATAAAGGTCAGTGTACTGTTTTTGTGCTTCTGTCAGCATCCCTTTCTTCTCATATATTTTAGCCAGCATATCCAGAACATCAGCCCTTCCGCGCAAATTGGATTGTTTCTTATAAAGTGACTCTGCTTTTATAAACTGAGCAATAGCTTCGTCCTTCTTCAATTTAAAGAGAAGTTTTCCGATCTCTGTCCTGACGTCTGCTTCCCAAAGCTCGTTCCGCACAGGAGCTGTCGTTAATGCTTTTTTATAACTCTTTACTGCATCAGCAGGCTTTATAGCGCTGTTAAAAGTTGCCATCAATATATAATAATCTGCCCTGGCCGACAGCGAGTCGCGAACCTTATTACGAATACTTGTGCTGTCCTGCCGCCCTGAAGCAAGAGTGAAAGAGCCCGGCACGATCAGCAAGGTAAGGTATATTATAAATTTCATGGATCCTCTTTAAGTACTTGTTACAATATTATAAATATATCTATACAAACCCTGTACCATTGGGTAAGCCCTATATCATATCAGCCGCCCATGCCAGTATTTTCCACATTAAATAGATCAGAACAATGAAGAATACCAGGATAACTACAATGATAGTAAAGATAATTCCTTTACCGCTGCCCTGATATTTGCCTTCAACATAATGCCGTTTAAGCAGATTGATATTGCGGGAGTTAGCTTTATATCCGAAATCAAAGATCCAGCCGATGACAGGTATGGCGCCTATTACCGCGTCGAGCAGGATATTCAGTACCATTAATATAAGTACTTTGCCGCTTGCACCATGACGAGCCATGGTCAGCACAAGAACCGCTGAAACTAAAAAAGCTGAAATATCGCCCAGGAAAGGAATAAAGTTAACGATCGGATCTACGCCAAACCGGAAAGAAGTACCCGGAAGCCTGAACTGATTATCCATCAGGTAAGCGACGCGCTCCACCCACTTCAGCTTTTGGTTGTTCAGTTCCACTGGTTTCGATATCTCGTTTGACATACCGGTATAACCGGGCAATGAGAAAAAAGGTTTGAAGCACAGTTCTATAGTTTTATCGGCGGGTTTGGAATACTTGCCGAAAAATACTAACTATGGACTTTTAATTCAATGACTATGGAGCAGGTATTAGATAAGCAGGCCCTGGATATGCTGGTGTTTTCAAACCTTAACAAAGTTCCTTACGGAGAGAACATTAAGGAATATTTTATGAACGAGTTTCGTAAATCGCCTCTGGATTGGGATCAATTTTTCAAGGAAGGTTCGTGGGCCGAACTCGATGAATCAGCCAGGGCGGAAAGAGAATCAATAATTAACGAGGCCCTGATAAATTTTGATCTGAAAAGAGCAACTTTGGACCTATAGGTTAATGCTTGTGTTATCTTTGCGGAATTAACCCGGCGGGATAACAATGATAAAAGCAAGCGAACTTAGAATTGGAAATATCATAGGACTGGAGGATGGCTCCCCGGTTGAAGCATCAGTGGAAGCTTTTCGCTCTGCGGAATTCTGGAAAGATCTGGAGACGACCTGCAAGCCGGTACCGCTAACAAATGAATGGCTTTTGATGCTGGGCTTTTTTGAAAGCGCCCATAGTCTGTTCAGTATAGAGTCGTTGCCTTCCTGGCATATCAGACACACGGGCGACAATTTTGAGATCATAAAGGACGGTAAAACAGTCCTTTCGAAATCTTTTAGCGTCCACCGCTTCCAAAACCTCATCTTCGAACTTACAGATATCGAACTCCGTATCATTATTGAGCGGGATGAATTGAGAGATGCTATTGAAATGGTAGCAGACGGTATCCTTTATCAGTATATTCCCACCGATCGTTCGGCGCAGTCCTTTAGCTTTAATCTCTCAATTGAAGGTGAATACTATGAAGTTCAATACCGGAAAGACTCAGGGGGGTACTGGATCTTTAACGGATATAGTAAAAACAATTAGAAGCGTTTTGTGTCGACTGGCTGTGTAATTATTATCCCCTTCTATTTTTTAAAGCAACGATATACTTCGCTAACTTCCATCGCATGCGCCGACCCCTTCGCTGGTTCGATTCAGAGAGTGAAGTTTCTTCAGAAAAACGTGAATTAAGGATTTTAGGCACGGCAATGCGCTGCGAGCTGTAGATTCCCGAATGTCCGCTGAAGAAGTAAGCAACAAAACAGGCCGTCGCGAAAAAAATGATGTACTCGCTACCAAATAATTCAACGCCCATGATGGTGCAGGCCAAAGGCGTGTTGGTGGCTCCTGCAAATACAGCGATAAAACCCAGCGCCGCAAAAAGGCCCACGGGGGCATCCAGTAAAATAGAAAGCGTGTTGCCCAGGGTTGCCCCGATATAAAACAAAGGAGTCACTTCGCCGCCCTTGAAGCCTGTTCCAAGGGTCAGGCATGTATAAAGGGTTTTCCAAAGCCAGCTCCATGTATCCGCCCCACCAGCCTTAAAAGCCGATGGTATAGTTACCGCACCGGCATATTGCGAATCAACGCCCAGGCCCAGATAATCTGGTTTACCGGTAACGTACGTTAATCCGATGATAATAAGTCCCCCGGTTACCGGTATCAGCCACTTTATGGTAAACCTGCTGACAAAGAAATTTTTGATCCCGTATACAAGTATAGAAAAAAGATAAGACGACAGACCGAAGGCAATAGCGGCAATAATTACCTTCAAAAGCAGATAGAAATCGGGTGACAAATAAGAAGAGAACAGTCCCGGTGCTGAATGAAAAACATCAATATGATACGTAGTGTGATGAATTCCCCAGGCGCTTACCGTTGCGTCGCCTGCAATGCTGGCGATGAGGCAAGGCAGCAGGGCATCGTATTGAATACGTCCGATGGTCAATACCTCCATTGCAAAGATCGCTCCTGTCAGCGGCGTTCCGAAAACAGCACCGAATCCAGCCGCTACACCGGCAGTAAGCAGAATGGTCATATCCTTCTTTTGCAGCTTAAACCAGCTTCCGAACATCTGGGCAATGCTGCCGCCTATCTGGACTGCCGTTCCTTCGCGACCTGCCGAGCCTCCGAATAGATGAGTGAGCACCGTTGACAACAATACGATAGGGGCCATCCGTTTCGGAATTCCTCCTCCCGGACTGTGGATTTCGTCGATGATCAGATTATTTCCTTTTTCCGACGATTGCCCGATACCCTTATAGATTATATGTATAAGCAGTCCGGCCAGAGGCAGAAAAAATAAGAGGTATGGATTATTAAAACGGATATCAGTAACCGAATGGAGCAGCCAGAGGAACAACGCGACCATGCTTCCCGTCACAATAGCAACCGGAATCACCATTACAGTCCATCGTACAAGGTTTTTTAAGATTGGGAATTGTTCGGATGCTATATTTCTTGCTGTCATTTTGATTGTTGCCTACAAATAAATTGTTCGCGGGAAGTAAACCTTCCCGGATTGAATTTTGCAGGCGCCATCAGCTTTTTAGGGCGGTTAAGTCGGAAGACACCATTTCCGTTCCGCAAACTTATCCAAACTTGTGTTTATATGCAAATTTTGACGTTCGCTTCGGACCCGCTTCAGAAAGGGTTCGGAGTGGTCGGCACTCACTTAGCGACCATGCTTTGTCTTCCTCCTGTGCTTCTTCGACAAAAACCGAAGAAGCACGGGAGCGAGTGGCTGTCTGTACCGAAGATAGCCAAACCAGGGTATGAGCTGGGCAGCATTGTTGACAAATTGGGGACCTTTTCCTGACCATGTTCGTAGTGGCAACTACTCACCTTCTGGCTGGGTATTGCCTGGCTTCGGTCTGGGTATTGGATTTTTTAGAAGAACTGTAGAAGAAATCCCATAGCCGTGCCGAAGCCAGCCGGGCTAATGTACGGAAGCATTCCGACTCTCAGTGAAGCCCCTGCTATAGCTTCCTTGCAAATTCTTCAGATAGATTAAAGGGGTGATGATATTGATCAACCAAAGGAATGCTTCACATTAAAAATGATTTCCCTGTATCTTTGCAGCGCATGCGCAATAATTTTGATCCCTATAAAACAGGACTTCCGGTTACAGAAATCATTCCTTCCGTAAGCAGTAGTCTTGCCACTAATAACACGCTCATCATAAGCGCTCCTCCGGGTGCCGGGAAAAGTACTGTCCTTCCTTTGGCATTACTTCAGGAACCCTGGCTGAAAGATAAGAAAATGATTATTCTCGAGCCGAGGCGTTTAGCTGCGGGGACTATCGCAAACAGGATGGCTTCCTTATTAGGAGAACAACCCGGCCAGACTGTAGGATACCGCATCCGTTTTGAAAATAAAACATCTTTTCAAACACGGATTGAAGTGGTAACAGAGGGGATACTCACAAGAATGCTTCACAGTGATAATGCCCTCGAAGATATCGGACTGGTGATTTTTGATGAGTTTCATGAAAGAAGCATCCATGCCGACATCGCGCTGGCTCTCTGCCGGGAGACGCAGCAGGTGCTACGCCCCGATATGCGGATCGTGGTCATGTCGGCCACCCTTGATATTCCGCGCCTGGCCGGGTTACTGGAAGCCCCTGTGGTCGAAAGCAAAGGAAGTATGTATCCGGTAGATGTTATCTATACAGGCGAGCAGGATTTGCAGCAACTGCCGGAAGTATGCGCACGAACCGTTGTTCGCGCTATAGCGGAGAGGGAGGGGGATGTTCTCGTGTTTCTTCCCGGGCAGGGCGAGATCAGAAAATGCGAAGCCTTACTGAAAAGACAGCTCAGAGATATTGGTATCCATCCCTTGTATGGTCAGCTTTCATTTGCAGAACAGAATGCAGCTATTATGCCCGATCCCTCGGGTAAAAGAAAGGTGGTTCTGGCGACATCGATTGCTGAAACCAGCTTAACCATAGAAGGCATAAAGATCGTAGTGGACAGCGGACTCGGAAGAAGTCAGGCTTTTGATCCAAAGTCGGGACTGTCGGGGTTAAAGACCTCGCAGATCTCAGTCGACTCAGCCGACCAGCGTTCCGGAAGAGCAGGAAGACTTAGTCCAGGTACCTGCTATCGTATGTGGTCATTAGCAACGCAGGAAAGAATGGCGCCATATCGTACTCCGGAGATCCTTGAGGCTGATCTCGCATCCCTGGTACTCGACATGGTACAGTGGGGCGTGAAAGATATCCTTCAGCTGACGTGGCTGACGCCGCCTCCGGCTGCTGCCTTAGCGCGGGCGAATGAAATCCTCCATGAGCTGAATGCGCTTAAAGACAATAAGATCACCCCGCATGGAAAGCGGATACATGCTTTGCCCTGTCATCCGCGCATCGCTCATATGCTGGCAATGGCCTCGGGTACTGAAAACCTTGCCTTAGCTACCGACCTGGCTGCTTTGCTTGAAGAGCGAGACCCCCTCGAAAAGGAAGGTAACATCGATATCAACCTGAGGGTTGAAGCGCTGAGAAGACACCGGCAGGAGCGTCGTAAAGAACGAAGGATGGATAATATCGAGAAGATAGCTTCGTCTTACCGGCGCTTATTCAGAGTTGATGAGGATAACCGAACGAACGATCCTTATGCAACCGGGTTGCTGTTGTCATACGCCTACCCCGAACGTATCGCCTGCGCCAGGCCTGGTCATACAGGGCAGTTTCAGCTCGCTAACGGAAAGACCGCTGCAGTGAGTACTGAAGACGACCTCGCCCATGAACACTGGTTAGCTGTCGCCCAGCTCGACGCTCGTAAGGGCATTGGAAAGATCTTCCTTGCGGCCCCGGTGAATGCTAATGATCTGGTTGATATAGCGTCAGAGAGCGATACGGTACTATGGGATACCCGCAAAGGAGGTATCGTGGCGACCAGGGATCTGAGGATCGGAAGTATTGTTCTGCAATCGCGGCAAATGATGTCGCCCGACCAGGAACTGGTTATAGAAGCAGTGTCGGAGGCGCTCAAAGCAGAAGGCGAGGGTTTGCTGAACTTTACAGAAGAAACCGAACAATGGCAGAACCGGGTAATGAGCCTGCGTCTCTGGCGGCCGGAAGAAAATTGGCCGGATGTGAGTACGGCGGCGTTGCTTGAAAATAACAAGAGGTGGCTCTCATCTTATTTGCCTCAGGTCAAGAAAACAGAGGATCTGAAACGGATAAATTTAGTGCAGGTGCTTCAGCAAAGCCTCCCTTATGAGATGCAGGTCACTCTCGATCATCTTGCACCTTCAAGTATCCGTGTTCCCAGTGGTTCTCAGGTGAAATTAAAATACCATGCCGACGGGGCGTTGCCCGTCTTAGCAGTAAGGCTGCAGGAGGTTTTCGGTATGCTGGATACGCCAAAGATAAATGAAGGCCGACAGGGCGTGGTACTTCACTTGTTGTCGCCGGGATTTAAACCTGTACAGGTGACTTCTGATCTGAGGAGCTTCTGGGAAAATGCCTATTTCGAGGTGCGAAAGGAATTAAAGAGACGATATCCTAAGCATTCATGGCCAGAGGAACCTTTAAAAGCGGAAGCTGTGAGCGGGGTAAGGAGGAAGTGATATGTGGTGTCCCTACAAAAATAAGTCACGATGTGTACCAGTTCTCGTTAGTGTAATGAGCCTAATGGTATCGTCTTGGGCCCATACCAATAACCAGTCGGGCTGGATGTGGCATTCCCAAAATCCTTTATAATTACCTGTTAATTTGTGGGACCTATTTTGTTTTGGAAGCTCACCTTTTTCGACCAGTTGAGTAACGACCTCATCGAGCAGGCGCATATCCAAACCACGCTTTTTAGCGAGTTTAATGTCCTTTTTAAACTTTCCTGTCTGTTCAAGTTGATACATTAGGAATAAAGTTCTTTTCTGAAATCCTCAAGCGAGATTTTGGATGTCTTTCTTGATTTAGCTTCTTTAATCGCTATTTCAGTATCTTTATTATAACGTGGTTCTCCCAACTCAACAAACGGAAGCGTCTTAAGGTATTCATAGAACGCTTTTGCCTGCTTGCTCCGCTTATCTATTTTTATTGTAATTTCCATATCCGCACCTGTTTAATGAAGTTACCCAAAGCTACAAAAAAATAAAATTGTTCCGTGTTTGCAGGAGAAAGAAACAGGTGTTGTGGTAACGTTTGTGTGGCGTGCGATGTCTTTTTTATACTATTCTTTCTCTCTTGCCCGAGGCAATGCTTCTATAAATAGCATCAATTACTTTCATATCTCTCATGCCTTCTTCGCCGGGTACTCTCGTTGGCTTTTTCTGAAGGATACACCGGGCAAAGTCGTCCATTTGGAAGGCCTGCTGATTAATCTGTGGAAAATTCATTTCTCCTGCAGGTGAGTTTCCCCTGATGCCTCCGTATCCAAATGCCGGCTCTAGTCCGAAAGTCCCTTTTTCCGCCTTTACCTTCAGGTATCCCCAGTTATTGTTGTAGCTCGATTTTCCCTTGGCTAATATGCCGCCCGGAAATTCGAGTTCCCAGAAGACGGTTTCGTCTACTTCACGGAAAAGCTCGTGATTGGTTTTTTCTTCGGTTGCTTTTACAAACAGAGGTTCTTTGCCAAGGCTATATCTGGATCCCTGGATACTGTAAACTCCCATATCCATCAGGCCGCCTCCGCCAGCCAGCGCTTTTTTTAACCGCCAGGCATTAGGATCTCCCCGGTAAGTGAAGCCGTTTCCGGTGTCGATGGAAGTAACCTTGCCATATATTTCTTTCTGACCAAGCCGCATCATCTCGATATTGTGCGGTTCAAAATGTAGCCGGTATCCGATAGACAGCATCCTGTTTGCTTTCTTACATGCAGCAATCATTTCGGCACATTCGCCGGCGTTCAAAGCCATAGGCTTCTCGCAGATCACGTGTTTGCCTGCCTGAGCCGCCCTGATGGTAAACTCTTTGTGCATCGAAATAGGCAATACCACATAGACGATGTCGATGTCCGGATTGTCGGCAATAGAATCGAAGTTGTTATAGTTGTAGATGTTCTTGCCGGGGATATTATACTTTTTCGACCAGCTGTCGGCTTTGGAAGGAGTGCCGGTTACTATCCCTGCGAGGTAACAGTTTTTTGTCTCCTGCAGAGCAGGCGCCAGTTGTCCGCCGCTGTATCCCCCTAACCCAACCAGCGCTATGCCTAGTCTTTTATCTTTACCGGGTAAGGAGCAAGCCGCCAGCGATTTGAAGGCGGGCATAAGCGCCAGAGTTCCGGCGGAATAGGATAAGGTTCTTAAAAAGCTTCTTCTGGTATACCTGCTGTTGTTTTTCATAAAAATCATGGTTAAGGAGGTTACATGAGCAATACATTGATATTCAGTAAACAATACTAAGCTAGCTTAAGTTCTTTGTATTTTGCAATTTCCTTAAAAGAACTTATCTTGTGGGCGCACACAGACTTTATAAGCTCAGATTATGTTATTAAAAAAGCGAATTCTTACAGCTCTCTTTGTTTATGCTGGCTTTACTGCATCAGCACAAACGTCGTCCGGAAAAATTGCTATCATTCCCGAACCTGTTAGCATAGTAGAACATACGGGAACTTTTGTTTTACCTGAAAAGACCACGATTAAAGCTTCCAGCAATGCGGAAAGCATGCAGGTAGCTGCTTATCTTAAAGAGAAATTAGGTGTTACCGGGAAAAACATTGTTGTCAGTCACTCGGGAAACAGCAACATTGAACTGGTCCTGCTGCGCAAAGAAGATACAGAACTAAGTAAAGAAGGGTACAGGTTGAATGTATCCGAAGAGAAAGTGAAGATCGAAGCAAATCAGCCTGCGGGCTTGTTTTATGGAGTACAAACACTCCTTCAGCTATTTCCAAAGGAAGTGGAGAGCAAAGATCAGCTTCTGAATCTGAAGTGGCAGGTGCCTTGTGCAACCATTACAGATTATCCAAGATTTGGATGGAGAGGCCTCATGTTTGATGTAGCCCGCCATTTTTTCACAAAGGAAGATGTGAAACAGTATATCGACCAGATGGCACGTTACAAGTTTAATCTTCTGCATTTACACCTTACCGACGACGAGGGATGGCGTATTGAAATAAAGAGTTATCCTAAACTTACACAGGTTGGTGCATGGAATGTGAAAAAGGTAGGGTATTTTGGCGACTTTACGCCGCCGCTGCCTAACGAACCGCGTACTTATGGTGGATTCTATACACAAGAGGATATAAAAGAACTTGTCAGGTACGCGAAGGAACGTTTTATTGATATTCTTCCCGAGATTGACGTCCCCGGACATAGTCTTGCTGCCGTAGCGTCCTATCCGGAATTATCTTGTACTCCTGGTGCAGATCAGTACAAGGTTAGATCGGGTGAAAAGATAATGGACTGGTCGCGCGGAGCGCCCCCGATAGCGCTTCTCGATAACACGCTGTGCCCTGCGAATGAAAAAGTATACGAGTTTTTAGATAATGTAGTAACAGAAGTAGCTGCACTTTTCCCTTTCGAATATATCCATATGGGAGGTGATGAGTGTCCGAAGAATTTCTGGGAGAAGAACGAGGCTATTAAAGCGCTGGCTAAGGAAAATAACCTGAAAAACATGGAAGAGGTTCAGGGATATTTTGAGAAACGTCTTGAAAAGATCGTAGTATCCAGGGGAAAAAAGTTTATGGGCTGGGATGAGATCCTTGAGGGTGGATTAGCGCCAAGTGCTGCCGTTATGAGCTGGAGAGGGATGAAAGGCGGGACAGAAGCTGCGAAAATGAAACATGAGGTGGTTATGAGCCCCACAACCTTTGCTTATCTCGACTATATGCAGGGCGATGCGGCAATTGAACCTAAGGTTTATGCATCCCTTCGCTTAAACAAGGCATACCAGTTTGAGCCACTTCCCGACAGTGTTGATGAGCAATATATCAAAGGAGGGCAGGCTAACTTGTGGACCGAGCAAATTTATAACATGCGGCACGCCCAATACATGACCTGGCCCAGGGCTTTCGCTATTTCTGAGTCGGTTTGGTCGCAAAAAGGAAAGAAAAACTGGGACTATTTCTTTAACAGGGTAGAAAAACATTTCGCGCGTTTCGATCAGGCCGAGATCAAGTATGCACCCAGTGTTTACGAGCCGATTTTCTCAACAAGCGTTACTCCTGATAAGCAGCTGCAAATCCATATGAGCACAGAAGTAAGCGGCCTTGATATATATTACACTTTTGACAACTCGTTTCCCGATCACTTTTATCCAAAATATACTACGCCTTTAATAGCGCCTAAAGATGCCGTGATGTTAAAGGTAATTACATACCGGGGAAATAAGCCCGTTGGAAGAATGATAAATTATCCGATAAAAGACCTTCAGGATAAAATTAAGCTGCAAAGAACCCAGGGACAGAGGCAGCAATAATTAGCGGTTCGATTCTTTGCGATAAAGCATAGAGAGAAGTCGTTATATAGCATTCATCGCAGGTTTTTACGCGAATAATTGCTGAATATGCAAAACGCACAAAATGGCTGAAAATCAGTTTGTTTTGTGCGTTTTGTGTTTGTGAATATGATTGTGATATTCTACTTTTATAGTGAATTAACTAATCAAAACCTGATATGAAAAATAGAATTTTCGAATCAGTGATCAAGTTTACTATTGCAGTTGAAGCGGTTATCCTTGCTGTTGGACTTTATGCCATTATTAAAGTAATAATCTGGTGAACCTGTACTTCGTTGCTCAATTGTAATAGTGTAATAGAATAAGATCAAAACAGGAGAAGTTCTTCGTCTGCTGACTGGAAACTTATAGCCCTCCCGTCTGAAACTTCTTGTCGCGTTTGCCTTATCTCTTCTTTTTTATTTGACAATCGTCTATTCTTTATACAGGCTTAGGTCGGCTACTCCCTGCAGCTCGGTTGACAATTCTCCCAGCCATCCCATATTGTATTGTGCCCCCGTCTGGATTTTAATAAAATCAATACCTTTAAGATTGATTTTTTTGCCGTCTTTATCTACGGCCCTGTCGATGTCGATTTTATCTCCTCCTTGTGTATTGTCCGCGTAACCAAATTCAAATGGGAGACTTTTGATGAAGGTAGGAACGCTGTCGTCGATATTGTTGCCTGGTAGCAACGTTCCGGTTATTGTATAGCTGTCCGCAGTGATCCATTCAGGATAGTAAGGCTGAGTATGGGAGGAATTCGTTTTAACAAAGCCTGTATTTCCTTTGTTATCTGTCCACGACACATCGCCGGCCGGGTTCGGACGAGTATAAGTAATAGAGTAATTACGTATATATCCTGTTTTGCCGTACTCGCTTCCTGCCAGCTCATACCAGGTATCATCTGGTTTGCCATTACCGTTCTCGTCCTGCATCACCCATACTACTCCAGGTTCTGCAAAAATGGTACTTGCGTTCCCGAGCAGAATAATATCGTCTTTGCCGGATTCATTGACGACAGTGTGGTCAAAACCGAGGACGATACTCCCTCCCCATGCCCCGAGCGAGATGAGACCTTTTTTGCTAAGTATGCTTTCTGCAGCGGCAGTAGTGCCGGCATTGGTGTTTACCAGCTGACCGGGTGCTGGCAGGTATTCAAATAAAGTGGTAACATAGGCATTGCTGCCGGACGTTATGGGCCGTATTGGTGCCTCATCCGATCCGTCAATGCCGCTTTCTTTTTTGCAGCCGTTAATAACCACAAAGATCAATAGCAGCGGAATCAATAGGTGAATGGTAGTTTTTTTCATATGATTATTACTGTTTGTTGCCATAGATAAATACGGTGTGATTGGGATTGGTAGCAGCTGTAGTGAATTTAAATTTCAGCTTTCCTTCTGAGGAAAAGCAGAGTGCTTCACCAGATGCAGATGAATAGCTTTTTGAATCACCTATTACGACATCTCCATTAAGCGAATTGATACTGATGCTGTATGGAATGTCAACCTTGATGCCATCCGTAATGAAGTTGGAACCGAGAGCGCCTGAGGTGATATCAAATGGTTTGATTTCGGGAGTGCTGTAGGGGTTTACATTCAATAGAACGCGCGTTCCGGAGACAGCCATTGATCCAACAAAGTAATTGTAAGATGCCGTGACTTTATCTGTTTTGCTATCGATCCTTTTAAATGCAGGAGCGTTGGCAGTAGTGCCTGCAAGCACCACATAAACATCGCCATTTTCAGATGTCGCCATTTTTGTGGGATTAGAACCAACTTCCAGTTCGTATAACTTTTTAAACGAGGCTATGTCTACAACAGATACAGTTGTTTCGTCTCCGGAATAATTATAGTCTGAATTCGCTGCATACAATTTTCCGTTTGATATAGTAATTCCTTCCAGAAAGCGTCCTGCCGACAACCGGCTGTCAATAGTTAACGACGCAGTGTCTACCCGGCTAATATAGCCATCAAAGCCTGAAACGTAAGCTTTGCCTCCTGCGAAAGCGATAGAGCGGGGCATATACTCGGAGTTGGCATCAAAAAATGGAATTTGTTTAATCGATTTTCCGGTGAGAGGATCTATCACTTCAAGAAATGATTTTTTCTCGCCCTGAGTTCCTGATACAACGCAATACATTTTATTTCCATATAGCTTAAGATCCTGGGCACTTTCTCCCAAATTGCGACCATTTACGGTTTTGAAATAATTTGCGTCAGACTGACCGGTTCTTAGATCATACCAGGCTATTCCACTGTTATTCTGTCCCCACGATCCTTCAAAAAGTACATACATCCCCACTGTCTCTTTTTCTTTTGGAGTTTCATCACGGTCTTTTTTGCATGATTGAAAAAGCGCCAGCGAAAGGATAAACAGTGCGGGTAATAGTCGTTGTTTCATAATAAAATATATAGTGTTTAATTTATAAATGCGAAATGTGCGGGAGCGTCCCCGGTAAATACCGACCACTTTTTGCGGCCGTTTCGATCAAAGCAGTAAAGAGTACCTGGCGTAACAAAATCTTTGGCATCTGTAACGTAGATGTCTTTTGTATAAGGATCGATTGCTATGCCCTGAGGCCTTACAATGCTTTGTTCCGTACCGTCGGTAATGAAATTCCGGCTTACAATGCTTTCGTCTTTTACATTCAGAACGGCATAAGAGATGGTGTTTTTCTGAAGCGGGTAGCTAAACTGCACCCCAATGATATAAGCCAGATCATTATCGATACAGAGGTTGGTAGCTGCTATGTCGAATGTCTTTTTGATTGCATCTGTACCGGTATCAATTACAAAAAGCTTTGAAGGGATATTGTAAGAGTCGCCTCTCGAAGTAACATAGAGGTCACCGTATTTGTCGGCCTTTACACGATGAAGATTGATGGCTACGTCAATCCGCTTTATCTCGGTAAAGCTGTTAAGGTCAACTACAGAAAGAGTACTTTCGTATTGTCCGGGGTCGTACCCGCCGGAATTAGCGACATATAGTTTTCCTCCTGTAATTGCCATCTCTTCCGGCTGGCGGCCCACGGTAACAGTTTTTTCTATTTGTAAGCTGGCGGTATCGATCCTTGCCACATATCCGTTCGCAGAGCTGTTTCCTTCAATGCGGCTCTGATACGAGCTCACATATGCTTTGCCGTTATAAAATGTGATATACCGGCAGTTCACAATGTCAATCGTGCCGATATGCTTTGCGGTCTGTGCATTTAATACTTCAACCTGATGGGAGTTATTGACAATGATATATAATTTGGAACCATAGATGCCGATATCGTTGCCTACATCTCCGAGCCCTTTTGTGATTTCGGGATTGGTATATTCAAAAATATTCCTCCTGTAAACGCCTGTCTGATGGTCAAAGAAATCGAGAGAGGCCTTGTTCATGTTCATGTTTCCCTCATTTAAAAGGTAAAAGCTGCTTTTTTGAGCCAGGTCAGGATCTGATATCCCGGTAATTTCTTCAGGTGTTACCTTAGGATCCTTGCGACAGGAGGAAAGCACCGCTGTAATCAGGGCAAACAGGAGGAGTAATTTTATATGTTTGATCTTTCTCATCGTCATTCTCTTTTAATAGTTCATGCTTAATGTGAAGCGGTATGACCGGCCCGGCATCGGGAAGTTCAAAATCACATCACGATATTGGTTAAAAAGATTGTTCACTTCCGCGGTGGCCTTATAAACGATCTTCTTTGTTTTGAAGCCTCCCGATGCTGATATGTCGTGTGTATACCAGGGTTCCATATAGTTGTCGGGAATATTAGCCTTCTGACTGTACCGTTCTCCCGTATAGATATAACTGTAGTTTAAGGAGATGTTTTCGCGTGTGGCATTTAAAATGAAGGACCCGGAGTGTTCGGGAGTATAAGGGATTTGATGGCGATAGTTAAAGTCGGAGGCGCTGGTTACGTCAAGAGCCTGCTGGTAGGTGTAAGCCAGCGTTGCATTTAACGAGGTTTTACCGGCTTTTGCCGAAGTTGTCATGTTTACTTCCGCTCCTTTGATATTGACTTCGCCTAGGTTCATCATCATCCAGGTAGCGATATTCTCGCCTGGTACAGCAACGATCTTGTCTTTTACGTGATTGTAGTAAGCGTCTGCCTGAAGGGAAATGCTTTGCCAGAAACGCGAACTAAGATGTTTCAGGATAGTGAAGCCAGCATCGTATTGTTTGGTATTCTCAGGCCGAAGGGCGGTGTTGCCCGAAAAGGTATAATAAAGATCGTTAAAGGTAGGCATCCGGAAGATGTCCTTGTAAAAAGCTCTCAGCAAGAGTGTATTTTGCGGAAATGGCTGCCATGAAGCAGTAAAAGCGGGACTTAGCTTCTCTTTATTTCCTGCAGCAGCATTTTGCTCTGTTGTTTCATTAATCAGTGTGCCCAGAAGGCTTCCCTGCATTCTGAAACGCCCGGAGTGGAATTCGGATGCCAGCGCTGTCAGGCTCGTGTATCTGGCAGGATAAGAAAAATGAGCCATGTTAGAACTCATGTCATTAACGAGGAGATCTGTTGACAGAGCGATGTCCAGCAATGAATTTAAGCTGTACCGGCCGGCAGCTGAGGCATAAAATTCTTTTTGTCTGTACCGGTTATCCATGGATCCTTCGATATTGTCGTATCCGGGCTGTAGATACCGCATATAGTCGTGAGCATATTTCGCGTTCAGCATCAGCTGAAATGGCCCGTTGCTGCGGCTGGTCCAGGATGCCTGGACAAAAGTATTGCGGTCCCATTGTCTGTCGCGTGATTCAAAATTATTTCTGACGATGGCACGGGGAAGTCCTCTTTCTGAAAAATACTGGAAGATTTTAACAGACCATTCGCTGCTGTCGGCAAACGACCCATGCAAGCCTCCTTCTAATCGCAAAGCTTCGGTGTCGCCGTTCTGACGGACGGCAGTGGTGTCGTATACTGAATTGGTATACCTGAACTTGTACCGGCCGTCGGTCCTTTGCCATTCTGTGCTGAACGTGCTGGAAATCTTATTGCTTATTTTGTGCTGCCAGGCCAGTGATGGTGAAAACAGTCCGAATGAGCCTGTTTTGAAAGCGGCCCTCACGTGATCGCGATCGTTGTTTTTAAAAACCGGGATTTTGGACTGCAGGTAAATACTGCTGGCTGCTGCAAAAGCTCTCGCGGGCTGAAAGATGCTGCTCCGCTGACTATTATACAGGTCGATCTCTTCGATATTGTCGAGCGAGAATCTTCCCAGGTCTATTTCCCCGTCCTGCGCGTTGCCGAGTTGAATGCCGTCATAGAATACGGCGGTATGCTGACTGCCGAGACTGCGAATGTTGACCGTTTTTAAGCCTCCGATGCCGCCGTAATCTTTTATTTGTACTCCCGAGAAGAATCTTAATGCATCTGCAACGGATAAGCTGTTCAGATTTTCAAGCTGCTGTCCGGCGAGTGTTTGAACAGGGGTAATTGAGGTATGACGGAGGCTGGGTTTGATCCCCTTTATTTGTACTTCCTTAAGTGTATCGTTTGTGGAGAATCGATTTTTGGCGTTCGGCGTAATGGCTTGAGCAAAGACTTCTGTATGCGAGGCGATGCTTCCTGAAAAAAGCGCCAGACATAAAATATACGTCAGTCTGTAAGAAGTAAGTCCTCGCCCTGATTTCATGTTAATGAGTAATTATTTAAGCAGGGGGAAGGAAATGAACAATGGAAATACGACGAGTATTTTCATTCCAGCTTCAATCCCCGAAAGCTATGAATCTATCGTGCTATGGCAGGTCTTCTGACTTACTCCCCTCGGGCCTGTCTTCCCGTATTTTCAAATACAGTGACATAGGGTGGACCTGGTTAATGGAGCTTACAGCTGCGGGACAGTTCCGGACTTACACCGGATTCCCTTTTAATCCCGGTTATTACACCGGAAACCAAAAGCATTGCAAAGGTAGAATATTAAATTGACAATTGACAACTTTCCATCGTCCCTTGTCAACTAATATAGTCTCTGTCTTCGTCGCTTAGTTTGGGCTGATAATCGTCGGGTTCGGCTGTTGTTGAAGAATGGTCGTTTACGATTATTTTCTGCTTGCGTGGCCTGGCTGCCATTACTCCCAGGACAAACCCTATGGCAAACATCGCACCCAGGATTGCAAGTTTCGGGATTTTAGCTATTCCAAAAATCCAGAAGTCAATCTCTTCTGTATTATTCATCAGTACGATCGTCACGAGAACAGTCGCAACGATAATGAAAATTGTTTTCCCACTCATGGTTAAAAGCTGTAAGTAGCCATAAATTCGAATATCGGATTTTGGCGTGGTTTTTCATTTAAAAATATCACTTTTCCTCCAACATCAAAATTAGGAAGATAAAAGCGGAGCAGGTTCATATCCGCTCTGAGTTCAGCGCCGTAGGAGCGGGGAGAGAAGGCGTCGCCCTTTCCGATATTTTCGAAATCGGCAAAAACACCGCCCTTAATGCGTTTGATAAATGCAAGTGGCCCTGCTTCCCAGTCGGGGTAAAGCAAAGGTAGCCTGTAGTCCAGAAGAAGCGTGTTGC
Organism: Arcticibacter tournemirensis; assembly: GCF_006716645.1. Classification (NCBI taxonomy): domain Bacteria; kingdom Pseudomonadati; phylum Bacteroidota; class Sphingobacteriia; order Sphingobacteriales; family Sphingobacteriaceae; genus Arcticibacter; species Arcticibacter tournemirensis. The sequence continues at coordinate 4,574,763 of NZ_VFPL01000001.1, read as the reverse complement.
GTGTATTCCCAATCGGGCTAAGGTAACTGTAGCCGCTTACCCTCGGGATATCTACTGTATTTACATAATTTCCATCACCGTGCTGGTAGTTGAAAGCAGCCTGAAAAGAGTGGTTGGAAGCAAGGCCGGGGAAGTAAAAGGTGCTTCGAAGGGTGAATAGTTCGCCTTCCACGCGGTTTTCGAAGGGATAGTTCCGGTAAGTGAGCGTGATATTCTGTCCCCAACGCGGCGCAAGATCACGGGAGCTCCGGCGATTGTTCCTCGAGGCGTAAAACTGGTAATGCATGGGATATTCAAGCGTTTTTAAGAGCGAAGGCATGCCGTTTTCGATACCGTACCGGTTGGTATAGCTTGTGCCGGTTTTGAATCCAAAACTATAATTATTGTTAAACCGGTTTAGGGTAAAAGGAAAGGTCACTTCGGCCTTTATCTCATTCTCGCGCCAGGTAACCGGGCTTAAAACAGTTTTACCCGCCTGATTCACGCGGCGGTATATCAGCCGGGGACGGTTAATATAATCGATGCTGAAGATAGGGAAGTAGCGTTTGTAGTTAAATCCGGTGAGGTACTCACTTTTACGCAGAGCGTTGTTGTACTGGTAGCGGGAGTAGAAACTCAGCGTGTTCAGTTTATTGTCCGACTGCATTTCGATCCCAACATTATAGTCGTCGAAGAACTGATTTTCTTCCGCAACCGGCACAAGACTGTGGAAGTAGAACAAATTGCTCAACTCGTGATATCGTTTTACCGGATAAGTTTTATGCTGAATGCTGTCGAATACATTGCTGTGGCCTTCCTGGTCGTATAAGGGTGCTGCGTAGTCGATAAAAGTGTTTTTTATCGTGCTGATATTCTGCCCGGAGGTATCGGAGTAATTTAAAGCCGCTATATCGTATCCGCGTCCCGAAAAGGTATTCAGTATTAACTTATGGGAGATCGTGTCGTAGGAGGGATTAAAAGCGCCAAATCGGGCTGATGTGAGCTGATATATCTGCCTGTCATTGGGGTTGAACCGGTAAATGTTGTCGATTCCGTTGTAATGAGCCTTGAAGAGGATCTGTCTGCCGGCATAGACCGGGCGAAGGATTTCCTGAAGCTGAAAGGGGAAGAGCGGAGAGAACGTACCCGATTCAAGATTGAGTTCGAAAAGGGCCTTGCCGGTTTTTGCGACAGCTACCACAACTACGGTTTTGCCGTCGGGACTGAAGGCCGGCATTTGAAGCATGTAGTTTTCCGGACTGTTGTAAATCCGGATCTCTTTTCCCCGTGCGGCATCCATTAACTTTAGTGAAATCCTGTTCGAGTAGGAGATGTCGACTGCGATAATAGTTTTGCCGTCGGGCGACAGGGTAGGGGCGAACATGCGGGTGCGATGAGTGAGCTGTTTTGCCCGTCGTGTTTGCATGTCAAAAATATTGATAACATTGAACGACCGCTGATGAAAGCGCGGATCAAAACGTGACTCGTCCCATACAAGTTTACCAGCCGAATAACTAAACCATGCCACCTCCTGTAAACCTATATCTGTTACCCTTCGCTCGCGACCTGCGGAGTCTATTTCTACAATCGCCGGCGTACGTGCCTTGCTCTGTTTTAACGCTAAAATCTTGTCGCCGGGAATCGCTGCCGGGAGCAGATAATGTTCGGGAGTATTACTCTTTCTTTTATTGATTGCAGGGTAATCCAGAGGGGCCGTTTTTTCAGTCTGCTGATACCATAATTTACCTAGCTCTGAGATGGTCGAATCATGCAGTTGCCGGGTGCTTAAACCCGTGTATTTTTTCACCGAATTACTGAAGCTATATGGCCGTAGAGGGTTCTTCGAAATCCGGGTCATGATACTATCTGTTATGCCGGTTCCGAAGTCTCTCCGGAGCTTCGTATTCATGAAAAATCCAAGCTGGTAATAGCCGGGAGTAAGGTCTTTGTAAGAGTTGAAGAAGTCCTTGGAATAGCTGAATTTTTTTCCGCTTAGTGTATTCGTTCTCATGATTAGTGCCCACTCGGGTATCCTTCCCCGGCCTGCATGGGTTAGGGCAGTTTCGGTACCAACAGCATCGCCTTCATAGAACCAGGGTGGGAGGGTAATGCCGAAAACTGCCAATGCAAGTTTTTCGAAAAAAGGAGCATTGAGTTTACCTGTCAACTTGTCAAACTGAACAACGTGCCGCATTTCATGCACGGCCAGGCTATTTAGCCAGTCCTGGTAGTCGAAGCTCTGGGACGGGGTGGTGTAGAACTCTGAACGCCGGGGGCCCAATTGAACAAAACCATTGGACGTGGTACCTTGGTTCTGAAGAATGACAGAGATCTTCCTGGGTTTCTTATTCAGTGAATATGCTTCCCTGGATATGATGTTTTCCAGTACGGATGCCATCCGTTGCGCTTCAGTTTCAAAGGGGGTAGGATAGAGGATCTGGAAATTTTCTGTGTTTATCTGGCTCCATTTAAGGGAGGGAGGGTTCTGATCTGAATTGAATACCTGGGCGTTTAGACTATGATAACTAAAGATTAATGTAATTAGTGTTATATTCCTGATTAAAAAATGTATATGTCGTAATTTACAGGTCATTTTAATTGATTGCTAAATATTTTAGTCGAAAGAGCAAAAAACAAGTTTTTTAATATTATATTTTAATTGAGTTGTTAAGCTTTAATCAAAAGATATTTTGTGTGTTATATAAAATAGTTGATCCTATGATTTTCTTTTAAAAACTTTAATTTACCACTTTTTTTCGAGAAAAACGGACGCTTGGCTAATTAAGTCTGAAACAGCGTCGTGAATTGAAGATGGTTTGCCGAAAAGCAATCTCGCCGAATCTATACAGGCGGCTGGACAGTTGCATTAGAGACGAAGAAGAGCTCCCCCATATCGCTGACTTCTGTTGCGATCAGCCGACTTGTATTTTGATTTCAAAGGCTCCTTTACGCCCGGGAGATTTTAGATTGCCAGAGGCCCTCGCACAAAAGAATGATTAGTGCCGGATCGATATTGGAGATGAATATTTAACGGGAATCTGTTTAAGCGGAGCTACTCCGCAAGATGAGCGGGACTGCAGAAGATGCTGTCGTTTTGTCTTTGTTGACTCGCTGGGCTACGAATCAAAAATGCTGAAAATTAAAAGAGGCGTACCCCTTCTTCTCTGGTACGCCTCAATAAATTGGCCTGATGAAATGTTGTTTGGTGAAGTTATTCTCTTCTGTTCCGGAAGCGTTTTTTGACTACACTTAGTGTACTAAACTCCTCCCCTACCCCGGCAGCATCTGCTTGCTCATTCGCCGTTTTTCGATCTTCGTACGGATGTAAGGATACAGGAAGATAGAAGACAGAATGATAAGAGAACCGGCGTAAAAACCGGCAGTCATATGCTCTCTTTTTCCAAAGAAAATGAAGGCCAGGATGATGCCGTAAACGGGCTCAAGATTGGTGATCAGGGCAACTCTGAACGCTGACAATTCCTTCATCACAGAGACCCCCGCAACGTATGCAAGAGAGGTGCAAATAGTACCCAGAATGAGCAGATATATGATGTCGGAAAGGGGTAGTTTCATTGACGAATTAAAGCCTCCGGTAAGCGCCAGATAAAGTGAAATCCACACCCAGGCACCCGCCATTTCATAGAAGCTGATAACCGGCGCAGGCCGGTTTTGCACCTGCTTTGAATTGATGATTGAGAAGAGGCTGGCACAGAAAGCACACAGGAGTCCGAAGCTGATCCCGACAGCATATCGCGTTTCAAATTTGAAGATTAAAGTGATGCCTGTGATGATCATCAGCCCGGTAAATATCTCCAGTTTTGAGATCTTTTTTTTGCTGAAAATGGGTTCTAATATGGCGGTAAAAAGAGTCACCGAAGAAAGGCAAACCAATGCTACCGACACGTTAGATGACTTGATCGACTGAAAGAAAAATATCCAGTGAGCCCCTACAATAGCACCCGTAAAAATGAGCTTAAAGAAGGCGTTCTTCGTGACCGTGAAGGGAGTCTTTGTAGCCCTGAAATAGATTAGCAGCGTAATAAAGGCGATGAGCACTCTATACCATACCAGGTGGGTTGCAGAAATTGAAATGAGATTACCAAGAATGCCGGTGAAGCCCCATATCATAACAGTAGCATGCAATACCAGCAGATTGCGGTTTAAAGAATGTGATTTTAACATGGTTTATTTAGGCGCTTTTATCATCAGATAAACTCCGAGGGCACCGAATAGTATATTAGGAATGAACACAGCAATAATAGGAGGTAAGCCTCCTTTTAAGGAAAACATGGTTGAAAACTGGATGAAAAGAATATATGTGAAGCTTAAAAAGATACCGATACCAAGCGGCAGACCAATCCCTCCACGTACCTTTCGTGAAGATAGAGATACCCCCATGAGCGTAAGGACAAACGCCGACAGAGGGGATATAAACCGCTTGTATTTCTCGAGTTCAAGAAGCTGCATCACCCCGGTTCCCCGTATCTTTTCTTTCTCAATACGTGAATTAAGCTCTTTCATACTCATTGCAGAGTATATATTATCGTACACCTGAAAATCGACAGGCCGCATGTCAAGAGTGGTGTCTTTCTTCATTCCGGAGATCATTTTTTCTTTCAGTCCGTTAACCGTCCTTATGGAGTAGTTTTCAATGCTCCATTTCCTCTTCAAAGAGTCCCATACAATGCGGTCTGACATCAGTTTTTCTACCAGCTGATCGCCGTTAAATTTCTCCATGATAAAGGTATATCCGACCTTCTGAACGTTATCAAAGCTCTTGATATATACATACGTATTCTTATCGATCTGCATGTGCGTTTCTGTTTTTGAATTGTCAGAAACGGGCTTGATGTAGATATTTTCAAAGCCGATCATCAGCTTATTAGTATGTGGAATAACATACAGGTTAGCAACAAGTGTAACCACAAAGATAAGACAAGAAGCAATGAAATAAGGCCACAGGAACCTTTTGAAGCTCACACCTCCGCTAAGGATCGGAACAATCTCAGTCTGATCAGCCATTTTTGCTGTGAAAAAGATAACTGCAATAAAATTGATCAAGGGTGAAAGGAAGTTCAGATAGAAGGGAATAAATCCGGCGTAGTACTCAAAAAGGATCTTCGAAAACGGAGCGGAACGCTTGAGAAAGTCGTCGAGCTTCTCAGAAACATCAAATACCACACATACTACTGTAAAAATAGCGCAGGTGAATACGAACGTACCGAGGTATTTTTTAATAATATACCAGTCTATTATTTTGATAAATCCGTTGCCCATCTTATTATAAACGTTGAGAAAGCTTTTTTATCATTTTGTTTTTCCATTCGTAAAATTCGCCGGATATGATCTTTTCTCTTGCCTGCGTTACCAGCCAAAGGTAAAAATGCAAATTGTGGAGTGTTGCGATCTGGGCACCTAATATCTCTTTAGATGTTATAAGATGACGTAAATAAGCTTTTGAGTAAGTAATATCTGCAAAAAGATCACTGCCGGGACCAATGGGGGAGAAGTCGTTCTTCCACTTTTCGTTCCGGATATTTATGACGCCTTCGCTTGTAAAAAGCATGCCGTTGCGACCATTCCGGGTAGGCATTACACAATCGAACATATCAACCCCCAAAGCAATGTTTTCGAGGATGTTTACCGGTGTCCCTACTCCCATGAGATAGCGTGGCTTGTCTTTAGGCAAGATATTGCACACAAGGTCAGTCATCTCGTACATCTCTTCGGCCGGCTCACCTACCGATAAACCGCCTATAGCGTTCCCTTCCCGTTCAAAAGAAGCGATCACCTCTGCAGATTTTACGCGCAGATCTTTATAAACCGAGCCTTGTACAATAGGGAAGAGTGTTTGGGAATACCCGTATTTTGGTTCTGTAGAGTCAAACCGCTCGCAGCAGCGTTTTAGCCACCTGTGGGTCATGTCTACCGACTTGCTTGCATAGTTGTATTCGCAAGGATAAGGTGTACATTCATCGAAAGCCATGATAATATCCGCTCCGATGGTACGCTGTATATCCATCACTGCTTCTGGAGTAAACAGATGTTTTGATCCGTCGATATGAGAGCGGAATGTTACTCCCTCTTCCTTTATTTTTCGTACTTCTGTAAGTGAATATACCTGATACCCGCCGCTGTCGGTGAGAATGGGTTTGTCCCATCCATTGAATTTATGGAGCCCTCCGGCCTGTTCAAGCGTATTTAACCCCGGTCTTAGATATAGGTGATACGTATTTCCTAATATAATCTGTGCTTCTATATCTTCTTTCAGCTCCCTCTGATGCACGGCCTTTACGGAGCCGGCGGTGCCCACTGGCATAAAGATAGGAGTTTTAATAGTCCCGTGGTCCGTGCTAATCTCGCCCGCTCTGGCCTTAGAAAGCTTATCTGTTACTTCTAATCTGAATTTCATTTTAACACGCAAAGGTAGTTAAAAGCTTTCAGCTTTTGGCGTTGGCTTTTAGCAATTGGCAGTTAGGTATCAGCGATCAGCAATCAACTTGCAGCTCTCAGTACTAATATCTCATATCTCACATCCCATCTCTCATAACCCATAATTCATAACCCATTCAGCTGCCTTTTGCTTACCTTTGCCCAATAAATTATACACCATTGACTGATTACGTATTTTTATTTGTTTTTATACTATTACAGGCCGCTTTTATTATTCAGTTATATTTTATCGTGATGATGCATGGGCGGTTGCGCTCATATAAGAGGACAGACCCGGCTGACAGTGAGCACCCGCAGCTTCCTGTTTCTGTTATTATATGTGCCCGCAATGAGGAAAAGAACCTCGAAGAGAATCTTTCGCTTGTACTCGAGCAGGACTATCCTTCTTTTGAAGTGGTAGTTGTAAATGATTGCTCTTCCGACGATTCAGATCTCGTGTTGCGGCAGTTGTCGCAAAAATATCCGCATCTTAAGGTGGTGACTATTAAGGAACACGATCGCTTTAAACACGGGAAGAAATTCGCTGTTACTTTAGGTATAAAGGCGGCGTCAAACGAACATCTGTTGTTTACAGACGCCGATTGTCGTCCGGCAAGTGCAGAATGGATAAATATGATGCAGCAGAATTTCGTAAAGAATACGGAGATTGTTTTGGGCTACTCGCCATATTTCAGGGGGAAGGGCTTTCTGAATGCTTTTATACGGTTTGAAACTTTTAATACGGCGATAAATTACCTGTCGTTCGCCCTTGCAGGACACCCTTATATGGGCGTAGGCCGTAACCTCAGTTATACTAAATCGCTTTTCTTTAAAAATAAAGGTTTCGCCTCTCATATACATATTCCGTCGGGAGATGATGACCTGTTTGTGAATCAAAATTCCACCAGGGAGAATACAGTCATAGAAATCCGTCCCGAAAGCCAGGTATGGTCGTGGCCAAAAAGAACCTGGTCTTCTTACTGGAAACAAAAGATTCGCCACATGGGCGCTGGCAAAGCGTATAAGAAGAGCGACAAAGTAATCCTGTCTGTGCAGGCAGCGTCTGCCGGCTTGTTTTATTTATTATTGTTTGTCTTGATTGTTTTGAAGGCGCAATGGTGGATGCTTTTAGGGATTTACCTCGTGAGACTGCTTGTTCAACTGATAGTTTATTATCCCACTGCAAAAAAATTAAATAATAAAGACCTGCTCTGGTGGTTTCCGGCATTGGATTTGTCTTATAATTTTTTTATTATCGTGTTAAGCATTATTTCTTTATTTAAGAAAAAAGTCAAATGGAAGTAAATCCAAGTTTTTCGGCCAATGCGGTTAATGACTTTAATCTCGTTATACGGGCAAAAGAAGGTGATCAGAAAGCGTATGCCGATCTTATGCAGCGGTATAAGGACTCTATTTATTTCATGGCGCTGAAGATGGTGAATAACAAGGATGATGCTATGGATCTAACTATTGAAACCTTCGCCAAAGCCTTTGAGAATATTGAGAAGTATAAACCGGACTTTGCCTTTAGTACCTGGCTTTTCCGTATTGCCACGAATAATAGCATTGATTTTATCCGGAAAAAAAGAATAAACATGGTTTCCATCCATACGCTCACCGACGAGGGGGAGGAACGACAGCTGGAGATCAAATCGGATGTGTTAAATCCAGAGGAAAAATCTATAAAGAAGCAACAAAGCGAGGCCATCAAACTTATTGTTGATAAGCTTCCTTTGAGATACAGAACTCTGATTATGCTGCGATATTTCGATGAACTTTCTTATGAAGAGATAGCACAGCAGCTCGACCTGCCGTTAGGTACAGTGAAGGCCCAGTTGTTCAGGGCGCGCGATCTGATGGCTAATATTTTAAACCGAAGGAAAAAAACCAACCCAAGTGACTTCTGACATTATTTATCACTACTTCCCTGGTCTCAGCACGGCACAGAAAGAACAATTTGACAAACTTGAGGAGTTATACATCCTATGGAACGCCCAGATAAATGTTATATCCAGAAAAGATATTGAAAGTTTATATCTGCGGCATGTTCTTCATTCTCTTGGAATAGCTAAAGTGATGCCGTTTTTGCCGGGAGAGAAGGTGCTGGATGTAGGGACTGGCGGAGGGTTTCCGGGGATACCATTGGCCATTTTGTTTCCCGAGACCACATTCCACCTGGTAGATTCTATTGGCAAAAAGATTAAGGTGGTGAACGAAATTTCGAAGGCGGCAGGATTAACAAATATTAAGGCAAGCCATGCCAGGGCGGAGCAGATTGACGGGAAATTTCACTTTATAGTGTCGAGAGCGGTTACTCGTTTAGGTGATTTTTATCCCTGGATACGGGGTAAATTTGAAACGAAGTCGGGTAATGTTTTACCGAATGGCGTGTTATACCTGAAAGGAGGCGACCTGGAGGAAGAGATTAAAGAGAGCCGCTTAAAGCAAGTTAAGTTGTTCTCTTTAAGTTCTTATTTTTCAGAAGATTTCTTTGAAACAAAGTTTGTAGTTTATTTCCCTGCTCAATAGTTGTTTTATGCCTTCCTTATATGAAATAGCGCTTACCCTTATTCCGGGAGTTGGAGTGGTAACAGCCCGCAATCTACTGGATCAGTTCGGAGATGCAGAATCTGTATTTAAAGCGAAGCCTGCTCAATTAATGGCAATACCTGGTGTCGGACCTAAAACTGCCGGCAATATCCACGCAAAAGATTGTTTAACACGAGCGGAAAAGGAGCTTGCTTTCGTCGAAAAGTACAAAATCAGGATGCTTTTCTATACGTCAGAAGAATACCCTTCGAGACTGCGAAACTGTTATGATGCCCCGGTTTTGTTGTACTACAAGGGGAATGCAGATCTCAATAGCAGCAGGATAATCAGCATAGTTGGTACACGGAATGCAACTTCTTATGGGAAAGAATTAACGGACCAGTTGGTGGCTGATCTGAAGAAGCACGATGTTGTTGTGATAAGTGGCCTTGCCTACGGCATTGACGGAATAGCGCACAGGGCTTGTTTAAAGCAGGACATTCCTACCGTAGGAGTGGTAGGACATGGGCTCGACCGTATTTACCCCGCCCAGCACCGGCCTTTAGCCGAAAAAATGATGAGCAATGGAGGGCTGCTCACCGAGTTTCCATCAGGGACAAATCCCGACAGGGAGAACTTTCCTAAAAGGAACCGCGTTGTAGCGGGACTTGCCGATGCAACGATCATTGTTGAAGCCGCTGTGAACGGAGGTGCGCTGATTACTGCGGAACTTGCTAATTCGTATGATCGCGATGTGTTTGCATTTCCAGGGCGTGTTCAGGATGAATATTCTTCGGGATGCAACTATCTGATAAAAACCAACAGGGCAAACCTGATAACTGGCGTCAAAGATATCGAATACCTGATGGGATGGGAGGTTGAAGAACAACAGGAACAAAAACAACTCAGTCTCCCCCTAAATCTCTCTGTGGAGGAAAAGAAGGTTGTTGATATCCTGATGCAGAAGGGTACTATAGCTATTGACGAAATCTCAATCCTTGCACAGCTGCCTCACAGCAAACTTACAATGATTCTGCTTTCGCTCGAAATGACCGGAATTGCAATTGCCCTGCCAGGTAAAATGTACAAGTTATCTTTTACTCCGCAACATTCTTAGGATAATCATACAGTTTCTGGTCGCCTGTCCAGTAACTAATCATATCCCATTGGTCGAAAGGAAAATGTATAAGCACCATTCCACATGTCGGGATATTGTATATATCACTATCGCAGAGATTAACGGCAAGGTTAGTTAGACCGGGGTTATGGCCAATCAGTGCGGCGAAGTGATGTTTATTATCAAGCGAGTTAATGATGTTTAAAAGAGTTGATGAGGAGGCTTCGTAGATCTGTGGCTCTTTTATGATTGCGGATCGTTCAATGCTAAGCACGTCTGCAAAGCACTCTGCTGTAGTTAGCGCACGTAATGCGGGGCTTGTAACTAATATTTCGGGAATCAACCCTGCTTTAAGTAACCTGCCCGCCATTTCAGGAGCATTTTTTTGTCCCCGCCTGTTAAGAGGCCGATCAAAATCTTGTAATTCAGAATTTTCCCAGTCGGATTTGGCATGACGAACAAGAAGTATTTTTTTCATCCGGATATTAAAAAGACAGCCCAAAACCGGGCTGCACAATTATAAGAAAATCTTCTTTAGAAAGAGTCCCTATGACACTAAACGGTATAAGAAATTAAATAAAATCAGCTATTTTATTGAGGTCGATGTCGTACATACATTTAAAGTGCCCGAGCGGGCACTTCCGCCTGCCAAACTTCGAACAGGGCCGGCAGGGGAGAGCAACGCCAGCTTCGTAAACTTCGTCGACATGATATGGCTGAACCCCGAGCAGTTCGGGTACTGTACTACCCCAAATGGAAACAATGGGTTTATTAAAAGCTTCGGCAATATGGGTAAGACCGGTGTCAAAGCCAATTACTTTGTGAGCGTTTTTAACGAGATATACCGATTCGTTAAAACCGATTGTGCCGCAGGCATTAAAAATCTTTAATCCTACTGCTTCTGCTATTACCTCAGCGTTTGCAGCTACATCTTTTCCACCTAATAGTACAACGGGAAAATTCAGTTTTCGACAAAGTTCAATTACCTTCTCATTAGGCATCCTTTTGGTAAAATGAGTGGCTCCAATGATAAAAGCAATATACTGTTGCTGGTAACCGGGAGGAAGCAGTTTTTGCAGGTCAAAATCACCCTGCAGAAAATAGTCAACGGGAAGATTATCATTCTTCACGCCAAGGAATTCTACCGTTTTAAGGTAGCGGTCTACAAGGTGCACCGGCTTCACAAGATTAATTTTGTACCGGATGGCGAGCCATTTTTTCAACCGTTCCTTTTTGTAAGTAGACGATTTAACGCCCAGCTTCAGCTTAACAATGGACGAACGGAGTGTATTGTGAAGGTCAATAATATAGTCGTATTTTTCTTTCCTGAGGTCGCTAATCGTTTCATCCAGGGGCGATTTTAGTAAAAAAAGCTTGTCGATATAAGGATTGTTATCGACTATAAAACTAAAATTGCTCTTGGTAAGATAGTGCAATTCAACGTCCGGCAGCTGTTGTTTAATACAGCGTATAACTGGAGTAGTGTAAATGATGTCGCCTATTGAGCTGAAACGAATAACCAGTATTTTCAATTTTTTCCTTCCTTAGTTAACCAACTTTCTGTCCTTGAAAAAGCTGCTGATTTCATCAAGGTTCAGGATATTCAGGCAGTTCCCTGAAGATAACCCTCCTTTTCGGGCAGCAAGTACCCCATAGCGGCTATCATTAAATCCTTTATTACTGTGAGCGTCGGGGTTGACCGAAAGCATTACGCCTTTTTCAATTGCATATTGATGCCATCGCCAATCCAAATCTAAACGAAGCGGATTTGCATTTATTTCGATTACCACTCCGTTCGCCGCACATGCGTCAATTACCTTTTTGAAATCTACAGGGTATCCACTCCGCGAGAGAAGTAAACGCCCTGTTGGGTGCCCTAAGATAGTTGTATAGGGGTTCTCAATCGCTTTAATAAGTCGGGACGTAGCCTTTTCTTCCGACATTCTGAATACAGAATGTATAGAAGCTACCACAAAATCGAATGTCGCAAGAATTTCGGGAGAATAGTCCAGTGATCCATCGAACAGTATATCCGATTCGATCCCTTTAAATATTTTAAAAGGTGCAAGCTGCTGATTAAGCTGCGCTATTTCCTCGTGTTGTGCCAGTACCCTTTCCTCACTCAGTCCTTTGGCGTAGAATGCTGTTTTTGAATGGTCGCTGATGCCCAGATATTGTAGTTTTAGTTCATCACGGCAATATTCGGCCATTTCTTTTAACGTATTTACTCCATCGCTCCAGGTGCTGTGGCAGTGCAGCATTCCTTTAAGATCGGCATACTCCAATAGTTGAGGTAGCTTCTCTGCTTCAGCCAGGCTGAATTCTCCCCGGCCTTCCCGTAATTCGGGTTCTATAAAAGAGAGCCGGGCTTTACTGTAGATTTCTGCTTCATTGGCAGCTGCCGGTATATTATTATCGAGACGTTTGATCAGTTCGTCTATATGTTCTGAACTTCCGGTTTGTATCAGCAGCTCTTTTACAAAGTCTGCTTCATTACAAAAAGAAATTTGAAGCGATATTCCTGCCGGACTCACTGCTACGAGTGCATTTTCTTTCCTTTCGGTGACCGCCAGCCCGGGTATTTCATTTATTTTTTCGTAAATGCTATCGCTAAGCGGAATGGCAATCAGTACACCAATGTTGTCAATAATCTCACATTTTCTGCGGTAAGGACCTGTAAAAGAGATTTGCCGGGAAGGGAACAGTTGTTTAAGCCGGGCCAGCAGTTGTTCTGCCAGTTCGTGAACGTGAGCATATAAGAAACGACCGCTGCTAGCCATCTTGAATTCAATGGCCTTCTTTATTTCCTCCTGAGTTTTAAGTCCGAAACCTTTAGCTTCAATCAGGCGGTTCTCATTGCATGCGTACAATAACTCCCCCAAATTTTCTATTTCAAGGTCCTTCCAGATCACCAGTATTTTTTTAGGACCAAGGCCTTTGATACTCATGATTTCAATTATTCCCTCTGGAGTCCGGTTCCGGAAGTCCTCCAGTTCCTGCAATTCTCCGGTCTGTAACAGCTCCCAAACCTTTGCCGACGTGCTTTTACCAATGCCGCTAATCTTCTCGATCTCGGCTAAAGTCTTCTTAGACAGGGGGTAGGGGAGTTTATCAACAGTGTAAGCAGCAGATGAGAAGGATTTAACTTTGAATGGATTTTCATTGTGAATTTCCATTAACTGGCTCAGCAGTCTTAAAGTCCTTGCTATGGTCTTGTTCTCCATATTTTTCAAACATAGATAAATTGCTTTTATATGCAAAATACATAAAAGCATACCAGGGCAATTTATCGGAAGTGCAAACATTAGGTATTTCAATTGTGTTTTATCAGCGTTGACACAAAAAATAACCATAGCGAAACCGGTACAGATCCTGTTACTCCTGTTCCTCATTTTTTCCGGACTATATTACGCCCGCGAATTTCTTATTCCCTTAACCTTTGGAGGATTGTTTGCCACCCTTATTTTGCCATCCACACAGAAGCTTGAGGAGAAGGGACTTCATAAGGGCTTTGCAACTGTGATTTGTATTGTTGGATTGCTGTTGATAGTTGCCGGAATTATTTCTCTCATTATATGGCAGGTTTCAGATCTGGCAAAAGATGTGTCTGAAATGAAGCAGCAGGTAGCCAGGATGCTGGAGCGCGCACAGAGTTTTCTGAGCACTGCTGTAGGGATTACAGCCGAGAAACAAAGGGAAATTCTGGAACAGCAGCAGAAAAGCAGTAGTGGAAGGATGACCAGTATGGTTACCGGTCTGATGGGGTTCCTCGTAGATTTTGTTTTGGTTGTTGTGTATACCTTCCTCTTTGTTTTTTTCAGAAAACGTATCAAAGGGTTTATATTGAAACTCGTTCCCGTTGACGAGATGGAGAAGACGGAGAAAGTGATCAGCGAATCGGCAAAAGTGGCCTACCAGTACCTTTCGGGATTGTCGGTAATGATTGTAATGCTCTGGGTCCTGTATAGTATTGGATTTTCAATAGCAGGACTCAAAAGCGCCATTTTCTTCGCAGTACTATGCGGCCTGCTTGAAATCGTCCCTTTTATCGGGAACCTTACCGGGACCGGGATCGCTGTATTAATGGCTGTATCGCAGGGAGAGGGCAGCGGGCTTGTGCTGGGCGTTATTGCCACTTATTTAGTGATCCAGTTTGTTCAGACGTATATTATTGAGCCCCTGGTTGTGGGTGCTGAAGTAAATATCAATCCTCTCTTTACGATTATTGCCCTTGTGCTTGGAGAACTTTTATGGGGCATTGCCGGGATGGTACTTGCTATCCCGCTGCTGGGCGTTACTAAAATTATCTGCGATAACGTGGTCCCTTTAAAACCTTACGCCTACCTGATAGGAGGCGAATCGAAGTCGGGGAAAAAGACCGGAATCGTTGAAAAGCTGAAGAAGATGTTTTGAGATCCGAGTTGTGGGATGTGAGTTGCAGGTTGCAGGATGTGAGTTGTAAGATGTGAGTTGTAAGTTGCATGTTGCATGAAGGGAGATGTAAGTTGTATGATATAAGTTACAAGTGATTGCAGGTTGCGCGTTGCTCTTTGGGATGGCAAGTCCTGCATTGTTATTAGCGTTTCCAGTAGCCTTTTTGTAAACTTCCATGAATCAGCCCACCGTCCGCAACAGCAATATCAATAACTCATAACTCACAACCTATAACCTACAACCTACAACTCACATCTTACAACTCGCATCTCACAACCTACAACCTTCAACCGTCAACTCACATCCTACAACATCTACTTAATAGTGATGTTATAAGGAAGCCGGGCCTGGATACCTGTAAAGCGCAAACCATCCTTGAGTTGTTTGTAATATTGATACTGTTCTCCTAATTGCATTTTCGTAAAATGCTCTTTAAGCTTATCCTCTCCCGTATTGAATATGGATTCAAGCGGATCTTTTTGGGTTGGATAGGAAACTAGTTTATAGTCTGTTAGCTTAGCCATTTTTGCAGCAGATACGACGGCATCGTCGATGTCACCAAGACGATCTACCAAACCATTTTTTAACGCTTCGGAACCACTCCAAACGCGGCCTTGCCCGATCTGGTTGATATATTCCTGGGTCTTTTTCCGGCCATCGGCCACTCTTTTTGTAAAGGTGCCGTATATCCGGTTAACTTCGGCCTGAATAATTAAGCGTTCGGCATCCGTAAGCGGACGGGTAACCGTACCAAGGTCGGCATGTTCGGCAGTCTTAACACCATCAAAAGTAATCCCCAGCTTGTTGTTGAAGAATTTCTGCATGTTAGGTATGATTCCGAATACACCGATAGAGCCGGTGATTGTGTTGGGTTCAGCAAAAATGGAGTCGGCAGCGCAGGCGATGTAATAACCTCCCGATGCAGCGACATCACCCATTGAAACGATCACAGGTTTAACCTTTCTTGTAAGCGCTATTTCTCTCCATATTACATCAGATGCCAGGGCGCTTCCTCCGGGAGAGTTAACCCTAAATACCACAGCTTTTATTTTATCATCTGTTCGCACTTTACGAATGGTGCGCGAAATACGTTCTGATCCGATTGTTTCGTCATCGCCTTCTCCGCCAGTTATTTCTCCTGAAGCATAAACAACTGCAATTCTGTTGTTGATATCACCATCTTCAACCGTATTGTTTTTTATATAGCCTGCAAGAGAAACAGCTTTAACATCGTCTTTCTTATCGGTACCAGTACGCTTTTTAAGTTCGTCAATTACCTGATCCTTATAGCGAAGTCCATCCACCAGTTTCAACTTTACGGCGTCTGAAGCGTTCCTAACCTTCAGCTGGTTTGCTATGGCAAACAGCGAATCTTTACTGATGCTTCTGGCAGCACCGATTCGCGTTAGGAAATGATCGTACATAGAGCCCACAAAAGAAGTGACCTGTTGCCTGTTCGCATCACTCATCTTATCCAGAATAAATGGTTCGACTGCACTTTTATATGTGCCTACCTTAATGATCTGCGGCTCAATTTCCAGTTTTTCCATTGTTCCCTTAAAAAAGGTAACCTGCGAGCTGAATCCTGTAAATTCGAGGATCCCTTCCGGATTGATATAAACCTTGTCTGCTACCGAAGCCAGATAGTAGGCGCCCTGTGTATATACCTCACTGTAAGCCAGGATAAACTTCTTCGACTTTTTAAAGTCGATCAGAGCATTTCTTATTTCTTCTACTGTGGCCATTCCTGCCTGTACTCCAGAGACATCAAGATAGATCCCTTTGATGTTATCGTCGGTCTGAGCACGCTTGAGTGCCAATAAGATGTCGTTTAACCCCATGTTCTTATTGGTTTGAAGTCCCGTAAGTTCAAGCTCGTCAAAAGGACTCTTTGATGTTCTCTCTACAATTTGGTCATTGAGAGACATATGAATAACGGAGTTGGGCGACACCGTCACCTTCTCGCCATCGGTTGCAGAAACAATTCCCACGACAATGGCAATAAAAAGAATACCCAAAACAATGGCCGACAGGATAAATCCTACCATTGAAGCGAAAACAATCTTAAAAAATCCTTTCATCGAAAGCTAATCTTATAGTGTTTAATATATGCAAGTATACAATAGATATCAATATATTTGAAACGTTACAAGCCCGAATTAGGTTTATGCGAAATATTTATTTGTTGCTGGGAAGTAATCTGGGCGACCGACACTCTTATCTCCGGGAGGGGGCCCTCTTGATTGAAAGAGAAATAGGTCCGATAGAAAAGTCATCTTCCATTTATCAAACTGCCTCATGGGGCAATACCGGGCTTCCTGAATTTCTGAATCAGGCTTTACAGGTGTCTACGAGTCTTTCGCCGCGCGACCTTTTGTTCACTGTAAATGCCATAGAAAAATCTCTGGGTCGCGAACGAGTTCAAAAATGGGGGTCCAGAACGCTTGATATTGATATTCTTCTTTATGAGAATGAAATCATTAACGAACCCGATCTGGTTATCCCTCACCCCTTAATGCAGGAAAGAAGATTTGCATTAGCGCCACTATGCGAGATAGCGCCCGACATGGTTCATCCTTTAATAGGGAAGAAGATAAAAGAGCTATTATCCGAACTTTCTGACGATTTATACGTACAAGTGGAATCTGATAATAACAATATGCCCCAGGATATTAACAAAACTACTTTTGATATTGATCTTTCGTATCTTAATGATATTGCGGATGGAAATGCCGAGTTTATTATTGATATGATCGACATCTTTATGGAGCAAACTCCGGTCTATTTTGATCAATTGGATAAAGCAATTCAGGAAAAAGATTGGAAAGTTACCGGAGACGTGGCTCATAAGATTAAACCAACATTGGCCTTTATGGGTGTGGAAGCAGCAAAGGAGCAAATGGCTGAAATTGAACGTAAGGCCCGCAATCTTGATCATACCGAAGAGATAGAGGAAAAGGTGAGCCAGTTAAAGGTCTCCTGCGAGTCTCTTTACGCCGGTCTTCAGAAAATAAAAGACGACCTTCAGGGGAAAGGGTAGGGCGTTATGAGTTATGAGTTATGAGTTATGAGTTATGAGTTATGAGTTATGAGTTATGAGTTATGAGTTATGAGTTGCGCGTAATGCCTATAGGTTAGAAATTGATCAGAAATGTATCGTTCAATACGTATCACTTAGAACGTATTACTTTCTACTTAGAACTTATTACTTAGAACTTACTACTTAAAACCTATTACTTAAAACTTAAATTGAATAACCGATAAAACGATATAGATAAAGATAATAAACGGAACGGCGACGAATTTAAACAGCACGATGAGCAGGGCTGCAGAAAATAGTAAAATGTAGCGTAGGAGGTTCTCGTTGAGAGCGAAAGACTTAAATTTTAACGATATCAGTGGTACTTCCATGACCAGCAGGAAGCCCATTCCAATGCTGAAGATAAAAAGGAAGTAAGGATTTAAAATATAGCTCGACCAAAAGCTTCCTGCTTCAGATATGATCATAGGAAGAGACGCAACCAGCAACGCATTTGCCGGAGTAGGCAGTCCGATAAAATGATCCGTCTGGCGGGCATCAATATTGAATTTAGCTAACCTGAGTGCCGAGAAGATAGTGATCATAAAGGCAGAGTAATTTAAGTAAATACTCAGTTCGCCCAGTTGAGGAGCCGCAAGAAATAACTGGTAAACAATTACCGAAGGCAGCAGTCCAAAGCTGATCACGTCAGCCAGAGAATCAAGCTCCCTACCCAGAATTGAGTAAACGCTGAGAGCCCGGGCAATTAAACCATCTGCAAAATCAAAGAGGGCTGCAATAATTATAGCATAGCCTGCATAGATGAGGTTGTTATTGAATGCAAAGGCAATACCAACACATCCGCTAAACAAGTTGAAACAAGTAATTGCATTTGGTATGTGTTTTTTCATGTAAAAAGTACAAGTGCAGGCGCAAAGGTAAGAAAGAGTATTACACTTTCTCCTATTCGCCTGCACTTTGTCTTAACTATTCATTGAAACAAGAAATTCTTCGTTTGATTTTGTGCCTCTCATTTGTCCAAGCAGGAATTCCATAGCTTCCTGGGAGTTCATGTCGGCAAGGTGATTCCGGAGTATCCAGATACGCTGGAGTGTTTCACGGTCATGCAGAAGATCATCTCTTCTGGTACTTGAGGCAGTAAGATCAATTGCTGGGAATATCCTTTTGTTAGATAATTTGCGGTCGAGCTGAAGTTCCATGTTACCGGTACCTTTAAACTCTTCGAAGATCACTTCGTCCATTTTAGAACCAGTGTCTATCAAGGCGGTAGCCAGGATAGTTAAAGATCCGCCGTCTTCTATATTACGTGCAGCTCCGAAAAAACGTTTTGGTTTATGAAGTGCATTTGCATCAACACCACCAGAAAGGATTTTTCCGGAAGCCGGAGCAACGGTGTTATAGGCCCTGGCCAGTCGTGTAATAGAATCCAGCAGGATAACAACATCATGCCCGCATTCTACCATTCTTTTTGCTTTTTCAAGCACAATGTTAGCAATCTTCACGTGTCTCTCTGCAGGTTCATCAAATGTCGACGAAACAACTTCAGCACGTACGCTTCTTGCCATATCAGTTACTTCTTCAGGACGTTCGTCGATCAGAAGGATAATGAGGTACACTTCAGGGTGATTTTTTGCAATCGCATTAGCCACATCCTTCAGTAACATGGTTTTTCCTGTCTTTGGCTGCGCAACAATCAGTCCGCGCTGGCCTTTACCTATTGGAGTAAACAGGTCAATGATCCTTGTTGAGTTATGGCTTGTATCCATGAACAGATTCAGCTTTTCTAAAGGGAAAAGGGGCGTAAGGTAATCAAAAGGCACTCTGTCCCTTACCTCAGCCGGAATCCGTCCGTTGATAGCTTCTACACGTACTAATGGAAAATATTTTTCACCTTCTTTTGGAGGCCTTATACTTCCTCTTACAGTATCGCCTGTTTTGAGCCCGAATAATTTAATTTGAGACTGCGAAACATAAATATCGTCAGGAGACGTCAGATAGTTGTAATCGGAAGAGCGGAGGAAACCATAGCCATCGGGCATTATTTCAAGCACACCTTCATTTACAATGACGTTGTCAAAGTCTAAATTGGTAGCAGGGGAAAGGCCAGCAGCTTCCTGCGCTCTGGCCTCCTGAGCTCTGCTGTCAGTACTTCTTTCAGAGGCTCTGGCAGCGCTAAATCTGCTTGCTGCAGAGGAAGGTCTTTCTTCGGGAGCTACTTGTTGAGCTGCTTCGAAAGCTTCTATATCAGCTTCTGTACGTTTTTTTAACGTGATCTGCCTTCTTGGCCTGGCAGGAGGCGCTGTATTTTCTGCAGGAGTGGTTTCAGCAGGCGAAGCTTCAGCCTTCGTTGCTACTTCTGGCGCTGCTTCTGCCGGAGCTGGCTCCGTTGAAGGAGTTTCTGCCGGCGCGTCAAATAACGTACTTGAAGATGACTCCGGTTGTTTTTCTGCTTTTGTTTTTATAGTGCGTGCCCTTTTTTTTGGCTTTTCTTCTATCGCTGGCTCAACTTCGGCAACTGGTTCACTCTGACGGGCAGCTTCAATAAGTGATTGCTGCTCCTTGATTTTATTTATAAGTTCGGCTTTTCGCAAAGTATCAGCACCTTCGATACCAAAGGATTTGGCAATCTCACGAAGCTCAGACACAAGCTTGTCGTTCAATTCAGTAATTTCCATTCAATTTTGAAATATTATATAGGATTTTGTTTGTAAGAGTAAATCCGCAACAATCAGAGAAAAAACATTTTAAAGAAATCGTTATGAATTTTCTGCGATGTTTAGGATAACATTCTGAGATAACGGCACAATTGTACTGCAATAATTTCGAAATAGCAAAAAAATAAAAAAAATTTTCGTGCCCTTTATTGTTTTGGTTTCTTTGTGTCGCAAACTGCACACCTCTTTTTACGAAGCAGGATGACTTCGTTATTTTGTGCTATGCGTATTCATTACGGAGCCAATGGCTTCAATATGAATGTTTTTTTGATTACCAGGAGCAGGCTTTACCAGTAATAAAATATGAAACGCGAACAATTGATTGATCAGATAAGGCTTAAAAAGTCTTTTTTATGTATCGGACTGGATACAGATATTGACAAGATTCCAAATTCTCTTCTGGATACAGAAGATCCTGTATTTGAGTTTAACAAGAAGATTATTGATGCGACAAAAGATTTCTGCGTTTCCTATAAAATAAATACAGCCTTTTATGAAAGCCGTGGTCTTGCGGGTTGGACAAGCCTCATTAAAACCTTTGAATATCTCCCGAAAGACTGCTTCAGCATAGCAGATGCTAAAAGAGGCGATATCGGCAATACTT
Organism: Arcticibacter tournemirensis; assembly: GCF_006716645.1. Taxonomy (NCBI): domain Bacteria; kingdom Pseudomonadati; phylum Bacteroidota; class Sphingobacteriia; order Sphingobacteriales; family Sphingobacteriaceae; genus Arcticibacter; species Arcticibacter tournemirensis. The sequence goes on along the minus strand of NZ_VFPL01000001.1, from coordinate 4,553,914 downwards.
CGGAAATGTATGCTAAGGCCTTTTTTGATCCGGGATCTTCCGGAATGAGCTTCGACTCTGTGACCGTGGCGCCTTATATGGGCGCCGACTCTGTTAAACCTTTCCTCAGCTTTGAAGATAAATGGGTGATTCTTCTGGCTCTTACTTCCAATCAGGGAAGCAAGGATTTTCAGTTTTTAACTTCAGATGGAGGCGGGATGTTGTTTGAATCGGTGTTAAATACAGCGAAAGAGTGGGGCTCTGATGAAAATATGATGTTTGTTGTGGGAGCGACAAGAGGAGAGGCCTTCCTTACTATAAGGAAGCATGTGCCTAACCACTTTCTTTTGGTTCCGGGAGTAGGCGCTCAGGGAGGAAGCCTGGATGATGTCTGTAAATTTGGGATGAACCAGGATTGCGGACTACTCGTTAATTCATCGCGTGCTATTATTTATGCGTCTTCGGGAGAGGATTTCGCGGAGGCTGCACGACGGGAAGCGAAGAAGGTCCAGCAGGAAATGGCTGCGTGGCTTTAGTGGTTATGAATTATGGATTATGGATTATAAGTTAGGTGTATTAGAAATCAGCTGTTTTTAAACCTTAGGCTCTTCATATTTGTTTTATATAACAGGAGGTTTTACGTACCCCGGTGGCTTAAATCACTCATAACTCATAACATATAACTCATAACTATAAATGACCGAGGACTTTATCTGTTTTATATGGAAATTCAGGCAGTTTAGTCAGAAGGACTTAAAAACCATTTACTCCGAACCTGTCGAAATTATAACACCAGGAATTTATAATAAGGATGCCGGTCCGGACTTTAGTGATGTAAAAGTTCGCATTAATAACACGCTGTGGGCAGGAAATGCAGAGGTGCACATTCAGTCTTCCGATTGGGAGCGCCACAAACATGGTCAGGATGAGGCTTACAATAATGTAGTACTTCATATAGTTTACGAACATGATAAGTCCGTGTTAAGGAACGATGGGACAGAGCCGCCGACGCTGGAGCTAAAAAGCTATATAATACCCGGGATCGAAAAACGTTACCATATGCTGATGGAAAATCTAAGCTGGATACCTTGTGAAAAGCAAATGGGACAGGTAGATGAAATTTATATTGGTAACTGGTTGTCCAGAATGCTCATAGAACGCCTGGAAGAAAAGTCCTCTGGCATCTTTGCACTGGTAAAGGAATGTAAAGGGAGCTGGGATGATGCCTTTTACATACAGATTGCCCGAAACTTCGGACTCAAAGTAAATGCACTTCCTTTCGAACTCCTGGCGAGATCCCTTCCTCAGCAGATACTTGGCAAGCATAAAAATAGTCCCCTTCAAACTGAAGCACTGCTTTTTGGCCAGGCAGGCCTTTTGAACGAAGAACAACAAGACGTATACACATCGTTGCTTACCAAAGAATATCACTTTTTGAAGAAGAAGTATTCGCTGAAACCTATCGATTCCTATTTATGGAAGTTTCTTCGGCTCAGGCCTCAGAACTTCCCTACACTACGGATAGCACAGTTTTCCGCCCTGATTCTCAAATCGACGAGGCTATTCTCACAGATCCTTGAGATTAAGGAAACAAAAAAAATTGCGGATCTTTTTAAAGGTTTGCGCCCCAATCCCTATTGGGACAATCACTATCGGCTTGGTAAGGTTAGCACTGGTGTATCCCCACAATTAGGACAGGAAGCTATCAATAACATTCTTATAAATACCGTTGCTGTAATGATTTTTAGTTATGGAAAGTATATTGATGATGAGAATCTTATGCGCAGAGCAGTAGATATTCTGGAAAATCTGCCCTCTGAAACAAATCATATAACCAAACGGTTTAATGAAATAGGAGTAGCGTGTGGAAATGCCGACAGGTCCCAGGCTTTATTGCAATTAAAAAAATCGTGGTGTGACAAAAAAAATTGTTTATTTTGTGCTGTCGGAGCTAAGATTATAAATTCCGATTGATATGATACAACGAATTATCGCCTTCTTTGAAAAATACTCTTTTGGAGTTTCAACCTACCTTGGCGAAAGGTTTGACATGTCTATCTCCAAAATCCGCCTGTTCTTCATTTATTCATCTTTTCTTGCCGTAGGATTTCCGCTTATATTTTATTTCCTGGCAGCTTTTGTTCTGGGGATCCGCAATTATATGAAACGGATCAGAACCAGGATATGGGACTTTTAAAGCTTCTTCTATTCTGTATGTAATGATTTAACAGGATGAGCTAAGGCAGATTTGACCGCCTGAAAGCATACCGTTAGAATGCCGTCAGTATGACAATAACTCGGTAATGGCTGGCCTCTGTTTGTTTGAAGCGCCGGGGACGGCTCTGAACGATGTTCATTCCCCCGTAGCTGCGGTATACCACGGAGCCTGCTGTGCCGTGGATGCCGCCTTTACTATCGATTACTGCCATATATTTTCTCCTTTTTTAAATTGCTTCAGCCATCAGCAGCTGGCACAGGGCAGGGTTAGGACGGTAACACGATGCGGAGGTCGGCGGCTTTAGCTGATGTAAAGTAAAGTTGATAAGAACTGCAAAAAGATGAAACAGGTATTTGTAATTTATAATCAGTTTAAACTAAGCGCTTGATTTCCTTTGGTTTGAGCTGTTCTGGCAATCCCGGCAAGGGCATGGCCCGGAGCCGGGAGGCTCCGGGAGTGGTCTGCTACTGCATATCCCCTGGCTATCTGTATTCCTTCACATCAGGGTGACTCAGCGTATAGTGAGTCTACCTTTTGGGTAAAAAGGTAGACTCACAGTAGAGATTCATTAGCAGAAGTGGGGCAATATTGATACTCAGGGCATAGCCTGGGGATAACAGGAGGCGGTACAATTGAGAATTTCAAGCAGTAGATTCTCCGGGACCTATTGAACACAGAAATGTTACCAATATATATATTCTTTAATAATCCGTCGGGATAGCGGAGCGAATCTATACAGGTATGTTTTAATATGGTTAAACGGTGGTTGGATTGCCCTTTCCGGACCCGTCTTATCAACTAAAAACTTTCGTATATTTGTCGGTTTAAAACCGCAAAAAATGCCGGTAAAAGGAAATCAGTTCAGATCAAATAGTTTTAGGGATGAGGAAAGGCCGAGAGGGTCGGGACGGGAGCGCTTAGTGAAGGAGAAAGCCGAGAGCTTACCAAAATTTACTTTTAACAACGGGAGAGTAGTTAAGATACTGGGATTATTCTTCCTGGTGCTCTCACTCTATTTCATGGTTGCTTTTTGCTCTTATCTGTTTACCTGGGAAGAGGACCAAAGTTATGTGCTCGATGTCAACGGTGGCTGGAGTAATCTTTTCAAAACCAGCGAAGAGCTTGCAAAGTCTGACGTTCAAACGCCTATAGTTGAAAACTGGCTCGGAAAATTTGGTGCTTTGCTATCCCACCAGTTTATTTACGAATGGTTTGGGGTTGCATCCTTTATTTTCATAGCGATACTATTTATTATTGGTTACCGCCTGCTTTTTAAAGTTCATGTTGTATCCATTTCTAAAGCCCTTGGGTATTCGTTTTTTCTTTTAATATTCATTTCCTTAACGTTGGCTTTTTTCCACAGCTTTACTTCAGATTACCCGCATTTTCTTGAGGGTGAATTTGGGTTCTGGACAAACCGGTTGCTGCAGGCTCAGATTGGGAATGCTGGCATTGCAGGCTTACTTGGGTTTGCCGCATTGACGGTCTTGATTATTGCCTATAATATTGATTTTAAAATTCCGGCAAGGGAGAAAAAAACAGTGCTGGAAGTTCCGGCTGTGCCTGATGAGATTGAGCTGGAAGATGAGATAAAGTCGGAGCCGGTAGAGTTCCCTTTGAATAACAGGAGAAGAGAGAAAACACTTGCAGAAGAAAAGTTTGCTGAAGGAAGCGAAAGTACAACGTTAAAGCAGGAAAGGATCGTACCTCCTGTAGAAACGACATTTTCTGCTGCTGGTGAAACGGTAGTGCCTCGGACTGTACCACTTGAAACGGCTGCAGCTGCGACAGCCTTAAATGTACCAAAGTTTGTTCCTGCTGATTCGGATTATATTAAGCCTGAAGTGTCTAAGCCTGAACCCGAACTTACAATAGAAAGGACTGCTGAAGAAAAGACCGCAAAAGATCTGGTTGAGCAGTTCGGGCAATACGATCCGAAGCTCGATCTTTCTTCGTATGTGTATCCGCATCTCGACCTTCTGGAGAATCACCGGTCTAATAAGATATCAGTGAGCACAGAGGAACTTGAAGCTAATAAGAACAAGATCGTCGAAACTCTCAATAACTATAATATAGAGATTGATAAGATTAAGGCTACTATCGGTCCCACGGTTACCCTATATGAAATCATACCTGCACCGGGCGTACGTATATCCAAAATTAAAAATCTTGAGGATGATATCGCGCTTAGTCTCGCAGCTCTGGGTATACGTATCATTGCACCGATGCCAGGAAAGGGAACGATTGGTATTGAGGTTCCAAATCAACAGCCGGAAATGGTCGCTATGCGTTCCGTTATGGCCACAGAGAAGTTCCAAAATACGCACATGGATCTTCCGATTGCGCTTGGAAAAACGATATCGAATGAGGTGTATATAGCCGATCTTGCTAAAATGCCTCACTTGCTGGTGGCAGGAGCAACAGGCCAGGGTAAGTCTGTAGGGATAAATGCCATTCTGGTTTCGTTGTTGTATAAACTCCATCCTTCTCAGCTGAAGTTTGTGCTGGTAGATCCCAAAAAGGTAGAACTTACTCTTTTCAAGAAGATAGAAAGGCACTTTCTTGCGAAGCTTCCGGGAGAGGAGGATGCGATCATTACCGATACCAAAAAGGTTATCAATACATTAAATTCACTTTGTATTGAAATGGACCAGCGGTATGACCTGCTGAAGAATGGCCATGTACGTAACCTGAAGGAATATAATCAGAAGTTTATAAACAGACGTCTGAATCCTGAAGAGGGACACCGCTTTCTGCCTTTCATCGTTTTAATTGTCGACGAGTTTGCCGATTTAATGATGACTGCCGGGAAAGAGATAGAAACGCCAATCGCCCGTTTAGCACAATTGGCACGTGCCGTTGGTATACATCTTGTAATTGCTACTCAAAGGCCTTCGGTCAATATCATTACCGGTACTATTAAAGCCAACTTCCCTGCACGACTGGCTTTCAGAGTGCTTTCCAAGATAGACTCACGGACCATTCTGGATTCGGGCGGTGCCGATCAGCTGATAGGAAGGGGAGATATGCTTCTCTCTACGGGGAGCGACCTGATACGTCTTCAGTGTGCATTTGTAGATACGCCCGAGGTAGAACGTATTTCTGATTTCATAGGAGAGCAGCGGGGATACTCATCTGCATGGCTGCTACCCGAATATGTTGATGAGAGCGGTGAAGGCGGAAGTGTCAAGGATTTTGATCCCAATGACCGTGACCCATTGTTTGAAGATGCCGCGCGCCTTATAGTATTGCATCAGCAGGGATCAACTTCCCTTATTCAGCGAAAGCTGAAGCTGGGGTATAATCGGGCCGGACGCATAATTGATCAACTGGAGGCCGCCGGAGTAGTTGGACCTTTTGAAGGCAGTAAAGCCCGTGAGGTGTTATTGCCTGACGATTATGCCCTGGAACAATTCCTGGATAATCTGAATAATGAATAGCGATATGGCTTTGCAGAAGGTATGGCTCTCATCTTTTGTCTGTCATGCCTGTATAAAGTTCGGCTCACTTTTGATTAATGTTAAACCAATTAGCATAATTGCTGTCTCTTTAATAAAGAGACAAAGAGAAGGGCTTGAACGCGCGATAATTTGTAACGAAAGCTGGTGTAGATATAACAACAAATAAATACCAATGAGAAAATTTATTATAAGTGCCTTTTTAATAACAGGATGTGTGATAACAGGACTGGCACAAACCGATACAAAAGCCAAGGCAATTCTCGCTGAAGTGAGCAAGAAATATTCTTCCTACAATATAATAAAGACGGATTTTACTTATACAATCAATAATCCTCAGGCAAATATTAACCAAACCGTCCCCGGGACATTGTATACGCGGCCCAAAGCAAATAAGTATCATGTTACGATGAAAGATCAGGAGCTGATCAGTGACGGTAAGAGTCAGTGGACTTATTTGAAAAGCGACAAAGAAGTTCAGTTAAGCGACGTAGATAATAGCAGCAAAGCGCTCAATCCTGCAAAGATATTTACCATTTATGAGAAAGGATTTAAATATCTTTACACCGGAGATGTAAAGCAAAGTTCGAAGGTCTATCATGTTATTGACCTGAGTCCGCTGGACAGCAAGCAGTCATTTTTCAAGGTGAGACTTACTATCGATAAACAGACGAAGAGGATAAGTAAAGCTTTGATCTTTGATAAAAACGGAAGTCATTATACATATACTATCAAAACTTTTACCCCTAATGTAAAGGTTCCGGAGACTATCTTTACGTTTGATCCCCGAAAACATCCGGGGGTAGAGGTTGTTGATCTTAGATAATTTATGTTATGCCACTCTCATACACCCAGTATACACTTGATAAGCTGGAGCTATTACTGAAAGCGCTGGACTATAAGGTACGTTATGAAAAGGGGAACTTTAAAACTGCCGCCTGTCTGCTGGAAAACAGCAAAGTGGTGGTAGTCAATAAGTTTTCTTCTCTTGAGAGTAAAATAAACTCATTAGCAGAGTTGTTACAGCAGATACCCATAAGTGAAAACCTGCTTGACGAAAAACAGAAGCAATTTTTGTATCATTTAAAACAAACATCTCTGCAATTGTGATTATTACTTTTTTAGGAACAGGAACATCGCAGGGGGTCCCCGTTATTGGTTGCGATTGCTCTGTGTGTACGTCTGAGGATCCCCGCGACAAGCGGTTGAGAACCTCTGTTATGTTGCAGATTAATCAAAAGACTATTGTGGTCGACACGGGGCCAGACTTCAGATTTCAGATGCTCCGGGCGAAAGTGAAGTCGCTCGACGCGATATTGCTTACACATGAACATAAAGATCACATAGCTGGCTTGGATGATGTGAGAGCATTTAATTACCGGCAGCAGCGGGCGATGGATGTATACGCCCGTCCCCGGGTGCAAGAGGCCCTTAAACGCGAGTTTTATTATGCTTTTTCAGAAAAGAAATATCCTGGTGTTCCGCTCATTAACCTTCATGATATTGGTGAAAGTGTTTTTTCTATTGCGGGAGCCGACATTCTGCCGATTGAAGTAATGCATTACAGACTACCTGTGTTGGGTTTTAGAATAGGGGAATTTACTTATGTCACCGACGCAAAATCGGTTGCGCCTAAGGAAATGGAAAAGATAAAAGGTACGAAAGTACTGGTGATTAATGCGCTTCAGAGGGCTAGCCATATTTCACATTTTACACTGGATGAGGCTATAAGCTTTGCACAGGAAATAAAGGCAGAGAAAACGTTCTTCACTCATATCAGTCACAATATGGGGAGGCATCAGGATGTGAACAGGGAATTGCCCGAGGGAATCGAACTTGCTTATGATGGCTTAACTCTTGAGCTTTCTCATAATCTCTAAATTTCATTTGAACTTTCGGATCAAGATCATATATTTGCAGTCCTTTATGGCCGGATGGCGAAATTGGTAAACGTTGCGGTCTCAGAAGCCGTTGGGAATTCCCTTGAGAGTTCGAGTCTCTCTCCGGTCACCATCAAAGGAACAGTTCTTAAATATGCAATGCCCGGGTGGCGAAATTGGTAGACGCACCACTTTGAGGGGGTGGCGCCCGTTTGGGTGTACGAGTTCGAATCTCGTCTCGGGCACGGCAAAAGAATAAAAGGAATCCCTTACAAGGCCGTTCTGTAAAAGAGCGGCCTTTCTGTATTTATATCCCAAATCGTTACTTAATAGATTGTATCGGCGTCAGAAATGCGGGGATCTTCCGCGAGTATCTCCATGCGGGGGTTATCAATATAGTCGGCATACCATCGGATTGCTTCAATCACTAAAAGAGGGTCTGATCCGTCGTAGCCCGATGTTTCAAAAGCAAGTAGATTTCCATTGTCATTTCCGTAAAACTGCAGCTCATCCGGGTCGGGTTCAAATCCGTCCTGCCCGAGGCAATATACTTTTATACGTAAATCTCCATCGCGATGCCTGATGACTTCTCTGCAGGCATTATGTGAGTCTTGTACCAAAAGGAAAACAGATTGATCCATATTTTAGTATTACAAGATAATAGATGTATATGGAAAAATGTTTTCAGGAATAGATATTTATAACCTGCTGCAATTGGTTACTGCTTACAACTCCTGACTGCCGCCATTTTATTTCTCCTTTTTTGAAAAGAATTAATGTAGGTACTCCCTGTATAGCGTATGCATTGGCTGCTGAAGGGTTCTTGTCGACATCTATTTTAAGGATTGTAAGACGGTCTTTCATCTGTTCTTTCAGCTCGGTGAGGATTGGGGCCATCGCTTTACAAGGGCCGCACCATTCTGCCGAAAAGTCAACCAATGTAGGTTTTTCAGAACCAATAATATCTGAGAAGCGGGATGTTGTGTTCATGATCAGTTGTTTTTGTAATAAACAAGGATGGTGGATATGCAGTTTTAAATATTTGTCCCCCCGCTCTTTGACCTCTGATAAGATTATACAATATGTTGTGAAAATGGTACAGAAATACTTTTGTTTCTTGTACTACTTTTGAATACTGCTAATACTAACCGAATAGCAGCTTAAGTAATAACGCACACAAACCAGAAGGATTAATTAAATGAAGGGCTCCATACGTTTATTTCTTACATTTTTTATTGTTGTTTTTCTTGCTACAGGAGAGATGTTTTCTGCAAATGCTGCAGAAAAGGCACAAAAAGTTACTGTGGTAATTCCTTCTGCAGCAAGTGCCAGGATGAAATTCGGTGCAGAGAAACTTTCAGGAGTATTGAAAGGAGTAGGTTATACAGTTTCCGTATTGAGACAGGATAAGATTTCTGGGAATGGCGTAGTAATAGCCGTTGGCAGATCTTCGGATGCATTAGTTCAGAACATGCGACTCGCTGTTAAAGCAACTGGGAAAGAGGGGTTTGCAATATCTTCTTTCAGTAAGAATCGACTTGTTATCAATGGGTTTGATGATTCCGGAGCCTTGTATGGCTGTATGGAATTAGCCGAACGCATTGCTTCCTCGGGCAAAATTCCGGAAAATATATCCCTCACCGACAAACCGGAGATGGTTTTGCGGGGTACCTGTATAGGTGTTCAGAAACCGGCGTTACTTCCGGGAAGGGGTGTTTATGAGTATCCTTATACTCCTGAATCTTTCCCCTGGTTCTATGACAAGGCGCTCTGGGTAAAATATCTGGACATGATGGTTGAGAACAGGTATAACTCTTTATATCTCTGGAATGGTCATCCTTTCGCCTCCCTGGTGAAGCTAAAGGAATATCCCTATGCTGTTGAAGTAGACGACGCAACGTTCAGAAAGAACGAGGAAATGTTCCGCTTTCTTACAGAAGAGGCAGACAAAAGGGGTATATGGGTAATCCAAATGTTCTATAATATTATCGTATCGAAACCTTTCGCCGAGAAGCATCAGATAAAGACGCAGGACAGGAACCGTCCGATCTTGCCAGTTATAGCTGATTACACCCGTAAATCTATTGCTGCTTTCGTAGAAAAGTATCCTAACGTAGGCCTGCTCATTACACTCGGCGAGGCTATGGAGGGCGTGGGGCAGGATGATGTAGATTGGTTTACAAAAACGATTATTCCCGGTGTTCAGGATGGTATGAAGTCTCTCGGGCTAAGTAAAGAACCCCCAATCGTACTGAGAGTTCATGATACTGATGCGCCGCGGGTGATGAAAGCAGCCTTGCCTCTCTATAAAAATCTTTATACCATGGCGAAGTATAATGGCGAGGCATTAACCACATATACTCCAAGGGGCAAATGGGCCGACCTGCACCGCAGTTTGAGCAGGATTGGTACGGTACATATCGAGAATGTGCATATCCTCGCAAATCTGGAGCCCTTCCGTTATGGCTCAGCCGACTTCATTCAAAAGTCCGTTCAGGCAATGCATGATGTTTATGAAGCCAACGGTCTGCATCTTTATCCGCAGGCATCTTATTGGGACTGGCCTTATGCTGCAGATAATGTAAAGGGGCGCTTACTGCAAACCGACCGCGACTGGATATGGTATAAAACATGGGCCCGTTATGCCTGGAATTGTCGTCGGGACAGAGCTGATGAAATAAATTACTGGTCGGGTTTACTTTCCACGAAGTACGGGACAGATCTGAATAAAGGGAAGGACATCCTGGAAGCCTATGAGCAGACGGGCGAGATCGCTCCCAAACTTTTAAGACGGTATGGAATAACCGACGGAAATCGACAGACCTTAACGTTGGGAATGTTTATGACGCAGCTGATCAATCCCTTCCGTTATGGCTTGTTTACGCTGATGTATGAATCGGAAGCTCCTGAGGGCGAGATGATCATAGAGTATGCGGAGAAGGAATGGAAGGGCCAAAAGCATATTGGTGAAACACCCGTTCAGGTTGCGGCTGAAGTAACGGAGCATGGACGAAAAGCCGTAGAAGCGATCGACAAAGCAGCAACTGCCGTTTCAAAAGATAACGACGAATTTACCAGACTAAGGAATGATGTGCACTGCTATAACGAGCTAGCTGGTTTTTATGCAGAAAAAGTACGCGCTGCCTTGCTGGTGTTAAAATATAAGTATTCTAACGATGTTGCAGATCTTGAAAAAGCTCTTCCTTTTCTCGAAAATAGTGTGAAGCACTATAGAAAGCTGACAGAATTAACAAAAGATACCTATTTATATGCAAACAGCATGCAAACCAGCCAGCGGAAAATACCGGTAAGGGGGGTGGATGCTACTTATAAGACATGGGTTGAAGTGCTGCCACGGTTTGAGGAGGAGCTTATACATTTTAAAAGAAGTATAGATTCTCTGAAATCGGATAAATCGGCGGGAAAGGGCAAAATGATACATCCTTTTAAAAACGCCGATGTGAAGGTGCTGTCTGATACCGAAGGCTACTTTACCATTAATACAGGTGAACAGGTGTTTCGGGATACCACAGCCAAAATTACCGGTTTTGCAAAAGAACTCGCTGGACTCCGGGGTATTAAAATAAACAGGTCTTTGCAAAAATCAAAGGGCACTGCAATTAAGTTTACAACGGGTAAGGCTGTTAAGCTTCTGGTTGGCTTTTTCAATAGTAAAGCTCCGGGTTTTCTGCCACCTCCTGATCTTGAACATGACGCTACAGCAAACGAGTATGGTCAGTCTGAGATAAAGATCGCTAATGCACTTGCTTTAGATGGAATGGCGCCTCTTAACATTCACAGTTATTCCTTCAAGCCGGGAACACATACGCTTACGCTTGCGAAAGGAACTTGTGTGATTTTAGGCTTTATAGATGATAATGAACGTATAAGATTATATGATGCGGGAATTGGAGTGCCGGAAAGCAAAAGAGATATAGACTGGTTGTTTGAGTAGGGGTTGCGAGAGATAGTATCAAGTAGCAAGTATCAAGACTGGATGCAAAGTAACGAGAAATAGAATAGTATCAGGTATCAAGACACAAGTATCGGGAGAAAGCGGTAAGTAATTGCGAGTTATGGGTTATGAATTATGAATAAAGCAGAAAGCTTAAGGCGGAAAGCAGAAAGCTGATGGCCGATTGCTGATAGCCTGATAAAGCTCAAAGCGGAAAGCAAAAAGCTGATATCTGATGTCCGATTGCTAATAGCTAAATTACTATGAATTATGAATGAAGCCAATTGCCAAAAACCAATTGCCAAAATAAGATGATAAAGACATTTAAACTTTTAGGATTCGTTGCTCTGGTGATTACAGGAGCGAGTGTTTATGGGCAGAAGAAAAGTAGTGTGGTTGGAACTGGTTTACTGGAAAGGTATACCAGGTATTTTAACTCTCTGGATAGCGAGGACGTAAAAAACTTTATTCCCAATGCACAGGCAGCCAGCTGGATTGCAGCAAACGCTCCGCTTTTTGAGTGTCCCGATTCAGCAATAGAAAAAATTTACTATTACAGGTGGTGGACGTTCCGGAAGCATCTGAAGGAAACCCCCGCAGGGTTTATTTTTACTGAGTTCATTACTCCGGTAAAGCATGCCGGAAAGTTTAATGCGATAAGTTGTGCGCTTGGCCATCATATATACGAAGGCCGTTGGTTACATAATCAGCAGTATATTGATCAGTATATCAACTTTTGGGTATTAAAAGATAAAACATTCCCTGCACCGCGGTTCCATGCCTTCAGCAGCTGGGTGGACGATGCTATCTACAACCGTTATCTTGTTAATCAGGATAAAAAGTTCATAACTGGTTTGGTTCCCGAACTGGATGCTGATTACCGGAAGTGGGAGTCGGAAAAACAGTTACCCTCAGGCATGTTTTGGCAATATGATGTAAAAGATGGCATGGAAGAGTCGGTAAGCGGCGGCAGGAAAGTGAAGAACCGCAGACCATCTATTAATAGCTATATGTATGGCAATGCCGTAGCTCTTGCTAAAATGGCTTCGATGACGAATAATGACAGCCTTAAGATTGTGTATGAGCGGAAGGCCGCGATGCTGAATACAATGATCGTCGACAGCCTCTGGAGCGATAGCGCTTCTTTCTTCCTTGCGCTGAAGGAAGACGGTAATCTTGCACCAAGAGAAGCTATAGGTTTTATACCATGGTACTTTAACCTTCCTGCCGACAAATCTGTGTATGCACGGGCATGGGATCAGATCATAGACACTGCAGGCTTTAATGCGCCATGGGGACTGACTACTGCCGAACGTCGTGAACCAACATTCAGGACCAGGGGATCTGGCCATGGTTGTGAGTGGGATGGCGCCGTATGGCCATTTGCTACTACTCAAACATTAAAGGGCTTGTCGAACCTGTTAAGTAATTATTCGAAACAGGGCAAGATGACCGCTAAGGTATTTTATGATGAACTTCATAAATATGCCATGTCGCACGTTATGAACGGCAGAACGTATATCGGCGAATACCAGGATGAAAAGAATGGAAACTGGCTTAAAGGGGATAACCCGAGAAGCCGCTTTTATAACCATTCAGGATTTTGTGACCTTGTTATCAGCGACCTCGTGGGATTAAAGCCGAGACCAGATAATATTCTCGAGCTGCATCCTCTGATCCCTGAAGGGCAATGGGACTGGTTCTGCCTTGATAACGTATTATATCATGGGAAGAAACTTACCATTCTCTGGGATAAGACAGGAAAGAAATACGGAAAAGGAAAAGGCCTGAGGGTTTTTGCCGATGGGAAGGAAGTGATTAGCTCTGCAAAGCTGAAGGCGGTGAGGGGGAAGTTGTAGGATGTGGGTTGTGAGATAGTATCAGGTAGCAAGTATCAGGTATCAAGACTGGATGCAAAGTAACGAGAAATAGAAATAAGGATTATGCATACTAAAACTATACGTAAATATAAAAGCCGATTGCTGATAGCTGATAGCCGAAAGCCAGCCAGCCAATTGCTGATGGCCAATAGCCAACAGCTAATTTGGTGTTTGTTATTGTTGTTTTTTACAATGACTGCTTCGGCTCAGCAATATTATAATGTATTGAAGTACGGGGCAAAAAACGACAGCAGCAAGCTGGTTACGGATGCTGTGAAGAAGGCTATAGATGCGGCTGCGCAAGCCGGAGGGGGCACTGTTTATTTTCCGGCGGGGAAATATCTGACCGGGCCAATTCATCTTAAAAGCAACATCACTATTTTTATTGAAGCCGGAGCGGAACTTCATTTCAGCGATAACTTTGATCACTACCTTCCAATGGTGAAGAGTCGCTACGAAGGAGTCGATGTTACCAGTTTTTCTCCTTTGTTTTATGCGTATAAAGCGGAAAATATAACCATTAAAGGCAGAGGATTAATTAATGGTCACGGAAAGAAGTGGTGGGACTTTGTAGAAGGGTACAAGGAAGGGCAGCCAAGATCAAAATGGCAGTATATGTTCGATGATCTGAACAAGACCATCCTTCTTCCTGACGATCCAAAACAAATGAAACGAGGCTTCCTCCGCCCCCCTTTCATTCAGCCGATGTATTGTAAGAATGTGCTGATCGAAGGAATAACCATTATAAACTCGCCTTTCTGGACGGTAAATCCGGAGTTTTGCGAAAACGTAACGATAACCGGAGTGACGATAAATAACCCGCACTCTCCTAACACGGACGGCATTAATCCTGAATCGTGCAAGTATGTTCATATATCGAATTGCCATATCAGCGTAGGTGACGATTGCATTACCATCAAATCGGGAAAAGATAAACCGGGGAGAGCAATGGCTATGCCGGCAGAGAATTATACCATCACCAATTGTACGATGTTGTCGGGCCATGGAGGGGTGGTAATAGGAAGTGAAATGTCGGGAGATGTGAAGAAGATCACGATATCCAATTGTGTTTTCGATGGAACCGACAGGGGTATACGGATTAAAACAGCCAGAGGCAGAGGTGGGGTAGTGGAAGAGATCAGGGTGGATAATATTATCATGAAGAACATAAAGGAACAGGCGATTGTGCTCGACATGCAGTATGCTAAAACACAACCTGAGCTTGTTTCAGAAAGAACCCCCAGGCTCAGGAATATTCATTTAAGCAATATCACTGCGTCTGGAGTTAAACAAGCCTGTTATATAAACGGACTGGAGGAAATGCCTGTAGAGAACATTTCTTTCAACGATATGAACATGGATGCAGAAACAGGATTTCAGATAAAGAACGCTGCAAACATAGAGATGCATAATCTTCATATTAATACAAAAAAGGGTCCGGCTTTGAAGTCAGAAAATGTAAAGACCCTAGTTGTGGATGGTTTAAAGTCCTTTACTCCTCTTCCTGGTGTTGCTATCGCTGACTTAACCAATACAGAAGATGCCTTTTTTTATAATTCATTTCCTGTATCAGGAACAGAGATATTTCTGAAGCTTAGTGGAGAACAGACGAAGGGAATCGTTTTGAAAAATAATAATCTGAGAAACGTGAAAACACCTGTAATTCAGGATATATCGGTAAAGGAAAAAGTGACTGCGTTTTGAGTAAAGTTAAAAGTTGAAAGTCAAAAGTTGAAAGTCAAAGTTTATAGCTGATTCTGAAAGCAAAAAATAATAACCATGCCAGTACTTCATTTATCCGGTTTCCGGAAATTCCAGTTGCTTGTGGCCGCATTGATGCTGTCGGCTTCCCTTAATGGGCAGCATTTAAAGCTATGGTATAATAAACCAGCTGTTAAATGGACGGATGCATTGCCTATTGGTAACGGCAGACTTGGTGCGATGATCTTTGCTGGTCCGGCGCAGGACAGGATCCAGTTTAACGAGGAAACACTCTGGACCGGAGAGCCAAGAACTTACAGCAGGGAAGGGGCCTCGGCTTACCTGCCGAAAATACGGCAACTTCTTTTTGAAGGGAAGCAGGATGAAGCCGAGAAGCTGGCAGCTGAAAAGTTTATGGGAACAATGTCGGGTGAGGGGAACAAGGAAGCCTGGTTCAGGGAAATGCGTGCCATGAAGGGCCTTTCAGCCAATCCGGCAACCATCAGTTATGATGACAGCAAGTGGAAAGATATGCCCGTGCCAGTATCCGAAGGATGGGAAGCGGCAGGATGGCAGGGATTGGATGGGGCTGTATGGTTAAGGACAACGTTTGAGTTGCCGGAAAAATGGACCGGGCGAAATCTGATTATCGATCTTGGCAAGATCCGCGACCAGGACTTTACATATGTTAATGGTGAACTGATTGGAAGTATGGACGATGCGGGGGCAGGACGGAAGTACACGATTAAAGCAAGTAACGTAAGAAAAGGAAAAAACTATATCGCGGTTCAGGTTCTCAATTACTACGACAAGGGTGGGTTAGTTGGATATAAAGATGTATCACGCAAGCTGTTGGTTTATCCTGAAGGTGAAGCTGAGAGTACTGGAATTCCATTGAATGGAAACTGGAAATATCTGGTTCAGAATGATGAACCTCCTGCTGTACCAAGGTTTCAGGCAGATTACCAGCCATTTGGTGATGTAGTCCTTGCTTTTCAGGGGCATGAGAAAACCGAAAACTACAAGCGTGAACTTGATTTGCAGAACGCTGTTGCACGTACGACCTATAAAATTAATGGAACAACCTTTACACGGGAGTATTTTGCGAGTCAGCCCAACCAGGTTATCGTAATTCATATAAAAGCCGACAAGCCGCGGAGTGTTAGCTTTGAGGCAGCTCTGAGCAGTCCCCATAAAAATTCGGCTGTGCAGAAAATTGACGACCACACCCTGGCCCTTTCATTGAAAGTGAGGAATGGCGCTTTGAGAGGCGAAAGTTATTTGCGGGTAGTGTCGCTTAAAGGGAAGGTGTCGGTAACCGGAGACAAAGTGAATGTAAGCGGGGCTGATCAAGTGACCTTATACCTTAGCGCCGGAACTAATTACAGGCGGTACAACGATGTATCAGGCGATCCTGCCGCTGTTTGTAAAAACGCTTTGACTTCTGTTGCAGCAAAGGACTATGAAAGTATAAAAGACGCCCATATAAAGGAATATCAGAAATATTTTAACACCTTCTCTGTAGGCTTCGGACCTGATCTTAAGACTGATGTGTCGACGGACAAAAGGCTTGAAGAGTTTGCTTCTTCAGCCGACCCAGCTTTCGCCGCTCTTTATATTCAGTATGGCAGATATTTGCTGATCTCAAGCTCACGACCTGGTACGCGGCCTGCTAATTTGCAAGGGATATGGAATGACCTTTTAACCCCTCCGTGGGGAAGTAAGTATACAACTAACATCAATTTGGAAATGAATTACTGGCCGTCGGAGATCCTGAATCTGTCGCCTATGGCCGGACCGTTATTCGATATGATTGATGAACTACGGGAAACCGGTTCGACGACAGCCAGGATGCATTACAATGCCCCGGGCTGGGTATTGCACCACAATACCGATCTATGGAGGGGTACAGCACCGATTAACGCCTCTAACCACGGGATCTGGGTAAGCGGCGCCGCCTGGTTATGCCATCATCTCTGGGAACATTATGTGTTTACGCAGGATAAAGAATTCCTTAAAAACCGGGCTTATCCTGTAATGAGAGACGCTGCTTTATTCTTTAATACATTTTTGATCAGGGACCCTAAAACGGGATGGTTGATCAGCACCCCATCAAACTCGCCCGAGCAGGGGGGACTGGTAGCAGGACCGGCTATGGATCATCAGATCATTCGGGACCTGTTTAAAAACTGCATAGAGGCTGCGTCTATTCTGCAGACTGACAAATCATTCGCTGATACTCTTCAGCGAAAATATAAAGATATAGCGCCTAATCAGGTTGGGAAATACGGACAGTTACAGGAATGGCTGGAGGACGAAGATGATACTACAAACAAACACCGGCACGTATCCCATTTATGGGCTGTCTATCCGGGAAACGAAATAAACTGGGAAACATCTTCCGTTTTAATGAAAGCGGCAAGGCAATCTCTGATATACAGAGGCGATGCCGCGACGGGATGGAGCCTCGGCTGGAAGATAAACTTATGGTCGAGGTTCAGGGAAGGCGATCATGCTTTTAATCTGGTTAAAATGCTGATCAGTCCGGCAGAAAAGGGAGGAGCCGGATCTTATACGAACCTCTTTGATGCTCATCCACCATTTCAGATCGACGGAAACTTCGGAGGAGCGGCTGGTATAGCGGAAATGCTGCTTCAGAGCCAGAATGGTGTAATTGATCTTCTTCCTGCCTTGCCTTCGGCGCTGCCGGATGGTGAGATTAAGGGTATTTGCGCCAGGGGTGGTTTTGAATTGAACTTTTCCTGGAAGTCGGGACGACTGCAGTACGCTGAGATAATCTCAAAGGCGGGCAATGACTGCAGTGTGCGCTACGGTGACAAGAATGTGAACTTTAAAACAACAAAGGGCGGAAAGTACAGGTTGAATGGAGCCTTAGTTAAATTTTAAAATGTTGCAATTTGGTTAATTGGTTAGTAATAGACACGGCTGGCAGGTCTGCTTGCAGCAGACTTGCTCAAGCCTTGTCGTTTTAATCAGTTGTTAAGATATACTCTCTGCTTCAGGATTAGTTGAATGCACCTTTTCAATAACTTCCTGATGTGATTTACAGAGTTAAAAAGCTAGCACAATATGAGACATCTCATTCTTGTTTTTCTTTTTGTAAACGTTATAGTACGGTCTGCGTCGGCGCAGAAGGAGAGACGTAAATCCATTTCCCTCAGCGATAACTGGCTGACAGCGGCTAATGATACCAGCAAAGACGCTTATGCCGGCTTTGAAAGAACGGTATTCAATGACAAAGGGTGGAAGAGGGTAGATGTCCCTCATAACTGGGATGAATACGGCGGATACAGGCGACTCATGCATGGAAACCGCCATGGATACGCATGGTATCGTAAATCCTTCCGCGTTAAATCCAAAGGTGAGGGGCAGAGATATTTTCTCTGGTTCGAAGGTGTTGGGTCTTACGCAACTGTGTGGTTAAACGGTAAGAAAGTAGGATCGCATGCAGGGGGAAGAACATCCTTTACTCTCGACGTAACTGAAACTATTCATAAAGATAACTCTGTAAACGTTCTCGCTGTTAAGGCAGATCATCCTGCGCAGATACGGGATCTTCCCTGGGTGTGCGGCGGCTGTTCGGAGGAGCGAGGTTTTTCGGAAGGGTCGCAGCCAATGGGTATATTCCGGCCAGTACATCTTCTGATTACCAATCCCGTGAGAATTGAACCTTTTGGCGTTCACATCTGGAATGATACCACTATCTCCGAAAAATCTGCAAAACTTCATGTTGAAACAGAAGTAAAGAACTATAGTAAAGAGGCTAAATCAGTGAGCATTGTTAACCGCCTTTTAACAAAGGAGGGAAAGCTGATCGCCGAACTCCATGCCGGGAGAAAGATTGCTGCCGGAGAGACTTTTACATTCAGGCAGCAAACTCCGGAAATCCGGACTCCCCGTTTATGGTCGCTTGAGGATCCTTACCTTTATTCGCTTGTTTCTGAGATCAGAGAAAACGGAAAGATAACAGATCGCATCTCAACGCCCTATGGTATACGGTGGATAAGCTGGCCTGTGGGCAGAAGCTCCGATGATAAGCGCTTTTACCTCAACGGTAAACCGGTCTTTATTAATGGAATAGCGGAGTACGAGCATTTAATAGGCCAGAGCCATGCCTTCAGCGCAGAGCAGGTTCACTCTCGGGTAATGCAAATGAAGGCAGCCGGGTTTAACTCGTTCCGCGATGCGCATCAGCCTCATAACCTTCGATACCAGGAATATTGGGATAAATTGGGCATCCTGTGGTGGCCGCAGATGGCTGCCCATATCTGGTTTGATAATCCAGAATTCAGGAAAAACTTTAAAGACTTATTGACCGACTGGGTGAAAGAAAGGCGGAATAGTCCTTCTGTAGTACTCTGGGGGCTTGAAAATGAAAGCACTCTTCCCGAAGATTTTGCACGTGAATGTACAGAGCTGATCCGTCGGCTTGATCCAACTGCTTCCTCTCAACGGAAAGTTACCACCTGCAACGGAGGAAAGGGAACCGATTGGGATGTTCCGCAGAACTGGACAGGGACCTATGGCGGAAACCCTGCCACCTATGCGGATGATGTTCAACGACAGGTTTTAATCGGAGAATACGGAGCCTGGCGGACTTTGGATCTTCATACAGAAGGCCCTTTTAATCAAAACGGAGCTTATAGCGAGGATCGGATGACGCAGCTAATGGAAACGAAGGTGAGGCTTGCCGAATCTGTTAAGGATAAAACAAGCGGCCATTATTTCTGGCTGTTTACATCGCATGACAATCCCGGAAGGGTTCAGGGAGGCGAAGGCTTGCGGGAGATAGATCGTGTTGGTCCGGTAAATTACAAAGGACTCTTAACTCCCTGGGAGGAACCGCTGGACGTATATTATATGTTCAGAGCGAATTATGCGCCTAAGGATAAAGAACCAATGGTTTATATTGTATCTCATACCTGGCCCGACCGCTGGACCACTCCAGGCAAAAAAGATAGCATTACTGTATATTCAAATTGTGATGAAGTAGAGCTTTTTAACGATGTGAATGACCAGTCGTTAGGCAGACGGACAAGAAATGGCATAGGAACTCATTTTCAGTGGGATGGAGCAGACATAAAATACAATGTATTATATGCTGTTGGGTATGTCGGCGGAAAGGAAGTTGCCAGAGATTACATCGTTTTACATCATCTTCCAAAGGCTCCTTACTTTGATGCCTTTTTAAAAGACGCAAAGCCGTTGACCGCACCTCTAAAGGGTTATAACTACCTCTATAGGGTGAACTGCGGAGGCCCTGACTATAGGGATGAAAATGGTAACATATGGTTAGCAGACCGTAGACGAACTGAAAAACAAACATGGGGATCGAAGTCGTGGACCGAAGACTACCCCGGTATGCCGGCGTTCTTCGCCAGTCAGAGAAAGACAAATGATCCGATTAAAGGTACTGCCGACTGGTCACTCTTTCAGAGCTTTCGCTATGGACGCGACAAGTTAACTTACGAGTTTCCGGTGCCGGACGGTGAATACATGGTGGAATTCTATTTTACAGAGCCATGGTTAGGAACGGGCGGCGGCCTCGATTGTACCGGATGGCGCCTGTTTGATGTGGCCGTGAACGGCAATACGGTTATACAAAACCTGGATATCTGGAAAGAAGCTGGACATGATGGAGCGCTTAAAAAAACCGCCAGGGTGAAGGTAACAGGCGGCTTGTTGGTTGTTTCTTTCCCGAAAGTAGCCTCTGGTCAGGCGTTAATCTCGGCCATCGCCATCGCGTCGGCAGATAAAGCAGTAAAGCCCGCATTGGGGTCGCCTGCTCTGATCAGTGACTTGAAAGTCCGGGAGGGAAAGGCCTCTGGCTTTTCGGCTCAGACCTGGCTTAACACAGGAGATAAACTCTACACGGATGCGGGCACCGCTTTTTCTTCTTTGCCTTCCAACCTTTACGGGGCCGAATGGATTCAAACCCCTTCCGCGAAATCACTGTCGTCCGCTTCTTCTGCAGTATTTAGGGTTGATACCGTTGCTGATGTGTTTATCGGACTGGAAGAGAAGGAGCCTCTGCTTTCCTGGATGAACGGATATGAAGACACGAAGTCGTTCATCACGGATAGCGAGAATCACCGATTCAAAGTATACCGTAGAAGAGTGGAAAAGGGACAGTTAGTTGAGTTGGGAAAGAACAAAGAGGGCGCCCCTATGTACACCATTGCAGTTCTGCCTGCAACAACAATAGCTCCGGCCTATGATCTGAAACCGGTAAATGGCTATAAAGCTCCGCTGGCTGCGATGACTGCCGGCATCATTAAGACGACGGTAAATGAAAAAGATGCAATAACGTTTAAAAAGGCATCAGGAGATACCCTCGAATGGACGATATCAGTAGGGGTGGCTGATACTTACTCCCTTACCGTTAAATATGCCAACATTTTTTCTCACGACCTGATCGCAAAGCTACAATTGCTCGCTGCCGATGGTACGCTAATGAAAGAAGAGATGATAGCACTTGCGCCAAGCAAGACAGGTAAATGGAATTATTTTGCAACATCCACCGGTTCCATGATCAATGCGGGGACTTATAAGGTTAGGCTTATTTCTGTTGACGCAGAGGGTTTGAGTGTCTCGGGGCTTGATGTGCAGTGATTGAGTATCAAGATAGAAGTATCAAGTATCAAGATGTTAGTATCAAGATATTAGTATCAGGTATCAAGATACAAGTATCAAGATATTAGTATCAAGATATGGGTACCACGTATCAAGATACAGTTTGCAAGTATCAAATATCCGGCATCAGTATCAAGATTCTTCATGCGGTTCCAGGGATTGTCTCTTAATTCTTTCTTAAATCGTACGTCTTGATACTTGATACTTGTGTCCTGATACTTTCCTGACACTGACGTCGTACGTCTTGATACTTGATACTTGTGTCTTGATACTGAATGCTAATATCCTACAATAGCTTGAAAAAATGCTATATGATTAGTGAGACATCCAAAAGTAGTTTTGTACTTAATGATCGGTGCTTTAACAGTAAAAACTAACGAATTTGAACGGATCAAATAAATCTGATTTATTTGACGATTAATATGAAGAACCTTCCAATTTTCGATCTTGCTGTTATAGCAACTTATCTTCTGGGGATGATCCTCGTTGGTGTTTATTTTTCAAGGAAAAATAAAAATTCAGAACAGTTTACCAAAGCATCGGGCTTAATTCCGGGATGGGCAATAGGAATGTCCATTTATGCAACGTTTTTAAGTAGTAACACCTTTTTAGGTGTGCCCGGAAAAGCTTTTGGAGCCAACTGGAACTCATTCGTTTTTAGTATTTCCATGCCTTTTGCTGCCTGGGTAGCATCGAAGTTTTTTGTACCCTTTTATCGTGCTACCGGAGAGATCTCGGCCTATACGCATCTGGAACACCGTTTTGGTGCCTGGGCGAGAACGTATGCCGTAATTTGTTTTTTGCTGACGCAGCTGGCCAGAATGGGATCCATTTTTTTTGGTATCGCTTTAAGTTTACAGGCATTAACGGGATATTCCATGTCGGCCATTATGCTGGTAATGGGTATTTGCATAATTATTTATACTGTATTAGGAGGAATAGAGGCGGTTATCTGGACAGAAGTAGTTCAGGGAGTGATCAAGACTCTTGGCGCCGCACTGATCCTTTACCTGATTATCGTAGAGATGCCGGGTGGAGTATCGAAGATTGTTGAGATAGGTCAGCAGAACGGAAAATTTAGTTTAGGAAGCTTTGCCCCCGATCTTACGACAGCATCGTTCTGGGTGATCCTGTTGTATGGATTCTTTATAAATCTGAACAACTTCGGGATGGATCAGAATTACATTCAGCGATATCATACCGCCACGTCGGCAGCAGAAGCATCAAAGTCTGTGTGGCTGTGTGTATGGTTATATGTTCCGGCATCACTATTGTTTTTTATTATCGGCTCCTGTCTGTTCGCATACTACCAGGTTCATCCCGAATTAATTGAAGGGATACGGCAGCAGGTTGCAGCCGAGAGATTGCCATTGAATGCCAGTCATGAGCAGATTGTACAGGTTGCTGCCACATTGCAGCCTTCAGACTATGGAGATAAGGTAATGCCTCATTTTATGGTAACCAAAATACCAGCCGGATTGGTGGGTTTGATTGTTTCGGCAATCCTCTCTGCCGCAATGAGTACCATTAGCTCGGGAATGAATGCATCGGCCACAGTCTTTTCTGTGGATATATATAAGCGATATTTTAAGAAAGATATCAAAGAAAAACAAACCATGCAGCTCTTGCACATTGCTACGGTTGCATTTGGTTTGCTGGGTATGGGAACCGGAATTGCAATGATCGGGGTGAAGAGTATCCTGGACGTTTGGTGGCAGTTGTCTGGAATATTTGCAGCAGGCATGCTTGGCTTGTTCCTTTTGGGGATTATCAGCAAACAAAGCGGCAATTACGAGGCGCTAACGGCAACCATCATTGGAATTCTGGTGATTGTATGGATGACATTTTCTGGTAGTATTCCTGACGAATATGGATATCTCAGGAATCCTCTTCATATTAACATGATCATCGTAATAGGAACGCTGACGATATTTCTTGTAGGTGTTTTTCTTACCAGGCTTCGCAAGAGAAGGGAATTTACGGTGGAAAGCTGAGTGAGGATATAGCCTGCATTACCGGAAGAAGAAAGAAATAGATTAAAATATATAAATGGAAAATAAGAAGAAGGGATTTATTCCGGTAATGCTAACGCCTTTTAAGAATAATGGAGAAATAGATTACGACGTTTTAACAGAGCTTACAGAGGTGTATCTGGAAGCAGGGGCGGCGGGGCTGTTTGCCAACTGTCTGTCGAGTGAGATGTTCGAGCTGAGCGATAAGGAACGCATTGAGGCAATCAAACATGTTGTTAAGGCAGTGAATGGGAAGGTTCCTGTCGTTGCAACCGGCACCTTCGGGGGGACGATTTCTAAGCAGGCAGACTTTGTCAAGCAGGTACATGATACCGGTATTCAGGCAGTGATCATGATCAGCAGTCTTCTTGCTGGGGAGCAGGAATCCGACGATATCTTTAATGAACGGGTATTTGAGCTACTAGATCTCACCCCTGGAATTCCTCTCGGCTTTTATGAATGTCCGGTGCCTTATAAACGTGTTCTTTCTGCTGCTCAGCTTCAGTCATTTGTTGAAACAGGAAGGGTGATTTACCATAAAGATACCTGTCTGGATCTGAACCAGATAAAAGAAAAGCTGAAAGCCACAGAAAAATACCCTGAATTTGGCCTCTATGATGCGTATATGGTGCATGCCGTAGATTCCTTAAGGGCCGGATCAGCCGGACTATCCTGCATCCAGGGGAACTACTTTCCAGAACTGATCGTTTGGTTATGCGATAATTATAATGATCCTTCTCTACAGCAGGAAGTAGTAAAAGTTCAGCAATTTTTAATAGACAATATGGATGTCATGCACAATGTATATCCTGTGGTATCCAAATACTTCCTGCAAAAGCGCGGACTGAATATTTCTACCTTTACACGGAGGAAAGTGGGGGAGTTTACTCAGTCTGTTACAAAGGAAATAGAGGCACTTTTACAAAAATACAATCATCTGCAGCAGGAGCTGGATTTGAAGTATGAGTTTTAGTTTAGGTTCTGTGTTGCGTGTTCCAGGTTGCAGGAGTCTTTTATAGTCTTTGTTTCCTTCAACACACAACACAGAACCCGCAACTCATCTACAGCTTATTCAAATACGTTCTTTTATAATCGAGCGGCGTTATTCCGGTCACTTTTTTAAAGTGCCGGTAGAAGTTTGAAACATTGTTGAAGCCGCATTCAAAACAAATCACCTCTGTGGGCAATTTATCCTCAATAAGCGCTCTGCAGGCGTGGCTAATCCGAATCTCGATTAAGAAGTCGTAATACGTTTTTTTCGTCATCAGCTTAAAGTACCGGCAGAATGAGGTAACACTAAGATTGCTTAAAGAAGAGATCTCCTCTAAACTGATCTCTTTTTTATAGTGCGACAACGTGTAGTTATAAACTTTATTCAGGCGGATATTATCAGATTCTGACGATTGGGTAAAAGTATGCTGACTGGTAGTGATAGTGGAATATTCATTCGTCTCTGCGAGCGTTTTCAAAATAGAAAGAAGAACGATAATCCTGTCGAGATTAGTGGCATTAATGGCTGAAAAAAGAAGCTTGCTCAACTTTTCACGTGTTTTACCCTGAATAACCATCCCTTGTTTTGCTTTTTCGAAGAGCTTCGGGATAAGATATGCTTCAGGGAGATTAAGCAGGTCCTTGCCGAGGCAGTCGGGAAGGAAGTGTATGACTATGGCTTCAACTTCGAGTTGAGAATTAGGCTGGAAGTAAGTCTCATTACATCTCCATGTGTGTGGCAGATTCTCGCCGAGCAGGATAAGCTCTCCGGATGAGAAATTACTGATGTTATCGCCGATAAAGCGGACCCCCTCTCCCTTAATCACATACTGTATTTCAAGTTCGGGGTGATAATGCCAGACCGTTCCAAAATTAGAGGCCACATCATGCCTTATGCTAAATGAATTTTGAAGTTTAACCGGGACTTTATGAAATAAAGGCTTCATACTCTATCTATTATCCGCCTTGCACTAACGGACTGCAATGATACTGAATTTGAGCGGAATGTTGATGGTAAGATCGTATAAAAATAGGATAACAATCTGCAACAATAGTATTACACAGCCACGCATATTTGTGTTGATGACTATGCTTTGTTAGAGAGCGATAGTGCGTTATAAACTTAAGGATATCCGGTCATTCTAATAAGTAATTGAGATAACGAAAGGGGTTATCAAGACTAATATTCTCGAAGTCGATTGGTTAAGACGACTGGATCAGCATTACTGTTTTTTCAAATTTTTATACTATGTTGGAAGGAAAAATAAAAGAAGTTTTACTTGTCGCAAGTGGCGATTTGAGACTTTCAGCTAATCAGGACTGCTGGGCAACGCAGGATGCAATGGAGCAAGCCCTTACCGCTGCGATTGAAAAGCAAGGGTGGAAAGTGCGTAGAGCTCATCTGTATGACGCTGTTAAAAAGCACGGCTTTATTGATTCCCAGAAGATGGGCATGGAGGTGTTTAGAAACGTTGATCCGGATCAACCAATAATTGTTGCAGAAAGCGTTTGGCAATATTCTCATCATGTACTTGCCGGACTTACCACGCATAGGGGGCCGATACTGACTGTAGCAAACTGGAGCGGTATGTGGCCGGGACTTGTGGGAATGCTAAATCTGAACGGTTCGTTAACAAAAGCAGGGGTCGTATATAGTACTCTATGGAGCCGAAACTTTGATGATGCATTCTTCGTAGAAAGATTGAGTGAATGGTTGTCGACCGGCAAGATCAGGCATGATCAGAGTCATGTGAAGGATTTTGATCTTGTGAAGATCCCCGTTAAGGAGGAGACTGCGGGACGTGAGTTTGCAAAAAAGCTTAAAGCTAAGAAGTCGATCATGGGAGTTTTTGATGAGGGGTGTATGGGGATGTACAATGCAATTGTCCCTGATGATCTGCTTCATGCGACCGGAATATTTAAAGAGAGACTAAGTCAGTCCGCCTTGTATGCTGCCATGCTTAAGGTAAAAACCGAAGAAGCAGAAGCCGTTTTAAACTGGATGCTGGACAAGGGGATGACTTTCAACTGGGGAGAAGATCCGAAGTCTGACTTGACAAGGGAACAGACCCTTGAGCAATGCAAAATGTATATCGCTGCGTTACGCATTGCAGATAATTTTGGTTGCGATACCATTGGTATTCAATATCAGCAGGGATTGAAAGATCTTACAGTGGCGAGCGACCTTACAGAAGGGTTGTTGAACAACACTGACCGTCCTCCGGTTGTGTCGGAGTCCGGGGATGTGTTGTATGCCGGGAGTGCCCTTCCTCATTTTAACGAAGTAGATGAGTGTGCCGGTTTAGATGGTTTGATCACCTACCTATTGTGGAAAGAACTCGGAATGCAGGGTGACAATACCTTGCATGACATTCGCTGGGGAGAGCATTTCCAGGGGAATGGAATAGATGACTTTGTTTGGGTACTTCTGATATCGGGGGCTGCACCTGCATCTCACTTTATTAATGGGTACAAAGGAGCTGCAAGCGACAGGCAACCGCCTATGTTTTTCCCGTTTGGTGGCGGAACTCTAAAGGGGGTAAGCAAGCCTGGGCCGATAGTGTGGAGTCGTGTTTTTGTAATGAACAATAAATTACATTGTGATCTCGGCGTCGGCGAGTGCGTACTTCTGCCTGAAGAGGAAACACAGCGAAGATGGAAAGAAACCAATCCGCAATGGCCGATCATGCATGCAGTGCTTGACGGGGTAACACGCGATCAGATGATGGCACGTCACAAGGCGAACCATATCCAGGTGGTGTATGCCTCTGATAAGGCAAAGGCGCATGAGGCGTGCCGCATAAAAGCAGCTGCGCTTGCTGAACTTGGAATAGAAGTTCACTTCTGCGGAGATGTCAAATTCGAATAATCAATCACAGTTTAAAACATAGATCTGAATATATGAATCAATGGGTAAAAGTAGTGTCTCTTTGCTTTATCATGACAATAGGATTGTTTGTGGGTTTGAAGGCACAGGAACAGAAGAAGAAGGAGGAGGATAAAGCGGCAGAGTACACGCGTGCGATTACACAACGTGCCGATAAAATAGTAATTACGCTTAATCTTGCTGATCAGGCTAAAGCAAACAAGGTTAGAGATATTATTACGCAGCAATATCGTGACTTGAATACCATCCAGGAAGCAAAAAAAGAAAAAGTAAACAGTTTGAAAGAAAAAACTGGAGGTGATAAACAATCATTCGAAGCGAAGCTAAAGGATCTTGAGACTGCTGATGAAAAGCAAATAGCTAAGCTGCACAAACGTTATATAAGTCGGCTTTCAAAAGAGCTAAATGCAGAACAGGTTGACAAAGTAAAAGACGGGATGACATACAATGTACTTCCTATTACTTATAAAGGATATCTCGAAATGCTGCCCGACCTTACAGAAAAGCAGAAATCGAAAATACTCGCATATCTTACCGAAGCAAGGGAACATGCAATTGACGCCGGATCGTCGGAAAAGAAGCATTGGTGGTTTGGAAAATATAAGGGAAAGATCAATAATTATCTTTCGGCTGAAGGGGTAGAAACGAAGACGGCCCGTGCTGAATGGGAAAAGAAGCTGAAAGAGAGGGAAGCTGCAAAGCCATAATCCTTATACGGTTCCAATGATAAGATAGTACAAAAGCTGGAAAAAATGCTATAGGAAAAGCAGATACGCCATAGCTACTTTTGGTTAGTAAAGTTTGTCTAACCAACAACTCATTTAATAGCCTAAGTACTCTTTAGTTAATAGTTTGAACGTATGGGGGATAAGAGAAGTTTTCATATAGAATATATAACGTTTGTAAAACCACATTAAAATACGCCGCTAACCGGTTGATGATCAAATAAACCAAGGATATGTTATAGAAAAACTAAAATTAGGAGTAATCAATAAGACTGTATTGCAAACGGTCACCCCTAATTAGCAGCCTTAAATCAGGCGGGGGTAAGTGTCTGACTTAAAAATAAACGAAAAGGAACATGAAAAAAAAATTACAAACACAATTCCACCGAAACATTGGTCTAAGGCTGATTTGTTTCGGTTTATTGTTATCCGGATTTATTCCAGGCGTCTCATATGCTTCAAGTCCGGCAGGTTTATCTGCTAAAGCGGTAAGCAACGCGCGGGTAAATGTTACTGGTACTGTTAAGGATAGTAAAGGCGAACCGCTGGTCGGGGTATCAGTAAAGATTAAAGGAACAAAGTCTGGAACGAGTACGGATATTAACGGCGTATTCAGGCTTAACTTGCCGACAGGAAATGAAACGCTGGTGATAACCTATATCGGGTTTCATACAAAGGAAGTGGTAGTTAAGGGACAGTCGACGTTGAGCATTCAGCTAACCGAAGAAGCTAATAACCTTGATGAGGTTGTTGTTGTCGGCTATGGAACGCAAAAAAGGGTACATTTAACTGCTGCGGTTCAACAAATTAAGCTGAGTGAAGTAGAGGATCTACCCGTTTCGAACGTATCTGATGCATTGGCGGGGCGTTTAGTTAATGTTTCTCTTAATAGTTCTCCACGGCCAGGTGGGGTATCAACTATTTCAGGAATAAGGAATCAGGTAGCTTACTCTAAGGATGGAGGAACCACCGCTCCCTTATTTGTAATTGACGGAGTAGTTCAAATGTCCGCAGATGGATCTCTTGATAATACGAATTTTAGTAATCTTGATCCATCCGAAGTTGAAAGTATTTCAGTTTTAAAAGATGGTTCAGCTGCTATTTATGGTTCTAAGGCTGCCAATGGAGTAGTATTGGTAACAACAAAAAAAGGGAAAAAGGGTGCGCCTAGGATCTCATATAGTGGTTCATATGCTGTCAATGATGAGGCCTACAGGCCTAAAGTGCTTAGCGCATATGAGTACGGTCTATACTATAATATAATGAACGGCCCTAATGGAAGAAATGAAAAGGTCAAGGGCGACGGTATATACTTCTTTTCTGATGATGAGCTGGAACATTTCAAAAATGTCGATTACAACTGGCTGGAAGAAGAATGGAAGCCTTCATACAATACACGCCACTCATTGAGTGTAAGCGGGGGGACTGAGACTGCCACCTTCTATGCGGGGGCATCTTACTGGAAGCAGGATGGAAATATAAGCACGCTTAATTACGATAAATGGAATTTTCGGGCTGGTGCTGACGTTCAGGTGTCTAAAAGATTGAAGGCAGGGTTACAACTATCAGGAAACTACTCTGAGAAGCAAAAGACATTTAATAAGGTAAATTCAGAAAGGGATGACGATGATTACACTAACTTACTCCTGGCACCCCGTTATATTCCATGGCAGCTAGATGGACAGTTTATAAGGATAGCTACCGGTTCTGATAAGCTTTCTTATTATAACTTTTTTGCTCTTGAAGACTTGAACAATCTTGCGAGAGACAATAATAAAACGTTGACTGTCAATTTTAACGCCGATTATGAAATTCCAGGGATAAAGGGATTGAAAGCACGAGTAAACTATGGTCGCAATTTGAGTAGTGGACGTGGCACACAGCTTGGAACCATGTATACATTGTATAATGTAACTACTGCTGGTGCGAATGGTCACATCTATGATGAAGGCGCTACATTAGGTACTTCTGCCAGGTATAAAAACGGTAACAGAATTTACCTTTCCAATGTCACAGGAAAATCATACCAGCTAAACTTCGCTTTGAATTTTGAACGCCAGTTTGGTAAGCACAATGTTAGCGGTTTGGTTACTGTTGAAAAGTCTGAGGCAGAATCTGCGCAGGAAGATGTCTGGAAAGAGGATCCTGTCGAAACGAGCAATCTGCAATTTAACACGGCTTTCGGGGCAATAGATGGAAAAACTACCGGAAATGAGTCGGGTACTTTATCATATATAGCGCGTGCGAATTATAACTACGCCAATAAATATCTTGCTGAATTTATGTATAGAACTGATGCTTCTACACGATTCCATCCTGATAATTACTGGGGAGACTTTTATTCCGGTTCAGTCGGTTGGATTATCTCAGAAGAAGGGTTTTTTAACAAGTCCTTTGTTAACTACTTGAAAATCAGATATTCCATAGGCTTTTTGGGAAAAGATGACACAAAGGCCTGGAGATGGAACCAAAGATATACTTATCAGCAGGGTAAAGGAGCAGTTTTTGGAGCAGATAACGATGTTGCCGGATTAGGGATGAAGATGGAAGTATCCCCGAATCGTAATGCAAGATGGAGCGATGAGTTTAAGAATAACCTTGGTATCGACGCAAGCATACTGAATAACCGCTTGTCTATCGGTTTAGATGGCTATTATAACCATGGAACAGATCTCCTTATTCCAGTTACAGGAAATGTTCCGTTAACAATAGGCGGATCTGTGACAGAGCAAAACTATGCAATCGTTGATATGTTCGGCTACGAGTTATCATTAGGTTGGAATGACAAGGTTGGCAAGGATTTTAGATATGGGATCGAAGGCCGATTCTCCTGGTCTGATAATAAAGTAAAGAAAAGCAACTTTAATGATACTGAAATTCTAAAGCCTTGGAATGACAAACCCAATGGATCAGACGACGTTGGTAAATGGGGATATGACTATTTAGGAATGTTTCATGATCAGCAGGAAATTGATGATTATGTTAACAAGTATAACATTAAACAGATTTCTTTGCCTAACGCAAATCTTACAAAAGATGATTTGAGGCCAGGAATGCTTTATTACCGTGATGTTCGGGGTGTAATGAACGCAGATGGAACTTTCGAGGGGCCGGATGGAATTATTGATGAAAATGACCAGGTGCAGTTAACAAAAAAGGAAAAAAACCACTATGGTTTTGGACTGACCTTGAAGGCTTCGTATAAAGCTTTTAGCTTTGATTGCGTCGTTTCTGGTTCCTTTGGTGGATATGCAGAAATGGATGGAAGAACGAAGATGAAAGATAAGATCACTGAAAACTATCAAAGTACGGTAGCTTACTGGGGTAATATTTATGATCCTGAATTGAATCCAGATGGAAAATACCCAAATCCATACTATAGTGCTGTGAGTTTAGCTCCCGCGTCGAGTTTCTGGCAGGTAAGTTCTTTCAGAATGAGAATGAGAAACTTTAATTTGAATTATACTTTACCTAATTCGATATCGGAAAAGTTAAAGGTGAAAAATTGTAGAGTGTATTTTACAGCAGTTAATCCATTTAACTTCTACAATCCATTTACGTATAGGGATTCAGACAGTGCTTACGACTCTTATCCTTTATTAAAAACATATTCCTTTGGAGTTAACCTGTCACTTTAATTAAGGTCCGTAATTTTGATAATATTGTTATGAAAAGAAATAAAGTTTTGCTACTGCTTTTACTCGGGATGATTGTAAATTCGGTAGGATGTAAAGATGACTTCCTTCAGGAGAAGAGCGATTTGACGGGGATGAATGATGATGTGTACATGTATGAAAATACAGCCACCGCATTTGTCGACTATGTTTATGCGCAGTTTCAACCCTCGGATGGTAATGCGGCGTTTATCTGGGAGCTTTCAGGAAATAGTGCCAGTGCCGGTGGCGATACCTGGAGCAAAATGTCTCAGGAAAGAGCGGGAGAGACGAATTATAATAAAGTTTATAGTAAAATTTCATATACTCAGGACCATGCACCGAAATATTTCGGGGAAGCAATGACTGGGAGCATAGTAAATAATCCCTATACTCGTATAAGACAGATAAATCTCTTCTTAGAAAATATCGATCTACATGGATTGCCTGAGGATGTTCGCACTAAACTTAAAGGTCAAATGTATTTCTGGAGAGCTTATCAGTACTTTGATCTTGTACGGCTGTATGGTGGTGTGCCTTTGATTTTGAAAACACAGAATCCCATTATACCAGAAGGCGATACATCAAGCGAAATACCGAGAAGTACATCTTCAGAATGTATCGAGCAAATATGCAGCGATTTGGATATGGCCATTAGCATGTTGCCAGGTAAGTGGAACTCTTCTAATTGGGGTAGAATTACCAGTGGTGCAGCAGCCGCATTTAAAGGTCGGGTATTATTAACATGGGCAAGTCCACTTTTCAACCGGACAGATGAAGTTAGCAGGTGGCAACGTGCGTATGATGCGAACAAAACCGCCATGGAAATGCTTGATGCGAACGGCTTTGGCCTTTTTAAAACAGGGGGTGTAGCAAATGGCACTGCCTGGGGTAATATGTGGTTTGCCAATAACACAACAGCAAATGGAGTGAACAACAGCGAAGGTGTCATCGTTTTTGGTTTTAACAATCTAACTTCTTCTGGAACTAAAAAGAATAACGGATGGGAAAACAGTTTGCGGTCTGCTGACCTCAATGGATCAGGATCAATTGTGCCTACAAAGCAGATGGTGGATGCGTTCCCGATGAAAGATGGTAAAATGCCTGGTTCCTCTACTTATGCTTACGAAACCAAGAAGTTTTACAAAAATAGGGACCCCCGGTTCTATAAAACTATTGTTTACAACGGTGCTATATGGCCTTATAGTGGAGCTACCACTTATAAGCAATGGACTTATTCATGGTACAAAACTGCTTCGGCTACTGCACCAGATGGAAGAACGGAAAAAACGGCCAGCGCAAGCGGACTTTATCTTTGCAAAGCGACAAATCCGAACGCCACCAATGCTGCCGGTCACTTTAAGGAAAGTGGTACCGATTTTATGGAAATGCGTTATGCCGAAGTTGTTCTCAATTTGGCGGAGTGCGCAATCGGAATCAACAACCTAAGTGAAGGCCTAACGCTCATTAAGAGCATCAGAGATCGTGCCGGAATTGAAAATAAAGATGGTAACTATGGGATCACTGCATCTTCCCGTAATGAATATTTTGCAGCTGTTTTAAATGAAAGGAAGATTGAACTGGCTTATGAAGGAAAACGGTTCTGGGACTTAAGACGCTGGTTGCTTTTTGATGATACTTACGGCTATTGCACAAAACTGAACATGCAGCCTATTAATGGAATGCGCCGTACAGGTTATTATTTTGTTGTGAAGAAATCTGATGGTACCAAATACGTCGGACCTAACGATCCTCTTAAAGACGGAACTACACCTGCACCTGTTATTCAACGTGAGCCTTCATCGTATCCGGCAGGGATTACGACATATGACCAGTATCTTGATTACTTGTATGATACTTATTTTGACATAGTAGAACGGGATAACCTTGAGAATACTAGTGTGTCAAACTGGAAGTTTACATGGTATCCTCAATATTACTTCTTTGGACTTAATGCCAAATCATTGGCAGGAGCGCCATATCTTCAACAAACGAAGGATTGGGATAGTCTCAGTGGCTTTGATGGTTTTGATCCGCTAAAGTAATTTGCTTAATAATAAAAGTAAGAGGCTGTATCCAAAGATTCAGCCTCTTTTTTATTAAGTTATTATGTATCTACAAACGGATGCTTAACTATTATTCCCTCTGCTAATATCCTACAACACCTTGAGAAAATGCTATAAAAAAAACTTTATTTCTTGATGCATCTTTGAATTATTAACTTTCTAACCAAGGTCCGTTACCTGAAATGTTATAGTATTTTATATTAAGTTTTAAACACACAATTAGTTCAATTATATACAGATTTAACGATGAATAGAAGGTATTTCATAATCCCATTGTTCTTGGGGCTGATTAGTTCGGCTTCAGCGCAATATCCCAGTATTCCTGAGGATGTTAAGCAGCAGTCAGGACAATTAATGAAGGACGCAGAGCGTCGTTCTGATAGTGCCTGGCTTAAAGCTCTTCCTGTAATAGAGAAGGAGGCGCGTGAAGGCAAGCCATTTATACCATGGGCGGGCAGACCCACGGATCTTCCTCAGGCTTCGATGCTTGCATTTCCTGGTGCTGAAGGTGGAGGCGCTTACTCTTTTGGAGGTCGCGGCGGTAAAGTAATCGTTGTGACAAGCTTAGCTGACAACGGCCCGGGCACTCTTCGTTGGGCATGTGAGCAAGGAGGAGCGCGTACGGTTGTTTTCAATGTATCTGGAATTATCAGGCTTAAGAGTCCGCTGATCATCAGAGCTCCCTATATTACCATTGCGGGACAGTCTGCTCCAGGCGATGGTGTATGTGTGGCCGGTGAATCGGTATGGATCAATACACATGATGTGGTGATCCGCTTTATGCGTTTCCGTCGTGGTGAGACTTATGTTGGACGCCGTGACGATGCAATTGGGGGAAATCCGGTAGGGAACATCATGATAGACCACGTTTCAGCAAGCTGGGGATTAGACGAAAACATGTCTATGTATCGTCATATGTATAACGACAGCACGGGAAAAGCGGAAGTGAAACTGGGGACGTCGAACATTACCATTCAGAATTCAATCTTCTCTGAAGCGCTGGATACCTGGAATCACGCTTTCGGAAGCACCCTTGGCGGTGAGAACTGTACTTTCATGAGAAACCTGTGGGCTGATAATGCCGCCAGGAACCCTTCCATCGGCTGGAATGGAGTATTCAACTTTGCCAATAACGTAGTATTTAACTGGGTGCACCGTTCAACCGATGGAGGTGATTACACTGCTTTATATAATATTATCAATAATTATTATAAGCCCGGACCTTTAACTCCGTTAAATGAACCGATCAGTTACAGGATTTTGAAGCCAGAATCCGGCAGGAGCAAACTTCCCTATGTAGTATTCGGAAGAGCCTACGTGGAAGGTAACATTATTGACGGTAACGAAAAAGTAACGAAAGACAACTGGGACGGCGGTATTCAGCTTGAGAATAAAAAAGGCGACCTGATGAGCTTCGAAGAGGCAAAATCATACTTTGCCGCTATGCGTACGAAAAATCCGCATCCAATGGCGCCTATCACTATTATTCCAACACAAAAGGCTTACGAATATGTGCTGACGAATGTTGGCGCAACTCTCCCAAAGAGGGATGCGGTGGACACGAGAGTTATTGAGCAGGTGAGAACCGGCAAAATTAATTATCTAAAGAATGTTAAGCTGCCTGAAACACAGTTTGAACACCGTCGTTTACCGATCGACTCTTATAAAGGAGGTATCATTACCGATATCAATCAGGTAGGCGGATATCCCGAATATAAGGGCAAACCTTACAAGGATTCTGATAACGATGGTATTCCGGATGAATGGGAAACAAAGAACGGGTTGAATCCTAAAGATGGAACCGACTCAGCGAAATACGGAAAGAATGGCTACACCAACGTCGAAAACTACCTGAACAGTCTTGTAGCGATCGACATTGTAAAACCAGTAGCTAAATAAACAGACATTAAAGATCCTTTCATATACTTCGAATACCGGAAGTAACGCTCATCGTCTTCCGGTATTCTTTTAAAGAGAGATTGGAAAATGAAAATTAGAGAAAGAGGCGAGAAACGGACTGAATCCTAATGATCCTTCGGATGCTGTTAAGTTTAGAAAAGACGGATATACCAACATCGAAGCCTGGTTAAATAGTGTTGTTCCATTGAATACAGTTACCGTGGTTAAGTAATTGTAACAAGTTCATTAAGTAAGTTGGTGTGAGAGACTGTTCCTTAGAAGGTCAGTCTCTTTTTTATTATATTTACTGAAGCCCATTCATGTCAAGATGATACAAAACATTGAGAAAATGGTATATAAAATAACTATGGGCTCCATATACTTTTGTTACTGAGAATTTGTTTTCAGGCCAGGGTAAAGCTAAATTCAACAACCAATTGGGATTGATCCCGCACACTAAGATTAAAACGATGTTACCTGATAAGTCATTCCTGTTTAAGTATTTGTTTTCGGCGATAATAGGCGCTGGACTTATTTATACCGGAGAAGCAGAAGCACAAAAGATAAAGACACCCAAACCCATACCTCCTCTCGCACAAGGCGAAGATGGTAAACTGGTTTATTCTCCTGATTCGATGGGTAACAGGATCCCCGACTTTTCTTATGCCGGTTATATGGCGGGAGAAAAGTCTATTCCAGATGTGGCGGTGAAGGTAGTAGTGCCCTTACGGGAGGGAGATGCTACTTCAAGGATTCAGACCGCCATAAATTATGTATCATCTTTGCCTGCTGATAAGAACGGAATACGCGGAGCTGTTTTGCTTGAAAAGGGTACTTATGAGGTCGCAGGTAGCCTGGTAATCAAAGCTGGCGGGGTTGTACTAAGAGGAAGCGGAATGGGGCATAATGGAACTATTCTTTATTCTACCGGAAAAGAGCGGGAGGCACTTATCCGTATAAAGGGAGCCAACGACAGGAAAGAAGAAGACAGTGTTGGAATTTCGGATGCCTATGTGCCTGTAAATTCTGTTAAAATTAAAGTTTCAAAAGGGAATTTATTTAGAGCAGGCGATCTTGTAACTATCCGCAGACCATCTACGGCTCAATGGATCGGGAAGCTCGGTACATATCATTTTGGCGGCGGTATTACCTCTTTGGGCTGGAAGCCTGGCGAAATGGATCTTAACTGGGATAGAGCAATAACTTCGGTTAACGGAAATATCCTGACACTGGACGCCCCGCTTACTACTGCAATAGAATCGGAGTATGGAGGAGGAACAGTAAGCAAACTGCAGTGGAACGGATTGATATCTCAGTGCGGTGTGGAAAATATGCTTTGCAGATCAGCTTATGATCCCGGTAACTTAAAAGACGAGGATCATAGCTGGATGGCTGTAACATTGGAGAACGTTACTAATGCCTGGGTAAGGCAGGTTACTTTCGAACATTTTGCCGGTTCGGCAGTGGCTGTTCTTGAGACTGCCAGAAAGATCACAGTAGAAGATTGCAAGTCACTGGCTCCGGTTTCGGAGATAGGAGGTCAGCGTCGTTACACATTTTATACCCTCGGTCAGCAAACGTTATTCCAGCGTTGTTATGCTGAAAAAGGGTATCATGATTTTGCTGTGGGATTTTGTGCTACCGGTCCCAATGCCTTTGTTCAGTGTGAATCTCATTTGCCCTACAGTTTTAGTGGAACAATAGACAGCTGGGCCTCCGGCGTTTTGTTCGATATTGTAAATGTAGACGGGCAGGCGCTGAGTTACCTCAACCGCGGACAAGATGCTCAGGGAGCCGGATGGACAGCTGCTAACAGCGTTTTCTGGCAATGCTCGGCGGCGAGGATCGACTGTTTTGCCCCTCCGACGGCTAATAACTGGGCTTTTGGATGCTGGGCACAATTTCAGGGAAACGGTTACTGGAATATGTCGAACGAACATGTCGATCCCAGAAGTCTGTACTATGCTCAACTTTCTGAAAGATTAGGCCAGGATGTGATGAAAAGAGCTTATCTGCTTTCGATCGGAACAGAAGCATCAAGCAGTCCTCCGGTTTCGGTGGCTATGCAGCTTACTGAGTTGTCGGCAAAACCGCGTACTCAGTTAACAGACTGGATTGATAGCTCAGCTATACGCAATCCTATTCCTGTGACGACGAAAGGGATAAAATCAATTGACCAGGTAGGCAAGAAAACAACGCCTTCCACACCTAAGGCTCCCGGTATGCGCCTCTCTAACGGCTGGATCTTAAGAGGAAATAGCGTAGTGACGGGAGGTCGTCAGGATGTTCCATGGTGGAGGGGAAGCCTTCAGCCAAATGAGCTGAAAGCATCAAAGCCTGCAATCACCCGTTTTGTTCCCGGGAGAACAGGACTTGGTTTAACGGACGATCTGGACGAAGTTACGGAATGGATGAAAGACAGCCGTATCGTGGCTCTCGAGCATAATTACGGGCTTTGGTATGATCGCCGCCGTGACGACCATGAACGCATCAGGCGCATGGATGGTGAGGTTTGGCCTCCATTCTATGAGCAGCCCTTTGCCCGTAGCGGTCAGGGTACAGCGTGGGACGGCCTGAGTAAGTATGATCTCAAGAAATACAATCAGTTTTACTGGACACGCTTGAAACATTTCGCTGATCTCGCAGACCAAAAAGGTCTGGTTTTAGTTCACCAGAACTATTTTCAGCATAACATTATAGAAGCAGGGGCCCATTACGCCGACTTTCCATGGCGTACCGCCAACAATATAAGCGATACAGGTTTTCCCGAACCTCCTCCCTATGCGGGGGATAAAAGGATCTTCATGGCCGCACAGTTCTATGATATCAGCAATCCGGCACGTCGTGAGTTGCATAGAGCCTATATTCGCCAGTGTCTCAATAATTTTAAAGATAATACAGGCGTCATTCAGCTGATCGGTGCTGAGTTTACAGGTCCGTTGCATTTTGTCGAGTTCTGGATTGATGTCATTAAGGAATGGGAAAAAGAAAACGGCAATAATGTCATTATTGGATTGAGTACAACTAAAGATGTTCAGGACGCTATTCTTGCTGACCCCGCACGTGCCTCAGTGGTCAGTTTAGTCGATATAAGGTACTGGCATTACCAGGCAGACGGAAACGCCTATGCTCCTCAGGGGGGGCAAAACCTGGCCCCAAGGCAGCATGCACGTCTGCTGAAGCCAAAGAGGAGTTCTTTTGAACAGGTTTACCGCGCCGTAAGCGAATATCATCAGCGATTCCCCGAGAAGGCTATTATGTATTCGGGTGATAGCTGGGATGCTTTTGGTTGGGCCGCCTTCATGGCCGGCGGATCGATCCCTAAAATTCCATCAGATATTGATCCTGCCTTTCTTTCTGCTGCTGCTTTAATGAAACCAGTTCCGGCAGATCCAGCATCGGGAATGTATATTCTTAATGGGGGTGAAAGAGGAAGCATAATCTATTGCGCAGCAGATAAAGCGGCGGAACTTGATCTGAGAAACTATCGTGGCACTTATAAGCTTTGCTGGATTAATCCGGCGAATGGAAAAATAATCCGAAAGGAAGAATCAGTAAAAGGAGGCAAACTGGTACAGGTCAGCAAGCCGGCTGGCGGAGATGCAGTGCTTTGGGCGGACATTGACAGGGGACAATTGAGAATGGACAATTGACAGTTGACAATTGACAGTGAAGAATGAATAGTTAATAAGAAGCTGATAGCTTAAAATAAATCGCATGTTACGAATATCATATATAGTGGTTCTTCTTGGGTTGTTGGCTGCCGGGTGCAGTACTGACAAGAAAGCAGAACAAAAAACAGGAAAGTTAAAGGTCTCCGAAAACGGGAGATATTTAGTAAGCGAAAACGGAGAGCCGTTCTTCTGGCTTGGCGACACAGGTTGGCTGTTGTTCGGGAAACTGAGCAGAGAGGAAGCCGATAAATATTTGGAAGACCGTAGTAAAAAGGGATT
The DNA here is from genome assembly GCF_006716645.1 of Arcticibacter tournemirensis. Classification (NCBI taxonomy): domain Bacteria; kingdom Pseudomonadati; phylum Bacteroidota; class Sphingobacteriia; order Sphingobacteriales; family Sphingobacteriaceae; genus Arcticibacter; species Arcticibacter tournemirensis. The sequence continues at coordinate 4,514,004 of NZ_VFPL01000001.1, read as the reverse complement.
CAATGTAATTCAGGTAATGGTATTGCATACGGTGCCTGCTGTTAACTTTTATGGCGACACAGCAATGGTAAATAAGGATGTTGCTAAACCCAAAGTTACACCTGGAAACGACCCTAAAGATTCTGTTCAATATGATTTTTGGGATCACGTGGATTATATGGTTGATAAAGCCGCAGAGAAGGGGCTGTACATGGCTATGGTCCCTGTATGGGGATCGAATGTGAAAAGCGGCTTCGTGAATCAAAAGCAGGCAGCTGTATATGCAAAGTTCCTTGCAGACAGGTATAAAGACCGCCCGAATATTATCTGGCTGAACGGTGGCGACATCAAGGGAAGTGATTCACTTGATGTGTGGAAAACGATAGGTGCTGTTCTCCGGAAAAACGACCCGAACCATCTTATTACCTTCCACCCACGGGGCCGTACCACATCGTCTGAATGGTTTCATAATGAAAAATGGCTCGATTTTAATATGTTCCAATCCGGTCACCGCAGGTACGATCAGGATACTTCGGCGAAAGAAACCCGGCATTACGGAGAAGATAACTGGAAGTTTGTCGCTGAGGACTTTAGGTTAAAACCTGTAAAGCCTTCAATTGATGGTGAGCCTTCCTATGAAGGAATTCCACAGGGGCTTCACGACACTCTTCAGCCGCGGTGGACAGCGAATGACGTTCGCCGGTACGCTTACTGGTCGGTTTTTGCTGGTGGCTTCGGTTATACTTACGGCCATAATTCGGTGATGCAAATGCACAACCCTAAGGATAAGACGAGTGCTTATGGATCTCATCAATATTGGTATGACGCCTTGAATGACCCCGGAGCTCGTCAGATGCTTTATATCAAAGCGCTTATGCTCTCACGACCTTTTATGGAAAGAGTGCCAGACCAGTCGCTGATTGTCAATCAGGGTGAAAAATATGATTACCTGATTGCAACACGTGGAAAAGATTATGCATTTGTTTATACGTATACAGGCCGAAACATGAAGATCAACATGGGAAAGATTGCAGGAGGAAAGGTAAAAGCATGTTGGTTCAACCCTCGTGACGGAAAAACTACAGAAATAGGAAAGTTTGATAACAAAGGGGTTGAAGAGTTTAATCCCCCCGGAGAAGTGAAGGAAGGGAATGACTGGGTGTTGGTGCTTGATACGTTATAGAAAAGTATCAAGTATCAAGACACAAGTATCGAGACACAAGTATCGAGACACAAGTATCAAGATACAAGTATCAAGATAAACAGTAAGAGTAGGGGTGAATTATAAATGGCGCTGACGGCCCATAGCTAAATAGACAGTTGATTATAATGATAAGATCAAGAAATGTTTCAAAAAGGGTTGCCTCGATATGGTTCATCCTTCTGTCGCTGTTTATTAGCGGATGTTCCAGGGACGTATACGTTTTTTCTTCGTTTCATGAGCCTGCGGATGAGGGGTTGAGATTGCTGTATAGTTATGATGGCTACAAGTGGAATGACTTAAACCATGTTTTTCTTAAGCCGGGTGTGGGTGAACAGAAGATCATGCGTGATCCTTCTATGGCGCGGGGGCCTGACGGAACCTATCACCTCGTATGGACAACGGGATGGAAGGGAACTAAGGGCTTTGGTTACGCGAGATCTAAGGATCTGATCCACTGGACAGATGAGCGGTCGATAGAAGTGATGGCAAAGGAACCGGAAACAGTGAATGTATGGGCTCCCGAACTTTTCTACGATGATGAAGGCAGGCAGTTCATTATCATCTGGGCTTCAACTATCCCGTTTCGCTTTCCTAAGGGACAGGAAGAGGAGAACAATAACCACCGGATGTATTATACCACCACGAAGGATTTTAAGACGTTTAGCGAAACAAAGCTATTCCTTGATCCCGGTTTTAGCGTGATAGACTGTGTTATTTTGAAGGAAGCAAAAGGTAAATATGTGCTGGTATTGAAGGATAATACACGTCCTAACCGGAACATTAGAGTGGCCTTTAGCGATAACCCTCTTGGTCCCTACACAAACGTCTCAGAGCCTTTTACTGCAAAACTTACGGAAGGGCCTGCCGTAGTTCATCCGGGTAAAGAGTGGCTGATCTATTATGATTCATACGGAACGAAAAAATATGGAGCTGCGAGAACATATGATTTCAAGACTTTTGAGGATGTATCCAATCAGGTGCAAGTTCCCGAAGGGCACAAGCATGGAACTATTTTTAAAGTAACCAGAGCGCAATTGAAAACGTTGAAGAAGGAAGCGGGGAAATGATTGAGTTGTGGGTTGTGGGAAAAGTATCAAGATACTAGTATCAGGTATCAAGATAACAGTATCAGGTATCAGGATATTAGTATCAAGCAGCAAGATAGTACTGTTGCGGTTTGATGAAGAATTAGTGTAAAATAAGGAACAAACTATTAAGCGCGAGGCAAAAAGTGAGAAGCTGCTGATAGCCGAAAGTTGATAGAAAAAAACGATTTTAAAACGAATGATATTGAGAAACAGGGCAAAACAGATAGGTATATTTACAGCTTTGTTGCTGGGTATGGGCAATGTCGGTGTGAGGGCGCAGGATACGGTAGAATATACCGGGACAACACTGTCTAGTGTAGATTATCATCACGGACAATTAAGCCCGGCGGTTGGGGTACATAATATACAGGTGTTCAGAGCTAACAGGGAGCATCCTGAGATGGCGGGCGGCATGAACTGGACGTATAACCATCAGCCCATGCTGGCTTACTGGAATAATACTTTTTACCTGGAGTTTTTGAGTAACCCGGTTGGCGAACACATTCCTCCCGGTCAGACTTTTCTACTTACGTCAAAAGACGGATATAACTGGTCGGCTCCTTCTACTGTGTTTCCGGTTTACAGGATTCCTGATGGCACGGTAAAAGAAGGTTACCCAGGCGTAGCAAAGAACCTGGATGCGGTAATGCATCAACGGATGGGATTCTATGTTTCCAAAAAGAACAGGTTGCTGGTTTTAGGATATTATGGAATTGCAATGGATGCGAAGGATGATCCGAACGATGGAAAAGGAATCGGCCGGGTGGTGAGAGAAGTATATCAGAACGGAAAATTCGGTCCCATATATTTTATCCGCAACAATTCTTCCTGGAAAGTAAAGAAAGGCGACTTTCCGTTTTATACAAAAAGCAAGGATAAAGGCTTCGTTGAAGCATGTAACGAATTGATGGCTAATAAGCTAATGGTGCAGCAGTGGGTGGAAGAAGCAGACAGAAACGATCCTCTTATCAGCCTGCAACGCCCTGTGAAAGCCTTCAGTTTTTATCATTTGAACGATGGTCGCGTGGTAGGCTTATGGAAGCATGCGCTCACCTCTATCTCAAATGATGGGGGAAAAACCTGGGCATATAACCCACTACGTGCTCCCGGTTTTGTAAACAGTAATGCCAAGATCTGGGGACAACGTACTTCTGACGGACGTTTTGCTACGGTGTATAATCCTTCAGAGTATCGCTGGCCTCTGGCAGTTTCTACAAGTGATAATGGATTGGAGTATAAAGACCTTCTGCTGGTGAATGGTGAGATCTCGCCGATGCGCTACGGTGGCAATTACAAGTCTTATGGTCCCCAATATGTGAGAGGTATAGCAGAAGGGAATGGAACGCCTCCTGATAAAAATATGTGGATAACCTACAGCATGAACAAGGAGGATATGTGGGTAGCCAGGGTTCCTGTTCCGGTAGTTTCAAAAGTCACTGATGCTGTTAATGAGGATTTTACTCAGATAGCAGATGGGAAGGAGCTTAATTACTGGAATGTATACAGTCCGCTTTGGGCAACGGTAAAAATTGAAAAGGGAGGTGACGGAGCAAAATCTCTCGTTTTAAGAGATAAAGACCCTTACGACTATGCAAAAGCAGAGCGCGTAATTCCGGCATCAAAACAGGGGTCCGTTGAGTTTTCGGTCATCCCAGCGCAAAATAATAGAGGCTTGTTACATGTAGAATTCCAGGATGCAAAAGGAAGCGCGGCTATCAGGCTGATCTTTGATGCCGACAGTATGCTCAAGACAAAAGCCGGATATAGAAATTCAGGCGTCACGAAGTACGAGGGGGGCAAGGAGTACAAGGTTCGTGTCGACTATAATGTGGCTACCCGTTCTTATTCAATTTCTGTAAACGGTCAGAGCAAGGGAACTAAGATCTTTTTTGCTCCTGTTGCATCAGTAGAAAGAATTGTTTTCAGAACCGGTGAAGTAAGGCGTTTTCCTGATGCGGATACTCCTACCGACCAGGACTTTGATCTTGATAAACCCGGGGAGCCAGCACCGGAAGCCATATATTCCATTAAATCTTTTAAAACCGGCATATAGAATGAGAGTAACTACGATCTTCTTTGTAATTGCTGCGCTCCTCATGTTATCTGAAACGCAGGCCGAAGTTGTTCTGCCGAGAGTACTAGGGCATAACATGGTTTTACAGAGGGATAAACCAGTTTGTATCTGGGGAACAGCAGTGGCAGGAGAGAAAGTTAGTGTAACGTTTTCAGTGCAGAGAAAGGAAACAATAGCTGATGTAGCAGGCAAGTGGCAAGTTTTGCTTGATCCAATGAACGCTTCATCTGAAGGGCGTGAAATGATCATTGCCGGATCGAATACTATAAAGCTTGAGAACATCCTTGTTGGTGAAGTCTGGCTGTGTTCAGGCCAGTCGAACATGGAATTCACTATGCGAAAAAGCAGCAAAATGAAGCGTCCTGATGTCGCCGGACAGAATCCGGTGGATGAATTGCAGTACGCTAAAAATCCTTCAATCAGGATATTCCAGGTAAACCGGAAGGAGCTGATCAAGCCCGATTCCCTTCACCGTGGCTGGAGCATTGCACGTGATTCTGCGCTAAGGGTGTTTTCAGCCCCGGCTTATTTCTTTGCAAAAGAGTTATACAGCCGCCTTCATGTTCCCGTTGGTGTAATTTCTTCTGCCGTCCCGGGGAGTGCTATAGAACCATGGATCCCGGCGGAGGCTTTCAATGATCACGCTTTTTTTATTAACTATAAGGTTCAAAATGATCCCGGGAAGTTTTATACTCCTATGATTCATCCCCTGGTTCCTTTCGCTATAAAAGGCTTCCTTTGGTACCAGGGAGAGACGAATTGCTTCCTTAATGAAAGGATTGAATACACCCATAAAATGGAAGCTTTGATCGGCAGGTGGCGAAGCGACTGGAATGATAAAGATCTCCCTTTTTACTATGTTCAGATAGCACCTTTCAAGTATTCTGAATCAAAAGATAATAAGGTTACACTCAATAAAGAATCGTTACCCGAGTTCAGGGAAGCGCAGGCTGCGGCCCTAAAAATACCGAACACCGCCATGATCATTACTACCGATCTGGCTGATAATCTCAGCGATATCCATCCTTCTTATAAATGGGAGGTCGGCAGACGGCTGGCACTTCTTGCCCTTGCACGTGACTATGGATTTAAGGAAATTGTAAGTACCGGTCCGGTTTATCATGGAATGAAAATAAAGGGTAATAAGATAGAACTGAGCTTCAGCTCTGTGGGAGGGGGCCTCGTCAGTAAGGACGGCAAGACATTGTCAGATTTTCTTATCGCGGGAAAGGATAAGAAATTCGTTCCTGCGCAGGCTGAAATAAAAGGAAATAAAGTAGTTGTTTCATCCAATGCGGTGAACAGCCCGGCCGACGTACGGTTTGCATGGGTGGAAACAGCCCAACCCAATCTTTATAATAAAGAGGGTCTGCCTGCGCAACCCTTCAGGACCGATAATATTTTGATTAATCAGTTTAAACCGGATAGTAAAAAGTAATGCAATCTACGATCAGCAATCAGCAATCCTTGAGAGGCCATCAGCAATCAGTGATCAGCTTTCAGCTTTTTGCTTTCAACTTTCAACTTTCAACTTTCAACTTTCAACCCTTCGCTTTCCGCTTTAAGCTTTTAGCTTTGAGCTTTCTGCTTTCTGCTTTCAGCTCTCTCAGGGCCCAGGAAACTCAGAAAGTATACTTATCAGGTACCGGTAATGACCATACTGTGAAGTGGGATTTCTATTGCACGGCAGGAAGAAACTCAGGTAAGTGGAGTAAGATTGCAGTGCCATCAAACTGGGAGTTGCAGGGCTTTGGTAAATATAACTACGGCTTCGATAAAGACTCTGTGAGGGGAAAAGAAAAGGGACTATATAAGTACACTTTTAAGGTTCCGTCTGCATGGCGCGGCAAGAAAGTAAATATCGTATTTGAAGGGTCTATGACGGATACGGAGGTGAAGATCAATGGCATTCAGGCCGGAGAGATCCATCAGGGTTCCTTCTATGCATTTAGATACGATATCAGCAAGCTGTTGAAATACGGCTCCTCCAATCGGTTGGAAGTAACAGTGGCTAAGCACTCTGCCAACCAATCGGTGAATGAAGCCGAAAGGAAAGCCGACTACTGGATATTCGGAGGGATATTCAGGCCTGTTTATCTGGAGGCTTTGCCTGCGTCGCACATTGAAAGAGTAGCAATTGATGCAAAGGCAAACGGTCAGTTTGCAGCAAAGGTATACACACAGAGCGGGGCGGCTAAGGTATCTGTTCAGCTATATTCTGCCGATGGTCAGAAATTTGGGAACGAGATGTCTTCGTCTATAGCAAATGGCTCTTCAGAGATACTTCTCAGCGGTAGTTACGGCTCTCCAAAGCTCTGGTCTCCGGAATTTCCTAATCTGTATAAAGCTGTTTTTACGCTGTATGACAATGGGAAGCCCATTCATTCTTTTAGTCAGAAGACTGGATTCCGCACCATTCAAGTGAGGGAACGCGACGGGGTATTTATAAATGGGGTGAAGATTAAATTTAAAGGGGTAAATCGTCATTCTTTCTGGCCATCGTCGGGTAGGACAACCAGCAAGAAGATCAGTATTGCCGATGTGAACCTGATGAAGGATATGAATATGAATGCAGTACGCATGTCGCATTACCCTCCGGATAGTCATTTTCTCGACGTTTGCGATTCTCTCGGTTTATTTGTGATGGATGAGCTCGGCGGATGGCATGGGAACTACGATACGCCTACCGGCTCAAAGCTGTTAAAGGAAATGATGATCCAGGATGTGAACCATCCTTCTATTGTGTTCTGGTCTAACGGAAATGAAGGAGGCCACAACCGTGAACTCGATCATTTATTCGCAGAACTGGATATTCAGAAACGCCCCATGGTTCACCCCTGGGAGGATTTTAATGGTTTTGACACACAGCACTACCGCGAGTATAACTACGGAATTTCCAATTATATGCATGGCCATAGTATCGTAATGCCCACCGAATTTTTACATGGCGTATACGATGGCGGTCATGGCGCCGGACTGGAAGATTATTGGAATGAAATGCTGAATCACCCGCTTTCTGCCGGTGGTTTCCTGTGGGACTTTGCAGATCAGGGAGTGGTAAGGACGGATAAGAATGGCATCCTGGACACGGATGGAAGTCGCGGTGCAGACGGCATTGTTGGCCCCTACCATGAAAAGGAGGGCAGCTTCTTTACTATTAAGGAGGTATGGAGTCCTGTGTTTTTCGAACGCAGGGAAATGACCGAAGGCTTTGATGGCGTGTTCAATGTAGAGAACCGGTATTACTACACGAACCTTAACCAGTGCAGCTTTAGCTGGAAGCTGGTTAACCTTAAAACGAACGCATCAAAAACAGGAACTGCTGGATCCCCGGACCTAAAGCCTTTTGAAAAAGGAAAGTTAAAAGTGGACCTGCCTTCCGACTGGAGAAGTTTCGACGTTCTCTACATTACCGCAACAGATCCTCATAAAAGAGAATTGTTCACATCAAGCTTCCCCATTACACTTCCTGCTAAAGAAGCCGCAGGAATGGTGGTAAAGGAGGGCAAAGGGGCGGTTTCTGTAACGGAAACAGACTCTCTTTACAATGTTAAGGCAAATGGGATCAGCCTTAGCTTCAGCAAAAGCACGGGGGTCCTTAAGAAAGTACAGAATGACGCCGGAATCATTCCATTTAGTAACGGTCCGGTGGTTCAGGAAGGAGCGAATAATTTCAGTGGTATTACATCAAGGAGAGATGGTGATAAATTGATCATTGAGTCGACCTTCAATCGTAAAACATCGTATAACACACTTCAGTGGACGATATATCCTTCGGGCTGGGTGAAGCTGGATGTGAAATACTTTCCGGCAGAATATCTTACCAACTTTGCCGGAATAAACTTCTCGTTTCCTGAAAATAAAATGAAAGGGATGGAGTATATGGGAAGAGGCCCTTACAGGGTGTGGAAAAACCGGATAAAAGGCAATCAGTTTGGCGTTTGGAAAAAGGATTACAATAGCACGGAGACCGGTGAAAGTTGGGCATATCCTGAATTTAAAGGATATCATTCTAACATGTACTGGTGTAAATTCCTAACCACAGACCAGCCTTTTACAGTGGTAACCGAGAATGAAGATCTGTTTTTGCGTCTGTTTAGTGCGGCATACAAAACCGATCAATGGCATAATTATGAGCCTCTTTTTCCGTCGGGAGATATTTCTTTTATGCAGGGAATTCCGGGTATAGGTACAAAAACTCAACGGGCTGACCGTACCGGGCCCATGTCAATGAAGAACCTGTTTTATGATTATGAGAAAGAGCCTGCAAGAGCGTTGAATATAGTGTTGTATTTTGATTTCTCGGGAAAGTGAGGTTTAGTATCAAGTATCAAGATGCAAGTATCAAGAATAAGTTAAGCGAGAGGAATTATGAGTAATATAGTAACCGATTGCTAAACACTAAGCGCCAATAGCTAAATAATAATAAACAAGTGCATTATGCAGGAAGCCAATCGCTAACTGCCAATAGCTTAAATAAAATGAAACATAAAAGTATTCTTTATCTGATAATCTTTCCTCTGTTCCTGCTAACTACGGGCATGAACGTCTATGGAAAAGCGGATGTTGTTAGTCTGCAAAATCTCAGGACGGAACTTCTTGTTAATCCTGTAGGGATTGACGTTACACAACCGCGGTTGAGCTGGGAGATCAGGTCCGCCGCAAGAGCGACTGTTCAGACCGCGTACCAGGTACTTGTAGCTTCCAGCGAGGAAAAACTTTCTGCCAATGAAGGTGACCTGTGGAACTCGGGGAAGGTTGGCTCTGATGCTTCGGTTCATGTTAAATATAATGGTACAGATCTCAAAGGCAATGCAAGATGCTATTGGAAAGTGAAGGTATGGACGAACAAGGGCGAATCAGCATGGAGCAGTCCTGCTACTTTCACAATTGGACTTCTGAATTCTATTGACTGGAAAGGCAGATGGATTGGAATGGACCGTTCTTTTCCCTGGGATAGTGAAACCCAGTGGTCGCGTTTGTCTGCAAGGTACTTACGGAAAGAATTTGAAACAAAGAAAACCATTAGTCGTGCAACAGCCTATATTATCGGGCTGGGTTTATATGAGCTTTACCTCAACGGACAAAAGGTAGGAGATCAGGTTCTGGCACCCGGACCTACCGACTATTTCAAAGGTGTCAAGTACAATGCTATTGATGTTACAGGTATGCTTAAGCCTGGGAAGAATGCTGTTGGTACTATCCTGGGCAACGGTCGATACTACACCATGCGACAGGCCTATAAGCCTTATAAAATCAAGACTTTCGGGTATCCTAAAATGCTCTTCAATCTTCTGATTGAATACTCGGATGGTTCTAACGAAGCGATTGTGTCTGACGATTCATGGAAGCTGAATGCTGACGGACCTATAAGGTCGAATAACGAGTACGACGGAGAAGAATACGACGCGAATAAAGAGATGCCGGGATGGAATACCAGCGGGTTCGATGACAGTAAATGGCTGAAGGCAACGTTTGTGCAGGAACCGGGTGGTACCTATGAAGCCCAAATGAACGAGAACATGAAGGTGATGGCTACGATAAAGCCGGTTTCAATAAAAAAGTTGAAAGCCAATACCTATATTTTAGATATGGGTCAGAACTTTGCGGGATGGCTGCGGATGAGGGTTAAAGGATCAAAAGGAGACACTGTTAAACTTCGCTTTGGCGAAGATGTTCAGGCTAATGGGGAGTTATATGTCCGCAATCTTCGCGACGCCCGTTCTACCGACGTCTACATATTAAAGGGAGGAGTACAGGAAAGCTGGGAGCCAACCTTTGTATATCATGGCTTTCGTTTCGTTGAAATTACAGGATATCCAGGCACTCCTGCTATAGAGGATTTCGATGGGCGGGTGATTTATGATGATATGAAAACTACTGGCGGGTTTCTTACTTCAGATGCCACGATCAATCAGGTTTACAAGAATGCAAAGTGGGGTATTCTCAGCAACTATAAGGGAATGCCCGTCGACTGTCCGCAACGTAACGAGCGCCAGCCCTGGTTAGGCGATCGCACTACCGGTGCATATGGTGAAAGCTTTATTTTTGATAACAGCCGGCTTTACGCCAAGTGGCTGGATGATATCCGTCAGTCGCAAAAAGAAGACGGCAGCATACCGGATGTGGCGCCGGCCTTCTGGAGGTATTACAGCGATAATGTAACGTGGCCTTCCACCTATATGACGATTGCCGACATGCTGTACAGGCAGTATGGCGACTTCGAATCGATTAGAAAGCACTATGATTCGATGAAGAAATGGATGGACTACATGGCCGCCAAATACACCCGGGATGGTTTGATCACAAAAGATAAGTATGGCGACTGGTGTGTGCCGCCTGAATCAAAAGAGATGATCCACTCAAGAGATCCAAAAAGGCAAACAGATGGTGTACTCCTCGCCTCGGCAACATATGTACATGCATCGTCGTTAATGGGAAAATTTGCGAAGCTGCTGAACAAGAATGAGGATGCTGCTGAGTTCGCAGCAAGAGCTTCTGCTATAAAAGACGCTTTCAATAAGAAGTTTTTTGATCCTGGCAAAGGCCAGTACAGTAATAATACAATTACAGCCAACCTGCTTCCACTCGTCTATGGAATTGTTCCGGAAAATTCCCGAGAGAAATTGATGACTAGCATAGCCGATAAGATCATGATAGAAAACAAGGGGCATATCGGGACGGGAGTAATAGGAACCCAGTGGCTGATGAGGGGGCTTACTGCAAACGGCAGGCCGGATATCGCCTATCGTTTGGCATCGAACCGCGACTATCCAAGTTGGGGGTACATGGCTGAAAATGGAGCTACCACCATCTGGGAGCTGTGGAATGGGAATACTGCCAACCCCGAAATGAACTCCGCTAATCATGTAATGCTGCTGGGGGATCTGGTGATCTGGTATTACGAAAACGTAGCTGGGATTAAGTCTGATCCGGACGCTCCGGCTTTCAAAAAGATCATAATGAAACCGGAGATGATAGATGGCCTTACTTATGCTAGGGCATCGTACCAGTCTGTTCACGGCCTGGTTAAAAGCGACTGGAAGAAGGCCGGCAAGACTTTTATATGGAATATCAGCGTTCCTGCTAATACCCGGGCTCTCGTATATATTCCTGCCTCCTCAGCCGAAAAGGTTAAAGAAGGTAAGAAGGCTGCTTCTGCTTCGGATGGACTAAAGTTTTTAAAAATGGAGGGAAACAGAGCTTTGTTTGAAGCTGGATCGGGTGACTATTCTTTCACTTCGAATATGTAAAGTTTTAATTATGAACATGAACGATATTAAATCAAAAGTGTTAGGCGCGGCGATGTTAAGCGCTGTACTACTCGGATCTTCAACTTTTTGTCAAGCCCAGCAGGTTCAGACAGCAGTTATGAGTGCTGACGCAAAAGTGAAATCTGATGCTGATCAGGAAAAGAAGGCGGCCGAATGGGTTGCTTCACTTAATCTGAATGATCCGGCAAAAGAGAACAGGGTGAAGAGTGTTGTCGCCACACATCTTAAGACGATCAGAGACTGGCATAACGATCATCCCTTTACTACGGTTCCCGCGGGAATCAATCCAGCTACGGGTATTAAGCTGAGTGATCTCGACAGGCAGGTGATTGCCAATTCGGCGATGCCTTCTGCCGTTCATAAAAGCCTGATGGACGGTCTGCGCAATGATCTGACGGAGGAGCAGGTTGAGGCTATATTGGATAAGTATACCGTTGGGAAAGTGGCCTTTACTTTAAAAGGTTATAAGGCGATCGTTCCCGACCTGAAGCCTGAAGAAGAGGCCGTTATTCTGAAGAACCTGAAGCTGGCAAGGGAACAGGCAGTCGACTTTAAGAATATGAACCAGATCTCTGCCATCTTCGAGATTTATAAAACGAAATGCGAGCAGTATCTGAATTCGAATGGAAGAAATTGGAAACAGTTGTTTAAGGACTACGTTACTGCGCGCAAAGCGGAGAAGGGGAAGTGAGTTGTGGGGGAGTATCAAGTAGCTAGTATCAAGTATCAGGATTAGTGGGTGCAAGTTGTAGGATGTGGGTTGCAGGATAGTATCAAGCGGATAGTATTAAGTATCAGGAAAAGTGGTTGTGTGTTGTAGGATGTGGGTTGCAGGAAAGAGGGTTGCAGGTTACGAGTTGTGTGTTGAAGGAAAGTAGTAAGTATCAAGTAGCTGGTATCAAGTATCAAGAAGGAGATAGAAGAAGAATTAGTAGAATCAGGTAAATTATAAGTAACAAAAAAGGCTGATTGCTTTTAGCTGCTAAAAAAGCTAATAGCCAACAGCAATAGCTAATAGCCAAATATGTTTAAGAAATTAATCGCACTAAGTTTGGTCGCAACGAGCCTCGCAGGGAGTGTTGCGGCGCAGGATAAGCCCTGGAAAAAAGGAATCCTCGTGGATGAATTTATTTATGAATCGGCGCCGTTTCCACAGGCGCATGCTGCTACAATAGCTGAAACTCCCACGGGGCTGGTAGCAGCTTTCTTTGGCGGGACGAAGGAGAGGAATCCAGACGTTTGTATTTACGTAAGCAGGCGTGAGAATGGTAAGTGGACTGCCCCACAGAATGTGGCCGATGGGGTAATGCCCGACAAAAGATATCCAACCTGGAACCCTGTTTTGTACCAGGTTCCAGGAGGAGAACTATATCTGTTTTACAAGATTGGGCCTAGCCCCTCGACCTGGAAAGGATGGGCGAGGATCTCTAAAGATGACGGGAAAACATGGTCACAGGGATTCCCCTTGCCTGAAGGATATATTGGCCCGGTGAAAAATAAACCTGTATTACTGAGTAACGGAAACTTGTTCGCACCTACGAGCACTGAAGGAAACAGTACGGGCAATAGCTGGCAAATACATTTTGAGGTGACTCCTGATATGGGGAAAACATTCAGGAAGATAGGCCCTGTTCAGGCAGAGAAAGGTCTTGATGCCATTCAGCCAAGTATCCTGGACCATGGAAAGGGCAAACTTCAGTTATTGGCACGAAGCAGGAACAGGGCCATATTACAGTCATGGTCGTATGATAATGGAGAAACGTGGGAACCCCTGTCGAAAACAAACCTGCCAAATAACAATTCCGGAACTGACGCAGTGACCCTTAAAGACGGTCGGCATGCGCTCATTTATAATCATGTGCTGCCTCCAGGTGACTTAGCGAAGGGGCCTCGCACGCCTTTGAACCTCTCTTTATCTAAAGACGGAAAAACCTGGTATGCGGCTGCAATCCTGGAAGATTCGCCCATTAGTCAGTATTCTTATCCATCCATCATTCAAAGTAAAGAAGGAATGATCCATGTGGTTTATACCTGGCGGCGGGAGCGGATTAAGCATGTCGTAATTGATCCTTCAAAATTAAAGCTGAAGAAGATTGTAAATGGAGAATGGCCGAAAATGAAGGGTTACACTGCGCCTAAAGGGGCTGAAATCACAAACGACTAAGACAGTTTGAACGGACGGTATGAGATGTATAAGCAATCAAGAAAAAAAAAGATGTATAAAAGCTTAGTTGCCGGTTTTCTGGTTTTACTTGCTTCTTTCAGCTTTGCCCAAACAGCTGACGATGCTTTCAGAAAACCATTAAAGGAAGTAATATCCGATATAGAAAACCAGTTCCATGTAAAGATTCGTTATCCTGAAGATCTTGTGAAGGACCGCATGGTAACTTATGCTGGCTGGAGGTTCAGGCCGGATCTTGAACAGACGCTGTTCAATGTAATGTCGTCACAGGATATTACGTTTGTAAAGGAGGGCGAGGGCAAATACAAGCTTCAGAACTTTCAGTACCACCTGAAAACTCCGCTTGAAGGAAAACAACAACTAGAGTACCTGTGGACGAAGTTTAATGACGTGACGTCCTGGGAAAGTCGTAAAAAGGAGTTGCGGGAATGTATGTGGAAAGCTTTAAAGCTTTCCCCTCTTCCGGCGAAGCCTGCGAGTAGACCTGTTATTAGTAATAGGCGAACCATGAACGGTTACACTATTGAGAATGTTGCTTTGGAAACCTTGCCCGGCGTATACGTTTGCGGTTCCTTATACCGGCCGTTGAATGCAAAAGGGAAACTTCCGGTGATCCTCAATCCCGATGGGCATTTCGGCGATGGAAGGTACAGGGCTGACTGCCAGTACCGCTGTGCTATGCAGGCAAAAATGGGAGCTATTTCCTTTAGTTATGATCTTTTCGCATGGGGCGAATCAGCATTACAATTTAAACCTTCCGATCATAGAAAGAGTCTCGCAATGAGCGTTCATGCCTTAAATAGCATCAGAATACTCGATTGGCTGTTGTCGATGAAGAACGCCGACCCTAATCGTGTAGCTATTACCGGAGGATCAGGAGGCGGAAGTCAGACTATGCTGATCACCGCTTTGGATGACCGGATCAAGCTGAGCGTTCCAGTAGTGATGATGTCGTCCTACCATAGTGGAGGCTGCCCTTGTGAGAGTGGTATGGGGGTACATCTTTGCGGCGGAGGGACCAACAATGTCGAAATTGCGGCGATGGCGGCACCGAGACCTCAACTTATTATTTCCGATGGAAAGGACTGGACCCAGCAGGTACCGCAAGTGGAGTTTCCCTACCTGAAGAAGGTGTACGACTTTTATGGGAAAACGGGCGAGGTTGAGAATGCGCATTTTCCCCAGGAAGGGCACGATTACGGATTAAGTAAGCGTGTGGCTATGTATCAGTTTGTTGCAAAGCATTTTAACCTCGACATTAAGAAAATTCAGGACAAGGAAGGCAGGATCCACGAGTCGGGAGTAACGATAGAAAAATACCCGGCTATGTACGTATTTGGAGAGAAGCGGGAGAGCCTGCCAGCCAATGCAGTGAAGGATTTTGCTCAATTGGAAGAGATGTTTAAATAGATATAAGTATTTAGATATGAGGTAATAGAATAGATATGAGTATCTAGATATGAGGTAATAGATACTAGAGCGCTAAGTATACAATCTGTTACCTATTCTCTCATCTCTCATTACAGTGAAAATAATCTATTACCTAATCTCTCATGTCTCAATACTATAGTAATATAACAATGAAAAACAAAACTATCAGCAGACGGCATTTTATCGCCGGTACTGCAATGGCATCGGCGGGATTACTAATGCCGGGCAGTCTTGCGTGGGCGTTGACTGATAAGAAACAGAGGTACAGGATCGCGGTTGTAGATCTGATGATCCTGAAGCGTCAGAAACTAAGCGCCTTTCAGCTTGCAAAAGAGATAGGAGCGGATGGGCTTGAAGTAGACATGGGTGGCTTGGGTAACCGTGAGACGTTTGATAACAAACTTTCAGATCCAATAATAAGACAGCAGTTCCTCGATAAAGCGAAAGAACTAAATCTGGGGATTTGCTCCCTGGCAATGACTGGCTTCTTTGCCCAGTCCTTTGCTACAAGGCCGACCTGGCAGAAGATGATTCAGGACTGTATAGATACGATGAAGGCAATGGGAGTGAAGGTCGCTTTTCTGCCTCTGGGAGTACAGGGAGACCTTGTAAAGAACCCGGAGTTAAGGCCTGCGATTGTAGAAAGGCTGCAAGTAGCCGGGAAGATGGCTCAGCAGGCAGGTGTGATTATCGGAATAGAAACTTCTCTTGACGCGAGGGCAGAAGTGCAATTGCTAAAAGATATCGGGTCTGATGCAATAAAGATCTATTTCAAGTTCGCCAACCCTGTAAAGGGCGGAAGGGATTTATGTCAGGAATTAAAGATCCTCGGAAAGAAACGAATTTGTATGATCCACTGTACAAATGAAGATAGAGTATGGCTGCAGAACGATCCGGCAATCAACATGCAGGAGGTTAAGCGCACGCTCGATAAAATGGGCTGGGAAGGCTGGCTGGTGGTAGAACGGTCGCGCGACCAGAGTAACCCAACAAACGTCAAATGGAACTTCGGAGCTAATGTGGCCTATCTTAAGAAGGTATTTCAGGGATAATGATTAGTTTTCCTCTCTTTTAAACCGACCTTAGCCGACCGTATTGGCAGGATGTTTGCTGATAATACAAATAACAAACATCTAGCCATGAAAACGTCAAAATTTTTGTTTACTGCAATTTTGTGTGTCTTCTTAAGCGCCTGCAGTAAGGACAATGCTGTCCTGGAAAGCGAAGAAGAATTAAGCTCTGCACAAAGTACCACTCCGGGAAGCCAGCAGGCGCAAATATCGAACATTGTGGTTCCCGAGGCGTCCAAGGGGGTAAACCCCGTGAAGATTAAAGCAACAGTAACCGGCAGCAGCAGTTGTTGGACGGACCTGAGGTTATCCTTAACCAAAAGTTCAAAGTATAATTACGTTCTGAAAGCTTATGGAACCGTAGGTACGGGAAGCTGCGAAAATACTCCCGTAACAGCGGCAAGAGAAGCATCTTTTACCCCCGATGCTCAGGGTACTTACACCATTACCATTTATAAAACACCGAATACAACAGTTGAGAAAAAGGTGCAGGTAATCTACACGAGGTAAAGTGAGTTCCGGAAAATGCAGGTATTATTTTATATAGTACCTGCACAGGAAAGTAGCAGTACCAGAATGTAATAGTAGTGTTTTTAACACGTTAAAGCACCCTGGACAGTGCTGGCTGAGGTTTGCTGGAAGAGGTCTTTGGATTTATATTTCGTTTCTCGTTGCCGAACAGCGATGAATCCTCTCCTTCAGCATTCCTCCTTTTTTTGACACCTTTTTTCTTCTTAAACTTACGGTTATACCATATCAGGAAGCCAGTAACCGGCAGGCTTGCCCCAATTAGTGAAGCCAGGAAGGCGAGAACTTTACCTGGAAAGCCGAGAATGCTGCCAACATGGATATCGTAGTTCATTTTTCGCAGCTTCTCGCCAAAGGAAGCTTCGTTGTAAGCTACAGAGTAAGCATCGCGACGTTTCAGTTCTTTCAGCGTATGCTGGTCGAAGCTATAGCCCTGACTATTGTAAAACTGTCCTTTGTTAGGATAAACCGAAACGTCAATCGCAGCTTTCGGATGCGAAGTGTCGGCAAAACTATAATAGAAACCCATGGATTTAGGATGCCTTTCGATCACTCTGGCCCAGGCCCCATCCATCGCTTGCGCTGGTGTATAGAGGTTTCCCTTCTGCAGAGAGTCCGATTCCATCCTTTTATATTCAGCCAGCTTATCTCCACCCGAAGTAACCCAATACAATCCTTCGCTATACCATTTGATGCCGTACACCATTCCTGTGAGGGCAATAGCCGCCAGGAACAGCAACGAATAGAAGCCGACTACATTATGCAGGTCAAGGTTTACCCTCCTGAACGAGGCGCCCCATTTAATCGTGAAGCTCTTCCTGCGGGTAGACTTGTTCCATTTTTTGGGATACCACCATATCAGTCCGGTGATAAGCAATACTACAAACACCAATGTTCCGTAGTTTACGATCGGCCTGCCAATCCCGGAAGGCAACCATAGAAACCTGTGTCCATTGAGGATGAATCTGAAGAAATCGGTTTCTCCCTTCTTTCGCACTTCTTCACTAATCACCTCGCCAGTGTAGGGATTGATTTTCAGAAGCGTTCCGCCACTGCGATCACGCGGGGCGGCATCTGCAGATCGAAGGTTCAGGTTAATTGCTCTGCCCTGTTGGTAATTGGCATACGACGGTATCTTATCAGGATGCCGCTTCGCTGCGATATCTATCAGCTGGGAAGGCCTGAGGACCGGCTTGTTCTGCCATTCAAACCTGGTTTCTGGCTCGAGCAAGCCGGTAATCTCTTCATTAAACACCCAGATACAGCCGGTAAGACAAACAATCAGCACAATGACACCAGATATCAGTCCCAGCCATAAATGAAGCCAGTTATTAATCCTTTTAAAAAGAGAATCCTTTTGCTTCTTTTTTGCCGGTGTCTGTTTCATGGGAGTCATTGTGCTGTGTTAATAAAGTGATAAATTTATTTGAAACGGTAAGCAATACTCAGCCTCGCGTTTCTGGGCATTTCGTATATGTATGTGTAGTAATTAACATTTGTGGGTGTTACCTTCTTGGGATCTAACTGATTATAAGAACCCTGTGTGAGCAATCTTCGGTCAAGCAAGTTGTTCACAAGGCAAGAAACACTCAGTTTACCTTTTTCATATGTTGCACCTGCATCAAAGCGATAATACTCCGGCAACATTAGCGGCCTGGCTGTTGTTCCTGCGTACCTGTCAAGATGAATTTGATAACCGCCCGTTAATCCGAAACCATCGAGTAACGATCCCTGCTTTTTATAGCGGTATGACAACCAGCCGTTTGTAAGGTGTTTTACAGAATTGGCGACGTGTCTGCCAACTAACTCCGGATTGTTATCTTTACTGACTATCGCATCAGTATACGCATAATTTAACACGACGTTCAACCCACTCACAATTTCGCCCACAATATCCAGTTCAATCCCTTTCGATTCAATTTCACCTACCTGAACCTGAGCATTTGGATTTATTGCACGATGCTCGGGATCTAAATCTTGAGTAAGTACATTTTTCTTAGTGATCTTATAAGCTGCAATAGTGGTATTCCATTTTCCGTCAAACCAGTCTTTCTTCAAACCCAACTCGACGTTATTACCCCTGATGGGTTTAAATGGATCACCTGCAAAATCCTGGCCTCCTACGGGCAGGAAACTCTGATCATATAGCGCATATGCAGAGAAATCTTTTGTCACTGAGTAACTCAGGCCCACTCTGGGGCTAAATATATTGTCAGAAATATGCGTCTTGTTAGTCTTTCCTACCGTTACGGCGTGGGTAAAACGGCCGGCCAGAGTTAAACGAAGCTTTTCGTCCAGCATCCGAATTTCGTCCTGTAAATAAACTCCTGTATAAGTAAGGTTGGTTAGGTACGTACTTGAACCAGAGCGTATCTGAATACTTCTTGAACGGTCGAAAACCGGGATACTGTCCATTGGAATGCCGTATTCAGGGTTATAGATGTTAAACACCTTATTATCCCCCAATCGAAGATCGGGCTCCTGTGCACTCCCAAAGTCCCCCCAGGTTTTGAGATTGCCCATATCCACGCCAGCCATTAGCCGGTGGATCACCGGACCTGTAGCCAGATCTCCCATAATACTTACCTGTGCATTTTTATTGATGGCTAACTCTTCACTGATATTTAAATATCGTTTCATATCCCCGTTAAGTGCAATCTGAGATGGCCAGGGGGTACCGCCAAATAAACCGTACCGAACATAAGCTACCTGGGCGTTTACCTTCCAGTCGTTGTTTAGCTTATGGTTGAAATACAATGTTGCATTGTGATCATATAACTTGTTAGGGTCAAGAGAAGGGTCACCTATAAAGAAGCTGGGATCGGTATCGCCAAATCCATTGGGCGAAAAACCATAAGTACCCAAAGCCTGGGCCTCCACATGCTGCGTAGTATATTCAGCGGTGACAAGGGTATTACTGTCAATCTGGTAGCTTACTACTGGCGCAATCACATATTTGTCGGTATAGTTGTATTTGTTATAGCTGCCTTTGGTTTGGGCTGCCGCGTTCAGGCGGAAAAGCAGTCTGCCGTCAGCCGATAATTTTCCGTCAAGATCAATAGCTGCACGACCCAAATTATAACCACCACCACTGAAGCTTACCGAGCTGCGATTCTCTCCTGTGGGCTTTTTAGTTACTACGTTATAAATGCCGCCCGGCTCGCCGTTTGCCATCATAAACCCTGATGGCCCTTTTATAAACTCAATCCTTTCAATGGTTGCTGCATCATCAGCCAGAGGCCCCCATGGCATCTTTTGATTCATCCCATTTCTGAAAGCCGGGATCGTAGTGCCGCGCGTTGATATGTTTGCATACTGAGCGTCCCAGTGACCGGTCCTGACCGTTCCAGCGACATTTCGTGTCACTCCATCTACTATATCAAATACCAGTTGATCTGCAATCAGTTTATCGGTAACCACCCGAATGTTCTGAGGTATTTCAATGAGCGGCGACTGCAATCGCAGGGAAGGGGAGACTTTATCAGTCTTAAACTTGTTCCGGTGCCCTTTTATCTGCACCACTTCCAGCTCCGCCCGATTTTCCTTCAAGGAGAAATCCGCAATCACAGTTCCCTTACCAGAAACATGGATTTGTTTTTCCCTTGGAGATAGCCCAACTGCAGATACTATCATGGTATAATCACCTTCTGGTACCCTCTTTATCTGGTACTCACCATTTTCGTCCGACATCGCACCGAACTTGGTGCCTTTTAATACCACCGACACATACGCAGCTATGCTACCGTCGGCCGTTGTGATCCTTCCCCGAATTGTGCCGTAATGTTGTTCATTTTCAGGTAAACTTTCTTCATAGGCTTTTGAATTGATTCCAGATGTTTTTAGTCCGGCCATCGTGTTGTCAATAGACCAGCAGGCGCAGAGGGCACCTAATAGCAAAATTTTCTTAACTTGCATTACTTTTAATCTATATTAAAGGTGATCCGGTTTATCCGGCAGCCACACGGTGTCCACCCCGTGTGGCATTTTTTTCTTCGCAAATATAGAGTTATTTAGATTCAGTCCAAATAAATGACACCTAAAAGCACATATTGCACGTTCATTTTCTTATTTTTAGTTCATTACCGCCAATAGAATCCCTTATTTCACCTGCATTGGGCAGCGCGACTGAGAAATGAGGTCGTTATATAAATAAAACACTACGAGAGTGGGCCTAATTGCACTATATCTGCCGGAATTTGTGTGATTTAGTTTTGGGCGGAATAGCAAAATAATTATAGCTTTGAGCAACTTAAATCACACGATGATGTCAAAATTTTTTACTACCCTTCTTATCGTACTAAGCCTTTGTACAACCGTTTTTTCTCAAACAAAAGGCGAAACAGAATTCGGTTTTCATGTTGGTTACAACGCAGCAACAGTTACCAGCGATGATAACATTACGAACAGCAAATACAGGAGCGGTTTTAATGCTGGAGTTTCTGTGGACTATTTTTTTTCTGATCGCTGGAGCATTAAAGGTGAGTTCACGTATGATCAGAAAGGATGGAATAATGGTTACTTTGATAGTGGCAGCGGTCCTGTCACCACAAACTATCACCTGGATTACCTTACTATTCCTGTAATGGCAAACTGGCATTTTGGGCGTACCAGAAACTGGTATTTAAACTTTGGTCCTTATGTCGGTATTCTGTTATCAGCCTCGGAAACTGCCCGTGATACTGATATTAAATCTATTCTTTCCAGTACAGACTTCGGACTGGATGCCGGTATTGGAGTAAAAATTCCGGTTTCTGAGAAAACCAAGTTCTTTATTGAACTTAATGGACAGAGCGGATTTACTGATTTAGTGAAAGATAATACCGGGATGACCATAAGAAGCAGTACCTCGAACATTAATATTGGATTTAATTTTTAAAATTAACTGAACAAACCTCTTCAGAAAAAGAGGATGGTGTACAGGTGCATCATCCTCTTTTTTTGAAACCTGCCTTTTACCTGGAATTCTCCCGTTATAAATACCAGTTTCCCAATCCGATCACACTTACCAACTTCATTATAGGGAGCCTTTGGTTCCAGTATTGATTCTTTCAAATTATTTAGTGTAAGAGTGTACACTGAACAAGCAAAGCCACGTTTTGCCATAAAATGGTAAGAACAGGGGTAAAAGCTTGTAGAAAACCTGAAGAGTGTCTGACAAATCCCTTACCAGGCCCTGATGTTGTCAGCATCTCGTCAGCATCTTGTTAGGATCATGTCAGACTCTCGTCAGACTTTAGTCTGACATGATGCTGAGGAGATGCTGATGACATCCTGACGAGATGTGGGATTGGTAAGGCGTTTATCAGGGATTTGGAAGGCAGTAACCCCATACGGGTCAATCTGGTGGCCTCTTTTTATTTAAGCATATCCTTTTCAGTACGAGCTATCGAAAGAAAAATATAGTGCCGATTCTCCTCTGCATTGAGGCATCTGTATAGTAAGAATAGCTCCGCACACATGAAGTATATAACAATAGTCGTGGTAAAGAGAGCTAAAGAAAATTGCTAAAGTAACATTCAAAACAGTAAATTAGACCGGATTTCGCAGGGACCGCTGGATTGAAGTAATCTCCGTCTACAGGGCAATAAATAGCAGCCCGCAACAAAATGAGTAAAAACAAAAAATGATAAAACGAACAATGATAATCCTTTTGGGTATTACATTGCTGTTAGTAACTGTAACATATTTCTATATGCGTCAACCACAATTCGGAAAAGCACCAAGAGGCAAACGACTTGAGCGTTTGCAAAAATCACCCCACTACAAAGACGGAAAATTTCAAAATATACACTTTACACCTATTACGACTGAAGGTTATTCCATGGCGGGCGTGATGTATAATTTCATATTTACAAAATTTCCGCGCACCCGGCCAATCGACAGTATTCCTTCTGTAAAGACCGATTTGAAAAATTTACCAATTACCGAAAATGTCTTGGTGTGGTTCGGGCATTCGTCATACTTTATTCAGCTCGATGGGAAGCGTTTTCTTATTGATCCTGTTTTTAGCGGCAATGCTTCGCCGATACCAAACTCTAATAAATCATTTAAGGGCACAGACATCTATTCGGCAGAGGATATGCCAGAAATTGATTTTCTGCTCATAACACACGATCATTACGATCATTTAGATTATCAAACTGTGATGAAGCTGAAGCCTAAAGTCAGGCAGATCATTTGCGGTTTAGGTGTGGGCGAACATTTTGAATACTGGAAGTTCGATACTGCAAAGGTCATTGAGATGGATTGGAACGAGAGTGTTGTTATCGGCGAAAATTTTACCTTGCATACTGCACCTGCACGTCATTTTTCCGGCAGGAGTTTTACCAGAAATAATACGCTATGGCTTTCATTTGTTTTGCAAACGTCTGATCTGAAGTTGTATCTAGGTGGTGATAGCGGCTACGATACGCACTTTGCCGAAATCGGGGAAAAGTTCGGTGGGTTTGATCTGGCACTCTTAGACAACGGTCAGTATAATGTAGCATGGCAGGCCATTCATATGCTACCGAACGAAGGGTTGAAAGCTGCGAAGGATTTACATGCTAAACGGCTGTTTCCTGTACATTCTTCTAAATTTAAACTGGCAAATCACCCCTGGGATGAACCATTGAAAACCATCAGTGAACTGAACGAAAAAGAATATCATTTACCCTTGGTGACGCCTAAGATTGGGGAAGTAGTGAGGCTAAATGACAGTACACAAGTTTTTACCAAATGGTGGGAACGAGTGAATTGAGGTGTTTCACCAGTAGACGCCGAAACTTTTGAAGCCATATTTGAAATCTAAATCAAATATTATGAATTTAGCGGTGCTAATATTTAGCTTTTATAATACATAAATCCGAACGTAATAAATATGCAAATTTTAAAAGGAAAAACGGCCATAATCACGGGTGCTGGAAAAGGATTGGGACGGGCAATGGCACTTGCTTTGGCGGCTGAGGGAGTAAACCTGGGTTTGGTGGCCAGAACGGTAGCTGACCTTGAACGTGTAGCCGGGGAAGCGAAAGGGCA
This sequence comes from Arcticibacter tournemirensis, assembly GCF_006716645.1. Classification (NCBI taxonomy): domain Bacteria; kingdom Pseudomonadati; phylum Bacteroidota; class Sphingobacteriia; order Sphingobacteriales; family Sphingobacteriaceae; genus Arcticibacter; species Arcticibacter tournemirensis. Next base: position 4,490,157 of record NZ_VFPL01000001.1, on the reverse strand, counting down.
AAACCCCGACATTACAGTGGCCCTCGCCAGCGCCGATGTGGCTAACTATGCTGAAGTTCAATCCGCTGTTGGGGAGCTTGTGGGAAAACTGGAAAAGGTGGATATTCTCGTGAACAACGCCGGTATACTAAAGGTTGGTGGCTTTCTTGAGCTGCCCGTAACAGAATGGGAAGAGGTGTTTCGAGTGAATGTATTGGGTAACTATTACGTGATACATGAGGTTTTACCGTTCATCCTGGAGCAGGGCAGAGGCGATATCATTAATGTAGCTTCTACCGCAGGATTGAAAGGATCTGCCCGAATGAGCGCTTACGGTGCTTCTAAAGCGGCGGTGATCAATTTGACCGAATCATTGATGCAGGAAGTCCGTAAATCGAACATTCGCGTTACCACAGTGAACCCGAGTACTATCGCGACTGAAATGACGATCAATGCTAACTTTACCGACGGCAATGCGGAAAAAGTACTGCAACCTGAAGATCTTGCCTCTCTGGTGGTTAACAATTTAAAGTTGCCGCAACGTGCATTCGTTAAAGAAGTTGGACTTTGGTCGACTAATCCCTGATTCAATAGCAGATCCTCGTCTGTCGAAGTGACTTTACGGGCATTATTTGGTCCTGAATAAGCCGCCCAGGCATGTAAATCTGAACGATCGTTCGTGCTTTCATAAATTAAAAAGATGCATGAGTTATCGTTTCAGATTTACTATATTCGTATACTAAACAGCTATAGCATGACCAAGCCTTTTTTGCTCTTATTTTGCCTGATAATCAGCCTGAACCTTTCGGCACAGAAACTTAACTTGGAAACCGGGAATACTTTTGCATTTATTCGTCATTCAGCAATGAAGACTCCGTATAAATCGGATTCTGAATTTACCTATAATTTTAAGGTTTTAGGAAAAGATAACGAAGGTAAGTACCGGCTTGAATGTGTTTTACAAAGGATTTGGCAAAAAGAGCCTTCGTATGGCCGCGTGGGAGAATTTACAGTTTTCAATAGCGATAGCATCCGTAAGACAACATTGCAATCGAGTGGACTGCTGATACCGTTCTCTATTTTGGGAAAGCCTTTTGAAGTAGTACTGGACTCTCTGGGCCGGGTAGATACGGTGAAGGGACTGGAACAACTGGTGAATAATTCGCTCGATATCTGGCAGGCAAAGGACGAGCTTAGAGCGCAGTGCATACAGAATTTAAAAGCTACTCCTCGTGTTGAAATAGAAGGCTTATTCCGTCCTTTATCTGAAAAGAAGATTACCTATCCCGGGTCGTGGACCAGTGATAACAAACAAACCAGATACGATGTTGCCGGTAAAAAAGGCGCCTTGCTGATGATCAGGCAGAGCTCCTCTAAAGAGGATACTACTTATTCTGTTCAAAAGGGGGATATCATGTTAAACAGCAATACAGGACTGAAAGAATCATCTCAAATCTATTATTCCTTGTCCCCTAAAGTGAAAAATGGTCCTTCTGAAGAGATAGAAACTTCTGAGACAATAAAGCTGGTAAGGCCGGTTCGTATTAAAGCAGTGGATACCGCCTGGATCAATATGGCGGTTAGGATTAGCTGGATGAGTACGTGGTTGAAGAGTGGGGATGAAGATGATTCGCTGAAAGTGTTTAATGCATTTAAGAAATATGATCCGATTTTTCGGGGAGATGCTTATTATGTATCTACTAAACTCAGCCTGATGCAGCATTTTCGCAGTGACAGGGCGTATCGAAACTATTCTAAAGAACTGGCAAAAACTCCAAATCACCTCCTTGAATCGCAATACAGCCACCTTTTTAACAAGCTTCAAAAGGTGGCGGATAAAAGTGCTGATTCAGCCTATGCTATAGCACAATATATGTCTAAGACTCCCTCGTTCTCTGACTGGGTACACAATTCCTTTGCGCAGGACTTTCTCCGTGACCGGTACCAGAAGCCGTCGGAAGAAGAAATGAGGAACTTTGCTGAACATGTTAAAAAATTAGGGTGGACGGATGAGGAAATAGCACAGGAGCAGAAAGATAGGATGAACAGCTCTGAGAACAGCTATATGCTGCTGGACAAGCTCAATAATTCAAACAATCTGACAATGCAGAAAACGGCGCATCCGTTGTATCTATGGGTTACCTCAAAGGATAATTCGAAAGATAAATCAGTTCTTATGAAGGCTGCGACGGAGTTCGGTAAAATGAGTCCCGCTGACTTGCAGACTGGAAATGGAGGGCGATATGCTTTATTAATCTATGACCTGCTGCAGAGGGCTGGAGAAAACAAGACGGCAGCACGATTGCTGGATGGTACAATAAATCAGCTTGATGGACTGGTTAAGGATTCGCTGAATACGGAGAGGTATGCTCAGCAGAATATCCTTGCTTTTGCGTATTATCTTAAGTATAAGGAAACAGCCGCCACTGATTCAGCAAAGGCTGTTCGATACTTATCGAGAGCTGCAGAACTTTCTCCTAAAAGCGAGAAGGAGTCGGCGCACGCGAGTTTTTACGACAGAGTATTTCTACACTCAAAGGATAGCTACCGGGGTGAGTACCTTGCCGAATTATTTAAGAAGAGGGACAGGAGCAGTGTATTGCCTTTTATTATTGAACACATTAACGCTAACCCAAATCAGCTCGGCGAGATGAAAAAGACGTATGAAGGACATTTCCAGGGTGAGAGCTTCAATCGTTTCTTTGCTGAAAAGATTATTACATCATGGGCTTTAGCCCCTGATTTCGTATTGAAAGGCATCGATGGCAAAGAGCATGGACTTAAGGACTATAAAGGCAAATGGCTTATGCTCGATTTTTGGGGAACCTGGTGCGGTCCCTGCTGTCAGGAAATGCCGTCAATAAACTCTTTTGCAAAAGAAGTGGAGGAGGGGAAGCATAAGAATGTTTCTTTCTTGAGTATTGCCTGCCACGATACAGAAGAAAAAGTGAAGTCTTTCTTTACAAAGAATAACTACGCCATGCCGGCCGTAATGTCAGATAACGTTATTGAGAAGAATTATAATGTCCGGAGCTATCCCAGTAAGGTAATTATTTCGCCTGAAGGTCGGATGCTTACGGTGAACTTTGGAACGGACTGGAAAGATGTGGTCATGCAGTTTAGTAAGATTCAGGAATAATGAGGGCGTGAGGCTCCTGAAGGCGTTTACAGAACTATTCGAAAAGGCAGATTAGAGACCGTTAAATCGTTTTACAAGCAACTTATGATTTTGCATATAAAAGCAATTTATCTAAGTTTGAGGTTTAAATATAGAAGTTAATCCCTCAATTCATGCCTCTTTACATGCCGAGCAACTGGACGGATGAGAAGTTGTTGGAACTTACCAGGGAAGACAATCGGGCTGCATTTACAGAGCTTTACGAACGTTACTGGAAGAAATTATTCGTTATAGCGGCAAACAAGTTAAAAGATATAGCTGTTGCGGAGGAGTTGACGCAGGACATACTGGCAGATGTATGGCAACGCAGAGATACTATCCGGATCACAACTACCTTTAGTGCTTATCTTGCTGTCGCCATGAAATATAAGGTGATCGATTACCTTGCCCGACAGAGTCACCGGAACCGTTATGAGGAATATATGCTGACCAACGGCACTAAATATGATGATTCAACCGAAAACTGGCTGAGTTTTGAGGAATTGCGGGGAAGGCTGGAGAAGCTTGTAAATGCTCTTCCTGAAAAGTGCAGGTTGATCTACCAGCTAAGCCGTGAGCAGGGATACAGCAACAAGCGAATTGCAGCAGAACAGAGCATTTCTGAGAAAACAGTGGAAGCCCATCTTACACGCGCCTTGAAAATCCTCAGGAGCAAGTTAAGCTCATTTCTTTTCTCTCTTTTTTTTTAAAAAGCATATAGGGTTCCGCCTTTCTCAGCCGATATACTATTTAAAGAGCCCTACTAAATCTCATGGACAACGAACAAGTTGACAAGCGTTATCTGGATCTAGCAGAGAAATGGATGACAGGTAAAATCACTCCTGAAGAGGAGGCTGAGTTTGCCGCATGGTACAATGCCGGTCAGGATAAACCCGTTACCGTCAGTAGTGAATTTGCCAGTGACGAAAGGTCGCAAAAAGAAAGGATGCTTGCAACCGTTGACTGGACCGGTTCAGAAAAAAGAGGGTTGATCGTAAGGTTGAAATCATGGCCCTTCCGGAGGGTCGCAGCCTCTGTTGCTCTTATTTTGTCCCTTTGTATTCTGCTGTTGATCCTCCGGAAAGATCCGGGAACTGTTCAGACAGCTGATAATGATATTGCACCGGGAGAAAATAAAGCTGTTCTTACGCTATCCAATGGAAAAAAGATCCTGCTGGATGATTCGGCCGATGGGGAAATTGCTAAACAGTCGGGCATAAAAATCACGAAAAAGACTAACGGTGAACTGGTTTATACCGTGGTGGATCCCGCTAGCCGGGGAATCACTGCAGGGCAAACTAATGTCATAGAAACACCTAAGGGAGGTCAATATCAGATAAATCTTCCTGATAATACAAAGATCTGGCTTAATGCCGGATCATCATTAAGGTATCCGGTTGCTTTTACTGGAAAGGAAAGAAAAGTTGTGTTAACCGGGGAAGCTTATTTTGAAGTTGCACCCGATAAAACAAAGCCTTTTATCGTTGAATCCGATCAAATCGAGATTAAGGTGCTGGGAACTCATTTCAACGTGATGGCTTATGACGATGAGGAAACAATGAATACTACCTTACTGGAAGGATCGGTGCTTATCAGAAACCGCTATGGAAAACAGCTTTTGATGCCGGGGCAACAGGCCAGTATAGATAAAAAGAACGATCAAATAATCGTTTCTCAGGCAAATATAAAAGCTAATGTTGCATGGAAAAATGGTTATTTCTATTTCCACGATGAGGATATTAGAAGTGTGATGATGAGAGTAGCCAGATGGTATGATGTGGAGGTGGTTTACCAGGGGGATGTAAAATCGCCGCCTTTCGGCGGTACGTTTTCGCGGTATAAAAAGCTCTCGCAGTTGCTGGCATACTTACATGAAGCGGGGGATCTGAAATTTAAACAGGAAGGAAGGAGGGTAACTGTTATGAACTAATTTCGACTAACCCGATAAAAAACCTAATAAACCGGAAGCGTTGGAGCGCTCCCGGCTTAATCATCAATGATGAATAAGGTAAATTAATAACTGAAATCACCAATTAATTAAATTTAACCTATTGTTCAAATGTATAAAATATTTGCTGCAATTTCTTGCAGAAGGGACTATTATGGTCTTTTATCCAGGTACTTATTGCCGATGAAACTTTCCCTGATAATAATTTTAGCCGCTTTTTTGCAAACCTATGGGAAGGGGTACGCCCAGCGCGTCAATATTAAAGTGGAGAATGCTCAGTTACTGACGGTTTTCGATCAGTTACGTGAGCAAACCGGATTTGATTTTATTTATAATTTTGATCTGGTCAGGAAGGCAAAGCCTGTCAGCCTGGACTTTCATAACGCACCCCTTGGAGAAGTGCTGGATCAGTGCTTATCTCGCGAGGCATTGACCTACCGGATAGAGAACGCAACGGTCATTATTAAGAAGGCGGAAAAAAAAGACGTGCCTTCCCTTCGGATCGCCTTCCCTCCGGTAAACATTTCCGGGAAAATAACGGACGAGAAGGGGGCGCCTTTACCTGGAGTTACTATCCGCGTGAAAAGCGGAGCCACAACTGCCGTGTCGGACGTTGAGGGTAATTACAAAATCACGGTTCCTGAAAATAATGCGGTTCTCGTATTCAGTTTTATAGGGTTTGCTTCGCAGGAGGTATCTGTGGCCGGGAAGCAAATTATTAACTTATCGCTAAGGCCCCAAACAAGTGGGCTGGAAGAAGTGGTAGTAGTCGGCTATGGTACTTTGAGAGAAAAGGAAATCAGCAGCGCCATTACACATATCTCCGGCGACGAACTGTTAACGACAGGCGGCAATCAGCCCTTAATGTCACTTCAGGGAAAGGTTGCTGGTCTGACTATTACAAATACCGCAACCGCTAATCCGAACTCTACGGCAGCTATTCAACTAAGAGGGGTATCCTCAAGATTGAATGATGGACTTGGTCCCTTATATGTGATTGATGGTGTTCCGAACGGGAATGTCGATAACATTAACCAGAACGATATTGCTTCGATCGACGTGCTCAAAGGAGGAGCCGCTTCCGCTATTTATGGAACGCAGGGAAGTAATGGCGTGATTCTGATAACCACGAAGAAAGGATCTGCTGAGCCCCAAACCACTTACAGCGATTACTTTGCCTTCGATATTCCCAATAATCAGCTTCGTCCGCTCTCTGCTGAAGAATTTCTGGCACATGGGAGGGGAGCTGACAAGGGGGCCAGAACAGACTGGATGTCGGCAATGAGCCGGGATTACGCTTTTTCTCACCGGCATTATCTGTCTGTTTCTGGCGGAAATTCAAAAACGAATTACTATGTGTCAGGTGATTATAGAAATGCAAACGGTATAGATTACAGATCGACCAAGGAGGACTATGGCGTTAGGGCCAATATAACCCATACTCCGGCAAGTAATTTATATACGATCAACTTCAGAATTGCTCCGCGGTATCTTAAATCAAATAATTCTGAAGAGGGCTGGGCCCAGGGACTCACGCTTAATCCTACTCAGCCGATTATGGACCCTGATAATCCCAATAGGTATTATTACGTAACCGAGGGTTTGATCGACATGTATAATCCCGTTGAAGCTGCGAGGACTGTTCTTTCCGGGCAGACCGGTAAGTACCTGGACTGGAGCGGCTCGTTCAAGTTGAATATACTCAATAATTGGGATACACAGGTGATGTTAAGCGAGAATAATACAAATTTTTTTGGTTTTGGCTTTACTCCCTCTACGAATACGGGCGCTATTCAGAACAATGACAGCCGCAATTCTGCTTCCAGGAATTATGATGTAAAAGACTGGAAAAGTTTCGAATGGACAACCAATTATTCTTTTAACTATAAAAAGCACTTTGCTAAATTTTTGGGTGGCTATTCCTATTTCTATTACAATAGCCAGGGTTTATCAGGTGGCAACTCGGAATTCCCTACCGATGTTTTTACCTATAACAATCTGGGTACCGGTCTTTATAACCGGGAACTGGGCCGGGATGATGTTCACAGTTATCAGAACGACTCAAGGTTGATTGCGTTTTTCGGACGGCTAAATTATAACTTCAACGACGAGGTCTTTTTTGCCGCCAGTCTGCGCCACGAAGGTTCGTCGAAATTCGGACTGAATCATAAATGGGGCAATTTTCCGGCTCTGTCGTTAGCCTGGGATTTGAGCCGGCGCCCTTTTGTTGAACAATTTGACTGGATTGATAATCTGAAATTGAGAGGGGATTACGGAGTAACAGGGAACCAGAATTTCGGCAATTATCTTTCCCTCGATACTTATGCCGCATATGGCTATTATAAGTATAACGGGAACTATTACCAGGTTTACGGACCCAGTCAGAACACCAATTACGAACTCCATTGGGAAAAAGCGATCAACTATAATATCGGTCTTGACTTTTCCATCCTGAAAAGGACGGTCAGCGGAAGTATTAATTACTATATAAGAAAGAACCAGGATCTGCTTGGGAATTATGATGTCCCTGTGCCGCCAAACGTTCAGGGAACTATCTATGCTAATGTGGGCTCTATGAGAAACACCGGCCTGGAGCTGCAGTTAACAGGGGCCATCATAAGGAGAGATAAACTGAAGTACGAGATTTCCTTTGCTGGTGCGACTTTACAGAACAAGTTCCTTTCCTTCTCTAACCAGATCTATCACGGACAAAAGTTTGCAGATGGAGCCGGCTTACCGTCTCCTGGTAGTCCTGGCGAAATTCAGCGTTTAGAGGAGGGAAGAAGGATTGGCAGCTTTTACATGTTGAAGTCGGCCGGCAATGATTCCTTTGGCAGGTTACTGGTGTACAACAAGGATGGTGAAATTATTTCAGGCAATCTCGGGACTGACAACGATAAGCAGTTTGTTGGTAATGGGCTGCCTAAATTCAGTGGTAGTCTCGGCAATACGCTTACATATAAGAACTGGGACCTTTCTGTATATCTGAGAGGGATGCTTGGTTATAAGATCTTTAACACGACGGCTTATTATATCGGAACTCCGGCAACCAGCTCAGGAAATGTATTGGAATCAGCGTATGACGGAGGAAAATATTCCAAACTGACCAGTAATTCTACGCTCAATACTCCTTCAGACTATTTCCTTGAACCCGGTGGTTTTATAAAGCTTGACAACGTTACTTTAGGTTACACCTACCACAGTCGGATGAAGTATCTCAAATCAGCGAGGCTGTATTTCACGGGAAGGAATATCGCAACCTTCACGAAGTATACAGGCGGAGACCCGGAAACGGTGTCTGTAAACGGCTTATGGCCAGGTGTTAACACTTACAGAGGCTTTTATCCTACCACTATGCAACTGCTTGCAGGAGTACAGGTTAGTTTTTAACTAAACATTTAAGAAGATGAAATTCAAGACATATTGTGCATTGACATTAATGGCGGGCCTGGCAATTGTGCTGACGCTAAATAGCTGCACCAAGCTGGACGAGAAGCCATACGACATCATTATATCATCAAATTTTTTACAGACGCGCGAGGATGTTATAAGAGACTTTCTGCGGTCATTTGAACATGGATACTGGAGCATAGGAAGCACTTTTGTTGCTCAGGAGAATTCGGCCGATCAACTGATTACTCCCAACAGGGAGGGGGACTGGTATGACGGCGGTATCTACCAGCGCGCTCATTATCATACCTGGATTCCTACAGACTCATATACTTCGGATATGTGGAATGCTCTTTATCAGGGAATAGATCTTGCTACCAATTCACTTGAGGACATTCAGGCAATTGATCCTGCAAAATTTAATATGACGGAAGCTGAAAAGGCTGATTTTCTTGCTGAGCTCCGCGTGCACCGGGCCTGGTTTTATTTAAGGCTTCTTGATTTATACAGAAACATTGAAATTATTACCAAAGTTAAAGGGGAGAATACCGGCACAACACAGTCTACGCCGGAAGAAAGCTTTAGTTTTATTGAAAAGGAGCTGAAGGAGTCGATAGATGGATTGCCAACAAAAGAAAGCCTTGGAGAGAACGCTGTAGGACGCTGGACAAAGGGTGCTGCCATGTCATTGTTAGCGCGTCTTTATCTGAATGCGAAAGTATATATAGGACAGGACAAATTTTCTGAATGCGCCGCTGTTTGCCAGGATATTATCGACGGAAAGTATGGTAATTATGCTATTGAAGACCGGTGGGATGCTCCCTTTGATTATAATAATGCCAACTCATCTGAAACTGTTTTTGCATTCCCTTCTTCACAGGGTTATACGCACTGGCACTATACGGACGATATGTACTGGCGGTTTTATGAGGCCAATACTTTCAAATATTTCGATTTTACTGAATTCGGGGCGAATAACCCTAAGTGGTCGCTGGCACCGGGCAGGAACGTGGATGGGAACGAGCTCCCCCAGGCCCTTGGTAAGCCGTTCTTGAAATTTTCAAAATACCCGGATGATGTAAGGCTGAAGAAATACAAAAATCTCGGAAATTCACAACGGGAAGGGATGTTCCTTTTCGGCTACCTTCCTTACACCGAAGACGGGGTGGTGAAAAATGTACAGACTACAAAGGGGTATACACTTTATATGAGGGATGCTGTTGGTATGTTTACGAATTTGCCGCCCGACGAAGTACCAGCGGATAAGGAATCGAATATGGATCATGCCGATCATAATTCCGGTTTCAGACTGGTTAAATATCCCATATATCCATCTGATGACAAAAATGCGATCATGTCAGCATATGCTGAGATACGGTTGGCTGAGATCTATTATTCTCTTGCCGAATGTAAATACAGGGCCGGTGATAAGCCGGGCGCGGCTGCTTTGCTGAACAGCGTGAGAAAACGTTATTATCCTTCAGGATCTGCCAGTCTTTACAAGACGGACGGAAGCGATCTGAACGACCAGGAAGTGATTGATGAATGGGGCCGCGAATTTATCGGGGAAGGCAGGAGAAGGACAGATCTCATCCGCTGGGGCGTTTTTAATGCAGGGAACTGGTGGGACAAACAACCCGATGCCGGTAACTATACCCTTATTTTCCCTATAGGGAGGAGGGTGCTCAATATTAATCCTCAGCTAAATCAGAATCCGGGTTACTAAGATGTCTGATAAAAGATAGACAGATATAGGTCTGATGAAGCGTTCCGCTCTTCTCAGTATCAGCGAACGCTTCACTAATAACTATTCAAGTAAAATAAGTGATTATTATTCTAAGAATACCGAAATGAATATAAATATAAAAAAGTTACTTTATGGTATGATACCGGCCGTTTTGATATTGATGATGGCCAGCACCGGCTGTAGCAAGAAGTTAGAGGCTGGAGATCCGCTACCCCTGATCTACAAGAACGTCTATCTCGTTGGAGATGCCACACCAGCAGGATGGAACATAGACAGTGCTAAAGCAATGACAAGAAGCACCGAAAATACCGACATTTTTACCTGGACGGGTCCATTGAAGGCGGGAGAAATTAAATTTCCCACATTGCGAAACTGGAGTTCAGACTCTTTTATGTCTTTAGTCGCCGGTCAGCCAATTACCGACAGTAAAGCACAGCTTGCTCCGAACGCCCGTCCTGATATCCACTGGAAGCTCACCGCTTCGGAGGCTGGAAATTACAAGATTACCCTGGATATACGGATTCCGACAGTTTCGTTTGAAAAGGTGCAGAATTAGACCATAGAGCCAAAATAGTGTGTAGTAGGCAGTGGCAGAGCTGTTATAGTTTACTAGGATACATTACGGGCACATTTACCTTGTCTTACCGGATTTCTACTGCATACAAGTGGAAATCCGGTAATTGTAAAAGATGTTATTTTTTACCTCTCAAAATGTACCTCCGGAAGTACGATTTTGATCTCCTGTTCCGTCTCCTCTTTAGTCCAGTAAAGAATGTAATTTATTCTGGCAGAGGTCATGGTAAAGCCTTTGGCCTGCATGTCGGTAATTGTTTGCTGGAATTTTTTTGAGAACACTAATACCGGAATCCCGTCAGATGTTTTGCATGTATCATTTCCGGTGAGAAGCAAATCTCCGGAGGTCAGACGTGATAAAGATTGCTGTCGTGATATAAAATAGTCGAGCCACACATCTTTGTAAGTAAGCTGGAGTAATATCTGATTAGGCGGGGGATAAGTAGTATCATCCTTTATCCTTATAATATTTTCGCCTTTGATATTTTGAAGAAATCTGTCGGTGGTATGAATGGAAAGGTGTTTTTTAGCCCTTGTCATTCCCACATACAGGAGCCTTTTGGTGTCTTCATCATACGTATGGCAATTGCCGGGGAGTACAAAAACCTGATCAAACTCTTTGCCCTTTGCCTGGTGAATGGTGGAGAGCAGAATAGAATCTTCTGTGACAGAGGTAAAGTCTTCTGGCTTAGATTCAATGATGAAAGTTTCAAGATCGCTGCGGTATTTTGCCCTGGTGTTAGCTTCTTCAAAGTCCTTTAGGAGACGAAGGCACATCTCCAGCCTGGAGCTTTTGCTGAACCTGCCTGTCAGCTCTGCGATTGCTTGTTTCCAGTGTTCGTTCTGAATGATAAAAACATCATCGTAGTGATCCAGCAGTTTAAGGAAAAAACGGATTTCAACGAGATTTCGCAGGTTTATTCCCTCTTCAGCCTGGACGAGTTTTATCTGGCGGTTGTGTTTCAGTAGCAATCCGGCAACGAGCAGGGCGTCTTCATTTGTCCGTGTGAGGACACAGGTGCTGCCGGCCAGGTCGGTATTCAGTACATCATTTACAAGCGGAGTAATGAGGCTGCCTCCGTTATAGCTGATCAGGCGGACGGTTCCGTTTGAAGCCCGTCTGGCCACAATTGGACTTGCCTTTAGCCTGTGCGATATGTTCTCCGCAAATTTATTAGTGAACTGAACAAGATTATTTTCACTCCGGTAGTTTTCAATAAGTTCATATTTTGTTGCTCCTTTTTCGGAAATCAGCTTTTCCATATATTCAGAACTGGCACCGCGGAATGTATAAATGTTCTGGTCGTCGTCGCCTACGGCAATCACCCTCATATCTTCGTTTTGCTGTATAAGGGCTTCAACAAGGGCATATTCATCAGCATCCATATCCTGAGCTTCATCAATAACGAGAACAGTTTTAGTAATGCGGCTCGTTTCAACATCCCCATTTTGTATTTTGAGAACGGCTTCTTTGATGACATCCTTCGACTTTTCGAGATTGCCGACTCTCCCGGTCAGGTCGAAGCAATAGGAATGAAATGTTTTAATTTCGATAAAGTTGGCTGCGTTTCCGATAATGCCGATAAGCCGTTTCTTGAATTCGGTCACAGCTGCTCTTGAAAAAGCGATCATCAGCAGATGTTCCAGCTTGATGTCTTCCATCATTGCCAGGGATGCGAGCTTATGAACGAGTACCCTGGTCTTTCCGCTGCCGGGCCCTGCGGCTACGACAATGTATTTAGAAGTGTTGTCATTAATTATCCCGAGTTGCGCCGGTGAAAGGTCGCCCACAATCTGCCTGAATTTAGCCGGTGTGAGTGTCCTTTTTATCTCGGTCTGCCTGTCACCTTTAAAATATTTATTAAGAAAGGACGAATAGTTCAGTTGGAAGTAATCGTCGACGAACTCCAGCGCGCTCTTATAGTCATTGATCATTTTTTGAGCATATTCCCCCACGATGTGGATCTGCTGAACTTTATTCTCGTAGAACTGGCTTAGCTTCTGATAGTCGGACAGGGTGTATTTTGCCCTGTTATTTTTCTCAAGCCTGTCGATCGTCAGTTTATTATAGATAACCAGGAAACCTCCTTCCAGCTTCAGCGCGCCGATCCTTGAAAGATAAAATAAAGCATCTTCAATATCTTCTGAAGTAGCCCTGTTTTGAAAAAGAGCAGTCTGGCTGTTGTATTCGGTTATGAGTTCAAGCTCGGAGAACTCAACCAGTATTTCTTCCTCTCCCGGATCGGTTTCCGGACTGTCGGCCATCGCCTTGCTGTAAAGAAATCCAATAATAAAACCTGCAAGGTCACGGCGCCTTCCAAACTTTTCTTTTGCCTGTTCTTCGCTGATCAGCCAGTTTATTTTTAAGTGGTTCTTCGAGAAGCCGCCTCTTCTTTTGGATATCCATTTCTTTATCGACCAGAAGTTGAGGATGGTCTGTATCGTGTTGGGGGTCACATTTTCTATTGCCTTTTCTTCAGCCTGTTCATTCAGCTCCTTAAATGAGTAAATCTGATCATCACCATGGATGGCAGACAACAGAAAGTTTTCGACCCGGAAGAAGGTCTCTGTGACGCTTAAGGAGCGGTTCCTGCTTTCTCCTTTTCTGATAAAGGCGGTCAGGTCTTTTGAATCCGCAAGGATGTTCTCCTCCCTGAGCAGGTTAATCACCTCTATCACCTTCTCCCGGGTGATTCCCAGATGATCGGAAATGTAATCAATCCGCGATTCTGCCGTTTCGCCGGTTGCGTGTTTCCTGCTTTTAGCCGAGAACAATTTCCTGATGATCCTTACGGCACTTGCCCGCTGTTCTTCGTTGAACCTCGGTGAGGTATGTATCTTGTCGATCGCATCCTGTGCGTTACGGGGAACAATACTTGTTGCAAACACCCGGGGCATATTTTGTTTGCGCTGTATATAGCCAGCGTCTTCAAGTGCGGCAATAGCTGTAGTTACCCTTGTCTCTATTTCAGCGATCGTATCATCCCAGCCAGCCTTACGGGCTATTTCAAGAGCTGAATTTGATACAGCCGACCTGAATTTTGTCAGATCTTTTATCGCTTTCCAAACCTGCTGTATTTCTTTAATCCCCAGTTTGGTTTGGTTGTGCAGGATGAAATGTTTGGAGAGGTCGTCATCATTATATAATACATAGCATTCCGCAGTGATATTTTCATCCCTGCCCGCTCTTCCGGCTTCCTGAACATAATTTTCAAGAGAGTCAGAAATATCATAGTGGATGACCATTCCGACATCTTTTTTATCTACACCCATTCCGAAGGCCGAAGTGGCTACCATAATGCGGGCAGATCCTGAAAGGAAATCATTCTGGTAACGGATTTTCATTGATGACTCCATCTTTCCGTGGTAGGGAAGAGCTGTGAATCCGTCTTTGGTTAACTGATTGGCAAGGTCGCCCGCTCTCTTTGTCCTTGAGACATATACAATGGTAGGACAATCCTTTTCTGCGATGAGTCCCCTCAATGTATTGTATTTCTCAGTGTCGTCCTGCCGGTTAAGTACACGATAGTGGAGATTGGTTCTTGAGGTCCCGGTCCTGAACACCTCCAGATCGAGAGACAACTTCTCCTTGAAGTAGAGAAGGATGTCTTCTATCACTTTCCGCTTAGCCGTTGCGGTAAAGCAGGAAACGGGAATAGGTTCTTCGCTGTTTTTCTTCTCCTGAAGTGAACGGATGAAATCGCCGATATACAGGTAGTCTACTCTGAAATCCTGTCCCCATGACGAGAAACAATGGGCTTCATCTATTACAAAGCGGGCTATCTTTCTGCCAAGTAACAGTCGTTCGATGCTCACCGAACGTAAGGATTCAGGGGAAATATAGAGGATTGATGCTGATCCGTCTTCCACTCGTTCAAAAGATTTAGCACGCTCAATCGGGTCAAGTAATCCGTTAATGGTAACCGCAACCGTGCTCCCTGCTTTTTCCAGGTTATCTACCTGGTCTTTCATCAGCGACTGTAAGGGCGAGATCACCATGGTAAGAGCTCGTGAGTTTTCGCCGGCCATAAGAGCAGGCACCTGGAAGGTGATGGACTTGCCTCCGCCGGTAGGGAATACAGCCAATAATGACTTATTGTTAACGGCGGTCTTTACTGCCATCTCCTGGAGGGGCTGCCCTCCATAGCTGCGGTAGGCAGTGAACCCGAAATGTCTTTTCAGTCCTTCGTAAATGTCCAAAGCTTTATTACAGTAATTGCATCCTTCGGGGCAGGGAGTTTCGCGAAGAACCTTTATAATCCATTCTGCTTTGGGGTATTGCCTGACAACCCATGGAGGCAGCAGCTTATTGGGTTTTTTGCTGTTAATGAGTGCAAGGCAATAAGCCAGCTCTACCGGCCATTGGTTCACGATCTGCTCCAGATCTGCGTGGCTGCAGATTTCAGACTGAAACGTCGTCCGGATAAGCGTTGCGGCATCCTGGGGGCTTGTATAATGTCCGGTGTAATCAAAAAATCCGCTGAATTCAGGACGATGGTTCAGCAATAGCCAGAAGATCTGCTTCTGTTCATGCCTTAGATGGTTAAAGGTTGACACTTCATCAAAAAAGAGATCTCTAGCTTTTATAGCATCGTTAAGAGGATTGTTCAACTCCTCGGTTTGAAGTTTGTCGTCTTTCAGCAATGCATGGCATGGGTGAGTAGGAAACATCAGCGGGGAAAGAAGCAGAGTGTCAATAACAGTATAGCTGTTCTCTCCGGCTTCCTTAAGATACCCGTTAAGGTATTTCAGGTCGTGATTGATAATGTTATGTCCGCAGATGAATTTCGCGCCGTTAATAAACCTGATAAAGGAGCTGACGGAAGCTGAATGAAAACGATGGTCATTCCCGCGAATACCACCGATATCCAGTATTTTTTTATTGCGGGGTTCGATTTCAGTATCAAAAAAGACAATTGACTCCATTCTCGGGTAATATAGGGTTATATAGGTGGTAGTAAAGATACAAGAAGAGCTGTATATTTTGTATATGAAGAGGGTAAACGAAACAATTACTAACGTGAGTGGCCATGTTTTTTTTCTAAAGGTTATCTTGCAAATTCCAACCTTCCGGTTTACATTTATCCTGCCCCTTGGCCAGTGAACCATTTTTACTCCATCTTGATGAGAATTTTATCTTTTGACATTGAAGACCGGATGAAAGGTCTGGGATATTACCAGATAGCTGGTGGTTTGTTCGGACTGTATGTTACCGGCAGAATGTTTGTGCAGGAACCCGTACTGGGTGGTTTGCAATTTTTGTTTTATTCGATAGCAGGAGGATTATTTGCTTTCTCCATTTACTGTGGTAACAGATTGCGTAAATCAGAGGTAGAAGGGCTACAAGCTTCGATCTGGAACCAAATATTTCAGGTATTTCAAATTAATGTTGCAGCTTTTGGGTTTTCCTACTATTCTGGCTTTAGAATTGCGTTTGGGATACAAATCGGGGATAAGATTATACCTGACGCAGCGTTTTCATTATCCGGTTTTGGATTAAAGTATACTCCCGATAACACGTCAGAACTCTCGTTATTGATCAATTTTGTTCCCTTCCTGATTATTTATTGGCTGGATAAACTGAAGAATGACATTGAAACCAGGAAGGCTTTAATTAGCACAGAAGAACAAATACTGTCTTAGTGGCGATTAACAGTCAGGTGCATCAGGTATCGATCCATTAAATCGAAGATTATACGAGCAGAAATAAAGCTGCCAGATAGTCTTCCCGGAATTTAAGCTATTATTGCATTGAGTTCGACCGTACTTCGAGGTTATAAAAATGTTTGTTTTAATAAAAATGTTATACCCGTTATGCCATACCTTTCAGAAATAAAACATCCTGCTTCTCTCTCTGATGTGTATCCGTTTAATATTCCTGCTTTGAGAAACGGATTGCGTTTATCATTATACAGCAACGTGACCTTTTTTGTCGGAGAGAACGGATCTGGAAAATCGACTGTTCTGGAGGGGATTGCAGAAAAGTGTGGTTTTGGCTTGAGGGGAGGGAACAGAAATCACAACTTCAATACGGGCTACGGGTTTCAGGGATATGAATCACCGCTGGCGCAGTCTCTTGAACTGGTGTGGAGGCCCAGAAGAATTAACAATGGCTTCTTTATGCGGGCGGAGAGCTTTTTTAATTTTGCTTCATATATTGATGAAATTGCCAGGGAAGCTCCCCCTGGTGATCGTCAAAAACTTCTTGATGCTTATGGCGGTAAATACCTGCATGAGCAATCGCATGGTGAATCTTTCCTCGCTTTATTTGATAATCACTTCGATTCAGGTATTTATATACTGGATGAGCCTGAAGCAGCCTTATCTCCGGCGCGGATACTCGCTTTATGTCGGTAATTAACCAGCTGGAAAGGAGCGGCAGGGCACAGTTTTTAATAGCAACGCATTCTCCCATCCTGATATGTTACCCCGGAGCTTCCATCTTCCAGTTTGACGAAACGGGTGTTTCTGAGACAACTTATGACCAGACGGAGCATTACCGGCTCACTAAATCTTTCCTGGATAATCCCGATGTGTTTTTAAGACATCTCATGGAGGATTGAAGTATTTTATATTCATAATGCTCAATAAAGAAAACCAAATAGCCACAAAGGAATTTTTATGTCAGAACCAATTTCAATATCGTCGGAAACTATACGATAATCCTGCATGTGTTTAACTTGTTTTGTGTTTTTTCCCTTGCCTCCAATCTCGAATACCAGATCATCTACTTTAAAATCTCCTTCTGACGGATAGGTTATTTTTTCTGTTGTCTGAACTTGATTTAAAAAGAAGCATTCTCTTATATTTCCGACATTACTATCGTTGCTAGCTAAAGCATAGTGAATGTTTGGATGATAGAGATATATTTTTTCTGGCTTTTGCAAAAGTCCGATACCGTGAATAGAGCTGTAAACACTTCGTATTACCCGCATATCTTCGAGATAACGGAGAAAGTTGAGCAGTGAATTTCTGCTGATTCCTATACGTTCACTCAGCTTTGATATATTGGGTTTAAATGGGACTGACTCTGCCAAAATATACAGTAGTAATCTCATTTTTTCAATACTTGCATTGCTAATCTCGTACATTGCCGGTAAATCGGTACTGAGGGCAAGAGAAATAGTCTCGGCGAGCTTTTGGGGATATAGATTTATGTTTTCTGCGAAGTAAGGATAATAACCGTAGCGAAGGTAATTCTGAAAATGCTCAAGCGGTCGTAATTTCTTTACTATAGAGCGGGCAATGCTTGTATGATTGCTGAGCAGCTCCTTAAGTTCAACAGCTTCTAAGTTTGCATCGGTCGTGTAGTTAATAAACTCACGAAAAGAAAGACCGGATAATTCATACATTACGGCCCTTCTGCTCAAATCACCCCTTGCTTTATCGATATGTAATATAGATGATCCTGTAAATATGACTTTTAAATCCGGATGATCGTCATAAATATTTTTTATTTCCTGCGACCAGTTTGGATACCGGTGAACCTCGTCAAGAAGAAGGTATTCTCCGCCTTGCTTAACAAATGTATCCGCAAAATCTATAAGTTTATTCTCTGTAAAATATAAGTCGTCGAGACTGACGTACAAAGTTTTATTGTCCTGAGGTAAATACAGGCGTATATATTGTAGCAGAAACGTTGTCTTTCCGGCGCCGCGTGCACCTTTTATCCCTATTATACGGTTACTCCAATCGATTTTTTTCATTAAATATCGCGTAAAACGGAGGGGGATATTATCTATTTTCTTATAATACTTTTCTTTAAGTTTTTCCATTCTTGTTCTGTTTGCACAACAAAATTAATGTAATAATGTTAAATGTAAACAACAAAATTCGAAGAACTCATATAACTATGGTATATCAGCAGATGGTATACGCTAAGATAATATCATACAATATATAGAGAACTTTTTATATAAAAGAGCTGTCTTCTCCGAGTAATTTTGTTTGCTAGCCATAGATACGAAAGAAGAATGCGCAAACTAACTACTCTTTCCTTGCTTTTCCTTTTTATTTCTGTATGTTCCTTTGGGCAAGGGCTGATGGTGGAGAACCTGCGCTGTGAATTTAAAAAAGATCCTGTTGGGGTTGATATAAAGACGCCGCGGCTGAGCTGGCAAATCAGTTCTGAGCGACGGAACGTGTTGCAAACTGCGTATCAGGTATTAGTTGCTGACAACGCGAAAGCGCTTTCTGCTAACCTCGGAAATGTCTGGGATTCAAAGAAGCTTGTTTCAGGGGCTTCGATTCAGGTAAAGTATGAGGGTAAAGCCTTGCTTCCTGCGAAAAGTTATTTCTGGAAAGTGCGGGTTTGGGATGATAAAGGCCGTGTATCAGCCTGGAGCAAGGTGGCTTCATGGCAAACTGGTTTGTTTGCTGCCGGCGACTGGAAGGGTGCAAGATGGATTGCCTATGAGAAATTACCTGATTCTGAAAAGATTGTGCCTGCTATACATGGTAAGGGGGGCAAAAATCTTAGTCCTTCTAATAATGTCTTGCCTCTGTTTCGTAAGGATTTTACCGTAAAGGCCGGGGTGAAACGGGCAACGGTGTTTATTTCGGGACTGGGTCACTTTGAAATGAGCCTGAACGGACGGAAAACCGGCGATCATTTCCTTGATCCGGGATGGACTAAATATGATAAGGAAGCTATATATGTCACCTTCGATGTGACCGGTCAGCTGAAGGAGGGAAAGAATGCGATAGGAGTGATGCTGGGGAATGGTTTTTACTATACTCCGCGGGATAAACGCTACCGCAAGCTCACCAGCGCCTTTGGTTATCCTAAAATGATCTGTCGCGTTCTGCTGGAATATCAGAATGGTACAACAGAAAATATCCTGAGTGACGCCACCTGGAAAACATCGCCGGGCCCTGTTACCTATAGCAGTATTTATGGCGGGGAGGATTACGATGCGCGGAAGGAACAAACTGGCTGGAATACAGCAGTGTTTAATGATAAGGCGTGGAAGCCGGTCATTCTTACAGACGGACCTCCTGTGCTGAAATCGCAGATGGCCGATCCCCTGAAGACTTTTGAGCGTTTCGTTCCTGTGGATACGATGAAGATCGGCGGGACAAGTTACGTGTTCGACCTTGGTCAGAATGCTTCGGGTATCCCGGAAATTGCAGTACAGGGAAAGAAGGGCGACACGGTAAGAATAACGCCTGCCGAATTACTCAATGACGACAATACGGCTAATCAGAAAGCAACGGGTAAACCGGTGTATTACGACTATATTTTGAAGGGAGAGGGTGTAGAAACCTGGACCCCCCGCTTTACTTATTACGGATACAGGTACCTCCAGATTGACGGAGCGGTGCCCCAAGGGATGGAAAATGTTACTGACAAGCCGGTACTGAAAGCGGTAAGGGGGCTGCACACAAGGAATGCAGCGGAAAGGGCCGGCGAGTTTACTTCTTCGAATGATCTTTTTAACCGCGCCAGTAAGCTGATCGACTGGGCTATCCGCAGTAATTTGGTCAGCGTTTTTACTGATTGCCCGCACCGCGAACGCCTTGGATGGCAGGAACAGGTGCATCTTGTGGGTAACTCTATTCGCTACAATTATCATATTGCCAATCTCTGCAGGAAGGTTTTAAGCGATCTGAGAACAGCGCAGACGCCTGAAGGGTTAATTCCTGGCACGGTGCCTGAATATACGGTAATGGATTTTTCGGGTGGTGTTTTTCGTGATTCGCCTGAATGGGGAAGTAATGCCATTATTCTTCCCTGGTATCTCTATGAGTGGTATGGCGACAGAGAGGCGCTTGAAAGCTCTTATCAGATGATGCAGCGATACCTCGAATATCTCAGCAGCAAAGCTTCAGGATATATTATTTCCTACGGCTTAAGCGACTGGTATGATATCGGTCCGCAGCGTTCAGGGTTTTCGCAGATGACTCCGATGGGGTTAACTGCAACTGCCTACTATTATTATGATCTTGTCATTCTTCAAAAGGCTGCCCTTCTTCTCGGAAAGAAAGCCGATGCCGCAAAGTATGCAGCACTGGCGTCAGAAGTGAAACTTGCCTTCAATAAGAAATTCTACGACAAGGAAAAGAAACAGTACGGCAGCGGAAGTCAGACATCCAATGCCATGGCAGTGTACATGAACCTTGTTGATCCGGAGGATAAGGACGCGGTAGTTGATAATATTGTGAAGGATATCCGTGACAGGAATAACAGCCTCACGGCGGGCGACATCGGTTTCCGTTATCTGATCCAGGTGCTGGCAGACGCCGGAAGATCGGACGTGATCTATGATATGAACAGCAATACGGAGGTGCCGGGATACGGTTATCAGCTGGCTAAGGGCGCTACAGCGCTCACCGAGTCGTGGGTGGCTTCCCCGGCGGTTTCCAACAATCATTTTATGCTGGGGCATATTCTTGAATGGTTTTACAGCGACCTTGCAGGTATCAGGCCGGCAGAGAATTCGGTAGCGTTCAACCGGATCGTAATTCATCCTGAACTCGTGGGGGATATTACTTCGGGAGGTGCAGATCATTATTCCCCCTACGGACTGATCTCCAGTCGCTGGACGAAAACGGCAAATGAATTTGAGCTAACCATAAAAATTCCGGTGAACACAAAGGCTGAAGTCTGGCTGCCTGCAGAGCAGGCATCAATGATTATGGAGGGAGGCAGACCGCTTACCACCAGCAGCGAAATATTATTGAAGGCCGTTGTTAAAGGAAAGACTGTTTTAGAAGTTGGCTCGGGAGTGTATCGGTTTACAGTAAAAATCAGTTAGTTTTTTTATTCTGAGAGAGATGAGATTTAAGATTGCCTTGATAGCTATACTGGTCGTTTTAAGCGGCATGTCTTTAAAAGGACAAACGGTAGGTGACGAGAAAATGCAGGAGGTGTATAAGGAAATTAAGACTCCCTATAAATATGGTCTTGTGCTGGTACCGTCAGATGATTCGCAAAAAATGGATTGTCCCAGTGTTTTTAGAAAAGGAAAGAACTGGTACATGACCTATGTTATCTTCAACGGCCGCGGGTATGAAACCTGGATGGCGAAAAGTAAGGACCTTCTGCATTGGGAGCAGCAGGGCCGCCTGATGTCGTTTGGTGATAGCACGGAATGGGACGGCAGTCAGCGGGCCGGATATATAGCCTTGCAGGATACGAAATGGGGGGGAAGTTATAAGTTGAAGCAGCATGACGGAAAATACTGGATGTCGTATTTCGGAGGAGCCGACAAAGGCTATGAAGCCGGCGACCTTGGGATTAGTATGGCTTACACAACACAGGATCCTTCAAAGCCTCATGAATGGACCCGGTTTGATAAACCTTTTTTTACATCAAAGGACGCGGACGTACGTTGGTGGGAGAACAGAAAGCTGTTTAAGAGTAGTGTAATATACGACCAAAAGAAGCTGACAGGACATCCTTTCGTGATGTATTATAATGCTAATGGCGATTCGGCTAAAAATAATATTAAAACACGGTGGTTCGAACGGATTGGCATGGCTGTTTCTGATGATATGGTTAACTGGAAACGGTTTAACGAGGAGCCTGTGATGCACCACCCGGTAGGGATAACCGGTGATGCTGTTCTGCAAAAGATTGACGACCTCTGGGTGATGTTCTATTTTGGTGCGTTCTGGCAGGATAGAAAGGGTGCATTCAACCGATTCGCCTGTTCTTATGACCTCGTGAACTGGACAGACTGGACTGGTGATAATCTGATAGAGCCCTCTGAACACTATGACAGCCTCTATGCCCATAAGTCATTTGTTGTAAAGCATAAAGGTGTGGTATATCACTTTTACTGCGCCGTGAACAAGAAAGACCAGCGGGGAATTGCGGTTGCAACTTCTAAAGATCTGGGTAAAAGCGTGGTGAGGTTTGTTGGGAAGTGATAAGAAGTATCAAGTATCAAGACACAAGTATCAAGAGAATAGCAAGTAGTAAATATGGCGGAGAGCCTAAAGACGATAACAAAAAATATGCTGAAATTGAGGTGTTTTATTCTGTATTTTCTGATGCTACCCGTACTGGTTTACGGACAGGGAAATGTGCGTTTGCGCGAGTCGTTCAATAAGGGGTGGAAGTTTTTTGCTGGAGATGAGAAAGAGGCATCTAAGGTTAATTATAAGGACGCGTTTTGGAGGTCGTTGAACGTTCCTCATGACTGGAGTATTGAGGGGGATTTCAGCAACTTTAATCCGGCAAAGCCGGAAGGGGGGGCTTTGCCAACCGGGATTGCCTGGTACAGGAAGAGCTTTGTTGTACCCTCGTCTTCAAAAGGAAAGAATGTGAGCATCACTTTCGACGGCGTGTATCAGCACAGCGAGGTTTGGGTGAACGGAAAGTATCTCGGCAAACGGCCTAATGGCTATATCTCGTTTAGTTATGACTTGACTCCTTATCTCAGGTTCGGGAAATGGAATGTGATAGCTGTGAGGGTTGACAATTCGGCACAGCCTAATTCGAGATGGTATTCAGGTTCCGGCATCTACAGGAACGTTTGGCTGGAAACGACCGGCGAAGTGCGGGTAGACTTGTGGGGTACCTATGTTACGACTCCCGAAGTGAGCGAATCTCATGCAAAGGTGTCGGTTGAAACAAGTCTGAAGAACAGCGGTGCGGGCAGCAATGTCATACTTAAAACTTTTGTTGTGGATGAAAAAGGAAAGGAAGTCGGCAAAAGTGAAGTGTCTGTGCATATTGAAGGTAAGTCGGCGGTGGCTAATCAGAAGATTTCAATAAGCAATCCCATTCTATGGTCGGTAGACCGGCCTTATCTGTACAGTGTAGTGACCGAGGTATATATTGGAAAGAAGCTGACAGACCATTATGTGACGCCCTTTGGAATACGCTTCTTCAACTTCGACGCAAAGAAAGGGTTCAGCCTGAACGGCCAGCCCCTCAAAATACTCGGAGTTTGTAATCACCATGATCTCGGCGCTTTGGGCGCAGCGATTAATGTCCGCGCCATGGAGCGGCAGCTGGAGTTACTGAAAGCGATGGGCTGTAACGGTATCCGAACCGCGCATAATCCTCCGGCTCCCGAACTTCTGGATCTGTGCGACCGGATGGGTTTCATTGTAATGGACGAAACCTTCGACATGTGGAAGAAGAAGAAGAATTCGAAGGACTATCATCTTGATTTTCCGGAGTGGTATAAAAGGGATCTTGAGGATCACGTCAAACGCGACAGGAACCATCCTTCTGTATTCATGTGGAGCATCGGAAATGAAATCAGGGAACAGTTTGACAGTACGGGCATCAGCATAACACGCGAGCTTACCTCTATTGTTAAACGGCTGGATCAAACCCGGCCTGTCACTTCCGCTTTGACTGAAATGGTTCCCCAAAAGAATTTCCTCTTTCAGGCGAAGGCCCTCGATCTTCTTGGGTTTAACTATAATCATGCAAAATATGACAGCTTACCGCTGAAGTTCGGCGACTACAAGTTTATCGCATCGGAGACTTCGTCCGCTATCGCCACCCGCGGACATTATGATATGCCTTCGGATAGTATCAGGCGCTGGCCAAAGGACGGGAAGACTAAACTGACAGAAGGTAATAAAGATTATACGGTTTCGGCTTATGATAACGTCTCTGCATACTGGGGTTCCACCCATGAAGAAACCTGGAAAACGGTAAAGAAGCTGGATCATATAGCCGGTTTGTATGTTTGGACTGGTTTTGATTACCTCGGAGAACCAATTCCATATCCATGGCCGGCCAGAAGTTCTTATTTCGGAATTCTTGATCTCGCCGGTTTTCCGAAGGATTCGTATTATATGTATCAGAGTGAGTGGACCAGCAAGCCTGTCCTTCATCTTTTGCCGCACTGGAACTGGCAGGAAGGGAAAACGGTAGATGTTTGGGCTTACTATAATAATGCCGACGAAGTGGAGCTTTTCCTGAATGGAAAGTCGCTCGGGGTAAAGGCAAAAGAGAACGACGATCTGCATGTAATGTGGCGTGTAAAGTATGAACCGGGAGTGCTGAAGGCTGTGTCGCGCAAAGGCGGGAAAGAGGTGCTGGTAAGAGAAGTGAAAACGGCCGGTAGACCTGCGAAAATAGAACTGCTTGCCGACAGGAAAGAGATCAGGGCCGATGGCAGGGACCTCTCGTTCATTACGGTGAAGATCCTCGATAAAGAGGGGAATGTGGTGCCGGATGCAGATAACCTCGTGAAGTTCAGCATTAGAGGTGAAGGTTTTATTGCGGGTGTTGATAACGGATACCAGGCCAGTATGGAGCCTTTTAAGGCTGATCACCGGAAGGCTTTTAACGGCCTTTGTCTGGCGATCATTCAATCATCGGAAAAACGCGGAACAATAGTATTACGGGCGGTTGCTGAGGGTCTGGATCCCGCAGTAATTTCCTTAAAAGCAAGATAACATGGGGAAACAGTACAGATTATACCTCACTATTCTGACTTGCTGGCTTATTTGCAGTTACCCATCGAAAGCAGCAGAGATATGGGTATCGGCGGTTGGTTCTGATAAGAATCCGGGCACGAAAGAAAAGCCTGTGTCGAGTATTCATACGGCTCTTCGCATGGGGAGAGAGCTGCGGCGGCTAAATGATCCCTCTGTAGCTGGGGGTATTCGTATAATCCTTCGCGGGGATGTTTACCGTCTTGATGAACCTTTGTTTGTCAGGCCCGAAGATTCAGGAAACCCCTCCAGCCCGACAATTATAGAGGCTGCGCCTGGAGAATATCCGGTATTAAGCGGCGGCGTGCAGATTAGTAAATGGCAGCGTGCAACTGGTGTTGTCAGGGGATTATCTGGGAAGGCAAAGGGAAATGTATGGGTGGCAGATGTCCCTTTGAAAGGAGGAAACCCGGTTGATTTCAGGCAACTGTGGATCGGTGACCACAAAGCGGTAAGGGCGAAGGATGCGAGCGGTATCTCGATGAGCAGGATCGTTTCATGGGATCATGCTTCTGAGAGCTGCCTGATTCCCTTGCCTCAGATAAAGGGACTGAGTGAAGCCGAAGGACTCGAAATGTTTATCCATCAATGGTGGGCCATTGCTATTCTGAGAGTTAAATCCATTGAAACGGAAGGGGAAAACGCACGGCTCAGGTTTCATCAGCCTGAGAGCCATATACAATCGGAACATCCATGGCCTGCGCCCTGGATCTCTTCTAAAACAGGAAACTCGGCATTCTACTTGAGCAACGCGATCCAGTTTCTGGACGAACCGGGTGAATGGTTTCTTGATAAGAAAAACAGGAAGGTGTACTACTGGCCCAGTGAAAATGAGGACCTGAGTAAGGCGGTCGTTACCGTGCCTTTTCTGGAAACGCTTGTGAAGATGGAAGGTACTGCAGACAGGCCTGTATCTCATGTATATTTCAAGGGGATTTCATTTCAGCATAGCGGATGGCTTCGTCCCTCGAAGGCGGGGCATGTTCCTCTTCAGGCGGGCATGTATCTTCTTGATGCTTATAAGCTAAAAGTTCCGGGTACTCCCGAAAAGAAAAGCCTCGAAAATCAGGGCTGGACAGGGCGGCCGGAGGCGGCGGTGGAAGTCAGTTTCAGCAGCCACACCGGATTTGAGAGATGTCGTTTTGAACATCTTGCATCTACGGGCCTTGACCTCAGGAGAGGAAACCAGAACGACGGCGTAGAGGGCAACCTGTTTAAGGATATAGGCGGATCTGCAATCCTCGCAGGGGTGTTTTCAGACGAGGCTTTTGAGTCTCACCTTGCTTATAATCCTGCCGATCAGAGGGAAGTAACGGCTCAAACGGAAATTAGGAATAATCTTATAACGGACGTGACCAACGAAGACTGGGGCTGTGTAGGTATCGGGGCGGGCTTTGTAAAAGGGATAAAGATAGAGCATAATGAAATTAATGAGGTGTCTTATTCAGGTATTTCTGTCGGCTGGGGCTGGACAAAGGATATCAATGTGATGAATAATAACGTGATCCGCGCCAATAAGATCCATCACTATGGCCGGAATATGTACGACGTTGCGGGTATTTATACATTATCAGCACAGCCCGGGTCCTCCATTACAGAAAACTATATCGATAGTATCTATAAGGCGCCTTATGCGCATGATCCTCATCACTGGTTTTACCTGTACACAGATGAAGGCTCTTCTTATTTTACGGTTAAAGATAACTGGTGCCCGGCTGGAAAATTTCTGCAGAATGCAAATGGCCCGGGAAATGTGTGGGAGAATAACGGGCCTCAGGTAGCAGACAGTATCAGGCTTGCCGCCGGGATTCAGGAGAAGTATAAAGATCTGCTGAGATTCAGTGCTCCAGCCAAAGGAGAGGTTAATTCGGTATATGCGCATGTAGATGGTCTGGGGTCGAAGCCGCAGGCGATAGAGATCAGCGCGAAACCGGGAAAACGGCTAGACCTTTCTTCAATAGCCGATATTTGCAGGCAGCACGGTATAGCGACGAATTCCATTTTTCAATGGGATAATCACGTTGTGATATTTGATGATTTCCTGAATGATTCGGAAAAGATGCAGAAGAAGCTTGCCCTTCGCTTTCCTGATGCCGTTGTGAAGAGTTACAACACGCCTTTTTATTCCTTTTCAGGAAAAGAACGTTGCAATGATATACGTCAGGCAGTTGAGTGGGATAATATTTTGTTAACAGCCAATCTGGTTGCCGATGAAGGCTTACAAAAGGAGTATATGGATTTTCATGCTGCTCAGCTTAAGAAATGGCCTGAAGTGGCTAAAGGATTTTGTAATGCTGATTTTCAGCGTCTGCTGCTATTTCGCAATGGGAAACAGCTTTTACTGGTGATCAGTATTCCGAAAGGAAAAACCCTTGATGAGCTTAATCCGCTGACAACGGAAAATAATCCGAGAGTCGACGAATGGAACGCGCTGATGAAGAAATACCAGGAGGGAATTCCAGGCACAAAGCCTGGGGAGGTTTGGGTGGAGCTGAAAGGGAATGATGGGTTATGAATTATGAGTTATGAATTATCATGCAGGAAGCCAATTGCCAACTGCTAAAAGCCAATAGCTAAAGAAAATGAAAAAGGTTTTTATTCTGTTCATGTTGATTTCTTTGGGAGCTGAACTAAGTGCTCAGAACAGGGTTACCTGGATTTGGTACCCGGGAGATTTTGAGGTCTGGCTGAGCAATAAGATGCAGAACCGGCGGACCGAAAGGGGGGCTTTTTTCCCTCCGTTCTGGAGAATGGATAATCATTATGTGCTGATTGATTTTCATAAGGTTTTTGATGTTCCTTCAGAAGAGCAGGTAGAACTTTATGTGGAAGGTCAGTTCAACGTGAAGATCGACGGTAAAGGGATCAGCGGATATCCGCGTACCATTACAATGCCAGCAGGGAAACACAAGTTGAGCATGAAGGTGTTTTGTCAGGACAGGGTACCTGCTATATTCGTAAAGGGCAAAACCGTGGTTTCTGATTCATCGTGGCTGGTAACCTACGAAGATAAGGAGTGGATCGACGCCAGCGGAAAGGCCTCTGACCAGTCGGGTACCAACTGGCTTTCTGCCGGAAGCTGGAATTTTGACAGTCCTTCTGTTCCTCCTTCAATGTTTGCACTTGCTACTGCGCCGCAATCGCCGGTGAAGGTGGAAAAGACGGCAGGATCGCTTTTGGTTGACTTCGGGAAAGAGACCTTTGGCTTTATCAGGCTCAAGGGACTGAAGGGAAATGGCCGTGTATCGGTTTATTATGGGGAATCAAAGGAAGAAGCTCTGGCTACCGAAACCTGCGAGACTCTCGATCATCTTGAGATCAACGCCCCGGTGAAAAAGGATTCGGTTATGAACCTTACCAAAGCCTTTCGTTTTGTAAATGTAAAGTATCATCCAGATGTAAGTATTGACAGCGTCTCCATGCTTTATGAATATTTGCCGGTGGCCGACAGGGGTGATTTCCGCTGTTCTGATGCCGAAATCAACAGAATTTACGACGTTTCCAAGTATACCTTTCATCTTAATACAAGGGAGTTTTTTATCGACGGAATTAAACGCGACCGGTGGATCTGGTCGGGGGATGCTTATCAGAGCTACCTGATGAATTATTATCTCCTGTTCGACTCGCCCTCGGTGACGAGGACCCTGCTTGCATTGAGAGGAAAAGACCCGGTAAGCAGTCACATTAATACCATTATGGACTATACGTTTTACTGGTTCCTTGGTATCAGCGATTACTACCTGTATACAGGAGATAAAAAGTTCATTGAGCAGTTTTATCCGCGGATGCAAAGTTTGATGGAGTTCTGTTTATCGCGCCGCAACGGCGACGGTTTAATGGAGGGTTTGCCGGGAGACTGGGTTTTCATCGACTGGGCCGACGGACTAAGTAAACAGGGAGCAGTAAGTTTCGAGCAACTTCTACTGGCCAGAAGCCTCGAAACTATGGCTACCTGCTCTAAGATTGTGAACGATCAGGAAGGAGCGACGAAGTATGAAAAGCTGGCTTCCAATCTTAAGGCGAAGATCTTTTCGACTTACTGGAACGAACAGAAACAGGCGCTGGTACACAGCCTCGTTGCCGGGAAGCAAACTGATAATGTTACCCGGTATGCTAATATGTTCGGGATCTTCTTTGATTACTTTGACGAGCAGCAAAAACAGGGTGTTAAGCAGCATGTACTGCTCAACGACAAGATTCAAAAAATTACCACTCCTTACATGCGTTTTTACGAGCTGGAAGCGCTGTGTGCAATGGGAGAACAGAAACATGTCCTGCTTGAGATGAAAGATTACTGGGGCGGAATGCTAAAACTGGGAGCAACGTCCTTCTGGGAAGAATATAATCCTTCGAAGAAGGGCGCGGAGCATTACGCAATGTATGGACGTCCTTTTGGGAAAAGCCTGTGCCACGCCTGGGGCGCCAGTCCGCTTTACCTTCTTGGGAAATACTACCTCGGGGTAAAACCGTTAAGCCCTGGCTATGCGAGCTATGTGGTAGAGCCGGTGCTTGGTGGCCTAAAATGGATGGATGGTAAGGTCCCTACCCCGGCAGGTGATGTCAAAGTTTATTGCAGCACGAAAGAGATCAGGGTGCAGGGAGTTGCAGGAGCAGGTGTGTTAAGGATTAAAAGTAAGACGAAACCATCGGGGGACGGCCTTGAGGTTAAACCCTTAGGCAATCAGCTGTATGAAATTGGAATAGGACAGAATAAGGCAATAACCGTACGTTATTCTGCTCTATAACGGGATACGAAATTATGATGCGCAAGCTTTTTGTTTTTTATGTATGTTTTGTGATGCCGGGATTGGCTGTGAAATCGCAGACTGTTGACGGTCTGCCGGCAGCTATTCCTCCGGTACAGGGGATTTATAATACCGAACCATGGGAAGACCCTCTTGTAACCAGCATCAACCGCGAGCCGGCGCGTGCTACCGCCTATTCGTTTAAAACGGAAAAGGAAGCCCTGACAGGTGACAGGAATAAGAGCACGCGAATGCTTTTGCTGAACGGAGAATGGGACTTTTCATTTGCTTTTAAACCCGCCGACGCTCCCCACGATTTTTATAAGTCGAAGGTGCAGGGCTGGCAGAAGATTGAAGTGCCTTCTAACTGGGAGTTGAAGGGCTATGATATTCCAATCTACAAAAGTGCAGTGTATCCATTCCGTCCGGTTGATCCGCCGCGGGTGCCAAAAGATTACAATGCGGTAGGTTCTTATCAGCGGAGTTTTACAATTCCTGCTGATTGGAAGCATATGAATATCACCCTTCATTTCGGAGGGGTAAGTTCGGCTTTTAAGGTTTGGGTAAACGGTAAGTTTTTAGGCTATGGCGAAGACAGCTGTCTTCCTTCTGAATTCAATGTCACTCCTTACCTGCAGGATGGTGAGAATACTGTTTCTGTTCAGGTGATCCGCTGGTCGGATGGAGCCTATCTCGAAGACCAGGATCACTGGAGAATGAGTGGCATCCAGCGGGAAGTGATGCTTTTGGCAGAACCGAAAGTTCGGATAGCCGATTTTCACTGGCAGGCGAAACTCGATAAACACTATAAAGACGCGATATTCAGTATCCGGCCAAGGATAGAGAACCTCACAGGAGAAGAAGTGAAAGGCTGTGTGATAAAAGCGCAGCTGTACAACAAAGCGGGACAGCCTGTTTTTCAGAAGGCTCTTGAAAGAAGCGCCGAATCGATCATCAATGAAATTTACCCGCGGCTGGATAACGTAAAGTTCGGCTTGCTGGAAACGACGGTTAAGAATCCGGATAAATGGAGTGACGAGGAACCAAACCTTTACACCCTTGTATTGTCCCTTGCCGATTCGACCGGGAACGTGCTGGAAGCGAAAAGCTGTAAGGTGGGTTTCAGAAGTATAGAGTTTTCGACGGAGAACGGGAAACTGCTGATCAATGGAAAGGTGACTTATCTGTATGGCGTCAACCGTCATGATCACGACCCGGTAAAAGGAAAGGCATTGTCGAGGGAAGACATGCGGAAGGATGTTGAAACTATCAAGCGGTTTAATTTCAACTGTATCCGGACAAGCCATTATCCCAATGATCCGTATTTCTACGATCTGTGTGATGAGTATGGAATTCTCGTAATGGATGAAGCCAACTATGAGACGCACGGATTGGGAGGGAAGTTAAGCAACGACCCTCAATGGACACACGCTTTCATGGAACGTACCACCCGAATGGTGATGCGCGATAAGAATCACCCCAGTATCATCATCTGGAGCCTGGGTAACGAAGCCGGAAGAGGCCCGAGCAATGCAGCACAAGCTGCCTGGATTCATGATTTCGATATTACCCGGCCGGTTCATTACGAGCCGGCAATGGGAAGCCATCAGTTGGAAGGATATCTTGATCCTTCCGATCCGCGTTATCCAAAGTCTAACGATCATTCTCACCGTTTGCAGAATCCCCTCGACCAGTATTATGTGGATATTGTGAGTCGTTTCTACCCGGGTATTTACACTCCCGATCTTCTTGTTAATCAGAAGAACGGCGACAACCGGCCGATTCTTTTTGTTGAATATTCGCATTCTATGGGTAACTCAACGGGTAATATGAAGGAGTTTTGGGAGATCTTCAGGTCACGTCCCCGATTGATTGGAGGCTGTATCTGGGATTTTAAAGATCAGGGAATACTGAAAAAGGATTCAGCAGGCGTAGAATTCTATGCTTATGGGGGTGATTTTGGCGAAAAGAGGCACGACGGAAACTTCTGTATTAACGGCATAGTAGCTTCTGACGGAAGGCCTAAGTCAGCGATTTTCGAATGCAAGAGAGTTTATCAGCCTGCCGAGTGTGAGCTTTATGATGCTGAAAGAGGCCTTGTAAAAGTCGCCAACCGCCATGCCGTGAAGTCGTTAGCCGACTATGCTGTTACCCTTATAGTACGGCAGGACGGTAAGCCAGTAAAAGTGCAGTCGCTGCCCCGTTTAAGTCTTCAGGCGGGAAAAGATACTATAATCAGCATTGAAAAATGGTTCCCAACCTTTAAGCAGGGCTGCGAGTATCTTGCAGATATCCATTTTTCGTTGTCGCGAGACGAGCCATGGGCGCCCCGGGGATTTGAGGTTGCATCTAACCAGTTTGCTTTGACTGGCCTTGCCAAACCCTCGGACGCCCAGAAACAATATCGCGCAGTTAGCTTTACAGAGGATGCTGAAGGATACGTTTGCTCAGGCAGCGGTTTCCGGATAAAGTTCAGTAAGGCGAACGGTGCTTTAAGTTCCTACATCTCTGACGGAAAAGAAGAGATATTCAGTCCGCTTCTGCCTCACTTTACAAGACCTCAAACGGATAACGACCGCCGCGGCTGGAAGCCTTCAAAGAAGCTGAAAGAATGGTATGAGAATGATCTTCAGTTGAAAGGCATAACCGGGGAGAAGCAGGAATCCGGTCTCATAAGAATTAAAAGCGTTTATACTCTAATAGGAGGACGGGCTTCAGTGGAAGTGGTCTACACAGTGAATGGGGAGGGCGTCGTAAAAGTTGATTATTCACTAAACCCGGGCACCGGTTTGCCTAATATCCCGAAAGTCGGGATGCAATGCGGCATACGGAGGGAATACGATTTGGTTAACTGGTATGGCCGCGGCCCCCTTGAAAACTATATTGACAAAAGATACGGCTTTGACGCTGCTGTCTATTCCCTTCCGGTGAAGGAATTCATGGAGCCGTATATGTATCCCCAGGAGAATGGCAACCGGACTGACGTGAGGTGGATGTATCTGAAGAAGGATAAAGCTAATGAAGGATTGCTGGTAGTAGCCGACAGTCTTCTCAGCATGAGTGCGTGGCCTTACACGGAAAAGAACATTGAAGAGGCAAAGCACACCAATAAACTGAAGGATGCAGGCTTCCTCACTTTAAATATTGATCTGATCCAGATGGGAGTGGGAGGTAATGACACATGGTCGGATGTTTCTCAGCCTTTAGCGCAGTATCAAATTCCCGCTAAGCCTTACCGGTACGGATTTTATGTTCTGCCTGCGAGAGTGAAGGCAGAAGATGCAGGGGAAATATCTAAAAAGCTTAAGTTCTGATGAAAGTGAGTTATAAAAGAATTAAATACGGTATAGTGCTTTCTGTTCTGACGTCCGTTCTGATGTTTGGAAGGGCCTCAGCACAGCGTGGTTTGCCGGAGTACATAAAGCCCGTTGGTGAATCGGCAAAATCCTGGGTATTCTGGTACTGGATGCACGGGGCCTATTCAAGAGAGGGTATTACAGCCGATCTGGAAGCAATGAAGCAGGCTGGCATCGCAGGGGCGTATCTGGCCCCCATCAAGGGGAAAACAGATCCTCCATTGTATACGCCTTCTATTGATCAGCTTAGTCCCGAATGGTGGAAGATGGTGCGCTATGCCCTTGATGAAGCCGCCAGGATAGGGATTAAGATTGCGATGCTTCCCAACGATGGTTTCGCAACCGCCGGCGGCCCATGGATTACGCCTGAGAATTCAATGCAAAAAGTGGTTTCATCTTCCTTAATGATAAAGGGCGGACGGGTATTTAATGATACTTTGCCTTCTCTGCCAGCATATAAAGGATATTTTCGCGACATTGCAGTGTTTGCATTCCCGGCAAACCGGGGAGCGGGACATTCAACCAGGACGGTTGTTCCAAAGGTGACCACAAGTAACGGAGCCGACGCGTCTTTCCTTGTGAAGCCGGGTAATAAGCAAAACTTCGGCCGTAACGATCCCTGCTGGATCCAATATGAATTTACAAAGCCGTTTACCTGCCGCTCGGTGGTGATCAGGGTGAATGGCTTTAATTATCAGTCGCACCGGCTTCTCATTGAAGTGAGTGACGACGGCAAAAACTTCCGGGCCGCCGAACGTCTTCAGCCGCCAAGGGCAGGCTGGCTTGACTGGGATGCCGACGTTACCCATGAAATTAAGCCTGTAACTGCACGATTCTTTCGCTTTGTCTACAATAAAGAAGGTTCAGAGCCTGGAGCCGAAGACCTGGACGCGGCAAAATGGAAGCCCTCCCTTAAGATTGCTGGTATAGAGCTGTCATCTGAGGCCCGCATCCATCAGTATGAAGGCAAGACAGGTGAAGTATGGAGGGTAAGTTCAAGGACCACCAGCGACCTTGTCCCCGATTCACTTTGTGTTCCTTTCGGTTCTGTAAAGGATATAACACAATATGCTGACGGTAAAGGAAGGTTGAAGTGGAAGGTTCCTGCAGGCAACTGGGTGATTCTCAGGGTTGGTTATACATCAACCGGTCACATGAATGAAACTGCCGGTGCGGGAAAAGGACTCGAGTGCGACAAGTTTAACCCGGAGGTGGTGAGGTTTCAGTTTGACAAATGGTTTGGAGAAGCGCTCCGTGTGGCAGGTCCTGACCTGGCTAAACGAGTCCTGAATATCTTTCATGTCGACAGCTGGGAATGCGGAAGCCAGAATTGGTCGCCGGTATTTCGCGAAGAGTTCAGGAAACGGCGGGGATACGATCCTGTGCCATACCTTCCCGTCATGACGGGTGTTCCTGTTGAGAGCGCTGATGTTTCGGAACGTTTCCTCTATGATATAAGGCAAACCATATCAGAGCTTATAGCTGATAACTTCTTTAAAACCCTTAAACAGCTGGCTCATGAAAAGGGTGCCACCTTTACTGCAGAGGCGACGGCTCCTGTGATGGTTGCTGATGGCTTGCTGCACTTTAAGGAGGTGGATATACCGATGGGTGAATTCTGGCTGCGGAGCCCGTCGCACGATAAACCTAACGATGTAAGGGACGCTATCAGCGGCGCTCATATTTATGGCAAGAACGTCATCCAGTCGGAGGCATTTACGGAGGTCCGCATGCACTGGGATGAACATCCGGGAATGCTTAAAGCTTTGCAGGACAGGAACTATGCCCTGGGCATAAACAGACTGGTTTATCATGTGTATACACACAACCCCTGGATGGACCGTAAGCCTGGGATGACGCTCAATGATGTGGGATTACTTTTCCAGCGGGATCAAACCTGGTGGAAGCAGGGAAGGTCATGGGTAGAATACGCAGAGCGTTGTCAATCATTGCTTCAGCAGGGAAGACCAGTTGACGATATTGCCGTTTTTACCGGAGAGGAGTTTCCAGGGAGGGCAATCCTCCCTGAACGGCTTGTGCCGTCTTTACCAGGGATTTTCGGTAAGGAAGTTGTAACCGCAGAAAGGAAGAGGCTCGAAAACCGGGGAGTGCCCATGCGCGAAATGCCTGTAGGCGTTAATACGGGGGCGAATATGATCAATCCTGCAGACTGGACTGATCCGCTGCGCGGGTATGCTTATGACTCTTTCAACGCAGACGTCCTGCTTAATCTCGCTGTGGTCAGGAACGGACGGATTGAATTGCCCGGAGGAGCAAGTTACGCGGTTCTTGTACTGCCGGGAAAACATCCCATGAATCCAAACAGTAATTTAATGAGTGCCGGTGTAGCGGAACGATTGCTGCAGCTTGTTAAAGACGGTGCAACCGTTGTGCTTGGAGACCGGCCGGTAACTACTCCCGGGCTTAAAGATTTTACTGAAGAAGATAAGAGGCTTCAGATAGCAACAGAGGAACTTTGGGGTGGATCTTTTACTACAGTGCGCAACGGAGCCGCTTCAGCAATGGTAAAACAGGTCGGAAAGGGCCGTGTGATACCCGGGCCTATTAGTTTAGAGTCTTTTGACTTCATCGGAGTACCGTGCGATTTTACTTACACAGGTAAGAATAATGAGCCGGCCGGTAAAATTGCCTGGAACCACCGGAGTACCGGCGATTCTGAAATCTATTTTGTTTCGAATCAGGATTCGGTCAATAAAGAGCTCGTACTGTCGTTCCGGGTCGCGGATAAAGTCCCCGATATTTATGATCCTGTTACAGGAAGAACAATCACAGCAACCAACTGGACGGCTTCATCGGGCCGTACGGAACTACCCATGCTGTTTCCTCCGAACGGATCTTACTTCGTGATCTTCAGAAATGAGACAGTTCCTTCTGCCAACGGAGATAAGAAGAACTGGTCGGAATCCCATACTGTCAAGCAGATAGAGGGTGGCTGGTCTGTGCACTTTGATCCTGTTTTGGGAGGACCGCAAAAGCCTGTATTGTTTAAGGAACTTAGCGATTGGAGTCAAAGTCAGGATACGTCTGTCCGTTACTATTCAGGCACGGCGGTTTATCATAAGAACTTTAAATGGAAGAAGCCTAAGGATAGTGACCGCTTCTGGCTCGATCTTGGGGAGGTATCCAATATCGCAGAGGTGAAATTGAATGGTGTAAGTTGTGGCATTGCCTGGACTGCACCTTACAGACTCGATATAACAGATGCACTGAAGAACGGTAATAATGAACTGGTCATAGAAGTAACAAACACCTGGTTCAACCGGATGAAGCATGATCAGACATTGTCGGAAAATCAAAGGATAAGCCACACGACGGCTCCCTTCAGGCTACACAATCGCTCTCTTTTAAAAGCGGGGCTTACCGGAGCAGTAACAATCCTTTCAGAGAAATGATAATGAACAGAATAATGCGTGATAAATTGAAGACAGCCTTTATGCTGGCGGCCTTATCTGCCGGGATGATGATGCTGACTGCAAATAGCAGCTTTGGGCAGGATAAAAGCCTCGTAAATACAACATCCAGTCCCTATGCAAAGCTCAGGAACGTAAACATGGGCGATGTTAAGATGACCAGTGGTTTTTGGGCGGAGAGAATGAAAGTATGCCAGGATTCTATGATCCCTTATATGTGGAATTTATATAAGGACCCTGAGGTAGCTCATGCCTTCCGCAACTTTGAGATAGCAGCAGGGCTGAAGGAAGGAAAGAATGCAGGGCCTCCATTTCATGATGGCGACTTTTATAAATTGATTGAGGCGCTTAGCGCAATGTACGCTGTTACGAAAGACCCGAAGCTTGACAAGTACATTGATGAGGTGATCCCCGTGATTGCCAAATGCCAGAGAGCCGACGGATACATCCATACGCCAACTATGATTGAAGAACGAAACTCTGCAGGAAAGGCGGCTGAGTTTAAAGACAGGCTGCATTTTGAGACCTATAACATGGGTCACCTGATGACTGCAGCGTGTGTTCATTACCGGGCTACCGGAAAAACTTCTTTATTGACTATTGCAAAGAAAGCAACCGACTATTTGTATAATTTCTACAAAACATCGTCTCCTGAGCTGGCGCGTAATGCCATTTGTCCTTCTCATTACATGGGAGTGGTTGAAATGTACCGTACGACGAAGGATGCCCGGTATCTTGAGCTTTCAAAAAGTTTAATCGATATCAGGGGATTGGTTGAGAACGGAACGGACGATAATCAGGACCGGATCCCGTTCAGAAAACAAACTAAGGCAATGGGCCATGCTGTTCGTGCGAATTATCTATATGCAGGAGTGGCAGACGTATATGCTGAAACGGGGGATACCAGTTTGCTCCATCGGCTCGACCTGATGTGGAATGACGTAACCCAGCGTAAGATGTACATTACGGGGGCCTGTGGCGCTTTATATGATGGTGTGTCTCCTGACGGCACCTCTTACGAGCCGACAGATGTTCAGAAGATCCACCAGGCATACGGACGGGATTACCAACTGCCGAATTTTACGGCCCACGGCGAGACCTGCGCGAACATCGGGAACATGCTGTGGAACTGGAGGATGCTGGCTCTCTCCGGCGATGCCAAATATGCCGACATTGCTGAACTGACGCTTTATAACAGTATCTTATCGGGCATCAGTTTAAATGGAACTAAGTTTTTATACACCAACCCGCTTAGCTATTCGGATGAACTTCCGTTTAAACAACGCTGGTCGAAAGACCGGGTGGGATACATTGCACTCTCTAACTGCTGTCCGCCCAATGTCGTCAGAACGATAGCTGAAGTGAATAATTACCTGTATAGTGTATCTGACAAAGGCCTGTGGTTTAACTTGTATGGAGGAAGCAAACTATCTGCAAAGCTGAATGATGGCTCGGTAGTTAAGCTGACACAGGAAACAGCTTATCCCTGGGACGGAAATATCAGGATAAGCTTCGAATCGACACCATCGAAACCATTTGCTGTGATGATGCGTATTCCAGGGTGGTGCAAAGGAGCAAGCTTAAAAATTAATGGAAAGGATCAGCAGGATGAACTTACCGCCGGTACGTACGCTACTATTACGAGGAAATGGAAAAAAGGCGACATTATCGAGCTTATTCTTCCAATGAATGCGGTTCTTGTTGAATCTAATCCTCTGGTAGAAGAAACTCGTAACCAGGTGGCCGTTAAACGGGGACCTGTAGTATATTGCCTCGAAGCAAAAGATCTTCCCGAGAACGTCAATATGTTTGATGTGGCCGTTCCTTCAAACGCTGCCTTTACCCCGAAAGAAGTAACTGTCAGCAACAGCAATTTGATAGCCCTTGAAGGAGAAGGATTTGTTACCGGCAAAAAGGACTGGAACAATAAATTATACCGCGAAATATCGCAGGATAAACCAGAGCGGGTAAAGATCCGCCTTGTGCCTTACTACGCCTGGGGTAACCGGGGCCATACGGATATGGAAGTCTGGATGCCAGTGAGGTAATTGGGGAGTTGAAAGTTTAAGGTTGAAAGTTAAAAGTAATAAGAAATTCAAACCTCCGATATCCATATATTCATGTCAAAAACAACATACACATTTCTATTTTTATTCTGCGCTTCGTTTTGTCTGAAAGCGCAGGTTAAGCTTCCGTCGATATTTACGGATAACATGGTATTACAGCAGCAGTCACAGGTACCTGTATGGGGCTGGGCTAAGGAGGGAAGCGCTGTTAATGTAGTGACGTCATGGGACGGGAAAAGCTATTCGGTTAAGGCTGATAAGGCCGGGAAATGGAAGGCGATCGTTTCTACGCCGTCTGCAGGTGGTCCGTACGAACTGACGATAAGTGATGGCACTCCCCTTAAGCTGAACAACATCCTGATCGGCGAGGTTTGGCTCTGTACGGGACAGTCGAACATGGAAATGCCCTTGAAAGGATTTAAGGGACAACCCATAATCGGTTCAAACGACGCGATATTGAAGTCACGGAACAAGAATCTGAGGATTTACACCGTACCGCGTTCCTCTCAGAAGGAGCCTCAGGCAAACAGCAAACCCTCACCCTGGAAAATAGCAAGCCCTGAGACCGTAGCAAATTTCAGCGCAACGGGGTATTTCTTTGGCCGTTTGCTGAATGAGATGCTCGACGTTCCTGTCGGTCTGATTAACGTGAGCTATGGTGGCTCTACGATTGAGGCATGGATGGATCCTGAAGTATTAAAGTCGTTCCCTGAGATTAAAATTCCCGGGAAGAGCGATTCAATAAAAGTGGTGAACCGTACACCGACTACTCTTTTTAATGGGATGCTTCACCCGGTTATCGGATATGGCATTAAGGGTTGTATCTGGTACCAGGGCGAATCAAATTACGAAAGGCCGGACCAGTATGAGGGTCTTCTCCCTTCAATGGTAAAAAGATGGCGGACCTTGTGGAGTCAGGGCGATTTCCCCTTCTATTATGTTCAGATAGCGCCCTATAACTATTCACAACTTCCCCCTTTTAACTATGGCGGCAAGTTTAATTCTGCATATCTTAGAGATGCTCAACGCAAGTCAGCCGCGAAAATCCCTAACTCGGGAATGGCGGTTGTGCTGGATATCGGCGAAGAGAACTCCATACATCCTGCCCGCAAAGAGGAAGGAGGCAAGCGTCTTGCCTTGCTAGCCCTGGGGAAAACTTACGGATTGCAGGGCTTTGGATTTGCCAGCCCTGAATACGAATCGCTGACAATAAATGGAAGTGTTGCCGTTCTTAAATTTGTAAACGCAACTAACGGGCTTACTTCTTTTGGAAAAGAGATAACCAACTTCGAAGTTGCCGGCAAGGATAAAATATTCTATCCTGCGAAAGCAGCCATCAACGGAAGCACAGTCTCGGTATCTTCGCCAATGGTAAAGGACCCTGTTGCCGTTCGCTATGCTTTTAAGGATTTTGTTGTCGGTGACCTGTTTGGTACTGACGGACTTCCGGCTGCATCTTTCAGAACTGACGAATGGTGAGGTAAAGTTGTAAGTGGAAAGTTTAAAGTAGAAAGTTAAAAGTTGGCGGGAGGTGGCGCATAACATACAGCCAATCGCCAACTGCTAATTATATATAAGAGTTCATGGTCAAAAGAATCCTCATATTATCTTTTTTGCTTCTCCGGTTTGCCTGGGGAATGGCTCAGCCTTCGGAATTATGCCGTTATAATCTG
This sequence comes from Arcticibacter tournemirensis, assembly GCF_006716645.1. Classification (NCBI taxonomy): domain Bacteria; kingdom Pseudomonadati; phylum Bacteroidota; class Sphingobacteriia; order Sphingobacteriales; family Sphingobacteriaceae; genus Arcticibacter; species Arcticibacter tournemirensis. The sequence goes on along the minus strand of NZ_VFPL01000001.1, from coordinate 4,449,683 downwards.
GTATGGAATAGCCAAAGTAAAAATTCAGGCGAGTCGATGCTCTGTGGTGGTGGAGATATTGGTCTGAATGTTTGGGTTGAAAAAGGAGAGCTTCTGTTCTACATTGCCAGGAGCGGAACATTCGATGAGAATAATACCCTGCTGAAGCTGGGTAGGGTGAGAGTGAAACTCAGTCCTAATCCCTTTGAAGGGGGGGAGTTCAGACAGGAATTGGTGTTGAAGGATGGAAATGTCAGAATTTCAGGAAAAAAGGGAGGGTTGTCGGCAGATGTCAGAGTATGGGTAGATGTATTTCATCCCGTTATTCATGTTGATGTTTCGGGAAACAAGCCTCTCGTGGCAGAAGCGTCGTTTGAAAGCTGGAGATATACGGACAGATTTCCAAAAGGGAAGGAAAATAACGCCAATTCCTGGAAATGGGCACCAAAAGGAATCGTGACTACGCGGGAAGACGAAATTGCGTTTGAAAAAGACAAGGTACTGTTTTATCATCACAATACAGATTCAACAGTGTTTGATGCCGCGGTTATTCAGCAGGGAATGGATAAAGTGAAGGATCAGCTATATAACCCGGTTAAAAACCTGCTTTTCGGAGGCATTCTTTATGGGCATAACATGAAAGAGGCCGGAACATCTGCCGGAAAATACCTTGATACCGATTTCAGAAGATGGACAATAAAAAGTAAAAAGCCTGCTGTCAGCCATGACCTTTTCATTGCTTTAAATACCGAACAGACTAAGGATACAAGCCAGTGGCGAAAAAAACTGGCCACACTTCTTCAATCTGCTATTGAAAATACAAAAAGTGATTATGTAAAGAGTACCGCCTGGTGGAACCAGTATTGGGACAGAAGCTACATTTGCATTCAGCCTTCTGCCTCCGGCGCTTCTTCAGATGAATGGAAGATCGGTAGAAACTATCAGCTATTCAGGTATATGCTTGGGTGCAACGCATTCGGACAATGGCCTACAAAATTTAATGGAGGCCTCTTTACGTACGACCCTTCATTGACCGATTCAGCACTTAAGTTTACTCCCGACTTTAGAAATTGGGGTGGAGGCACGCATACTGCGCAAAATCAACGACTCGTATACTGGCCAATGCTAAAAAGCGGCGACTTCGACCTGATGAAGCCGCAGTTTGAATTTTACATGAGGGCCTTGAAAAATGCGGAACTGAGAAGCCAGGTATATTGGGGACACAAGGGCGCCTGCTTTACGGAGCAACTGGAAAACTTTGGCCTTCCTAATCCGGCTGAGTATAACTGGAAGCGTCCGGAATGGTATGATAAAGGAATGGAGTATAATGCCTGGCTCGAATATGAATGGGATACGGTACTTGAGTTTTGTTTGATGATGCTCGAAGAGGAGAGATATACAGGGCGCGACATTACCGTGTATATCCCGTTTATTGAGAGCTGTCTGACCTTCTTTAACGAGCATTACCAGTATCTGGCTAAAATGAGGGGCAGCAAAATGCTGGACGGAAATGGACATCTCGTTTTCTATCCGGGTTCAGGAGCGGAGACCTACAAGATGGCATATAACGCGTCGTCCACCATTTCCGGGCTAAGAATTATTTTATCCCGATTGCTTGAACTGCCGGAAAAATATTTGGATGAGCAGAAGCGTCAGCAATGGGCCCTTATGCTGAACCGCGTTCCTCCTCTCAGTTTTCGTGAGTCAGACGGACACCCCACAATAGCACCGGCTAAATTATGGGCGAGGGTGAATAACACCGAAACCGCGCAGCTCTATCCTGTTTTCCCCTGGGGAATTTATGGAATAGGAAAACCGGGTTTGGATACCGCAATTAATACGTACAGATATGATGCAGATGCTTTAAAGTTCAGAAGCCATATTGGTTGGAAACAGGACAATATATTTGCAGCCAGATTAGGATTAACAGAAGAGGCCTCACGACTTACCTTGTTAAAGCTTGGAGATTCGGGCCGGCGCTTTCCTGCTTTCTGGGGACCGGGATACGACTGGACTCCAGACCATAATTGGGGTGGTTCCGGAATGATAGGACTTCAGGAAATGCTTATGCAAACCAGCGGCAGGAAAATTCATCTGCTTCCCGCTTGGCCCAAAACTTGGGATGTTCACTTTAAGCTGCGTGCGCCGTATGAGACTACTGTTGAAGCTGTTGTTATAAAAGGTAAAATCGTTTCGCTGAATGTAATACCGTCCAGCAGGGCAAAAGACGTTGAAGTAATAATCAGATAAGAGTAACATTACTGAAACACAACGTCTACGGAACGTCTTTTGTTGAAACATTAAGGTGCTCAGCCTGTTTCATATTTGCATCTATTTTACAGAAAAACAATCTTTATGCAACGGAAAACCTTTATCCTGCTTTTTATTCTATTGACTTTTTTTTACCCGGAAGCTTATCCGCAGAAACTCCACGGACCATATGGTGAGGAGTTTAAATCTAAAATTATAGCAAAAGGATTAAGCGATCCCTGGGAGATTGTTTATGGTCCTGATAATTTTCTATGGATAACCGAATCAAAGGGGTATAAGGTAAGCCGGATCAATCCGGAGAACGGTGAACGGGCAGTTGTACTTGATTTAAATGATAAAAAGAATTTTCCAAGGTATGATAAGGTTCCTGATTCAATAGATAATGGAAAACCATGGCCGCAGGGGGGATTAATGGGAATGGCTTTGCATCCTCAGTTACTTAAGGGAAAGCCTTATGTGTATCTCATGTACATCTACAACGACCCGGCAGTAAATTCAACAAATGATGGAGGAAAGCCTGGTTGGGGAGGACATTTTTTTACAGGCCGGATCGTTTGCTACCAGTACAACGAAAAGAATCATAGCCTTATAAATCCTGTAACGATTTGTGACTCTATCCCTCAAAGCAATGATCATAATGGCGGCAGGCTGCGCATAGCGCCCCTTGATGGCGTCGATTATCTTTTTTATTCCGTTGGGGATATGGGAGCGGGACAGTTTGACAATGGAGGAAGAACAAATCATGCTCAAAATACAAATAAATATGAAGGAAAGATCCATCGATTTAATCTTACTCCCGACAGTGATTTTGACGTATACGACAGGTGGATACCCAACGACAATCCCTTTAATTCCGAAAGACAAAATGCGGTATGGAGCTACGGGCATCGCAACCCTCAGGGACTTGCAGCGGCCAGGATAAAGGGAAAAGACTATTTATACTCATCGGAACATGGTCCCTTCTCTGACGATGAGATCAATATTATTGAGAAAGGAAAGAACTACGGGCACCCTTTGATCATAGGATATAACGACAATAATTATAACGGATTTTCAGCTGGCGTTTCGGACCGCGATAGTCTGCCGGGTAAGTGGCATACTACTTATCCCGAGATTGTAAGCGAAGAGCAAAATGCAGAAAAGATAGGGTTAGATAATTACCGGGATCCCATAAAGAGCATGTACGTTGCCGAAGGTAGTTTCCTAAATAAGATATTTATAGCAACAAAAGAAAAGACCGGTGAAAAGCCTGACTGGCCGGCTGTTGCGCCTTCTGGTATAGAAGTGTATACATCCGATGCAATAGCGGGCTGGAAAAATTCTCTGCTTGTCGCCTCGCTAAAGGAGGGAAGAGTGGTTCGTCTAAAGCTCAATAAAAATGGCGATGGAATTAGTGGCGATACCATCAGCTACTTCAAAGGAAAAGCAAGATACAGAGATATCGCCGTTTCGCCCGATGGTAAAAATATTTATGTTGTTACAGATAGCTCCTCTGTGACGTCTGGGCCCTCAGGTGAAGATCCGGAAGGCAGTAGCTTAAGAGGGGTAGTTATACAGTTCACCTGGCAGAAAGGGGGAGCCGACCTGGATGGAATAGAAGAAAAAGCCGGGGCCGTTAATGATCAGAAATCAGCGAAGAAACTTTTGAGTGAACTGATAAAGTCGATCAAATCAATGGACGGAGGAACAGCCCGGAAGGTGATGTTCAGCCCGGAAATGAAACTTGCATTCAATCTTCTGATTAAACGTAGGTTAACACCTGAAGATATCCAACTCACTAAGAAACTGACTTCGGGACTGGTGAACAGCATAAAACAGCAGGATAATTAAATGATCAGGCTTGCCTGGCAAACCATCAAAGGGACCATAGCGACAGGCTGTTTATCAGCCTGAATAAATTATCTTTGTGGTATTAGCCAATATTCATGTTTAGAAGTTTTCTTATTCAACCTGTTAAGCGGATCATTCCGGTGCTGATAGGTTTTCAGTCAGTCCTAATGTGTGGTGTTGCTTTTGCTAAGCCCGATTCTTTGCTATCTGAACTTGATAATGTAATCAACACCGAAAAGCAGTTTACAGATAAGAAGAAGGCCTTTCTAAATAAAATCACTCAACGGTTAAGTCGTACTGATTTGGCTGAGACTGGAAAGTATGAAGTGTATAGTACATTGGCAAAAGAATATGAAGGGTTTATAAGCGATTCGGCTAAGTTATACGGCAGGAAAGCGTTGCAAGCTGCGCAACAATTGGGCGATTCCGAAAAAATAAGGGACAGCAAGATTCAGCTTGCCAGGGTCATGGCGCGGGTAGCAATGTTTTCAGATGCTGTTGGCCTGTTGGATGAAATAAATAAAGGGCAACTATCTTCCCCACAGCGTATAGCCTGTTATAAGGCGTATATTGAGACATATATTTACTGGATCGAATTTCAGAGAGGAAATGATATCGACCTCCTGGTAAAAAAGCGGAATGACTATCAGGATTCCCTTCTAAGTTATCTCCCCGCCGATGGGTATGAATATGCGATCAATTTCGGTACTAAATGTATCGAGTCGGGGCACTTTCAGCAGGCAGAGAATATCCTTCTAGCCTGCATTCCTTCTGTTAAGCAAGACACACGCGAGTATTCAGTCCTGGCCTCTATTCTTGCCTATTTGTATGAAAAGAAAGGAGAAACACAAAAACAACAGAAATATCTGGCCATGTCGGCTACTTCTGATATTAGGGCTGCAATAAAAGAAAATTTGGCCCTCAGGGAACTCGCCACACTTCTCTATGGTAAGGGCGATACTGAGAGGGCGAACTCCTATATCAAGAAAAGTCTGGAGGACGCCAATTTTTATAATGCCCGCTTACGAAATATTCAAACGTCCAGGGTGCTTCCTATTATTGATAAAGCTTACCAGCTTGATAGGGAGAAATATCAGCAGAAATTGAGGGTGCTTCTGGTGATAGTTAGCGTATTGTCTTTAGTATTGTTGATTGGTATTGTGTTTATTTTCAGGCAAATGAGGGCTCTGGCAAAAGCGCAGAAAGAAATATTACAGATTAACAGCAAGCTGAATGAGCTAAATGAGGAACTCAAAGCTGCAAATGAACAACAAAAGCAAACTAATATTCACCTCGCGGAAGCTAATCATATCAAGGAAAAATTCATCAGTCAGTTTCTCGAAATCTGTACAGAACATATAGAAAAGCTTGATGCCTTCAAATTAATGGTTCACCGAAAGATAAAGGCCGGACAGATTAATGACCTTCTTAAAATTACATCAACATCTGAAGATTCGATGAAAGAGCAGAAATCGCTCTATGCCAGCTTTGATAAAGCATTTTTGAATATCTACCCCGATTTCGTTAAAGAGCTTAACAAAATGCTTCGCCTGGAAGAACAATATCCACTGAATGACGGAAAATCGCTAAACCAGGAACTGCGTGTGTTTGCCCTTATCAGGCTCGGCATTACAGACAGCAATAAAATAGCTACTTTTTTACACTACTCCCTCCGGACTATTTACAATTACAGAAGTAAGGTGAAATCGAAATCTCTTAACCAGGAGGTTGATTTTGAAGAGAAGGTGCGGCAAATCGGTCTGCTGGAATAGGTTGGATCGCCGGTTAACACGCTCAGAGCTAACTATATTTTTACATATCCTATTGATTTTATTTGGTGTAATTGTTTGATATTCAGTTTTTTGATTTGATGTTAGCAGTGCAAAAAGTTACCAGAGTCATCTCCGCTATTCTCACTGACTAAAGTGATATCTAATTTTGAGTTGATCGGAAAAGTTTATTAACCAATTAAAAGAATAGTATGATAGAACGCTACACTAACCATCTTTCGCAGGAGCCTGAAATGTTAACATTGACAGTTCACTACTGCTAACAACTTTTTACTAACTATAATCAGTGAGTTAATCACAGCACACGGCTGTAAGAAAATTATCTAAATGAAATACCTGATTTTAATGAGAACAAATGTACTCTGCCTTTTTTGCATGTTGCTGATCGTGACCAGTGTTCAGGCTCAGCACACTGTACAGGGAATTGTAAAGGATGCATCAGGAGAACCCGTTATCGGAGCATCTGTTATAGTAAAAGGCACCAGGACAGGCGCTTCGACTAATGCGGAGGGCTTTTACAAGCTAAATAATGTCAGTATAAATTCCGCCCTTGTATTCTCTTTTATTGGTTATGTAACCAAAGAGGTTGTTTACAAAGGGCAGTCACAACTGAATGTTACGCTTACTGAAGACGCGAAGATGCTGGAGGACGTAGTGGTAATAGGGTACGGACAAGTCCGTAAAGGAGACGCTACAGGCTCTATTTCGGCAGTAAAGGCTGACGCCTCGGTGAGAGGGCTGGCGCCCAATGCACAGGATATGCTTGTAGGTAAGGTAGCAGGCGTAAGTATCACCAGTGAAGGGGGCTCCCCGAGCAGTGGTGCCGCAATCCGTATTCGCGGGGGTTCTTCCTTGTCGGCCAGTAACGATCCGCTGATCGTTGTAGATGGGATATTTATTGACAACCAGGGACTCGGTGGTGTTGGGAATATTCTCAGCACGATCAATCCAACAGACATCGAATCATTTACAGTTTTAAAAGATGCTTCTGCTACAGCCATTTATGGATCCAGGGCATCAAACGGCGTTATTCTCATTACCACTAAAAAAGGAACCGCCGGGAAAACACGTATAGCGTATGATGGAAACGTTTCGGTAAGTAGTCCCAAAAAGAACATCGACGTATTGACGGCCGGTGACTTTCGTAGCTTTATAGACAGAGAATATTCACAGCTCTCCACATATGACGAGCTGAAAGGAAAGTTAGGGAGCAGCAACACTAGTTGGCAGGACGAGATTTTCAGGACTACGTTAAACAATGAACATAATATCAGTATTTACGGTTCAGCCGGCAAAAAGCTGCCTTACAGGGCGTCGGCTGGCTATACAGATCTGCAGGGAATTCTTGAGACCTCTGTGATGAAACGTACTACCGGCAGTGTTTCATTGTCGCCGTCGTTATTTGACGACCACTTGAAGATGACGTTAAATGGTAGGGGAATGTATGCATATAATCGGTTTGCAAATCAGGCGTCTATCGGGGCTGCCATAAACATGGATCCTACACAACCGGTGTACGATCCTGCCAGTAAATTCGGCGGATATTTTACCTGGCTTACAGGGGGCATTCCGAATCAGGTTGCTACAGTCAACCCTGTTTCAATGTTAACGATGAACAGGGATATATCTGATGTGTACAACTTCGTTGGAAATGCACAGTTTGACTATAAATTGCACTCGCTTCCCGACCTTCATTTTAACCTTAACGTGGGAATGGATTACTCAAATAGCGACGGATTCAGATATATTCCGGCTGACGCACCGTCTGACTATAACTACGGAGGGTATGACTCTGACTGGACCCAGAAACGAAGAAACGAAACACTTGACTTTTATACGCAGTACTTTCATAATCTCGACGCCCTCGACAGCAAATTCGATATAATGGCGGGCTACTCCTGGCAGCACTACAGGCGGTCGGGGGATAATATCGCGTATCGTATTTCCCGTCTTGATGAGCAGGGAAACCCCTTGCTTGTAAGCACCAGTGACTATGATACCGAACATTATATAGTTTCCTTTTTCGGACGACTCAATTATAGTGTGAAAGAAAAGTACCTGCTTACCTTTACTCTAAGAGATGATGGATCATCACGCTTTAGCAAGAAAAACCGATGGGCCCTGTTTCCATCTCTGGGGCTAGCATGGCGAATAAAAGACGAAAGCTTCCTCAAAAATTCAACGACCATAAGTAATCTGAAGCTGAGACTGGGTTGGGGAATGACCGGACAGCAGGATATTAATCAGGGCGACTATCCTTATCTCGGAACTTACCAGCACAGTATTGGCGCTGAAGCAAGCTATTTACGCGGTTACAATAATGGGGAACCTGTTTGGGTCTCTCTCCTCAGACCGGGCGCCTTTAATCCGGATCTGAAGTGGGAGTCGACAGAAACGTACAACGCTGGAATAGATTACGGATTATTCAATAACCGCCTTGAGGGAGCCATTGATGTATATCACAGGAAAACAAAAGATTTGATCAATGCTAAAACGAAGATTGCTGCCGGTACCAATTTCAGCGAATATGTTGCTGCTAACATCGGGAATCTCGAAAACACAGGGTTCGAATTATCAGCTAATGCACATGTTATTGACAGAAAGAACCTTAAGTGGGACTTTGCGGGAAATATTGCTTATAATAAAAACGAGCTTACAAAGCTCACCAACTCAGACGATCCGAATGCTTTGCGTCAGGAAGGCATGCTTGTACAGAAGGTAGGAAGTCCGGTAAATTCATTTTATGTGTATGAGCAGATCTATGATGACCAGGCCAAACCTATTGAAGGATTATACCGTGATCGCAATGGTGATGGATTGATTAACGAGCAGGACCTGCATGTTTACAAGAATGCGGCACCTGACTTTAATTTCGGGTTAAACTCGAAACTAACCTGGAGGTCCTGGGACTTTACTATTGCAGGGCACGGTAGTCTGGGCAAATATAATTATAATGCCATTGCAGCTAATAATGCCGCAATCAGTTCTACGTCGGTATTTGCAAACGAATTTCTTACAAACAGGGTTACCAGTGCTTTATCAACACGCTTTCAGACTGGACAGCCACAATCGGATTACTACATACAGGACGCTTCGTTTTTCCGGATAGACAATATTGTTTTGGGATATTCCTTCAAAAAGCTGAAAAACCTGCCTTTCGGAGGACGAGTTTATGGTACTGTTCAGAACCCACTGGTATTCACGAAGTACAGTGAACTTGATCCCGAAGTGTTCGGCGGCATAGATAATAACGTATATCCCCGCCCTTTTACTGTCATGCTTGGTGTTAATCTCAACTTTTAATAAAGATGGATATGAGAAAGATTTTTAATATATGGGTGCTGGTAGCCGCATTGCTGTTCGCTTTTTCGTCATGTGTGAAAGATTTAGATACGAAGCCATTAACCGACAATATATTGCTTCCCGAGACTGCGTGGCGGGATCAGGACTCGTACGAACAATTTGTTTCCAAAATATATGCAGGTTTGTCATTGTCGGGAAACGAAGGCCCTGCGGGCCAGCCTGATATCACAGCAGACGATCAGGGTGAAGCCACCTTTCTAAGAAGTTACTGGAACTTACAGGAACTTTGCACGGATGAAGTTCTGGGGGCCTGGGATAATGAAACTCTTCGGGGATTACAGTTTTGTCAATGGACATCCAGTAATAATTTCCTGCTGCTCAACTATACACGCATTTATATGAACGTTGCGTATGCAAACGAGTTTTTACGCGAAACAACCGATAGCAAACTCGAGGAGCGTGGGGTGCCAGCTGATTTAAAGAATCAGATAAAAACCTACCGGGCCGAAGTTCGCGCTTTGCGTGCGCTGAATTATTACTGCCTGATGGACCTTTATGCGAATGTTCCCTATATTCCTGAAGAAGCGGGCGTAGGGGCCTATCTGCCTGAACAGAAAGATCGTAAGTTCTTTTTCTCTTTCATTGAGTCGGAGCTCAAAGATGCTGAGGCCGGACTTCCTCCTAATACGAAAGCAAATTACGGAAAGTTAACTAGTGCTGCTGCCTGGATGATCCTGGCAAAGCTATATCTGAATGCTGAGGTGTATATTGGTCAGAATAAATATACTGAATGCCTGCAGTACGTGAATAAGGTGCTTGCTGCCGGTTATTCTCTTGACCCAGCTTATAAGAACATGTTCGGGGCTGATAACTATAAGTCGCCCGAGATCATTTTCCCTTTAGTATTTGATGGGCGAAGAGCCACAACCTATGGAGGGACGACGTTTCTTCTTGCCGCATCATATAAATCAGACATGAATCCCGCCGACAATTTCGGCTTTTCACAGGCATGGTCAGGTATACGGGCGAAAGAGTCGTTATCGGCACGGTTTGCAAATAACGATAAAAGAGCTTTGTTCTGGAAAGAAGGACGTACACTTGAGACTACACAATGGTACGATTTCAACAAAGGCTGGTCGGTGATTAAGTATACTAACATCAATAGTGACGGTCAAAAGGGATCGAATCCTGTATTTGCCGACACCGACTTTCCATTCTTCCGTCTGGCCGACGCCTACCTGATGTACGCGGAAGCAGTATTAAGAGGAGGGCAGGGTGGCACTCGGGAGCAGGCAAGAACGCTGGTAAATGCATTACGGGATAGGGCAGATGCTGACGACGTAAGTGATACTCAGTTCACACTTTCTTTTATTCTTGATGAGCGTTCACGGGAACTGTACTGGGAAGGCCACCGTCGAAGCGATCTGATCCGTTTTGGCAAGTTTACCCGTGAGTATTCATGGCCATGGAAAAATGGAGTCTTTACCGGTGTTCCTACCATCGATGATAAATATAACCTGTACCCCTTGCCTGCATTAGAGCTGACTGCCAATCCGAAGCTTGCTCAGAATAAAGGATATTAATAAATGCTTATTCAAATGAAATTAACTAGATACATACTGATGGGCATGATTCTTCTTGCTGTATTTACTTCATGCAAGAAGGATCAATCTCCCGTGCTCACACATTCGGAACCCAGCGTTCTAGATAACCTTCCTTCGCAGAACTATGTATTGGCAGAACCTGTAGAGGATACCAATCCTCTGCTGCTTACAGTTACCTGGACAGAAACTCAGTTTTACCTCGATGGGAGTACAAGTCCGCAGCCTCTTGGCCCTGTAAATTATACGCTGCAAATTGATAAAAAAGGGAATGCTTTTGCTAATCCCCAGGTAGTGGCTGCTACCAACGGACTTTCGGCCAACATCTTTGTAAGTGATATGAATCTCTTGCTCCTGCAGAGCTTCGGGGCCAAGCCGGGAGAATCTATAGATATGGAGATGCGAATCGTTGCCGATTACGGAAAGAATCTGGCCCGCATAGCTATATCGGGAAACACCTTGCCACTGACGATTACACCATATGCGGCCACTCCAAAGATGCAGATGATGTACCTGCGGATCCTTGGAGATACTCATGGGGAGTATCCTTCAGGGACGAGACTTGTTATGTATCGCAATAGCAGCAATCCGAATGACGAGACGTATACATTTACCGGGCGGCTGGCCGCAGGGACCAGCTTCAAGTTTATCCCCGAAGAATCACTGGGTACAAACAAGTCATACTGCCGAAAGGATGAAAGCACCCTCGTTTATGAAGACCGGGCAGACGGAGCATTTACCAATACAAATGAGGGATATGTGACAATTAATGTGAACCTCAAAGACATGACTTATTCTATCGCCCCATTCGACGCGTCTTCTGCACGGGTTTATACAACAATGGGACCTATCGGAGGATTTTGCGGATGGGATAATGAACCCCCTATGACCGTGTCGTCTTATGATCCCCACCAATGGACGTTGGTGTACGAGTTTGCCGTATCTACGGCCTGTAAGTTCAGAGGCAACAGAGACTGGGGCAACAACTGGGGTGGGGGCGCTGACGACTTTCCATTTGGAAAGGGTGTGTTTGACGGACCGGGAGCAAATGTGGCCAAGCCGGGTAAATACAGGATCCATTTTAATGATCTGACAGGCCACTACATCATACTATTACAAAAGTAAAATCCAATAATATAATAGCGATGAAAGTACCAGGATATTTAGGAAGTCTGCTATGTGTTTTATTATGCTTATCAGGCTGCCAAAAGGATAATGAAATAAACACCGCAGCAATACGTGCGGTTGCTCCGGTTATTACTCCTCCGGTAAATTCAAACTGGCAGCTTACTCAGCCTGCCGGAGATGAAAATACCTTTCTGTTCAGACTGGGGTGGTCAAAGTCAAGATTCTTAAGTATTGGAGGAGATTACGTCCCTGTCGACAGCGTGACGTATGAGGTAGAGGCTGATTTATCAGCTAATAATTTTTCGAAGGCTAAGGTGCTTGCATCAACAGCAAGTTATATACTGATATCTACACCCTTCAGCTGAATGAGCTCGTACATAGCTTGCTTGGAAAAGAAAGTAACGAGGTGCAGAACCTGAGTTTGCGGGTAAAGATTAAAACGGCGGTCGCAGATTCTGTTTATTCTGAACCTGTTACACTTGTTGTAAGGCCTTATATTTATGTTGAGCCGCCAGTTGTTCCTGACGCTCCTAAATTTATTTACATCATAGGTGACATGAATCAGTGGAACCCGAACAACCGTGATTTTATTATGTTTCGGGACAACAACGATGGTGCCGACGGCAAATATACCTATACAGGTAATTTCGGCACAGGGGTCTACCTGAAATTCTGCGCTGAAGAATTTCTAGGCGGATTTGCCAATATGTATTGCGCAGCTGATGGCGGTAAACTTGAATTCGGCGACACCGGTGCTTTTTATATCGCTGGCTACAAAACCGTTACAATAGATATAATCAATATGACCTGGAAGATTGAGCCATATGATGCCGGCAATGCGAAAAATTACGACATTGTTGGTCCGATTGGAGGATTTTGCAACTGGGATAACGAACCAGCCATGACCCCTTCTGCATTCGATAAACATCAGTGGCGTATCAACCAGGCTTTCACAGGCTCAACAGCATGTAAATTCAGAGGCGACAGGAACTGGACCAATAACTGGGGCGGAGGCGAATTGGATATTCCTTTTGGAAAAGCCGTGTTCGACGGTCCGGGAGCAACTGTTCAGGAAGCGGGAACATACACTATCTATTTTAATGACCTCACTGGACATTATGTTATTAAAAAAGACAATTAACGATCCAACGTATCGATATGAATACTATTAAATTATTGACATTGAGCCTGCTGCTCTGCTCCGTTGGCGCATGCAGCAAAGACGACGATACAGGGAGCTGGCCTCAAATTCCAAATGAAGAAGTGAGCCCAATAAGCCCGAATAATCGTGTGGTTTATGAAGTAAACCTTCGAAATTACTCAGCAGAAGGGAACTTTAAGGGGCTTGAGCAAGATCTTCCGCGGCTGAGAGAGTTGGGCATTGATATTCTATGGCTGATGCCGGTTCATCCGATAGGTGTTAAAAACAGGATTGGTACAAAGGGAAGCCCTTATTCTGTAAAGGATTATAAGGCAATTAATCCGGATTACGGGACAGCAGATGATTTCAAATCGCTTGTTAAGGCTGCACATGCATCCGGAATGGAAATCTGGATGGATTGGGTTGCTAATCATACTGCCTGGGATCATCCCTGGGCGACTTCAAATCTTGCCTACTATGCGGTGAAGGACGGTCGGCGACCTTATTCACCCGAAGGATGGGCCGATGTCGCCCAGCTTGACTATAAAAATAAAGAGCTCCGCGCTGCAATGATCGACGCCATGAGCTATTGGGTGAGGGAGTTTGATATTGATGGGTATCGTTGCGATGCTGCGACCTACGTTCCGCTAACATTCTGGAAGGAAGCGAGGGCGGTCATTGATCCACTAAAAAAGATAACATGGTTATGCGAGGGGGAAAATCCAGCATATATGCAGGTATTTGACTATGACTACGCCTGGGACTTTAACAACCGTCTGAATGCCTTTGGTGAAAGCAATAATGTTAAACAGCTTGTAAGCGATTGCAATAAACTGGCTTCAAACAATACATATGCTGACAAAGGGAGGATGGTTTACCTTACCAATCACGATCTCAATAATGACACCGGTTCTGAACAACAACGTTACGGGGCTAATCTGCTTCCTCTCACCGTTTTGTATTTTACAGTGTATGATATGCCTTTAATCTACAATGGGCAGGAGGTAGGAATGAACAAACGTATGAACCTGTTTGAAGTATCGCCTGTAGAATGGAAGCCAGTGAATGAAACTTTGAACACCTTGCTTAAGAGACTTACGCAGTTGAAAAGGACGCAGCCAGCTCTTGAAGACGGTGCAAACCGGGGTACGCTCAAGGTTTATCCCACTAATAATGATCAGGTATTTGTGTACTCGAGGAAACGTGGCACTAACGAGGTGCTGATCATGCTTAACCTGTCACCCCATCCTGTAAGCTTTTCTTTTAGCAATACAACACCGCAATATACAATGTTTGATTATTTAGGCCAGGGAAGCGTGTCCTTTTCATTGCAGAGTGAGCTAAGCCTGCCGGCGAACGGCTATGCCGTTTACGTTAGTAAGTAGATTAAAACCAGCAATTATTTTTTTGATGAAGTACTTCTTAATTTGTTTCTTATTTGTACATCTGATTATCTTAACCTCCTTTGCCGATGAAAAGCCGGAAACGCTTCGCTCGCCTAACGGGCAGATCGTAGTGACGGCAGGACTTGAAAAGGGCAGGATATATTATTCTGTGAAAAAGGGGGGGCTTGCAATCCTGAATAAGTCATTTTTGGGCTTCCGTTTGAAAGAAGGAAACTTTGACAGTGGTTTTAAAATACTAAGCGCAGAGAGAAGTTCTTCTGATGAAAGCTGGAATAAGCCCTGGGGGGAAGAACTGGCTGTCAGAGATAATTATCGTCAGCTCATCTTGTGCCTGCAGGAGTCCGACGGATTAAAAAGGAAATTGAACGTCGTTTTCAGAACGTATAACGACGGCTTTGCATTCAGGTACGAGTTCCCCGAACAGGAAAACCTGAAAGATTTTATAATTATGGACGAGTTGACAGAGTTTGCATTGGCAGGGGAACATACAGCCTGGTCGATACCTTATAAAACGGAATTTTACGAAGGCCTTTATAAACCGTCTGCAATAAGTGCACTCGATACTGTTTGTACTCCACTGACTATGGAAACAAAGAAAGGTCTATATCTGTCAATTCACGAAGCAAATCTCACCGATTACGCTGGCATGAATCTCTTTCCGGTCAACAAAACGCCCCTTTTAAGAACTTTTCTGACACCCTGGTCTACCGGGGAGAAAGTGTTTGTGAGCGGCGTGCGGCATAGCCCCTGGAGAATGATGATCATTGCACAATCTCCATCCGACTTACTTCTGTCGCGGATGCTGCTCAACCTAAATGAGCCAAGCCGTTTGGGAGATATATCCTGGATTAAACCAGGGCGCTATATTGGCATCTGGTGGGGAATGCATATGAAAAAGCATACCTGGGAGGCCGGGCCGCTGCACGGCGCTACAACAGAAAATACAAAAAAGTATATTGATTTTGCAGCAAAGTATGGCTTCTCAGGAGTGCTGGTGGAAGGATGGAACAAAGGATGGGAAGACTGGAAGTCATTTGAATTTACTCAGCCTTATCCAGATTTTGACATAGCTGAAATCACATCGTATGCAGCAAAAAAGAATGTGAAGCTGATTGGCCATCATGAAACGGGTGGTAATACCCGAAACTACGAAGGTCAGATGGATACAGCGTTCGCCTATTATCAGAAGTACGGCGTTGATGCTGTAAAGACAGGTTATGTGGGCGGCATGCTCGACGGCAAGGAGAGACACAGCAGTCAGTACGGGGTAAGGCACTACAGAAAGGTGATAGAGACAGCTGCACTTCATAAAATCATGATAGACAACCATGAGCCGGTGATGCCTACCGGCCTTCAGCGAACCTTTCCCAACCTGATGACCCAGGAGGGCGTGAGAGGCCAGGAGTGGGATGCATGGTCGAAGGACGGTGGTAACCCGCCGGAACATACAACGATTATTCCATTTACCCGTGGACTGGCGGGGCCGATGGACTTTACTCCCGGGACTTTCAACTTTACGAATACTGCATTACCTGGAACGCGTGTGCACACAACCCTGGCTAAGCAACTTGCTTTATTTGTGGTTCTCTATAGTCCGCTGCAAATGGCGTCAGACATGATCGAAAATTATGAAGATAAACCAGGATTCGAATTTATCACCTCATGTCCGGTGAACTGGGCTAAAACCTTGATACCTGCTGCTAAGATTGGAGAATATGTAACGATAGCACGTAAAGACCGGACTTCTGAAAGCTGGTTTGTAGGTAGCATCACCAATGCCAGCCCCCGTAACATGGTTTTGCACCTTACCTTTCTTGATGGCAATGCAAAGTATAAGGCGAAGATATTTAGAGACGGCAAGGAGGCCGACTATAAGACGAACCCATATCCCCTTGATATCGAAGAAATGGAAGTTACTTCAGAATCGATACTTAGGTTGCACCTCGCACCAGGCGGAGGCGCGGCCATGATTTTTACGAAGCTGACAGCAGACGGGCAATAACCGTCTGCTGCTTATCCTTCAGACGCATATACCCCCTTTATTTGTCGTTTTTACACATCCTCTATTCGTGATTTGGATGGTATTTTTGTATCAGGCAGAAATAGACAAATGTCATGTGAGTATAAAAGAAACCGGTTTCCTGTTAGAATAGTTGGAAGTGATTATTAAGTGTTGTTATATTTGCTAACACTGTTAGGAAATATAACATGGGAATATCAGAGCGCAGGCAAAGACAGAAGGATGAAGTTAAGAATGATATTATTTGTACGGCATGGCAAATGGTAAAAAAGGAGGGATGGCAGTCGCTATCCATTCGTAAAATTGCCGATGCGATAGAATACAGTGTGCCGGTGATATACGATCATTTCGAGAACAAAGATGCCATCCTTCTCGAATTCAGTAAAAAAGGCTTCACTCTGTTATCCGGTAAGATTATAGAAGCAAGAGATCGTCATAAAGAACCTGAAAAGCAAATAAAGGCTATGGCTGATGCTTACTGGGACTTTGCGATGAATAATGTAGAACACTATCAGCTGATGTTTGGTATCGGTATGCCATGTTGTGAAATAGCAAAAGCAATGCCCGAGCAGCAGAAATTCAGGAACCTCGTCATGGAGCCGATTGAAGTCCTGATAAAGAGGAGTAAGCGAACCGATATTAATCCTTGTATGAAGTATCATACATTTTGGTCGGTGATGCATGGTCTTATTTCTATTAAAATAATTGGCAATTCAGTGATCGACCAGGAACTGAATAAGATGGTTTTGGATGACGCTATTGAAGGATATATTAAAAACCTCAGCTAGGTTTTTTTATGCTCAAACTTCTAACGCTGTTAGGAAAGTTAACGTCGTTTTAATAATAAATTAATTAATGCTCTCAAAAACAAATACATAATACCTTTAAACTATTAACACATGAAAACGACTGAAAAAAAAGCACTATCCCTGAATCAAATCATACTGGTTTCTCTATTAATGCCTGGGATCGTCCTGTATAGCGGTTGCAGCTCTTCATCTGCAGGCGATAATGCGTCTGCACCACCGCCACCCGACCTACCCGTCATAAGTGTAGGTAGCCGTCCTGTTACTACTTACAATGAGTTTACAGCTACTTTGCAGGGAAGCCGCGACATCGAGATCCGCCCGCAGGTAGACGGCTATCTTGAAGCTATTTATGTCGAGGAAGGCGCATTGGTAAAAAAGGGGCAGGCTTTGTTTAAAATTGATGCGAGACCCTATCGCGAACAGTTGAATACAGCGGTCGCGGTATTAGCATCTGCAAAAGCTGCGCTTGAGAATGCATCCATAAATGTAAGCAAGCTAACGCCGCTCGTTGAGAACAATGTAGTTTCCGACGTGCAGTTAAGATCGGCAAAGGCAGCTTATAATGCAGCCAAGGCCAATGTTGCTCAAGCTCAGGCGCAGGTTCAGAGCGCAAAGATTAATCTCGGCTACACCACCATCACTGCACCAGCTGAAGGATATATTGGTAAAACACCGTTTAAGACCGGCAGTCTCGTTGGTAAATCAACGCCTGAAGCTCTGACTGTACTATCCGAAACCCGGAATATTCACGCTTACTTCACAATGAGTGAAGTCGACTTTATTCAATTCAAAGAGCAGTTTCCCGGTAATACAATCCAGGAGAAAATCAGGAATATGCCCGAAATTGAGCTGGTCCTTGCCGACAACAGCGTGTATCCTGCAAAGGGTAAGGTAGAGTTAGCAGAAGGGCAATTTGGTAAGACTACAGGAACAATTAGTTTCAGAGCTACGTTTCCGAATGCAAACGGCCTTTTGAGATCAGGCAACACAGGACGAATAAAAGTCCCTAATCTTGTTGATAATTCACTGCTGGTGCCTCAGGAAGCCACTTTTGAGTTGCAGGATAAAGTATTCGTGTACGCTCTTGCTGACAGCAACAAAGTGATAGGAAAGCCGCTTACAATAGAAGGTACCAGCGGTAACTTCTACCTTGTTTCCAAAGGACTTAAAGCTGGCGACAAAATTGTGTACCAGGGCATCGACCGTTTGCGCGATGGAATGGTTATAAGTCCAAAGAATACGTCAATAGATAGCCTGTTTAAGTCGGCATCACTATAATTTTCACCCTGCATATACCTTTTACTGCTCCCTGGCACTGATCCGGGGAGCATAATGTCACAACTATGTTTAAAAAATTCATTGAAAGGCCGGTTCTCTCTACTGTGATATCGGTCTTGTTAACGCTGGTCGGGATTATCTCCCTTTATACTCTGCCTATAACGTTGTTTCCTGACATTGCACCACCCACCGTCCAGGTAACGGCAACGTATCCCGGTGCGAATGCAGAAGTTGTTGCGCGCGCCGTAGCCACCCCTATAGAAGAAGCCGTGAACGGTGTTGAGAATATGACGTATATGACCTCGACCACCAGCAACGATGGAACTATGACCCTGAACGTGTTTTTTAAGCTGGGGACAAATCCCGATCTCGCGGCTGTAAATGTTCAGAACCGCGTGTCGAAAGCTGTGAGTCAATTGCCTCAGGAAGTCGTTCAGGCGGGGATATCTACTCAAAAGCAGCAGAATAGTATGATCATGGTGCCGCTTATATACAGCACCGATTCAACCTATGATGAAACCTTTTTGCAGAATTATGCCAAAATAAATATTATTCCGGAGATCCAGAGGGTACCGGGAGTGGGGCAGGCAACTATTTTCGGAGCTAAAGATTACTCTATGCGTATCTGGTTGAAGCCAGATCGCCTGAATGCTGCCGGGTTATCTGCAAAAGACGTTTTGGATGCTATACAAGAGCAGAATATTGAAGCCGCTCCGGGGCGTTTTGGTCAAAGCAGCAGCCAGTCTTTTGAATATGTACTAAAGTACAAAGGCAAGTACTCCAAGAATGTTGAGTATGAAAATATTATTCTCAAAGCAAACGCCGATGGATCTGTAATAAAGCTTAAGGATATTGCACGTGTGGAATTTGGCTCTTATACCTACAGCGCCAATACCAAAATCATGGGGAAGATGGGTACCGGACTGGCAGTATATCAGACAGCAGGCTCAAATGCGAATGATATTCTTACAGAGGTCAACAAGGTGATGGAAAAGGCATCGAAATCTTTTCCTAAAGGAGTATCCTATTTCAACATGTACAGCTCGAAGGAATTTCTGGATGCTTCAATTAGCCAGGTGCAGCACACATTGGTGGAAGCCTTTATTCTGGTGTTTCTGGTTGTTTTCATATTTCTGCAGGACTTTCGTTCTACTCTTATTCCGGCAATTGCTGTTCCTGTGGCCATTATAGGGACATTCTTTTTCATGCAGATTTTTGGCTTTACCATTAACCTGCTTACTCTGTTTGCTATGGTGCTTGCTATTGGTATCGTGGTCGATGACGCCATTGTTGTCGTCGAGGCGGTGCACGCAAAGATGGAATTAACGGGCATGAAGGCAAAGAAAGCGACTATCAAGTCGATGAGCGAAATATCGGGTGCCATTATCTCTATTACACTGGTAATGGTGGCCGTGTTTGTACCTGTGGGCTTTATGCAGGGACCGGTCGGTGTTTTCTATAAGCAGTTTGCCTTTACCCTTGGTATTGCCATTTTAATATCAGCATTAAATGCTTTGACTTTGAGTCCTGCATTGTGTGCTATATTTCTAAAGAGCGTTCATAAAGTAGAGCCTGGTGAGCATAAAGAAAAAACAGGATTCGGAGCCCGGTTTTTCAGGGCTTTCAACGCGGGTTTTAATGCTACTACCGGTCGGTACAGGAGAAGCCTGAATTTTCTGATCAAGCGCAAATGGGTCGCAATTGGCGGACTCACGGTGGTTACCCTTGCAACGGCATGGATCATGTATAGCACCCCGACCGGGTTTATACCCACAGAGGACCAGGGATTTATAGTGTACTCTGTAAACCTGCCTCCGGGGGCGTCACTCGATAGGACTCAGAAAGTAATGGATAAGATCGACAAAATTCTGAGCAAGGAGGAAGGAGTAGAGCGGCTCGGCGCTGTTACGGGGTTAAACATCGTTGCAAATGCCAATAGTTCTGCTTATGCGGTCGGCTTTATACGGCTAAAACCTTTTGGCGAACGTGGTGCCGTGAATAATATCGACCAGTATATAGGGTTGCTAAACCAAAAGCTGAGCGTTATAAAAGAAGCTAACGTTTTCATGTTCGTCTATCCTACTGTACAGGGCTTTGGTAATACCAGCGGCTTTGAATTTATTCTGCAGGACCGCACGAGCGGCCCGCTTGATAAAATGAACGCAACCGCCAACGGTTTTATCGGAGAACTGATGAAGCGTAAGGAGATTATGTACGCTTTCACCACCTTCAATACCAATAACCCTCAATATATGCTTGATATTGACGACGGTAAAGCCAAGCAGTTAGGAGTATCCATTACCGATCTGATGCAAACCCTGCAGGTTTATTACGGTAGCAGCTTTGCGTCTGACTTCAATAGGTTTGGTAAATATTACCGTGTGATTGTTCAGGCGGATATACCTTATCGTGCTGAGCCGACCTCACTGGATGATGTATTCGTGAAAAACGATCAGGGCGAAATGGTTCCCGTAAACATACTGGTTAATTTGAAGAAGGTGTATGGACCTGAGACTGTTACCCGTAATAATCTTTTCAACGCGGTGGCCATCAATGGATTGCCAAACCCAGGGTACACTTCGGGTGATGCTATTAAGGCAGTGCAGGAAGTAGCCGAAAAATATCTTCCGAGAGGTTACGCTTATGAATGGACTGGCATGACCCGTGAGGAACAGAGTTCAGGGTCTCAGTTAACCATTGTGTTTATTCTTAGTCTGGTATTTGTTTACTTCCTGTTGTCCGCCCAGTATGAGAGCTATATCCTGCCTCTGGCAGTTATTCTGTCGGTACCTACGGGAATATTTGGAGTATTTGCCTTTATCGGATTAACCGGTATAGAGAATAATATTTATGTACAGGTAGGACTTATTATGCTCGTTGGTTTGCTCGCTAAGAACGCAATCCTGATCATTGAATATGCTGTTCAGCGGCGTAGAAGCGGAATGGACCTTGTTGCGGCAGCCCTTGAGGCAGCGCAGTTACGTCTACGTCCGATATTAATGACCTCCTTTGCTTTCATTGCCGGACTCTTGCCTCTTGTTAGAGCAACCGGGGCCTCTGCTTTGGGTAACCGTTCCATCGGAACTGGCGCTGTGGGGGGGATGTTTACTGGTGTAATGCTTGGTATATTCATCATTCCGGTACTATTTGTAATCTTTCAGGGCCTTCACGAGAGAGTGAACGGAAAGCCGAAGGTATTAACAGAAAAAGACGAAGAGGAAGAAGTTGAAGTAATACATGCCTGATAATAGAATACGATGAAAAGAAATAATATTAAGATATACAGTATCCTGTTGCTTGCCCTTTTTCTTGGTGCATGTAAAGCAGGGAAAGACTACCAAAGGCCTTCAGTCAGTCTCCCGGAGAAGTTTAACGGTACCGCTACCAGTGATACCAACAGCATTGCCGATATAGAATGGAGAAAGTTTTTTGCTGATACCACACTACAGGGACTGATTGACAGAGGAATTAGGTATAATTACGATCTTCAGATCGCCCTTAAGCGTATAGACATTGCCCAGCAGCAACTGAAACAGGCAAAGTTATTGTTGCTTCCTCAGCTTGATCTTCAGGTAACGGGGCAGTACAACAGGCCTTCAGACAACAGCCTGAACGGGTTAAGTACAAGCAGTTTCCTTGGCAGCAAACACATAGAGAATTACAACGCAAGTCTCAATCTCTCCTGGGAAATTGACATATGGGGTAAGATCCGACGTCAAAAAGAGGCGGTGCTGTCCGAATATCTTCAAACGTATGAAGCTACCAAAGCAGTGCAAACACAGCTGGTGTCTGACATTGCCCAGGGATATTATAATCTGCTGATGCTTGATGGCCAGCTAACTATAGCCCGGGAGAATTTACGATTGAACGATAGTACCGTGCAGCTTACTAAATTGCTGAAGGACGCCGGTGAAGTAAATCTTCTTGCTATTCAGCAGGCAGAAGCTCAAAGGCAAACTACTGCTTTACTAATTCCTGTATTAGAGCAAAACATTAGCGTACAGGAAAATGCATTGCAGATATTAACCGGACAACTTCCCGCCTCGTTGCCTCGTAGTTCTGAGTTAGAACAACTGAACGTTCGTACTGATCTCCCAGCAGGGTTTCCTGCCACTATAATTAGCCGGCGACCCGATATAAGGGCAGATGAGATGGCTCTGGCTGCTGCAAATGCACAAGTTGGAGTGGCAAAGGGCAATATGTACCCTTCCTTAAGTATCACTGCCGCAGGGGGTGTTGAAAGCTTCAAGTCGAGCAATTGGTTCAGTGTTCCAAATTCACTGTTTGGGATTGCCGGAGGAACCGTTCTACAACCTGTTTTCAGAAGACGGGCGCTTAAAACCCAATATGAGGTGGCTAAGATACAACGCGAACAGGCCGTTATGCAGTTCCGTCAATCGGTGCTGAATGCGGTAGGAGAAGTTTCAAACGCGCTGGTACAGAACGAGAAACTAAAGCAACAACGACAAATTGCCGATAAGCAGGTAGAGATTTTGCGCAGCGCCAGCCGGAATGCACGCTTGCTTTTCAAGAGCGATATGGCAAATTACCTCGAAGTAATAACGGCACAGAGTAACGTACTGCAGGCTGAACTTAATCTCGCGTCCATACAGCGTCAGCAGCTTGGAGCGGTCGTGGAGCTGTACAGGTCGCTTGGGGGAGGTTGGAAGTAGCGTTAAGCTTTGCTTGTAATAATTCGCAAACCTTTTCTTAATTTGTAACCGTTTTCGTTGCCCTGAGCATACAGGTGACGAAAACGGTTTACACTTTTAAAGAAGATCGATAATGAACTACTGGTTAGTTAAAAGCGAGCCTGTTAAATACAGCTGGGACAAGTTTAATAAAGATGGACGCACATTCTGGGACGGCGTCCGTAACTTTCAGGCACGGAACAACCTTCGCGACATGAAAGAAGGTGATCTGGTGCTGTTCTATCATAGCAACGAGGGGAAAGCTGTGGTTGGGGTTGCTAAAGTGGTAAAAGAGCATTATCAGGATCCCACTACAGAAGACCCTAACTGGCTGGTTGTAGATCTAGCACCTATAGAAACGTTAAAAACCCCTGTTACTCTCGAACAGATTAAAAAAGATGAACGGCTCCAAAATATCGGACTGGTAAAGCAGGGAAGACTTTCGGTAATGTCGTTAAAGCCTGAAGAGTTCGATAGGATTGTTGAATTGGGAAGCAACGTTAGCTAAGCCATGGGTTATGAATTATGAGTTATGAATTTGCATCATTCAAACCCATAACTCATAATCCATAATTCATAACTCTCTCACAACCCACAACTCAACCGTCATAGCTCCGGGAAGAAAATGGCCTTCAGGTGAGTAGCGTCCTCTGGTTTCATTTTTCCTGCGAGGATCAGCCGCTGTTCTCTGCGCGACCATGCTGAGTCATAGAGATGTTTTTCTTCTTCTGTTTCAGGGATAAGCTCGGGAACAAGTGCCGGCTTACCCTCGTCATCAAGTGCAACAAATGTATAGTACGCTTCATTGCTTTTTATTTTAGATCCAGAAGGAATATTTTCGCTCCACACTTCGATTTTAACTTCCATTGAAGTATGAAAAGCCCGGGTTACTTTGGCTGTGATGGTAATAACATCGCCAAGTTTAACCGCATGTTTAAATGAAACGTTATCTACCGAGGCTGTTACAACGATATGATTGGAGTGTTTTTGAGCTGAAATAGCTGCCGCAATATCCATAAGATGAAGGAGTCTTCCTCCCATCAGATTGTGAAGAGGATTGGTGTCATTTGGCAGTACCAGTTCATTCATTATCGTGTGCGATTCGCTAGCCGGCTTTGATGTTATGTGCATGGAATTGTTTGAGTTGAAAATAGTTATGTATATGTTGTATAGAACGGAAATAGTGCAAATTTGTTGGCTTGGCTCACAACTCACTATATCCCAGCAACTCCTCCCATCTTGAGCCCGGACGCCTGTAATAGAATAATATCTGGTAATTATTTCTGGTTTGATAGAAAGAACCTTCAAAGAAAGCATTATCGGCTACCTGAGCGCTGCTATGGGGATCTTTAGCCCAGACATACATATAATCGTACAGTCCTTGTTTTAAAAATACGTTGCCATAGAAACGGCTCCTTTCAGCATCGTAGGTCATTCTGTTTTCTTCGGTAAGACGGTAGTCATTAAACTTTCCGACTATATAGGCATTGCCGCCGGGAGAAGGAGCCGCAGCCTCCAGAATGAAATGAACAGAAGCATAGTCAGCATCTGTCCGGTTATCGCGCCCGTCCTGATTTCTGACGTAGAATCTTCCGTTTTCGTCAAAGGAAGATGTATAAGGTGCATTACTTCTGTCAGCGTCAGGAAGGAGCTGAATGATATTGGACGTATCCTTTTGGATAGTCGCCACCCGCTCTGTCTGTAATCTGAAACTTCGGATATCAAAAAATCTGAATTCATTACCACCTGGAAAGTCGAACGAGGTGAGGTCATTGTATACCAACTGGTTTTGCCTTACGAAAGAAGGCCGCACTGCCCATTTTGCATTATCCGGCCTCCCGTTTTGCATTACCAGTACCTTTACATCCGTATAAGGGTTTTGGATGTTAACAGCAGCGTGATTTATCAGGAGATTGATCTTCTGGTTCTTGTCGCGGTTCTGCACCTTCGGAGAAGCTACCAATTCTGCCTGTATGGTTACCAAAGGAGAAACAATGTGAAACCGCCGTGAGAGGATAAGCTTGTTTTGATCTCCATCCTCATAGACTTTTAGCAAGTAATTCCCCGATATCTTAGGCTTAACGGTGTTGTTGGGCAATGTCAGTTCATAGTGAGTATACTTTTGCAGGGTATTAAACGAAGATCGGTAGTCGTTGATCCTGTCTTCCGTGAAACTTTCCAGGTAGTCAATTGGAGAGAGGTTACTGCTGTTCCATTGTGCATCGCAATGCTCAATAGTATACGACAGATTCCTGCTTCCTGCCCTGAGATCGTCAAAGGCAAGCAGAAGTTCATCTGCAGAACCCAGGGTTATTACCGGTACAGAGCCCTCTTTACTACGATTGTAAAATTCAACGGTACGGATCTGAGGGATATAAACAAAGTCCTGGTAGATTAACTGTTGATCAGGAACCTGATCAAAGTTTGCACGCTTTTTCTTTTGTCCAAAGATACAGCAGGTGCTCAGCACCAGGAAAGCGATAACAAGCACACCCGATCTAAAATGGTTCATTCTCCGTTTTTTATTTGGCTATTGGCAGTTGGCTTTTGGCTGTCAGCGATCAGCCTTCAGCTTTTGACTTTTAGCTTTCACCTTTAGCTTTCATCTTTCACCTTCAACCCGCAACCCGCAACTCACATCCTACCCCCCATCAACCTTCCAGCTCCATGATTTGCTCGGCAAGGCTTTCCCAATCTGCCTGAGTCACCTGAAGCTCTGTTTTTGCTTTCTGATAGCGCTCGTTGACGCTATTCAACTTTGCCATATCCTGATAAATTCCTTCCTGGCCCAGTTCGAGTTCAGCGTTCTTCACCTCTGTTTCAAGCAGGGCAATTTTCTCTTCGATCTGTTGCAGTGATTGATTCAGTTTTTTGAGCTGCTTACTTTTGTCGTCTGTGTGCTGATGTGGTTTGGCAGCTGGTTTTTCTTCTTTTTTAGGTGGGGCGATAGGCTGTTTAGGAGCCGTAATCACCCGTTTAGACTGCCAGTCCTCATATTCAGCATAAGTTCCCGGGTATTCTTTGATCTTCTGATCTTCAATAAACCAGATCTTGTTAGCTACGTTATCCAGCAGGTACCGGTCATGGGATACGACGATAAAAGTTCCTTCAAACTGGTTAAGTGCCTGGATCAGGATGTTAACCGATTGGATATCGAGGTGGTTGGTAGGCTCATCCAGGATCAGGAAATTTGCATCTGCCGTAAGCGCTTTCGCTAAAGCTACGCGTGATTTTTCTCCTCCCGATAATACCTTGATCTTTTTAAATACATCATCTCCAGTAAAAAGGAACGATCCGAGAATAGAGCGAAGTTCAGTCTCCGTATGTTTCGGAGCAAAGGATTGCAGTTCCTGTAATACCTCATTTTCAAGATGCAGCGACTCCAACTGATGCTGGGCGAAAAATGTTTCGGTTACATTATGGCCTGTAATACATTCACCTTCGAAAGATTCAGCACCAGCAATAATGCGCAGCAAAGTAGATTTACCTCGTCCGTTAGCACCTATTAATGCAATTTTATCGCCCTTTTCAATTACAGCACTGCTGTGACTAAGGATTTTTATTGCAGGGTAAGATTTACTTACGTCTTCCAGGCGTATCACATGGCGGCCAGATTGTTTGCTAAACTTAAAACTGAAGTTTACGCTCGGGTTATCATCATCCACATCGTCCACCCGATCCATTTTATCCAGCATTTTTATGCGCGACTGCGCAAATTTAGCTTTACTGGCTTTTGCCCGGAAGCGCTCAATCAAACGTTCTTCCTGTTTGATCTTCTGCTGCTGGTTTTTATATTCGTTACGCTGGATCTCTTCCCTCATTCCCTTTTCTTCGGTATAGAAGGTATAGTTCCCAGCATAAGAGGTCAACTTACCTTTGCGCGATTCTACGATCCGGTTCACTACCCTGTCGAGAAACCAACGGTCATGCGAAACAATTACAATAGCACCGTCAAAAGCCTGAAGATAGCTTTCGAGCCATTTAATAGAAGGAAGGTCAAGGTGGTTGGTCGGTTCATCCAGAAGAAGAATGTCGGGGGCCTGCAACAGAATTTTAGCAAGCATGACTCTCATGCGCCATCCTCCCGAAAACTCCGCCAGAGGACGGTTCTGATCTTCCTCGCTGAAACCGAGTCCTGCTAATATTTCATGGGCTTTAAATTCAATATTATAGCCGTCAAGCACTTCAAATTCGTGCTGTTTATCACTTAGCTTATGAAGCAGGTCATCAGAATAGTCTGTCTCAAGCTTTTTTAGCAGATTTTCAATTTCTCCATGAAGCTCATTCTGCCGTGTAAAAGCTTCCATCGCCACATGGAGAATACTTTTATCGGATTGGTAAGATAAGAGGTCCTGGTTCAAATAGCCGATCTTGAGATCTTTAGACATGGAAATGTTTCCACCGGTAGGCTTCATGTCACCTACTATCAGTTTTAGCAGGGTTGTTTTACCCGTTCCATTAGCCCCTATAAGCCCTGTTTTATCGCCAGGTTTAATGTGCCAGTTCGCTTCGTCGTATAATGCCCTCGCACCGATCTCGAACGTAAGGTTGTTAATTGCAATCACTTTGCAAATTTACGAAAAATTGCTGAAAGCAATCAGCGATCAGCCATCAGTCATTAGCTGACAGCTCAACCAGGTAAGTGGCTTTGCCGCTTACCTGGGCTGCACAATTTCCTGGAGTTCGTAATGGAATGCTTTATGATGCGGTTGTATAGGGCAATTCAATTTATCACTTAACGCTTTAACAAAACAACCGCCGAAGTAAAAAATTAACGCTGAATAAAAAACAAAGAGAAGGATGAGCACAATGGAACCCGAAGCACCATAAATTGTATCGATGTTGCTTATTGCGAGCATTCTGCGCAACACTACTTTCCCAAAGGTGAATAGCATAGCGGTGAAAAAGCCTCCGGCCCATGCCACTTTCCATGCAGGTTGTCCGTCTGTGAGAAAGCGGAAAAGCATAGTGAACCAGACGGTCACAATAATGACGAAGAAAATCTCATTTAAGGCATTGCTGAACAACGCCGATGTTTGGGGTAATATATACGTAATGTAATCGCCGAGAATAGCCTGTATCCCTTCAATTATTAATCCTGAAACGAAAAGCAGGCCGGTAAGAAGTATAATGCCAAAAGCCTTTGCACGCAGTCTGAGCGTAAATAACACACCAGGGTTTTGTATAACCCTGATTTTCCAAATCTGGTTTAAAGAGTTCTTAATTACGTTGAAGAGAGTTGTCGCTACAAACAGCAGGAAAATAAAACCAAATAAAGTAACATACCAATGCTTGCTTAGTGTACTTATGTTCTCAAGTACTTCCCTTATCTGCAGCGCGCCCTTTCTGCCGATCATGCTCCCCAGTCGACCGATTAATTCTTTTCGGATGGTCCTTTCATTAACGAATAATCCGAAAAGCTGGATCAGTATAATCATTATGGGAGGAAGGGCGAAAGTAGTGAAAAAGGCCGTGGCTCCCGCAAGCCGCAGAGGGTCGTTCTTTTGCAGCTCTGCGAAAGAATGTCGCATTAAATAGGGAAGGGTTCCCAGCGTTTTACCCGCTTTTTTTATGTTTTCCGCTACATTCATTTGGCTATAATAGTTTTTAAGCAGCTTTGTTTTATAGCAGGCTCTATTCTACCAGATTCTGATTCGATCTTCCGGCTTCTTATATAGTTTATCTCCCGGTTTAACATCGAAGGCTTTATACCAGGCATCCATGTTTACCGGAGCCCCGATAGTTCTGTATTCTCCCGGAGAATGTGGGTCAGTAAGAATAAACTGAGCTGCGGTTTCAGGAAGGATATTTCCCCGCCATACCTGTGCCCACGAGAGGAAGAAACGCTGGTCAGGACTGAATCCATCAATTTTTTCATTCGACTGGCCCTGCTTAGTCATTTTAAATGCTTCATAAGCTGCATTTAAGCCTCCTAAATCTCCAATATTTTCACCCATCGTGAGCTTACCGTTTACATGGATCGTATCAAGTACGGTATAGGCATCGAACTGTTCGCCAAGCGCTTTTGTTTTAGCCTTAAACTTAGCAAGGTCTTCTTCTGTCCACCAGTTACGAAGGGTTCCGTCCTTGTCATACTGGCTTCCTGAATCATCGAAGCCGTGCGACATTTCGTGACCTATAACGGCGCCAATACCTCCGTAGTTAACAGCGTCGTCGGCATTGGGATCAAAGAAAGGGAACTGCAGGATTCCCGCCGGGAATACAATTTCGTTCATTACCGGACTGTAGTATGCGTTTACTGTTGGCGGCGTCATTCCCCACCGTGTACGGTCGACGGGCTTTCCCAGTTGGCTTACCATTTCATTATAGCTCCATTTATCTGCATTACGCAGATTCTGGAAGAATGAACTCCGGCTTATTTGAAGTCCCTCATAGCTTTTCCATTTATCGGGATACCCGATTTTTGTATTGAACGCATTGAGCTTCGCTAACGCCTTTTTCTTCGTGGCATCACTCATCCAGTCCAGATTATTAATACGAATGGCATACGCTTTTCTTAAGTTCTGGACAAGAACCTGCATTCTGGCCTTTGCTTCAGGTTTAAAATAGGTTTTTACATACAGCTGTCCCAGCAGCTCACCTATATTATTATCTGTTAAAGACGACATGCGCTGCCATCTCGGTGTTTGCACCTTCTGCCCGCTTAGCGCCTGGCTATAAACAAAGTTAGCTTTAACGAAAGGCGAGCTTAGATATGGAGCCGAATTCTTTAGGATATTCCATTGCAGGTACGTCTTAAGATCCTTTACGGAGGTGCTTGTTAAAAGACCGTTGAGTGAGGAGAAAAACGTAGGAACCGAAACCAGAACAGTATCTTGGCCCGGAGCTTTTATTTTTGCCAGCATATCCGTCCAGTTAACTGCGGGAGTCAGCCTGTTGAAGTTTGCTATAGTAAATTTATTGTATGTCTTGTGCGGATCACGCATTTCCACCCGGCTCATCTGAGCGGATGCAAGAGCTTTTTCAAAACTGAAAATTGTTTCTGCATTCTTCTTTGCTTCAGCCGCCGGAGTGCCGGTTAGAGTGAAAAGGGTGGTGATATATGTTTTAAAAGCAGACTGTATTTTCAGGCTTCGTGGATCCGACTTCAGATAATAATCTCTGTCGGGCAAGCTGGTGCCTCCCTGAGATAGTTGTGGGACGTTCTTATTCACGTTTTTCCGGTCCTGCCCAACATAGAAACCGAAAAATGGCGAGGCAAGGCCCTGTATACGCATATAAGCTGCTTCATCCAGTATGCCGTTCAGGCTGTTGATCTCAGCGATGCGTTGCAAGTCGGTTTTAATAGGAGTAAAACCAAGCTTTTCAACCGTTAAGCTATCCATCCCCGCAGCATAAAAGTCACCTACTCTTCTTTCGACGGAACCTTCAGGAGCATTTTTGTTAGTTGCTGCCTCCGTAAGAATCGTCTTTACAGCGTTAATATTAAAGTCGCGTAGTACATTAAAGCTTCCCCATCTTGTTTCTTTGGCTGGGACAGGATTTTTTTTGATCCACGTTCCGCTAGCATACTGATAAAAATTGTCACCGGGTTTAACAGACAAATCCATATTCGCCTGGTCAATAAACTTAGTTGCCGGAGATTGCTGTGCAGAGGCCTTTAGACCACATACCAGCATACCCGATAAAATAAGATTCAAAAATGCTTTATTCATGAACAATGATGGTTAACCCTCACCGGGAGAGGCGTAAAAATAGGCCTAAAAAATCAGAAAAAGAGCAAGGTAATAGCTATTTTACTTATTGAACCATCTGAACAGGCGATCTAAGTGAAGATAATTGTAGAGGATGTTGGATATTCTCTGATTGATATCTGGTTTCATTTTAATCAACTAAACACTATTCTAAACTGTTAATATTTAAAAATAGTATGATGTTGGGGAATGTTTTTTAACAATTTTTATGCACCAGGATTTTTTTTAAGCGCTTTTTATATAAGGAGTTTAAGAACAAATAGCCAGAGATACCGGCGATCAGCGATGCGATCAAAATAGAAAACTTAGCTTCAGCCTGGAACTCGGGCTGATCAAAAGAGAGGAGGGCAATAAAAACCGACATGGTAAATCCTATCCCGCCAAGCATACCTAGTCCGATAATGTGTTTCCAGCCGGAACGGGAGGGAAGGCTTGCGAAACCCAGCTTTACCGACAGGTATGAAAAAAGTGTAATCCCTATCGTTTTTCCTAACACCAGCCCTCCAATAATTCCAAGTCCAAGTGAACTGGCAAGGCCTTGAACCATGCCATCCTCAAAATGAATGTTTGTATTGGCAAGGGCGAAAATGGGCATTATGAAATAGTTTACCGGGGCCGTAAGCGAGTGTTCCAGCTTCTCCAGCGGAGATGTTGCTTTTACCGGATTTGTAGGAATCGTAAATGCCAGAAGGACGCCCGCAATAGTCGCGTGTATTCCGGAATGGTGAACAAAATACCATAAAAAGAATCCGGGGATAATGTAAAAGATAAGCTTTTTGACACCCAATAAATTAAATGCAGTGAGAAGGGCTAGAATAATGCCCGAATAGAGTAATTGATCTAGGTGTACTTCGCTGGTATAAAAGACGGCTATTACAAGAATGGCACCTAAATCATCAACAATTGCAAGGGCCGCCAGGAATATTTTCAGCGAAGTAGGCACCCGTTTTCCCAGCAAGGATATTATTGCCAGTGCAAAAGCAATGTCAGTTGCCATTGGTATGCCCCAACCATGAGAAGTCTCCGATCCACCGTTAATTAACAAGAAAATACCTGCTGGTATCAGCATTCCGCCAAGCGCCGCGAATACTGGCATAGCAGCTTTCTTGGGTGAAGAAAGTTCACCTTCGAGAATCTCACGCTTTATTTCCAGTCCAACCAATAAAAAAAAGACAGCCATAAGCCCGTCGTTTATCCATAATTCGAGAGGATATCTTAACTGGACATTGCCAACGTTCTTGCCGATTTGAAATTCAAGAATATGAGTAAATCCTTCTTGCCACGGAGAATTAGCTATGATTAAAGAAATAATTACCGCCAACATCAAAATAATCCCGCCGATTTGTCCTGATCTTAGAAAATCTTTGAAAGGGCGGAAGTTTATAAGTTTACTCATGCGGCGAATTTAAGGATTCTGAAAAAATAATTAATTGCTCCGGCTTCTCTTATTATAGAGATGCCGGAGTGTTGATGGTCGCTTTTTAATAATCAGAAGTGTTTGTTGTTGATATATAAAGACTTATTGCTTTAGTGAAATAAGTACCTGACAGATGTTAGATTATCGTTACAATCCTAAACTTCAGGCAACAATAAATGGAATTCAGAGTATCTCTGTGAGATTTCCTTTTCCCTGACGAACGACATTAAAGTCGCCGGTAGTACAATCAATCACCGTTGACGCGATATTCCCGCCATAGCCACCGTCTATCACAATATCGACGCTGTCTCTGTATTTTTCGTAAATAAGTTCCGGATCTGTAGAATACTCAAGAATTTCATCCTCGTCACGGATAGAAGTTGAAACAATAGGGTTTCCGAGCTGATTCACAATTTCGCGGGCAATATTATTATCAGGAACGCGTATGCCGACTGTCTTTTTATTTGAACTTAAAAGCTTTGGTACTTTATTAGTTGCTTCAAAAATAAAGGTATAAGGCCCCGGAAGCGCTTTTTTAAGCATGCGGAAAACCGACGTATCAATTGGCTTCACATATTCAGAAATGTGGCTCAAATCGTGACATATGAATGAAAAGTTCGCTTTCTCGGGCTTTATGCCACGTATCTGGCAGATTTTTTCAATCGCTTTGTGGTTTGTGATATCACAACCAAGCCCATAAATAGTGTCGGTAGGATAGATGATCAGACCACCGTTCTTAAGCACATCCACCACCTGCTGGATTGCCTTTTCATTTGGGTTTTCAGGATAAATACGTAACAGCATAATTAAATAATTAAAGGTCTTCTGATTTGTTTATATGTACTTGTTATCACGAAAATTCTATCAGTGTATTGTCCTCTTCTGGGAAGCCAGTACAGGTTAAAATCCAACCTTGTTTCAGATCACTGTCTGTTAATACTTCGTTTATACTCATTTGTACTTTTCCCCTTTTACATATTGCAGCACAGTTTCCGCAAACACCCCCTCTGCAGCTATAGGGCAGAACGATTCCCCCCTCCAGCGATGCCGAAAGTATGTCTTTCCCCGAGGGTACCTTCACAATATGCCGCTGGTTGTGGATGCTGATCATGACATTCCTTTCGGGAAATACAGG
This sequence comes from Arcticibacter tournemirensis, assembly GCF_006716645.1. Lineage (NCBI taxonomy): Bacteria > Pseudomonadati > Bacteroidota > Sphingobacteriia > Sphingobacteriales > Sphingobacteriaceae > Arcticibacter > Arcticibacter tournemirensis. Next base: position 4,416,169 of record NZ_VFPL01000001.1, on the reverse strand, counting down.
ATGATGGACATTCCCGGAACGCATTAACTCCGGACTGTAGTTCTCTCTTAAAATATTTTCTGCCTTAAAGTGCATGAATCCCAAAGTTATCCTGATCATTCTCATATAGGTGAAAGGACCGCATACGAGGAACATCGCATCTTCCTTTGTAAACGTCATCTGTTCTTTAACATACGATTCCAATAAAATGTTACTCAGATGTCCCGGTTCTTTACGCCTTGTTACCGGATCAGAAAATAAATTGATCAGATGCAAATTAGGATGTCGTTCAGCCAGCTTCTCTATTTGTTCAAGAAAGAGAGCTTCATGTTCATTGTGATTGCTGTAAACTAAATGGATGACGCTTTGGGGTTCATTCTTCAACAGATACCTTATTTGAGGCAGGATAGGAATTATGCCGCTTCCGGCAGCAAAGCAGAAAATGTCGCGCTGCCTGTCATTTTGAGCTTTAAGTGAAAAGCGCCCTGCCGGTAAAAGAGCGCTCACTATTGCCCCTTCTTTCCAATGCTGAAGGATGAATCGGGAGATTGCCCCGTTTTCAACTTTTTTGACGGTGATTTTTAAAGGCTCACCAGGGAGGCTTAATATAGAATAAGAACGACGCAGCTCCTGCTGGCCGGTTCGAATAATGAAAGTAAGGAATTGCCCCGGTTTATAATTCAGGCTATCTCCATCCAGTAGTTCCAGCTCATAGGTTTTAGCCAAAGCTGTTTCCTGTGTGACAGAAACAATACGGAAGTTCAGTGATTTTTCCTGATTCAAAGCCATATTGATAATAAAACTGCAAATTAGCAAAGTTGTTCGGGAAATTAAGATGTAAGTTGCAGGTTGTACGTTGCGGGTTGTAGGGTTTCGTATGCGGGGGTATGCTATTAAGAGTTATGGGTTTATGGATTATGAAAATGTAAGATGCATGAAACCTTTTTTGCTTTTTAGCTTTGCCCGCAACCCGCAACCCACTACTCCTCAACGCTTACTACTTCATAAAACGGTTTTATCCGGTAATTTACGAATTCTCCTGATGAACCCCCGGATCGGATAATTTCCTTATACTCCTCCCATATATTTAAGGGGACAGCATGATAATGATAGGCTCTTCCGCCCGTAAACTCAACTTCCAGTATTCGGTCTTTCTCGTGGTAATTAACCATCACAGTCGTACCCGAATCAGGAGTATAGACAGCGTTTTTCGGAGGCAGGCGTTTTCGTTTCATGAATATCCGGAAACAATAAAAGCTCCAAAAGGAGCTTTATGTTTAAATATTTTGATCCGCAATTAAAATTCTGCGTTCTTCGGTGTCCTTGGGAAAGGGATCACATCACGAATGTTGGTCATTCCCGTTACAAAAAGAACGAGCCGTTCAAAACCTAGCCCAAATCCGGAGTGGGGTACCGATCCAAAACGGCGGGTATCAAGGAACCACGACATTTCTTCTACCGGGATGTGCATTTCTGTCATCCTTCTTTCCAGTTTCTCCAGAACTTCTTCTCTTTGCGAGCCCCCTACAATTTCACCGATTCCTGGGAAAAGAATATCCATCGCACGAACAGTATTTCTGCCCTGGTCATCCGCATCATTCTGCTTCATGTAAAACGCCTTGATGTCGGCAGGATAATCCGTCAGGATCACTGGCTTTTTAAAGTGTTTTTCTACCAGATAGCGCTCGTGTTCCGACTGCAGATCTGCTCCCCAGTCTTCTATAAGATATTTAAACTGCTTCTTCTGGTTTGGCTTAGAACTTTTTAATATGTTAATTGCTTCAGTATAGGTGATACGTTCAAAGCTATTTTCCAGACAGAAGTTAAGCTTACTGATCAGATCCAGATCAGAACGTTCGTTCTGCGGCTTCAGCTTCTCTTCTTCCTGCAGGCGGCCTTTAAGGAACTCCAGCTCGTCACCACAGTTATCAAGAGCATAGCGAATCACATATTTAAGCAGGCTTTCTGCCAGATCCATGTTGTCATTCAGATCATAGAAGGCCATTTCAGGCTCGATCATCCAGAACTCAGCAAGGTGTCGTGTAGTATTTGAGTTCTCGGCCCTGAAAGTGGGGCCGAAAGTATAGATCTCTCCAAAAGCTAAAGCCGCAAGCTCTCCTTCCAGCTGTCCCGAAACGGTAAGGTTCGTCGACTTGCCAAAGAAGTCTTCCTTGTAATTTACGGAGCCATCTTCGTTACGCGGAATATTATCCAGGTCGATAGTAGTCACCCTGAACATCTCTCCGGCTCCTTCAGCATCCGAGCCAGTGATGATAGGAGAGTGCATATATACAAAACCCTGTTCGTTAAAGAATTTATGTATAGCAAACGCAAGCGCATTCCTTACTTTAAATACGGCATTAAAGGTATTGGTACGGAAGCGCAGGTGCGCGATTTCCCTTAAAAACTCGAGGCTGTGTTTCTTTGGCTGTAAAGGATATTTTTCAGCATCGCAGTCGCCGAGTATTTCGAGCTGCCCGACCTTAATTTCTACACGCTGTCCTTTTCCGAGCGATTCAACAAGCTCACCTGTAACCGAAACAGCAGCTCCTGTAGTCAGTCTTTTCAGCAAGCTCTCATCCGTAGATGTAAAATCAACAACCGCCTGTATATTATTTATTGAAGACCCATCATTAATAGCTATAAACTGATTGTTCCGGAACGTCCTTACCCATCCTTTTACAGTAACCTGCTGACCAAAGTCGGTAGCATTCAATAAGTCTTTAATTTTCGTGCGTTTCATATTGACGCAAATCTAAAAAAAAGAATTGGAGAATAGGATTGGGGATTTTATTCAGATAAACCTTATCTTTCTTCCCTCAACTTAAACTTTAGAAAATGGAAGAACAAGGTCCTGCCCCCGTTATTACAATTAAAGGACTAAACAAATTTTACGACACCAGGCAGGTATTGAAAGATATCAACCTCGATGTTTTTGCCGGTCAGGTTATCGGATATATTGGTCCCAATGGCGCAGGTAAATCTACGACAGTGAAGGTGCTTACCGGACTTATCTCCGATTATCAGGGAGATGTTTATATTAACGGAAAGCTTCTGAAAGACAACGTTCAGGAAATTAAATCGCTCATCGGCTATGTTCCCGAAAATGCCGAACTGTACGATGTGTTGACGCCTGTTGAATACCTCGACTTTGTCGGAAAGCTGTATTCAATGGAAGAAGCTAATATTTTAGAAAGGGCAACAAAGCTGCTGCGGGCATTCGGAATAGAAGCCAACGCCAATCAGCGGATGGATACCTTCTCAAAAGGAATGAAGCAAAAGGTGCTTTTGATAAGTGGTATCATACATAATCCGGAGATTATCATACTTGACGAACCTTTATCAGGACTCGATGCCAACGCCGTAATTATGGTCAAAGAACTGATCTCGCTGCTTTCCAAAGAGGGAAAAACTATCTTTTATTGTTCACATATGATGGATGTGGTGGAGAAGGTGTCCGACCGTATTCTTTTGATAAACAACGGACAGATTGTGGCAGACGGATCTTTTGAAGAGCTAAAGCAGCATCACGGTGCAACACTCGAAAAAATATTCGCCAGGCTTACAGGGAAAGAAGAGAGCAGTCACGAAGCCGAAGACATACTACAGGCCCTTCGCTAAATCTGGCATTTATAAAGCTGATATCTGATTTCTGATAGCTCAACCATGAATAAAATAATACTGAAACTTATTATGCTGTTTGCACCCCTTTACAAGAGGTTTGGTGCCGATGCATCACAATTAAAGATCATTCTGGAAACCAAGTTGAAGATGGACGACCGTCGTCCTCTGTCGGTAGGTCGGCAGAAGGCAGGTAAAGAGTCGAAATACTCAACATGGATCACCATGTTTGTCCTCGCGCTGGCGGGTTTGTTCCTTGCTTTTTTTCTGCCCATGGCAAAGCAGCCATATACAGGTCATACTATTTATTTCTCGGCATTTATGGTGATGCTTGCGGTTACACTTATTTCCGACTTTACTAATGTGCTGATTGATGTCAGGGATAATTATATTATCCTGCCAAAGCCGGTAAATGATGCAACTTTCAGTTTGTCAAGGGTTCTTCACATCTTGGTTCATGTCTCAAAAATGGCCTTTGCCCTTAGTATTACCGGACTGATTTATATGCTGGTGATGGAGAGCATCCTTGCTGCACTGCTTTTTATCGTCGAGATCCTTATATCTACGGTGTTAAGTATTTTTATCGTAAACATTATTTACCTTTTGGTACTGAAGATTTCGAGTCCTGCGCGCTTCAAGGATTTTATTTCTTATTTTCAGGTGTTCTTTTCTGTAGTGATCTTTGCTCTTTATTACATGCTTCCGAGACTGATAGATAGTTCTGTACTGAAAAATATAGATATCCTGAGCTTCAAAGGTATTTATTTTCTGCCTTCCCTCTGGGTTGCCTCTTTGCATGAACTTTCAGTAGCTTCAGGAGCCGGGTCAAGAGCGTTTATGCTGGCGGCTGTCGCAGTAATAACACCTTTTATCTGCCTTTTTCTGGTGGTAAAGGTACTTGCTCCAGGATTCAATACAAAGCTTGGAGCCATCAGTGGCAGCGGAAACGAGGAGCAGCCGAAGCCGGCAATGAAATCTGGAACTGGTTTAATGAACAGGATAGCGAATGCTATATCTCCAAATGCAATTGAAAATGCAGGCTTCCGTGTAACCTGGATATTAACATCGCGTTTCAGGGATTTTCGGATTAAGGTGTATCCCTCTTTTGCCTACGTGCCGGTATACTTTGTTTATTTTGCCTTTATCAACAGAAGGGGAGAAGGATCCTATGCGACCAGATGGAAAGAAGTCAAAGGAAGTAATATGTATCTGTTCCTTGCTTACCTAACCGGCTTCGTGCTGATCACTGTATTGCAAAATGTTAGTTATTCCGATAGGTATAAAGCTTCCTGGATATATTTTACCACTCCTCACAACCAGCCTGGAAGGATACTCGGCGGCATGTTTAAAGCAGTAGTGGTAAAATATTATGTTCCTTATTTTATTCTCGTTTCAGCTTTTACTCTGATTTTCTGGGGCCCCAGGGTTATAAACGATATGTTGCTTGCCTTTTTCGTTTCCCTGCTTTACGGTTTGCTCAACGCTTTGTTCATGGTAAAAGGTTTGCCATTTTCCAAGCCTCCCATTATAAAAGCGGGCAGCAGGATTCTGGTCTCTTTCTTGTTGATTATGATTCCAGGCGCTATAGGATTTGCCCATTACTGGCTCTCCTCATATGAAATGTTAATATGGGCCTCGGTCTTCATAAGCGGTTTCCTAAGCTGGCTCGCATTCCATTACTATGTACGCGAAAGCTGGGAAAGTCTGGACATGGAAGACTAAAACGACTATGACATCATTCTCGTTTGCAATTTCAAATTACTCATTATATTTGCGTCCCCCTTCACATAAAATTAACATGATGTTTATGTGATATAAGTATTGATGAGTAATAAAAGAACAAGGCTGGGCAGTGTATTCCTGGCCAGGAGATGGGTGCTTACGTGGCAGGCCCCTTTATTTAAGCAAAAGCTGGCGATGGCAGTGGTGATACTATTGTGCCTCACTCCGGTGTTTCCGATGTTTTACCAGTTCATTGAAAGGAGGGAAGGTATTGCTTATAATGATACGCTTCTTAATCTCATCCCTTCCATAGATGTTTCTATCCCCATTTTTATGATTACCTGGGGGATGGCTTTATTTACCTTGACAAGGGTTATTCAAACGCCGTCATTGTTATTGAGTTTACTTTACGGTGTCATTGTATTAAATATCTCCCGCTTTATAACCATCTCTCTGGTACCGTTAAATCCTCCGGCTGGCCTGATCGATATATGGGACCCTATTACGGATATGTTTTACGGAGATACTTACGTTACGAAAGATCTCTTTTATTCGGGACACACTGCTACTCAGTTCTTATTCTTTCTGTTGCTTCCAAAGAAGAGTGATAAGCTGCTGGCATTAATTACAACCATTCTTATGGGAGTTTTAGTGATGGTTCAGCACGTTCATTATACCATTGATGTGGTTTTTGCCCCACCGCTAACATATCTGTGCTATCTGCTCGCCCGGCGAATGGCGTGATAAGGGGGAGACAAAAAAGAAAGCGGTCTTTAAACCGCTTTCTTTTTAAAACTATGTTGAGTCATGTAAACTCATAACCCATAACTCATAATTTATAACTTACGCTTTTAACACTTTCGTAACCAAGTCAGCTGCTTCTTTAAGCAGGATCGCCGAATAAACTTTCAGGCCCGATTCATCGATCAGTTTTTTAGCTTCTTCAGCGTTGGTTCCCTGTAAGCGCACAATGATTGGAACCTGAATGTTTCCGAGTTCCTGATATGCGTCAATAACTCCCTGGGCAACGCGGTCGCAGCGAACAATGCCACCAAAGATATTGATCAGTATAGCTTTTACGTTCGGATCCTGAAGGATAATATTGAAAGCAGCCTTTACGGTCTGGGCATTAGCAGTACCACCCACATCAAGGAAGTTAGCAGGTTCGCCGCCGGCAAGCTTGATGATGTCCATTGTTGCCATAGCAAGCCCGGCACCGTTAACCATACAGCCGACATTCCCGTCGAGTTTTACATAGTTAAGGTTCGATTTGCTGGCTTCAACCTCCGTAGGATCTTCTTCTGAAGTATCACGCATCTCAGCATAGTCCTTATGACGGAAAAGTCCGTTATCGTCAAGGTTCACCTTAGCATCGACTGCCAGGATCTTATTGTCAGAGGTCTTTAAAACAGGGTTTATCTCAAACAAAGAAGAATCGGTAGTTTCATAAGCTTTATAAAGCGATGCAACAAACTTAGTCATATCTTTAAAGGCATCGCCGCTTAAACCCAGGTTAAAAGCGATTCTGTTGGCCTGAAAAGGGCGAAGTCCCACTTTCGGATCAATCTCCTCCTTGAAGATGAGGTGAGGAGTCGTTTCTGCAACATGCTCAATATCCATTCCCCCTTCAGTAGAGTACATGATGATGTTGCGGCCTTTTGAGCGGTCGAGCAATACGCTCATGTAAAATTCTTTAGGTTCAGTTTCACCAGGATAATAAACGTCCTGTGCAATCAGCACTTTATTTACTTTCTTACCTTCCGGACCGGTTTGCGGAGTAACCAATTGCATTCCGATGATCTGTTCTGATCTTTCTTTTACTTCATCGAGGTTTTTGGCCAGCTTTACGCCTCCGCCTTTACCACGGCCCCCGGCATGGATCTGAGCTTTTACAACCACCCAGTCCGAATTGAAATCTTCTTTCAGCTTTTTAGCCGCTTCAACAGCTTGTTCGGGAGTTTCAGCAACGATACCTTCCTGAACCCGTACACCGAAGCTCTTGAGAATGGCTTTGCCTTGATATTCGTGAATATTCATTTGTTTTGATAGTTTGCAGAGGGTAAAGCTAATAGTTTTTTGGAATAGATTACACTGATGACAAAAAGATTACACTGAACCTTATCCTAATCACATAAATGTTTATTTTCGCCCTATGCTGCATGCTAAAGGTATATATAAAGCTTACGGAAAACTGGAGATATTAAAAGGCGTTGATCTGGATGTCAGCAAGGGCGAAATCGTAACCATTTTAGGCGCTTCAGGGGCTGGTAAAAGTACCCTGCTGCATATAATCGGAACCCTGGATAAATACGACAGGGGAGAGGTCACGATAGATGGAGTCAATATATCGTCACTGTCTTCAGCAAAACTAAGCGCCTTCCGTAATCAGAGGATAGGGTTTATTTTTCAGTTTCATCATCTTCTTCCGGAGTTTACCGCTCTCGAGAATATCTGTATTCCGGCATATATTGCGAAAAGGGGTAAAAGAGAGTCGGAGGTTCGTGCGCGGGAGTTACTCGAAATGCTTGGACTAGGCGATAGAGCCGATCATAAACCTTCTGAACTATCGGGGGGTGAACAGCAAAGAGTGGCCGTAGCCAGGGCTCTTGTGAACAAACCTTCTGTTGTGCTGGCAGATGAACCTTCAGGAAACCTGGATTCCGAGAATGCGAATAGTCTCCACATGCTCTTTAAGGAGCTACGGGATCAGTTTTCGCAGACATTTGTTATTGTAACACATAATGAACATCTTGGCGAGATGGCCGACCGGAAGGTGATAATGAAAGATGGTTTAATTATTAGCGGACAATAAAAGTGAATATTCTGATTACGGCTGCAGCAACGGCACAAGCATACCAGCTCGAACGGTTGGTAGGAGGAACGGAAGCTGTTTTTTTTGCCGATTCTGCGGAACTACCGCAGTTTATGCTGAAGAACAGAAAATTTATAAAGATATCAGAAGGGAACGCCCCTTCTTTTGCTCACGAATTGCTCGGCATTTGTCTTGATCAGCAGATTGAAAGAGTTTTTCCGCTGCGAAAAGGGGAAATTAAAGCACTCTCCGAATCGCGGACTTTGTTCATGGAATACGGAATTCAGGTTATAGTACCACCACTTCCGGCGCTCGAAAAAATGGAGATGAGGAATGGACCGGGGCGAATTCTGATAAAAACCGATCTATCTGATCAAGCTGGTCTACTTCCCGATGCCGACTTTGGACTTTTTTTAATTAATGAAGAATATCCGGACAGCCGGGTAGCCATTTTTACAGCCGATTAATGTTAGTCTATTCTGAATTTGATCCTTCAAAAAAAGCGTTTGTTTTCGAACTGGATAATGTTCTGTATCCCGAAAGAGATTACCTTTTGCAGGTATATTATCTTTTTGCCAACTTTCTCGAATATTCAGAGACATTTCCTCCTGCCGTCCAGCTTACCGAGTTCTTTAAAAAGGCGTATGAACATGCCGGCCCAAATCTTATTTTTGATAAAGCCAGAGAGGCTTTCGGCATTAGTGAGAAATATAGAGAAAACTTTTTGCGACTTCATCGTCAGGCTCAGCTGCCCCTGAAGCTTCTGTTATTCGACGACATGCTGAAGTTACTGCAGGATATAGTGATTGACCGCAAAGAGATTTTCATTGTTACTGCCGGAGATCCTGTTCAGCAGTTGAATAAGATCAGGCAAATAGAATGGAATGGGCTCGAGAAGTATTTGAGAGTATATTTTACCAATGAAGTGAAACCAAAACCTTCTCCCGACGTACTATTAGAGATATTGAAGCTGCATAATCTTGAAGCAATAGATGTGTTGGTCGCAGGAGTAGCGTCACTAGACGCAGTTTTTGCAGAAAATGCTGGTATTGATTTCGTTAAAATAGAAAAATAGCCTACATTAACTTAGATTTAAGTAATGATAAAATGGCTCATTACGTTTCTGTATAACAAAGAATTACAGCCGGTCTATACTGGTAACTTACTACATATAACTTAACATTAGATTATAAAGAAAGATGTATTCATATTCAATTTTTCGCAAGCGGTTTTTGTTCGGACTGTTTGCGATATTGGCCTTTGGGGCCTGCAAAAAATCGTCTGACAATCCTCCTAAAACAGGGACAAGAGACGAACTCACTAAAGATTCTATTTACTTATATGCACGCGAAACTTATTTGTGGAATGATGCGCTGCCTTCGTCCTATAAAAGTTTTAATCCAAGGCAGTATTCGAGCTTTCAGGACGAAATAAATGCACTGAAAAGCTATAAGCGGAGCACTTCGGGCAGAGCCCTTGATAAATATTCGTTCATTGACGAGGGCGAAGTATCCGACGAAATCGGAGAGGGTATCAGTGGCGACTACGGTTTCTTTGTCGGTTTTAATGGTCTTGAAGGCGGCTACGATCCTTTAGATCTTCGAATTAACTATGTTTACTCTGGTTCTCCCGCAGGAACGGCAGGACTGTCGAGAGGTGATCAGATCCTCCAGATAAACGGAAACAGTAATCTGGATGGGCGGGTGGATGCCAATATCAACTTTCTTAATAATGCGCTTTTTGGGCCTGACCGGACGATAAATTTAAGGGTTAGAAAAAAGGATAACTCTATTGCCGATGTCTCTGTAACAAAAGCTCGGTATAACATCAATCCCATCCTGGCAAGTAATGTGTTCAGTGTGGGATCGAAGAAAGTAGGATACTTTGTATTGAACAGTTTCCTTCAGATCTCTGGCTCTGATGAGGATGTCCCAACACCATTCAAAACAGCGCTGGACCAAGTTCTGAACTATTTCCAAAGTCAGAATATTACAGAACTGGTAGTCGACCTGCGATACAACGGAGGCGGAAGTGTTGAAACAGCAAATTACCTGGCCAACTGGTTCGTCCCCGCTGCTCAGAGTGGCAACGTGATGCATGTGGATCATTTCAATCAAACGATGCAGAGCGGTAAGGCAACCATACTGAAGAATCAGAAGTTTTTGTATAATGGAGAAGTGGTTTCTTATTTTGACGTTCCATTCGCTGCTTCGCAGAACACGGAAAAGTTTGCCAAAAAAGGCTCCTTAAACCTTTCACGGATCTATTTCCTGGTTACAGGGAATTCAGCATCAGCAAGCGAACTGGTAATTAATAGCCTGGCTCCTGTTATGGATGTAAAGCTTATCGGTCATCCCACCTATGGGAAGCCTGTTGGTTTTTTTGCTATTCACATTGATAAATATGACCTCTATATCCCCCAGTTCCAGACGAAGAACCAGAAGGGAGTGGGCGAGTATTTCGACGGATTAAGTGTTAATAAAGAAGCGAACGACGATATTACCAGAGCCTTTGGTGATCCTGCTGAGCGATATCTTGCTTCTGCTCTGGCATATTCTGCGAACGGAAATTATACGGTCAGCTCCACCAAAACCTCCGCAACTACACGTCCTTTGGTAGTGATGAGTAATGAAAGATTCAAAGAAGTAAACAATAAGCTCGAAGGCAATAAGTTTAAAGGAATGGTGGATAAACCACGTAAACGTTAACCGATTACGCTGTCAGCCAGAGCGTTTGATGCCCGGAGTCATAAGTAGTTAAAAAGAAAACAGGTTATATGGAAATACGGAGATATACATTTTCTGCAAGGCTCTCAATTCTTGTGTTAGTGATTTATGGTATAGCAGCGGCAGGCTGTAAGAAGGCGAAGAAAGAAGAGGCTCAGCCCGAACCGGAACCCAAGGTTACGGTCACTCCGCAAAGTTCACGTGCCCAGCTATCCGCCGACTCGATGTTCCTTTATGCTAAAGAGGTTTATTTATGGAATGATTTGTTGCCCACTTACGAAGTTTTTAATCCGCGCCAGTATGTAAACAGCGATGAAGAGGCGGGGTTAAATAATGAGTTGTTTGCAATAACCAGATATGCGAAAAACTCCTATGAGTATAATCAGAATCGCCCAAATGAAACGAAGTACAGTTATATCTTTGATACCGACGACGCTAATCCTGTCTCATATACTTTACCAGTCAAAAGCTCGGTAGATCTTGAAGGTAATGGGTATGATTTTGGATTTTATGTAGGGCTGTTTGGGACAGAAGCATCTTACGAGGTAAGAGTACTCGCTGTCTATCAAGGGTCTCCTGCCGAGAAAGCCGGAATAAAAAGGGGAGATGTAATTACGTCAATAAACAGAACTCAGGTTACTACTAACTTTACTTCGTCCGTTGAAGATTTTATAAACGCTGCTTTATTTGATGCATCAGCAGTTACCCTGAAAGTTTTGAAAAATACGGGCATTTCATCCGATATTGTTTTAAACAGAACATCTTATAAAAGCAATCCAATATATCGCGATTCAGTCTATATCTCGGGTGCAAAGAAGATCGGTTACCTGGCCTTTGCGCGCTTTTCTACATTAACGAATGCCCAGCCTGTACTTGATGCAGCTTTTAATAAGTTTGCTGTCGCGGGGGTGACTGATTTGATCGTCGATTTCAGATATAACGGGGGCGGCTATGTAAGCACCGCACAGTATTTGGCCGATCTGATAGCGCCATCGACGATTAATAGTAGGGTAATGTATAAAGAGTATTTCAATTCTACATTGCAAAACGGTAAGGCATCAATACTGAAAAACCAGATTTTTCTTGTGAATGACCAGCCTCAATACGAAAACGGAAAGTTGCTCACTTATGCTGATCTGGACTACAGCGTCAATGGGAATACCTATAACTTTACCAAAAAAGGCTCTTTGAATAACGTGGAAAAAATCGTGTTCCTGGTATCAGGCAACACAGCATCCGCCAGCGAACTGGTTATTAATAGCCTTAAACCGCATATAGCCGATATTAAGCTCATAGGTGAACAAACCTATGGCAAGCCTGTTGGTTTCTTTCCTATCACAATTGATAAATACGAGGTGTACTTTAGCATGTTTGAGTCGAAAAATTCAGAGGGGCAGGGAGAGTATTTTAGTGGTATGGAACCCAATTATACCTTAAAGGAAATATCAGGAGCGAATGATAATAAATATGATTTCGGAGATCTTTCGGAAAAATTACTCGCAAGTGCGTATAGCTACCTGATAAACGGAACGTATACCGGTGTTGTTAAGAAATCATCTGTTAAATCATCGTCGGGCAACAGCATATCAGGGACCAAAATGGAATCATTTTCGCCTGCCTGTGAAGAGTTTAAGGGGATGATTGAAGACAGGAAAAAGAGAAAGTAACTCTTCGCCTTACCTCATTATCTTTTTATTCCTGAATACCTTCTGGATAGTTTTACCCTGATCGTAGTTCTTCACCACCTCAAGGATACTGCTTACAGCATTCTTGTAAAATTCCTTATTGATATTCTCAAAATCATCAGAAGGTTGGTGGTAGTCCTTATGATCTTCCACACCGAAGTAAAGGAAAGGGATCTTTTTAGCGTGAAAGGCGCCATGATCTCCCTGGTTTGTCCAGTCATCTGCGGATGTCTGCTGTGGATTATCGTGCCCCGTAAGTAATTTGATATTCGCCTTAGTGACAAACAGATAGCCCTTTAACTCAGGATAGTGGTATGTCCCTGCCACATAGAGTTCCCCTTTGTCATTGTGGCTGATCATATCCAGGTTTATATTCAGCTTTACTAAGCTCAATGCAACCGGCGGCCTGGCAACAAAAGCTTTGGCTCCTTGTAATCCCATTTCTTCGGCATCAAAGGCTGCGAACACAAGCGTATGTTCCGGTTTGTTGCGACTGAAATGTTCAGCTATTGCAAGAAGGCCGCCGATTCCGGAGGCATCGTCATCCGCACCATTGTAGATCTTTCCGTTTATTACTCCTAAATGGTCGTAATGCGCGGATATTACTATTACATCCTTCTTCTTTCCCTGAATATACCCTATGAGATTCGTTCCCTTGATCGTTTTCTCCTGGTTCCTGAAACTGAATGAATGCTTAAAACTACTATTATAGCTTTTTAACCCAATAGCTTTAAAACGCTTGACGATATATTCTGCAGCCATCCGGTTACCCTCAGTCGCCGTTTTTCTGCCCTGATATTTATCAGAGGACAGCTCTTTAACATCATTTAATAAAGACTGGCATCTGCCCGCAAAACAAGCAGAAAGAAGAATACCCAGAATAACCAGACTCCTGATCATACAATCAATACTTTTAACAGACTTATAACCTATAACTTTCCACTCTTCACTTTAAACTCTCAACTCCACTTTAAACTCTCAACTCACCTCTGCCGGATATTCCCTCAAATCCACCGCCACAACCCGCGAGATACCCTGCTCAACCATAGTTACACCATAAACGATGTCTGTACTCGCTATAGTACGTTTGTTATGCGACACCACTATAAACTGCGATTCAGAGGAGAATTTACGGATAATATTATTGAACTTGTCGATGTTCGTATCATCCAGCGGTGCATCTACCTCATCGAAAATACAGAAAGGAGCCGGTTTTAGCAGGTATAGCGAAAAGAGCAGGGCTGTTGCCGTTAATGTCTTTTCTCCTCCCGAGAGCTGATTTATAGACAGAGGGCGTTTCCCCTTGGGGCGTGCAATGATATCGATGTCCGACTCGAGAGGATTCTCGGGATCAGAGAGTATCAGGTCACAGCTGTCCTCTTCGTTGAAGAGCGAACGGAACACGCGGATGAAGTGATCCCGGACCTGCAAAAAGGCATCCATGAATTTGCTCTTCGCGCTGTCGTCTATCTCCCTGATTGTCTCCATCAGCGAAGCCTTTGCCTCCAGCAGGTCCTTTTTCTGCCCCTGAATAAAGGAATAGCGCTCGTTCATTTCCTTATAAGCCTCCATAGCCATCGAGTTGATAGCGCCGAAGTCATCCAGCTGGCGTTTAAGCTTATCAGTTCTTTCCTTAAGGTCGGTTTCATTCTCTCCTTCAGGGATCTCCGCGTCAAGAAGGTCGGCAATATCAATCGAAAACTCTATCGACAGTCTTTCTTTCAACGCGTTCAGTTCCAGCCGCAGACTCGTCTTTTTCTCCTTCAGCTCGTTTCCGATCAGTTCCGACTGTTCCTTTTTACGCCGCAATGCAGAAACAGCATTTTCCGTTTCTGTTATCACACCTCTCGATTGATAATACTCCTGTTCAGCTTCACGTACGCCCTTTTCAAACTCTTCTTTCTGAACATACATGGCTATCAGATCTTCATCCGAATGATCCACATGCTGCAGTGTTTCGTTGATCTCCGACCGGGTTTTTTCGAGTTCTGTGCCGTTGGTGGCGATTCTGGTATCGAGTCCCTGCTGCTGGCTGTCGCGGTAGTCCAGGTCTTTCTCTATTCCTGAAACTTTATTTTGCTGCTGATGGAAGCGGATGTTCTCCTGGTTCCAGGCTGTTGCCCGTTCTGTTACCAGCTCCGCAAGTTCGTGATAAGCCTGCTGTTTTTCAGCAAGCATGTTGCTCATTTCCTGCTTTTTATCTTTTAGCCGGTTTAGCTCAGGACCGGCTTTCTCAAGCTCTTCGTTCAGCGACCGGATCTTTTGTTCAATATCCTGCTTACGGTTTTGGCTGTTCTGAATAAATGTAGTATACTGCTCCTGTCGCGTTTGCAGGGATATAAGTTCGTTATTCAGCCGGTTTGTATCCTGCTGTAATAACCGTATTTCTTCCTTTTTTGAACTCGATCGCAAGGTGCCCGACTTCTGAACCTCTTGCTCGATTGAAGTTTTGAGCACACTGATCTTATTTTCAAGAGCCCTGATCTCTTTGGCAAGGTTCTCAAGATTCTTCGCCCGGCCGATACGCTTGCCTTCAAAGAGTCCCACAGAGCCGCCAGCCATGGTAATACGGCTTTTAATAAACTTACCGCTGCCACTGAGGATAACGACGTTTTTATCAGGAAGAATGCTGCCTAGCTCTTCCTCATCGCCGGTAGTCAGAATAAATACATTTCTGAGGAGCTGACGGCAAAGCCTGCTGTATTTTTCTTCAACATCTATGATGCTGAGGGCAGGAATAAGGTTGCTTCCCACCATATCAAGCGCCGAAGGCTCAGGCCCTGCGTCCAGGGCTGCAAGAATAAAGAAGTTTGCCCTGCCCTTGGATGAGTCGCTGAGCAGCCGTATGGCCTGAACGGCCTCCGCATGAGTCTCCACCACATAGTGGTTCATCACAGGCTCCAGGTAGTTCTCAATCGCGATACGGTACTCTTCCTTACAGAAAAGAACATCCGACAGGAGAGGAGCCTGTTTTGCCCATCCCGTGTTCTTCTTCAGAAACCGTATTGATTCAGGGAATCCTTCAAGGTTGTCTACAAGCGATTTTGTCAGGTTATATTCATTCTGTTTGGCGTCAAGCTTTCGGCTTTCTGCCGACAGTTGTTCCTTATGTCTGTTTAGCTGTTCGTCGGTCGACTTGATCTGCAGTTCCAGATCATCCTCGTACATCTGAGCTGCCTCAAGCTCTTCCTTTTTGATCTTCAGCTTGTTGTCGAGTTCGGATATCGCTTTATTGAACTCGTTCAGCTCCGTTTCTTTCGATTCTGTATCTGCGATATTGCGCCTGCTTTCCTGCAAAAGAGCATCCTTCTGAATATTCAAGACCGTCAGGTCCTTTTCGACCTTATAGACCTCGTTCTGCAGTTCATTGTTTTGCTTTACAAAACTGTCAAGAGCCGTTTTGGAGGATTGTTGCTGCAAGCGCATTTCATCCAGCTCGGCTTTCTTTTCTGAAAGGCCGGAGCTGATGGCGTTTAGCTTTTCGCTCTCCTGAAGATGTTCTTCATTCAGCCGCTTAATGTTGTAGATAACATGATTCAGCTGATTTTTATCCTTGTCGAGTTCCTCACTCAGACGTTTTTCCTTATCCTGCAAAAAACGCAGCTGTTCATTCTTAATCTTTTTTTCGCTCTCGTAAGCACGTATTTTTGAAGTAAACTCATTAGCCGCCTTCTGCTGGGCCGACAAGTTTTTCTCTTTTGTGATATTTTCGGTCTTAAATTGCTGAAGGGCCGCTTCTAGCTTATCGATTTCTGCAATGATACCGCTTTTTTCGACGTTGTGACGCTCCTCCTGCTCATCAAGCTTCTCCAATGATTCCCTGAAGCCCGTAATCCGGAACGAAGCAAGTGTCACGCTGAGGGACTGGTACTGTTCTTTAAGCTTGTAATACCGTTCTGCTTTTTTAGCCTGGTTTTCGAGTGTTTTGAGATTCTTCTCTATTTCAAACAGCAGGTCTTCAACCCGGCTCAGGTCAGCCTCCGTATCTTTCAGCTTATTAAACGTCTGCTTTTTCCGAAGCTTATATTTCGAAATTCCCGACGACTCCTCAAATAAAGCTCGCCTTGAACCTTCTTTGTTCGCAATGATCTCGTCGATCATTTTCAACTCAATAATAGAGTAGGAGTCAGATCCGATACCAGTGTCGAGAAAGAGATCTGTAATGTCTTTAAGCCGGCAATGAACATCATTCAGCCGGTACTCGCTTTCTCCGCTGCGGTATAACTTACGGGTAATGGTAACATGCGCGAACTCGGTAGGGAGGATGTTCTTTGTATTGTCGAAGGTTAACGAAACCTCTGCAAGCTGTGATGGCTTGCGCGTTTTGGTGCCGTTAAAAATGATGTTCTCCATTTTTTCGGAACGCAGCGCCTTCGTGCTCTGTTCGCCAAGCACCCAGCGGATAGCATCTACCACATTAGATTTTCCGCAGCCATTAGGTCCGGCAATAGCCGTAATCCCTTCATTAAAATTTATAGTGATTTTGTCGCCAAAGCTCTTAAAGCCCTTAATCTCCAGCTTCGTTAATTGCATCCTTAGTTTTGTTCTCTTTCCCCTTTTATTATAACCTATTGGTTGTCAAAATAACCAGGCAAATGTACATGAAGTTTTTGATGCTACACACGCACGAATAAAAATAGGATTAAGGCCGGTTTATTATGAGTACAAAACGTAAGACAGTATCTGACCATATAGTCTTCAACCAATCTCCCCAACAAAAAATAACTTCTTTCATCTATCAATAGAAACCACTAACTTTAACAGATGGAGTATTTGCCTTTCGTTATTGGTATAATCATTGCTGCATATAAGCTTTACAGCAATTTTCAAGAGGAACAGGAGAAAGCGCGTAAGCGAAATCCTTCTCTTCCAACAAAACAGAGCGAAGCTGATGAGACTTCTAATCCTCAGAAAAAGCAAGTATCCGAGCCGCGTCCTTCTATGCCACCACACAGACCGGTTGTCTCCTGGCCTCAAAGTCCTTCGATACCTGCTCCAAAACCTCAGGCTAAGCCTGAACCCGTTTTAGTAAGGGAAGCCACTAATCCGCAGCGTCCTTATGAACCTGTATATACAAGAGATTACAGCGAACCGGTATATGAGAAGCCGGTTTTGCCCAAAAGGAGTGGACTGGAAAAGACTGTCACCCCAACGCGCGTAGAATTAACTCATTTTGAAGATATATCTGATGAGACTGTAAAAAACAGGAACATTCACGCTCCTCACAAGCATGGAATGAATCCTCTCACTCATGAGGATCAGGATGTTTATTTCGAGTTTGACATGCGGCAGGCGATAATACAGCAAGCCATCCTCAACCGGCCTGAATATTGAAGCATTGTAACAAGCACAAGCCACCCCAGCGGTAACCGTGCTGAACGAATGCGTTAAAGCAAGACGACTCCTTGGTTTTTATAAAACGAAGGCTTCAGCTGACTCGTACTTAAACCTATGTATAACTCAACAGTACTATACTTTCGCCTTAAGGATGCGGATTGTCGTTCCTTATTTGACAATGAAATGTATCTTTAATCTAAAACCCTCTTTAGTTTTGTATAACACATTGATTTTACGAATATGGAATATAGAAGATTAGGAAAGTCCGGGCTTCAGGTGAGCGTTTTATCACTGGGCAGCTGGTTGACTTTCGGAAAACAAATTTCGGACGATGTTGCCGACGAACTCATGAGCATCGCTTACGATAACGGTGTGAACTTCTTTGACAATGCAGAAGGTTATGCTGGTGGTAAATCGGAAGAGGTAATGGGTAAGATACTGAAAAGTAAAGACTGGGACCGTGAATCCTATTTAGTTTCAAGCAAGGTGTTTTTTGGAGCGGAGAAGAAAGGTCCTAATCGCATCGGTTTGTCCCGTAAGCATGTGATAGAAGGCTGTCATGGAGCATTAAAACGTTTGCAGGTTGATTACCTCGATCTTTATTTTTGTCACAGGCCAGATATCAATACGCCGATAGAGGAAACAGTATGGGCGATGAACACCTTGCTTCAGCAGGGGAAGATCCTGTACTGGGGGACTTCGGAGTGGAGCGCTGTAGAGATCGCTGAAGCAATCCGGGTTGCCAGGGAGAATCACCTCATCGGGCCTACAATGGAGCAGCCACAGTATAATATGCTTGAGCGAAATAAGCTTGAGAAGGAATATCATCTGTTGTTTCGTGATCACGGCATTGGTACCACTATCTGGTCACCTTTGGCGTCAGGTTTATTGTCGGGAAAGTATAATGATTCAGACCCTACCGACACACGTTTGCACATACCGGGGCTCGACTGGTTAAAGAATAGTACGCTTATAGACGAGAGCCTGGAGAAAGCGCGCAAGATTAAGGTAATAGCAGATGAAATGGGCGTCAGCATGCCTAAACTCGCACTGGCATGGTGCCTGAAGAACCCAAATGTAAGTACGGTAATCCTTGGAGCATCAAAAACCGCGCAGCTGTCCGAAAATCTCACCGCACTCGACGTTCTCCCGCTGATAACCGGAGAGATAATGGAAAAGATCGAGCAGGTGCTCCAGAACAAACCCGTAATCCCCGCTCATTAATTGATATTAGTCAGCCATAACAAACAAGTGGTTTAGCCGCACACTAAATCACTTGTTTGTCAACAGCCCCTTGTCCATTATCAATCGTCCCTTGTCCATTGTCCCTTATCAATTGTCCATTGTCCCCTGTCCATTATCAATTGTCGATTGTCAACTGTCAATTGTCCATTGTCAACTGTCCATTCTCTCCCGTCAACTGCTAAAGTCCGGGATATAATTATACAGAATAAGGTCAGACTCGTCGCGAATATTATAGATGGCGTTATTGTGCATCAGAACAATCCTGGTGCTCACTTCCATTAAAGGGAGATAAAAATGATCTGTAAGGATAATACCTTTGGTTTTCCCTTTTGTCCGGATGATATCCTGAAGGATTTCAATCTGGAAAGGAGCAATTTCGGAAAAAGGTTCATCCAGCAAGAGGTACGTTGCCGGGCGTGACAGCAGCCACAGGCATTCCAAAAATCGCCGTTCGCCTCCGGATAAGCTGTTTATACGGCTGTCTTTTAGTTCGTTAAGGCTCACAACAGCCTCTTCTGTAGCCACAGACGGGTCACAATCTTCGAGTACCTTTCTAACGGTCAGGAAAGGTGGAATGAAGTTATGCTGAGGAAGATACGCCACATCTTTTCCCGGAAAAGTTTTTTTCGTAATCTTGCTGCCGACCTTCAGATGCATGAAATCAGCCTTTAGGGTACCAAAGATGATCTTCAGCAAGCTTGATTTGCCGCAGCCATTCCTTCCCAGAAGACCGACGATCTCGCCGGGTTTGCAGCAAATATAACAGCCCGACAATACTTGTTTTCTGCCAAAGCAAAGCGATACACTATCTATTTCAAGCATCTTTAAAAGAATTAATGATTAAAATAATTAGAATAAAAGCCGCAAAGTCAAAACACGCGACACTTATAAAAAGCTTATTGGCAGGATAACCTAAATTCTGGAAGTAACAAAAGTATTTTTTTACGGATGGTTTGGCAAGCTGATAAATCGCAGGGAAGAAAGACGCCTTAATAATAAACAGAATAGGCAGGGGAACGGGTTCAAAAAAGAAAATCCAGAAGCCGATGAAGTTTGCCAGGGCAAACCAGACATAGTACAGCCTATAGAATTGAAGGTACTTCTTCACACCGACAATTTAGAAGTTTAAAACTATTAATCAAATAAAAAAAGGCTTCCTTTTCAGGGAAGCCTTTCAAGTATTTTTAATAAAACTGTTTTATTAACCTAAGTAGGATTTAAGGATTTTACTGCGTGATGTATGACGTAAACGCTGTAAGGCCTTATCTTTAATCTGTCTGACCCTTTCACGGGTAAGATTAAACTTCTCACCAATTTCTTCCAGTGACAGCGGATGATTGGTCCCCAGTCCGAAAAACAATACGATGATCTCGCGCTCGCGTTCTGTAAGCGTTTGTAACGACCGCTTAATCTCTTCAGAAAGCGATTCATTGATCAGGTTACTATCTGTATTCGGATCATCATTTTCGAGCACATCCAGCAGGGTATTTTCTTCTCCCTGAACAAACGGAGCATCCATTGATACATGACGTCCTGAATTACTTAAAGTATCAGAGATCTTATCTACCGTTGTTTCTAAAATATCTGCGAGTTCTTCGGGAGACGGTTCACGTTCGTATTCCTGCTCAAGCCTTGAAAATGCCTTACTGATCTTGCTTAACGATCCTACCTGGTTCAAAGGTAAACGTACAATACGCGACTGTTCTGCAATCGCCTGAAGGATTGACTGGCGTATCCACCATACTGCGTATGAAATGAACTTAAACCCTTTGGTCTCGTCAAAGCGTTTAGCCGCTTTAATCAGCCCCAGATTTCCTTCATTGATCAGGTCGCCCAAAGTAAGCCCCTGATTCTGATATTGTTTTGCTACCGATACTACGAACCGCAAGTTAGTTTTGGTTAAGCGTTCGAGAGCAGCCTGGTCGCCTTCCCGAATCTTTTGAGCCAGAATTACTTCTTCTTCAGCAGTAATCAAATCTACTTTACCAATCTCGTGAAGGTACTTGTCGAGTGATTGCGACTCGCGATTGGTAATCGATTGTGTTATTTTGAGTTGTCTCATTTAAAGTTATGATACCCCTTTCTAAAAAGCGTGTGCAAAGTTAAGAACTTTTGTTTCTTAAACGATGCTTTAACGAAAAAGTTGCTAAACTAATTGTTTTTAATATTAAATTTGAATTGCGACAATAGTTAGCAAAAATCATTCCATGGAAGTCCTGCCCCCGCAAAGACACTACCTTTTTATAAAGTTCTTTTAAAGTGTTTAGTTCTATTCTGTAAACCCTTATTACGGAGCGAAGGTTTTAATATATTTCAAAATTACACTTAACAGACAAAAGAGAACTTTAATTACAATTCATCTTCTCGTTCAAGCATTAAAACTGCTCCCTGGGACACGATAAAGTACTTCTCTCCCTGATAAACTATTTCTGTTGACGAGTTCTGAAGAAAGATGGCTAGGTCGCCTTCTTTCGCCTGTAAGGGGATATATTTAACCTGATCGTCGCGTCCTTTCCACACATCATCATCATCCGCAACCTGCGGAATCGGGTAGCCCGGACCTGCCTTTATAACATATCCCTGTCTTACCTTTTCTTTCTCCTGAACTCCCGGAGGTAAAAACAATCCCGAAGCCGTCTTTTCCTCCGGTTTCAGAGGCTTAATCAGGAGCCTGTCGCCCACAACAATCAGCTTTTTTATTTTGTTATCAGGTGTAATTTGCATGTTATTTTAGAGCTTATCAGCTTATTTTAGAGGTATTGGCAGTTGGCTTTTACTTTCGTCATTAAGCTTTAACTTTAGTAACAGACTATTAACTTGTCTCTTTGGACTTTCCGCTTTTCAGCTTTCTGTTACAACTCAAAACCTTCAACCTTCAACTCTCCACTTTCAACCCTCACCTCCCAGCTATCCCTCTCAGCGAAAAAGTATCAGCAAGTCTTATGCCCTTTTCGGTTTGTTGCAGCGTGCAGCATTCATGAACCGCGTCGTGCTCAAAGAATAAAATATAGTTATTCTGCTGTGCCTCATCCAGAAACGCTCTTTTTTCTGCCATAGACTGCAATGGGAAAACATCATAACCGGCAACATAAGGAACGGGAATGTGCCCGGTAGTTGGCAGTAAATCTGCCACAAAGACAACTGTACGGTCTTTATATTGCAAAGTTGGCAGCATCATCGAATCCGTGTGCCCGTAAGTGAAACGAATACCAAAATCAGGTGTAAGGGAAGTCGGGTTGCTTTCGTTTATGAAGTTCAGTTTACCACTTTCCTGAAGAGGATTGATGTTTTCGGCAAGAAAAGAAGCCTTTTCCCGCTCATTTGGATTTGCTGCCCAGTCCCAATGTCGTTTACTAGTCCAATAAACCGCATTTTTAAAAGCAGGAACAAGATCTTGCCCATCCCTTACCACGGCGCCGCCCACATGGTCCAGGTGAAGATGCGTGAGGAACACATCAGTAATATCATCGCGATGAAATCCATGTTGCTTTAACGATTTTTCCAGTGTATCCTCTCCATGCAGATAATAATACCTGAAGAACTTTTCGCTTTGCTTGTCGCCAATGCCCGTATCAATGAGGATAAGGCGATTCCCTTCCTCCACAAGAAGGCAACGCATAGCAAGAGTGCACAGATTGTTTTCGTCCGCCGGATTCGTCTTGCTCCATATGGTTTTAGGAACTACCCCGAACATGGCGCCGCCGTCCAATTTAAAAAGACCAGTGTTGATGGAGTAGAGGTTCATATGTGTTGTATGTTGTAAGTTGCGTGTTGTGAGTAGGGAGAACCTTCAGCAAAGAAGGTTAGGACAGACGATAAATAATGTACAAAAAAGAGCAATAAATACAATCTATCTATTGCCCTTTTGTAATTTATCCCGCTTTTAATGCGCTATACATATCCTTCAACCCACAACTCTCAACCTGCAACTCAATTATAGGTGTATCACCTCGCCGTACGCATCAGCAGCAGCTTCCATAACCGCTTCGCTCATGGTAGGGTGGGGGTGAACAGACTTAATGATATCCATGCCGGTTGTTTCAAGTTTACGTGCAACTACAACTTCGGCAATCATTTCAGTAACACCGGCGCCAATCATGTGAGCTCCGAGGAACTCACCATATTTTGCATCAAAGATCACCTTTACAAAGCCATCTTTCGTGCCGGCAGCGCTCGCTTTACCCGATGCAGAGAAGGGGAATTTACCCACTTTAATTTCGTATCCTGCTTCTTTAGCTCCTTTTTCAGTATAACCAACAGAAGCAATTTCAGGAGTACAATAAGTACAACCCGGGATGTTATTATAATCTAAAGGTTCCGGATGGTGACCTGCGATCTTTTCAACGCAGATAATACCTTCAGCAGATGCAACGTGCGCAAGTGCCTGTCCCTTTACAATATCGCCGATTGCGTATACACCTTCAATATTGGTTTTATAGAAGTCGTCAACGATCACTCGTCCGCGATCTGTCTTAACACCCACCTCCTCAAGACCGATATTCTCAATATTAGGAGTGATGCCGACTGCGGAAAGAACAATCTCAGCCTCTAAGGTTTCAGTTCCCTTAGCCGATTTTACCTGTGCCTTACAACCCTCACCTGATGTATCCACTGCTTCAACAGTAGAGCTGGTAAGAATATTAATGCCGGCTTTCTTAAGACTTCTTTCCAGTTGTTTAGAGATTTCCTCATCTTCTACCGGAACAATGCGGTCCATAAATTCAACCACAGTAACTTTAGTGCCTAATGCGCTATAGAAATAAGCAAATTCAATACCGATAGCTCCTGATCCAACTACGATCATGCTCTTTGGCTGTTCAGGAAGGTTCATCGCCTGACGGTAGCCAATGATCTTCTTGCCATCCTGCTTCAGGTTAGGCAATTCGCGTGAGCGCGCGCCGGTAGCCAGGATCGTATGCTTTGCAGTGTATTCCTTAGCAGAACCATCTGCAGCTTTTACCTCCACTTTGCCGCCTTTTTTGATTTTGGCAACACCCATGATCACATCGATCTTGTTCTTCTTCATCAGGAACTGGATACCCTTACTCATGCCTTCAGCCACACCACGGCTGCGTTTGATGACAGCGCCGAAGTCGGCCTCGCCACCCTGAACCTGGATACCGTAATCAGAAGCATGTTTGATATATTCAAAAACCTGCGCGCTTTTCAATAACGCTTTTGTTGGAATACATCCCCAGTTAAGGCAAATACCACCTAAAGATTCGCGTTCAATGATCGCTGTCTTTAAGCCCAGCTGTGAAGCGCGAATCGCAGCAACATAGCCGCCGGGGCCGCTTCCGATAACTATTAAGTCGTAATTCATAAGAATTTCTATTTATATTTTTGAACGCGCCAAACTTACGCAAAATTTTGCATTCCGATTTTCACAGCAATAACATATAATGAAATTTAAAGTGTTTGTCGTTAGGTAAATTACTAAAACGAAGCCTGTTGATTTTGGAAAGAAGACACTCTTTGCTTGATATTATTGTTGACCTTTTTGCGAAACAATAAAGCTGAACGTTTTTAACCGTATCTTCAAAGAAAGATACCCGAATATTCAGTTTTATACAGCAATACATGAATAAGAGCGCATAATCTGGTGTGATATAACTTATTAACAATTTCCATAAAAGTTTTCCACATTTTTTTTATGTTTTATAACTCTTAGTAGTATAATGATAATTAAAGGCTGAAAAATTTCGTTTCTGATAAATCCTTAGATGATTTAACCGTTTATTAATATTAATTTAACGCAGAACCCTGCAAATTTTTAAAAAAACGTGGTTATCTTTGCGACGAAAATCAAAATATAATTTTCATTTTTAATCAAACAGCAAATTTTTATGAGGAAGTTTTTACTTTTTACACTTCTTGCCTTACTGGGAGTGGCGACTTCGTACGCCCAGGTGACAACAAGTAGTATTACCGGATCTGTTAGAGATTCAAAAGGAGAGCCTTTGATTGGAGCTACGGTGAAAGCCACGCATCAGCCAACAGGAACTGTTTATGGCGCTTCAACTAATAGCGAAGGTCATTTTTCAATTCCAAATATGAGGAGTGGCGGTCCGTACCGTGTGGAAGTTAGCTATATAGGCTATCAATCAAGACGTATCGATAATGTCTTACTTAAGTTAGGAGAACCTTATGTCCTGAATGTTAATGTAAGTCAGGCTGGAACAGAGTTGACAGAAGTTTCTGTAACAGCAACAGATCCAAGATCTGTATTAAATGCAGACAGAAGTGGTTCGACGACTAATATCAGTACGCGGGAGATTCAAACTTTACCGACTATCAGCAGAAGTATAAATGATCTAACTCGTTTAACACCACAAGCAAACGGTAATGCTATTGGAGGTGGAAATTATAGACAGAATAATATAACAGTCGATGGCTCCAGCTTTAACAATAGTTTTGGTATAGGAAGCAATCTTCCAGGAGTTAGTTCAGGACGATATTCTTCTCAGCCTATTTCGCTAGATGCCATTGAAGAGATTTCGGTTAATGTAACTCCTTATGATGTTCAAAACTCAGGATTTGTAGGAAGTTCAATAAACGCAGTAACACGTTCCGGGACAAATGAATTCTCCGGATCTGTATATACTTATTTTAGAAGTGAAAAGGGGCAGGGAAGTCGCGTTGGATCTTATAAAATTACTCAGGAAAATCTCCAATATAATCAGTATGGATTCCGTTTTGGAGGACCTATTATTAAGGACAAGCTTTTTTTCTTTTTAAATGCTGAAACAGATAAGAATATCACTCCCGGCCAGTTAAAGAAAGCATCGACTGCCGATAATCCCTTTGGGGGGCCTGACAATAATGTTGCCAGACCTACAGCAGAAAGGTTGAATGCTATCAGAACATATATGCTGGATAATTATGGATATGATGTGGGACCATATGATGGATATGATTTTGAATCGAATAGTGACAAATTTTTAGCTCGTGTTGACTGGAATATTAATCGGAATCATCGTTTAAATGTTCGTTATAGTCAGCTAGAAAGTAAAACGCCATCTTTTCCAAGCACTTCTAGCTCTGGAACCATCTCAGGCAATCCTTCGGGAACTACTAGGCTGGATAACAACGCTTTAGCATTTAAGAGTGCGAATTATTATCAGGAGGCAAATTATTATTCAGTAGCTGCTGAATTAAATTCAACCTTCGGTGGTAAATTTTCAAATACTCTTAGGGCTTCTTATACGCATCAAAATGATCCGCGCAGCAGTGATGGAGGCGTATTTCCTTTTGTCGACATCATGGAAGACGGCAAGTTTTATACTTCCTTTGGTACAGAACTTTTTACATTCGGAAATCTTAGAGACGTAGAAACCTATTCATTCAGAGATAACTTGACCTGGACATCGGGTAAGCACAATTGGACAGTCGGCGCCCAAGCCGATTTCAGCAAAACTAAGAATGGTTTTATGCGTTTTGGCAGTAGCTATTATAGGTTTGCATCATGGAATGATTTTGTAAATGGCGCGAACCCAACAGATTTTGCTGTTACTTATTCCCTAACCCCAGGTTACAAACAAGCTTATCCAACATTTAAATTTGCTAATTATTCGTTATATGCACAGGATCAGATAGCGCTTACTGAACGATTGAAAATAACCCCTGGACTTCGTATAGAATTGCCAACTTACCCCGGTTCATTAGCTGAACATCCTTTAGTTACTCCGCTGACGTTTGAAAATGGAGAGAAAATAAACACAGGTAAATTGCCAGGATCAACTCTTATGTTTTCTCCTAGAATAGGATTCAACTGGGACATAAAAGGAGATCGTACCCTCCAATTAAGAGGAGGTTCGGGAATCTTTACGGGTTCCGTTCCTTTTGTTTGGGTTGTTGCACAAGCAGGGGATTCGGGAATGCTTCAGTTTACAAGTGCTTATCCAACAACGGGGGCTAATGCGACTCCTGTTCCCGGTCCATTTAACCCAGATCCAGCAGCTTATTTGCCATCAACACCTCCTTTGGCGGGAACATCTATTCCGTCATCTATAGCTGCTATAGATGATGATTTTAAAATGCCTCAAACGTGGAAAAGTAGTTTAGCGTTAGATGCAAGGCTTCCATGGGGAATAGTAGGAACATTAGAGGGAATCTATAACAGGGATTTAATTGCTGCGATGTGGAGGAATGTCAATCTCTCAGCACCAACGGCAACAAATATTGCTGATTACCCTGATAATAGATTGGTCTATCCAACAGCAAAATTGAATGGTTCGTTTAATGCCTTCCAGTTAGAAAATGTTTACAAGGGATATTATTTTTCGATTACCGCGAAATTGGAGAAACAAATTACCCGAGGGTTAGCAGCTTCTGTCGCATATGTTGGAAGCGAAGCTAAGAATTTGTTTGATGGAAGCGGCGATCAGGCTGGAAGTGCCTGGAATTTAACACCCACTATTAACGGGGCTAACAACCCCGACTTGAGTTATGCAAGTTATGTTGTTCCCCATAGAGTAATAGCTTCGGTATCCTATAGGAAAGAGTACCTGAAGAATTTAGGTACTACAATATCGTTATTTTATGAAGGATCAAATGATGGGCGGTTCTCTTATGTAACAACTAACCTAACTCGCGATGGGTCTAATAATTCACTGATGTACATTCCTAAAGACGAGTCAGAAATAGATTTTGCAGCAACGACTATAAACGGAGTTTCTTATACTCCCGAACAGCAAAAAGCCATGTTCTTCCGTTATATAGAGCAAGATAAATATTTAAGTTCTCATAAAGGTGAATATGCAGAACGTAATGGAGCATTGTATCCATGGAGAAATCAGGTAGATATGAAATTTCTTCAAGATGTTTTTGTTAATGTAGGAGGAAAAAGAAATACACTTCAATTCAGTTGGGATGTGTTTAATCTAGGTAATCTACTTAACAAAAATTGGGGTGCTAAAAGGACCTTAAACCCGAATAGTGGCTCATTGGTTTCTGTGTCTAATATTAATAGTATTACGCCTGGAGGAACGACTAAGCCCCTATATCGATTGGCGACAGATAGAAACCTTCCTGTTTCTACCACATTTAGAGATAATCAAACCATTAACTCAACTTATTATATGCAGTTTGGTTTCAGATATATCTTTAATTAAGAACTGAACGTTTAAAATACAAAAGCCGTTCTGGTATAATCCAGAACGGCTTTTGTATTTATGCTAAATGAGATAATGTGTCGTTAAGCCACTGTTAATAGCCTAGGGCCATATCCGCCCCAAGAAATTAGTTGTCTATATACTACTTATCAGCTGAAAATAGACAACTTAATAACAATAAAGTAAGTTAGTATAATTGATAATGTGAAAGGCCGGGAGTGATTCCGGCCTTTTTTATTTTAACGACACTTATACTTTTTATACCCTACCTATCTCCGGTTTTACCTCCCCAACCTGTACCCAGCCTGCAACTTATTTTAAACCTCATCACTACGTTAGCGTCCATATTACGTGATGAGTGCGTTAAAAGTCCGTGTTTTGGCATTAAAACACGGACTTTTAACATAGTTTTTATATTGTTTGACCGCAAAGGCTGAAATGCAGTCCAAACGTTGTTTATACCCTTATACAGCCCGTTTTCAGATCGCCTTGCTGCACCTGCAGAGCTAATCCGCTCTCTTTCAGGAGAAAGTGGTTTAATCTTTAAAGAAAAAAGATTTCAAATTTTTTATGTTTTTAATTTTCAGGATTCCTAAATTAGCTTCATAAACCAAACCGATGTTCATCTAAACCAAAACGGGCATGGCAATCATACAAGGCAAATATTTAAGGGGAAGCGTGGGGAATTACGCATTCCGCAAGGTCGGCAACCGCAACATTATACAATCTAAGCCAGGCCGGGGCACGGTCCGTCAAACGGAGGCCACGCGGGAGAGCAGCGCCGAGTTCGGGCTGGCCAGTACAGCAGGCAAGATGCTTCGGTATGCCTTTGGGAACCTGTACGGGTATGAGTATGATGGCAGGATGATGAACAGGATGGTCAGAACACTTACCGAAGTGATCGGCAAGGACGACAGGCCTCGGGGACAAAGGGAGATCACCGGCGGAGATATCAGCAGGCTGAAGGGCTTCGAGTTCAATGCGGCGGCCCCTCTGCGCAACCAGTGGAGGCTGACACCGGAGGTCGGGATGGATGAAAAGGGAACGATCCGGGTGAGCTTTCCGTCGTTCGTGTATCTAAAAGACCTGACGCCATCCTCCAGCTGCAGCTATTGCATCATCAAGGCCCAGGTGATCGCCTTCGACTTTAAGAACAGCCGGTACAAGAGCCTTGGAGAAGAGAAGCTGGAAGTGAAACTGATTACCGGGCGTCAGGAGGCCACCGAATGGACATTTGAGTCGGACGTACCGGAAGGATGTTTACTTCTGGTGGGGTTCTCTCTGAAATACTACCGGAACAATAACGGGATCCTGGAGATCGTACAGGACCGTTCAAAACACAGTTCAACAGAGATCATCGGGAGCTTTATCCGTGCTGATCGGGAAACGCCGTATGAGGAACCACCGCAGATCATCCGGGTATCCAAATACGAATCATGGGCACCGGATTCAGGCTGGCGAAAGGTCGGGTTAAACAGCAAGGCCTATAACAAGCTGCAAAGGCAAAGGCTGAAACAGGCAAAGGGGAAGAGCCCAACAGTGGCGAAGGAGAAGACAAAGGATAAGGATGGCTGGACGAAGATGTAGGCGTCGTCATTCTCACGTCAGGAAACAAACCGGAATCTCAAATAAGGCCGTCAAAAGCGTTTATTTAGTACATTTGTGTGTCTTATCACGGCTAGTGCATTGTGAAGTTTGAGAATCATATTATGTTACATCTTCTGCGGGTTAGTTTGTTTTTTCTTTTTTTCCTGATATCCTTTTTACAGTCATCAAAGGCTCAAACTGACACCTCTCAGAAAGTAGTTCCCAATCGGAAAAACAGTTTGGCACAGCAGAAGAAGCCGTATGTGATTTTAATATCGGCAGACGGCTTCAGGCATGACTTTGATAAGAAGTACGGAGCAAGTTTTCTCCTGTCGATGAGAAAGCACGGTGTTCATGCGGCGTCCATGATCCCTTCGTTTCCTTCCTCAACATTTCCTAATCACTATACATTGGTTACCGGGATGTATCCTTCTCATCATGGCTTAATAGATAATAGTTTTTATGATCCGCAGCGTGAAAAGTCGTACTCTTCGTCGGATAAAAAGGCAGTAAAGGATGGAAGTTGGTATGGCGGAACTCCTCTTTGGGTGCTTGCCGAGCAACAGCAGATGTTAAGCGCTAGCTTTTACTGGGTAGGCTCGGAGGCTGCAATTAAAAACACAAGGCCGACGTACTGGTATCCATATAACGAGAGAATTGACATCGATAGCAGAATTCAGGCTACCGTAAACTGGTTAAAGCTTCCGGAAAGTGAACGTCCGCATTTAATAACATTCTATATGCCCGAAGTGGACCATGAAGCCCACCAGCATGGTCCTGACGCCCTAGAAACCAGGAACGCGGTGCTGTTTGTTGATTCCGCCGTACGAAAGTTAACGGAAGAGGTTAAAAAGACAGGTCTCCCCGTGAATTTCATTTTTGTATCTGATCATGGAATGACTAAGGCGAACAATGAGCGTCCACTGCTGATCTCGGACATTCCGGCGGACACTGCCCAATATACGATTTCGGGCAGCGGAACAATGCTGGATGTTTTTGTTAAGAATAAGGAAGACATTCACACGGTTTATACCAAACTTAAAAAGAATGAGAAGGGCTATAAGGTTTATACGAAATTTAATACTCCCTCTCACTGGCATTATTCGGCGAAAGATGACTCTGCGGGTCGTATTGCTGATGTTTTGTTAGCAGCAGATTGGCCGGGATATTTTTCGAACCGGCAATTTAACCCGGGACAACATGGTTACGATCCTTACAATGTGAAAGACATGCATGCGACTTTTATCGCGTGGGGACCTGCCTTTCGATCCAACATGCAGATTCCTGCTTTCGAAAATGTTCATGTATATCCTCTGGTCGCTGAAATATTAGGATTAAATCTTCAGGAAACGATTGACGGGCGCCTGAAGGTACTGAAGTCAGTGCTCAAAAAGGAACCGCGGTAGTTCCGGAACGGAAGCTTCACTGTAGCGATTTGTTATACTCTCCCGTAATAACAAAAACCTATTTTATGAAGCTTTTAAAGTGTGCTCCTCTGTTCGTCATATTGTTGTTTTTCGTTTATTCCTGCAAGAAGAACAAGGTTGAAGATCCGTTAGGCGACCTCGAAAGTAAAACCTATACTGAGATCTGTCTTACAAATGCTATGCGTTATGGCGAAACAGGCTGTGGTATGCTAACCCTTCTTCCCGGAAATAAAGTAAGCATGCTGCATATGGGTGATATCATTTCTTCCGGAACCTATTCTGTTTCAGGAAAAACCCTTAAAGTGCAATTGTCAGGATCTCTGTCTTACGAGTTTATCATCCGTTCTTCGGAAGAACTGGAGTCTAAAGAAGGTGGTAACTTATGGCAGGTAAAGTGACTTGCGGCCAAAAGAAGTTGAAAACTTAAAATAAAATCTCATTAATTAATATATTTAGTCCTTCAATAACAGGATAAAAAGAACTATGAACCGTAGAGATTTCATTGCCCAGAGTGCCATCGCGGCAGCTGGATTAACTATTCTTCCCTCGGGGGTTTTATTTGCAAAGGACCGGGGTGTTGTAAGACTGGGCTATATCGGAGTGGGCCTTCGGGGAAGAAATCATATAAATGAAGGGTTATTAAGGGACGATGTTGAGATTGTAGCTATCTGTGATACGCAGGAAAGCTCGTTGAAATTGTGCAGGGAACAGTTTGTAAAGGCCGGCAAAGTGCTTCCGAAAGAGTACACGGGAGGCGTTGACGCTTATAAAAAGCTACTTGAAAGGAAAGATATCGACGGTGTTATTATTTCTACGCCATGGGCCTTCCATAAAGACCAGGCGGTAGATGCGATGAATGCAGGTAAGTACGTGGGATGTGAGGTAATAGCCGGATTAACCGTTGACGACCATTGGGATATCGTAAACACCTCGGAGAAAACCGGCGTTCCTTACATGACGCTGGAAAACGTATGTTACCGTCGTGACGTAATGGCTGTTTTGAATATGGTTCGGAATGGCTTGTTTGGCGAACTGGTACATCTGGAAGGGGGGTATCAGCATGATTTGAGACCTGTATTATTTAACGATGGCAAGCATTTTTATGGAAAGGGAGTAGAGTTTGGACAGGAGGCATCGATTGGAGAGGCGCAATGGCGAACTCAGTATAACATTGATCTGAATGCCGATATCTATCCCACCCATGGAATCGGTCCCTTGATGCACTATATTGACATTAATAGCGGAAACAGATTTACTAATATGGTTTCCTTCGCTTCTAAAGCCAGAGGCTTGAGTTCGTATGTTGAAAAAATGTCGCCCGGCCATAAAAATGCAAAGCTCGATTATAAGAATGGCGATGTGGTCACTACAACAATTAATTGCGCTAACGGCGAGACTGTGATACTAAGTCACGACACCCATTTGCCACGACCTTATTCCTTAGGATTCCGGGTTCAGGGAACGGAAGGCTTGTGGATGGATGTAGCTGATTCAATTTATATTGAGGGGAAATCAAAAAACTATGATAAATGGGATCCGGCAAAAGAATGGCTGGAAAAATATGATCACCCGCTTTGGAAAAAATATGCAGCAAAGGCTGAAGGCGCCGGTCATGGGGGCATGGACTGGTATGTGTTTAATGCCTTCGTTCAATCTGTAAAACAGAAAAAGCAGACTCCTATTGATGTGTATGATTCTGTAACTATGAGCGTAATTCTTCCTCTTTCTCAAAAGTCGATATCAGAAGGTAACCAGCCTCAGGAGTTTCCTGATTTTACTAAAGGGAAGTGGAAAAGCCGGAAAAATACCTTCGCTCTGGATGACTCAGGGTTTTAAGAGGAAGTGGTTTTGATATTTAATTAAGGTATCTATATTTGTTCTGTCCATTCGGGGTATTTTCTCAAATCATTCCCCGCAATGGTTTTGACCAATGTTTATATTCCTTAAAGTAATGTCTAAAATTTCCACGGGTATAATCACTCTTATTACCCTTACTTTTTCTATTCCTTCATTTGCTCAAAACAATCCGCTGGCCAAAGACAGCGCTATCGTTAAAGCGGGCAAAGATGTACGATTTACCGTGTTGACTCCCCGTGTGATCCGGATGGAGTGGGACAGCACCGCCTCTTTTACCAATAATGCCTCTTTTGTTGTTGTGAACCGCAATCTTCCGGTTCCGAAATTCAGTAGTGTAAGAAAAGGCGACTGGCTAACGATACGAACGGAAGAGCTTGAGCTGAAATATCGTGTAAACACGGGTAAGTTTACTGCTGAGAATCTTTCTGTAAAGTATCTGAAACAAAAGAAAGATGGTTTTACCTGGCGGCCCGGGCAGGTTGAGAAGGCCAACTTAAAAGGAACATACCGTACTCTCGACGGGTTTGATGGCGACACGGACAAAAAGGGTAAGAAAATGAAGCTGGAGGATGGACTGCTTTCAAGAGATGGGTGGCATCTGCTGGACGACTCACAATCATTTCTGTTTGATAAAAGCGACTGGCCCTGGGTAACTCAGCGGCACGCAGGCAATGTCCAGGACTGGTACTTTATGGGTTACGGGCACAACTACAAGGCGGCCCTTGCTGATTATACGAAGATAGCGGGAAAAGTTCCGCTGCCTCCGCGTTATGCTTTTGGCTACTGGTGGTCGAGATACTGGAGCTACTCTGATAATGAACTTCGGGACCTGGTGAGTAACTTTGAAAAGTTTAATGTGCCTCTCGATGTTTTGGTAATTGATATGGACTGGCACTCTACCGATAGCATTAACGCGAAACCGGACGAATTTGGCCAGCGTAAGTGGTGGACCGGCTGGACCTGGGACAGCGGACTTTTCTCTAATCCTGAGCGGTTTTTGAAATGGACCGACTCCAAAAATCTAAAGACAACCTTGAACCTTCACCCGGCTTCGGGGATAGCTCCTTTTGAAAAGCAGTACGGAGAGTTTGCAAGGAAAATGAATTTTGATACGACGAGCCGCAGGAATATTCCATATGAAGGTTCGAATAAGAAGTTTGTACAAAACCTGTTTGATGTTGTGCTCAGGCCGATGGAAAAGCAGGGCGTGGATTTCTGGTGGCTCGACTGGCAGCAATGGCTGGAAGATAAGCAGATTAAGGGACTGCAGAATACCTGGTGGCTTAACTATTTGTTCTTTAGTGATATGGAACGGAACAGGGATACCCGGCCGATGCTTTATCACCGCTGGGGCGGACTTGGAAACCACCGGTATCAGATCGGTTTTTCAGGCGATGCAATAATATCCTGGAAATCGCTCGAGTTTCAGCCCTACTTTACGAATGCGGCGTCAAACGTGCTGTATGGCTACTGGAGCCATGATATCGGGGGGCATATGTTCAAAGACCGGGACGGGGGAACACTTGAGCCAGAATTGTACACCCGTTGGATGCAGTATGGTGCTCTAAGTCCTGTATTCAGAACCCATTCTACAAAGAGCTCCGTTTTAAATAAGGAGATCTGGAATTTCAGGGGTGACTATTTCAATGCGCAGTACGATGCCATCAGGCTGCGTTATTCTCTTGTTCCGTATATCTATACCATGGCAAGAAAGACTTATGATACAGGTATTTCACTTTGCAGGCCTATGTATTACGATAATCCTGAAAAACAGGAAGCTTACGATTTCAGCCGGCAGTATCAGTTTGGGGATGATATTCTTGTTGCCCCTCTGGCTACGCCTTTGGTGAACGGTTTTGCTAAAGTAAAAGTGTGGCTGCCGGCAGGAAACGATTGGTATGAATGGCATACGGGTACCCTTTTAAAGGGAGGCCAGACACTTGAGAGAGAATTCTCTATTGATGAGTATCCTGTATATGTGAAGGCAGGCGCTATTTTACCGATGTTTGGCAACGATGTGAAAAACCTGAGTGATAATCCTGACAGGATCAAACTGGGCATTTTTCCGGGAGGCAGCAGCGCGTCGAGGATGTACGAAGATAACGGCAATGATAAGAATTATTCTAAGGAGTACGCTTATACTGCTTTTAAAACCGGACTGCAGCAGGACGGATCTTTGAAGGTAAGCATCTCGCCAAGAGAAGGGAAGTACAAGGAGATGAAAGATAGCAGGGTGTATGAGTTAACTCTTTACGGATCGAGGATGCCTGCAGATGTGATGGTAAACGGAAAGCCGCTGAGTTATAAAGCGGATGATCTTAATAGCGAAGGCTGGAATTACAACGGAAGGGAGTTAAGCGTCAGTATAGTTTTGCCGCAGTCGTCATGTACAGAACAGGCGGAGGTGCTGGTACGCTATCCTGGCGGCACACATACTGACATTAACAACGGCATTAAGGAAAGATTCAAGCGTTTAACTAAAGCAACAACTGAACTTAAGTTTAAAGAAGGGCGTAGCCTGGTTTTACCGAACATGCTCGGAAAAACGGAGGAAACAAACCGTCAGCTAGAGTATTCACCCGAAAAGTTTGAGGAGCTTATCAGAACGTTTAATGAAAATTATAATAAAATGCCCGAAATTATTAAACCTCTTGGCTTAAAGAAGGAAACTGAGTCATGGTATCTGGGTTATTTGGGTCTCGGCGGTTAAAATAGACGTTTACCCCGAAAATCTGGCGGGCTGATTTCCCACATAGGCAAGAATCTTATAACTTTGTGGCTTAGGTAAGACCATGATATACTTTTTTTCCAATAAGGCGAATACAGTCTACGCAGTACAAAAACCAGAAACCCTTGATTCTTCAGATATTTCTAAATTAAGCTGGCTTTTTGGTAGCGCTCAGTTAGTACAGGACTCAAAAATCCAGGACTATTTTGTAGGACCCCGTGCAGCAATGGTTACTCCCTGGAGTACGAACGCTGTTGAGATCACTCAAAATATGGATATCCATGGAATATTGAGGATAGAGGAGTATACAAGAGTAACAGCTGATTTTAAGGATTTCGACCCGATGCTTTCGCAGAAGTATAAGGAACTGGACCAGGATATTTTTACCATCCATATCAAGCCTGAGCCAATTCTTGAAATTGACGATATCGCTGCTTACAATCAGCAGGAAGGGCTTTCGCTGAGCGAAGAGGAAATTGAATATCTGAATGGTCTTGCTAACAAACTGGGGCGTAAGCTCACCGACTCCGAAGTATTCGGCTTCTCTCAGGTAAATTCAGAACACTGCCGTCATAAAATCTTCAACGGAACATTTGTTATAGACGGACAGGAACAGCCGGTATCGTTATTTAAACTTATCCGTAAAACGTCTGAAGCTCATCCCAACGGGATCGTTTCTGCTTATAAAGATAATGTAGCCTTCCTGAAAGGACCGGTGGTGCAGCAGTTTGCTCCCCAAAGGCCTGATGTTCCTGCATATTATGAAATAAAGGATTTTGAATCGGTTATTTCGGTGAAAGCCGAAACACATAATTTCCCTACAACAGTAGAACCCTTTAACGGTGCGGCAACCGGCTCCGGAGGGGAGATCAGGGACCGTCTGGCAGGCGGACAAGGCGCTGTTCCTCTCGCGGGAACGGCAGTATATATGACTGCTCTTTCACGTCTTACAAAAGACAGGCCCTGGGAAAACGCAGTACAGGAAAGGGAATGGTTGTACCAAACACCGGTTGATATCCTGATTAAAGCATCGAACGGTGCGTCCGATTTCGGAAATAAGTTTGGCCAGCCGCTGATCGCAGGTTCCGTCCTAACGTTTGAACATGAGGAAAACTCGAGGATCCTCGGGTACGATAAGGTGATCATGCAGGCAGGAGGGATAGGGTATGGGAAAGCCGACCAGGCAAAAAAATATACACCGAAGCAAAACGACAAGATCGTAGTCCTCGGTGGTGATAATTACCGTATCGGTATGGGCGGGGCGGCTGTATCTTCGGCTGATACCGGCGCCTTCGAATCGGGAATTGAGCTCAATGCGGTGCAGCGCTCGAATCCGGAGATGCAAAAACGGGTTGCCAACGCCGTTCGGGGCATGGTTGAAAGCGACAACAACGCGATCGTATCCATACATGACCACGGTGCAGGTGGCCATCTGAATTGCCTTTCGGAGCTGGTAGAAGAAACCGGCGGTAAAATAGATCTTGATAAGTTGCCGGTAGGAGATCCAACGCTTTCTGCCAAGGAAATTATCGGTAACGAATCGCAGGAACGTATGGGCCTGGTGATCGGAGAGGAGAACCTGGACACCCTGCAGAAGATCGCTGACAGGGAGCGTGCTCCAATGTATACTGTGGGTACGGTAACAGGCGACCATCGTTTCAGTTTTGAATCTCAGGTGAGCGGAGCTAAGCCGATGGACCTGAAGATGGAGGATATGTTTGGAAGTTCCCCGAAAACGGTGATGCAGGATAAAACCGTCGAAACAAAATATGAGCCGGTTGTATACGATGTGAGTAAGCTTGAAACTTACCTTGAGCAGGTACTGCAACTGGAAGCGGTAGCTTGTAAAGACTGGCTTGTGAATAAAGTCGACCGTTGCGTTGGCGGCCGGGTTGCTACACAACAATGTGCTGGTCCCCTTCAGCTGCCTTTAAACAACTGCGGGGTAATGGCGCTGGATTTCCAGGGAAAGGATGGGATTGCGACCTCTATAGGTCATGCTCCCCTTTCTGCTCTTATTGATCCGGCGGCAGGTAGCCGGAATGCTATCGCTGAAGCTCTTTCGAATATAGTCTGGGCTCCTTTGAAAGACGGCCTGACGAGTGTATCGCTCTCAGCTAACTGGATGTGGGCATGCAAAAATGAGGGCGAGGACGCCCGCTTGTATAAAGCGGTGAAGGCTTGTTCCGACTTTGCAATCGAACTGGGTATCAACATTCCTACTGGTAAAGACTCCCTGTCGATGAAGCAGAAGTACAAAGACAAGGAGGTGATCGCACCAGGAACTGTAATTATTTCTGCTGCTGGTCATTGCGACGATATAACAGCTACCGTTGAGCCTGTCCTTCGCAAAGATGGCGGTTCTATTTATTATATTAGTCTTTCTGGCGATCGCTTTAAGCTTGGCGGATCTTCTTTCGCTCAAATCCTGAATAAAATTGGCTCGGAAACTCCCGATATCAGGAACGCAGCTGAATTTAAAAATGTGTTCGACACCGTACAAGGTTTAATCAAAGCCGGCCATATTCAGGCAGGGCATGACATCGGAAGCGGTGGATTGATCACTACCTTGCTGGAGCTTTGCTTTGCTGATCGTGGTCTGGGAGCCAGTATCGACTTGTCGCCTCTTGGAGATCAGGACATCATTGAGACTCTTTTTTCAGAAAATATTGCATTGGTATTCCAGGCTGATCAGGCAGTAGAATCCATTCTCGAATCAAAGGGGATTACCTACTATAAGATCGGGGAGGTTAGTTCCGAGTCCTTGCTGAAAGTGAAGAACGGTACAGGTGAATGGAATTTTGACATTGACCAGTTACGCGATGTGTGGTTCAAAACCTCGTATCTTCTTGATCAGAAGCAAAGCGGACCGGTAAAGGCAAAGGAGCGTTTTGATAACTATAAGTTCCAGGTTCTGAAATATAAGTTCCCGCCGGATTTCAACGGGAAGAAACCGGTTTTGGATCCTGCAAAGCCAAGGATTAAGGCGGCGATCCTTCGCGAGAAGGGCAGCAACTCTGAAAGAGAGCTGGCCAATGCCATGTATCTCGCCGGCTTTGATGTGAAAGATGTTCACATGACGGATTTGATCTCCGGAAGGGAAACTTTGGAAGATATTCGTTTTATAGGCGCAGTTGGAGGCTTTTCCAATTCCGATGTGCTCGGTTCAGCTAAAGGATGGGCAGGAGCTTTCCTATATAATGAGAAAGCAAGGATCGCACTGGAGAATTTCTTCAAACGTGAGGATACTCTTTCCATTGGCATTTGTAATGGCTGCCAGCTGTTTGTGGAGCTGGGACTGATCAACGATGATCATGATAATAAACCAAAGATGCTGCATAATGATAGCGGCAAACACGAATCGGGCTTTACCTCGCTGACTATTCAGGAGAATAAATCGGTGATGCTGTCGAGCCTCGCCGGATCAACTCTCGGTGTATGGATCTCACACGGAGAAGGCAAGTTTGAGCTCCCTTATACAGAAGACAAATATCAGATTGTTGCCAAGTATGGATATGAAGGTTATCCGGCTAATCCGAACGGATCGGGCTATAATACAGGAATCCTTTGCGACAGGACCGGAAGACACCTCGTGACAATGCCGCACATAGAACGTTCGCTTCTTCAGTGGCAGTGGGCTAATTACCCTGCAGGACGTAAGGATGAGGTGTCGCCGTGGTTTGAAGCTTTCGTAAACGCCAGAGTATGGCTGGAAGGACATTGATGTTGTGAGTTGTAAGTTGTGAGTTGCAGGTTGTGAGTTGCAGGTTGTGAGTTGCAGGTTGTGAGTTGCAGGTTGTGTGTTATAGGTTGAGAGTTAAGAGTTAAGCTTTGCATTGGCTTGCCGCTGCTTTACCGGCATTGTAAATCTATTAAGTAAGCTACGTTTTTTACGATTTTCATTCCCCTGAAAGTTATTGCTTTCAGGGGCTTAACTCGTCGTCTGTTATTAATGTGCTTTTTGTATACCGGGATGTGAATTATTTATGTTCAGGTGTTACTTCCTTGAAAAAAACATGTTAATTTTTTGTTAAAGTTTACTAAGTTTGAGTAAACATCGCAACATTGGGGACGGAATACACGAATTATTCGGACGAAGAGCTCATCTGTTTGCTTAATCAGGGGGAAAAGAAAGCCTTTGATGAGATTTACAGACGCTATTGGAACCCTATGTTCCGGTCTGCCTACAATGTAGTGAGAGACAGGGATGCCTGCATGGACATTATACAGGAACTTTTTATCTGGATCTGGTCGCATCACGACAGCATGAGAGTTACCACATTAAAGGGCTACCTGTTTGCTGCTGTTAAATTCAAAGTTGCCAATTATATCCGGTATGGAAAGATCCGGGAATCCTTTTTTGACGATGTCCGTAAGCTTGGCGAACCTTCTGTTTCTGTAGAGGAGAGTGTAGAAGTAAAGGATT
This sequence comes from Arcticibacter tournemirensis, assembly GCF_006716645.1. NCBI lineage: Bacteria > Pseudomonadati > Bacteroidota > Sphingobacteriia > Sphingobacteriales > Sphingobacteriaceae > Arcticibacter > Arcticibacter tournemirensis. Next base: position 4,375,904 of record NZ_VFPL01000001.1, on the reverse strand, counting down.
TGCTTGTTGTTATAGCGCGTTTTACCAGTGAACTTCCTGAGAAGTGCCGTGAAGTGTTCATGTTAAGCAGGAATGAGCACCTTAGTAATAAAGAAATAGCAGTGCGCCTCGGGATCTCCGTGAAGACTGTCGAGAATCAAATCACCACCGCGCTCAAAAAGCTGCGTTCTTCCCTCGTGCGTTTATCCTCTTTCATATTGTTTTTTCTGTAATTAGCTTGTTCAATGGCATGAAACCTTGATTAGACGTCTCTTTTGGCACGTTGTTTAATAGATTTGTCGCTTTTTCGACAGCAATTGAGCCGCTTTTATGATTAATTTTGACTTTTTTTTACTTTTCGTAGGGGCTGAACGCTTTTAATGTGCCTTCTAATATAGAAGGTATACAATGGACAAGAAAGCGTTCCTGCAGATAGCAGATAAAATAAGTAAGGGTGTAGCGACTGAAGAGGAAGTGGTACTGTTTAATTCCTACTACAATCATTTTCAGGAAGACGAACAGGTATGGGAAACTCTGGCAGAGGGGGAAAGTATTGGGGAGGAGATCCGCGCTAAAATCGATGAAGCCATTAAAGCTCAGGAAGAAAAGCCTGTAAGATCTTTCACTTTTGCTTATGTTAAAGTTGCCGCGGCCGTTGCGTTGTTAATTGTTTCTGCAGGCCTGCTGTATATTATAAAGCAGGATCGGAAGGGCGCTATGCTTGCGGAAAAGACTGAAGTGCAGTATAAGAACGATGTTAATCCCGGAGGAAATAAAGCTGTGCTGACCTTAGCTGACGGATCATCGATTATGCTTGATGAATCGGAAAATGGCCGCCTGGCCACTCAGGGAAATATGGCCATCAATAAAACAGGAAACGGAAAAATAGTATACCGGACCGCAAAAGCGGGAGATTCAAATAGTGCGGCATCCATGGCTTATAATGTCATTACTGTTCCACGTGGAGGAAGCTATCGGCTTACCCTGCCTGACGGAACGGAGGTATGGTTAAACGCTTCATCCTCCCTGAAGTTTCCGGTTTCCTTTGATAAAGACGAGCGACTGGTAGAGCTGAAAGGAGAGGCCTATTTCGAAGTGGCATATAAGGTGAAAGCAGAAAGGGGAAAGCAAAAAGGTGAAAGAGTGCCATTTGTGGTGAGAAGCGGCGGGCAAATAGTTGAAGTATTGGGCACACACTTTAATATTAGTGCTTATAACGATGAAGCTTCTATAAAGACTACTCTTCTTGAAGGGAAAGTACGTGTTACTGCAGGCAGTAAACAATCTCCTAAAGATTCAAAGTTGCTTAAGCCCGGCCAGCAATCAGAATTGTCTTCGGTACAGCGAGAGATTATTGTAAATGAAGTCGATACAGAGGAAGCCATTGCCTGGAAAAACGGTATGTTTCAGTTCAGCGACAGCGACCTCAGAAGCATTATGAATGAGCTTGAGAGGTGGTATGATATAGAGGTAGATACGAAAGGTATGCCCGAGAAGAGATTTAACGGCATTATCCCGCGGAATGTTAAACTCTCTCAGGTACTTGACATGATGGAGAAGACAAGTGGTTTGAAATTTAAAATAGAAGGAAGGAGGGTTTCTATGCTGCAATGACTTACCTCATAGCTCTCCCGCCGGAGGGCGACAGCAGAAGCCAAAAACCCCATCTGTAAAAGACGGGGCTGTCCTGAGGTGGTGGAACACCCCGGGCATTAAGGTCTCTCTGCAATTAACACTGGCGAAAGTAATTAATGCGATTTTTCACCTTAAACATTACAAATGTATGAATTCTTACATTCACGGCAAGGGAATGTGCTGCCGGCATATTTTAGTTAGTTGCCGCTGCCGTTCTTCTCAGTCGAAAATTCTGTTGACCATGAAGCTTTCAATTATTTTAACGGTGCTCACCTGCTTCCAGATACAGGCTGCGGTTTTTTCGCAGCAGGTTAGCCTTGCTGTAAGGAAGGCGCCGCTGGAAAAAGTAATAAAGGAGATAAGAAAGCAAAGTGGCTATGCCTTTTTCTACGACTCTGAATACCTGAAAAAAGCAAACCCTGTGAGTATTGATGTAAAGAAGGTTTCGGTAGAACAGGCTCTTGAGAAAGCCTTTTCAGGACAGCCCTTTACCTGGGAAATTGTCGACAAGATCATCATTATTAAACCTGCAGTGGTCAAAGAAAAGCCGGTGAACAGCACCGCTCCTGCGCAGGTCAGGGGCAGGATTACGGATGAGAAGGGCGAGCCTCTGCCTGGCGCTACTGTCAAGGTAAAGGGGGTAAACCAGGCGGTCGCAGCAGATGTTAACGGGATCTTTACTCTCAGAAACGTCAATGACAATGCGGTGCTCGTCGTTTCTTATACGGGCTTTCTTACTGTGGAGGTTCCATTAAACGGACGGATCGAGTTGATGATCGCATTAAAGGAAGATCTGCAGGATCTGAGTGAGGTAGTGGTTGTGGGATACAGTAACCGGAGGAGAAGTGAATTAACCAGTGCGGTAAGCACTGTCTCCTCTGAAGAGCTGCATGACGTGACATCCAACAACGTGGGTTCTATGCTTCAGGGTAAGGTTGCCGGTCTGCAGGTAATCAACAGCTCGGGAGCACCCGGGGCAGCGCCTGAGATCAGGCTACGCGGTGTTTCGTCTGTTAATGCTACTCAGAAGCCTCTTACCGTTGTTGACGGGATTATCGGGGGCAACTACGACCCGAATGATGTGGAAAACATTACAGTACTAAAAGATGCGGGTGCAACGGCGATGTATGGCTCGCAGGCAAATGCAGGAGTCATTATCATCACCACGAAGAGCGCTAAGTCTGATAAGACTCATTTTGAGGCTAAGATAACTACCGGATACCGTACTGCTGATTTCGGTAAAATGGATATGATGAGCGGCAGTGAGCTTTATGAGCACCAGAAGGAGTTTTACCGCGACTATATCGTTGGAGCCACTGATAACTCTTACAAGTTAGACATAGTAAAGTTCTACAGCGAAAGGCCGCTTGAACTACGCAGTCAGAATTATAATTGGGTGGACGAGTCGTTCAAGCCTGCGCCAATGTATAATTTCTATTTTTCTGCGAGAGGAAAAACAGAGAAGAACGATTATTATGCGGGGGCTTCCTATTACAAAGAGGAAGGAACTTTTATGAACACTGGTTTCCAGCGCCTGAATCTGAGGGCGAACTCAACTTACCACTTTTCGAAGAAGCTGAATGTGACAAACAACGTTAACCTGAGCGGTTCAATAGGCAAGAGCTATGATTATATGGATGTTTATTATTCCTTTCTGAATATGCCCTGGGATAACCCCTATGACACAAATGGAAACTCAGTTTATGTTGACGGAAACTCCGCTTTCAAATGGTGGTCGAGGGATAAGGTGAACCCGGTTCATACAGTGAATAATTCTGATCACTCAACAAAGGGTTTTGATCTGAATTATGACTTTGCAGCGAACTATACGATTAACAAATGGCTGATCTTCTCCAGCTCTAATCGTTTTGCGGCCGGCTTTAACAAGGGAGTGAATTATGTTTCGCCTCTTGCTGCGGGAACTTATCATAACACCGGTTACCTCGATGAGCTGAATACGATCAATTACGGACTAATATCCAATAATCTGCTCAAGTTTAACTTCGAGCTGGGCGACCATAGCATTAATGGTTTGGCCGGCGTTGCGTTTGAGAATAGTAAAACAGAGCTTTCCGGCGCATCGGGGCGCGGTTTACCTGAAGGACTTAAGGTTCTGGACGTCATTTCAAGTAATCAGCTGGTAAACGGGTCAAATAACAGAGCCATTATCCAGTCGTTCATCTCGCAACTGAACTACAGTTATAAGAATAAGTATATGTTTACCGGCTCGTACCGGCTTGACGGATCTTCCGCATTTCCAAAGGGAAACCAGACTGCCGGCTTTCCCGCTGTTTCTGCAGCCTGGCTGGTAAGCAACGAAGATTTTCTGAAAGACAACGATGTGGTGGATAACCTTAAACTTCGTTTGAGCTACGGGGTTACCGGTACACAAGACATCGGAGCATCCCGATTCCTTGGATTGTTTTCTCTGACTACTCAATATAATTTGCTGCCGGGAGCAACGCCATACCAGTTGCCTAATCCCTTGCTTACCTGGGAAAGTAAGCACCAGTATAATGCAGGTGTTGATATAGGCTTGTTTAAACGTCTTGCTTTAACGTTTGATGCCTATCATAACGTTACCAAAGACTTGCTGCTGCAGGTATCGCAGCCTCTCTCCATCGGCTTTGAACAGCGCTGGGAGAATTCGGGCCAGGTGATCAACGACGGTGTTGAGCTGGGGATCAATGCTGCTGTTATCAAGTCGCGCAATTTCGAATGGAACTCGGATCTTTCGGTAAATTTTAACAGCAATAAGTTAAAAGAACTGCCAGGTGAAATTATCAGGACCGGTGCATGGAGCATTTCCCAGATCTACCGGAATGAAGGGAACCTGTATGAGTTCTATATGCCAAAGTGGAGGGGAGTAGACGCGGAGACGGGTGCGCCATTATGGGAAAAGCTGATTAAAGATGAAGACGGAATGGTGGTAGCGCGCGAGACCACTACGGAGTATTCGCAGGCTACGTTACAGGAAGTTGGATCGGCCCTGCCAAAATACCAGGGAGGATTTAATAACAGTTTCAGGTATAAGAATTTCGGACTGCGGGTAAATACGTATTTTAACTACGGCAACAAGGTATTTAGTAATAACCTTCGCTTTGTAATGAATGACGGGCATGAGCCTTATTATAACCAGATAAGCTTGCCCGACGACGCTGTTGTATGGACCCATCCGGGGCATGTCGCCACGGAGCCGAGCCCCCAAAATTCAGCGAACTCTACAGAAACATCGACGCGATATCTTAAAGACGGCAGTTATTTTACGATCCGGAATGTCGCGCTTTCTTATGAACTGCCAAAGTCGGTGGTCGGCAAGCTGAAATTTGAGGGAGTGACGATCTCTTTGACTGCTGATAACGTGTATACATTCAGTAATTTCCTGGGACAGGATCCTCAGACAACTGTAACTCCCGGAGAGAATGTAACGCCGGGTGTGTCGGACTTTAAATATCCTAATAACAGGCAATATCTAATTAATATAAACTGCAGGTTCTAAACAGATCGATATGAAAACGAAATTATTAATTCTGATAGCTTTTGTGCTAACGGCCGCGACAAGTTGCGACTTAGATGTAGAACCAAGTAACGCCATTACAACAGAGAATCTTATTAGTACCTCAGATGGGCTAACCAATGCACTGAATGGATCTTACGCGCTGTTTAAGGACCATATTCAGTTTAACGGAACAACGGATAATAACAATATGTATCTCCGGCAGTTCTTTCAGCTTTCTGATTTTGCGAGTGACGATATCGTGTGCGGACAAATAACAGAAGACCCTTTGTTCAATAGTTTTACACAGGACCATACCCCTACGCAGGCTAATACCCGGTACTATTGGTATGTATCCTACAAGATCATCAGCGGTGTGAATACAGTGATTGAGGCTGCGGAGAAGATAGAAAACCCCAGTGCATCCATACAGCAGCTCTTAGGAGAATGCTATTTCCTCCGTGCATTCTGCCACTTCAATCTTGTACGTTTGTTTGCCAGGCCCTACAGCCAGAGTCCTGAGGCTCCGGGAATCATATTGCGGACATCGCTTTCCGATCCTGCAAAAAAACCAAGGTCGTCGGTAGCGGAAGTATATGCGTCCGTTATAGCAGACGCAGAAAAAGCGGCCTCACTGATGAACCAGCCCAGGGGCGTGCAATATGCATCCAGAGAGGCGGCCTGGGCCTTGCTATCAAGGGTGAATTTGTATAAAGAGGATAATGCAAAGGCTATAGAATACGCCACTAATGTAATTAATTCGAACCGGTTTCAACTGACAACGGCCTCTACGTATCCTTCTTTGTTTGCCAATGCCACCACTTCATCCGAAACGATCTTTTGCATTGCTTTTACAACGGCAGAAGACTATGGTAAGTTCGGTTCTATTGCTTCTATGGTCTATTCGGATGGGAACTCGGGATGGGGAGAGGAGTTTGCTTCCCAGTCGTTAAGGAGCCTAATGGAGCAGCATCCTGAAGATGTGCGATGGAGCTATATTGTGCCTTTGAAAGATGATAACGGGGCGGTTCAGAAAAAGAACGGCATAGAGGTTTACTACATCAAAAAGTTTTCAGGACAGGGTGGAAGCCCTAATCTGAGTTCGCCTGTGATGTTCCGTCTTTCGGAAATGTACCTGAACCGTGCGGAAGCAGAGGCCAAGCTGGCGCAGGCCGCCAAAGCTTTGGAAGATGTGGATATGATCCGCAAGAACCGGGGACTTCAGGGTTCATTGTATAATGGGCAGGTTCCATCGGGTTCGACCCTTCTGGATGTAGTATTGAATGAGCGCCGCATTGAGCTCGCTTTTGAAGGTCACCGGATGTATGATGTTTACAGGAATAAAAAAGATCTGCAAAGGGCATACTGGGGATATCATCTGCCCGGCCTGAAGGAAACCGATGTGGATCTATCAAAGGCGCCTTCCGGTTATTCCAATATTACGGTAAGCTGGAATAGTCCCAGGGTGGTCTATTACATTCCTATTGATGAGGTGCTTACGAATACTGAGGTTCAGCAGAATCCATAAATCCTTTTATTAATGATTTAATGTTCAGAATATGAAGACTTTTAAATTAATGCGATACATCCTGCCCCTGGTATTGCTGGCCTGGGTACTGAATGGCTGCAAGGATGAAGATAATGAACCGGTCGTTGATGTGATCTATACGCTGGATGTCGAGGGCAATCAGGTGGCATTTAAAAATGAAACAAAGGGGGTAAGTGCTTATAAATGGGAATTTGGCGATGGTACAAACTCGGAGGAGGAAAGTCCGGTTCATACCTATCCCGGAAAGGGCAAGTATGTGGCTACGCTGTATGCTACCACCGCTTCGGGCCAAACTGTTGAGGGTTCTACTGTGATCAGGATTTCAAAATCAACACCTGTGAAGCTGAAGGATAATACCCTTTCAGACTGGGACAACATTACGGCTAATGTCATTACGCCAACCGCAGCAGGTAACGGGATCAAAAAAGTGAAGCTGGATTACGATGGCAATGCGGTTTATGTATACATAGAGGTATCAGGAAATAGAAGCGACACTCCGGTCTTCGACTTCTATATTGATTCGGATAATAATGCCGGGACCGGATATCTTACGGGCACCTATCCGGAGGGAGGCTACGATATCCTGATGGAAGGACAAATCCTTGAAGGCGCGTTTGATGTGTTTTATCATTATGATCCGCAGACGGCTTTTAATTTTGACCCTCAATCAATTTCGGAAGCCTATGCGGTTGGGACAGTGGTTGAAGAGAATGGTCTTCTGAAGTTTGAATGCAGTTTGCAAAGAAGCAAACTAAAGTTTCTGACCGGTACAGGTTTGCGGATTGCTATTGCCGCAGTCAAGAGCGACTGGTCGGCTTCAATTGGCAGCGCACCGGATGAAGGGTCTGCCGGTTATTTTTTGAATATGGACGAATAAGAAGATCAGATGGCACATTATTCGGGAAAGAGGCTTCTCTCACTTGATGTGATGAGAGGCCTGATTATGGTCCTGCTAGCTGCAGAGAGTTGTATGGTATACACCTCTTTGCAGCAGCTTGAGCCTGCTGGCATCGGCGGGGTCCTTGTGGATCAGTTTTTTCATCATCCCTGGCATGGCCTGCGTTTTTGGGACCTTGTACAGCCGGCTTTCATGTTTATGGCAGGGGCAGCGCTCTATATGTCGTGGTCGGGTAAATCGGTCAGAGGAATTACCTGGAAGGGAAACCTGAAGCATATCCTTATAAGATGCCTCCGTCTGTTCATCTTTGGTACGGCACTGCATTGTGTGTACGCGGGGAAACTTGTTTGGGAACTCTGGAATGTGCTGACGCAGTTGTCTGTGACCACATTGGTCGCTTATATGATCATCAGGAAGCCGTTTGCCTGGCAAATGGTATTCTCGGCCGTTCTGCTGGTATTGACCGACCTGTTATACCGGATGATACTGATGCCGGGATTTGATCAGCCTTTTACTGAGCATCACAACTTTGGCGCTTACATGGACACCCTGCTGATGGGCAAGATCAACGGAGACGGATGGGTGGCCATTAACTTTATTCCTACGGCGGCTCACACCATCTGGGGTGTTCTTGCGGGGAAGTTACTGGCTTCGGGGATTTCTGCTGAGAAGAAAATAAGCTATCTGTTTATTGCAGGTAGCGTATGTTTAGTAGCGGGTTACGCACTCGATCTTTCATCTGTTACACCTATCATCAAACGGATAAGTACCAGTTCTTTTGTATTGGCTTCAGGCGGATGGGTATTACTTATGATGGCCTTTTTGTATTGGCTTAATGATATCAAAGACTGGAATAAGTGTGCCTGGTTGTTTACGGTGGTTGGGATGAATGCACTGTTTATTTACCTGTTCTTTGAGACCGTGGGAATGCAGTGGTTCAACGGCTTCGTTGGCATATTTATCAAGGGATTTCTCGGCTTTGCCGGCACACCCGAAAAGATAAGCGCTATCATCTCGTCGCTGGTCACTCTTTTTGCAGAGTGGTATCTCTGTTTCTGGCTGTATAAGAGAAAGATCTTTTTTAAGATTTAGTTCCGAGGATTATTTCACGAATAAAAATATTAAAATGAAAGTAGTTAAACGTATATACGTTACCGTAGCCTCTGTTGGGTTTGTCCTGACGTCTTTTTGTTATGGCTGCCGTGAGAAGGAAGATAGTTTGGTTGATATAAGCAAGGTGAATGTTACCTATACAGAAAGCGAAGAGGATTTTCCAAATCCCGAGCGGGGATTTTATCGTTATTCAGAAACTTCAGCCAGCAATTTCGTGCCCCTCGATGCTTCTTCTATTAAGGGCTACCGAAATCTTCAAAGCATTGAAAATGCAAATTACCAGGTACTGAGTACCTTGCTGTTCAGGTATTATATTCTTGATAATCTAAAGAACGCAGCCATCCCTGTTGCTATACTAAACGGCATCAAGACAGATATGCAAGCCATAAGGACGGCCGGACTGAAAGTGATCCCGAGGTTTGTGTACACCGTGACCAGCAATGCGGGAAACTGTGCTGAAGGAGGGATCTGCCCTCCTTACGGTGATGCTTCAAAAGCGGTAGTGCTGAACCATATTGCGCAGCTAAAGCCCTTGTTGCAGGAAAATGCGGACGTAATTACCTGCGTTCAGTTTGGCTTTATAGGGATATGGGGGGAGAACTATTACTCTGACTATTTTGGGGATCCTTCTCCAAACGGGAATCAGCAGAACGTGCTTAGCGATCAGAACTGGCAGGACCGGATCGATGTTTTAAAAGCTTTGCTTGGCGCTGTACCTGCCGACAGGATGGTGCAGGTAAGGTATCCGCAGTTTAAGCAGCGGTTTGCTTATGGAGTTCATTCATTGATCAGTTCGGCAGCGCTCAGCGAGCAGGAGGCATTTACGGCGACCGATAAATCGAGGATAGGATATCATAACGATTGTTTCCTGTCGGGTTCAAACGACGTGGGGACCTTTGAAGACTATGGCAATAACTTGTCTCCCAGAAGCTCTGATGCTGCCGTTGTAAATACATTAAGAGATTATATGATGAACGATAGCCGGTTTGTGGTGGTGGGAGGAGAAACATGCAGTGACGGATACAGTCCGCAGAATGATTGTGAACCAGCGGGAAAAGCCCAGGAAGAATTTGCGGCGATGCATTACAGCTATATCAATGCTCATTATAATAATACAGTGAACAACGATTGGCAGGACGGCGGATGCATGGATAATATTAAGAGAAACCTAGGCTACCGGCTGGTGCTGGAAAGTGCGGTCTTACCGGATAATGCGGTAAGAAAAACGGAAATGAATATCACCCTCAATATCCGCAATAAAGGGTATGCCGCTCCGTATAACCCAAGGCCGGTGCAAGTCCTTCTTCGCAGTAAGAGCTCGGGGGAGGTTATAACACTGCCTTTTGATACGGATATCAGGAGATGGTATTCTGGAGCGATAATGCTGCAGGGCAAGTTGAGAATCACAGGAGATATAACTCCCGGTGACTACGAATTGCTTTTAAACCTTCCCGACGCCTATTCGAGCCTGGCGGGCAAACCCGAATACAGCATCCGCCTGGCAAATAAGGATGTATGGGAAGAGACTACCGGATATAATAAGCTGAATCATGTTGTGCAAGTGAAGTAACAACGATTCTGGCGTATTTGAAATAAAGGACTACAATGATTCATTTGAAAATCGATTATATGAAATGGAGGCTTCTGTTTGTATTGATTGCTTTAAGCGCAATCAATACAGTATATGCTCAAATCCCTTATCCCGGAAAGAGTCCGGGCGAGGTGCAGACGACCTCCGCTAAAGATCAGCTCAGTTTAGAAAATAACATTCTGAAGATGACATTTAGTACAGTGGGCGGCAAGTTAAGGGTTGCCGCTTTTACGGATAAGAGTACAGGAGCAAAGCTATCTTTGAATCTTCCTGTATTTGAGCTCACTTTCGCAGACGGGAAAGTTGTTTCGTCAGACGCTTTTGTTTTGAAGAAGAAACCTGCGCTGGTTAATATACCTTCTTATGATTCAGGGTCGGGACGCCCTGGCAAAGCGGGAGGAAGAAAGTATCAATCCGAACTTGAAGATCCCAAAACCGGTATCAATATCCACTGGGAAGCAATATTAACAGAAGACGCAAATTATATACGAGAGGTGATCACCTTCGCTGTAAACAAGACGGTAAAGCTGGTTAATATCAGTATGATTAAGTTACCCGGGAATATTGGTGTTAAAGCAGTTGGCACTGTCGACGGTTCACCCCTTGTTCATAAAACGATGTTTTTTGCTTCCGAGCACCCCATGAGTCGGGTAAGAGAGGAAAAGGGATACATCAGCTCCGATCTGCCAAGGCTCGAACCTTTAACTCCCGGTAGTTCGTTTACTACTTCAGCCGTATGGGGAGTGACCCCGAAAGGACAACTGCGCCGCGGCTTTTTATGTTACGTTGAAAAGGAGCGCGCCATGCCTTACCGGCAGATGCTGCACTATAATTCATGGTATGATATTTCCTGGGGTGACAGGAAGCTGAACGAAGCAGTTTGTCTCGACCGTATAAAGACGTTTGGCGATAGCCTTGTTCAAAAGCGCAATGTGCACTTAAAAGCCTTTTTATTTGACGACGGCTGGGATGATAATAAGAGCTTGTGGCAGTTTAATCCCGGTTTCCCCAAGGGCTTTACAGAACTAAAGAAAGCGGCTGCAAGCTATCAGGCAGGAATCGGAGTATGGATTTCACCCTGGGGCGGATATGACGAGGCAAAGGAGCAGCGCCTGAATTATGGGAAACAGCAAAACCCGCCTTTTGAGACCAATGCAAACGGATTTTCATTGTCGGGCCCTGTTTACAACAAGCGTTTCAATGCAGTCACCAGTAACTTTATAAAAGAGTACAATGTTTCCATGTTCAAGTTTGACGGGGTAGGGGCAGGAAACGGCGCCAGCGGGGCGAGTATTACCTATCAGAAGGATATCGAGTCGTTCCTAAATTTGATCAGCGGGATGCGGAAAACAAAACCCGACCTGTACTTTAGTCTGACAGTAGGTACCTGGCCCTCGGTATACTGGCTGAATTACGGCGACGCTATATGGCGTGCCGGTGAAGATACCGGTTTGAGTGGCAGGGGGACGAAACGCCAGCAGTGGATCAATTACCGGGATGCACAAACCTATAAGAACGTAGTAAAAAGAGCTCCCCTTTATCCTCTAAACTCCCTCATGAACCACGGGATATGTATTGCCGACAACGGACTCCCCGGTGGACTGGAAACGGACAATCAGAATGTCGAAGATGAGATCTGGTCGTTTTTTGGAACCGGTACCAGTCTCCAGGAACTTTATATAAACCCACATAAACTAGACAGCAAAGCCTGGGACTGTCTTCGCGATGCGGCCAGCTGGGCGAAAGCAAATGAGCAGGTCCTGGCTGATGTTCACTGGGCTGGAGGCGACCCTGACAAGGAAGAAGTGTACGGCTTTGCAGCCTGGCGTGATCAAAAGGGGGTGTTAACCTTAAGAAATCCTTCTCCTGTTGAGAAAAGCTTTACCGTTAATGTGAGGCAGCTGTTTGAAATACCCGGGGGATTAGGTGACAGTTATAGTTTTTATGACGCCAGGTTGCCCGGTGGGGATAAATTATTCTCAGGAAGAACGGCCGTGATTAAATTGAAGCCCTTTGAAGTGAAAGTAATGAATGCCATGGCGGACTGAGATAACGGCTAATGTTTCTTTAATCAGCAATTAATATCCAGTTAATACCAAACACCTTCCTTTGAGCCGGTCCGGGAACTGATTCAGGAAGGTGTTTAGCCTTAATTATTTTAGATTTTTAATCAGAATAATTCCTAAATTTGATATTACGCGGATTGTCAATGCTGGTAGTTTATGCATAAGGAAACTGATAAGTTTTTATTGTTAAGGATGCAGGAAGACAGTTCCGAAGCTTTTGATGCGTTATATGAAAAGTATTGGGAGAAGGTTTACGCCGCTGCATTTAAAAGACTTAACGATCCCGGTTATGCAAAGGATATCACCCAGGATATTTTTTTGCAGTTGTGGTCGAGGAGAAAAGAGCTTGTAATTGACAACCTACCTGCCTACCTCTTTACCGCTGTACGTAATAACGTGTACAAATGGATGGAAAGGGAAGGCAAATATACTTCCATTCCCGATCTTTTGCTTCAGTTTGAAATGTCGAAAGACAATGCCGACGCAGTGGTACTTCACAAAGAGTTTCTCAGAGCTTATGAAGCACTTCTCGGCACCCTGACATCTTCGCAACAGGTTATTTTTCAAATGCGCTTTCACCAGGATCTTCCTACAGACGAAATCGCAGAACGGTTAAATGTCTCACGTAAAACCGTTCAAAACCAATTAGGCAGGAGTATCGCGCTACTGCGTGAGTCCTTTATGCTGATATGCCTTTTATCTTTAGCATTATGTTGCAGGTTGTGAGTTGCAGGTTGTAAGTTCTAAGTTGAAGGTATTAAGTTGTAAGTTCCAGGTTGTAAGTTCTAAGTATTGATTTTTAAATGTTTGCTTAAATCTTTTGCCTTCCGGGCAATGGCTTTGCCTTTTCATTCTGCCTATCCTCTGCCTTGAAATTTTTTTCAAAAAATTTGATATTGGCGTGGGACTTTTCCGTGTATGACGGTCTTAGTAGAAATGCCGTTAAATGAATATTGACAATAAGGAGTTTCTACGGATCCTGGAAAAGTACAGGAACGGTCAGGCTTCTGCGGAGGAGGAGGATTTCCTTCATGCTTATTATAATATGTTCGACCTTAAAGAGGACCCGCTTAAGTCATTGGGCGAATCTGAAAAGAACGAACTGAAGAAGAGTATCCGTGCTGAATTAAAGGCGCGGATCGATACCGGAACAGAGGGGACAACCAGGAAGGACCGCTTTTATATGCGCTGGTCTGCTGCGGCAGCTGTTTTAATACTTGTTTCGTCAGGTATCTGGTTTTGGGTAAACCAGACAGAGGAAAGTGCTAAGAGTCCCGTTCAATCTGTAACGATCCATAAACAAGATATTGCTCCCGGAACCAACAAGGCCATTCTGACATTAGGCGATGGCTCGACAATAATGCTTGACGACGCAGTAAATGGCGTTCTTGCTAAGGAGGGAGGGGCCGCAATCAACAAGACGAAAGACGGAGAAATTGTCTATGAAGCAGGTGCGGGGCAGGCGAAGCGAGTGGTTACGTATAATATGGTAGCTACTCCGCGGGGAGGACAATATCAGCTTACGCTGCCTGACGGCTCGAAAGTATGGCTTAATTCGGCATCGTCTATCCGCTTCCCGACGGTGTTCAATGGTGATGAGAGGAAAGTAGAGATAACAGGCGAAGTGTATTTTGAAGTAGCGAAGAAGTTTAAAGTTGAGGGTTCAGAGTTTAAAGAACAGCATTCAGAAAGAGTTCCTTTTATCGTAATGACGGCTGAGCAGGAAGTTGAGGTACTGGGAACGCATTTCAACATCAATGCTTATGCGGACGAAGGTGAAACAAAGACCACGCTGCTTGAAGGCTCTGTAAGGGTAACACCCGGCCGGAATTCAGTTACTGCTTCGAAGCTTCTCGTGCCGGGACAGGAATCCATTGTTCGTTCTGGCGATCATGCAACGAGTGTTCGTCAGGCTGATATAGAAAAGGCGGTTGCCTGGAAGAACGGATATTTCAAATTTGACAGAGAAGACATTCAGTCTTTAATGCGCCAGGTGTCCCGCTGGTACGATGTAGATGTAGAATACCGGGGAGAGATCCCTTCGGACGAGTTTGTAGGAAAGATTAAGCGCACGGCTTATGTATCAGGAGTACTGCGCATACTCGAGCTCAGTAACGTAAAATGCCGGGTAGAGGGCAGAAAGATAATTATAGGGAATTAATTCAATAAGGTTTAACTATTAAGATAAGCATGATGAAGACATAGTTACTTAATCAAATTAAGTCTCTAAAAGCCGGAAGTGCTGCAACACTTCCGGTAATGGACCTATAGAATAGGTTGTCCGGGACTAAAAATAAAATTCTTGACGGAATCTATCCTTTAACCCAAACTGTACAAAAGTATGCAATTAACTTCTCATGGTAAAATGCCTGGTTTCGGGCGTTTGTTGCCATACAAATTGTTTCTGGTAATGAAACTCACCGCCATTTTATTAACGATCACTTGTCTTCAGCTAAGTGCAAACAGCTTCTCTCAGAGTATCAGCTTGTCGGGCAAAAACCTGCCGCTTGAAAAAGTCCTTACTGCGATTGAGAAGCAAAGCGGTTACTTCTTTTTTTACAAGTATAACGAGCTTAAATCCGCAAAACCTGTAACTGTTGACCTCGACAATGTTTCGGTAGCGCAGGCTTTGGAACAGAGTTTTAAGGGTCAACCTTTTAAGTATGTTATAGAAGAGAGGACGATAATCGTTACGAAGAAGAATGAAAAGGAACCGGTTAAGATAACCCCTTTGATTACTGTCAGGGGAAAGGTAACTGACGATAAAGGAGAACCTCTTCCCGGAGCAACGATACGGGTAAAAGGCTCTAACCAGGCAACCGTTTCAGATATTAACGGTGTGTTTAATATTGCAAATGTTGAGGATAATGCTGTTCTGGTAATTACCTATACCGGTTTTGCCCAGCAGGAGATATCCGTAAATGGCAGGGCAGAGATTTCTATCAGCTTAAAAGAAGATCTCCAGGCCCTGAGCGAAGTTGTGGTAGTAGGGTATGGCACTCAGAAGAAGGTAAACGTAACCGGAGCGGTGAGTTCGATAAAAGGAGAGGATATTCAGAACCGGCCTGTAAGAAACGTTACTTCTGCCTTACAGGGACAAATGGCCGGGGTTACAATCGTCAGCAGTACCGCGGTACCGGGGAATAACTCTACTTCTATACGCATAAGGGGTGAAGGAACGTTGAACGATGCCAACCCGCTGGTCGTTATTGACGGGGTTCCCGGAGGAAATATGAATATTCTGAACCCTGATGATATAGAAAGTGTTTCAGTCCTCAAAGACGCCGCTTCATCATCTATATACGGTGTTCGTGGCGGTAATGGAGTGATCCTGGTCACTACCAAGAAAGGAGCTGGCGATCAGCCTAATATAGGGTATAGCAACTATTTTGGTTTTCAAACGCCGACGGCTTTGCCGAAGAGGATAGGCTCTGTAGAATACATGACTATGCTGAATGAAGCAAGGTCGAATGTGGGACAAAATCCCACTTATACGGATGCACAAATAGAAATTGCGAGGAACGGCTCCGATCCTAATTACTATGCCAACACCGATTGGATCGATGCGATCATGAAGAAAAGCGCACCTCAGCAAAACCACAACTTCAGCATTAATGGAGGCGCAAAAAACCTTAACTATTATCTTTCTTACGGCTTTTTGAAAGAAGGCGGCCTTGTTACAGGCGATAAATATCAATCCAAACGCCACAATATCAGGGCAAGATTTAATACCAGTTTGTTCAACCGGCTCGATCTCGATGCAAATATTGGCTATATCGACCGGAACTACGCAGGATCCTCCGAGGATGTAACCTCAGCAACAGGTCCTATTTATGCGGCAATGCAAATACTTCCGCTGGTTCCCGTGAGATTTACTACAGGAGGATGGGGGTATATAGGGGGCTCTCGTAACCCCGTCGCTGTCACAACAGACGGGGGCTCAAACGACTTTGGATCCCAGGAGGTAACAGCAAATTTGCAGGCGAAACTGAATATTACAAAAGGGCTTAATCTGCGTAGTCAGTACGCCCTGATCAGATCTAATTCAAAACGTACTGTCTTCAACAAGACCATAAATTACTATAGTCCCGACGATGGCTCGCTCATCTATCAGACAAGTCCGACAAACAGTATCACTGCAAACGACTACACCAATTTCTATCAGTCGTTTTTAGGACTTGCAGAATATGAAAGAACCTTTGCTGAGAAGAATGAACTTAAGTTAATGGTGGCGTATTCAAGGGAAGAAGAAATTACGGATAATTTCAATGCAAGTCGCTTGAGTTTACCGTCGCAGGACGTTCCCAGTCTTAATATCGGTACTTTACAACAGGAAAATGGCGCAAGCTCAACACAGTGGGCTCTTCAGTCTATCTTTGGTCGCCTGAATTATATATATAATAAGAAGTATCTGGCGGAAGGTAACTTCCGGTATGACGGGTCATCCCGTTTTCGGAAAGATCTCCGTTGGGACTGGTTTTTCTCGGGTTCTCTCGGATGGATCTTTTCAGAGGAGGGGTTCTTTGAACCTCTGAAGTCGGTGATCGACTTTGGAAAGATCAGGGCGTCTTATGGTAGTCAGGGGAATGACAGGGTGACCAGTTCTTCGGGCGGAACCTTAAACTTTGGGTATCTGGCTACCATTTCTCCATTCCAGACAATGCCTATTGGGAACGTTCCTCAGATTGGATACAGGCAAAACGGAGTGGCAAACGAGTTGCTGCGCTGGGAATCTAGCACCAAGCAGGATTTCGGTATAGATCTGACCATGCTGCGAAGCCGCCTGGGTATCACCGCAGATTATTACATCAATAAAACTAACGATATTCTTCTGCCTGTACGGCTGCCTGACGTTTTGGGGGTTGGTGAGAATTATCCTCCGCAGAACGCCGGTAAGGTTGAAAATAAAGGATGGGAACTGCTTTTGTCATGGAAAGACCGGATAAAGAAGGTGAATTACGGGCTTAGCGTCAACTTGTCGGATGTGAGGAATGAAGTTACCGATATGGGAGGCTCCAATTCTTCTCCTGCCGACAGGGTACAAATGGTAGGCTATCCCATTGATGCCTTTTATGGATTTGTAGCTGACCGTTTGGCGCAGGAAGCGGATTTTGATTACAATCCGGCAACCAGGGTCTACACTCCAAGATTTGCTTATGACACCCAGTATCCGCCCAAGCCCGGCGATATAATCCTCAAGGACCTGGATGGAGATGGTGCGATAACATCTGCCAACGACAGGAAGGTGATCGGAAGTGCTATACCCAGATATACGTATGGCTTCAGGGGAAATGTCGACTGGAAGGGGATTGATTTTCAGTTCTTTCTTCAGGGAGTAGGGAAAGCAGAGGGGTTGATAACGGGTTCAGCCCGCCACGCGTTCATTAATGAGGGGAGCATGCCTCAAAGTGTACATCTTGATCGCTGGACCATCGATAATCCTGATGCCAGCTATCCCCGTCTTACTTACAACCAGTCGTATAATCAGAGACTTTCTACCTACTGGCTGGAAGACGCATCGTATCTCCGCCTAAAGAATATACAGGTAGGATATACGTTTCCATCCTCTCTTGTTCAGAAGTTTAGGATCAGCAGGCTGCGTGTTTATGCATCTGCCGACAACCTCTTTACGAAGTCAGATTATTACTATGGCTACGATCCGGAAAGTCCGGTTACTTCTGGCGGATACTATCCGCAGGTGAAGACTTTTGTTTTTGGTTTGAACGTCAATTTGAAATAATGCCATGAAGAGAATCACTATATATATAGCAATATTAGCAGGACTAGCCCTTTCTTCCTGTAAGAAGGATTTCTTAGACCGTGTTCCGCGTGATCAGATTGTAGATGAAACGTTCTGGGAGACGGAAGGCCAGCTGGTTTTGGCGGCAAACGGGCTGTATGCGGTTATTAAAAATAAGAACACGGTAGATCTGGACCAGATCGGGGATAATTCTTATAACTCCAGCAGTACAGACCACCGTAATATCGCCGCCGGGAGATATGGGATTGATATAGGAACGGCAAACACCGAATGGAGGAATTTATATCAGGCTATCCGTCAGTGTAATGTGTTTCTTTCCAACTACAACAGGGCAGAAACTGTAAGTCCGGAGCGCAGAGAAGAACTTGCTGCAGAGGCAAGGGTCATTCGTGCTTACTTATATGCTCACCTGACACTGTTTTTCGGAGATGTCCCATTGATAACTACTCCTATCACTATTGAGGATGTTTATGGCCCGAGGAATCCGGCTCAGGAAGTACAAGATTTCGTTCTGAATGAACTACAGGAAGCTTCGGTATATTTGAAATCAGAATTACCGGATAAAAGCAATCAGGGGAGGATCCGTAAAGGCGCTGCATTGGGACTTAAAGCACGGTACGCGCTGTATTTCGGGCGTTACGATGTGGCTGAGAAGGCAGCAAAAGACGTGATGGACCTCGGGGTTTACCAGTTGTACAATACAGGAGATCCGGCAACAACGTACAATAACTTTTTTACCTGGGCAGGAAAGCTCGTAAACGGAAATAACAGGGAAACCATCATCGCCCGGCTTAACCTGACCAACGAAAGTATGCATAACTTAAGCAGGGAAATTCAGGTGCCTGATCAGAGTTCGAGGTTTAATCCTACTAAATCTTTGGTGGACGCATATTTGTGTTCCGACGGCTTGCCTATTGATAAGTCGCCACTCTACCGGGACAATACCTATAACCAGGTGTTTGAAAACCGGGATCCGCGTATGGCTCAAACGATCCTTGCTCCGGGTGCAAGATGGGGCGGTCGCTATGACGGTAAACCCGTCAATACCAGTCCCGAGATTTTCACCACACCTAAATTTGTGTCCGACAGAAGAGGGAGTGTAACGGTTACCGGTTATTATTTTACCAAGTATGTTGAGATAGCTACTGTCAGCCAGGTAGGTTTTGACCAGAATGATATCCATGTTTTACGCTACGGTGAAATTCTTTTAACGTACGCAGAAGCGCGGTTTGAACAAGGTACTCTTACACAGGAAGATCTTGACAAAACGATCAACCTGCTCCGTGGGAGAGTTAATATGCACCCTATGATGCTTACTGAACTAGCGGCTAACGGCATGGATGTACGCACTGAGATAAGAAGGGAGCGCCGGGTTGAACTGGCCCTTGAGGGACAGCGTTATTTCGACATCAAGCGCTGGAAACAGGGAGCGCTGCTGGCTCAGCCTATTAAGGGGATGAACAAAGCTTGGGCGGCGGTACCTGCAGACGTAGCAAACCTCAGAGCAGACGCTCAGGGCTATATTATTGTGGATGACGACCGTCGTTTTGAAGATCCGAAGAACTATTTGTGGCCGGTGCCGATGATTCAGCTCGACCGCAATCCTAATCTCGGTCAGAACCCCGGATGGTAACTGTACAAATAAGAAAGATAAGAAGCATGAAGATAAGGAACTTTGTACTGGCAGGGATTGCCGCAGCGATCGTGGCAGGATGTGGAAAATCGAAGTCAGACGGGCCTGAGGAGCCCGAAAAGCCAGTAACGGAAACCCTTACGACGATTAAGTCGGGGCAGACTATTAAGGTAATGACCTATAACATCCATCATGCAAACCCTCCCGCTCAGGCAGGGGTGATAGATGTAAATGCGATAGCGACTGTGATCAATGCCGAGAAGCCTGATTTTGTGGCGCTTCAGGAGGTAGATAAGAATACCAGAAGGTCGGGAGTAAACCTGAACCAGGCGCAGGACCTCGCTGCGAAGACTAAGATGAGCGTGTTTTTCTCTAAGTCTATCGATTATGACGGGGGCGAGTATGGGGTCGCCGTACTTTCGAGATATGCTATAGTAGATCGTACCCGTTATCCTTTGCTGCTGGCGGAAGGGGCTACCGGCGAACTTCGCTCTGTTGCGATGATCTCGGTAGCCGCCGAAGGGGGAAGCGGAAAGTTCTATTTTGCCTCTACGCACCTCGAAGTCTCGGATGCGGCAAGCCGGATGGCGCAGGTGAGGGAACTTCTCCGCATCAATTCGGGGATACAGGGACCCCTGGTGCTGGCGGGCGATTTCAACGCCCAGCCGGCCAGTGAAGCGATCACCGCGCTCCAGCAAGGCTTTAATCCTGGTTGCAGTTCAGGTTGTCCTCTTACCTCACCGGCTGCCAGTCCCAGTCGTACTATCGATTATATCTTTCTTAACCAGCAAGCTTCGGCTGCGTTCAGCGTACTGAGCTATCGGACAGCAAATGAGGCTCAGGCTTCCGATCACCGCGCCGTTATTGCCGAATTAAAATATAAATAGACCATTTCAAAATATTCTGATCAATGAACGATTTCATTAAGGAACAACTTGTAAAAAGCTTATGTCTCCTTCTTCTGGCGTTTTCCCTGTCGGGCAATTTGCTTGCCCAGGGAGGAAAAGGAGTGAAAATAAAAGTCCTTAGTTATAATATACACCACTGCAACCCCCCTTCAAAAGCAAAGGAAGGGCTGATAGATATTAAGGCCATTGCAAATGTGATTAAAAGATCGCACGCAGACCTGGTGGCCCTGCAGGAGGTAGATGTAAATACCGAGCGCTCGGGTAAAGGGCTGAACCAGGCCAGGGAGCTGGCAAAGCGGTGCGGAATGCATTTCTTTTTTGTCAAAACAATAGATCATCAGGGTGGCGACTATGGGATCGCTGTTCTTTCTAAATTTCCGATAGTCGATTCGGCGAAATACAAACTTCCCATGCAGGAAGGTGCCGGGGGTGAGCCGAGAGGACTGGCGGTGGTGACAGTGAAACTGAAAGGCGGTAAGAAAGTGGTCTTTGCCAGTACGCACTTCGACCTGAAAGCAGCAAATAAGCCCCTTCAGGCGGAGGAAGTGAACAGGATATTTAAAGATCAGAGCTTGCCGGTAGTGCTGGCCGGCGACTTTAATTCTCTTCCCGAAAGTGAAGCCATCACCATTCTTGATAAAGGATTTACACGTACATGCAGGGAAAACTGTGGTTTTACCATCCCTGAAGTGAATCCTAACCGCACCATTGACTATATCATGTTCAAAAAGCCTGAGCAGTTTGAAGTGCTGTCTCATAAGGTGATCAGCGAGCCGTATGCTTCGGATCATTTGCCGCTTCTGGCCGAATTGAAAGTAAAGTAATTATCAGGGTATTTAAAAGATTTTATAAATGAAAAGACTTATGCTCCTGCTTTTAACAATAGGATTGTTAAACGCTTCATGTCAAAAAGAGGATGGTTCAGGGGATAAACCGGCCCCCGTGGTTAGCTCGGTCTCTCCGCTGCGGGGAAGGGCTGGAACGGTAGTAACGATCAGCGGTGAGAATTTCAGCCGGCTGAGGAAAGAGAATTCGGTGAAGTTTAATGGGGTGGAGGCAAAGATCGTTACGTTCAATGAAGAGAATATCTATGTTGAGGTACCTGAAGGAGGGACAACCGGGCCTGTAAGTATCAGCGTTGCCGGTAAATCTGTTGAGGGCTCCTCCTTTGAATATATGGATCCGATCATTCCTTACACCACGGAGACCTTCGCCGGCGATGGCACCGCTGCCTTTGCTGATGGCGCAGGTATAGCTGCTAAGTTTAATAACCCTGAAGGTGTTGCTGTTGATTCAAGAGGGAATATCATCGTTGCCGACCGTGTCAATAACCGCATTCGCAAAATAACGCCGGAAGGGGTGGTCACCACACTGGCCGGAACGGGTGTTGCAGGAAAGGTGAATGGGCCGGCAGCTACAGCGACATTTAATGGACCATGGAAGGTGGCGGTGGACAAGAATGATAACATCATCGTTGCCGACAGGTCAAACAACCTGATCCGTAAGATCACTGCCGATGGTATGGTATCGACTATAGCCGGAAGCGGCGTAAGAGGAAGCGCCAACGGACAAGGCACGAGTGCCAGCTTTAACTATCCGCAGGATGTGGAAGTGGATGCCAGCGGGATCATCTATGTGGTGGATTATACTAACAACCTGATCCGTAAGATCACCACAGATGGAATGGTTACTACCCTAGCCGGAAGTACCGTCGGATATGCCGACGGAACAGGGACGGATGCTAAATTCAATGCTCCCTGCGGCGTTGCGCTGGATCACGATGGCAATCTGCTTATTGCCGACAGGAATAACCACATGATCAGAAAGATAACTCCTGCGGGCGTTGTCACTACGGTTGCAGGGAACGGGACTAAAGGAGTGGTTGACGGCGACCTGCTGTCGGCCTCATTCTCCGAGCCATACGGTCTTTGTATTGCTCAATCGGGTGAAATCTTTGTTGCCGAGCTTGCTGGTCATGCTATACGTAAGATTACGAAGTACGGGGAGGTGATTACGATCGCAGGAAATGGTACAGCGGGGTTTGCCGATGGAGCCACTGCTTCTGCGGTAAGGTTTACCAACCCAACCGACGTGGTTACCGACAGTCAGGGAAGAGTGTATGTTGCAGACCTTGCGAATCACCGGGTGCGCAGGCTGGTTCAGCAGAAATAATTATTGATTTCTTAATTCTTATTCATGTACAGACGTATAAGCTATTTAATCATTTTAGTCTCATTGCTGAGTAGTCCGTTCACTGGTTTTGCTGAGATAGCAGATCATACCTTGAGCTCTCAGAGTAGTTCAGGACTTAGTTCTTCACGCGAGGTGATCAGAAGGACCATTGGCAACCGGGCAGACCAGATTCAGCTGGAAATTATTCCTGCCGCAAATGGACTGGACGTGTATGCCGCTGAGGCTCGCAATGGAAAACTTACGGTGCGGGGAAGCAGTGCTTCTGCCTTGTGTTACGGCTTCTATGAATATCTCAAAAAGGCCTGCAACAGTATGGTGAGCTGGAGCGGATCCTATCTGAATATTCCGGCAAGGTGGCCTGATTACACTGTTGCAACGACGACTTCGCCCTATAAATACCGGTATTACCTTAACGTAGTCACTTTTGGTTATACCACGCCTTACTGGGACTGGCAACGCTGGGAAAAGGAGCTGGACTGGATGGCCCTTCACGGTGTGAATATGCCTCTGGCAGTTGTGGGGAGTGAGGCAATTGCAGCTCGTGTATGGAAGAAACTAGGCCTGAGCGATCGGGAGATACACGAGTTTTTTACAGGTCCTGCACATCTCCCCTGGCACAGGATGGGAAACCTGAACAAGTGGGACGGTCCGATCCCTGCCTCGTGGCATAAAGATCAGCTGGCACTTCAGCATAAGATCCTTGACCGGATGAGAGCATTGGGTATGCATCCGGTTGCCCCTGCCTTCGCAGGATTTGTGCCCGAAGGGTTTAAGAAAAAACACCCTGAGCTGAAGGTGAACGCTTTGAAATGGGGCGGTTTCCCTGGAGAGTACAATGCTTATGTTCTCTCTCCGGGCTCTAAGTGGTTTGAAGACATCGGTAAGCTGTTTGTTGAGGAGTGGGAGAAGGAGTTTGGCAGGAACACCTTTTATCTTTCCGACAGCTTTAACGAAATGGATGTACCTGTGCCGAAAGATCATCCCGAACAGAAATATCCGCTACTGGCAGGCTACGGGGAGTCTATTTACAACTCTATTAAGGCCGGAAATCCGGACGCCGTGTGGGTAACTCAAGGCTGGACGTTCGGATATCAGCATAAATTCTGGGATCAGCAGTCACTTAAAGCGATGCTGTCCAAGGTGCCCGACGACAAGATGATGATCCTCGATCTGGCAAATGAATACCCTGAATATGTATGGAAGATACCCATGGTTTGGAAAACGCACGAAGGGTTTTACGGCAAGCAGTGGGTATACAGCTTCGTTCCAAACTTCGGAGGTAAAACGCCATGGACAGGAGTCCTTTCTCTGTATGCGTCGGGCTCGGCAGAGGCTTTGAAATCGGCTTACAACAAGAGTCTGGTGGGCTTCGGTTCAGCCCCCGAGGGGATTGAGAATAATGAGGTGGTATATGAGCTGCTGGCCGATATGGGATGGAGCCGGGATGCCGTTGACCTGAATAGCTGGCTAGCTCAATATTGCAGGTCGCGCTACGGTGGCTATCCTGATAAAATGAGGCTTGCCTGGGAGCAGCTTCAGAAAACGGCTTATGGAACGTTTGGTTCTTATCCGCGCTTTCTCTGGCAGCTCGTGGAGCCCGATACCCGGAGAAAAGGCAGCGTCAATTCCGACCCTCTTTTTATGCAGGCAGCGCAGAATTTCCTTGATTGTTCGGAAGATCTGAAGCAGAGCAACCTTTACAGAAACGATGCCATAGAAATTGCCATGCTTTATCTGGGAGTAAGGGCTGATGAATACTATAAGGAAGCATTAAAGGCTGCCGGGGAGGGTAAAGTAGCGGAGAAAAAGGCGGCAGGCGACAAGGCGATAGCGATCTTGAAACAGATTGACCGCTTACTTGAATCTCATCCGACCGACCGCCTGCAGCCCTGGGTAGCATCGGCACGTGCATACGGCAAGACAGAGCAGCAGAAAGACTATTACGAGTCGAACGCTAAGCGGCTTATCACTACCTGGGGAGGGAAGCAGGAAGACTATGCAGCACGGTTATGGAGCGGTTTGATCAGAGATTATTATATCCCCCGGATACAAAATCACCTTTATGATGTTAACTTTAACCGTGCAAAATGGGAAGAGTCGTGGATAAAGAAAGCAGGAGTTAGTAAAGTGCCTCCTTTTGCTGATCCTCTTGCAAAAGCAAAGGAGCTTGTACGGCAATACAGTGAACCCTAAGGTTCAGGTATTTTAATTTGTTATAAACCAATCCAGTTATAAAATGAATATTAAGCAAATTCTATTTTTTGTTGTCGCTGTTCTGTTGTTTTCTATGGAAACATTTGCGCAGCGGCAATTCAATCTCTCTTCCCCCGACGGGAGAGTTACCGTAAAAGTTGAAGTCGGCGACGATATCAAATGGTCGGCCTCCCTTGATGGGAAACCTGTGATACTTCCGGGATCTGTTTCTATGGCGGTAAACAAGGATATCTTAGGGAAAAAGCCGGTTCTGCTTTCGCAGAGCAGAAGGCAGATCAATAACAGGATCACGGTAGATGTGCCTAGAAAGAATAAGACGGAGCAGGACCTTTGCAATGAGTTGCTTCTTCAATTTAAAAATAATTATTCCCTTATATTCAGGGCTTATAACGAAGGGGCAGCCTATCGCTTTGAAACCAAATATAAGAATGAGGTCCTTGTTGAAAATGAGGATGTCAATTTAAGCTTCAACCCCGGCAGCCAGGTGTTTTTTCCTGAAGAGGAAAGCATCATCTCGCATTACGAAAGATCGTATATCGATACTGCTCTTGCTTCGTTATCTTTAGGACGGTTTTGTTCATTGCCAGTCCTCGTGACTTCGGGCGGCGTAAGGGTGCTGGTTACCGAAGCTGATCTGTTCGACTACCCGAATTTGTTTCTCTCGGCAACAGCAGGTAATTCCTTAGCTGCTAAATTTCCACCGGTATTGCTTCAGGCTGACCCGGGAAAGCGTCCTGACAGGGATGAAAAGATCGTAAAGGAAGCTGATTATATCGCCAGAACAAGCGGAACAAGAACCTTCCCCTGGAGGGTGTTTACTATCACAGATGACGACAGGAAACTTGCAGAAAGCGATATGGTTTTCAAATTGTCGAGACCTGTTGCTATCAATGACACAAAATGGATCAAGCCGGGAAAAGTGGCATGGGACTGGTGGAATGCCAATAACATCTATGGTGTTGATTTCGAAGCGGGGCTGAATACAGCGACCTATAAGTATTATATCGATTTCGCGGCTAAATATGGCCTGGAAT
Source organism: Arcticibacter tournemirensis (assembly GCF_006716645.1). Classification (NCBI taxonomy): domain Bacteria; kingdom Pseudomonadati; phylum Bacteroidota; class Sphingobacteriia; order Sphingobacteriales; family Sphingobacteriaceae; genus Arcticibacter; species Arcticibacter tournemirensis. The sequence goes on along the minus strand of NZ_VFPL01000001.1, from coordinate 4,349,834 downwards.
ATATCATTTTAGATGAGGGCTGGTCAAAAACAACCACTGATCTGACAGCTCCCAATCCTGACATTAACCTTGAGGAATTGATCAGCTATGGTAAAAGCAAAGGAGTTGGTGTGATCCTTTGGATGTTGTGGAAGCCGCTGGATCAGAACATGGAGAAGCATCTCGATCAGTTTGTGAAATGGGGAGCCAAAGGAATCAAGGTCGATTTCATGCAGCGCGCAGATCAGTATATGGTCAATTACTATGAAAGAGTTGCCCGTGAATGTGCGAAACGTCAGTTGCTGGTTGATTTCCATGGTGCTTTTAAGCCGTCGGGACTGCACCGTGCTTATCCCAATGTGATGAGCTATGAAGGTCTGAAAGGAGCAGAAAACAACAAATGGGGTAAGCTGATCACTCCTGATCATAATTTGACACTTCCTTTTATCAGGATGGTGGCCGGGGCTATGGATTACACTCCCGGCGCGATGATAAATGCCAATAAGGTCAGCTTCAGGGATATTTTCGATAATCCAATGAGCATGGGGACACGTTGTCATCAGTTTGCGATGTATGTGGTTTATGAAAGTCCTCTTCAAATGTTAGCAGACAATCCGACTCACTACTATAAAGAACCCGAATCGACAGAGTTTATTTCTAAGATGCCGGTAACCTGGGATGAAACTAGAGTGCTGGATGCGAAAGTTTCTGATTATATTCTGGTGGCTCGTAGAAAAGGTGCTAAGTGGTATGCCGGGGCAATGACAGACTGGACGCCCAGAACGCTGACTCTTGACTGCTCTTTCTTGCCCCCCGGGAATTATAAAATTGAGATGATGCAGGACGGTGTTAATGCAGGGCGTAATGGGAATGACTATAAGAAGGTAGTTCAAAAGATCACTAATGGAAGTAAGCTTGTTTTAAACCTTGCGGCCGGTGGAGGCTGGGCTGGTATTATAGAAAAGGCAGATTAATATGGTGCAGTCATTCGGCTTTACCTATTTAATGATCTGCCTGCTGGCAGGAATCGTAACGATTGTTGTTCTGACTGTTAAGTTGAGACTGCACGCTTTTTTTGCGCTGATCCTGGCCTGCTTTGTGGTAGGCCTTGGAATGCAAATGCCTGTACCTGCGATCATTGAACTGATCAAGGAAGGTTTCGGGAACATTATGAAATCGCTTGGCATGATTATACTGCTGGGTACCACTCTCGGTATATTGCTTGAGCATAGCGGGAGTACTACAGTGATGGCTGCTTATATCCTGAGGATTGTGGGAGAAAGGAGAGCCGCGCTTTCACTGAGCCTGACAGGTTTGATTGCCGGGCTTCCCTTGTTTTGCGACTCCGGCTATATCGTATTAAGCGGACTGAATAAACCTCTGGCAAAGCGTACAGGAATTTCCATTGCAGCGCTGGCAGTTTGCCTTGCCACGGGTTTATATGCCGTTCATTGTCTGATTCCGCCCCATCCGGGGGCTTCGGCAGCTGCCGGTCTTATCGGAGTGGATCTGGGAAGGTTAATAGCAACAGGCATTATCGTGGCTATACCAGCTATGTTCACCGGATATTTCTGGGCTATGTATGCAGGTAAGCGATATGTTCCGGCAGCCGGGAATGAAGAGGCAGCGGCGGTCGTGAGAGAACAGCAGGATCTTCCTGGTGTGTTCAGGGCGTTTCTTCCGGTCCTGGTTCCTGTTTTGCTGATTTCCATAAGGTCCTTTATCTCAACAGAAAACGAAGATGCGGAAATATGGAGAAATCTGTTAATCATACTTGGCAATCCTGTAATGGCTTTGATCGTGGGCGTGTTGCTGGCTCTGTCTAACATGAATAAGGGTCAGAGGTCGGCCATAAACCACTTGCTGGAAGAGTCTGTTACCAAGGCTGGTGTTATCCTCGTGATCATAGGAGGGGGAGGCGCTTTCGGAGCGGTACTGGCTGCAGCCCATGTGGGCGACAGTTTTAAGGATTCACTTCCTCTTACCAGTCTCGGAATATTGTTTCCGTTTTTGCTCACCTCCCTTTTGAAGACGGCACAGGGTTCATCAACTGTAGCTATTATTACGGCGGCATCGATCGTACTTCCGCTTTTACCTGCTGTTGGGCTTAATGATCCGGATGGAAGGATGCTGGCGGTTTTGGCGATGGGAGCAGGATCGATGATGATCTCGCACGCCAATGATGCTTACTTCTGGGTGGTAGCGAGGTTCTCGGGACTTGATATGAAGACGATGTTCCGTGTATATTCGCTTGCTACCCTGTTTATGGGACTGGTATCTTTAGCGATGATTTATCTTATATCTTTTGTTTGATATGCATATTCTTATAGCTCCTAATGCATTTAAGAACAGCCTTGATGCTTCGGCTGCTGCGGATGCAATAGAGGATGGTTTTCTGAAAAGTCGGCTCAGTTGCAGTTGTGAGCGTTTTCCAATAGGCGACGGAGGTGACGGAACAGGAAAGCTGATCGTTGAAAAATGTCGGGGCGTCATCGTAAATGCTGAAGTGAGCGACCCCCTGGGTCGGAAGATCCCGTCGTCCTTTGGTCTCATCGATAACGGCAAGACCGCTGTTATTGAGATGGCAGAAGCATCTGGGATACGGTTATTATCACAGGAAGAGCTTAATCCGCTTTATGCTTCTTCTTTTGGTACAGGTGAACTTATTAGTCATGCTTTGGACGAGGGGGTAACTAAATTGGTAATTACGATGGGAGGGTCGGCTACTGTAGATGGAGCGACGGGTATTCTGAAAGCCCTGGGAGTGCGTTTTTTGGATGCGGAGGGGATTGATCTGAAAGAGCTTCCCGCAGGCCTGATAGCCCTTGAAAGAGCGGACCTCTCGGGATTGGACAGGCGAATTATGGACTGTGAAATCGTAGTGCTGTGCGACGTGGAAAATACCTTGCTCGGTGATCGCGGATCAGCAACAGTCTTTGGTCCGCAGAAGGGAGCATCGGAAAAGGATGTCCCTTTACTTGAGGCATCGCTCGGGAGATTGAGGGACGTGGCTTTAATGACAACCGGAAAAGATATGGCTGAAGTGGTAAGCGGAGGGACAGCTGGGGGTGCCGCCGCTGGTCTTTACGCTTTTTTGAACGCAAAGCTTGTTAACGGCATTGATTATTTTCTTCAGATTACAGATTTCGACAGGGCTTTAGAGAATGCAGATCTCGTGGTAACAGGAGAAGGCAGTATTGACGAACAAACCCTGCATGGAAAAGGACCATTTGGTGTGGCCAGGCGTGCAAAAGAGAGCGGTATACCGGTGATTGGTGTAGCGGGTAAAATTCCTTTGGAGAGCCATGTCGGGCTTTCGGCGTATTTCGACGTACTGCTGTCTATTGGTAATGAGCCAGCCGATGTTGCAAGTGCTATGATGTGCACTAAGGATAACCTGATAAGGACATCGGAACAGATCGGCAATTTGCTGGCAATAAAGTAAAGGCACTGTTCATAGCAGGAAGAAGCTTTTAAACAAACAATTCGGAACGGCTGAATGTATTCTTTTACATGTCGTTAAACGAGCAATTGATATGGCTTTTTGTGCTGGCAATTCCGATCGCCTGCATCGCCTGGACCGTAACACACGAGGAAGTATTCAGAGAACCAAGGGAGTACTGCGTCCGATATAGTAATGAAAGCAGAACGCTATTTAAAAGGAAATTCTTTTATCTTTTTACATGTGAATATTGCTTTAGTCATTATGTAACTATCTTTATTTTGATACTGACTGATTTCCATCTGTTGCTAATGGACTGGAGAGGATACCTCCTTGCAGGCTTTTCTTTAGTCTGGATTGCCAATGTATATATGAGTCTCTACAATCTTATCCGGATAGATCTTAAGAAAGAACGGTTACTGGCAAAAAAAGAAGAGGAAAGTTTGAAGTCTTAATGGTTATGTAAGCTATAAGAAAACTCTATTCGCTATTAACCTGTTTGAAACAGCGTAGGGGAGGATAAAAGAGCTGGTCAGGAATTTTTTAAAGTTGATCTAATGTTCTTTAATATCCTTGTCAGAAATAGCCTCTCGCTCTGCTTTATCGTAAATCGATAATAGAAATACAGTTTCTTCTTTAATCAGCACATGAGTAATAACCCTTGCACCGCCCGATTTTCCCTTACCCTTAGATGCTATTGCAATGCGGATCTTAAAGCAATTGTCTCCCAGAGCAGTACCTTGTTTAGGGTCTTTCTTTAGGTCTTCTATAAGTTCGGCAAACTCCTTTTTTAACGAAGCATATTTTTGACAAGCTTTTTGATATCCCTTCTAAAACGAGGGGTCGCTATAATCTCATAATTCATCAAGCAAATCCTCTGCTGGAATTCCCTTTAATTTCCCCTGTTTTATAAGTGAAACCTCCCTTACAGCCTCCCTCAATCCCTCAAACACATCTGCCTTATAGGAAGAAAGTGGCTGGACTTTTACATCTTTAAAGTTTTTCAAAACCTCTATAATAAAGGAAGCTTTTTCATCTTTTATCTCTAACAATAGTTTCATGACTTCTTTTTAGTGGGATAGAGCAAATTTAAATATTATTACTGATAATAACCACTTTGAGCCATTCGATTATGTGTTTCATCATGCCCTTATACCTTAATGATAATGTTCTTCTTATACATCGGCCAAAGGATAAGCAGCCAGAAAAGCACAAAAGTTACAGCCCATGCCAGGGACGCATTGAGGTCGGAAAGGTAAGGCGTGAAAAATGATTTATAGAGCCATGTTTGCAGTCCCACCTGCTCGCCATCAAGATCTATTTTTATCCTGCTCATTACCTTTACAATAATCGCAGACATGAAGAACACGGTAATGGCGTTAACGCCATATGCAACAAAGGGCTTCGTGTATCTTTTGTAACCCTGCACGTCGATCATCCAGTACAGAAGCGCCAGCATCATGGTAGCAAGTCCCCCGGCATATAATACGTAAGAGCTGGTCCACAAGGATTTATTTATCGGAAAGGCAAGACCCCAGATCTGACCAAGGAGGGCTGATATAAATCCCAAAGAGAACATCCACGCTATCTTTTCGCTCTCTGTTTTATCCTTTCTTCTCAGCCATGTTCCGGCAAGCATCCCCAGAATTCCGGTGCCAATAGCGGGCAGGGTGCTTAATATACCTTCGGGATCCCAGGTGCGGGCAGCTTTCCAGGTATGTTGTTCTGTAATAATGAGCCTGTCGAGCCATGCGGCCAGGTTAGTTTCCTTGTCAAGATTAGGATAACCGACGCCCGGTACAGGAACCAGTGTCATCAGTACCCAGTACAGAATCAGGACGAACAGTAATGTGCGTAATTGCGTTTTTGTACTGGTTTTAATAAATAATACCGCGCATATAAAAAATACGATACCAATTCGCTGAAGAACTCCGAAGATCCTTACCGTACTAAAGTCGAAGGCTGGAAAAAGGGCAAGGAAGAAACCCAGGAAGAAAAGAATAAGGCCTCTTTTGAAAGCCCGCAGGATAAGTTTGCTATGTTGTGCCTGATCTTCCTTTTTCGAATCGAAAGCAAATGCAATTGCCACTCCCACAATATACAGGAAAAAAGGGAAGATCAGGTCGGTCGGCGTGCATCCGTTCCATTCGGCATGCTCCAGAGGTGGATAAATATGTCCCCAGCTGCCGGGGTTATTTACAAGGATCATTGCTGCAACAGTGGCGCCCCTGAATACATCAAGAGAGAGCAGGCGTGGCTTAAGTGTGGTCATTGTTTTGCTTGTTTGTGCATTTGTTTATAAAAATATGCAGAAAATAGAACATATGTATGAGAAAAATGTTATTTGTTGGTTGTTAAGGTTAATGGGCTCTCTGCACTTGCGTTATAATGCGGAAGTTTAAAAAAATAATGCAATTGTTTGCATGTTTGGTAAATATGAATTACATTTATCCTTTCAACAAACCAATTATAGATTATAGTTATTTGCTTGTTTTTGCGTTTCTTATAGATAGTAAATAGTAAATTATAGCTTTAACCCTTATATGAGAATTTCCGCTTGTTTTATTCTTTTTCAGTTATTCTCTGCTGGTCTGTATGCACAGCAGGATTCAATCGCTGTGGTAAACGCCAGGTGGGAAACGAAAAGCATTGCCCGGGGAATATCGTTAAAACACTACAGTTTTACCGGCAATACTCTGTTTAATTCTAATCAGAATATTACTATTCTTGAGGTAAAACAAAAGCGCAAACTGGAGTTTGACCTGGCGGCAGAAGCGAGGCTTAAAAAGACAACCAGCGAGTTTGGCGCTGAGAATAATGCGATAGCTGCCATTAATGGAACTTTCTTTGATGTTGCGAACGGAGGATCTGTTGATTATATAAGATTAAATGATTGCGTTATCAATGAGAATCGCACATTGGCGGCTAATACACGTGCTATTCACCAGAAAGCCGCGGTTGTGATTGATAAGGGTAAGCTTTCAATAAGTCAATGGAATGGCTCAAGTGACTGGGAAAAGCTATTGAAAGGTGAGGATGTGATGTTGTCGGGTCCCATGATTCTTGACGATTTTGCTGATGTTCTTGCTGACACTTCAGCGTTTAGCAGAAATAGACATCCGCGCTCGGTAATTGCAGTCGATGGAAGAAATCGTGTTTGGTTTATTACTGTAGATGGCCGTCATGAAAATTCGGCAGGGATGAGCCTTTCTGAAATTAGCAAAATAGTAAGATGGTTGAAATGTAAAGATGCTATCAATCTCGACGGAGGAGGATCTACCACTTTGTGGGTAAGAGGCCAGTCAGGAAGTGGAGTAGTTAACTATCCATCCGATAATAAAAAATGGGATCACGAAGGTCAAAGGAAAGTGGCAAATGTTGTTCTTTTAAAAAGGAAATGATATGATAAGGAATTTAAGTGCTTTGTTGTTCTTTGTATTTGCAGTTTCTGGCAGTGCGTTTTCAGCTTCTTATAAGAAAGGAAATAAAGAAATCCTAACTGGTGCAGATCAGACGGAGAAGTATGTTCCTTATTTAAAAGGTAAGCGTGTAGGGATGGTTGTTAATCCCACGTCCATTATTGGCACTAAGGCAAGTGTAGATAGTCTGCTTTCATTAGGTATAAATATCGTAAAAGTATTTGGACCGGAACATGGTTTTCGGGGAGACGCAAGTGCTGGTGTGAGTGTAGAAGATAGTAAAGATTCTAAAACGGGTATCCCTGTTATTTCATTATATGGAAAAAATCATAAGCCTTCAAAGGAGAGTCTGGCAGATGTTGACGTGATGGTCTTTGACATTCAGGATGTGGGTGCTCGTTTTTATACATATATAGCAACTATGCACAGGGTAATGGAAGCTTGTGCGGAGAACGGCAAAGAAATGCTGATACTTGACCGGCCTAATCCCAATGGTTATTTTGTAGATGGTCCGGTGCTTGACATGCAGTTAAAGTCAGGGATTGGAATGCATCCGGTTCCAATCGCTCATGGAATGACGGTAGGGGAGTTTGCCCAGATGATTAACGGGGAGGGGTGGCTTGCTAATGGAGTAAAGTGTAAAATCAAGATTATTCCAGTTGCGAATTACCGGCACGACATGCTATATACGCTTCCTGTAAATCCTTCGCCAAACCTGAATACGCAGCAATCTATCATGCTGTATCCTTCTGTTTGCTTGTTTGAGGGAACAATTATTAGTCAGGGAAGAGGTACTCATTTTCCTTTTACTGTCCTTGGGAATCCGGACTTAAAAGGTAAGTATTCTTTTTCTTTTACTCCGGTTAGTATTAAAGGGATGAGCGAAACGCCATTGCATATGAATAAGGCATGTTATGGCTTGGATTTGCGTAAATATGATGTTAATAAGCTTGTAAAGAGTAAAAAGATAAATCTTAAGTGGCTTATCGAGCTTTATGCTGCTTACCCGGACAAGGAAAAATTTTTCGATTATAAACAGAGTAAAGAGATGGGGAACTTCGATAAACTCGCCGGTACCGCTCTTTTGAAAAAGCAGATTGTTGCAGGTTTGACAGAGGTGGAAATTAGGAAGACCTGGGAGCCGAAGCTTGAAAAATTCAAGGAAATAAGAAAGAGATATTTGCTGTATTTATAAAAAGACGATAAATACTGCATGATTATACATAAAAATTAACCATTTAAACGATTTAGTTACTCTTTTTTGCTTGTTTATGCTTTTTTTTAAGTAAAAATCGCTAAAACATTCAATTTCTAAACTAATAATTATATATTCGCTTAGTGAAATAGAGGTTTCTTTGTGTTTTATCAAATGCCTATTTCTGCGAAATAAAAATGCAATGCGTATAAACGTGCAATGTTCTGATTGAATTTATTTATCCATTCAATAATTAAATATATCAATATGAAAAGAAGACTACTTACACTCTTTATGAGTATGGTCTTTATGATTGTGCAAGTCATGGCACAACAAAAGACGGTAACAGGCAGGGTTACTTCTGCCGATGACGGAAGTCCTTTGCCAGGAGTATCTGTAAAGGTCCGGGGAACTAGCGCCGGAGTGAGTACAGATTCCAAAGGAACTTTTTCCATTAAAGTGTCACCGGGACAGGTGCTTGTTTTTTCTTTTGTGGGCTCAACCCCTCAAGAAAGAACAGTAGGAGAGGAGAGTGTCATTAATATTAAACTAACTTCAGATTCTAAAGCGTTAAATGAGGTCGTGGTTGTAGGTTATGGTACGCAGAAAAAGAGTAATTTAACCGGTTCTGTTTCGAGCATTGATGTTAAAAAGGCTTTAGATGGAAGACCGATTTCTGATGTTGGCAGGGCGATTCAGGGATCAACACCGGGTTTGAGTGTGGTAATTCCGAGTGGTGAAGTAGGGTCAGATCCTGTCATTAAAATCAGAGGGCAGATTGGCTCTATAATAGGAGGTTCATCTCCTTTGATACTGGTAGACAACGTGGAAATTCCGAGTATTCAGCTCGTAAATCCTTCTGACATTGCTTCAATCTCAGTGTTGAAAGATGCTGCATCTGCTTCTATTTATGGGGCAAAAGCGGCCTTCGGCGTGGTTTTGATAACAACAAAAAAGGGAACTGGAACGGGGAGGCCCCAGATTTCATATACTAATAACTTTTCTTTTCAGAATCCATGGAAGGAATTAAAAATGGGAGATGTTAATTCTCTGAAATATACAATGGATGCTGTTGAAAGGGTTGGAAGTACATTCGCTGGTGCTTTTTATTATGTGAATAGGGAGAGCTATGAGAGAGCAGTTGCATGGAAAGAAAAATATGGTAGTACAATTGGCCCAGATGATCCCACTGTGTATGGGCGGGACTGGTATTTTCAGCCTGGTGTTGGTAAAATGGGTGTAAGGACTTATAATCCGTATGATTATATGGTGAAAGAGTGGGCTCCAACACAACAACATAACCTCTCAATTGGAGGAACCGCCAATAAAACATCCTATGATATTGGTCTAGGTTTGTTGAATCAATCCGGAATGATGAAGCCCGCCAAAAAGGATGAGTTTAGTCGGTACAATGCTTCCGTGCGGGTAAATAGCGAGATTAATAAGTATTTTACAGCAAGAGCGGGTGCCATGTACTCCAGGAGGAATAAAGAATATCCTTATGTAACTAATTCTACTACTGCCGATCCATGGTTATATTTATACCGGTGGGCTCCTATTTATCCTTTTGGGAATGACGAAAATGGTGATGCTATCCGCAGTCCTGCAAGTGAAACCGCTGCAGCAAATACTGCGAGTTTACTTTATAATTACCTAAATCTCAATCTTGGCGGAACGTTAAATATTACCAGTAACTGGAAAGTAGACTTTGATTATACCTTTGCTAATCAAGAACATGTATGGAACCGGCCCGGTACCAGGTATACAGCAAGGAACTCGTGGGTTGCACCGGTGGTGAGAAACGATAATTCTGGGAATGCTGTGTATGTAAATGACGCGGGCGAGGTTGTTTCAAGTACCGCTGCTGGTGCTATGCGAGCATATGATCTTGTTTATCAAACATATACTGCTAATGGATCTAATCCAGACCATTTGTACCGATTGTCAGAGAATGTTCGAAATAATACAATTAACGCTTTTTCAACGTATAACTGGAAGCTCAACGAGGATCATGACTTTAAGTTTATTCTTGGTTTGAACCGGGTGACGAACGACACAGAAAATCACTATACTCAGGTTACCAACCTTACTGATATCACCAATCCCCAGTTCTCCTATGGAATCGGGACCTGGACAGGCGGAGGAGAGGCTCTTTGGGAATCACAACTCGGTTATTTCGGAAGGGTAAACTATGCATACAAGAATAAGTATTTATTTGAAGGAAATTTACGCCATGATGGTACTTCCAAGTTCGGGGAAGCATTACAGTGGAAATGGTTCCCTTCTTTTTCTGCCGGTTGGGTAGTAAGCGAAGAGAGTTTCATGGAATGGTCTAAGCAGACTTTAAACCAATTAAAGTTCAGAGGGTCATGGGGATCGATCGGTGATCAGACGGTTCCTAATACTTTATATCAGTCGATCCTCACGAGCGGGATATCGAACTGGATTGGCGGGGACGGTGCAAAACTGAATTATGTAGGCACCCCAAGTGCTATTAAGACGGATCCCACCTGGCAGGAGATTAATACTCTTGATTTTGGAGTTGATTTAAGTCTCTTAAACAATAGATTGGGGATGACATTTGACTGGTACCAGCGGGATACAAAAAATATGCTCGTTCCTCAGGAAGGTATACCAGTGACTTTTGGAACGATTGCTCCGTATGGTAACTATGGGAACCTTCGAACAGAAGGGTGGGAGTTTGCCCTTACTTTTAATCATCGTTTCGAAAACGGGCTCGGAATTAACTTGGCTGGTAATATTTCTAACGCAAATTCTATTGTTAAGGAATACGGATCTACGCAAGCTTTAAGCAATTATTACGTCGGTAAGAATATCGGAGAGATTTGGGGGTATCGAACTGATCGTTTGTTCCAGATGGATGATTTTGATTTGGATGCAAATGGGAATCCTCAATTGATAACTCTGACTACAAATGAGAGTAAGCTGTATGCCGGTAAGAAAGCGTATAAATTGAAGAGCGGGCCAAACGGTGAATCTCCGGTTTACCAAACATTTTTGCAGAACAGTTCTAATTTCTATTTCGGCCCTGGTGACGTGAAATTTGTTGACATAAATGGCGACGGAGAGATAAATAACGGTAGTTCGACAATTGGAGATCATGGCGATCTCGAGTTGATTGGAAATTCTCAGCCCAAATACGAGTATGGCTTTAGATTAGGCGGTGATTACAAAGGTTTTGATTTGTCTGTATTCTTCCAGGGGGTGGGGAGTCGTAAAGTTTGGGGTGATGGTTTTCTCGCGATTCCAGGATATAACTCATCAGACGGAGCAATGCCTGCTGCCATAGTTGACAACTATTGGAGGCCAGATAATACTGGAGCATTTTATCCAAGGGCCTATAATAATGGCGCAAGTAACTCCGCCAACAACATGCAGATTCAATCTAGGTATCTTTTGAATATGGCATATTTACGCCTTAAGAATCTATCCTTCGGTTATTCGTTACCTAAATCATTCCTGAGTAAAATAAGTGTCAACTCACTTAGGGTATATATGTCCTTAGAAAATATCTGGACTTGGGATCATTTAAATGGTTTGCCTATCGATCCCGAATATATTAATGGATACTCAATGTATAATAAAGAAAACTATAATTCTGGTCGTACCGGAGCAGGCGTTCCTGCCTTTAAAAGTGTTTCTTTTGGTGCTCAGCTAAATTTCTAAAATTTAAGGAAATGAAATATTATAACAGATTTATATATAGTGCGTTTACGGCAGTTACCCTACTGGCTTCATGTAACAAGGATGTGCTTGATCGACCTCAGTTAACCGCCTCAAGAGACAATGCGTATTGGAGAAATGAAACCGATATACGTTTATACACTAATGCTTATTATGCTAATTATTTCACTGGGTATAATAGTGGATTTGGCGTTGACTACGCTCCATCGCGAGGTTATACGTTTAACGATGATGTTACGAGGAAGGGGGTTCAAAGTAATTTTGAAATTGCGGTACCATCAACCAGAGCATCAACTTCTGAAACCGCAGCTTGGTTGACACAATATGCTGGACCGACGTGGGATTTTGCATGGGTGAGGAAGTCTAACATATTGATCGATCGTCTTGAGAATGTCGCCAAGGTAAATTTGCCGGGCGAGGCATATAATCATTGGATGGGGGTTGCGCGTTTTTTTAGAGCTTTTGAATATACCCGTCTGGTACAGGTTTTTGGAAATGTTCCATATTTTGACAAAGATGTACAAGAGACTGAACTGGATCTGTTATATAAAGATCGCGATAACAGGGGAGTGGTAATGGATAAAGTTTATGACGATTGTGTGTTTGCAATGCAAAATATCAGGCTGGATGATGGAAAACAAAATTTGAACAGATATATCGCTGCGGCATTCATTTCGAGGTTTATGTTGTTTGAAGGGACTTATGAATATTACCACAATATAAATACGGAGAGAGCGAAAAAATATCTTCAGTTGGCAATTGAAGCTTCTGAGTTGGTGATGAATAGTGGAAAGTACAGTTTTGGAAGTGATTTTAAGAGCTTATTTGCGTCTGAGAACCTATCTGGAAATCCTGAAGTTCTGATGTACAGAACGTATGATGCTGCTTTGAATGTTACTCATAGTGTTGGTTCATACTCAAACGGTACTGAAACTGTAGAAGTGGATCCTAATCTGGTGCTCATTAAGTCGTTTATATGTAATGATGGAAAGGTCTGGCAAAACTCGAGTGTCACCAACGCAAACAGCTTTTCACCAAAGGATCTTGTAGTGACACGTGACCCACGTTTTGAAGCGAGCTTTATAGATAAGCCAATTAACGCTTCTGCCACTCTGCTGTATGGGTATAAATTTGCGTCCAGGCAAGCTATTACCTATATCGGGAAACCTTACCCATCAATCTGGACAAGTAATACCAACACAAATGATGCACCTGTTATTCGCCTTGCAGAGGTAGTTCTAAATTGGATAGAAGCAAAAGCTGTGTTGGCTCAACATTTAGGTGGAACAGCAGTTACTCAGGCAGATCTTGATAAATCGATTAATGCTATAAGAAATAGACCTCTTGATGCAGAAGCTATTGCAAAAGGTGTAAAGAAAACCACTGGATTACAGTTGGACTTTTTGCCAGTTGATCCGGCTCGTGATTCAGATGTACCTGCGCTGATCTGGGAAATTCGTCGTGAAAGACGGATGGAATTTGTGTTTGAATATTCGCGACTGCTGGATCTCAAGCGGTGGAAGAAGCTTAACTACATGAACTTTAGTACCAACGATGATTATTTCTATGGGCCTTGGGTTAATATTGCAACAGAAATGCCTGCTTTTTTAGCTGCCACTTATAAAGATAATTTAAAGGTAAGGAAGGCTGACGGAACGGTGGTAACCTACAATGGAACTAATGGTAGTGAAATGGTCGGATTCTATAGAGTGCAGAATGCTGCTAACCGGAATACGTTTGGTGATGAAGCATATCTTTCTCCTGTAGGACAGACGCAAATTAATGAATACAAAGATAAAGGCTACACTCTTACGCAAACAGCAGGATGGTAACTTGTCGAATTTACTAATGAAAAGCCCTCCACTGCAATGTTGCGAGGAGGGCTTTTTTAATGAATTAATGCATGTTTGCGAAAAAAAACGGTATTCTAGTCTCTTTTTTTTTCTTTTCTATAGAAGTTTTAGCTCAGAACCTCCATCTTCCCAAACGCGAGTTTCGTGCAGTTTGGATAGCCACTGTTCAAAATATAGACTGGCCTTCTAAACGGGGGTTGAGTTCGGAGGTCCAGAAACAGGAGTTTGTGAATATTCTGAATGATCATCAGAAGACGGGTATCAATGCTATTATGCTGCAGGTTCGTCCGTCCGCAGACGCCGTGTATGGTAAAAGCCGGGAGCTATGGAGCATGTTTTTGTCCGGGAAGCAGGGAGTTGCTCCCCAACCGCTCTATGATCCTCTTGACTTTGCAGTTATTGAAGCGCATAAGAGAGGGATGGAACTTCATGCCTGGTTTAATCCTTACAGGGCAACGAACGATACCATCGACTCAAATACGGCCATTCAGCATATTACCAGAACCAAACCCGAGTGGTTTTTCACCTACGCCGGAAAGAAGTACTTTAATCCGGGGCTGCCTGAGGTGAGAAATTATATAATTGGGATCATTATGGATGTGGTTAGGAATTACGACATCGATGGCGTCCACTTTGATGACTATTTTTATCCCTATCCGGGCAAAACTCCTCTGCCCGACAGCGCATCTTTCGTTCAATACGGAAAGGAGTTTTCTTCAATTGACGACTGGCGACGGAATAATGTGGATGTGCTCATAAAAACTCTTTCAGATAGCATCCATGCAGAAAAGCGGTATATGAAGTTCGGCATCAGTCCTTTTGGTATCTGGCGTAATCAGAAAGATGACCCGGAAGGTTCGGAGACAAACGGCCTTTCCGGATACAGCGCCTTGTATGCAGATGCAAAGAAATGGCTGACAGAGGGCTGGATCGACTATATAAATCCACAGGTTTATTTCCCTTTTAATTATCCAGCAGCTGCTTACGAAAAGCTGGTGGACTGGTGGAGCAACGTAGCGAATGGGAAACATGTATATATCGGACATAGTGTTTACCGCGCCATGGAAGATCGTGATGGCTGGCGGGATAAACAGCAGCTCCCAAATCAGATCCGTTATCTCCGGCAAAATCCAAGGGTTCAGGGGAGTGTGTTTTTTAGTTCGAAATCGCTTACCAATAACCTTGCAGGATTCAAAGATTCTTTAAGGAACGATTATTATAAGTACCCGGCATTGTTGCCGCAAATGATATGGATGGATGCAGTTCCTCCTCTGTCGCCTCTTAAGCTAAAGGCTTCACGGGTTCCGGGAGGGGTGTTGTTAAAATGGAGCGAGCCTATAGCTGTCAGGGATGGTGAGGTCGCTTACGGATATGTTATTTACCGGTTTGATAAAAACGAGCGGATAGACATAAATAATCCGGAGCATATCATTCATGTTAGTTTCAACGCTAAAACAACCACTTATACTGATAGCAGTGATAAACAAAGCGGCAAATACATTTATCTCGTGACCTCTATTGACAGGATGAAGAATGAGAGTACGCCATCTAATGCCGCGACAGTAAAAGTTAAAAAATGAAAAGAAGCATTTTTATAATACTGTC
The DNA here is from genome assembly GCF_006716645.1 of Arcticibacter tournemirensis. Lineage (NCBI taxonomy): Bacteria > Pseudomonadati > Bacteroidota > Sphingobacteriia > Sphingobacteriales > Sphingobacteriaceae > Arcticibacter > Arcticibacter tournemirensis. The sequence goes on along the minus strand of NZ_VFPL01000001.1, from coordinate 4,334,636 downwards.
AGCTTTTGTTTTTTTTAGTACAAAAGCTGCTGACGATAGTTGGATCCGCATTAACCAACTTGGATATACTCCCGGTGGTATAAAAGTAGCAGTATGGGTAAGCAAATCAGCTGGGAATATCCGTGATTTTGAACTTATCAATGCAAATACTGAGAAAATTGTATATCGTGGAAAAGCAGGCCACGGGTTCGGAGCTTACGGTCCTTTCAAAGAGTCGTACCGGCTGAACTTTTCGGAATTCAAAACTCCCGGTAGCTTTTACGTCAGGGCAGGGTCGGTGAAGTCGCCTGTTTTCCGGATAGATGCCGATGTTTATAAGGGTACAGCAGACTTCGCGCTTCGTTATATGCGTCAGCAGCGAAGCGGTTACAATCCGTATCTTAAGGATTCATGTCATACTACCGATGGGTATACCATGTATGGCCCTATGCCCGACAGCACGCGAATAGATGTTGCCGGCGGCTGGCATGATGCATCTGATTATCTTCAGTATTCTACAACTTCAGCCAACGCAACCTATCATCTTCTGGCAGCGTACAGGGATTTCCCTTCCGCTTTTACTGATGAGCACCAGGCAAATGGACTGAATGGTTCAAACGGGGTGGCTGATGTTCTGGATGAGGCAAAATGGGGAATTGAATGGCTGCTGAAAATGCATCCGAAAGAAGACTGGCTTTTCAATCAGCTGGCCGATGATCGCGATCACAAAGGAATGCGTCTTCCATCGCTCGATTCAGTGGATTACGGGGTAGGTCCGGGAAAAGGGCGACCCGTTTATTTTGCTACCGGAATGCCACAGGGGTTGGGTAAATACAAGAACAGAGCTACCGGTGTGGCTTCCACAGCCGGAAAGTTTGCCGCTGCTTTTGCCCTGGGATCGAAGGTCTATCAGGGCAGCGATGCTGCTTTTTCCGCATTGTTGAGGGAGAAAGCGTTGTCCGCCTATTTACTGGGAATTCAGAAACCGGGAGTGTGTCAAACTGCTCCTAATCTTGCTCCTTATTTTTACGAGGAAGATAACTGGGTGGATGATATGGAGCTTGGTGCGGCAGCGCTTTATCAACTGACCAACAATAAGAAGTATTTCAATGAGGGTTTTCAGTTTGGTTTAAAAGAGAAGGTGACACCCTGGATGGGCGCTGATACTGCCCGTCATTATCAGTGGTATCCCTTTCATAACTTCGGTCACTACGAGCTGGCCGGTGAAGCCATTGCCAGAGATCGTAAAGAGCTGACTGGTTTTTATAAAGAAGGAATCGAAAATATATGGAAAAAGGGAAAGAAGAACGCTTTTTACCGGGGTGTGCCTTTTATCTGGTGTTCAAATAATTTGACTACGTCCTTCGCTATCCAGTGTTTTTTATATGAAAAGCTTAGTGGCGACAAATCTTACAGAGAACTTGAACAGGCAAATTTCGACTGGTTATTCGGTTGTAATCCCTGGGGAACCAGCATGGTGTATGGTCTTCCAACCGGCGGTGATACTCCAGCCGATCCGCATTCCTCCTTTACACATTTGTATAAGTATCCAATAGACGGCGGGCTGGTTGATGGACCTGTTTATGGCTCGATTTATAAGGGCTTGCGCGGAATCACCTTGTATGGCGACGATGAATATGCTGATTTTCAATCTGATCTTGTAGTTTATCATGATGACTATGGCGATTATAGTACCAACGAGCCTACTATGGATGGTACAGCTTCCCTGGTTTATCTGCTCGCTGCAAAGGAATCAGAAAACCGGGAGGGTGTTCAAAAAAAAAAAGTAGTTACTGATGCGCATGGAGCGATTATCCGGGGTGATACCACTAAGAAAAATATCGCACTGGTTTTCACCGGCGACGAGTTTGCAGATGGAGGAGAGATAATCGCAAGGACTTTAAGACGGAATCATGTAAAAGCTTCTTTTTTCTTTACCGGTCGCTTTTACAGGAATCCGTTGTTTGAAAAACTGATAATAGAACTAAAAAAAGACGATCACTATCTGGGGGCGCATTCTGATCAGCATCTGTTGTATTGCGACTGGAAACGGAGAGACAGTATGCTGGTCACCGAAGAGCAATTTAAAGAGGATCTGCGCAGAAATTATGATGCAATGATGTACTTTGGTATCGAAAAACAGGATGCTTCTTATTTTCTGCCGCCTTACGAGTGGTATAACAGTACTGTCGCAAAGTGGACAAAGGAGGAAGGAATGCAGTTGGTGAATTTTAGCCCGGGAACGCGATCGACGGCCGACTATACTTATCCTGATATGGGTAAGAGCTATATTTCATCAAAAGATATCTACAACTCGATATTGAGTTTTGAAGCGAATGCAAAAAATGGGATGAACGGCTTTATGTTGCTGATGCATATCGGTACTGACGTTAGGAGGACAGATAAGTTTTATAATCTGCTCGACAGTTTGATTAAGGTTTTGCATCATAAAGGATATTCCTTCGAAAAAATAGATAAGCTTCTGAATGAGGGAGAATAGAGTCTTGCGTTTTTATGCATGTTTTAAATTAATAATGCATGAAGCGCTTGTTATTTAAGTCGCTAATTCGTAATTTTAGCGTTATAAAGATAGAACGAGGGGTTGCGTCTTTTTGCGCTATTTACTTGAAACGTGAATTCGGTTTTTGATTTTCTGATAAATGAACAAAATCATGTATAGAACGATCTTTTTATTATTCTCTTTTGTGCTGCTGCAGCATGCAAACGCACAAACTGTGAAGTTTGCTTTTGTGACTGATACACATATAGGAAATCACAGCGGAGCGGATGATTTAAGAAGAACGGTAAAGGATATAAATGAAAACCCGGCATTACAGTTTGTAGTAGTTACCGGGGATATTACAGAGTTTGGGTCGGATGAAGAGCTAAAAACAGCCCGGCAAATTCTTGACAGTCTCAACAAGCCCTGGTATGCAATTGCGGGTAACCACGATTCTAATTGGTCAGAAAGCGGCAGCAACAGCTTCCGCAGAGTTTTCGGAGCCGAGACCTTTTCCTTTGTTAGCGGAGGCTATCTTTTCGCTGCAACAAGCTCAGGTCCAAACATGCGTATGGGGCCTGGCCAGGTACCGCGCGAAAATATTGTATGGCTTGATTCGGTGCTGAACAACATGAAAGATCCCGAAATGCCGGTCATTTATCTGAATCACTATCCCCAGGACTCTGCCCAGAATAACTGGTACGAAGCAATAGACAGGTTAAAGAAGAAAAACGTACAGCTCATCCTTTGCGGGCATGGTCATACCAATCAGCTCTACGACTTTGAGGGAATTCCAGGAGTGATGGGCCGTTCTAACCTCCGAGCAAAAGACAGCATTGGCGGGTATAATATCGTAACGTTAGAGGGGGGAAACGCAATATTTGAAGTGCGAAGACCAGTTGTCCAGTCGCAAAGCCAATGGCTAAAGGTTGCTATGACGAATCACCACTTCGGGCGCGATACGCAGCGGTACTTCAGGCCATCGTATGCCGTGAATGATAAATATCCGGAAGCGAAGGTGTTATGGCAATATCAGGATAAGAGTGATGTAGGAGCAGGGACAGCCAGTGGAAAAGGCTTGGTTATAGCCACGAACACCAGCGGCCATATTTACGCCCTGGATAAGAACACCGGAAAACAAAAGTGGCTGTATAAAACCAGCGGAAAGATCTATTCAACTCCTGAAGTGGCCGGTAATTATGTAGTGACTGGTTCTTCAGATAATCATATTTATTGCCTTTCTCTTTTAACAGGAAAGCTTATTTGGAAAGTTGCTGCATTAAAGCCTGTTCTCGGGGCACCCGTCATTAAAGATAAAACGGTTTATATAGGCAGTTCCGACGGACATTTCAGAGCGCTGAAGCTTGAATCCGGAGAACTGAAATGGGATTTTGATGACGTAAAGGGGTTTGTGGTTACCAAACCGCTGATTTATAAGGATAAGATCTATTTTGGCTGCTGGGCAAACGATTTTTATGCCCTGGATCTGGCTTCGGGTAAGCTTGCCTGGAAATGGAACAATGGCACCTCCAACCGCATGTTCTCGCCGGCTGCCTGTTATCCGGTGGCATCAAACGGACGGGTGTTTATTGTAGCTCCCGATCGCTATATGACTTCCTTCGATGCTGAGACTGGTAATGTAATATGGCGGAAGCAGATAAAAGATAAACGGGTGCGCGAATCAATGGGGCTTTCCTCAGATGGCTCCCTGGTTTATGTGAAGACAATGGACGGACAGCTTTTTGGTGTGTCGACAAGGGCCGATTCTATGCAGATAGACTGGAAATCAGAACTTCAGCTACCCTACGAATTAACTCCTTCCGCTATTGTTGAAAGCAAAGGAGTAGTGTATGTACCTTCTCATTCAGGACTTGCATCAGCAGTAGAAAGAAAGAGCGGCAAGGTTCTGTGGCAGTACAAGAGTTCGAACAGTTTGCTGAATCCCGTAATGCCCCTTGATAAAAATAAGGTGGTGCTTAGCACTATGGACGGTAAAATTACCTGTATAGAGTATTTAAAGAAATAGTACCTTTTGCGATGGTTATGAAAAGGTTTTATCTGATACTTGTTTTATTTATTGCTGCACAGCATTCTTTGCCGGCGTATGCAGATAATGATTCAGTGCAGGTAAAAAGAGCCGAAGAGCTGCTTCATCGTGTGGAGAAGCAGTTTGCTCCTGACAAAAGGACCTCGATATTTAATGCCATCATTGAATCGGAAAACCCCCTTACGATACGGGTTGAAACTACCAGTAAGGAAGCTCTCCTTCACCTAAGGAAGACCCTTGCTCAATCAAACATACAAACGGTCTTAAACGAACACTTACTGCCCTCGGCCGATCTTGGAAACCGGATATATGGTATTGCCAGTTTGTCGGTTTGCAATAACCGCTTCGTGCCCACACATACTGCTGAACTGGTTTCCCAAACTCTCCTGGGCACTCCTGTTGAAATATTGAAAAAAGAAAGCGGGTATTATCTTGTCCGCACTCCCGAAGGATATATCTCCTGGACAGAGGAAGCAGGAATCAGTGTCGTTGATGAAACCGCTTTTACGAAATGGAAGAATGCAGAGCGGGTTGTGTTTACATCTGAATATGGCCATGCCTACAGTGAAGCTGATACAAGATCTTTACCTGTTTCAGACCTCGTGGCGGGGAATATCCTCGAGCTTAAGGGGAAGAATAAGAAATTTTATAGGATAGCATACCCTGATGGAAGAACAGGATATGTACCGGTAAAGCAGGCAGAACTTTACAGGAAATGGGTTGCGAGGCCTGATCCTGATGCTTCCGAAGTTATCCGAACGGCGAAGTCGTTGATAGGAGTGCCCTATTTGTGGGGTGGTACCTCTGTAAAAGGCGTTGACTGCAGCGGCTTTACAAAGATGAGCTACTACCTCAACGGAATTATCCTGGCCAGGGATGCTTCGCAGCAGGCACTTACAGGAGAACCGGTAGATATTCTTGAAAATGATACCGTCAGCATTGAAAAATGTCTGCAGAACCTGCTCCCCGGCGACCTTTTGTTTTTCGGCCGGAAAAAGGCGGATGGAGGTGCACCCAGGGTCATTCATACGGCAATCTATATTGGCAAGGGAGAATTCATCCAGTCGGCGGGGATGGTAAGAATAAACAGCTTACTGAAAGAGGCGACTAATTATGATACCTATCAGACGCGTACGCTGCTGAGCGCGCGACGAATATTAACGGCAGTAGGAACCGAAGGTATAAGCCGTATCGATAAGCATTCTTTATATCAAACAGTATCCAAGTAACAGGTATGTCAGGAAGAAGAGACTTTATTAAGAAATCAGGTTTAATAACAGGAGCATCTATGGTGTTAGGTACAAATAAAATACTTGCTGACGCAAGAGAGAGCTTTGCCGGTAAGGGTACGTTGAAATTACGGTTTAAGCCATATACGTTAAACCTCAAACATGCTTTCAATCTGGCAAGCAGCTCGCGAACTACCACCCCTGTGGTTCTTACCGAACTGGAATATAACGGTATTACCGGATACGGTGAGGCTTCTATGCCTCCATACCTTGGTGAGTCTCACGAAACAGTGCTGAAGTTCCTGTCTAAAGTTGATCTTTCCAAATTCGACGACCCTTTTGAGATGGAAAACATTCTCAATTATGTCGACGGTATAGAGGAGGGCAATAAGGCTGCCAAGGCATCTGTGGATATTGCTTTGCACGACCTTGTGGGAAAGATCATGAAGCAGCCATGGTACCGCATATGGGGATATGACCCTTCAAAAACTCCTGTTACGTCCTTCACCATCGGGATTGACACTCCGGAAGTAGTGCGGCAAAAAGTAAAGGAGGCCGACCCCTATAAGATACTGAAAGTGAAACTCGGGCGTGATACAGATAAGCAGATGATCGAAACTATCCGGGAAATAACAGATAAGCCTCTTTGCGTTGATGTGAACCAGGGCTGGAAAGACAAGCAGCAGGCTCTTGATATGGCCCATTGGCTTCATGAAAAGGGGATCGTATTTATAGAACAGCCTATGCCTAAGGAGCAGATCGACGATAATGCATGGCTGACAGAAAGAAGTCCGTTACCTACCATGGGCGACGAATCGGTACAACGCCTGGAAGATGTGTTGAAGGCTTATAAAGTATATACAGGAATTAATATCAAGCTAATGAAATGTACCGGAATGCGTGAGGCACATGAGATGCTCACATTGGCCAGGGCACTCGGAATGAAAGTGATGATAGGGTGTATGACCGAAACGTCATGTGCCATATCTGCTGCTGCGCAGCTCGCCCCAATGACAGACTGGGCCGACCTCGATGGAGCGCTGCTCATTAGTAACGATATTTACCGGGGGGCGACAGTCGTGAACGGTAAAGTCACCCTGAATAGTAAACCAGGTATTGGTGTTGAAAAAATTTAAAAGAACAAGGTACATGTTTATCAACAATCGTCTCCAGATCAACCGTCTTCTGCCTTCAGGTACCATTATAAGGTGCTTTTCGCTCTTTATACTGCTTTCATCTTCTTCCGCTGTTTTTGCTCAGCGTTTCCTTGAAATAACTCCTGCATCTAAACATTGGGCGGACAGCGCTCTGAAAAAGTTGTCGCGCAGGCAGAAGATCGCGCAGCTTATGGTGATCAGAATGTCTGAAAAACGCGGAAATGGGGTGGCGTTTTATGAGGACGAAGTATCAAAATATCTAAGAAAGTATAATATAGGTTCCATCTGTTTGTTCCAGGGAACTTCCCAGCAGCAGGCCGGGGTTGTCAACCGCTTGCAGCAAAAGGCAAAAACTCCTCTTCTGGTGTGTGTAGATGGCGAAACTGGTGTTGGAATGCGTTTCTCAGACGTTATTCCTTTCCCCGATCAACTCACCATAGGCGCTGTTCAGGATGCGTCTATTGCATACAGGGTGGGACAGGCCATTGGTGCACAGTGCAGGCGCATAGGCATCCAGGTGGATTACGCCCCCGTAGTGGATATAAACAATAATCCTGCTAATCCGGTCATTAACTTCCGGTCGTTTGGCGAGGATAAATACAAAGTAGCCTTGTTTGGATCGAGCATTATGAGAGGAATGCAGGATGAGGGAATAATGGCTTGTGCCAAACATTTCCCCGGACATGGCGATGTGGCCGTTGATTCACATCTGGATCTTCCGGTAATAAATAAATCAATCCTTCAGCTCGATTCACTGGAGTTATATCCATTTCGGCAGCTGGTTAAAGATGGAGTGGGTAGCGTGATGGTGGCACACCTGTATATTCCTTCTATTGATAGTACTCATAACCGTGCAACATCTCTCTCTCCCAGGAATGTAAGCTGGCTGCTTCGCGATCAGCTGGGCTTCCGCGGATTGACGTTTACTGACGCCCTTGAAATGAAAGGCGTTTCCAAGTTCTATCCTCAGGGCGAGGCTGCTGTGCAGTCGTTAATCGCCGGTAATGACATGCTTTGTCTGCCGGGTGATGTTAAAGGAAGTATCCGCAAGGTGAGAAAAGCTATCCGTAAGGATAAATTAAGCTGGAAGGGTATCGACGAGAAAGTATACAGGGTATTGCTGGCCAAATATAACCTTGGCTTAGGAGTTAAGAAAGCTATTGATACCGCTGCTCTTACCATTGATCTCAACACTGATGTACTTAGGGTAAAGAAAGAGGTATATGAAAATGCGATTACTTTGCTCAGCAGTGTCAGTCCTTCCATTATGCCGCTTGCTAAGGGTAAAAAGATAGCATATGTAGGGGTTGGCATAGAAAAGCAGAACCATTTTGCCGAAAGCCTTCAGCAGCAGTTTGGCGCCGACTGTTATTATTTCAGTTATTCAGCAGATAGCACCGTTGCCGACAGCCTTCTAAATAGAATCGGGTCGGGGTATGACGCTGTGATCGTGGGTCTTCATCAGTATAGGAAATATCCTGCCAATAATTTTGGAATCAGCAATGCGGCCGTATCCCTGGTCCGCGCAATCGGCCTGCAGGACAACGCCATTAGCTTTATTTTTGGCAATCCTTATGCTATCAGTAACTTTGGGAATGCAAAGAACCTGGTGGCTTGTTATGAAGACGACAGCCTGATGCACGATGTAGCTGTGAGTTTGCTTCAGGGTAACATTACCGCAAAGGGAAAACTTCCTGTGAGCGTGCCCGGAGCCTTTCATTACGGAAGCGGCATTATCTACAACTCTTATTTTCCTGCTGCGCAGCCTGCAGCGGTTGGATTGGATGAGAAGGAGCTAAATCGTATTGATGATGTCGCTCTGAACGCTATCCGTCAGGGCGCTACTCCTGGTTGTGTGGTGCTTGTAGCTAAAGATGGGAAAGTGGCGTTTCAGCGTGCTTATGGTCATATGAACTATGACAATAAAGAGCCCGTGACTGTTGAAACAGTTTACGATCTCGCCTCTGTAACCAAGATATCTGCAACTACCGTTAGTATTATGAAGCTTTACGAACAGGGAAAACTTGATCTGGAAAAGAGTCTCGGCGATTATCTTCCCTGGGTAAGAGGTACGAATAAAGCTGGCCTGAAGTTAAAAGATATCCTGCTTCATCAGGCGGGCCTCGTGTCATTCATACCTTTTTACCGTGAAACCCTCGACGCTTCCGGGAAACCGAAACCTGGTTTTTATAAATCAACCCCGGATGATGTATATAGCATCCGGGTGGCTGAAAACATGTACATGCGTAAGGACTGGACGGATACCCTTTATAAAAGGATCCTGCAAAGTAAGCTAGGGCCGCAGGGAAAGTATATATACAGCGACAACGACTTTATTTTTCTTGGAAAGGTGGTGGAGCAGGTTAGCGGCATGAGCCTCGATCAATATGCCCGCACAACATTCTATGAGCCTCTGCATATGAAGAGTACTGGTTTCAAACCCTTGGGACATGTGCCTTTAAATAAGATCGCACCCACTGAAAACGAGAAGTATTTTCGTCTCCAGCAGATCAGAGGCGATGTACATGATCCCGGAGCGGCGATGTTTGGCGGTGTTGCCGGACATGCCGGGCTGTTTAGTAATGCTTATGATCTGGCGCAGCTGTACCAGCTGCTTTTAAATGGCGGAGAGCTAAATGGTGTCAGGTTATTTAAGAAGGAAACTATCGATTATTTCACTGCATACCATAGTGATATAAGCAGGAGAGGACTCGGATTTGATAAGCCCGAAAAAGACAATGACAAACGGGAAGAACCTTATCCGTCCTTAAGTGTTTCTCCTCAGACTTTCGGCCATACCGGTTTTACTGGAATTTGTGTATGGGTGGACCCGAAGTATAATCTTGTCTATATATTCATGTCGAACAGGGTATGTCCTGATGGAGAAAATACGCGGCTTCTGAAAATGAATGTCCGTTCAGAAATACAGGAAGTAATCTATAAGTCTATAAAAAAAGAAGCAAAATGAAATTTGCAGGCTTACTTCTAATGTTTGTTATGATAAGTGTATCATTAGTTGCGCAAAAGACTGATAAATGGCTCGCAGAATTGCTTTATAGTAAGGGAAGCCCGCTTTTCAGAAAGGTCCTTGATAATCCCGGAACATACCAGTACCAGGTTATTTATACCCGCATTGACAGAGACAAACAGAATAAGCCTCATTTTAAATCTTACTATCTCAACACCGACCGCGAAAGATATTTTAATCCTGCTTCTACAGTGAAACTGCCAACGGCATTGCTTGCGCTCGAAAAACTGAATGAAATCAACGTGAAGGGACTGGATAAGTATACCGACATGATCACCGACAGTGCTTTTAGCGGACAAACCAGCGTGTTGAAAGATGTCAGTTCAGAAAGCGGCTATCCGTCTATAGCACATTATGTAAAAAAGATATTTCTGGTAAGCGACAACGATGCCTATAACAGGCTCTACGAATGGGTGGGACAACAAACCCTGAATGAAAAGCTATGGAAGAAAGGGTATACGAACACCCGTATCACGCGACGGTTCTGGCCTATGACAGATGAAGAGAACAGGCATACCAATCCAATCAGCTTTCTCAAAGACGGAAAACGGATATATCAGCTGCCAGCAGCCTTTAGCGAGGCTCAGTTTGACTTCAGTAAGAAAGTATCTATTGGCAATTCGTACTATAACCGTGATGAAGTATTGATAAAGGAGCCTATGGATTTTACACGCCATAATTGCTTTCCGCTGGAAGATCAGCAACGGATCTTGAGATCGGTACTGTTTCCCGAGTCTGTAAGTAAGGATAAGCGCTTTGGACTCACTGCCGATGACTACTCTTTTCTCTATAAATATTTATCAATGCTTCCTCGGGAGAGTGATTTTCCAAGGTACGATACCACGGAGTTTTTCGACAGCTATGCTAAATTCTTTATATACAGAGCAGAGAAGCGTAACATTCCGCGCCAGATGCGGATCTATAGCAAGGCAGGCTGGTCATATGGCTTCCTGACGGATAACGCATATATCGCAGACCTTGAAAATAATTGTGAGTTTTTGATCTCTGCCACTATCTATGTAAACAGCGACGGCGTGTTGAATGACGATAAATATGACTATGAAACCATAGGGTATCCCTTTTTTAAAGAACTAGGGGAAATTATTCATCAAAAGGAAATACAAAGAAATAGAAAGAATAAGCCGGATCTGAGCAGGTTCAGATGAACGGTTTTGAAGTATATAATAAAGGACAATTAGAATATAAATTATTAGAATGGAAATAGTAACAGAGAAAGATTCAGATTACAATGATCTTGAAAAGATGTCTTTAAGGGAAGTGCTGGTTAACATAAATAACGAAGATAAATCAGTTCCTTTAGCTGTTGAAAAGGCGATACCTCAGATAGAGAAGCTCGCAGCCATAACGTCGGAAAAGATGAAAGAAGGGGGGCGTTTGTTTTACATTGGCGCCGGAACAAGCGGGCGACTCGGGATATTAGATGCGTCGGAGTGTCCTCCAACCTTCGGCGTGCCATTCGACTGGGTGATCGGGATAATAGCAGGGGGCGACAGTGCTATCCGCAAGGCGGTAGAATTTGCAGAGGACGACGCTGAGCAAGCCTGGCTCGACCTCCAGGAATATGAAATCGATTCCAGCGATGTAGTAGTGGGGATAGCCGCTTCAGGTACTACTCCCTATGTGATCGGAGGATTGAAAAAGGCCAATGAAAACGGAATTGCAACGGGGTGCATCGTCTGTAATTCCGGAAGCCCTGTAGCAGCAGCAGCGCAGTATCCTGTCGAAGTAGTTGTTGGTCCCGAATTCCTGTCAGGATCGACGCGCATGAAGTCGGGTACCGCTCAAAAGCTTGTGCTGAATATGCTCACTACTTCTGTGATGATTCAACTGGGAAGGGTGAAAGGTAATAAGATGGTAGACATGCAGTTAACGAATAATAAGCTATATAGCAGAGGCGTTCGTATTATTATGAAAGAAACCGGAACGGACGAACAAACGGCTTCCGACTTACTCGAAAAATACGGAAATGTGCGTAAAGCGATAGAGGCGATTGTTCGGGCGTAGCAGATTGGCTGTTGGCGCTTAGCTATCGCTTTCAGCTTTGGACTTTCCACTTTTAACTCTGGACTTTCCGCTTTTAGCTTTCTGCTTTCGCCTTTTAGCTACTTACAACTTACAACGTATAACTTACAACTTATAACGTACAACTTTCAACTTAAAAGATGCCTCCAATTGTATTATTATCTTTTTTGATAGGCTATTTTGGCCTGTTGATAATTATTTCATATTTCACGTCGCGGAATTCGGCCGATAACTCAACGTTTTTCATTGCCAACCGTAACTCAAAGTGGTATTTTGTGGCCTTTGGAATGATTGGCACAGCGCTTTCGGGCGTTACCTTCATCTCTGTTCCCGGAGCAGTTGTGAACAGCAGCTTTGGTTATTTCCAGTTTGTTCTGGGTAATGCTGTGGGGTTCGTTCTGATAGCAACGGTGTTGCTGCCTCTGTATTACCGGATTCACCTCATCTCCATCTATACCTACCTCGAGAACCGGCTGGGATTCTGGAGCTACAAGTCGGGCGCTATGATCTTCCTTATTTCGAGAACCATAGGGTCGGCTTTCAGGTTGTACCTTGTAGCGATCGTCCTTCAGAAGTTCATATTCGACGCATGGAATGTTCCATTCTGGGCTACTGTATTAATCTGCCTTGTGCTTATATGGCTCTATACTTTTAAAGGCGGGCTCAAGACAATTATCATTACCGACACTCTTCAAACGGTATTTCTCCTGTCTTCAGTTATTCTCTCTATCTGGTTTATATCAAAGAGCCTGAATCTCAACCTGGCTCAGACTTTCGAGACGGTAAAGAATAGCTCATACTCCAGGATATTCTTCTGGGAAGATTTCCTGGGGAATAAAAATCACTTCGTAAAGCAGTTTTTAGGAGGGATATTTGTTACCATAGCGATGACAGGCCTCGATCAGGACCTGATGCAGAAGAATCTAAGCTGCAAAAATATTGGTGAAGCACAAAAGAACATGCTCACGTTCACTTCAGTGTTTGTAGTGATCAACCTGTTTTTCCTCAGCGTCGGTGCCCTGCTTTATATGTATGCCTCGGCAAACAATATTGATGTATCAGCGCTTCAGACTCCCGACCATTTGTTTCCTGAAATCGCTTTAAATCATCTCAACTTGATACCAGGGGTTGTTTTCATGCTCGGATTAACCGCCGCGACATTTGCAACCACCGATTCGGCGCTTACAGCTCTAACTACGTCATTCTGCGTAGATTTCCTTGGCTTTAACAAGAAAGAAAATCATAACGACCCTGCGCTGATACGTACCCGCCATATGGTGCATGTGATCTTTTCGTTTATCATGCTTCTTGTTATCCTTGGATTTAAGATTATTAACGATGATTCTGTAGTGAACGCAATTTTTAAAGCAGCCGGGTACACCTATGGGCCGCTTGTTGGTTTATTTGCTTTCGGCATGTCCACAAAAAGGATAGTAACCGATAAACTTGTGCCTTTTATATGTATTTTGTCGCCTGTTCTTTCGTTTATAATAGATAGGAATTCAGGGTCCTGGTTTGGGTATTCAATAGGTTTTGAACTAATCATCATTAACGGCCTGATTACTTACCTGTTATTGTTAGTAACTGGAAAGAGCGGGAAAGCGAAAGTTTAAACTTCGGCTCGATCTCAGGCTGTATTACAACTGGGGCCTGTACCCGAAAAGCCGACGTGGATTGGCTAATCATAATTTGAAAATGAACATAGGAAAACTTTTAGAATCTGTTCTACCTGAAGACCGTATAAAATGTCGCCTGATCGATCTTGTATCGTATGCATCGGACGCGGGATTTTATCATTTGCGACCGAAAGCGGTAGTGCAGCCGGTCTCAGAGGAGGAGATTAAAGGGTTATTCCGTTTCTCTCACGAGAATAAAATTCCTCTTACTTTCAGGGCAGCTGGTACCAGTTTATCCGGTCAGTCTATCACCGACGGCATATTGGTAGAATTGAGCAAATACTGGAAAGGGCTGAAAATTGAGGACGACGGAGCCTCTGTAAGAGTTGAGCCGGGAGTGATCGGCTCGGTAGTAAATGCCCGTTTAAAAAAGTACTTTAAAAAAATAGGCCCCGACCCTGCAAGCATCAATTCTGCGATGATGGGTGGCATACTTTCTAATAATGCCAGTGGTATGTGCTGCGGTGTGAGCCGAAATTCTTATCACACAACGAAGTACATACGTTTTGTGCTGCCAGACGGTAACGTGTTTTCTACGGAAAACAGTGCGGATTATAAACGGTTTGAAACAGAGTGCCAGGAGGCATATCAGCAGATAGCGGTCCTGCGCGACCAGATCCGTGCTAATCCGGAACTTCACAACAGGATCAGGAGTAAATACAAAACCAAGAACACGGTAGGATATTCGGTAAATGCTTTCATAGATCACCATGAACCGCTTGATATTCTGGCTCACCTGCTTATCGGATCAGAAGGAACGCTTGGGTTCATTTCAGAAGCAGTGATGCATACCGTTCCGGATTATCCGGTTAAATCGACAGCATTGCTCTACTTTCCAGATATTTATGCGGCGTGTCAGGCAATCGTTCCGCTTACTGTGTCGGGGGCAGAAGCAGTGGAATTAATGGACAGGGCTTCATTGCGTTCTGTTGAGCATATTAAAGGCGTTCCTGATGTATTAAAAGTGTTGCCAGAAACAGCGGCGGCTTTGCTGGTGGAGTATCAGGGCAATAATGAGGCTGAACTCCAGGCCAAGACGAGTGGCTTTTTGGGTCTTTCTCCCGGCCTGTCGGTGCTCTATCCCCCGGTATTCACTTCCGACCCCCTGGAGCAGGCATTTCTGTGGAAGATCCGGAAAGGAATGTTTCCCGCCGTCGGCGCGGTGAGGAGGAGTGGGACCACCGTAATCCTCGAAGATATTGCTTTCCCGGTAGAGCAGCTCGGAGATGCAATCCTCGATCTTCAGCAGCTCTTTAAAAAACATGGGTACCAGAATGCCATCATTTTTGGTCATGCTAAAGACGGCAATATTCACTTTGTAGTAACACAGGCCTTTGATTCGGAGTCGGAGATTGAACGGTATGACCGCTTTTTAAACGAAGTGGTCGATCTGGTGGTTAAGAAATACGACGGAGCGCTGAAAGCAGAACATGGTACCGGCAGGAATATGGCTCCCTTTGTAGAGACCGAATGGGGAGCGGAGGTCTATCAGATCATGAAGAGCCTGAAGCAGGTTGTCGATCCTGAGAACCTGTTGAACCCGGGAGTAATCATAAATGAAGATAAGAAAGCGCATATCCGGGATCTCAAGGAGCTTCAACAGGTAGAAGAAGAAGTGGATAAGTGTATGGAATGCGGCTTCTGTGAATATAAGTGTCCAAGCAGGAACGTCACTCTTACTCCACGGAGGCGCATCGTAGTAAGACGCGAGCTCCTGAAACTGAAAAGTCAGGGTAAGAAGCAGCAGCATAAAGAACTGCTGGACCAATATCAGTACGATGGACTAGATACCTGTGCGGTCGACGGACTTTGCGCTACTGCCTGTCCGGTCGACATTAATACCGGCATGCTGGTAAAACGACTAAGAAAAGAAAATCACAGTGATTTTGCGAACAGCGTTGCTTTGACCATTGCAAAAAACTTCGGAACTGTTGCCACGTCAGTTAAAATGGGTCTCCAGGCAGGAATGGCAGTGAACCGGATCTTTGGCGACAATTCCCTTTTGAAGCTTACAAAAGGAATGAAGGAGGTGGTACCTCTTTTTCCGTTATGGAGTAATCAGCTAAAGCCGTCACCAGGACTGGCCGGACAAATTAAGCGTTCGCAAAACAGTGGTAACGCAGTTGGTGCCGTTTACTTCCCAACCTGTATTTCGAGGAATATGGGAGGAGCGCAGGAGAATAAGAAGAGTATCATTGATACTTTTCTCAATGTTGCAGAAAAAGCCCGGATGGGACTGCTGATCCCGGATGATATTCAGTCCGCTTGCTGCGGACAACTGTTCTCGTCCAAAGGATTTAACAAAGCGTTCTCTTATACAGCCAACGAAACCATAGAAAAACTTTGGAAGTGGACAGACGAAGGGCGCCTCCCTGTGGTGCTCGATATTACTTCGTGTACATTTACCCTCCATCATTGCCGACCGTCGCTCTCGGAGCCTAATAAGATCAAATTCGACAAGATTAAGATCCTCGACAGTATCGATTATATCCTGGATTATATTCTTCCCGCAGTGACGGTTAAAAGAACGAAGAAGGAGATCGTATTACACCCGGTTTGTTCATTACAGAAAATGGGACTGGAAGCGAAATTTTTAAAGATAGCGCACCAGTTAGCCGATAAGGTAGATGTTCCCTTAAGTGCGGGCTGTTGCGGTATGGCCGGCGACAGAGGATTCTGGTTCCCTGAGCTTACCAAATCGGCGACTCTTCCTGAAGCCGAGGAAGTGAGGCAGAAGGAATACGATGGATATTACTCCACAGCAAAGACTTGCGAAATGAACTTGTCCGACGCCGTGGGAAAGAACTACGAGTCGATCGTGTATTTGCTTGATGAATGCGTTTGATTTATAACACAGTCAACGTCTTTGAATAGCCTTGCAACATTTTATCAGCAGGGTCAAGGTCTGTGACCAGGTAGTGGATGGCATTTAAGCCGCAGACCTTCATTTTCTGGACTGAATTCAGCTTCTCGGCGATACTTACCATAGCCAGCTTCTGAGAGGCTTTGATCATCGCTTTTTTTACCTGCACAACTTCCCAGTCGGAGTCGGTTACTCCCTCTTCCAGGGAAAGGCCGTTCGTTCCAAGGATACACAGGTCGACTTTAATATCCGCCAGGATACTGATAGTAAGCGCGCCGGTATTTATATGTGAGTTTTTAGAAAGATGGCCTCCGATCAGGATTACATCGACACCCGAGCGTTCGGTAAGTTCGAGGGCAACGAGTGGACTTACCGTGAATACAGTGCAGTGCAAGTTCTCGGGCATTAGCCTTGCCAGCTCGATTAGTGAAGTGCCTCCTCCGGCCAGCAGCACCATTCCGGGCTGAATGAGGCCGATCACCTTTCGCGCAATCTCTTTTTTCGATTCCCGCGCGTAAATGTCGTTTTGCTGAAAGGGATAATGAAAAGATTTAGACAGTGCACCTCCATAAACTTTAAGGACTTTTCCGCTTTCTGCGAGCTCATTCAGATCTCTACGGATAGTGTCCTCAGAAACATTTAGTTCTATACTCAGATCAGACGAAAGCACCTTGTTGTGAAGGTTTATCTGTTTGATGATGTATGTATGTCTTTCCTCTTTTAACATAATCGGGCATGATTCAATTAGTTCCCAAATATAAGTTGAAAGTTGAAAGTTGAAAGTGAAAAGTTGTGAGTTTTGAGAAGCAGAAAGCTAAAAGGTGAAAGCAGACAGCCAAAAGGTGAAAGTCCAAAGCTAAAAAGCCAACAACTATTACCCAATTGCCAAACAGCCAATAGCCAACAGCTCAGCTACAGCGATTTGCTAACAAGCTAAAAGAACTGAAGGCTAATAGCCAATTGCCAACTGCCAAAAGCCGCCATCGGCTTCTCAAAACCAAGCAGGCTATCCTTTGTTAGAATATAGTTAATTCTTCAATTATGCGATTTCTGGTTCCGTTTTTACTGGTTTTTATTGTTCTTGCTTCCTGTGGCCGGTCGAAAGAAAAAACCGCATCAGGAACGGAGAACACTGCGGATAAGGATTTGGGAGAAGGGAAAGCGCTCTTTGCGAGAGAAGACTGCGGCGGCTGTCATGCCGAGAGCAGCGCAATTATCGGCCCTTCATTCAGGCAGCTGGCGGCAGAATACGAGTCCTCTGAAGCGAATATCTCACATCTTGCATATAAAGTTATCATCGGTGTAAAACCGAACGAGGGGCTATGGGGATCGCGTGAGATGACACCCCATCCTCAACTGAAGAAGGAAGATGCCGAAAAGATCGTAAAGTACATGCTTTCATTCCCAGCCGACCCGAACAAACCCTTTCTGCATAATACTAAGTGAGTTGAGAGCTTAAAGCTCAAAGCTAATAGCCAACTGCTAACCGCCAGGCAATGGAAATTCCGCAACATTGTGTAATTTCGCTCCCGATAACAATTTTATAATGAGAAGGAATAATGTATTTATTGTATTCTTTTTAAGCCTGGCGATACTCTTCAGTTCAATTGCCAAAGCTGACGAAGGAATGTGGATCCCGATGCTCATCGGGAAGAATTACGAACAAATGAAGAAGCAGGGCTTCAAGCTTACACCTGAAGACCTTTACAGCATCAACAAAGCGAGCCTCAAGGATGCTATTGTGTCATTTGGCGGTTTTTGTACAGGTGAAATTGTTTCTAAGAACGGTTTGATCTTTACAAATCACCATTGCGGTTACGATGCTATCGCATCTAACTCTACTCCTCAGGACAACATTCTCGACAATGGGTTCTGGGCGAAGTCATTCTCAGAAGAAAAGCCGATCCCCGGCCTTTTTGTAAATTTCCTGGTGAGGATGCAGGATGTTACCGCAAAAGTAAAAGCTGCCGTTGAAGGCCTTCCTGAAGATCAGAAAGCCGCAAAGATTGAAGAAGTTGGAGCGCAGATCGCAGCTGAAGCTGTTAAAGGCACTAAATACGATGGCTTTGTAAGAGATTTCTATAAAGGCAACCAGTATTTTCTTTATATCTTCGAAAAGTTCACCGACGTTCGTTTGGTAGGCACGCCTCCACAGTCGATAGGCAAATATGGCGGCGATACCGACAACTGGGTATGGCCTCGTCACACTGGCGATTTCTCTGTATTCAGGGTATATGCCGGAACAGATAATAAGCCTGCAGCTTATTCTGCCAGTAACAAGCCCTACACTCCAAAGAAATTTCTACCAGTCTCTATCAAAGGCATGAAGAATGGTGATTTCTCAATGGTTTACGGATTTCCCGGCCGGACCGACAGGTTCCTTACTTCATATGGAGTAAAGCTCGCCACTGATAAAGTGTCGCCTACGATTGTAAAATTGCGGGATATTCGCCTGAAAGCCTGGAAGGAGGAGATGGACAAAGACGTAGCTACAAGATTAAAGCTTTCTTCTAAATACGCCGGTATCGCTAACTACTGGAAATATTTCATCGGTCAGACAGAGCAGCTCAAGCGCCTGAAGATCTACGAGCAAAAGCAAAAGCAGGAAGCAGAGTTTGCAAAATGGGCAGCATCTAAGCCGGAATATGCACAGCTTACCAGTCAGTATCAGGCCGCTTATGCAGCTTATGAGCCTTTTGCAATTGAACGCACCTATATAAACGAAGGATTTCTTGCTACAGCATGGGTACGGCAGCTGGCTGGTTTAGTAGTTGCTGCGAAAAAAGGAGAGAAGGAGTTTCAGGAAGCAAAAAGCAAACTTGCTGCAGCTTTGCCTGAATATGAAGAAACATATAATGATAATGCCGATAAGAAGATCTTTGTAAGCATTCATTCTGCTTTTTATAACGACATTCCTAAAAGTCAGCATCCTAAGTTCTATACAACTATTGCACAGGATAACTGGCAGGGTACCCCAGAGGAGACATTTAAGAAGTACGCCGATTATTTGTGGAACAACTCAGAACTTATCCGTCCTGAAAAGCTTAAAGCTTTTTTGAGCCGCAATATCACAATTAATGATATCGCTGCCGATCCTGGATATCAGTATGCAGTAAACCTTGTTCCAGCCGATTTTATCAAGATCAATATGGGCTCTTCTGTAGCTGAATTCGAAACAACGAAGGCTAAGCTGGATAACCTCTATCTCAAAGCATTGCTTGAGAAGAACAAGGACAAAGTGATGTATCCTGATGCAAACTCAACGATGCGCATTACCTATGGAAATGTCCAGAACTATAGTCCGAAAGACGGCATTACCTATAATATTGTTACCACTATAGATGGAGTGATGCAGAAGTATGTACCTGGTGATTCTGAATTTGACTTACCTCAAAGCTTTATTGATGCGTATAACACCCGAAACTTTGGGCACTACGGGCAGAACGGAACGCTCATTGTCAACTTCATCAGCAACAACGACATTACAGGAGGCAATTCCGGATCGCCTGTTATTAACGGAAACGGCGAACTGATAGGCCTGGCGTTTGACGGCAACTGGGAAGCGATGTCTGGTGATATTGCCTTCGATAAACAGTACAAACGTACAATATGCGTGGATACCCGTTATGTATTGTGGTGTATTGATGTACTTGGCGGTGCAAAAAATATCATTGCAGAACTGGACATCCGCAGAGATATTCCGAAGACAACGCCCAAAAAGGCGGTTAAGAGATAAGAAGATATCTCCTTAAAAAGAAAAACCTGCAGCCGGTAATCCCGAACTGCAGGTTCTTCTTTTATAATGTGACCGGATAATATGGCTATGAGTCGGTATCAGCCTCCGCATCCGACAGGCGAACCTCATAATCAGATACCACCACCTTCCGCTCTTTATATAAAGCGCCGATAGCTTTTTTAAATGCGCCTTTGCTTATCTGAAATCGTTTATAGATATCGTCGGGAGAGCTTTTGTCGCCTAAGGGAATCACACCATTGCTATTCTTGATCTCTTCGAACAGAGTGCCTTTTAAATCGAGGATATGCTCATAACCTAAAGGCTGCAAGCTCAGGTCGATCTTGCCATCTACCCTGAACCTCTTTACCCATCCCTTTCTTACATCGCCCGGATGGATATAAGAGAAGAGCTCATTTTGATAAAGCAGGCCAATGTATTTATTGTTTATGATGGCGTTGTAACCCAGGTCGGTCGCTTCAGTGATTAACAGGCTCACTTCTTCTTTCTCTTCCAGCTCGATATCTTCCTCTTCAACAAATGCCGACAGTCGTGATGATGCCAGCATCCGGTTAGTACTCTCGTCCAGATAAATATAAACGACATAGCTTTCACCTTTAGTCATTTTTCGTTTTTGTTCCCGGTTAGGCACAAAAACATCTTTATCGATTCCCAGGTCCATAAAAGCGCCGTCCCGGTTTTCATCGATCACCTTCAGGTACGCAAAGTCGCCAACGCAGGCGTACGGTTTCTGTGTAGTAGCAACGAGGCGGCCTTCTTTGTTAAGGAAAACAAAAACGAAAAGGCTATCGCCGATAGATACATCCTTAGGAGCGTGGTTAAGAGGAAGTAAGATATCCCTGTCTCCGTCGGAGAGGATGTATCCATCCTGTGTTTTTGCTGTTATTTCAAGATCGTTATATTTTCCGATTTCTATCATTATTGGTATTGGATTATCTACAGAATCCCGCGGACTCTATTGGACGTTCCTGAGCTATTGATACTCAAGTACATTTCTGCAAAGGTAACAATCGCCGCGGCTTTAGTCTTTATTTTTCTGCGAATACAATTGTCTGGTTTTTGCCTTCTCTGCAATCTGAAGTGATCTTTTGATGCGGGTATCCGTGCTCTTTGCAGAACGGATATAGTAAAGCAGGCTTCTCTTAAGCCCAGGAAGAAGCGCTTCAAAGCACTGGCTTGCATACTCATCCTGGTTCAATACTTCCACAAACTCTTCAGGAAGTTCAAGTCCATCGTTCAGATCCGAACGAACAGAAACGGAGAACGGAACGCCCTCATTTAGCCGGTGCTTGCGAATAAGCTGTTTACTCGCCATGATTACATATTCCTCACCCCTCGGATTCAGGGCACAGGGGAACTCTTCCTTTCCTTCCACCGAACATAAAACGCGCACTGCACCCTTTTCTTTTCTGAACGTTGCAGAGACCTCCTGGGGAACAATGATAACATGATGGATCATCGGTCCCTCAACAGGACTAAGAGTTGCAGTAAACGTAACGGATTGAGGGTGCTGTGGCATAGCAGCGGTTTTACTGGTATATAAATTCCCCGAATTCAGAGCGAATGGTAACTCTTTTGCGGTCAGATTCTTCAACTCTGCCAACTATACGCGCTTCTATATTAAAGCTTTCAGAAATAGCAATCAGATCCTGAGCTATAGCTTCAGGAACGTAAAGTTCCATGCGGTGCCCCATATTAAACACCTTATACATTTCTTCCCAGCTCGTTCCTGATTCTTTCTGAATGAGTTCAAACAGAGGAGGAACTGGAAATAAGTTATCTTTAATGACGTGAAGGTTTTCTATAAAATGGAGC
Source organism: Arcticibacter tournemirensis (assembly GCF_006716645.1). NCBI lineage: Bacteria > Pseudomonadati > Bacteroidota > Sphingobacteriia > Sphingobacteriales > Sphingobacteriaceae > Arcticibacter > Arcticibacter tournemirensis. The sequence continues at coordinate 4,312,545 of NZ_VFPL01000001.1, read as the reverse complement.
ACTTTAGTTTGTGCGCCTCCGCTACAATGAACCATTCCATGTATTTGCGGCCTGAACTGTTCAAGCATCTTCTTTATCACAGGAGCGTAGGTGCGGGTAGGAGAGAGTACCAGTTTTCCGGCGCTTAGCGTTTTACCATGTGAAATCTCTATTTCGTCTGTCAGTTTTTTACCACCGGCAAAAACGAGCTCATAAGGAACGCCGGGATCGTAGCTTTCAGGATACTTTTCTGCCACATATTTATGAAACACATCATGACGGGCAGACGTTAAGCCATTTGAACCCATACCGCCATTGTATTCTTTTTCGTAAGATGCTTTTCCCGAGGATGAAAGCCCGACAACAACGTCGCCTGTCTTGATCCTGTCGTTCGAAATAACGTCGTCTTTCTTTATCCTGCAGGTAACGGTCGAGTCGACAATGATTGTCCGTACCAGGTCGCCGACGTCGGCAGTTTCACCTCCCGTAGAATAAATGCCTATTCCCATGTCGCGAAGTTCGGCGAGAATTTCTTCCGTACCGTTAATTACAGTTGCAATAACTTCTCCCGGTATGAGGTTTTTATTGCGCCCGATAGTAGACGATAATAAGATATGGTCCGTGGCGCCCACACAAAGCAGGTCGTCGAGGTTCATGATGATTGCGTCCTGGGCGATGCCTTTCCAAACGGAGATATCACCGGTTTCCTTCCAGTAAACATAAGCCAGCGATGATTTGGTCCCTGCACCGTCAGCATGCATGATATTACACCATTCACTGTCCCCTCCCAAAATATCGGGGATTATTTTACAGAAGGCTTTTGGGAAAATGCCTTTGTCTATGTTCTTTATGGCATTGTGGACGTCTTCTTTTCCTGCTGAAACGCCCCGTTGGTTGTATTTGAGATCTGACATTGAGGCAAAGGTAATAAATCGCTGTCAGCTTTTAGCTGACAGCGATTGGCTTTTGGCTTTTAGCTTTTAGCTTTTAGCTTTTGACTTTAAGCTTTTAACTTTCAGCTTTTGACTTTTCTGGCTTTCTGCTATAGCCGGGCCTTCTAAAGCAAAATAGCCGGCTCTCGCCAGCTATTTGTAAAAAGCCAATTGCTAAAAGCTAATAGCAATCAAATAAAGACGAAGCCTTTATTTGATAAACAGTAATTCCCTGAATTTAGGGAGAGGCCATTTATCGTCAGCCACTAAGCGTTCTAGCTTATCGACGTGGTAACGAATAGGCTCAAAATATGATTTAACATTTTCGTCGTAAGCGATTGCTTTTTCGCGTGCGTCTTCAATGATATTTGCTTTTTTACGTTCGTCAACCATTTTAAGCACATTGGTGCGTATGAAGTTGATATGAACCGAAAGCTTAGTAATGATTTCAACCTGGGCTGCATACGAATCCTCTTCCAGCCCGATGTCTTTCAGTCCTTTTACGTTTTCGATCAGCTCGGTCTGGTATGCAACAGAAGCAGGGATGATAACATTGTTCACCAGTTCTCCCATCACGCGAGCCTCGATCTGCAATTTCTTATAGTAATTTTCAAGCAGGATCTCGTGACGTGCATGTGCTTCACGTTTGGTAAATACTCCGGTCTCTTCAAAAAGCTTTTCCGATTTTTCGCTGATCAGTACATCCAGCGCTTTAGGAGTAGTCTTTATGTTAGATAAGCCTCTTTTTTCAGCCTCTTCAGCCCATTCGTCACTGTATCCGTTTCCTTCGAAGCGGATCGACTTGGATTCTTTGATGTACTTTTTGATCACAGTCATCAGGGCCACATCTTTCTTCTCTCCTTTTTTCAGAAGTTTATCCACTTCAACTTTAAATCTGTTAAGCTGTTCGGCAACGATCATGTTTAGCACGGTCATCGGGCCTGCAGAGTTTGCAGAAGAACCAACAGCACGCAGTTCGAATTTATTGCCTGTAAATGCAAAAGGAGAAGTACGGTTGCGGTCGGTATTATCGAGAAGTATCTGAGGTATCTTCGGAATATTGGTCCATAAAGAAGGCTCCTGCTTCATCTTGCTGGTAACACGTGAAGTCTCGATTTCGTCGAGTACATCATTCAGCTGCGTACCGAGGAAAATTGAAATGATGGCAGGCGGCGCTTCGTTCGCTCCAAGGCGGTGATCATTGCTCACCGAAGCAATGGATGCACGGAGAAGATCGGCATGCTCATAAACAGCCTTAATGGTGTTCACAAAGAAAGTAAGGAACATCAGGTTATTCTTAGGCGTTTTGCCGGGTGCCAGCAAATTCTTACCTGTATTGGTTATAAGCGACCAGTTATTGTGTTTTCCTGATCCATTGATTCCAGCAAACGGTTTTTCGTGCAGAAGAACCTTGAAGTTATGACGGCGGGCAATCTTGTCCATCAGATCCATCAGTAACTGGTTATGGTCGATAGCCAGGTTGATCTCTTCGTAGATAGGAGCGCACTCAAACTGCGAAGGAGCCACCTCATTGTGACGTGTTTTTAATGGAATACCAAGTTTCAGGGATTCGATTTCAACATCCTGCATAAAAGCCAGCACACGCTCAGGAATTGATCCGAAGTAGTGGTCTTCAAGCTGCTGGTTTTTAGCGGACATATGGCCGAATAAAGCTCTTCCTGTAAGATAAAGGTCTGGGCGTGCGTTAAATAGAGCAAGGTCAACAAGGAAGTATTCCTGCTCGATTCCTAACGAAGCGTTCACTTTTTCAATGCCTTTATCGAAATACTGTGCAACAGATACGGCCGCCTTATCCAAAGCGCTTAATGCCTTTAAAAGGGGAGCTTTGTTATCTAAAGCCTCACCTGTATAAGAAACGAATACAGTGGGGATACAAAGGGTTTTTCCCATGATAAAGGCGGGAGATGAAGGGTCCCATGCCGTATAGCCACGAGCTTCGAATGTGCTGCGGATACCGCCATTTGGAAAGCTTGAAGCATCCGGCTCCTGTTGTGCCAGGGCGTCGCCGGAAAATTTTTCTATGCCCAGACCGTCGCCTGCAGGCTCAAAGAATGAATCATGTTTCTCTGCAGTAGTTCCGGTAAGTGGCTGAAACCAGTGTGTATAATGTGTTACGCCAAAGCTCATTGCCCACGCTTTCATTGCCGAGGCTACCTGTTCTGCTACTTCCCGGTCAATTCTCTCACCAAGGATAACAGAATTAGTCACGCTCTGAAATGCTTCCTTTGATAAATATTCCTTCATTTTTCTTCTGTCGAAAACATTCGACGCATAGAATTCAGAAACTTTAGAGGAGGGATAGGTGACTTCGGGGACAGTCCTGGTGAGGACGGCATTCAATGCCTGAAAACGGAGATTTGACATAATACTATATGTTTTTTATCAATATTTAAGTTAAATACGAAAATTCGGGTCAAATATTTGGAAAATATTGCTAAAAAACTAATAACGTTGAAAAAAATGCAGTAATTATAAAAGTCGCCTAAGCTTGCCGGTATTTTAAATTATACTCCATTATGGAATCCGGCTGCTGTATGCATCCTATCTATAGAACTAAATCTTCAGATCATGTTAAACGATAAATTTGATGTTTACAGGAGCGAGTGGCTCGAACTTGTATTCGCTAACAGAAACCAGGAATATGGGGCTTATGAGTTAAGAAGGAACTATTCTTACACTCTTAACAAAGCGCTGATAACCGCCTCTGTTCTTTTTATTTCGGCTGTATGCTTTCCTGTGGTTTACAAGAATCTGAAGGGAGCGGATATACAATCGCCTGTTTCTGCCCTGGTGCCGGACAACGACAGGGTGATCTTGCTCGACATGAGTAAAATAAAGGAGGCGACTCCGCCAGCTCCTGCGCCGAAAGCGGATGTCGTCAAAATTAAAACTACTCGTTTTGTTCCCCCAAGGGTAGTGCGCCAGGAACTTGTAACTGAAGAGATGCCTGAAATCAGGGAGCTTGAAAGAAGTACGATCAGCACAAAAACACAGGATGGTGTTGAATTACCATCAGATGTCAGTCCGCTGCCTGCAAGCACTACAGGTGGGACCGGAATCGGAGTGACAGAGGGTACGAACTCAAATGAACCTGTAGACTTCAATGTCGTAGAGAAGTTTCCTGAATATCCCGGTGGAATGGAAGCCTTTGCCCGGTTCCTTCGTAAAAACCTAAGGTATCCCGCCAGCGCTGCAGAAAATGGTATCGCCGGCAGAGTGTTCCTTAGCTTTATCGTCGAAAGGGACGGCAGTTTAACCAATATAAAGGTGATTAAGGGAATCGGCTTCGGATGCGACGAGGAAGCAGTGCGTGTTCTTAAAAAGTCTCCGTCCTGGTCGCCAGGTATACAGAATAAACAGAAAGTGAGGGTTCAGTATACTTTACCTTTACTGTTCCAGTTTTCTGAATAAAACGAGAGGGATGGTTGGGGTTATTCCTTTCCATCCCTCTATCAACTGATTACAACTACTCTGCCCCAGCTTTAAAACTTGAATGCTTTTTTCTAATTTTGCGTATCTCAAAAACGCAATAGCTTTAGAAATAATCGATGCTCAACTTGAAGTCGGCTCATCATGTCGCTATTATTTGCTCGGACTATTCTGTGTCGAAAAAATTCTATACAGAGGTTTTGGGCCTTCAGATAATCTCTGAGGTTTTCCGTGAAGAGCGGCAATCATATAAGCTGGATCTGAAGGTTGGGAACGACTTCCAGATCGAGCTTTTTTCATTTCCTGCGCCTCCCGCAAGGGTGTCGCGCCCGGAGGCATGCGGACTGCGGCACATCGCATTTAAATGCGATGATATTGATGCCGCGGTCACCGGGCTTTTAAAGCACGGTATAGAAGCAGAGCCGGTAAGGACCGACGAAATAACAGGAAAACGCTTTACCTTTTTTTCTGACCCTGATCAGTTGCCCATAGAACTTTATGAAAGTCAGTAAGCCGCAGGTGTTTCAGTTCAAACAGTTTGAAGTGGATCAGGCTAATTGCGGAATGAAGATCAATACTGACGGAGTATTGTTAGGCACTTTGATTAAGCCGGATTATCCTGAAACCATATTAGATATAGGAACGGGAACAGGCGTAATCGCACTGATGCTTGCACAGCGGTTTCCGGCAGCAAAGGTAGTTGCCGTAGAGATTGACGCCCATGCAGCCGAAACAGCTTCCGCAAATTTCAGAAGTTCGCCATTTGCCGACCGCCTTAGCCTCCATGCTAGGTCCTTTCAGGATTATCTCAGGACCGGTTCACCTGTAAAATACGATCTGATAGTCAGTAATCCCCCGTTTTTTCTGAACTCCATCAAAAATGCCAACCTCCGGAAGCAGACGGCCAGGCATACCGACCATAACTTTTTCTCGGATCTACTGAGTCTCACTGCTGATTCTTTAAACGCCAACGGCAACTTATCGCTTATCCTTCCTCTGGCTACAGTGCAGATAGCCGCAGTCAATGCCCGCGAGGCAGGATTGTTCCTTTTAAACGAAATTGAAGTTTCATCCTTTCCATCCTCGGTTCCGCACCGGAAGATCGTTACATTTGGACTGAGCAATAGCAAAGAAGCCAGCACAACCTCTTTTGCTATTTACGAACGTGAAAAACGCTATTCAGAACAATACAAGGAAGCATTGAAAGACTTTTTTACGATATTTTGAGCGCGGTTGCAGGTTGCAGGTCGTGTGTTGTGGGAAAGAGACAAGAATCAAGATACTAGTATCAGGTATCAAGATATAGCATACAAGTATCAAGATGTAAGTATCAAGAAATAAAATAAGGATTCATAGATTATAAGGAGGTCGGCTATTAGTTATGTGCTAAAAGCCAATTGCCAACAGCTTAATATAATGAAAAGAATAGGACTAATTTCCGATACTCACGGTTTCCTCGATGATGCCGTATTCAGGCACTTTGAGCAATGCGACGAGATCTGGCACGCCGGCGATTTTGGTAATTTAGAGCTGGCAGACAAGCTTGCCGCCTTTAAACCATTACGCGGAGTATTCGGAAATATCGATGGAAAAGATATTCGCACGGTTTATCCTGAGCATCTGCGGTTTAAATGTGAAGATGTCGATGTTTGGATGACGCATATTGGCGGTTATCCGGATCATTACAGTCCTCAGGTGCGAAATTTAATCTATAAAGATCCGCCAAAAATGTTCATTTCAGGACATTCGCATATATTAAAGGTAATATACGATAAAAAAATTGGTACTTTACACTTAAATCCCGGCGCCGCAGGCAAACAAGGGTGGCATAAAATACGTTCTTTGCTAAGATTCAGCATTTCTGACGAAAAAATTCATACATTAGAGATCATCGAACTAGGAAATAGATAATGTAATAAATACACTAAGTATATGTCGGTAGTAAAAACGTTAGGCCAGTTCATTATTGAAAAGCAGAAAGACTTTCCCTATGCCAAGGGCGAGCTATCCCGTTTGTTGAGGGATATCGGTATTGCATCCAAAATTGTAAACCGCGAAGTAAACAAGGCAGGATTGGTAGATATCCTGGGGGAGATCGGAACCATGAATACGCATGGCGAATCACAGAAGAAGCTTGATGTTTTTGCGAATGAGCAGTTTATTTCAGCCCTTACCTGCGGCGGAGAATGTTGTATTGTGGTTTCCGAAGAAAATGACGACCCCGTGTACATTGAGTCGGAAATTTCCCAGAATGCAAAGTACATTGTCGCTATTGATCCCCTCGACGGCTCATCGAACATCGATGTAAACGTAGGAGTGGGAACTATTTTCTCTATTTACAGAAGAAAATCCATTGAAGGGAAAGCAACCATTCAGGATGCGTTACAAAGAGGAGTGGAGCAGGTAGCTGCAGGGTATGTGGTTTATGGATCTTCAGCCATGCTGGTTTATACCACGGGTAAAGGAGTAAACGGATTTACGCTCGATCCGTCCATTGGCGAGTTTTGCCTCTCTCATCCCGATATGACGATCCCGAAAGACGGCACCTTCTACTCCATAAATGAAGGATACTACGTACACTTTCCCGACGGCGTAAAGAAGTATATTAAATATTGCCAGGTGATGGATAAGGAAACAAACAGGCCCTATTCATCAAGATACATTGGCTCTATGGTGGCCGATTTGCACAGAAATATTATAAAGGGAGGCATCTTTATTTATCCCACAACGGCGAGTGCTCCCAGGGGCAAGTTGCGACTGGTATATGAGTGCAATCCGATGGCCTTTATTATTGAGCAAGCGGGAGGCCGCGCTACCGACGGTTTTGAAAGGATCCTGGAGCAAGAAGTGACTTCCTTGCATCAGCGTTCTGCTATTTTCCTTGGATCAGAGAATATGGTGCTCAAGGCAGAAGAGATGATGCGGGATTTCTCACCCGAGCTTGGTAAATTGATAGACAAACAAGTTGAGCCTTCGGCTGATATTTCTAAAGTTGGAAATGTAATTTAACCTTTACTTCCCGTTTTCTGCTTCGAATACAGAATCGATGAGTAAATTTTCCTTTTGTTGATATGCTGCGACTGCTAAACGGTCGCAGCGTTCGTTTTCTGGATGACCGGCATGCCCTTTTATCCAGTTAAAACGAATTTTGTGAAGTTTGTATAACTGCAGAAAGCGGAGCCAGAGGTCTTTGTTCTTTTTTCCGGCAAATCCCTTATTCAGCCATCCAAACACCCATTTCTTTTCAACGGCATCCACCACATATTTGGAGTCGGAATAAATAATCACTTCCTGTCCGGGATTCTTAAGAGCCTCGAGCCCGACGATTACAGCAAGTAATTCCATCCTGTTATTCGTAGTTTTACGAAAGCCTCCGGCAAGCTCCTTATAGTGTTGTCCAGCCCTTAAAACCACCCCGTAACCCCCTGGTCCCGGATTGCCGCTTGAAGCTCCGTCGGTAAAGATCTCTATCATGAAAAGCAAAATGTAAGGCGCAAATGTAAAAAGATAAACCGAAAGAACGCCTGTGCGGGGACATCTGTCGATCGATCAATGTCATCGCCTCTTAGTGTGCATAATTAAACAGTGGAATATCAGTCTGTTAGTGCATAGCCTTAAGTTTCTTAAAGTAAAATTTGCATAATGAAAGAAATGACTTATTTTTGCATCTCCAAAACACGGTGGTTTTAGCTCAGTTGGTTAGAGCGCCTGATTGTGGTTCAGGAGGTCGTGGGTTCGAGCCCCATATTCCACCCCGGGTTTTAAAAGCAGTTCTAAAAGAGCTGCTTTTTTTGCTTTTGATCAGAATTTTCCACCTTTTCCATCCGGCAAATATGGATCTGTGTCAAAATCTGTGAACTAGGCAAATAATTTCATGAGTCTGAAGAGGAAAAAATTGACATCTCCCACTCATCTGTATTGTGCTCTGAAGGCTTCTTGACATTGAAAGACTCAGCGGAGGCATTGATACTTCTGTTATCAAAGTAATTTAGGCGCATAGCCGAAATGGCGGGAAATGCTGGCCGGGCTCACCCGGTAGGCTATCTCGGATACAGTTACCACCCGATGTTCCAACAGGTCATGCGAATGTTGGTCACGAAATTAGCTGCCTTCAATTATCCTTTAAAAACATAGCCAATATGGTAGAAAAATCAGCGCAAGATGTGGGAGAGAACCTCATCCTTCTTTTGTCTGGATATGGGAACGGAACTGCCGTCCTCCATGGAGATGTATCCGCCGTCTTTTTTGACATAGGCGCTGATCTTTTTGAAATTGATGACATGTGACTGATGGGTACGGATGAATTGATATCCTTCCAACAGATCCTGGTACTCTTTGAGCGTTTTGCAGACCAGGTAGTGCTTTCCCCCTTCAAGATAAAAATGGGTGTAATTGCCCTCCGCTTCCAGCCGCAGTATTTTAGATATCAGAATAAACTCGATCTTATCTGCAAGTGGAACTGCAATGCGCTGTTCTTCTTCCCTGCGGTCAATATTGGCCATCAGTTCTCTCAGCTTTTCGTTTTCTTTCTTTGGCCCGATCTGTCCGAAAGCTTTGTTTACCGCGTTGCATAGTTCAATTATATTTATGGGCTTGAGCAGGTAATCAATGGCGCATGCCTTTACCGCCTGGATCCCATACCTGTCGAAGGCCGTGACAAAGATCACCTCGAAGGTTTGCGGGCTATGGAGCATCTTGAGTAGATCGAATCCGGAAAGTTCGCCCATCTCGATGTCCAGAAATAGCAGATCTGGCTGGTGCACAGCAATCAGGCTAAGCGCTTCGGTAGGCGAGCCGGCTTCGGCAACAACGTCGATATCCGGGCAGTAAACTTCCAACAGCTGCCTCAGATTCTGCCTGCTCCTGGATTCGTCATCTATAAGAATGGTACTGATTCTCATGTATATGTTGTTTTGGGTTCGGTTCCAATCTTTTCTAATCGAGGGGAATGCTGAGCACAGCGGTTACTCCTTCTGCATGAATCCCTAAATTAGGTATTATCTCCAGTTTTCCTATTCCGCCATGAACATTTAAAAGATGCAGCCGTTCTCTAACTAGCTTCAGTCCGAACCCGGATGGTTTTCTGCCTTCCTTTTCTGTCCATCCCGTCCCGTTGTCGGTTACCTCCACCCTCAGATAAATACCCACTCTGCTTACCCTGATTGCCAATAATCCAGATGCTCCCTTCTGGGCGATCCCGTGCAAAATGGCATTTTCTACAAGCGGCTGGATGATCATGCCGGGTATCTCAATGAGCTCGCTGTTGATCTCTGCCCCAATGTAGAGGCCAAACTCAAAATCGAAGCGAAGCTTTTCCAGCTCGGCATAAAGCGATACAGCTTCTAGTTCATCCGAGAGGCTCACAAAGGTCTTTTCGGAATTATTGAGCACCATGCGCATGAGATATGAAAATTTTTCCAGGTAAATGTTTGCTTCCTTGTACTGGTGGCCATTGATCAGAGATTGGATTGAATTCAATGCATTGAACATAAAGTGCGGGTTCATTTGTGACCGTATTGCCCTGATCTCTAGTTCCTGGATTCGTCTTTTCAGAGATTCCTTTCTTCTGATCGCCGAAACCCTCGCCCTGTAGATCCACAGAAAGCCCAAACCGGCAAACATTATGGAGCCGAGGCTCCATAATGTTATTTTGATCAGTTCGGCCTTTTCCTGCCGGCTCATTTTTTTGGGTTCAAGTGCTTTTTGTACGGCCTCTTCAAAGTTCTTATCTTTCGGGAGCTCATCGGGGCTATCGTTAATGTTGTCCTGGATAATCCCAAGATCTGAATCCATAACAAAGGTTTTGATATCGAAATTCTCCAGCATCACCAGTTCTCTGAGCGCCTGGTTGTCGGGCGCGACCTCTACAAAGGTTACCTGAGAGAGCTTTTTCAGTTCGCTGACAACGCTCGAGGGCGGATAGCTATGTTCTTTGAGCTGCACGATAAGGAAATGCACTTTCTGGGGATCCTGCTTTTTGATCCTTTCCAACAGCCGTCTCATTTCATCCGGATAGTGGAAGTTGAAGGTGATGTTCAGCACTTTTCCCTTAAACCTGTTCATATTCAGGAGACCTCCGTCTGCTAATTTGATGCTTTTTAAGGGAATCGGCTTTCCTGGTGCCCACAATGATAGGGTTTCCCATTTCTGTCGTACCAGTCCGGTCAAGACGGTATCTGCGCAATTGTTAATGAAGTCCTCGTAGTAGGGCTTCAATGTCTGGGCTGTTTTCCAGCTGTTGTTTCCAAGCTGGTTTTCAAAAGCGTCGGCCAACGTAAGGTAGAGAGGAAAGCACCTAAGGTGGTTTAACGAAAGAACATAGTCTCCAAGGAAAAACCCACTGCTTCCCCCATTAAGCTGACCAACTTTGGCGCTCAGATAGAATTGGAAGGTATTGATAAAATCAGTATACCAGACTGCGTTGTTGTAATCGGTCATCATTACGGGCAGGGTGTCAACAGCCTCGAAAAAGTGCTCCGGAAACCCATCAAACATTCTGGTAGAAGCCGGACTGCTTTTATAAGAGGTCTTGCTAAGAAAGTCCAGTCTCTCGCTAGCTTGAGTAAAGGCAAACCAGAGCCGGTAATAGTTCCCGGTAACCGGTGAAAGCTGTCCGCTGTAGGTTTTGTTAAGCCTGTCGAAGATAGCCCTGTCCGCGTCCTGTTGCTTCATAAAGGTTTCAGCAGAATATAATTTTACGCCGTAAGGTATTTCGGGAGTATTCTTTTTAAGGGTAGCCTTGGCTATGTCTAGCCCGAATGCCGCCATTTTAGCAGTATTTCCAGAAAACTGCAGGCTGCCTTCGGGATCGAGCGCATCACCTGTTATCCTAAGCGTATCGCCGGGCCGGAAAAACAGGGGGATATCGACTGTACGCATGGCCAACACAACATCAACATCTTTCATGGTACCTGAATGTGGTTTTGCCGGTGTTTTTTCTAGCCGGTGGCGGTTTCTCAGGCGCGCGCCTGATCCCTCGGAAAGGAAAAAAGCCATTCTGAAGCTTCCATCAGCTGAAATCCGGAACGCCTTCTCGACACCAGGTAGATAAAGAGCATATTCACCGGCAAGCTCAGCCGTCATATTTTTGATATGACCCTCTATGAGTACATTGGGTTTCAGAGGAAACGAAGCAGCAGATAACACGAAGCTTAGTCCTGAGTTTCGATAGAGCGTTCCACTGTACCAGTCCTGCTCCCTGTTTGCTATGGCTTTCATGATGATTGCGGAAATAACTGTCGCGGTTTCTTTATGGATTGGTTCTAATTCGACCCATCTACCAACATTAGTACTACGGGTCCCGATTTCGTAAAGATTGATTCTGGAAAACTCAGCACCCGGTTTCATGGAAAGAATCTTGCCTTTCGGATCAACTCTGGACTGGAAAACGGGTTTTTGGTCAGGCTTTTCCATGCCCTGCCTGTAAGGCGGGTAATAAGAGTCGTAGCCAAGGGCTACGATGCCGGGGTGGGAGAGTATGATTCGGATCCGCTCGAACGTCAGTGTATATTCCCGGTTGCCCGAGGCGTCGGTTTTTTTTAACAGATATCTGATGTTATAGCGGTAGCTTTCATCAGCAGGCTTTCGGGCGGTATCTGCAACGAGTACCTCAAACCAGTCGCCGGCTTTCATTTTCTGGAACGCATCTTCCTGCTGTGCAAAAATGGTTCCTGGGAGTCCGCGCAGCAGTAGTAGGAGCAGCAGGACAAATTTTTTCTGTTTCATGAGTCTTGGATTTAGAAACAAAGGGAAGCATAATCGTCCCATGAGAGGTAGCCGGCCGAGCATATGGTAGTTCTGATTTATTATTCAGCAATTTTTTTATGTTGCACTATTGGCAACCACCTTCGGCGGGGCCTACAACAAACTTTAACAATACCAGCATCTAAGGCGTTGGAAAAAGAATCGGTTGTACCGTTTCGTCCCTTTCAAATGTACATGAAGTTTTTTAAGCTACACACAGACGGATAAAAATTAGAGTCAAGGCCACTCTTGCTTTGAGCGTTTAGGGATCAAGCGGAGATGCTGGGAGCCTTCCTCGTTCCGTCGCAGATTTTGTCAAAGAAAAACACGCAGTATCATAAGCAAAATCAAATATTTGTTATTTTCGAATGTTATTATAGCCTTAATTTATTGAATGATTATCCAGGACACACATGCGTTAGCTTTTAAAGACATCAAAGAGTGTTTTTTACTGCCCTGCTTTTTTCAACCTGACGGTATTCTGCTGATTTATACATGCGCTTAACTTGAAAACATTTTCCTCGATAAAACAACTGCTGAATATACTCAGCCGGGAACAGAAGCTGATCAGCGAAATATTTGAGAAGCGAAAAGTGCTCGCTTACAAATATGACGATGCGCTGGAAGTACTGGAGTATAATGAAGATAAGCTGCGTATCTTAATTGAATACGCTGTATTGCGTGAAAACGGCAGCTTTTTGGAGCTGGACGACCAGTTCCTTCAATTCTTCGAGCAGATACTGGAGGTAAATGAAGAGATCAATGTATCTTACATCAATGAAAACCTGCAGTCCATCCGGCAAAATATCTTATATTACCTTCAGGAAAATAGTGAAAGCCGGCGATATGCCTATCTCAGACAAGTAAAAAGCGCCCTTCGCAAGACGGGAACGATTGCCATCCGCAACGTGGTCGACCTGAAGAGGAACATTGACAATACGTTTAAAAACGAGCCTAATTACCAGGTAAAAAAGGCAAAACTGGAGCATCTGGATCTCAAGCGCAATGACATATCGACGCTGATTAGCCTGACAGATAACCTGATTTCGGGGGACGATGAGCAAACTTTTTTTAAAATAGCCGCTGATGAAGAGCTGCAAAGGATCATTCTGAACTTGAAAGGTCAGTTGAACATTTGCCGTCATAACCTGATCGATGCGCAGAAACAAATCATCGAATATCTCAACCGCCTCAGAAGTCAGAGCATATTGGTAGAGAAGATCCGTCAGCTCAAATACCTGAAGGATCAATTCGAGCTGCGTACCAAAACCAACATTGTACAAGTACTTGGCGCCCAAAACCCACTGCTGTTTGAAGCCAAACCCGCTTATGCCTTAAAGCTGTCCCTGGATCAGCTACAGGTTGATGATGCCAGCCTTGAATTGATCAGGAAAGTACAGGCCCGTTCAAGGTCGGGACAGCGGATCAGACAGTCTGTAGCCGATACAAACCTTCAGGATTATCTGGAAACGGGCGCTGAGCTGGTCTCTCAGGTTAACCTGGAAGAAGTAAAGAACAGCTTCTTGGCAGGCAGTAACAATCTTTTTGATTTCCTTGAATCGTACGATTTTGGCATGGCGGTCTCTTTTGCGGATAGGCTGACCATCTATTGTCAGCTCATTTCACAATATGATACGCAGTTCCGGTTAACCGACCAATACCAAATCAAACACGAATCTGAATATTTACTGATATACCCTTTATAATATGATCGAGATCCCCAAACAAACAGCGGAAGTTTTCGAAATTCTCAGCAAAGGCCAGTTCATTTGCTCCAACAGCACCAAAGATGCCATTCGAAAACTTTATAATGCAATCAGCCAGGATTTCGAGGCCTATTACGAATACTTTTCAGGAATCAACCTCATCCTTGAAGAAGGGGACGAATATTATCATTTTGTGCGTGCAGAGAACCGTGCTGAAATAGAACGTAAGCTGGAAATTGCCATGAAATGGATCGATATTCTGGATTTTCTGAAGACCTACGACAATAGCTTTGGTTCCGGGTTCCGCTTTCGTATAGCTGATATACTGGCCCGGACGAGTGTTGACGCGGACCTGAAAAACAAACTGGAAGGCTTAAAGAAATATGCTCCTGGGAAAGAGAAATATACCGATATCATGGAAAAGGTATTAGATCATCTGGTAAGGGATAATTTCATCGAACTTGAAAATGATATTTCCCAGGAGTATAAGACGCTATCCTCGTTTACTTACCTTGAAAAATTAGTCCTGACTATCAATATTCCCGAAGATATACAGCATGAGATACCTCAATAAAATCATTTTTATCAATAGTGCCAATATTGCTTATGCGGAAATAGGTATTGCGGGGAATGTGCACTTCATCGGAACGCAGGGAGTGGGAAAAAGTACCATCCTTCGCGCTATACTGTTTTTTTATAATGCAGATAAAACGAAGCTGGGCATTGAGAAAGGCAAGCGGTCTTTTGATGATTATTATTTGCCGCACGGCAATTCATTTATTGTTTATGAAGTGGTTACGGAAACCGGTCTTTTTTGCGTTCTTGCTTACAAATCGCAGGGCAGGGTCGCTTTTCGCTTTATAGACGGCGCTTATGACCGGGCCAATTATATCAGCACCGATCATAAAGCAATGATTTGGGACCAGGTAAGGAATACATTTTCCGGTACTTCCGTTTATACCCGTAAAATTGAACGCTATGAAGAATACCGGGATATTTTATATGGAAATAATAAAGGGCTTCCTGCACAGTTCAGGAAGTATGCCATGATTGAAAGCCGGCAATATCAAAACCTCCCGCGTACCATCCAGAATGTTTTTCTAAACTCTAAACTGGAAGCTGAGTTTATAAAGCAAACGATCATCATGTCGTTGAATGAAGAAGACATAAAGATCGATCTGGATCAGTATGCTCTGCATTTAAAGAATTTTGAACAACAGCTATCGGATATCGGAAAATGGACTGAACGCTCCCGGTCTGGTGAGGTCGTAGTTCGCATACTGGCCGATAAGATAGCTGGCTTGCATAAAACGGTGGGCTTTCTGGAACAGGAGAAAGTACACCTCGTTCGCTCACTTTTCCACGTTCATTCCAGCCTGGAACAAGCTTATCCTGGATATGTTAAACGACTTGACCAGCATAGGGAGAAACACGCCGTTGCTGTAAAAAAAGTCGAAGAGGCGGACCAGAAGTTCCGGGACAAAAGGGATAAGATCAATAAAGAGATCACCTTGATGGATGCTAAACTAACGGAAATAAGGCGCAAGACGGAAAACTATGACCAGATCGGTATTCATCGCCTGATAGAACGCGTTGCTAGAAGATCAGAATGGGAAAGCCGGAAAACCAATAAGCAGGCGGAACGGGCTTTATTGGTCGGTCGCTATCAGGAGATCACCAATAAGTATGAAGCTTTAGCTCTCCAGTTACAAAATCAGCTGGACCAGTTTATAAATGAAAAGAATACCTTAGGTAATGATGTCAGGGCCGCTTCTTACCTCAAAAAGGAGGAGATAAGAAAACAATATGACAAGATAATGGCCGCCATTGAGCGGGAGCATGCGGATATTAAAAAGGATGCCGAAGCTGCACTCAGCGAAAAAAGAGAACTGGTGCATCAACTGGAGTTAAAAAAGAAGGAAGCCGAACTAAAGCGTTGGTTTGAAAATGAACTGGTAGCCAGCAATAAGGCCATTGTAAATGCCGACCAGAAACTTTTGGTTATAAAAAACGAAAGATCAGCCAGTAGAACGCAGATCGAATCACTTCAAAAAAACTGGGACCTCGATGTCAAAAGAAGTGAGGTTGAATACACGCTTAAACGGGAAAAAATTGAAGCACAGATCGTCGCCGCCGGGAGGATGGCCGAAGAGAACGCAGCGGTTATTGCAAACAGCAGGAATTCGTTCTACGAATGGCTGCACGAAAATAAACCAGGCTGGGAGCAGAGTGTTGGTAAAGTGGTTGATCAGCGGTCGGTACTTTTCAATTCCGGGCTGTCGCCTAAAATGGTGCAGCCGGATCATCCGTTGATTTACGGAGTTGAACTCGACCTCTCTGGTGTGACCAGCGATGTTAAGTCTATTGCGGATTATGAACAGGAAATCCAACAACTCAATAACGACATTGCGGCCTGCCAGGTATCTCTGGCTGCATTGACAGAAGAACAGATGGTGGAGGCCGACAAACTAAAGAAGAAATATCAGCCGCAGATAAGAGCACTAAAGGATTCGATCGCGCTCCGTGAATACGAAGAAACGAAGCTTAGGGAAAGTCGTGAGGCTTCGATACTGGAACGTGATGAGTGGTTGCGAAAGGCAGAAAGTGAACAAAAAGCAGAGGTTACAACGATCAAAGCACATATTGTTAGCGCCATTGAAGAAAGATCATCGGCGGAGGAACAACTTTTGGTGTTTCAAAAAACCATTAAAAAGCGGCTTGATGATAAAAAGAAGGAAAGAGATCAGCGGCTCGATGCCGAAGATCAGGCCTTACACACTGAACTGGAAAAAGCAGCAGTTGATATTGCTGAAGAGCGGAACCGTATAGTCCTAAGAAAAAAGCAAATTGATGAACAGGGTAAAAAGGCCCTGGAAAACGAAGGCGCTGACGTTGCCCGCATCACTGCTTTAGACCAGGAACTAACGGAGGTGGAAGCGGAGCTCGAATATATTGAGGCCAACCGTGATCAGGTAGCGGAGTATAATAAAGATAAACGGGAGTTGTTTGACCATGTGGATGATTTTAAAGCGGCTAAAAAGCTGGCGGAAACCAAACTGTCGGGAGAGCAGCAACGCTACGAGGCCGGAAAGGCAAAACTACAGGAGACCGTTGACCAGTTAAATGAGGTCATTAAGGCCGAAAATCAGGCATTGAGGGAAATGGGAGAAGATCTGAAAGCGTTTGAGGACTTTAGTAAAACAGATACGTTTCTGCGGCTGGCTGATCATTTCGATGAAACAGGTAATGAATCGGGTACCAGTCTGCGGCTGACAAAACTGATTGCAGCAATCTCGGATAAGATCAATGAAGCTATATTACGGATGAATGATCTGCGCGGCAGCATAAACAGGTTCCTGAGTAATTTCTCTTCAGGGAATATTTTTGGTTTTGAAACCAGTCTGATCGATGATGAAGAATACCTCAGGTTCGCCGACAGTCTTAGCGAGTTTTTGGAGGAAAATAAAATTGAAGAATACGAAAAGCGCACCAACGAACTTTTTGCGACCCTGGTCTTCCAGGTGAGTAAAGAGACGACGGAACTGGTCTCTAAAGAAGCCATCATTAACAAGGTGATCAACGACATCAACCGGGACTTTGTGGAACGTAATTTTGCCGGTGTGATCAGGGGTATAGAACTTCGGATGTCTCCCAGTGCAAATAAGATTGTTACCTTATTGCAGGAGATCCGTTTGTTCAATAACGATTACGCGATCTCACTGGGTGGTGCCAATTTGTTCAGCAATGATGATACCGTGCATAACAACAAACGTGCGGTCAGTTATCTGAAAAGCTTTGCAGCTGAAATTGCCGGATCAAAACAAGGTGAGGTGACACTCTCGGATACCTTTGAACTCCAGTTCAGGATCGTTGAAAATGAAAATGACAGCGGCTGGGTCGAAAAGCTAACAAATGTTGGATCTGAAGGGACAGATGTGCTGGTAAAGGCCATGATCAATATCATGCTGTTGAATGTTTTTAAAGAGAACGCATCTAAAAGGTTCAGGGATTTTAGGCTGCATTGTATGATGGATGAAATCGGCAAGCTGCACCCAAATAATGTTAAAGGCATTCTTAAGTTTGCTAACGATCGCAATATTATGCTTATCAACAGCTCTCCGACATCGTATAATGCCGTTGACTATAAACACACTTATCTGCTGACCAAGGATAGCAAGCATGCCACTCTTATCAAGAGACTAATCACTAATAATATGGGAAATGCAACTGAGTAGTGCATTGGCGGATAAGTTACTTCGGTTAGCGCATGGAGAGCGCCTGCCCGCCAGCAGCCTTAAATTTGCTCTGGTTGCCGAACTGATATCAGAAGGGATTATCATAGACCAAAGAAAGGGGCGGACAAAAAGCACGTTGTACGTTCCTGACCCTGTGTCTTTGCGTGCATACATTAACAATCGCTTTTCTATATCTGATTTGGAAGCATATTTAGCTACACTGCGTCAAGATGACTTTTTGAGGGCTGATCTGGCGCGGCATGCATCGGATTCAAAGAGAAAGGTGGTTAGAACATTTAAAGGGTTTTTAGTGAATAGTTACCAACCCGTCGTTGCCATGCTGGGTGGGAAAGAAATCATTATTCAGCCGCCTCCTGGCACCTTTCAATTCATTCATAATTATGAAACTTTTGTTCCGGATCCGGATGTATTGATTGTCAATGTTGAAAACGCGGAAAATTTCAGCAGGATCGCTGAACAACGACACCTGTTCGAGGAGATTTCTCCATTATTTGTAAGCCGTTATCCACAAAATCAGAACAAAGACCTTTTGAACTGGCTGCGCCGCATTCCTAACTCCTATCTGCACTTTGGTGATTTTGATTTTGCCGGGATTAATATTTATCTGAATGAATATAAACGTTCATTAGGCGAACGGGCAAAATTCTTTATTCCAAACGACATAGAATCACTGATCGCCAGGTTTGGCAATCGAAAATTATATGACCGGCAAAAAAAAAGTTTTCATGCGTCAGAAGTCGATGAGCGAGGCATACTTGAACTCAGTCAGTTATTGCATCGCTATAAAAAAGGTTTGGAGCAGGAGGTATTGATTCAGTTGGTCTGAGATAATATCACCTAAATCTTATTTAGGCTTTTATGAAGCTTTCCGGTTTTTTTTTAATAACCTTTTTGTAAATTAGAAATCTGATCGAAAAAGTTTAAATATTCATTCTCACAGTATTAACGCTACTGACTTATGAGCCTGCACCTTCACCTTCTCAAAAAAATTGGTTTATTTAAGTTAGGCCTATTGATGATGATTTTTTCATCAATTCATACCTCAGCTCAATTGTTACATCCTGATGCTGTAAAATACCGGACTGGATTTTACAATAATTACTACAAGAACCCTGATTCGGCCATATTCTATGCCCGAAAGCTGGCATCAGATCCGAAATACGCCAGCTTTCTGCGGCAAGCCGTACATGAGGATATTTTTTTCTACTTTTCAGATGAGGTTAAACAAAAGTTTAAAGATGCCAGCCTGAAGAATAACGACGCCGACTGGAAGAAAAAATACAATGAGTTTTTATTGCCAATATATAATACCTTACATAAAATGTCTACCGATGCCAGTCCGCTGGTGGTTAATACTTCAAAGCCGTTATTCTTGTGGGCTAAGGTGCATGGGCTCCAACAAAATGTCGACAACAATAAAGAACTGGAGAAGTCGGATAGGGCAGGAGTGCAAAGTCTGGTTAAAGACAAGCCAGGGATGCCCCTCAAAAGTCCCCGCAACACGGCGGATATTGCCCGGACTAAACAGCTTGTAAAAGAATTTGTTGCCTTTCAAACTACCCAGGAGAACTCTTTTCAGGATAAAACAGGTACTTATGCTTTGTTGATGTACAAAGACATAGCTAATGAGAAGACGATGCAACGCCAGGCTGAAGATTTATTGTCGGCTACTATGAAGTCGGCTTTGGGCGCTATTCAGAATATCAATGTAAACACGGCACCGGATATTGCCATAGCAAAAAGAGCCTGGAACCGCTACCTCTATGCCGCCGCCAACTATTTTAAGGCCAATGCCCTTACTTTGGCCGGCGATCATCAGGCCGCCGGAGCATATTACAAAACAGCGGCTGAGTATAGTCCCGATCTTACTGACCTGCGCAAACCTAATGATATTAGTAGCGAGGTATATCTTTTCGGAAATAAACAACCTGAGTATTTTCAGCTGGCCTATGTTAACTATCTAAAAAAGTATGGAGATAAAAACCAGATGTTGTCGGCTCTTACACAAATAGCGTTGCGCAATCCGGTGGATCATAAGGCCGGGTTAGCCGCTTATTTTGCAGCTAATTTTGCGCAGCGCGAAAATTTTAACACCTACTGGCGTAGGGCAATCAATACAGGCCTGGATAAAGCTCCGTCAATATTCATAAGGAAAACAGACGGCAGCAATTATTCTTCAGCTCAGAATGCTGGTAAATGGATATTAGTCGACTTTTGGGGAACCTGGTGCGGCCCTTGCCGCATAGAGCATCCGGATTTACAAAAGCTTTATTTGAAGAGTATTTCGGATACTTCAGCGGGCCTGGATATTATCACCATAGCTTGTCAAGACACTAAAGAGAAAGTATCTGCTTACATGAACGAATTTAAATACACCTTTCCGGTAGCGATGGAAGATCAAAAAATACTTAGCACTTACAACGTCAATGGCTTCCCCACTAAAGTGCTGATTACGCCCGAAGGTAACTATTTGGTTATTCCTTTTAACAGCGACTGGTTAGCGTTTATTGATCGTTATACACGTGATTAGCTAAAAATAAACGCAATAGTGCTCAATTTACCTGTCCATCGATTTATCTATGTGAAAATGTGAAGATATGTTGCTGAATTGACTTATTTTTAGCTCGGAGGCTGCGCTGGCTCCTTAAATCAAGGCTGAATAGGAAATTAATGGATAGCAATAAAACTACTGCAATAACTCTGCAAACAAAAAAGCATTTCGAAATACTCGACGGATTAAGAGGCGTCGCCGCACTGGCGGTTGTAATATTTCATTTTATGGAATGGGCTTACACCGATTTCACTACCAACTTCATCGCGCACGGCTTTTTAGCTGTCGATTTCTTCTTTTGCCTTTCGGGATTTGTGATAGGCTATGCCTATGACGATCGTATTGCAAAAATGGGCGTACTAGAGTTCTTTAAATCGAGGATCATCAGGCTGCATCCGCTGGTTATAGCAGGGTCGGTGTTAGGTCTGCTGGCGTTTTTGTTCGACCCGTTTGGCGGCCATCCCGAATTGTACAGCACCGGTAAGATCATACTCGCGTTTGTTTGTTCTCTGCTGCTAATCCCCCTGCCCGTAATAGAAGATCGCGGATTTAACCTGTTCAGCTTTAATGCGCCTTCCTGGTCGCTGTTTTGGGAGTACATAGCCAATATTTTCTATGCATTTGTGCTCTATAGGATCAAACGTGGCCTCCTGCTGCTGTTGACGATCATCTCGGCCGTGGCTATTTGCTGGGTGGCTTACCGCTCGGGCAATTTGTTGGGCGGCTGGAGCGGACCGACCTTTTGGGATGGCGCTGCCCGTATAGCGTATTCTTTTCTGGCAGGACTGCTTATCTACCGTTCGAACTGGATCATCAAAAATAAGCTGGGCTTTGCAGGCATCGGCGCATTATTGTTCCTGGCCTTTTTAATGCCATTCTCAAAGTGGAACTGGTTGTCTGAACCTTTCGTGGTAGTGTTCTACTTTCCTTTGCTGATCGCTTTAGGCGCAGGGGTAACGTTGACAGGGGGCTTGAAAAATGTTTGCGTGTTTTCCGGAAAGATCTCTTATCCATTGTACATGACCCACTATGCAGTGTTATGGATGTTCGGGAATTATTATACCACTCATAAACCGGATACTATGCAGCTGACGTTCATAATTATAGCCGCATTAATTCTGCTGATTGGGGCAGCGTATCTCGTAATGGTTGTTTACGATATCCCTGTAAGGAAATATTTAACCGATAAACGGAACCGAAGACTTGCCCGGCTGGAATCAGTTAATACTGAAAAACCCCGGTCATGATCTCTATTTGATCCACGTTCTGCCTGGTAGACCTCAAAGTGGGAGACGACGAACAGACCGACATTATGATGAAGAAAGAACTGTAGTGATGCTTCCGGTGGAACGATGTTTTGCATATCAAAACAAGTTTATCTAAGTTTGATACATACTTTAAACATAGAGATCCAACCATAGCCTGATTGTAATATGACATACTTAAAAAGAATAGCAGTTGCCATCATTGTCGTGTGCCTGCACCTTGGCTCATTCGCCCAGCAGGCGTTATGGGGAGGCCAGAATATCGTTTCGCCGGAAGTTGCTGCAGATAATACAGTAATATTTCGCCTTCATGCTCCTCAGGCAACGAAGGTGCAGGTTACCGGCGATTTCCTGCCGACTCAACGGGTCGATAGTCCCTACGGTAAGACCGACGCTCCCGGAGTGGCCGGTCTTGTAAAAGGAACTAACGGGATTTGGGAGTATAAGACAGCTGCTCCGCTGAGCCCCGAACTGTATAGTTACTCCTTTATTGTTGATGGGTTTAAAACGACCGATCCCAATAATGTATACCTGATCCGCGATGTTGCCTCTGTTACCAATGTCTTTCTGATTGGCGGCGGCAAGGCAGATCTGTATAAAGTAAATAAGGTGCCCCACGGTACGGTATCCCGTAGATGGTACAATAGTCCCACCTTGAAGATGGACCGCCGTATAACCATTTACACTCCCCCGGGATACGAAGCCAGTACCAAACAATATCCCGTATTTTATCTGCTCCATGGTATGGGTGGCGATGAAGAGGCCTGGATTGCGTTAGGGCGTACAGCTCAGATCCTCGACAACCTGATTGCACAGGGAAAAGCTTCTCCTATGATCGTGGTGATGACTAATGGTAACGCAGCCCAGGAAGCTGCTCCCGGCGAATCATCCCTTAACTACTACAAGCCTACCATGCAGCTGCCTAAAACGATGGAAGGCTCGATGGAAGAAAGCTTTCCTGATGTAGTCACTTTTATCGATAAGAACTATAGGACTATTAAAAATAAAACCGGCCGGGCCATTGCGGGACTGTCTATGGGCGGTTTTCATTCACTCCACATATCAAAACAGTATCCTGACATGTTCGACTACGTCGGGCTCTTTTCGGCTGCTATCATGCCGGATAAGAATGCTAAATCCCCTGTATATGAAAATATGGATGAAAAGCTGAAGGTTCAGTTTAGCAAGAAGCCAAAGCTATATTGGATCGGCATCGGCAAGACAGACTTTCTGTATAAAGCAAACGAGGAGTTCCGTAAGATGCTCGACGAAAAGGGTTATAAGTACACCTATCACGAGTCGGAAGGCGGCCACATCTGGAGGAACTGGAGAATTTATCTCACTGATTTTGCTCCTCTCTTATTCAAATAAGGCTTGTTCGGGGCCTTTTTGTTATCAAACAGAATATCGCGCCTCTTATTCGATCGTTATTTCTCCAAGGTAATGGCTCGACGAGTTATCTCCGGAAGGGGATGAATAGAACATGAAAATATGCCAAATGCCCCGGGCTGCATCATCGTCTTCTATCTTAATCATCGCCTCGCCATCTTTTCTCTCGTAATCCGAAGTGTTGATGATATGGATGTTCGCTACGCTGTTGTATAATATGAGCCTGACCTTGTCTTCAGCAGAAACAAAAGAATTCCTCACAAGCGTTTGCCATCTGATCAGAAATGCACCTTCTGCTGTATATTCAGCGGTGGCATCCACTGGCTTCGGGAGACTTCCGCGGCTAAGCACTATCCTGCTGAAGTCAATGATCCATTCATCTTCTTTTTCTACGAAAGCCCATTTCAAATTATAACCAAGGGCAATATTATATGCCGTTTTATACCGGGTATCTTCCTTATAACTAAATTCAAACACTTTCGATAAAGGACTGAGAAACGCCGTCATCAGCTCGAACTTATGTTGCTGCAGGAGCTGGGCCTCGCTGGCCTCTTTATGCGAGGGCCTCGAAAGCCCGCGGATATAATCGATCTTTTTCCATCTGCTGCCCACCACACTTCCGGCTTTTCCTGAGAATGGCCCGTTAATACCTCTTCTGTATATGCCCATATGATTTTAATATTAGTGTTAAGTTATACGTAGTAAGTTATAAGTATAAACAGCCCGGGATTAATTCTGCCTGTCCGTTGATCCTCCAAGGTTCCTTAATATTTCATTACCCCGGTAACCGGCAAGCTGCTCCTTCTCCAGTGCACCGGCACTATCTTCATCTGTATTTCCTTCTCCAGCGTGAAAGGCGGTCAGTATTTCGGCAGGCGACCAGTCCTTCCCATTCAAATACCTTCTGCCAACCACACTATCTTCAGTATAGTAGTGAAGAGACATGCAGACAAACAAAATGCAGCCCCCAGGAACAATGGGTGTGAAACTCCATTCAGCAGCTGCGTTCTCTCTCAGTTTAATGTCGACCTCCCTGCGCTCCATCCGGATATAATACTCCTGGCGAAGGTTCAATGCTGTGACGCTGAAGCATAAAGAACAACGGACCTGCGACTGGGACGGCGGGTAGACGACACTTTGCTGTCCCGAAAAGGCGGGCAGGGAAATTAAAATAGTATAGTTTTCGTCAACTGACACAACAGGCTGGACTTTAAAGGCCTTACCTGCAGGCGATTTAATATTAAACTCGAAACCTGAGAAGCCTCTTAAGTCGGCGTCGTGAAGGTCGCGCTGCAGGATTGCCTTGCCGCCCGAGGCTAAAGACTCTTTTATCAGGGCGTTGAGGCGGTTGGTGATCCCGCTGTCGTATGCCTCGCAGACGTAACTCATTGCCCGTCGGATGACTTTACCCGTCGTGCTCACCAATCCCCATTCTCCGCTGCACTTTTTGGTTTCCTGTGTCTGATGGACATAATCAGGTATAGTCTGTACTACATTCTTATTATTTAAAACGCGGTTAACCTTATCTCCAGCTTTCCCCCTCAGATTCCCCGCCTTGTCTCTGATTGCCATATTCTTAAAATTTAGTTAAACAAGAAGATTTTATAGTAATAAACAATTTTCGGGTAGGAAAAGTTATAGAATTGTATGACCTTTATAGGAACACCGGTCATGAACGGATTGGGGTGAGTGCACGGTGAGAGCACAGTGAGTGCACGGTGAGTGCACCTTTCGCCGGAAAAAGGTGCACTCACCGTGCACTCACCCTGCACTCACTGTGCTGTTATGTCGAATCAATCTCCTACCAGGGCAGAAGAGTGCCCGAACCATTCTAGGATTTCGTCACCGTTGATCACTCTGTTTGGATGCTCTGACAAGGCCAGGGATAGAGGTGGATGTCGATTCGTTGTATATAATACGGATATAGATAAAGAATAATTATTTTAGTATTTTTGTATGTATCTGAAATAAAATAACATGGAGCTTATTTTGAAGTCGAATAACGAGGAAAGCCTCGCAAAGATAATTGCTTTAGCAAAGACTTTAAACGTGGTGGTCGAAAAAAGGCGTACTGATTTTAATAAGACAACGAGAGTTGATCTGAAAAATCGGATAGTTAGTTTCAAAGCCAATAATTTATCCTCGTTTGGTGACGCAGCAGAATGGGAAAAGAGTCAGCGTTCAGATCGTGAATTGCCTTTTTCGTAAGTATGGCCTTTCTTTTAGATAGTAATATTATCATCTATTCATATTCGACTGAATATGCGTATTTAAGAGAGCTAATAGTTAGTGACTCCTGTGTATTGTCAGAGATATCCAGGGTGGAAGTACTGGGTTACCGTGGATTAAAGAAAGATGAAGAAAAGTACTTTAAAGACATTTTCGAGTATGCACCAGTAATTCTTCCAGATCAAGGTATATTTAATGTCGCTATCGAAATTCGTAAAAAGTATAATCTAAAACTGGGTGATAGCTTAATTGCAGCTACAGCATCAGTTCATCAGCTTGAAATCTATACAAGAAATGTGGTTGATTTTGAACGGATTAAGGAATTAGTATGCATTAATCCTATCCAAGGATAATATCCCACCTTTAATTTAAAATTATTTTAACCGCAAATCAGATTAAAGGCGATTTAAGTGGTTATAAAGAACGCGAGATAATCCTCAGCTACAGATACAGCGTGTTAATTATTTAATAATTACTTCATTTTTTGTTAACAAGATGTAATACTAACCCAGCGTACTTTTGTCGGCAGGAAGATTTTTACAGAAACCATAGTATTTGTAGATAACTACAGATTTTATTTGATAAAAATCGATAAATTTAGCTTGTCGTTTCGTTGCAGATAAGTTTTTAGAGTTTAGCTTATTAAACATGTATAGTATAAAGGGCGAAGGTAAGAGTCGGGAAGAAAGAGGCGGGTCTGGAAATGAAATGGACCTCAAATCCATATTTGACGAATATTACGATCGCTTAATTTATTTTTCAGTTCAGCTGATCAATAACAGGGAGCAGGCTCAGGATATCGTTCAGGAAGCATTCGTTAAATACTGGGATTACCGGGAGAACATTGCGTATGAAAGGTGCGCGGTGAAAAATTATCTGTACACCACTGTAAAACATCTCAGCTTTAATGTCCTGCGGCATAATAAAATCGTTGATAACTATGCGCAGAAACAGTCGCTGACAGAGCTCGCTGATCAGCCGGTTATCGACGCTATTATTACATCAGAAGTTCTGGCTGAAATCCACATGGCGATACAATCGCTTCCCGAAAATTACCGTATCATCTCTTTAAAGGGCTTTCTCGCAGGTAAGAAAAACCATGAGATTGCAGATGAGCTGGGCATGTCTGTAAATACTGTAAAGAAACAAAAGCAGCGGGCTTTGCAGCTGCTTCGCCTTAAACTTACATCCGACTTGTTCGCCATTCTTCTGTGGCACGCATCATAATTTTTTTTTGAGTTTTTTATCCGCTTTTGAAACTCGCGTGTCTGTATGGTGTAGTCGATGGAAGAGTTTGAAAATCATTATGAAATAGGCGCCCTGGTATTAAAGTACCTGAAGGACGAACTAAGTACTGCTGAAAGAGCAAAACTGGATAAATGGTTGCTGGAAAGTGATCATAACAGAGAATTATTTGAAAAGGTTACTAACCCTCATTTTGTTGATCCTGAGCTTAAAAGCTTCTCTGCCAGCAATAAAGAACTGGCGTGGCAGAAGATAGAAGAAGCAACGAAACGGAAAGGTGCTGTTACTCCGCGTGTAAGGAAAGACCGCAAAATGTTCAGGTATGCTGCCATTATAGCTCTTGTTTCGGTTTCCGCCATCTTGACAGTCTATCTGTTTAAACAAAAAGGCCATCATTCTAAAGAAACCAGTCAACTTGTTCATAATGATATTGTACCCGGAGGAAACAAGGCTGTGCTTACGCTGGCTGACGGTACGAAGATCGTGCTGGATGAGGCAAAAAACGGCCGTCTGGCACAGCAACAGAATGTTGTTATCACTAAAGCAAAGGACGGCCAGCTGATCTATGATCTCTCCAGATCCGGAGACCGGACTTCAGGAGAAACGACCTATAATACGATTGCTACGCCGCGGGGAGGACAATACCAGCTGATACTGCCGG
The DNA here is from genome assembly GCF_006716645.1 of Arcticibacter tournemirensis. Classification (NCBI taxonomy): domain Bacteria; kingdom Pseudomonadati; phylum Bacteroidota; class Sphingobacteriia; order Sphingobacteriales; family Sphingobacteriaceae; genus Arcticibacter; species Arcticibacter tournemirensis. Next base: position 4,285,139 of record NZ_VFPL01000001.1, on the reverse strand, counting down.
ATGGAACGAATGTATGGCTCAATTCTATGTCGTCTTTGGAATTTCCAACTGTTTTTAAAGAGAATGCGAGAAGGGTTGAACTGAGCGGTGAAGCTTATTTTGAGGTTGCAAAAGATAAAACGAAGCCTTTTTATGTAAGCGCAAAGGATATGGAAGTGAAGGTGCTGGGCACCCATTTCAACATTGCTGCTTATTCAGATGAGGACAATATGCGGGCAACTTTACTGGAAGGTTCGGTTAAAGTGAACAGGGGCGTGATGGAGTCGCTTATCAAGCCCGGACAAGAAGCTCTTGCAACATCTGGTCAAAAAGGATTTACGGTCAGGCAGGCCGATACAGAAAAGGCGGTCGCCTGGAAGAACGGCTATTTCCTGTTCAGAGATGAATCTATAGAGAGTCTCATGACAACAATCAGCCGGTGGTATGATATGGATGTGTACTACGATGGCGAGATGCAGGATAAAATATATGGTGGCAAATTCTCTAAAACGAGTAATCTGTCGGAGCTTTTGAAAAGTTTAGAATTGACGGGCACCATTAAATTCAAAGTGGAAGGAAGGAGGATAACGGTTATGCCATAAGTTTATTTAAGATGTCCTTTACAGAAAAAATCGAGAGAGCTGAACCCTCTCCCGACTGTAGTTTGCTGTAACTGCTTGATTATTTGAGTGAACCATACAAATTAAAACAAACCATTCAAATGTATAAAAAATATACTGCTTTATGTAAAAAACAGTTTTACATACCTTTTAAATTATTACGGATAATGAAACTGAGTTTTGTTTTATTACTAACTGCATTTTTACAGGTGGCCGCTGCTACAGGTTATGCGCAAAAGATTAGTATAGTTAAACGGAATGTTTCGTTGCAAAATGTATTAAGGGACCTGGAAAGCCGGACAGGTTACAATTTCATTTACAATTCGAAGATGCTGGAGGGAACGAATACGGTTTCTCTCAGTATGAAGGATGCATCCCTCACAGAGGTGTTGAATCAATGTTTTCTGAACCAACCTTTGATGTACACTATTAACGGCAACACGGTGGTTATTATGGCGAAGCCCAAAGAGCAGCAGCCGAAAAAAGAAATAATAATAAGAGGGACCGTGCTTGACGATGACAAAGAGCCCTTACCGGGGGTGAATGTCAGAGTAAAAAACAGCAGCCTGATCGCGATTACCGACGGCCAGGGGCGATACAGTATCAGAGTTCCGGACAATGGAGCCGTGCTGGTATTTAGTTTAGTTGGTTTTAAAGCCTCCGAAGTAGTGGTTGGTGACCAAACCACCATAAACGTTACCTTAAAGGAGGATGTAAAAGCTTTAACAGAAGTGGTAGTTACAGCCCTGGGTATTCGCAGAGAAGAGAAAGCTTTAGGATATGCCATTACAAAAATTGACAGCACACAGTTAACCGACGCGGTCGCGGGCAACTGGATCGATGCTTTATCCGGAAAAGTACCTGGCTTGAATATGGTGCGGTCAAACGGAGGACCAACAGGATCTAACAAGATAATCCTGCGGGGAGAGAACAACTTTACCGGAGAGAACGAGGCTTTGATTGTAGTGGATGGCGTGGTGATCAATAACGGCAGCGGCAAGCGTACGGCAACAGGGGGAGCGGCATCCGGACCGTCAGACGGGATTCAACCTACTGATTTTGGAAGCGGACTTAATGATATCAACCCCGAAGACATTGAAAGTGTTACAGTATTGAGGGGGCCGGGAGCCTCGGCGCTTTACGGACAAAGAGGGGCAAATGGCGCTATTATTATCACCACAAAATCAGGCAAAGCCAAAAGTAAGGCGGTTAGCATTTCGTTTTCTTCAAACACCTCTATGGAAAGCGCTAACCGCTGGCCGGATTTACAATATGAATATGGCCAGGGATTAAACGGTGCGGCAACTTATACTTATGGTACTAACAGCGTTACCAGTTTAACCTGGGGACCGAGATTTAACGGGCAATCGTTTATTCAGTATGATCCTGTTACCCAGGCAGCTGCGACCGAGCCCACGCCGTGGGTGCCTTATACTAATCAGGTTCAGAAGTTCTTTGAAACAGGCAGGACTTTCACAAACTCGCTGAGTTTAAGTGGGAAACTGAAAAACACGAATTATCGTCTGTCTGCTACACATGCCGACAACACCTGGATCATTCCGAATACCGGCTATCGGCGTACGAATGTTTCTTTATCCACTAATTCTAAGATCACACCGAAACTTGACCTAACTGTAAAAGCGAATTATACCAACAAATTCAGCAACAACCTGCCCGGAATGGGCTATGGCAACCAGTCGGTGATGTATTGGTATGTGTTCTGGGTACCAAACGCCGATATTAACTGGCTTAGAAATTACTGGGTAAACGGTAAAGAATACCAGGAGCTACACGATATTTTCACTACCTCCCCGGAAAATCCCTATGCTATATCGTACGAGTTTATCAATGGCTCAAACCGGAACGGGCTTACGGGAAATGTGCAGTTGAACTACACCTTTTCTAAAGAGTTAAGCCTGCAGCTTAGAGCGACCCTTGATCGCTCGGCTGATGAGCGGCACCAAAAACGTCCATGGACGGCTGCCCGTTTAGCAACAGGCTCTTACCGCACTCAGGATATCGATGTGCAGGAGTTTACAGGCGACTTCCTGTTAAAGTACGACAAACCGCTGAATAAAGATTTCAGGATAACCGCTACAGCGGGCGGGAGTTTATTGAGAAATCATTACTATAAAAAAGAACTCAGAGCAGATGGCCTGATTGAACCTAATGTCTATAGTTTCGAGAATGCGGCTAATGCCCTGGTGTCCGTACCTGATACCAGCCGTTTCCGTATTAACAGTTTTTACGGATTGTTTTCTACAAGCTATAAAAACTACCTTTATCTGGATCTGACAGCCCGGCAGGATTGGAGCAGTACACTGGCTAATCCATATCGTGCAAATAGCGTAGGATTCTTCTATCCGTCGGCAAGTTTAAGCTTCGTTGCATCAGAATACTTTAAGATGCCCGATGTGCTCGAATTTGCAAAGCTCAGATTTTCAGCTTCGCAGGCTGGCAGTGGGGGGACTATCGCCTATCGTACGGCTTATACCTACCCGTTAGCGGCTAACGGGACATATCCGGATGGTTCGCTGCAAAACCCCGCAACACTTCCCAACCCCAACCTGAAGCCCCTGAAAACAACAACTTTTGAGCTGGGTACCGATATCAGGATGTTTAAAAGTCGCCTGGGTATTGATTTTGCAGTATACAAAGGAAATACCAGAAACCAGATCCTTGACAGGATTGTCGATCGTGCATCCGGATACTCGCGACAGATCATTAATGCAGGGCAAATCGATAACTCGGGTCTCGAAGTGGCTCTGAATGGATCGCCTGTGCAGGGCAAAAACTTCAAGTGGAAAGTTTTTACAACCTTCTCTACGAACAAAAACAAGATCGTTTCGATGGCAAACACGGATAGCACCATCATCTTACGTTCGAGTGTAGTTGGAGGTGCGCAGATCGTTGCCAAGGTAGGCGGCAGCCTCGGAGATATGTACGGTATTGGCTTTGAGCGTTCTCCGGACGGACAGGTAATCTATGATGCTGTTTCCGGCCTGGCTCAAATAACTTCTACTCCCGTTTATCTCGGGAACACCATTCCTAAATATAAAGCGAGCATCGGCAGTGAGTTTACCTTTAAGCAATTCCGCTTGAACGTACTGTTTGACGGTCAGCAGGGAGCTGTTGCGCACTCGTATACCCATGGCCGTCTGGCAGATTTTGGAAAGCTGACAGCCACCCTGCCGGGAAGGTACAGCGGGATCATCGGGAACGGCGTCGTCAGAAATGCCGACGGTACATTTAGTCGCAATACTACAATGACTAAAGACATCACTTCATTCTACAATTACACCATGGGCACTGCTAATGGTGAGGGAGCAACCTATAAGACCGACTTCATTAAGTTCCGCGAAGCACGACTGGACTATAAGCTGCCGGCATCTATACTCAAGCCATTGAGGCTATCGCGGGCCAGCATTGGTGTCTATGGACGTAACCTGGTTATCTGGTCGACATGGCCTATGTTCGATCCTGAATTCGGTACTCTGCAGGGTCTGGATATCGTCCAAGGTTTTGAGGTTGGCCAGTTTCCGTCTACCCGTACTTATGGTTTTAATTTAGTTGTAGGTATTAATTAAGAGAAACATGAAAAGAATTTTAGCTATTGTGCCGGTTTTAATAACTGTTTTCAGTTTCACTGCCTGCCAAAAGGATTTTGACGAGGTCAATACAGATCCCATCAGTATTATAAACTCACCACCCGAAAAACTGCTGGCGCCGGCATTGGTAAACGTTTTGAGCGCAAACCTGGTTCGTAACCGGAATTTTAATAACGAACTGATGCAGGTTACTGTCACGATGAGTGAAGACGACAATGCCGTATTCAGGTACGACTTCCGGCCTAACCTGGCCGATTACACCTGGAATGCATGGTATTCTGAACTCACTAATTTCAGGGATATCTACGAGCTCGCTTCAGGTACAGAATACCAGAACGACTCGTATAAAGGGATCTCCCTGGTGTGCGAAGCATGGGTATTCTCTCTGTTGACTGACTCTTATGGAGACGTGCCTTACACTGAGGCGAATAAAGGTAAATTGGGTATACTGGAGCCCGCTTTTGATGCGCAGAAAGATATTTATCTAAGCTTGTTCAATAAACTGGAGGAGGCAAATACGCTGTTATCCGGAAATAAAGCGATCGTGGAATCAAGTGATCCTGTTTATCACGGCAATATTGAGCGGTGGCGTAAATTCTGTAATAGTTTGCATCTTCGCCTGCTGTTGCGGGTGTCGGGAAAAGCAGAAGTTTCTGCGCAGGTAATTGCTAAAATAAAGGAAATAGCAGAAGGTAATCCGACGAAATACCCTACGTTCGCTTCTACGGACGAATCGGCCGTGCTGAAATGGACAGGCGGTGTAGTCACCACCGACCCTTTTACCAATCCCTATGTTACACTCTTGCGCGAGGCGGATTTTACTATTCCATCGCTGTGCAACTTCTTTATTCTCAAGTTATCTAACTGGAGTGACCCCCGTATTGATCTCAGTACGCAGTATGGTAACGGTACCCGTAACAGGCTGGGCATAGCACAGGGCTCGTCGGGTTTTGCCGGGATAGAAAGCGGTTATCCCCCCGGGAGCAGCGAGCCCAAGCAGTCTTTTTTCTATTCTGCAGGCAATTCTGAATTTTCCTTACAGAAAAGCCCTCTGGCCGGTATTATCATGACCTATGCTGAAGTGCAGTTCATTCTGGCTGAAGCAGCTGCAAAGGGCTGGATCACCGGCTCATCGGCCACATACTATTACAAGGGCATTGCCAACGCTATTCACTACTGGGTACCTGATTTTACTACGGATATTGCTAACCAGGAGTTCACAGAGTATATATCGACAGCTGATATTGGCTGGGATGACACTCTTCCCCTTGATGCCGCCGCCGGAGACAGCAAAATGGAGCGTATTCATTTGCAGAAATACTATTGCCTGTTCCTTACCGATTTTCAGCAATGGTTTGAACACCGCCGGACAGGCCACCCGGTATTACCTAAAGGTGCGGGACTAAGGAATGGCGGCAATATGCCGGCAAGATTAAACTATCCGGTATATGTTAGCTCTGCTAATGCTTCGAATTACAGCAAAGCGGTACAAAGAATGGGAGGCGACAACATTAATACCCTCGTTTGGTGGCAGAAGCCTTAATCTGTTATAAAATTGATAGATATGAGAAAGATAATACTAAATATAACCTGGTTGTTCTCTTCAATGATGATCTTTGGAGGATGCGAGAAGACAGGTAACTTCCCCGGGGCGGAGGTAAGTCCGTATATCGCCATCTTCGACCTGAGAAGCTTTTATAAAGATGCTGATTTTGCGTTAAGCCAGAAATCGATGCTTGGCTCCACGGGAATTACAGGAGTTGTGGTTTCTGATCATAGCGGTAAAAATCTGCCATCGGGACTGCTGATGGTTCAGGATAAGCTGCGCCTGAACGAATTGAGGGGTATTGCTATTAATATAGGCACTGAGGCAGAACAATATGTGCCGGGAGATTCGGTAATTGTAAATCTTGTGGGTGGAACAATGAAACGTGTTGATGGTTTATTACAGGTAACCGGACTGACAGGTTCTGCGGTTACTAAGGTAGCTTCAGATCAGCCCATTGCTATAAACCGGGTGCCGAGCAGTTATATTCTTGCCGATCCGGATAAATATGAAAGTACCGAAGTTGTTATCGTAAAAGGTGGATTTGACCCTATACCGGCGCCGACCGATACATACAGTGGCGATAAACTGGTTAACGATGGCTTTGATAATTTCACACTTCACACGGAGGCATCGGCAACTTTTGCCAATAACCCCTTACCCGGCATGGCGAATTTTTTCGGCGTTGTGACGTACAGCAAGAACGCTGGAGGGAAGTATACGCCCCATCTGCGCATCCGCCGGCCTGAAGACATTACGGTACTCAGTTCTACTGTAACCCAGGCGGCAGTGGTAGTTTCTGGTTTTGTTACCGATGTGGAAGGTACGGATTTGGATGGAGAGTACATTCAGTTGCTGGCTACCAGGGATATAGATTTTTCGGTTACGCCGTTTTCGCTGGTCACCTGTAATCAAACCTCGGGCTATACACCTACAGGATTCCCAGCCAACGGTTGGGCGACGGGAGGTTTGAGAACTTACAAGTTTGATCTTAAAACCGGTACAGCGGCAAAAGGGACTTATTTCTATGTAGGCAATTCGAAGAAGCTCATTAACGGGCAAAACTCAACAAGCATGGCGCAAGCAAACTGGATCGTTTCAAGAAACTACGGTGCTACGGGCACTACCGGTGATGGGTTTGGCTCCCCCAATACAAACCTGTTTATTAACAGCGGGACTTTCGCCTGCGGCATAGCTGTATTTGAAGGAACTACAGTAACCCGGACTTCTGTGCCTATTGATGTGATTTTCATAGGCTATAACGGAAGTGTACTAAGCAGTACTAATCCCCCTGTTGGCTATCGTATTACAAACACCGACTGGTATGATATCGTTAATCCGGTTTCTTTAGTTGAGCAGCCGTTCTACAAGCAGGGTTCGAACACTATTTGTCTTGCTTATGGTACGCCGTCCGATTCCGGCTGGTTTTATAAATTAGGAGGTGAATATAATGTCCGTCTCGATCGTTGGGTAAAAGCCAGAGCACAACGGGTAGTTGATCTTTCCAAAACTTCCACTCTGGATGAGCTTGAAAAAGAATTCCCTGCAGGAGATGGTACTACAGAAGGACTGTTCCCAACTAAAGTTGTTCAATAATGAAGATCAGCAAAATACTTTTTTTTCTGTGCATTACAGCACAAATGGCTTTTATGAACGATACATCGGCGCAAAGTAAAGTCGCCAATGGAGGTTCACCCGATGTTCTGCGTGTCATGTCGTACAATATTCATCACGCCAATCCGCCCTCAAAACCAGGTCTTATTGACCTGGATGCCATTGCCCGTGTAATCAGGGAATCGAAGGCGGATCTGGTAGCTCTACAGGAGGTGGAGACAGGTACTAAACGCTCCGGAGGTGTTGATGAAGCGAAACTGCTTGCCGAAAAGACGGGACTTCATTATAAGTTCTTCAGAGCGATTGACTACGATGGAGGAGAATACGGCATTGCCATATTGAGCCGGTTTAAGCTGCGTAATGTCCGCCTGATTCCGCTTCCACAGAAAGTTGAAGCTGAAGACCGCATACTGGCATATGTAACAGTAAAGGTGGACAAGCAAAAGATTATTTTTGCAAATACCCATCTCGATGCTACAAGGGATCACGGAAACCGGATCGTTCAGATGCAGCGTATTTTAAAAGAGTTTGAAAATGTATCTTTGCCGGTGATCCTGTGCGGCGACTTAAACAGTGTTGCAGGTTCGGGTGTTATTGATCTGCTTGATGCGCAGTTCAAACGTACTTGTGTGGATAATTGTCCGGGTACTTCTCCTCAGGTTAATCCGCGCCGCACCATCGATTATATTGCGACGAGAAATATAAAGTGGCCATTACTGGAGTATGTCGTAGTCGAGGAAACCTACGCATCCGACCATCGTCCTATAACAGCTGCTTTTAGTAAACAACAAGAATAGATTCATGCGTAAGTCTCTCAGAAACATCACCTTTAGCCTGCTGGCGCTTTTTACATTTTCAGCCCATGCCACGGCTGTACCCGACCGCGACGCAGCCAATGCATTCCTTCGCCGCATTGTTAAAGAGCATGCAGCGCATTTTGAGATTAATTACATTCCCGCGGCCGCTGATGGTAAGGACATCTTTGAGCTGGAAAGTAAGAATGATAAGATCGTATTGTCGGGGAATAATAACATATCTATAGCAAGTGCATTGAACTACTATCTGCGTAATTACGCAGGCTGCCTGATATCATGGAATGGAACAAATCTTGATTTACCATCCAAATTGCCTCCTGTGAATGAGAAGGTAAGCAAAACGACACCATATAAATACAGGTATTATCTGAACTACTGCACGTTTAATTATTCTATGAGCTGGTGGGACTGGGAACGTTGGCAATGGGAAATAGATTTCATGGCACTTAATGGCATCAATATGCCGCTTGCCATTACGGGGCAGAACGCAGTTTGGAGCAGGGTGTACAAAAGCCTCGGCTTTACCGATAAAGACCTGGAAAGTTTCTTCACCGGTCCGGCATATTTCAACTGGTTTTACATGGGGAATATCGACGGGTGGGGCGGGCCTCTTCCGCAAAGCCAGATGCAGGCTCACGAAGTGCTTCAGAAAAAGATACTGGAGCGTGAACGTTCGTTTGGAATGACGCCGATCCTGCCGGCCTTCACCGGCCATGTTCCTCCCGCTTTTAAGGACAGGTTTCCGAAGGCAAAGCTTAAGAAAACTAACTGGACCACCTTTCCTTCGGTTTACATCCTCGACCCGGATGATGACTTGTTTACTGTTATTGGCAAAAAGTTCATCGAAGAAGAGGTTAAAACCTTTGGTACGGATCACCTATATACTGCAGATACTTTTAACGAGAATACGCCGCCAACCTCCGATTCGCTCTATCTAAGCAATGTCAGCAAGAAAGTATACCAGTCGATGGCCCTGGCCGACCCCAAAGCAACGTGGATTATGCAGGGCTGGCTGTTCTATCACGGCGCGAAGTTCTGGAAACCTGCCCAGATCAAAGCCTTGTTAAATGCGATACCCAACGACAAGATGATCGTTCTTGATCTCTGGAGCGAAAACTACCCTGTGTGGCAGCGTACAGATGCTTATTACGGCAAGCCCTGGATCTGGAATATGCTGCATAATTTTGGCGGCAATATCAGCTTATATGGCCGCATGGATGAAGTTGCTTCCGGCGCCTTTAAGGCAAAGCAGTCGGCGGCTGCGGGTAAAATGGTTGGTATTGGCCTGACACCCGAGGCTATTGAGCAGAATCCTGCTATTTATCAGTTGATGTTGGATAATATCTGGGCAAGCGGTCCGATCAACGTATCGGCCTGGCTCAGGGACTATGTGAAGCAACGCTATGGAGCACAGAATTCCCATGCGGATGAGGCCTGGGAGATTTTATACCGCACGGTTTATACAGGTGGCATTCTGCCGGGAGGGCCTGAGTCTATCATTACCGGAAGGCCAACACTCGCGGCAAATACACGCGGCACCCGCCCCAAAAAGAACTACAAGCCGGAAGACCTGATCCCTGCCTGGGAGGCCCTTATAAAGGCTTCGCAGGAGCTTAACACCGAAGGGTTTAAATATGATATTGTCGACGTTACCCGGCAGGTGCTTGTTAACTATGCAGATACCTTACAACGAAAGTTTGCTAAGGCGTACGAGAGAAAGGACAGCAAAGAGTTCAACCGCCATACGAAGGCCTTTTTAATGGTAATGGATGATGTTGACCGCCTTTTGATGACACGTAAGGATTTCCTGCTCGGCAAATGGCTTAACGATGCTAAAAGAACAGGAAACACACCCGGGGAAAAGGCGCTTTATGAAAGGAACGCCAGGAACCTGATCACGCTGTGGGGCGACAGGAACAGCTCATTAAATGAGTATTCCTGCCGTCAATGGTCGGGATTGATCTCCTCGTTTTACAAACCGCGATGGGAACAGTTCTTTAGTTTTGCGAACCAGCAACTCAAATCGGGTGCGAAACTAGATCAGAAAGCATTTGAAGAGCGGATGAAAGACTGGGAATGGAAGTGGGTGAATATGAACGACGTGTTCCCTGAACAGCCTTCAGGGAATGAGATTAAAACGGTGCAAGGTCTGCATACGAAGTATATTGGGCAATTCAGAGAAGTATACGACACTAAAAAGCCATGATCGCTTTGGTTTTTTGAGCGCCTCAGGTGACTATAATAATTAAACGCCCTCGATAAATATTCTGCATTACCTTAATGCGGAATAGAAGAACATCAAAGGTCATTTGAGGAGTGACAGCCTGAACGCTCTTTCCTGGCAAAAATTAATGTCAGAGGAATGCCTACCCCATATAGTTCGAATTCTGTGCTGCCGAAGATAAAATACCATACACATTCGCTAAGATAGCAAAAATAGAGACCGTTAGTGGCGCTTATATTTGTTTACAGGATCTTTTTAAAATTATAATTGACCGTGCAAGCAGAAAAAGTATATCTAAAGGAAATTGAGTGGCCTGATTTCGGATCGGCTACGCCGGTAATTTATCCTTCGTCAGGGGAGATTGAATCGAGGATAGAAAAATGCAGGGAGATGATGAGGGCGCGAAGCCTGACTCATTTGGTAGTGTATGCGGACAGGGAGCATTGTGGTAATTTAATGTATCTGGCGCACTTTGACCCTCGCTTCGAAGAAGCGCTGCTAATCATAAAGGAACAGGGCGTTCCCTTGCTGCTGGTGGGAAATGAATGTGTAAGTCATTTAACAGTATCTCCCATATTTAACGATAGTAAGCTCAGATTCGAACGTTATCAGCCATTTTCGCTTATTAGTCAGCCGAGGGACGAAAGCAGGTCTCTTAGGGAGATCTTGAGCGACGAGGTAATCAATGAGGCATCGAAGGTCGGGTGTATAGGATGGAAGTATTTTACGGAAATCGAGTTTCTGGAGTATGAAGCGGCCATAGAACTGCCTCATTTTATCGTTAATACCCTTCAGCTGTTATGTGGTAAGGGTAATGTGGTGAACGCATCTGATATTCTGATGTCGCCTGTTTACGGCCTTAAAGCTGCTTGTTCGGCGTTTGAGATTGCTCATTTTGAGTTTTCAAATGTAATGGCATCGGAAGGAGTGATAAATCTATTGAAGAATTTCAGGTACGATGTTACCGATTTTGAACTGGTAAGGGAATATCAGTTTACCGGTTATCCCTTAGGATGTCACGTAGGTTTAAAGAGTTCTGGAAATAAGCGTATCGGACTTTCGAGTCCGGTTGGGGCATTGGTAAAAAAAGGAGATTCCTGTTCTGTTAATCTGTCCTATTGGGGAAGCAATATTTGTCGTGCCGGCTGGGTTGTGGAAAGTGAAGATGATCTTCCCGTAGAGGCTAAAGACTATATCGAAAAATTCGCGGCGCCTTATTTTTCTGCATGTGTGAAGTGGCTGGAGAATATAAGGATCGGCACAAAAGGGAAGGTTCTGTATGACATTATCAGCGGTCGTCTTCCATTTGAAGATTTTCAGATTTTTCTTAATCCGGGACATTTGATTCATTATGAAGAGTGGGTGAGCTCGCCCGTATATAAGAATTCGGAGGATGAGATCCGGTCGGGAATGTATTTTCAGGTAGACATTATTCCTCATTCAGAAAAATACTATTCGTCGAGGATGGAAGATGGGATCATTATTGCGGATGAAGAGTTACGGATGCAAGTGAAGCAGCAATATCCCGAAACCTATGATCGCTGCATGCGCAGGAGAGAATTCATGAAAGAAGAGCTTGGAATCGCGCTGCCGGAAGAAGTATTGCCGCTGTCGAATATGCCCGCTTTGGTACCCCCGTTTTTTCTCAACTATAAAAAGGTTTTCAGTCTGAAAAGTTAATATAATGAAGACGTTTTTAACCGGTATGTTTTTGGGCTGGCTGTTGCTTCCCATTAAAGTTGAGGGCTTTGCTTTCGATAAGGTAATCAGAGTGCTCACTCTTGGCATCAGAAATGAATCAAACACGTTTTCGACCTCTCCGACGAAGGCGTCCGACTTTTCGGTATTAAAGGGCGAAAATGCATTGAAAGGAAAAATGTGGGCCGATTTTCTGAAAGCCGAAAAGGTTGAAGTTATTCCTACTCTTCACGCTTATGCCTGGCCAGGGGGAGTAGTTGAACGCTCGGCATTTGAGAGCTTTAAGGAGGACATGCTGGAGGGAGTGAGATCGGCAGGCCGTCTCGACGGTATTTACATGGACCTTCACGGTGCGCTTCATGTGGAGGGCTATGCTGATGCGCAGGCAACTTTAATAAAGGAAATCAGGGAGATAGCAGGTGAAGATGTTTTGATCTGCGGAAGTTTTGATCTGCACGGCAACCCTTCCACCGAATTTGTGAAACATATTAATATGCTGACGGCTTATCGCACTGCCCCTCATCGCGATGAAGAGGAAACGAGGACACGGGCTGTAAAGATGCTGGTTGATGCAATAAGGCAACATTTGAAACCGCATATTGAATCGGTAACAATACCAATACTTGTGCCGGGCGAAAAGAGTGTTACCGAAAGAGATCCTTTAAAATCAATATACTCACAACTTCCCGCGGTAGCTTCAAAAGAAGGGATTATGGACGCCTCTATATTTGCCGGATATTGTTGGGCAGACCTGCCGCGTTCTGCAATGAGGGTGTTTGTTGTAGCTAAAAGTGATTTGTACAAGAGCGCCGCACGCAGGGAGGCGGTCAACCTCGCTCAACAGATTTGGGACTGCAGAACAAAAATGACGCTTGACGTACCTTCCGGTACGATCGACCAGATGCTGACAGCGGCAGGAGAAAGTGCGGGAAAGACGGTGTTTATCTCCGATTCGGGAGACAATACAACTGCCGGGGCGCCGGGTGATAATATGAACGTCCTGGCCGCCGTTCTACGAAGGGGCACAAAAAATGCACTGGTTGCGGGTATTGTTGATGAGGATGCTTTTAAAAAGTGTGCAGAAGTGGGAGCTAATAAACAGATAAGTTTACAACTCGGCGGAAAAATTGATCATGTGTACAGCAAGCCATTAAAAGTAGAAGGGAAAGTTTTATATTTAACATTGGATTCGGAAGTTGGTACTCACAGAGCCGCTGCTTTACTTGATGTTAATGGTGTATATGTTGTGGTTTTGAAAGCCAGGAGGTCGTTCGTTGAAATTCGGGATTTTAAAGAATTGGGATTAGATCCACTGCAATTTAAAGTAGTAGTGGTTAAGTTAGGGTATCTTTATCCCGAACTTCGGGACATAGCTCCTGCCCAGCTAATGGCTTTAACGTCCGGATTCTGTAATCTCGATATAAAGAACATAAAATATAAAAATGTCGGTAGACCCAGTTATCCGCTGGATATGAATATGAAGTGGAGCCCCTAATAAAACAAACCCGTAAACACACCAATTATGAGACCGCTATACCAGGAATTACCGTTTCACCGCGCAAGTTATATAAACGTCTACAAAGAAGAACTTCCCCATTTTATTGTTCCCTGGCACTACCACCCCGAAGTAGAAATTATGTATATCCTCGAAGGTACAGGTACTCGTTTTGTCGGTGATCATGTAGAAGAGTATGAGGAAGGCGATTTGTGCTTAATAGGATCCAATCTGCCTCACGAATGGAGAAACCATGATGTGTTTTTTCATAAAGAATCTAAATTAAAAGCTTCATGCTGGTGCCTGTTTTTCCTCAAAGACATCTTCGGAGTCAATATGCTTAACCTTCCGGAAATGAGCAATATCCGTAATCTTTTATCCAGGTCTAACAGGGGAGTGAAGTTTGTAGGGAAATCTAAAGAGGTGATAACAGAAAGAATCCTTGAGTATATTAATGAAACCGGAGCATTCAGGATTGCCAAACTGATATCTTTACTGGAATGCATGGCTACTACCGACGAATATGAGACGCTCGCCAGTGTTGGCTTTGTGAGGAATACCATCGACTCAGGCGACTTTGAGCGTTTTAACAAAGTTTATCAGTTTATAATGAGAAACTTCTCCCGTCCCATCCGTCTGGAAGAGGTAGCTTCGCTGGCAAGCCTTACACCAAATGCGTTCTGCCGTTATTTCCGGGAGAGGACTAAGAAAACCTTTGTTCAGTATCTGAACGATGTGAGGATCGGGCATGCAAAGAAACTGTTGATAGAGGGAAAGTCAACTATTGCTACGCTTAGCATCGAATCCGGCTTTAATAACTTGTCTAACTTTATTGATCAATTTAAACGCTCAACCAAAATGTCACCCTCTGAATACCAGAAGAAATACGGCGGCAAACAAAACAGATATTAGTATAAAATACTAATGATACCATAGTGGTGTTAGCCACTTTTTTTCATAAAGAATATCCCGGGATCGATAATTCGGGGAGGGAAACCTCTGTCTTTTAGCATTCGTAGATGCAATTATCCTATTTATTTAAACGCGCTGCACAGATCAATTATTAAAGGTTCATTTTAATAAAATACCAGAATCATTGGTGAAAATGGCATAAAAAGGCGGTTGTGAGAGCCTCTATTTTTGTAGTATACAAATGAGTATGTGTATAGTAAATACAAAAAGAATTTCAATCTAATCAATTAACCAAAATGGAAAGAAAGTTACTTGCAAAAAAGAGGGACAAGAGGTTAATGCTTTCTTGTCGGAGATTGTTGCTGCTATTCTGTTGCTTCAATCTTTTGAATGCTAATGTATTATTAGCAAAAGATAAAACGGGGCAGGACCGTACTATTGGCGGAGTAGTTGTAGCGGCCAGCGGCGAAACATTGCCCGGGGTAACCATTACTGTAAAAGGTACACGGGTCAGTACAACTACAGATACCGAGGGGAAGTTCTCAATAAAGGTTCCAACAGGCGCAGCTGAACTTGTGGTGTCTTTTATTGGGATGAAGACCCAGACAGTAGTAATAGGTACTAGTACAGAGCTTAGAATTACATTGGCAGAAGAATCTGTAATGCTTCAGGAAGTTGTAGCTATCGGATATGGGACTATTCAGAAGAAGGATCTTTCAGGCTCCGTAACAAATGTATCTGAAAAGGACTTTAACAAGGGAGTAGTTACATCGCCGGAGCAACTGATGCAGGGTAAAGTTTCAGGTCTCGTTGTTACCAGGCCGGGCGGAGACCCGACGCAGGAAGTAACCATGAGGCTAAGAGGATCGACCTCTCTTATGGGAGGTAATGGCCCCCTTGTGGTGATTGACGGGGTTCCGGGAGCTTCAATCAATAGTGTTGCCCCTCAGGATATTGCATCCATAAGCGTACTAAAGGATGCTTCTGCCGCTGCTATTTATGGCGCAAGAAGCGCGAATGGGGTTATTCTTATCACGACAAAAAAAGGGAAGGCCGGCAAAACTGCTATTTCTTATGACGGCTATTTTGCTACAGAAAACCTTGCGAATAACCTGGACATGCTTACAGCCGAGGACTGGCGCAATTACGTTCAATCACACAATATTACGAATGCGATGGATTATGGAGCGGATACAAAGTGGCAGCAAGAGGTTTATAGAAGGGGCCATTCGCAGAACCATAATATCAGTTTAACGGGTGGTACCGAAAGTTCTACATATCGTGCATCTGTAAATTATCTTGACCAGAAAGGTATCGTTTTATCAAATGACCTGCAAAGGGTTAATGCCAATATCGCTTTTGACCAAACGGGATTGGATGGTAAACTGAAACTTTTAATTAACGCCAACACGACGATTGAAGATTGGGGAAGTGTTCCTACAGCGAACGTTTTTGCTTATGCCCTCAATTTAAATCCTACTATTCCGGTTTATGATGAAAATGGCAAATTTAAGGAAGTCTCTGGATATGAATACTATAATCCGGTAGCGATGCTTAATCAAATGACATCTGATAGTAAGAGAAATCAGTTCCTGGGGAGGATGCAGTTGGAATATACATTTTTTAAAGGGTTTTCCGCTGCTATCAATGGGTCTATTTCCAGGCGTAATCTGATGACCGGTTATTATGAGTCGAGGGTATCGAGAGCTGCCGAACAGACCAATGGCTTTGCCAGAAGAACTACAAGCGAGGATAATTCAAAGTTAATCGAGTCGACGCTCACCTATGACCGGACATTTAACGAAAAGCATAAGATAAACGCAATTCTTGGATACTCCTATCAGGAGTTTACGCCTGAGAATTTTGCAGCGCAGAACCGTGACTTTATAACTGACCTTTTTTTGTATAATAATCTGGGAGCCGGCAATAATTTAACCCCAACGGATATATCAAGTTTTAAAGAAAAGAACAAGCTTATTTCATTCTACGCAAGAGCTAACTATTCTTTTGACGGGAGATATATATTTACCGGGACTATTAGGAGGGATGGATCAACCCGCTTTGGTAAGGATAACAAATGGGGGATTTTTCCCTCAGGATCAGTCGCATGGGCTATCAATAAAGAGCCTTTCCTGCGGGATGTGAGATTTATAGATGAGTTAAAGCTGCGTACGAGCTATGGAATAACCGGTAATCAGGAGATTCCGAATTACACTGCACTCGCCCTTTATGGTGCTGCAGGGTACTACTATCAGGGAGGAGAGTTTTTTACACAATATGCACCTAATCAAAATCCGAACCCGAACCTGAAATGGGAGGAAACCGCCCAGTTTGATGCCGGAATCGACTATTCGTTTTTAGGCGGCAGGTTCAGAGGCAGTATTGATTATTACAATAAGCAAACCTCCAATCTTCTCTATAACTATCCCGTGCCAACCCCTCCTTACCAGTACAATACCATGATGGCAAATGTTGGGGAGGTTGAAAATAAGGGTATTGAGCTTTCCCTTGAATCAACGGTAATAAACTCCAGTGAATTTAAATGGAACCTGGGACTCAATTTCGCCAGGAATAAGAATAAGCTGAAGTCACTTTCGAACGACGAATTTAAGCTGGATGTAGTGTATACGGGGGAATGGGCCTTAGGAGGATTACAGGAAACTCCGCAAATTCTTAAGCCAGGATACGCTATCGGAACGTTTTACGGCGCCAAATATATCGGCCGCGATGCAAACGGCATATTCCAGTATGAAGATGTGAGCGGCGACGGTAAGTTTGTTTACGCAGACGACAGAACAGTAATAGGGAACGCACAGCCGGATTTTACACTGAATATGTCTAATTCTCTGAAATATAAGAACTTCTCACTTGATCTTTTACTTAGGGGAGTGTTCGGTAATGATATTGCAAATTCAACTGCTTTGTACCTCAACGACATTAACCGCATGCCTGGAAACAATGTTCTCAAAACAGCCCTAGATATTGCAGCACAGCCATTAGTGTATTCCTCTTACTACATTGAGGACGGAAGCTTTGTTCGCCTTGAGTACCTGACTTTAGGATACGATGTGAAGCTCCCTCCTTCTTCCAAAATAAAGAACTTAAGGCTTTCTGCTACTGCCAACAATCTGTTCATTATAACAAATTATACGGGAATTGACCCTGAAGTAAATGTGAACGGGCTTGTATTCGGAATAGACGCCAGGAATTACTATCCCAAGACCAGGTCGTTTTCTCTGGGAGTTAATTTTTCTTTTTAATGCATTTAACACTGAAGGTCATGAGAAAAAATTATTTGTTAGCTATAATACTATCAGCTGTTCTTAGTATAACAGCTTGTACGGATCTTGATGAGGAATTATATAGTTCAATTCCGCAAAGTCAGTTTGGCGGAACTTCCGAAGAAATAAATTCATTGATTGGGCCGGCATACGGCACCCTCGTAAATTACGTGAACAACGACTTCTGGATGCAGGAGATCACTACCGACGAATATATGATTCCGGCAAGAGGGCTCGATTGGTATTCTGGCGGAATTCATTTACGTTATCATACTCACGAATGGTCAGCCAGGGAAACTCCCAATTTCTGGCGATTTGAGCAGGTTACAACGGTCAATAAAATTATAGACCTGCTCGATAATACCACTGTTGAGATTGAAAATAAAGACAGGATTTATGCTGAGCTGCGTACGATCAGGGCATTTTGGTATTTCCTGATGCTGGATAATATCGGAAATGTTCCGATAGTGACAGAATTTGAAGGAGAACTGCCGAAGAACAATACACGTAAAGAAGTTTATGATTTTGTTGAGTCGGAGCTTTTAGCTGTAGTTGACAAACTGACCGAAGAAAAAAGTACGAACACCTATACTAAAGCAACAAAATGGGTCGCCTATACCATTTTAGCAAAATTGTACCTTAACGCCGGAGTATACACTGGCGCCCCGCAGTGGAATAAGTGTCTGGAATACTGTAATAAAGTAGTTCAGTCTGGCCTTTATGAGCTGGAGCCTAATTTCTTCAACAACTTTAAGGTGAAAAATGAAGGGTCCAAGGAAAATATCTGGTCAATACCTTACGACGCCGATTATTTCAGAGGCTATTTTATTCCATATCAGATGTCATGGCATTATTCAAGTTACCTCACTTTTGATGTTCAGTTCAGCTCCTGGAATGGGCCATGTGCTGTCCCGGGCTTCGTAAAGAGTTTTGATTTGGCTGATGCCAGAAGAAATTCATTTTTGATAGGCCCACAGCGTTCATCAACAGGAGAAGTTATCTATACACGCGACGGTATAACACCATTGAATTTTACTATCGATGTAAGAGATTTTGCGAGTGCTACCGAGAATGAAGGAGCCCGACTGTTTAAATGGGAAGTTGAGAAGGGCGGTCGTACGCACTTAAATAACGATTTCGCCATATTCCGTTATTCGGATATTTTACTGATGAAAGCCGAATGCATGTTACGTACGGGAGATGAACAAGGTGCGAGAGCTCTCGTTAACGAGGTGCGGGAGCGGAATTTTAATCCTGCCAAGCCATTGTCAACATTAACTCTGGATCTTCTGCTCAAGGAACGGGGCTTCGAGTTTGTTTTTGAAGGCTGGAGAAGAAATGATCTTATCCGCTTTGACGTCTTTAAAAATACCTGGGATTTTAAACCTAACTCTGATCCTGCTGACAGGCATACGTATATATTTCCTATACCATTGACTATCATGGACAGGAATCCAAATCTTACACAGAACCCCGGTTACTGAGCCGATAAGCAATAATAGTCATTAGAGGATATGTTGGACCATATCCTCTTATTCTCCTTGTTTTTGATATGAAGAACTTATTATTAGGGCTGTTTTTTCTCAATGTATTGTTTCCTGCGCATCTCAGGGCACAGGACGATTTATTTCTTAAGTATCAGGGTCGGAGTCCGACGGCATTGGTGGGCGATGGAAAATTTATCATCAGGACTACTCCCGACCGTTTTGTGGCGGCTAAGGGAATTAAGCTTGACGGTATGTTTCGCTTCTTTAGCAATGGTTACGAGCTCCTGCCGGCAAGCACTTTATGGAATAGTACTTTCTTCCCAGGCGGGGTAGCCTATGATATCAGGGTAGGAAGGGATTCGATATCTGTTATTTACGGAGTTCTACCGGCCTCTGGTTTTTCAATATGTGTTAAAACTTCAGCATGGATTGAGGTTCGTCTCATGTTAAATAATTCAATCGGTCTTCAAAGAAAAGAGAAAAGAGATAAGAGCATAAAATATGTCTTTTTCAATCAGGGAGAACTGCCGCCAGCTATATTAAGCTACAGCGACTTTCAGAAACAGCTATTAACAGCGTCAGGTCAAAAGCTGGTGTTAAAATCACCTGACAAGACACTTAACCAGGCGGTCGCCTTTTCGCAGTCGCTTCTTGATTTAGGGTATAACGGAGACCTAATGTTTTGCGAGCTGTTCAGATGGCAGGATATCTGGGCGCGTGATCTCGGTTCGGGTCTATTGCCGGGCGGAATGGCATCCGGGCGGGTTAAAGCGGCAAGACAATCTCTGGAATATGATCTTAAAAGATATGCGCTGATGTCGCCTGAGGATTGCAAAAACTCAAATGATCCTTCACAGGGCGGAACTGCAGAAGGAATAGGCTGGACTGCCCGCTCTGTTTGGAATTACTACCAATATTCGGGCGATATCAGGCAATTAAGAGAGGATGCAGAGATTATTCGGCCATGGGTAGCGCATTGGATCAGAAGGGATTACGATGATGATGGATTAATTGTTGATGTTACTGAGTTTATGGATCATATGATCATGATGCTTACAACGAATGGTGTGAGCACTCTCGCTGCTAATTCAATGTACGCTTCGTTGTTGAATTATTACTCTAAGATCGAAAAGGAACTTGGGAACAAGGGGGAAGCGCAGAAACTTTTCGGTCTTTACAACAGGACGGTTAATGCAATCAACACGGTGTTCTGGAATAATGAAAGAAAATACTTTAACAACATGGTTTTATGGGATATGGTGTGTCAGAGAAGTTCACAAGCTTCCCAGGCGATGTTATTGAAGATTGGAGCTACAGATGCAGTAAGGTCTGCCGAAACACTCGATTATCTGCGTAAAAACAATTGGTGTGATTACGGCTCATTAACGATAGTTCCCAGGATGAACCACGTTGGGCTTGAAAACGATCAGAATGTAAAAGTGTGGCCCTGGTGGAACCTGTGGGAAGCAGAAGCCTGTTTTAAATACGGAGAAAAGGACAATGGGTATAAACTGCTCAATCTTGCTGCTTCGACAATATGCGATGAAAAGTATCCGGGGTTTATAGAGGAAACCCTCGATACAAACGGTGTGTCGACTGGAGGGAATGTTTTTGTCACTGCAGCGGGAAATCTTCTGGATGTGGTAGTAAAGGATGTGATGGGGGTTGAACCTCTTATTCCTGGATGGTCAGAGATAAAAATTATACCATCTATTCCTGATAGCTGGGACAACTTTGAATGCAGGGTTCCAACGCCTCATGGATATCTCCTGATAAAAAGTAAAAACCGAAGATTGTCGGTAAATGTGAACGATCCTAATATCAGGTTTGTCCATGTCTCTGATCCTGAGAATACTTTCGTAACAGGAACGGGCAAGAAGTTATATAAAGCAACGTTAGCTTTAAGTAACAGGAAGGAACCCGGGTATAAGCTGGTAAAGAAGACCGGGCTTCCGCCTCTTCAGGAAGGCAAAGCTGCACTCTTTTATGATCCGTCCTTTCATTCTGATAAACCTTACCCTGGCGCTGAATTACTAAATATAGATGCATTAGCTGATCTGGGAAATACACAATACAAGAAAATCCTTGTACGGGGGAATCGTTTGCCTCTTTATTCAAGTTCAGGAAAAAGCGTTAAAAGATCTTTAGAAGCGTTTGTAAAGCATGGAGGTACGGTAATTTTCTTTGGTGCTACTACGAATGCCAAAAGTGATGAAGACGGAGCCGGAATACTGGGCGAGCAATGCGGTATCATTGACTGGTACCAGTATCTTCCGGCCAGGACGAAAATTGATCTCGGAAAGTGGGTTTTCTCTCCGGATACTGCTAATACCTCTCTTTTACAAAAAAACGGTAATTATACTACGGTCTTTACGCTCCCGCAGTCATTCAGGGGAAAGAATATCCTTATAGAGCTTGGGCCGCTTTCAGGCCTCGACAGCGTTTTTATTAACGGTTCTTTTGCAGCAAGTTTCAGGGACATGGAAGCCTGTATTAAGCAGGAGTATCCCACCCGTACTAATTATCCGGACGCCCACAGGTATAAGATGTTAAGCCGTTTTTATGTAGTTAAGCCGGAGGCAGAAGCATATAGAGCAATAAGATTTAGCGGTCAAAATACCCTTGCCGTCAGAATATTCAATGATGGAATGGATAGAGGAATGCCGGATAGTAACGGAGCTAGCATCGGGGTTACAGAAACGGGAAAAAGCTGGCAACCGATAGATGAGGCGCTTCCTGACGTAGGGTTAAGCTCACCTAAAAGAAAGGGGGTCAATTACTGGGGAAATGAACAGTTCTTTAACTCCTGGAGTACAAAAAATGGAATGTTCGGTTTTGAGATTGATGGAGATGGGATAGAGTTTTGTGACAATACCATATTAAGAGGTTTGCCTAAAGAACACATGCCTGTTAGAACTGCCTATACTGATTTTGCCATATTCAAGCCCTGGACTTTTGAAACACTTGCTTATACTACAACCAGGCAGCATCTCCTTTATCCGCAGGTCACTGAAAGATATCCGTGCATTGTACGAATTGCAAATGCTGACACAAAAGGGGGGTACGT
Organism: Arcticibacter tournemirensis; assembly: GCF_006716645.1. Taxonomy (NCBI): domain Bacteria; kingdom Pseudomonadati; phylum Bacteroidota; class Sphingobacteriia; order Sphingobacteriales; family Sphingobacteriaceae; genus Arcticibacter; species Arcticibacter tournemirensis. Next base: position 4,262,793 of record NZ_VFPL01000001.1, on the reverse strand, counting down.
GCTTATAACTCCAGCTGTTGCCGGCAGTGTTACGGGGAAGAATATCCTTAAAAAGCTTGGTGTAAACTTTAACAATTGAGTGATGATTAGAAACACTTTTGAAAGTATTATTATAATTTCAGTAATCTTTTGCTTTAGTTTAAAAGGCCTGTTTGCACAATCGCATACAGTTGATTACAGATATGCCCCTCAGTGGCATGTGTCATGCATTTCATTTCCTGATGATACCTGTAAAACACTCGTAGGACCCCTTGGTCAGGTATTCTACGATTTTGGAAGCAGGAGCTTCTTCCCTTTTGCAAATGACCGTGGATTTGCGACTGTAGTTCATTTCCTCGCCGATGAAGGTATTAAGATTAGTGATCAGAAGCTACTTAATGCACGGGTTCCGATAGTACAAACGATGTCTTCTGTCGGGGGAATGAGTGTCACTCAGGAAACCTTTGCTTTAGGATTGGATTATATGCGGAAAGGCATATCAACAAAAGCAGGAAACAGGGAAGATCTTATACTAACCGAGGTCAGGAATAACTCCGGAAAGGATCAGACTATTCGTCCGGTGCTTATTGTCAATTCAGATCATAAAGTGTCGGCACAGGATAGAATAGTGACGATAACAGATTCTTTGGGAAAAACCGCCCATGTTTATCTGAGTGAAAAAGTTAAGATATTAAGACAAAACCTCGCAGGAGCAGATTATAAAACTGTTATAGAACTGGAGCCTGTGAAGGTGGTGAACGGCAGTATTGTAAAGATTGCGGCATTATATGATAATGCTAAAGCATCCCTCTTATCAAAGGAAATGGAATCAGATCCTCCTCGATTTTTAAAAAAAACAGGGGATCTCAGAAAAGAAGTAATAGATTACTGGACTAACCGCACTAATATTCCTTACGGTCATATAGAGATTCCTGATGAGGAGATTCAAAACCTCATAGATGCTTCACTCAGAGGTATCTGGCAGGCCCGGGAAATCAAGAAAAACAGTATAGCCTTTCAGGTTGGGCCAACGTGTTACAGGGGGCTTTGGATAGTAGACGGTGCGTTTCTGCTCGAAACTGCTGCACTGATGGGTAGAGGGGAGGATGCCCGGGACGGCATTAACTATCTCCTGTCTTTTCAGGATACCACCGGTGGATTCGGCAAAATGAGTTCCAATTACTGGAAGGAGAATGGCATTGTGTTGTGGACATGTGTAAGACATGCTATGCTGTCGCAAGACAAACAGTGGCTACGGTCGGTATGGCCAAAACTAAGAAGGACAGTAGGCTTTATCAGGAAGCTAAGAGGGCAGACTCTTGATAATAGCATATCCCTTGATGACGGATTGATTCCTCCGGGAGAAATTGATGGTGGGTTATGGGGTAAAAAGGATATGGCGGAATATACTAATATATACTGGTGCCTTGCGGGACTAAAAACAATGATCCAGGCAGCTGAATGGTTGGGTATGAAGCAGGACGGCAAAGACTGGACAAGGGAATATCATGATTTTTATTCAAAGTTCAGGAAAGCGGCATTAAGGGATCTCGCTTCCGACTCATTTGGTAACAAATATCTTCCGGTGGTTATGGATCCAAAACAAAGATCTCTTCCCCAAAGGGCACAATGGGCTTTCTGCCAGGCTGTTTATCCAGGCCAGCTCTTTGAAAAGGATGATAAGATTGCTTCCGGCACTATGAATATGCTCGAATCGACTCTTCAGGAAGGGATGGTGATGGGTACAGGTTGGATCATAGAGGGGATATGGAACTATTTTGCAAGTTTTTATGGGCATGCCTGTCTCTGGAGAGGCGACGGCGGGAAGGCGATCGGGGCATTATATGCCTTTGCAAATCATGCCTCTCCGTTGTATGCATGGCGGGAAGAACATAATCCACGGGATCTGCAGGCAAAATATGTGGGCGACATGCCTCATAACTGGGCGAGTGCAGAGTTTATTCGTCTTGCCGTGCACTTACTTGCCCTCGACAGGGGTGACGAGATCCATTTATTGGAAGGGCTCCCCAAAGAGTGGATACGTCCTGGAATGAAAACCAGCCTAAAGGAGATTGCTACTCCCTTTGGCTTGCTCTCTTTTACGATCCAGGTAGACGCGGAAGGTAAAAGTGCAGTATTGAATGTATCTAAATTAAGTGATAAGGCTTGTAGAGCGATGTATGTACACCTGGGTAAATGGGGTAAAAAAGGACAGAACAGCCTTGTAAGGTTAAGTCCTGATAAGGACAATCATCTGATCATTGATCTGCAATAAAGCAGTAGGGTAGAATAATTAAAATCAAGATAATGGACACAATTATAAATGAACCTAAACGCGTTTTCAGAGATGATCATCTGGGAGGCGAAGGCGTTGACAAGAGCATCCGTAAGCTGAAAGATCTGAGGGGCATTTTCAAGGATGAGCGCGCCTTTGAAAATATGGACCCCGAAACGCTGGTGTATGAAGTAATCAGCTATTTGCCAGTTAAAGAAGGAACACAGGGAGGGGTTTATTTCGGAGTAACATCTATTTTTCCGGGTAGTGTTGGGGGTGAATATTTTATGACGAAAGGTCATTTTCATGCTATGATAGATAGAACTGAGTTCTATTGGGGGATAAAGGGGGAGGGAGTGCTGATATTGATGGATGAACAGCGAAGGGTGTGGGCTGAAAAGATGTTCCCGGGGAGCTTTCATTATATCCCCGGAAGAGTGGCGCACAGGGTGGCCAACACAGGTAAGGAGTTATTGTCTTTTGCAGCCAGCTGGCCCTCTGACGCCGGTCATAATTATGAGGAGATTGCAAGGAATGGCTTTGCGAAACGGCTGATTGATATAAATGGAGTTGCCAGTTTAATATAAGCAGAATGATGTATAGTATAGCCATAGACTTAGGAGGTACAGTAGTGAAAGTGGGCTTGATACGTGATGGAAAGATTGCGGGTTTTACCCTGCTTGAGGCTTTTTCAGAGCGTGGAGTCAGACCTAATCTGCCCCTTATTAAAAGTGCGATAAACGATCTGTTGTTTAAAGAAAATGTCGCTCAGAACGAACTGTCTGGTGTTGGATTGGCCTTTCCCGGGCTGGTAAATCCGATAAATAATACCATCATTTCAACCAATAAGAAATACGATGATGCACGAGATCTGGATTTCAATGAGTGGGTTGAGAATAACTGGAGAGTGCCGTTCTTTATGGACAACGATGCCCGGCTGGCCGTTGTTGGGGAGTGGAAGTACGGTGCAGCCTGCGGACATAAAAATGTAGTGATGGTTACGATCGGAACCGGTATAGGTACTGGCGTGATCATGGATGATTCGTTATTGTATGGCGAGCATTTCCAGGCAGGTTCTTTAGGTGGCCATTTTGTTGTGGATTATAAAGCGAGAAGATGTTCTTGTGGAAATATAGGATGCGTGGAAGCGTTGGCGTCTTCATCGTTCCTTCCGCAGATCATTTCTGAAAATGATGCACTGTCACCAGAATTTAGAGAAAGAGCGGTACAGTACGACTTCAAGAAAATCTTTTCTCTGGCAAGTGAGGGCGAGACTGATGCGATAACTGTTCGGAACAATTGCATGGATATCTGGGCCGCCGCGATCGTTACCTATATACACGCGTACGACCCGAACATAATTGTTCTTGGCGGAGGGATTATGAAGAGCAAGGATCTGATCATCCCCTATATTAAGGATCGGGTAGACAGATTAGCCTGGTGTCCATCTGGGAAAGTTGATATTGTAGCTTCTCGACTGGAGGACAGCGCCGCCCTTTTGGGTATTCAGTATAGTTTATTAAAACGCTTAAAAATGGGGGAAATTAACTAATGGCAAGAACTTCAAATTACGACAAATATCCGGTAATTCCTGTTCCCTCCGAAAAAGCACGATGCTGGACCGGGTGGCAAAATATAAGTAATGAGATCAGAAAGAAGATCGACAGTGTACGATCGACACGAAAAATAGTGGTTATAGAATGTTATCAGGGGGTTTTAGATAACGAAATTGAGACTGGAATTATACAGGGTATGGGCCCGGTGACCTTTATACGATCGGCAGATGCTATGTTAAATGAATCAGAATTGAACAGGAAGCTTCGGGAAGACATAACAGATGACGAAATATTTGGGTATATAACCAGGTATGATATAGACAGTTATTTTGATGCTGCGAAGGTTTATGAATTAAGAAAAGCAATATCGGAAATAACGGGAGGCACTATAGTTATTTATGGCGTTGGGGCAGCCTATCTACAGCCGGAGTATGATGTGCTGATTTATGCCGATATGGCCCGATGGGAAATACAAATGCGGTTCCGTCGGAACGAGGTAAGCAATATAGGAGTTAATAATTGCCAAGAAAAGGCTTCCCTTCAATATAAACGTGGTTTCTTTGTTGATTGGCGTATTTGCGACAGGTTTAAGAAACGACTCATGAAGAAATGGGATTATGTTCTTGACACAAATGTGCCGGATGAACCTAAGATGGCTTCTGCTGAAGCTATAACGGCAGGGCTGCGCGAGGCTACGAGGCGCCCGTTTAGGGTAGTCCCTTTTTTTGATCCCGGTCCATGGGGAGGCCAATGGATGAAAGAGATTTGTGATCTGGACAAAGGAGCATTGAACTATGCCTGGTGCTTCGACTGTGTTCCCGAAGAAAACAGTCTTCTGTTAGGACTGGGAGATGTAAAATTTGAAATACCTTCTATAAATCTTGTTTTTGCCCATCCGAAAGAATTGCTGGGCATCCCGGTATATGGCCGCTTTGGAGATGAGTTTCCCATCCGCTTTGATTTTCTGGATACCATGGCGGGTGGTAACCTGAGTTTACAGGTTCATCCTTTAACCGAGTATATCCAGGATAAATTTGGGATGAATTACACGCAGGACGAAAGTTACTATTTACTGGATGCGAAAGAGGAAGCTGTTGTATATCTTGGGTTTAAAGAAGACATTAATCCGGTTGAAATGATTAATGATCTTAAAGAATCTCAAAAGACAGGCATGTTTCCGACTGAAAAATATGTGGGTAAATATTCTGTAAAAAAGCATGACCATGTACTTATTCCTGCAGGCACAGTTCATTGTTCGGGCGCAGAGTCAATGGTGCTGGAAATCAGTGCTACGCCTTATATTTTTACATTTAAACTTTGGGATTGGGGCAGGCCGGGTCTCGACGGAAAACCCCGTCCTATAAATATAGATCATGGCAGTAAAGTGATACAATGGGACAGAACGGAGCAATGGGTGAAAAAGGAACTTATTTCCCGTGTAACAAAAATGTCAGAAGGTGACGGGTGGATAGAAGAACGTACAGGCCTTCATGAGCAGGAATTTATTGAAACTCGGCGACACTGGTTCACTAATGCTGTATTGCATAACACTAACGGATGTGTAAACGTGCTGAATCTGGTGGAAGGAAGGGAAGTGATAGTAGAAAGCCCTTCTCATTCGTTTGATCCTTTTGTAATACATTATGCTGAAACCTTTATTGTCCCTGCGAGGGTAGGCGAATATACCATAAGGCCTTATGGAGAATCGGAAGGACAACAATGTGCAACACTTAAAGCTTTTGTACGAACCAATGCATAAATCAGATAGTTTTAATCCAGGTTTCGCTATCCATTCGATAAGTAATCCGATGGGGTTTTTGTATGGAGAAGGTGTCTTCGGTCCGGAAGTAGAATACAGAAGATTGGATGACATTCGTAAAAGTTTACTAAACCCCCGGTGTGAAGGGCCGGAAATAGTTTATGCAATTGCAATGGACGTAGGTAAAACCGTCCATCGACAATTATTAAAGGACTTGCATCTTCTTTTTGGTGTGGTAACCTATGCTGCAGGAAAGTTAGGGGAGGAGCCGGTTAGAAGTCAGGGCCACGTACATAAGATATCTTCCTATAGCGGTTGGTCTACTCCTGAAATCTACGAAATATGGGAGGGAGAAGCAGTAATTTATATGCAGGAGTACGACGAGGACAATCCCGGGAGATGCTTTGCCGTATTTGCTAAACCTGGAGATGTTGTAATAGTCCCGCCGGATTGGGCTCATGCTACCATTAGTGCAAATCCGGAAAGTCCGCTTACCTTCGGAGCCTGGTGCGACAGAGATTACGGGTTTGTATATGATGGAATCAAAAGGCATAAAGGAATAGCCTGGTTTCCGGCATTTAGTGAACAGAATGAAATTCAATGGAGGGCGAATCAAACGTATAAAAGGTCTGAACTCATCTGTAAATCGCCGAACAGGTATGAAGGATTAGGTATTCAGCCTGGCAAACCGATATACACTATCTTTGAAGAGGAGCCGGAAACCTTTCTTTATGTTCCAAAACCACAATTAAAGGCAGGACTATGGGATAATTTTGAACCCTGAATTATTGTACATTTAAAAATCAATAACCAATGACAAGTAAAAAATACTTATACTGGATTACGTTTGTCGCGATTAATGGAGGGTTCTTGTTTGGACTTAATATTGCCGGCATTTCAGGAGCAAACGCTATGATAAAAAGTGAGTTCGGTCTTACCGACTCTGCATTAGGCACGGTGGCTGCATTGCTTACAATAGGAGCTTTAGTTGGAGCGTTGTTTTCAGGCAGATTTGCAGATTTGTATGGAAGAAAAAAAGTAATGGTAGCTTCAGCTGTCCTTTACACATTGTCGGCATTGGTATGTGCATTTACGACAAATATTTTTTTCCTCGATGCCGGTCGGGTTTTATCAGGAATAGCAGTTGGAATTACGTCTGTTATTGCTCCTATGTATATTTCAGAAATATCACCGGCTAAAAGCAGAGGAACAATGGTTTCTCTCAATCAATTTGCCATAACAATAGGAATACTTCTTGCTTACGTCTTTGATTATTTTCTGATAGGCCTTGGTAATGATAGTTGGCGGTATATGCTTGGCATCCCGGCTGTTTTCGGACTTATATTTCTAATCTTATTGTTCATGTCTTTTCCCGAAAGCCCAAGGTGGCTGTTGGCCAAGGGTAAAAAAGACAATGCGCTCCTGGTCCTTCTCAAAGTTGGCGGAGAAACGTCAGTAAAAGAAGATTTGCCGGCAATTGAATTTTCTCTTAATCAGGAGAAGGACAAGGAAAGAGTTTCCTTAACAGAATTATTTAAAGGAAAAACGGGGAGGGTTGTTTTGATAGCGACAGTTCTGGCTGCTGCGCAACAAATCACCGGAGTGAATGCTGTTCTGATTTACGCGCCAGATATATTTCAGGCTGCAGGTTCTATGAAAGAGGGAGCTATGTTCCAGTCGGTAATTCTCGGCCTGATTAATTTCCTGATGACTATTGTTGCTTTATGGTTAATAGATTCACAAGGCCGTAAAACGTTGTTATTATGGGGCGCTGCCGGTATGGCAGTCTCGCTGGGGTATCTCACTTACGAGTTTTCAAAGCCATCTCAAAACGCATTCAGCGTACTAATCGCGCTTCTGACATATGTGTCGTTTTTTGCAGCATCATTAGCTCCAGTTATGTGGGTGGTTATTTCTGAAATATATCCATCCAGGATAAGGGGAGTGGCAATGTCGTTTTCTACAGCGATTTGCTGGTTATGCTGTTTCCTGACGATTCAGTTTGCCCCCGTTATAAGAGCAGAACTGGGAACGACCTGGATGTTTGCCGTTTTTACCGGCTTTTGCGTGCTAACGTTTTTGTTTGTTATAAAATGGATCCCCGAAACAAAAGGTAAATCATTGGAACAAATAGAGAGTGAATTTATAAGTAGCGGTGTTTAAATAACTGTAACCATTAGTTATAATCTGACGTGAAAAAAAAATTAGTTTGTCTCAGCATAGTATTGTTTTTAATAAGCCACGAGAAGTCAGTAAATGCGCAAATATCAAAGGTCTATTCCGAATGGAGTTTGCAATGCAGGCAGACCGGGGAATACATTTATGAGGATAAGGGAGTTCTTAGATTTGGAAAAGCTCCTTCTGATGACAGGTATCTCTGGATTTCTGAATCCACGGAATCTGAGAATGTTAAAATTCGTAATAAAAGGACGGGCCACTACCTTCTTTCGGGTGCCGGTGGCCGGGTAGTTTGTGCAAACTTGTCCAGTAATGTTAAGCCTGAAAGAGCTATTTGGTTGTTTAAAGGTTTTGGTATCAGACAAATGGCAAATTGCAGTTGGTATACCTTATCAAACTTTTCGGAAAAAGAGGGTGAATTATTAACACAGATTGGATCAGGAGCCGGATTGAATAAAACTGACAGAAATACCAACTACCGTTCGCATTGGACGCTCGTAAGAGAGAAAGGATCTCTGCTGCCATTTGCCATTTTCCCAGACAGCGTAGTTGAAGCCTCTTTTCTCGGTTTAAGGGAGTCGAAGGCTGTTTCAATAACCAGCATTCAATCGGACTATCATGAGAAAGGTGGTCAATGGAAGTTAAAAGAAAATATCGGCTTATTTCCACAGTTTACAGCTGAAAATAATACTATGATGGTGGCCCTTTATAACATGGCACTGGAAGAAATGCAATTAGATATTCGCTCTGATTCTACCTTTATGGCCGGCGCTTTATGGCCGGATACCTGGACACGTGATGCTGTATATAGTATTTATTTTGCATTTTCATGGATTCAGAAGGATATATCAAGAAGGACGCTTAGAAAGCAAACTTTAAAGAAACCTAAAGAGGCATTACAGGATACAGGAACAGGAGGATCATGGCCTATTTCAACTGATCGCGTTGTTTGGGCAATGGCAGCGTGGGAATACTATTTAGTAACCGGCGATAAGGCTTGGCTCGCAGAAGCTTACGAAGGCTTGAGTTATACGGCAATAAAGGATATTCATGTAACTTTTGATAAAACCGTTAATTTGTTCAGAGGTGAAACCTGTTCCATGGACTGGAGAACCCATACTTACCCCAACTGGTTCTCTAATGAAAATATAGGTGAGTCTTTCTCGTCAGGAACAAACGCGCTGCATTTGTTCCTGTATGATTTTCTTGCCCGCTCGGGAAAGTTGTTGAACAAGAAGAATGAAGAGATAGATGTTTGGGAATGGTATTATAAGAAGGTTAAGAAAGGTATCAATGATCATTTTTGGGACGAGAAAAAGGGACTATATTATTCGTATTTGTATCCCCAGTTTATGAATTATCAACCATCCTCCCGGGTTGATATTATGTCGAACGGGCTTGCTGCTTGTCTTGGAGCAGCATCTTTAAAACAGGTATCGGGTATTGTAGAAAATTATCCGCTTTATCCTTATGGCGGAGCTGTTATTTATCCGACCATTGCCGATGACTTCGCTTATCACAACAAGAGCGTGTGGACTGTTTGGGAAACTCCCTATTTATATGCTGCCAAACGTGTTAAGAATTTAGCGGCGGTAAGTCATATCATGAAATCACAGATTCGCCAGGGAGCGATGTTTCTGACACATAAAGAAAATATGACCTATGATACTGGCTATGATCGCAATACTGCGTTAAATTCCGATCGTCAGCTGTGGTCTGTAGCTTCCTATATAAGTATGGTCTACCGGGTACTATTTGGTATGGAAATGACAGAAACGGGCTTATTGTTTTCACCTGTTGTCCCCTCTGATCTAGTAAAGGGAGAACTAAATCTGAAAAATTTCAAATACAGAAATAGTGTGCTTGATATTAAACTGACAGGAACGGGAAGTTTGGTGAAGAACATCAGAGTGAATGGAAAAGTTCAATCTTTGCCATTTGAATTTCCTGCAAGTGCTAAGGGGAAGTTTACTATTGAAATAGAAGTATCGCCTGATAATAATGATAATAGAAAGATTAATTTAGTGCAGGCCGGCCCAGGCAAATGCTGGGCACCGGATGAGCCTGTATTAAATTTGGAAAAGGGTCGGCTGATATGGCACTCCAAGCCTGGACTCCGGTATAAAATATATGGAAATAATAGTAAAGAGGATGCAACTTCGCCTTATAGTTTAGCAAATAAGCCTGAAGGATATTATTCTGTTAGTGCGGTAAATGATAACGGATTAGAGTCAGATTTATCCAATCCCATACTTTATTCCTCAACAGTAATAAGAATTGAATCTGAAGAAGGGAAGTATCTTACTAACACAGCTGATACCGCAAGAGGATATTCTGGAAAAGGATACGTTGTCGACTTTGCCGCCAAACCTGCCAATCTTGAATTTACTGTTGATTTAGCAGAAAACGGGAATTATTCCTTTTCATTGATTGGATCTAACGGGAGGGGGCCGCATGACGTTTATTGTTTTGTTCGATCCGTATTTATAGATGGCAAGGATGCAGGGACTTTTATACTGGAATCTTCTGGTAGCTGGAATAAATGGACTATGTCTAACCAATTAATATTAAAAGAACTGCCTAAAGGCAAGCATTCAGTTAAATTACTTCTTAATCCTGAAAATAAAGGATTTGATAACAATATGTCTTTTACAGGGACGTATAAAAACGATGCATATATAGATTATTTACGGGTAGTTAAGCTACCGTAATGGGTGTTTAAGAGACGCAGTGATAAGTTGGACTTAGGTTTATGACGTTCTTCCGACAGATTATGTTTCTTTTATTAAGACTGTTTTTATAAATTTACGTAATCAGTTACGTAATTAGTTTCATCATGGAAATCTACAAGAAAACAGGGAAAATGGCTATCGGAAGCAGGCTACGGTTGTTAACTGACAAGATCACAGAAGATGCCGCTGAAGTTTATAAACTGTATGGTGCCGATCTGCATCCTAAATGGTTCCCCGTATTCCATACATTGTCGGGAGGCGAAAATACTATTACAGAAATCGCAAAAGAGATTGGTCACTCTCATGCTTCTGTCAGTAAAATAGTTTCTGAAATGTCTGAGAAGGGGGTGGTACTAGAAAAGAAGGATAAGCAGGATGGACGAAGAAATATGGTAACTCTTTCAAAAAAGGGGAAAGAAATAGTTGAAAAGGTACAGGATCAGTACGTGGACGTTAACAATGCCATTGAAGATATTCTGAACAATACACAGCATAATCTGTGGAAGGCGATTGAAGAATGGGAGTATTTACTGGATCAGAAGAGTTTGCTGCGGCGGGTGCAGGAACAGAAGAAATCGCGGGAAAGTTCAAACGTGAAAATAGTAGGTTACAAAGACCAGTATGCGGAAGTTTTTAAGAAGCTTAACGAGGAGTGGATCTCCACCTATTTTAAAATGGAAGAAGCCGACTACCGGTCGCTGGATCATCCCAAAGAATATATATTGGATAAAGGAGGCGAGATATTTATTGCGCTATACAAAGACGAACCTTTGGGTACCTGTGCGCTTTTAAAAATGGACGACCTGCAATATGATTATGAACTGGCTAAAATGGCGGTATCTCCGAAAGCACAGGGTAAAAACATAGGCTGGCTTTTAGGCAGAGCAGCCATTGAGCGTGCGAGAGCTAAAGGCGCGGGGGCACTGTATCTTGAAAGTAATACAATCCTGAAGCCGGCTATCAGTTTGTATCGTAAGCTGGGATTTGAGAAAGTTACAGGCCGTGCCACCCCATACGAACGCTGTAATATTCAAATGGAGCTAGTGTTAAGTTATACGTAATAAGTTGTAAGTTTTAAGTATAAAACAACTGATATTCTTGTTTTACGAGAATACCATAAGTCATTTTACCTTTAACATCACTCATTTTAAAGTAGGTTATACTGCGTTGCCATTCTGATCAATGCTGCTGAGTTGGATACATTGAACTTCTGCATCAGGTTTCGCCGGTGCGTTTCGATGGTATGAGTGCTCACAAACAGCTGACTGGCCATTTCGCTGGTGGTTTTTCCTTCGCCGATACAACGAAGTACTTCTTCTTCTCTTCTGGTAAGGCGGGGCAAATCGAGCGGATCGTCGAGGGCTGCTTCAAAAAGAGAGCGCTGAACGTCGGTACTAAAATAGAGGGATTTGTTAACCACTGTCTTGATTGCTGTATACAGTTCTTCGGCTGATGCATTTTTCAGGATATAGCCGGTAGCGCCGTTTTGCAGCATCTTGGTGATCATGCTTCGCTCGTTATAAATGCTGATAGCGATAATATTAATGTCGGGATGCTGCTGTTTGATGAGTTTGCAAAGATCAATCCCGTTCATGTCGGGCAGGTTGATATCCAGCAGCAACACATCTACCTCTTCGGTAAGTAAGGCCTCCATCGCTTCTTTTCCTGTTCCACATCCTCCCTTTAGCTCAATGTCGTCGCTTTTCGACTGGAGGAAGTTCTTTATTCCTTCCAGAACGATCGGATGGTCGTCTACAATATAGACTCTCGTTTTAAGTGGTTTGCTGAGCATTAAATTCTATATTAATGGTAGTTCCTACATCTTTTTTTGACTGAATATCCAGTGTGCCTTTCAGGTAAGCAACTCTGTTCCTTACCGTCGACAATCCCAGGCCGGGATTGGTACTCATAATTTCTTTATCAAAACCCTTGCCGTCATCCTCTATAGTAATAAAGATCTTTTCATCATTCTGAATACATTGAACCAGGATAGTTTCGGCTTCGGCATGCTTTATAGCATTACTGATAAGCTCCTGTATGATGCGGTAGATCATAATCAGCTCGTTTTTGTCGTGGTGTGTGCCTATTCCGTAGGTCTGAAGTGAAATCTTCACCCCCGATTTTTCGAGATCCTCACAATAGTCCCTCAGGGCTGTGGTTAAACCAAACCGAAGGAGTGTTTCGGGCATCAGGTTTCGTGCTATCCGCCGCAGTTCATTCATCGCATTATCCAGTTTTTGGAGGATTAGCTTGTTTTGTTTATCCCATGAAGAATTGCTTTCATCACAGTCTGTTTCCTTCGAAATTAGGAGTTTGATGTTAGACAGCAGTCCCCCGAGTCCATCGTGAAGGTCGCCAGCCAGACGTTTGCGTTCCTGCTCCTGTCCCTGATTAAGTGCATCGAAGAACAGTTGTTCCTGCTGCATTTCTTTCTGTTTTTCCCGCAGCTTTTGCTTGTTGCGGTGTAGAAGATACACTAGCACCGAAAGGATAATCACACTTATCAGTAATCCTGAAATACTTAACAGAAGTGTTCTGTTGTAGTCGAGCTCGGCACTTTTCAGTGAGTTATCTGCCTGGAGCTGAAGGATCTTCTTTTCCTTTGTTTGCTGCTCATACTTTTTCTCCAGTTCATTTAACCGGATATTGGTTTCTTCCACCTTGAGACTGTCGGACAGGGCAGTATACTGCTTTAGCAGCTGAAAGGCCCTGGCTTCGTTACCGTTCTTTTCTTCTGCATCCACTAAGTTCTTTAAAATAACAAGGAGGTTCTTTGAAATGGGGTACTTGCTTGCCAGCTTATATAGTTGATAAGCAGTAGTCCTCGCTTTTTTATAGTCACCCTGTTTGTAATAGAGATAATACTTGCGGTTAAGCAATTCAAGCTGAGGATACTCCTGGTGTGTTTCCTGGGCCAGAAGTAGTCCCTGATCATAACTTCTGATGGCAAGATCTGGTCGTTTAACGATATGAAGATAGTACAGCCCTTCGTTTGTATAGTAGTCTATCCAGGGATATGCTTTGGGGTTCGGTTTTAAAACGTCTGCAGTTAAATTAAGATAAGCTTTGATCTGACGTGAGGGGCGATCAGAGAAATCCTCTTTAAACAACAATGCTCTGGCTGCTCCAAGGTAGGCGAGGGCGAGGTCTTCGTAATTAGGGAAGTGCTGCAGGGTTTTTATCGCCTTTTTGTACCAGGAGAGTGATTTTTCGAACTGCTGGGTATTCTGAAATGCGCTTCCAATGTCGTTATAGTTCCGTGCGAGTGTAATTGTATCCTTAATAGATTCGAGGATCGGCACAGCTTTATTAAGGAGTATATTTAAGTATCCGTAAGCGTCTCCTTCGCGTTGAAGCAATACACCAAGATTATGCCATACCCGGGCCAGGTAATGCTGCGACAGATAAGAACTGTCTTTCTGCAATATGTTCACTGCTTTCCGAAATTCGGCTTCAGCCATTTTGCCGTTGTCGTTTTCCATGTAAACACCTGCTATATAGTAATGGCCTATTCCAATCCCCTGCTTGTCGTTATGCTGCCTGTACAGGGTCATCACCTGAAGGGCGTAGTTCATTGACTTTGCCGAGTCGGTATAAATCCAGAAATCAGAAAGGTCTGCAAGCGCTTTTGCCCGCTCCTTATAGTTTCTGCTTTTCTTTAGAGCCAGTTCAAGACTATCGGGCTGAGCAGTAATCAGCTGCTGGGCCATTACTGAACCGTATAGACAAATAAACGTCAAAAAGAAAAAATACTTCTTCATAAGTAGCAGGCGAGGAGAGTATGTAAGCAATATAACCAAAGCTGCTGAAGGCCGCATAAGTTTTTAGCAAAATACCTGAAAACCATGAGATGAAATATACCAGAATCAGCGGATTTCAAAAAGCGTTTGTATTCCGCAACTTTGAAAAGCAAATATGTATGGTTTCATCTAAAAAACTAATTATGAAAAAAGCTCTTTTAACCACAGTACTCGCTACAGTATTACCTCTGATGTTTGGCGCCGTTTTGCACGCCCAGAAAACCGCAGCGCCTTACAATACAAGCTTCGGTTTGTTCCTGGATCTTGGAAACGGCGGAACTTTTGTTGGCCCTCATGTGAAACATTTCTTCACAGAGCATGATGCCGGACAGGCGATGATCATGTTTGGCAACGACCTTACTGTACTGGGAGTTGAATATTCGTATAATAAGCCAATTCCTAATGCGAGCGGCCTGAGCTGGAATGCCGGTATAGGTCCCCAGGTTTATTTTGGTGATGATCTTACAGGTTTTTTAATCCGTCCTCAGGCTGGGATGGAGTTTAAAGTTCCCAAAGCTCCGATAGCTGTTGGATTTGACTGGCGCCCGATGTGGGATCTGACCGAAGATACTGATTTTGAAGCAGGACGTTTCGGACTGTCCTTCAAATACGCTCTGTAAGAGAGCGACTCTTTTTATATCGACATTTCTGATTAATTAATTGATAGAAAAGGCCGCCCCGAACCTTTGGGGCGGCCTTAGTAATACTATAGAACCTGTGTTTATTTTATTCCCCCGAATGCGGCAAAGCAGGAATTTTTATGTAGCACTTCGGTATGTTTAAGGCCAACCCGGCTCAATAAAGCCAGCTGGTAGTTCAGGGAACGGGGGGTGTCCTCGTGATCAATATAGTCCAATACTTTTTGCCGGTATCCGGGGCCTCCGAGGGTTTCCAGGTATTCACTGTACTTCCCCTGGAAAAGCTTGTCAATTGGGGGAGAATCATGGCCGATCAGGTCGGAGATCCAGAAGCTGCCCCCCGGCTTTATACACCTGTAAATCTTCCCGAAAACCAGTTCCCAGTCGGCGTCGTCACGCAAATGATGCAAGGTTGCCGCTGCCAGCACGATATCGAAATGATTGTCGGGCAAATTTAAGTTACGCATATCATCCTGTATAATGGTTGTTTCTCCATTGGTTTGTGAGGATACCCGTGCTTTAGCCCTTTCAAGCATAGGCATACTCAGATCATTTAATGTGCAATTCAGATCGGGTAGCTTACTCAGCATCTTTAAGGAATAGTTTCCTGCCCCGCAGCCAATATCAAGCAGTTCTTTGCCTTGGGGGGTTGTGTATTTCGCAGCCTCTGTGCATAGTTCCATTGTAAGTGCCGCATCGATAGTGGTTTGCTGGCCAGTTTCGAGGTTTGAAAACCGTTCTACATCATTATCGAACCTTGTTCTGATCTCGGCATTAGACGCCTTCTGCGAGTAATTTGCTTTCATCGTTTAGTCTTTTTGTAAAGGTACATGGTTTAATTAACGGACTTCATGGTGAGTAACAGGATATTATTGATAAATGATTAAAGAAAAAGAAGTTTTTTTCAAAAATATAATATCATTCTTCATAATAAATAATAATATTGTAATTGTATATACCGAAAACTATCGTGCCCCTGAATGTATATACGCTTATTGGAACAATTTCTTTCATTTTAGAACCTATTTGTGTTATTATGAGAAAATCTCTACTGATTTTATTTAGTGTCCTGCTTTACCTGGCAACATTTGCACAGGGACAAATCAGGGTGACGGGAAAAGTCACATCTGCAGAAGATGGAAAAGGTGTTTTTTCTACTGTGCTCTTAAAGGGTACGTCGAAAGGGGCATCCACTGATTTAAACGGAGCTTATTCGCTCGATAACGTACCCCAGAATGGTACTCTTATTTTTTCAGCTTTAGGGTATAAAAAGCTGGAAATACAGGTGAAAGGACGCGGCCCTTCAGTTGGATAATCAGGCCCTCCAGGAAGTAATGGTGGTAGCCTATGGGACAGCGACAAAGGGAACGTATACAGGCTCAGCCTCTGTTATTAAGCAGAGCGCAATTAAAGACGTTCCTGCCGCTTCCTTTGAGACTGCCATGATCGGGCGGACACCTGGTGTGCAGATCACCTCTGCGTCGGGGCAGGCCGGATCTGCTCCAATGATACGGATCAGGGGAGTTGGCTCCATGAGCGCCACAAATGAGCCTCTGTATGTCATTGACGGAGTTCCGGCGGTATCCGGAAATGCGGGGCAGATGAAGGACTATACTACTGCCACCAACAATGTGATGAGTTCGATAAATCCTTCTGATATTGAATCGATCACCATACTGAAAGATGCTGCGGCATCTTCCCTGTACGGTTCAAGAGCAGCAAACGGAGTGATTATCGTGACTACAAAGCGAGGGAAAAGCGGCAGGCCTGTGGTCAACTTTAAATCCTCTGTTGGCTTTACTCCTTCATGGGCAACCGATAACTATGAGCCGGCGGGGATCCAGGAACAAACGAACATGTTATACCGGGTTTTTTACGACTATAATATTGCCGGCAAAAAAACAGAAGCGGCTGCAAATGCAGATGCTTTAAGAAGGCTTAATGGCAAGTTTAACAGGCATGGCTATTATTTTGAGACGGCAGGGACGGGCTTATCTGAAAATGTCATCATCAAAGGTATGACCGATGGAATAGTGAACCGTGAAGGTACTTACTTTGACTGGGAGGACGCACTCTTCAGAACGGGCGTGTATCAGACAAATGACTTTTCTGTAAGCGGTGGTGATGCAAACACTACGTACTATTCTTCTTTGTCTTATACGAAAGATCAGAGCCGCGTTAAAATCAATAGTTTCGACCGCGTGGCCGGCCGCGTGAATTTAGCTCAGAAAGTAGGGAAGTATGTAGAGTTTATATCGAACGTGAACATCGGGAGGACCGGCCAGGAGGGATATAACGATTCGAGAAACACCAACTCGAACTACTTTATGCAAACCAGGAATCTGCTATGGCCATTTTACTGGCCTACGGATTATAAAACCGGTCAGCCTTTTACCGCAAGGTATGGCAGTCTCGCTCAAAATGCTGTATACTACGACAATGAGTGGGAGAATAGTTCGATCACACGAAGGATAACGGCAAATGAGACCCTCAATATCAAATTTCTTCCTGAACTGAACCTCAAATCAGTGTTCTCGTACGATAATGTGCAGGTTAAAGATCATATTTACTACAGTGCTCTTCACTTTAATGGATCCGGTACCAATGGCTCAGTGAACGAGATGACCACCAATATCAATAAGCTCGTATCTTCCACTACGCTGAATTATGCGAAGCAATTCGGACTACATAACATCGGCATGCTGGCCGGATTTGAAGCAGAAAAGAATGAAACCGATTTTCAGCGTTCCACCGGTACAAATCTTGCGTCGAGTTCGTTACGTACTGTAGAAACTGCAGGTGTGCTCACGGCAAATGCCTATGAGTGGGGGAATAACCTGCTATCGGGATTTACCCGTGCCGAGTATAACTATGGGCAGAAATATTATGCATCGGCCTCGTTCCGCCGTGATGGATCTTCAAGACTCGGCCCGGATACACGCTGGGGGAATTTCTGGTCGGTAGCCGGAGCCTGGACTATTGGCAACGAAGATTTTATGAAAGAGGTTGACTACGTGAGCAACCTTCGGCTGAGGGCTTCGTATGGTACAAATGGAACGCTTCCTACCGACGATTATGGCTGGAGGAATCTGACCAGCTATAAATCAAAATACATGAATCAGCCGGCCGGTGCTATCGTTACCATCGCTGATCCCAACCTCACCTGGGAAACCAGCTACTCTTCGAACCTGGCCGTCGAGTTTGGATTATTTAACCAAAGGATCAGCGGATCTGTTGAATATTTTAACAGAAACTCAAAAAATCTGCTTCAGAATGTTCCCTTGTCATTGGTGGTCGGTATACCGAATACTCTTAAGAACGTAGGCGAAATTAATAACCGGGGCATTGAAGTGGAACTGGGCGGCGATATTATCCGCAGGAATGACCTGAGATGGAGCGCAAGTGTAAATGCCGCATTTTTAAAATCGAAGGTTACAAAACTGTATAAGGCAGAAGGCGCTGCTGCAGCGAATGATATTGTATGGATTGATCCTACTTTGTCAGTTGAAGACAGGAGGGCGCAATATATCTTCAGGGAAGGCGAGTCGACACGTGCGTTCTGGGGATATGAGTGGGCCGGTGTTCATCCTGCAAGCGGCCGAAACGTTTGGTATGTAAACTCGCCGGAGGGTGAGAGTGAAGGCGACTTCATACATAACGGCAGGGGTGCAACCTTTGATTATTCAAAGGCTAATTATACAGTTTTAGGCTCTGCAATCCCGGATGTATACGGCGGGATTAATACCGATCTGGAATACAAGGGATTCACCCTCGGTCTGAATTTTAACTATAAGATAGGTGGTTATCTGTATGATGCTGCTTTTAAAGACGTGGCAGATGATGGATACTATTGGGAGAGGATTAGATCGCAGATCTACTATGAGGAGATGTGGACCGCTGAAAACCCGGAAGGAACTTTACCTGCCTTGTCTGGTTTAGACCTGACCGACCCGCAGCAATTCAGCAACCGTCAGATGCACGATGCCAGCTTCCTAAGGCTTAAAAACGTAACGCTTGCTTATAATTTGCCGAAGGATCTGATCAAAAGGATCGGTGTTTCGAATGCCAGGGTATATCTCAACGGCAGCAATCTTCTGACATTTTCAAAGTATAAAATAGCCGATCCTGAAGTAAATGAGTATGGCACCAGGGGCTGGGAGACACCTTTCGGAAAGACCTATACAATGGGCGTTGAATTTAGTTTCTAATGAGTTTTGATTTGATAAGATGAAAGCAACAAAAATATTTTTAGCAGGTCTTGTGGCTTTAAGCCTGTCGTCATGTAAGGACTTCCTCGATGTAGAGCCAACCAATATGGGTAAGGTGGAGACTTCTATTCAGACACCTGCCGACGCGCAGATAATGGTGAATGGAATGATGAACAGCATGACCGATGTGAACTATTACGGGAGAAATTTTATTATGTATGGTGATGCCAAAGGGGGTGATCTGACGGTATATTCCCAGGGGCGGGGCTTAGATGCGCTATACACATTTAACCACACAGCAACCACGAACAGCTTTTCGGGGACATGGCTTCAGATTTACAATGGTATTCATCAGGCCAACAACATTCTCGAAGGTATTGCGACAATCGAAGCTACTGCTCCTAATGCGAGTTTTGATACTTACAAGGCACAGGCTTTGACTGCCCGGGCGATCATGCATTTTGATCTGGTGCGTCTGTATGGCAAGTCGTATGATGATGATAAAAGTTCATTTGGTGTTCCCAATGTAACGACAAGACTAGGTTCGGAGGCTCAGCCACTTCGTGCAACAGTTGAACAGAATTATACACAAATACTGGCAGATCTTACTAAAGCGGCTCCTTTATTGCCTAAAACAATCACTAAGGGCTACATAAATTACTATACTAACCTGGCGATGCAGGCCCGGGTATATCTTTACATGAAGGATTACGCGAATGCGCTGATTGCTGCAGAAGAAGTAATCAGCAAAACCGCGCTTTACAGCTTGTATAGCAATGCCGCGTGGGTGGCTTCGTGGAAAACACCATTTGGCTCCGAGTCGATCTTCGAACTGGGTGTTTTTGCAACGGAGAATGATTTGGGTACTTCTGCTTTGGGCGTCTATCTTCGTCGCAGCGGACATGGATCCAACAATGCGCTGGGACAGTTTTTAGTAAGTGATTACTATCTGGACCGTCTGCGTCAGGATCCCAATGATGTTCGCTGGGGCATTTTAGCCCGCGACGAAACCTCGGCGACACGTATGGGCTCCTTGTATAAATATAGCGGTAGCACTACTTTGGAAGGGGATGGTAAGGCCACGAATACTGCCGTGAATATTAAGGTGATACGGCTCTCTGAAATTTACCTGATTGCCGCCGAAGCTGCGCTTCCAACCGATAAGGCGAAGGCTGTGACCTACCTGAATGCCATTCGCAAGCGCGCTCCGAACCTTGCGCCTGCGACAGAGGCAACTATCAGCCTTGATATGATCCTCGACGAGAGAAGCAAGGAGTTGTTAGGTGAAGGTCATAGGTTTTTTGACATGATCCGCTTAAATAAAACAATTACGTTCAATGATGAACTCGGCGGCTTAAGTGTTGCAGGTCGGGAGACATCCATCAACAGGAGCTTTTACAAAACGAGACTGCCCATTTCGCAGACAGAGATCAATGCAAATCCGGGATTAAAAGCACAGCAAAACCAAGGCTATTAATTCCCGCAGCATATTTAAATATCCAAAGGCCCAAAAATGATGTTCTGCATCGTTTTCGGGCCTTTGGTCTTAAAAGATATTCCGAAACTGCTTGCATTACATCAGGCCAAACTTAATGCCGGCAAACACCGTAAAGGGCCTTTGAGGACCATAGATGTAGTTGCTATCGCGGTTCTTCCCGGTATCAAAGTCCTTTTGATACTGATCGAAAAGGTTCTGGATCCCTGCGTTGAATTGCAGATCCTGCCTTATGCTTTTCAAGGTAAACCGGTAGGAGAGACGGATATTCGTTTCCGTAAAGGTGCGTGAAGTTATTAATGCGTCCTGGTTTACTCCGGGGGCACCGGCAAAGTGTGGTACTTTCATCGGTCCTGTAATAACCCCTGAAATATTAACATTGAACCGGCTTTGAGGAAGGATGCTGAGGGTATAGAAACCGTACGTTTCAGGACTGCGCAGGTATTCGCGACTTCCTGGGAGTTCTGAAGACCAGGCTACCGGGCGGTCGTATTCTGCCCTCTGAACGGTTAAACCGGTTTCAAGCTGAAATTTCTGGCTGTAGTTAATCCGTCCTTCGAGCGTGATACCCTTAACAGTCGAGTTACTTCCATTTTTTCTGAACAGCCGTTGATTTCCGTTTTCATCGGTGCCTCTTTCTTCGAGGATGAACGAATCGTGCAAGTTCGTGTAAAAGACGTCGCCTGTGAATCCATAGATCAGCTTTTCATTTGCCTTATTAAAGTCGACAGAAACATTGTAACTATCAGAGGTTTCTTCCTTTAGGGCGGGATCGATACTGATTAAAGAAACACCTCCTCCGGCAAAGGCGATATGCATATCGGTTTCAAAAGCTTGCGGCGCTTTAAATCCGCGGGCGTAGGATGCCCTTATCTGTGTATTCTGGCCGGGCTTGTATAAGGCGCTGATCCTGGGGGTTAAGATGAGGCGGTCTACTTTATTCGACTTGTTTACCCGGAGACCTGACAGAACCGTGATGCTACGGTTGATTTCCCAGTCGCTCTGGACAAAGGCGCCTAAAAGGTTTACCCTCTGATCTATCAAATAATTATAGAGGGCTATTTCGTCGAAGGTGTATTCGCTTTGTATTTCCATTCCTGTAGTGAGTGTGTTTTTTCCGTTCAGAAAATCGTCGAAAACTTGATTGTACTGGAACCCTCCCTGGAATGAATGATTTTTTGTACGCCCCCAGGCGTCGGCCTGGTCTATGCCCGTATAGTGTGTCCGGCGGGTATGTTGTGCTGAAGCATAAATGCTGTACGAGTTTTTGTTGTTCTTAGAGTAATGGTCGAAATTAAACCCTCCCAGAAGAATGTTGTGCAGGCGGTATTCAGACTGGTCGGCCTTGTCGGCCCGTTCCTCAATTTTGTTGCCACCCCGGCGCTCTTCGTAAATGCTCCATCCGTTGACCTCCAGTTTATTCTGCGGATCGAATTTAAGAAAGGAGTTAAATCCGAATGAGTTGTTGGTGAGCTTAGCTATTTCAGAATAGTCATCTCCATTGGCATCATAGGCGTCGCGGTTACGGTGGGAAGCAAAGAATGAAGCTCCTGCGTTTTTTTCGTCATTAATGACGCTGGCATTCAGGTTTAAAAAATTGTCGGTTGCCTTGCCTTTGATCGATGCTGTATTAGATGAAACGGTGAATGAGCTGGTCTCCGGTTCTTTAGTCAGAATATTGACTGTTCCGGCGATGGCCGACGTGCCGTATAATACGGATCCGCCACCGCGCACTACCTCTATCCGGTCGACCATATTGGAGGGAATCTGATCTAATCCATACATACTCATCAGGGAGCTAAAGACTGGTCTGCTGTTAATCAGTACCTGCGAATACGATCCTCCTAATCCGTTCATCCGTAACTGAGTGTAATTGCAGGTTTGGCAGTCGGTTTCCATCCGGAGGCCCGGCTGAAAACACAGTCCTTCGGAAACTGTGTTCGATTGTGTAATGTTAAAAGTGCGGCTGTCCAGAATATTCACAGCCACCGGACTCTCCAGTCGCCTTCTGTTGGTCCTGGTGCCTGTGATCACGACATCATTAAGAGAGGAAGATACCTCTTTCAGGGAAGCATTAGCCACCGTTACCTCGCCGGGACGAACTGTCACCGGAAGTTTTAATGTTTCAAACCCTATGGAGGAAATAACCAGGGTATGTTGGCCGGGAGCGATTTCCTTTATTACAAATCGTCCCTGCCCGTCGGCAAGCGTCCCTTTGCCAGTATTTTCAACTTTGAGAGAAGCATGGCCGACTCCCGAATCTTTGTGGCTGATCTTTCCTTCGATCGTTCCCGTTTGCGCAAAAGAACCGAGGGTGCTAAATAGGAGGGAAATGCTGTAAAGGTACTTTTTCATTTTAAGTTATGGATGATGATGTTTTCAAAGTTAAATATATTTAATAAAAAAAGTTAGATATGTCTATCTTTTTTTATTTTGTTAATTGAATTTGTCGATTCCTAAAAAAGCTATACACCAAACAAGTAGTGTATGGAAACAAAAAGAGCAGGAAAAAAGTCAACAAGGGAGAATAAGAATGTTCCCTTTACCAAGCGAGAAATTGAGACAATAGTCGAAATGATCGAATCAGGCGTACCCCGTCGGGAGATACGGAGTCAGTACGGGATGCATGAATCGACCTTGACCAATTGGATGACCCGTTATGGATCGAAGGACTATTATGCAGAACGCAGCCGGCGGTATAGCCCCTCAGAGAAGCGGTCCGTGCTGCGGGCCGTGGAGTCAGGGATGTCGGTTCGGGAAGCCTGTGTGACCTTTGGCATCAAATGCAGGACGGTAGTAGACCGTTGGGTGAGACAACAGAAAGCAGAAAATGCCGAACTTAGGCGTCAAATAGCACCCGTGAAATCAGAAGAGAAGGAACCAAAAGGAGATTCGTCAGGTCAAGTCAAGGAGCTGGAGGAACAACTGGCAGAGGCACAGCTAAAGATCCGGGCCCTGGAGACGATGATCGATATTGCCGAAGAACAGCTCAAAATCGATATCCGAAAAAAGTCTGGAGCCAAACAGTCACCAAAATGAAACAGCAGGAACCCGCAATGGGAATAAAGAAACTGTGCAGACTGTTTGGCAAGAGCCGCCATGCCTGGTATGACCACCAGTGGCGCTATCAGGATATTGGATTAAAAGAGGAGATCATCCTGCAGCATGTCCATCAGGTCCGTGAGTCCCTGCCGCGGACAGGCACCCTTAAATTACATTACATGCTCACTCCCATGCTGGCTGAGCATGACATCCGAATAGGGCGGGACTATTTATTTGATCTGATGCGGGAGCACGGACTGGATATCCGGCGCCGTAAGAGGCGGGTAGTGACGACCGATTCGCGGCACTGGATGCATAAATATGCCAATTTGGTGAAAGAATTGAGGATTAACCGTCCCGAGCAGGTATGGGTGAGTGACATTACCTATATCCGCATGAACAGCGGATGGGGATATCTCAGCCTGGTGACGGATGCTTATTCCAGGAAGATCATGGGGTACTGCTTTCATAAAGATCTGGCTGCTCAGGGATGTGCACAGGCTCTGAGAATGGCCCTGGACAATCGGATCTATCAGGATGAACTGATCCATCATTCAGATCGGGGATCGCAGTATTGCAGCAAAGAGTATGTATCTGTATTACTGGGCAGCAGGATTGCCATCAGTATGACTGAAAATGGCGATCCTTATGAGAATGCGTTGGCCGAGCGGGTGAACGGGATTCTCAAAGAAGAATTCAACCTGCACCACTCAGGACTGGGCTTTGATGACACTAAAAGAAAGATCGCCGAAAGCATCCGGGCATATAATGAGTTAAGACCTCATGCCAGTTGTGATTACCTCACTCCAGATCAGGCTCATTTGCGGGCAGGAGTCTTGATGAAACGCTGGAAGAATAAAAAATCAAAAAAGGAGGAACTTGCCCTTGTATAGTTCAATCAGGATTACCAAATTGCAGTGTATAATCCAATCAGGAATAACAAACCATAGTGTATAATTAATTCAGGATTTACTCATTAACCTGTATAGCTATTTCAGGACAAGACAATTTATAATACGGAGTGTCTAAGCGCTTCGGAACTTCTTCTAAAAGGAGTTTCTCTATCTTCGGTGCAGACTGCCGCTCGCTCCCGTGCTTCTTCGGTTTTTCTCGAAGAAGCACGGGAGGAAGACAAAGCATGGTCCCTAAGTGAGTGCTTTCCACTCTGAAGCGGTTCTGAACCGGGTCCGAAGCATTCATGTAAAATATTCGTAGGTTTTTAAATGCTTTGGGTTCTAAATAATAAGAATAAAGCGTTGGTATGCTTTATTCCATCATAATTATTAAAGATGAAAATCAATATTAAAGCCACGAACTACTTCTTCTGGGGGTTGGCTCTTCTTGTTATTCCGCTAAGTTTTTTATCGGCGCCCGAGGCTTCAGAGCATCATAAGATGCCGCCATTATTAAAACATTTTAACGAGATCGTAGCTCTGACAGGTTACTCAATGCTGGCTTTGTCCTTTGTCTTGTCGGCGCGGATTAAGTGGCTTGAACGTCAGTTCGGGGGCCTTGATAAGATGTATCAGACCCATCATAAAATGGCAGTGCTTGCTTTTATGTTTATGATAGCTCATCCATTTCTCCTGGCGTTACGCTGGATACCCGACAATGCTGCACGGTTTTTCTTAACGGTTTTTCCTCTGCATCGCCGGGATGAGGTGAACCTGGGCAGCTATGCACTATGGGGAATTATTTTGCTGATGATATTTACACTGCTTATTAAACTCCCATACCGCAGCTGGAAGATAAGTCACAAGTTTATGGGTGTTTTCTTTATAATGATTGTTATCCACACTTTTCATCTGACGGTGTCTTTCGACCGGAACCCATTGCTGTGGCTGTACCTGGTAATGGTTTCGGGCCTGGGGATCGCCGCGTTTATCTATCAGACTTTGCTGTACGGACTTTTTAATAGAGGATTCGTGTACGTGGTAAACACCGTTGAAAAAATCAACGGTAAAGTACTCAGTGTAAAACTTAGTCCCCGCGACCGCGAACTGAAATTTATTCCGGGTCAGTTTTGCTTCTTTAGTTTCCGTTACCCCGGGATGTCGCGCGAATCTCATCCATACACCCTTTGCAGTGGTGAAGGCAGCACGGTTCAGATATTAGTGAAGGCTCTTGGCGATTACACCTCCCGCTTATATGATACACTCAAACCTGGTGCGAAAGTGAGGATTAACGGTCCCTACGGCTGCTTTCACTTCAGAGATGGGATAGATGACCAGGTGTGGATTGCAGGAGGAGTTGGAATTGCGCCTTTTGTGAGCTGGATGAACGATTTGCAGCAACAGCCTGCAGATAAGCTTCGCGTTGAGCTTTATTATTGTGTGAACCATGAGAGTGAGGCGGTGTATCTTGATGAATTCAGGTCGTTTGAGCAAAGCTTTCCGGGATTTAAGCTGCATTTGATCTGCGCAGACAAGGAGGGATTCCTTAAAGTGAGGGATATTCAGGAAATACAAAAGAGGGAGATTTTCCTCTGCGGACCTAAGGCTATGAGCGTTTCTTTAAATGAGATATTCCAGGAAATGAACATACCACCGCAACTCATTCATTATGAAAATTTTGATTTTTCATAGCGTATTTATTTCGATAATTTCGGGTAATGATTCGGATCCATTAAGATCATGAGCGACACGGAGCTGATAAACGAAATTCTTAGAGGCAATATCAGTTGCTATAAGGAGATTATAGAAAAATATCAACCGGGGGTATTCAGGATATGTATGGGTTTTGTGCATCAGAAAGAGGATGCTGATGATCTGAGCCAGGAGATTTTCACCAACGCTTTTTTGGGACTAAGCAGGTTTAAGGGTCAGGCTGAACTGTCGACCTGGTTATACAGGATTGCTGTCAACGCCTGTCTGAACTTTAAAAGGAAATATGTAAAGGATCAGGTTTTACTGAGGTCGGGTACCATGGAGGATATGGAAGAGCAGATCGGTTCGGCCTTTTGTAATAGCGAATCCGCTGCCGATAAACTGCTGATGGATAAGGAATGTGCCGATCAGGTTCACAGGGCTATGAAGAATCTTCCCGATAAACAGCGTGTGGCTTTCATATTGAGCAAGTACGAAGATCTATCCCAAAAGCAGATTGCGGAGGTTATGGGGATTTCTGTTGGTGCCGTGGAGCAGCTTCTGCAACGTGCTAAAAAGCACCTGCAGAAGCAGCTGCTCCTTTATTACCAAACAAATTATCTTAAAGCATAGGAATAGAATGTTAATGGTTTCTAATTAAGCAGATATGGATGATTATAGCAACATGGGTGAGTTGGAAAAAATGATTGACCGGGTAATTAAGGCGGAAAGAGAAGTGCCTTTCGATACTCAGCTTTCGTTGAAAGTTATGGGTGGGATAGGCGCACGTGAAGTTCCTGTATATAGTTTATATCAAAAGGTTGTACAGAACATGGCCATTGCCGCCTGTGTGTTGATTGCTGTCTTTCTTGGAATCTATCTGGGGAATGTTTATAGCAGTTACACAGTTCATGCGCAACAGGAGTCGGTTTCTGCGAACGACGCTGAATTGGAGAAACTGAATATGTTTGTGGTCCAATAATGTAACCTGAAATGAGAGCAGAACAAAAAGTTAAATTTTTAACCTGGGGGGTGGTGGTGCTGGTGCTGTTAAATGTGTCGACGATTGCCACCATAATCTACCATATTCAAACTGAGAAAAAACAAATGGGACTTCGTTCAGAAAGGTATCCCGGTCCCCTGAAAGGGAGGGAGCTTATGGAGCATCTTGATTTTACAGCGCAGCAGCGGGAATCATTTCATTCGCACAACCGCGATTTTATGGAGGCTATAAGCGATATTAACAGGTCTTTGAATGAGAGCAGAAATAACCTGTTTGCTGAACTTCAGAAGGCTAAGCCCGACACTATAAAGTGCAATCTTATCTCTTCTGATATAGGACGTTTGCATAAGGCCTTGAAGATAAAAACGTACAGGTTTTATCTTGAGGTGAAGAAAATTTGTAATGAGGAACAGCAGGCGAAGCTAAACAGGGCGTTCGCACCGGTATTTAGCTTCGACGGCGGCCAGCAGTTCAGGCACAGGGGCAGAGGCCATCACTGGAACAATGATTAAGCAGCGCCCGTCCTTTTTCCACGTATGTTAGCGGCTTAATTCCTGCATGAATTTTATTACCTCGGGGGTCGAATAATCTGCTGCTCCTTCATGCCTGAAAACAGTCTTCCCGTTCTTATCGAATATTACCGTTGTTGGAATGGCTCCGGTAAGGAGATCTTTGGGAATGTCGGATAAAGGAGTATAGACTGGCAGAGAATACTTATGCTTGTCCATGAATTTCTTTGAACGCTGATAATTTGCATCAACGTCGACCATTAAAAAAACGAAATCCTTATTGCCCTTTAATTTTTCGTATAACTTGTTCACGGATGGCATTTCGGCAATGCAGGGTGGGCACCAGGTAGCCCAGAAATTAAGGAACACCACTTTTCCCCGCAACTTAGACAGATCAACTGTTTCGCCGGCTGGTGATTTGAATAATACGGATGCTGCCACGACGCCGGGGCCTTCAACGCCCCTTGCTACCTCAGGTTGCTTCTCTTTCATATCGGGTGAATAGAGGCCTGTTTTCATCAGGCCTTTTATCAGAAATGCTTTAGCATCCGGATTGACGACGACGATGATCAGCAGAATCACCGAAAGAATGAACAGAACGTTTGATTTGATATATTTAATGATAGACATAGAATAAACTTTCTTAAGTGAATTGTTTGACAGCCTCACCGAGATCGTACACTGGAGCCGGGCTGCCTGTTTCTGACGCAATGAGAGAGCTGGCGGCTGCACTTCTGTATCCTCCTGCACAATGAATAACAATGGGTTTGGAGGTGGGTATTTCGTTTATCCGGTTCCGCAAGTCGGGCAGGGGAATAGAGATGCTGTTTTCGAAGAGTTTCTTTTCTTCCACCTCCGAGCGGTTTCTTACATCTATTATGGTGTAGTCGTCTTTGTGCGCCTTAAAATGATCAAGGTCAAGCACCGGATTCTGCTCATCGGCTTCGTTTATTACGAAGGCGCCTTTTATCAGGCTTTCGTATCCAATTGATGCACTCCGCCGGATCATCCGGACGAGCTGATCGGAACTGCCGGCAGCGAGATAAAACGATTCGTCAGGCCTGATGATAGTGCCCAGCCATGTCTCAAATTTTTCCCCTTCCATGATATTGACGGAGTGGGGGAGATGACCCTGCTTAAATGTATCTTCTGCACGGGTGTCTACGATCCAGGTTTCCCGGGTGATCTCATCCGGTTGTGTTTCGCTGATCCGTACATGGGAAACACTTTCTTCAAAAGAAGGTGCCCCCTTTATATTAGTCTGCACATCAAAGGGAAAGTACGCCGGAATGAAGGGCTGATTTGATGTCAGCTCTGAAATGAACTGCCCGGGTGTCATCGGCTGAAGCGCCCAGTTACCGATCTTTTCGTTTCCGATGGTGCTGCTTTTGCTGCTGCTAAGGGATTTTCCGCATAGGGTTCCTGCTCCATGGGCCGGATATACGGTGACCTCTTCGTGGAGCGTCATTAATTTATCTCGTAGGGAGTAGTACATTTTTTCTGCCAGCTCTTCTCTCAGGGCAGCAGCGTTTTGCTGGGTTTCCCTAAGGTCGGGGCGGCCGATATCTCCAATAAACAGCGTGTCGCCGGTAAAGACTGCTTTATCTGTGCCATTATGTTCCAGAACGATGGAGATGCTATCGTTGGAGTGGCCGGGAGTGTTTAATGACTTGAGCTTTATATGACCGATTTCAATGATATCACCGTCGTCGAAAGGCGTAAAAGGAAAAACGGGCTGCATATGCTTGCTTGCGTATATCTGTGCGCCTGTAGCCTGATGGATCTCAAGGTGGCTGCTTACAAAGTCGGCATGAGAATGTGTTTCAATAACTCCTGTAATCTGAGCCTGCTCTTCCCTGGCAAACTCGTAGTATTGCTCAGGATTGCGCGAGGGGTCAATCAGTACAATCTTCTTTTCGCATTCACTTAATATGGCGTAACTGTAGTGCGACAGGTACCTGTCTTCAAACTGTTTTATTTTCATTGGTATATTTCTGTCTTGCCCGAATGTTTGCTTTCTCTACTGATTGAATTATTCGCGGCGATTCATTTTGTAATAATGTATACTGCAAAAGTAACAACAAAGGAGGTGGGGTTATGTAACTTTGATCACATTTTGTTGTCGTCGTAATTGATGACTGTGAATACCCTATGAATATTCTTATTCTACATTAAGATGAGCTGGAATAACCCGCCGTAAATTTGTATCAACAAAAAGGAGGTAATTATGGAAAGCACGATAAACGGCATACACCATATCACTGCAATAGCAGGCAACGCTAAAAGAAACTTTGAATTTTACACAAAAGTACTCGGACTTCGTCTGGTGAAGAAGACCGTAAACTTCGACGACCCTGAAACATATCATTTGTATTATGGTGACAAGAATGGTACGCCCGGTACAATACTTACTTTTTTCCCCTGGGATAATATCATGACGGGTCGGCGCGGAAGCCGGCAGGCAACCGAGATCGGTTATTCAGTTCCCGAAGGCAGTTTGGATTTCTGGTTGAAAAGATTCGATCAGCATAATGTTACCTATAACAAGGTTGCAGAGAAGTTTGGTGAGCCGTACTTAACGTTCCTTGATCCTGACGGACTGAAGCTGGAGCTTATTGTTTCCAGGAATGCTGACTTGAGACTGCCCTGGGAAACGGATGAAGTGAAAGGTGAAAATGCGACCCGAGGCTTTCACAACGTAACGATCACGAGTAACAAGATACAGCCAACTGCGGATATTCTAACGGAGGTGTTCGGCTACCGCTTGCTTGAGCAGCATGTAAACCGCTTCAGGTTTATTACCGATGCGGTAGAGAATGCCGCCATTGTTGATTTAGTTGAAGTTCCCGGTGAGCAGGTTGGTCATGTAGCGGGAGGATCTGTTCATCATGTTGCCTTCCGTGTTAAGGATGAAAATGTGCTAATGCAGTATAGGGAAAAGATTGAAAAGCTTGGTTTGCATATCACCGATAAGATTGACCGCAATTACTTCTATTCATTGTACTTCAGGGAGCCGGGTGGTGTGTTATTTGAGCTGGCTACCGATAACCCCGGTTTTGCCGCCGACGAATCTGTGGAAGAGCTTGGCTCTCATCTCAAGCTTCCTGCACAATATGAACAGTACAGAAGCAGGCTGGAGGAAACTTTACCTGAATTATATTAATATGTACACTCATAAAAAACAATATATCACCACAGGAGCGGCAAGTGCTGATGCCCGCGCCGCCCTGATCATGCTTCACGGAAGAGGCGCTGCTGCCGGGGATATTGTACGCCTGTCGTCAGCGCTGAACGTTGATTCGCTGGCTATATATGCCCCCCAGGCAACTAACAGGAGTTGGTATCCATATAGTTTCATGGCCGGCGATGAGCAGAACCAGCCGGCGCTGGCAAGCGCTCTGGAGGTTTTGAATGAGCTTGTAAGCGATGTTAACAAAGAGGGAATAAGCTCTGACCGGATCTATTTTTTGGGTTTTTCTCAGGGAGCATGTTTAACTCTCGAATATATTGCACGGCACCCATCCAGGTATGCCGGTGTTATCGCTTTTACAGGTGGGCTGATCGGTAAAACCCTGAGCCCCGGAAAATATGCCGGCGATCTGATGAAAACTCCTGTACTTATTACTACGGGTGTGCCCGACGAGCATGTGCCTTTCAGCCGGGTTCAGGAAACAGTGAAAATACTGGAAAATATGAATGCTGACATTACTTTAAAAGTGTTTGAAGGCCGGCGTCATACGATAATAAATGACGAAATTACTCTGGCGAATGATGTTATTTTAAGTAATGATGGTGTTAAATAAAGAAAAGAGGGCTGTTTACAATCGAAAAGCGATAGTGTTTTAGATTGATGAAAAAAATTTCTTTCTGAAAATCAGCATTCTGTGCGTATTGTAAGTTGCAACATTTATTTAAAAGAAAAAATCTTTGCAGATATTGCACTTATAACTATATTTGTAGTGCCCTCCCAAAGGGCATGTTTTTCATAGGTAGATGTAGGGTCGAATACTTGTATTCGACCCTTTTTTTTAACCAATTAGTATTATTTTTGTTGATAGCAGATGGATAGAAGAAAAATAGTGATAGCTGTAACAGGTGCAAGCGGTGCTGTGTATGCAAAAGTGTTACTTGATAAACTACAGCTTTTACAGGATCAGCTTCTGGAAGTCGGCCTTATTATGTCAGACAACGCGCTGGAGGTGTGGCAGCATGAGCTGGGAAATGATCTTTACAGGAGCTATCCCTTTAAGATATATAGTAAGGGAGATTTCTATGCTCCTTTTGCTTCTGGCTCTGCCCAATACGATTCAATGGTGATCTGTCCCTGTTCTATGGGAACACTTGGCCGCATCGCTTCGGGAATTTCGAATGATCTGACAACCCGGGCTGCCGATGTGATCCTGAAGGAGCGCCGGAAGCTTGTGCTGGTTGTGCGCGACACGCCCTTAAGTCTTATTCATATCAATAATATGAAGACTGTGACGGAAGCTGGTGGTATCATCTGTCCTGCAAGTCCTTCGTTTTACAGTCGCCCCGCTTCCGTAGAGGAGGTGGCAGCTACGGTAATAGACCGGGTTATCGATCTTATCGGTCTTAAGAATTCGTCATACAGGTGGGGAGAAGGGAGTTAAGACTGAGAATTTTCCTATCTTTGCCCCCTGATTATGAGCAGGAAGGTTGCATTTTATACATTAGGCTGTAAACTTAATTATTCTGAAACATCTACAATTGGCCGTCAGTTCAGCCAGGCGGGTTTTGAGGTTGTAAATTTCACAGATAAGCCAGACGTGTACCTGATCAATACATGTTCTGTAACGGATCATGCCGACAAGAAATGCCGTAAGGTAGTTAAGGAGGCATTAAAGCATTCGCCTCAGGCGTATATAATCATAGTAGGCTGTTATGCGCAGCTGAAGCCAAAAGAAATATCGGAGATCCCGGGTGTGGATATGGTGCTGGGGGCAGCTGAGAAGTTCAGGATTGTAGAGTTTTTAACCGATCTTACAAAACAGCCTAAAGCTACTGTCTATAATAAACCAATTTCGGAGGTAAATGAATTTGTGGCGTCGTATTCATATGGGGACCGCACGCGGACTTTTTTAAAGGTTCAGGACGGATGTGACTATTCATGTACTTTTTGTACAATTCCGCTGGCCAGAGGTGGAAGCCGGAGTGATACCATTGAGAAGATTACGGAGCAGGCGCGGGCAATAGCCGCTTCGGGAGTCAGAGAAATTGTACTTACCGGAGTTAATATCGGCGATTTTGGTATCCGGAACGGAGGGAGAGAAGATAAATTCTTCGACCTGGTGAAGGCTCTTGATGAGGTGGAAGGTATTGACAGGATCAGAATTTCATCCATTGAACCCAATCTTCTGAGCAATGAGATCATAGAGTTTGTGGCCAGGTCGAAACGCTTTGTTCCTCATTTTCATATTCCACTGCAGTCTGGCAGTAATAAGATACTTTCTCTGATGAGAAGGCGATACAAAAGAGAGTTATATGCCGACCGCGTTGCTAAGATCAGAGAGCTGATGCCCGACTGTTGTATCGGTGTGGATGTGATAACCGGCTTCCCTGGCGAAACCCGTGAGGACTTTTTAGATACTTATAACTTTTTGAACAACCTCGACATCTCTTATCTTCACGTGTTTACCTATTCGGAGCGCGAGAATACGTTAGCAGCTGCTATGGAAGGGAATGTTCCCGGCGCCCAGCGGGCGGACAGAAGCAAGATGCTGCATATTCTTTCGGATAAGAAACGAAGGGTATTTTATGAGTCGCAGCTTGGGAAAACGGAAGCTGTGCTGTTTGAGAGCGATCAGAAAGACGGTTATATGCATGGGGTTACGCGAAACTATGTGAAAGTAAGGGTGAAATACGATCCTGTACTTGTTAATGAATCGCGTGTGGTGAAACTTGTTGCTATATCTGAGGATGGGAATGTTGATATTGAGGAGGCGGCGGCAGAAGTTTTTTCTCATTAATTTTATTTTAATTATCAAGCCGTATATTTAGCACATGTTTCCAACCCTTTCTCACCTCATTGAATACTTCACCGGGATCAATATTCCGCTTCCGATTCAAACCTTTGGCTTTTTTGTAGCCCTGGCATTCATTGCAGGGTACTGGGCTTTTACTCAGGAATTAAAAAGGAAGGAGGCCGGAGGCCTTGTACATCCTTTTAAACGGAAAGTAACTATTGGCGAGCCGGTGTCGTCTTCAGAACTGATTCTTAACGGACTCTTTGGATTTGTTATCGGGTATAAGCTGCTGGACGGTGTTCTGAATTATGCTGAGTTTGTAAACAATCCGCAATCCTTTATTTTGTCGTCTCGGGGGAACTTTATCGGAGGCCTCATTCTGGGAGGGCTCTTTGCCTGGTGGGCTTATTCGGAGAAGAAGAAGCAGCAGCTGCCCAAGCCTAAAGTTGTAGAAGAAACTGTACATCCATATCAGGTAATGAGCTCGGCCGTAGTTTGGGCCGCAGTATGGGGATTTCTGGGAGCCAAAATATTCCATAACCTGGAATATTTAGAAGATTTTATGAAGGACCCTATCGACGGTTTGCTTTCTTTTAGTGGTTTAACCTTTTATGGCGGACTCATCTGCGGTGGTGCGGCTGTACTCTATATAGCGAATAAAAATGGTATCAAACCCCTGCATATGCTTGATGTAGGCGGTCCGGGGATGATGCTGGCTTATGCCGTTGGTAGGATAGGCTGTCACATGTCGGGCGATGGCGACTGGGGAATTCCGAATACTGCTCCGAAGCCGGATTGGCTGAGCTGGGCGCCGGACTGGATGTGGTCGTTCAAGTATCCGCATAATGTGATTCATGAGGGGGTGCCTATTCCCGGATGTGTTGGAAAATATTGCAATGAACTTCCTGTGGGCGTTTACCCTACTGCTTTTTATGAGGTCGTTATCTGTTTAATCCTCTTTTTTGTCCTTTGGTCTTTGAGGACGAAGCTGAAGCCCGCAGGTGTATTGTTTTCACTGTATCTTATTTTGGCCGGCGTAGAGCGGTTTTTCATAGAGCTTATCAGGGTGAATTCTCATTACCATGTTGGTGGCCTTAGTTTCACTCAGGCAGAGTTTATTTCTCTTGTTATGGTGGTCTCGGGAACCGCAGGAATTATCTGGTCTGTAAATAAATCAAAAAAACAGTTGGTTTGACAATGGATTTAGAACAACTTACCGCAAACGTGGTAAAACTTGCAAAGGAAACAGGTGCGTTCATTCGTGCAGAGGGTGCAATATTCGACGCTTCGAAAATTGAATACAAAGGGCTGAATAACCTGGTTTCGTATGTTGATAAAACGGCAGAAGAAAGAATTGTCGCCGGGCTCACCAGTCTTCTTCCTGAAGCAGGCTTTGTGACCGAGGAAGAAACAATTAACAAGACCGGCGATGTGTTTAACTGGATTGTAGATCCGCTTGACGGGACGACCAATTTTATACATGGGCTCCCTACTTTTTCAGTTAGCATTGCTTTACAGCAGAACGACGAACTTGTTTTGGGGGTAGTATATGAAGTTAACCGCGACGAATGTTTCTACGCATGGAAGGATGGGGGCGCTTATTTGAACGGGAATCCTATCTCCGTTTCATCAAATGAAGAATTTCCACAGTCATTAATTGCGACGGGCTTTCCATATTATGATTTTGAAAAGCTTGAGAAATACATCAATGTTTTCAGGGAACTGACTAAGGTGAGTCATGGCCTCCGTAGAGTAGGATCGGCAGCAGTTGACCTCGCTTACGTAGCCTGTGGCCGTTTTGATGCGTACTTTGAGTACAACTTAAATTCGTATGATATTGCTGCCGGGATGGTACTTGTGAGGGAAGCAGGAGGCGAAGCCACAAACTTTGCAGGCGGACCGGACACCTTTAATACCCGGGAAATTCTTGCCGGTAACAAGAAGCTTAATGAAAAAATGCGGGAAGTGATCGGAAAGTATTTTAACTAGTAGTAGGTTGTAAGTAGTAGGTTGTAGGTAGTAAGTTGTTGGTAATACGTATTAAGTATAACTGGGCGGGATAACCTTAACCCTGCGAAAGACAATAAATCATTTTACTTTATGTAATTTGGGATTATACCGATATTGTTTTACCGGTGTAATCCCAAGTGTTACAGTGCTTCTGAAACCACTTCTGTAACTTCAGGAACCATTCTTTTCAGCAGATTTTCGATTCCTGCCTTCAATGTATAGGTTGATGACGGACATCCGCTGCATGATCCTCTAAGTTCTACTGTCACAACTCCGCTATCAAAGGACTTAAAATGGATCGCACCTCCATCCTGCTCAACTGCGGGGCGGACATAATCGTGGAGGATCTGCTGTATTTTTATTTCTGCTTCGGTGCCTTCAAAGTCAGGTGTTCCTTCCTGAACGATCTCTCTGACCTGCAGCTCCGCTTCAACAGCACCCTTTACAAATTCTTTTAAAATTGGCTCAATATCGGGCCATTCAGCATCTTCTGTCTTTGATATAGTAACAAAATTGCTTGCAAAGAACACTCCGGCAACGAAGTTGAATTTAAACAGTTCTTTCGCGAAAGGAGATGATTCCGCACTTTCTTTTGTCGGGAAATCCACACTGCCGTTTAAAAGAAGCTTGTTTACAAGAAACTTCATGCTTGCAGGATTGGGGGTGGATTCGGTATATACGTTGATGTTAAAAGCCATGTTTGATGTATTTTTATACAAAATTACCAAAAGACCCTGAATACAGGGTGAGGCCGATAAGAATTGACATTAAATGGATAATTAAAGTGACAACAAGTATTTATTTCATTTAATGAATTCGCAGTGGCTGGGTAAGAATCAGGAGCCGGACTTTCGCTGCTATTAAATTCCAGTATAATTACCGGGACTTATTGCCTTGATTTCCTCTTTTACCGAAGCCGCTATATCAAGCGTTTCGACAAAAGCAGCAATTGTGCCTGCATTTACCTTTTGATTGGTTCGTGTAAGCTCTTTTAATGCTTCATAAGGGTTGGGATATCCCTCTCTCCGCAAAATTGTCTGAATGGCCTCCGCTACTACTGCCCAGTTGTTCTCGAGGTCCTGCCGGATTATTTCCTCATTCAAAAGAAGCTTATTAAGTCCCCTGAGCGTCGACTTAATTGCAATAAGAGAGTGCGCCAGGGGTACGCCGATGTTACGTAAAACGGTAGAATCGGTTAAATCGCGCTGAAGTCGTGAAACCGGCAGTTTTGCCGCGAGATGTTCAAACAAAGCGTTGGCTATTCCGATGTTTCCTTCCGAATTTTCAAAATCGATAGGATTAACTTTATGCGGCATTGCCGAGGAGCCCACTTCGCCTGCCTTTATTTTCTGACGGAAGTAATTCATGGAGATATAGGTCCACATATCCCTATCGAGATCCAGCAGTATATTATTAATCCTTTTTAGCGCATCGCATTGTGCAGCAAAATTATCGTAGTGTTCAATCTGTGTGGTGTATTGAGAGCGGTTCAGCTTCAGCTGGCCGTTCACAAAGTCGTTGGCAAACCGTCTCCAGTCAATCGATGGGTAAGCCACCTGGTGGGCATTGAAATTCCCTGTAGCGCCGCCAAACTTAGCCGAATAGGGGATTTGAGTAAACAGGTTAATCTGGACCTCAAGCCGCTCGACGAACACCATCAGTTCCTTGCCAAGGCGCGTAGGAGAGGCCGGTTGCCCATGCGTGTGTGCGAGCATAGGAATAGCTTCCCAGTCGCCAGCGAGAGCTCTAAGCCTGTTTGTTAATTCGAGCAGGGCCGGCAGCCAAACCTCATCCACTGCAAGTTTAAAAGAGTGGGGGATGGCAGTATTGTTTATGTCCTGTGACGTTAATCCAAAATGAATAAATTCTTTATAAGGCTGTAATCCTAAGCCATCGAATTTTTCTTTGATGAAGTATTCTACAGCTTTAACATCGTGATTCGTAACGCTTTCTATTTCCTTAACCCGGAGGGCATCTTCTTCGTTAAATTGCGTATAAATATCTCTAAGGCTCTCCAGTTTTTCTTTCGGAAAATCTTCCAGCTGCGGCAGAGGTAAATTGCAGAGAGCAATAAAATACTCAATTTCTATATATACCCTGAATTTGATTAAAGCTGCTTCAGAAAAGTAAGCGGACAGGGCCTGCGTGGTTTTACTGTAACGGCCGTCGATTGGCGAAATGGCAAATAATGGAGAAAAACTCATGTGAAATATTTTGCCAAAGTTACATTTTAGGACGCAGAGCTAAAATACTAATGTAGAAGTTTAAAACGCGGGGAGCAGAATGTCCGACCGCCGGATGTACGACAAACAGATTATATTGTCTGAATAATTCTTCGAATGGCTAATTAAAGGCCTTTTAGTGGCTCTAATGAGCCTTTGCGTTTTACTATGTTTTTATAATCCCACTGGATGTTGCGCCCCTTTTTCAACCATCGTTCAAGATCATCAGTGTGAATTTGTCTGATAGCTGTATACCGGGCTTCAGCGGCTTTGAAACTTCCTTCTGCGGACAAATTTGGCTCTTCAAATGATTGACCGCTCCAGAATAATAACCGGATGCCGCCTTTTAGTTTGCTGTATCCCACAATTGGGTTTCCGTCCAGAAACCAAACCGGATGTCCATGCCAGATCTTGCTTTCGGCCTCTGGAAGGCTTTTATTGATCTCCTGATATAGAACACTGCAGATTGACCTCTCTTCGTTTTGCTGAGAATCGTTATATGCTTGTATATCTGAGCTTGCTGTCATGGTCATCCTCCAATATATTATTATGTAGAATTAGTGATGAAGCGAATCTGTCAGCGCTTCGGAAGTAGAATCGATCGTGTCGGCCTTTGTGCTAAAAGTCGAATCTATGGAGTCTACCTGGGCTTCCGATGCAGAATCAATGGAATCTGTGGTGGTATCAGTGCTTTTATTGGAGTTGCAAGCTGAAATAGAAAAGAAGAAAATAAATGATAAAGCGAGGATACTGGTCGTAAATTTAGATTGAGTTTTCATTGGTGTATAGATTGAGTTTGTTGTTAAGTGCAATATAAAAAGTAAGGACAAAAAAAAGCAGCCCTAATATAATCAGGGCTGCTTTTTTTACATTACTAAATATTACAATGCAGCAGCTGTATCAGCAGCAGCAGTAGTATCAGTAGCAGTAGTGTCAGTCATCATAGTAGTGTCAGTTGTAGCAGCAGAATCAACTGAAGTAGAATCAGAAGCACTTTCTGATTTGTTAGAGCTACATGCAGCAACTGATAAAGAGATAGCTAATGCTACGAAACCGAATTTAAACAGATTTTTCATTTTTTTGGGTTAAAGTTTAATGATTAAACAATTACAAATTTTAAGGTTAATACCGGGCATTTGAAAAAGTAACCCGATAATTGAATAATTTTTTTAATTTATTTTTTTCCTATCATTGGGTTACAAAATATATAATACCGTATAAATAGTGAGCAGAGAGATAAAAAGGTCAGAACCAACCGATAGTGAAGTTATACTGGGAATCCTTAATGGCTCAAAAGATGTTCTTGAGAGGTTATATAAGGCGTATTTCCCGATGATATTGCAACTTGTTGTAATGAATAACGGAACGGAAGATGAGGCCAAAGATGTTTTTCAGGAATCAGTGATCGTTCTTTATGATAAGGTTCAAAGCGGAAACTTTGAACTAAGCAGTAAGCTTAAAACGTTTATTTATTCAGTATGCCGGAGGTTATGGCTGAAGCGTCTGACTTATAAAAGTCGTAATAGTGGAAGCATCCAGGATTATGAAGAAACGTTGCCTGTTGAAGAGGATATTGAACAGCATGAGGAGAAGGACAGGCTTTTTAAGCAGATGGAAACGGCGTTGGTTCATTTGGGGGAGCCCTGCCGGACGATCATAGAGGACTACTACATAAATAATAAATCGATGCAGGAGATATGCGTAAAGTTTGGTTATACGAATGCAGATAATGCTAAGAACCAGAAGTACAAATGTCTGCAACGTCTGAAGAAGATATTTTTTTCAGATTCAAAATAAGGGTTTAGAAATGGAATTGACAGAACAAATAGAAGCGTATTTAAGGGGAGAGATGACAGCGGAGGAATCAGCTGCCTTTGAAAGGATGCGTGCTTCTGACCCAGTGCTCGATCAAAGGGTAGTGGCTCATGAGAGTTTTATCCGGCAGATAAAGACATACGGAGAGCGCCGGAAGCTTGTGTCTGAGATGAATGCTATTCATGAACAGCTTGATGTTAATGCTTTAAAGGCTGAAGTGCTGCCCGTTTCAACGATGGTCAGGATTTTATGGAATAAATACCGTATCAATGCTGCAGTTGCTGCGTCTGTCGCTGTCTTAGCCGTGTTTGCGACTTTGTTCTCTACCGGCTTTTTTGCCAAAACAAGTGCGATTGCGTCTGATAACATCGCACTGAGAAGGGAGATGAGCCGTGAGATAAACACCAAAGTTCAGCGTTCTCAGAATGAGATCCTCAAAAACATTAAAGCGAATACAAAAGCGCCGGTAGATCCTGCCATATTCGGAGGTACCGGATTCGCTCTGACGGCTGATGGCTACGTGGTTACTAACTATCATGTGGTTAAAGATGCCGATTCTGTTTACATTCAGAATACGGATGGCGAGTCGTATAGAGCAGCGACTATATACAGTTATCCTGCATACGATATAGCCGTACTGAAGATCACTGATCCCGCATTTAAGACTTTAAAACCATTGCCATACACTTTTAAAAAGACAACATCTGATTTAGGTGAGGATGTGTTTACCTATGGCTTTCCTAAAGATGAGTTAGTATTCAGCAAAGGGTACCTGAGTTCCAGAACCGGGCACTCGGGAGATACCACGGAATACCAGGTGGATATCTCTGTTAATCCTGGAAACAGCGGTGGTCCTCTTCTTGACGGAAAAGGTAACATTATTGGAGTGATAAAAGGAAAATCATCGAGAACCGAAGGCGCTTCATTTGCCATTAAGTCTGGGTATCTGCTGGAAGCGATTGCTTCTATCCCAAAGGATTCATTAGGTGAAAAGTTGGTATTGAATAGAAAGAATACATTATCCAACTTAAGCAGAAAAGATCAGATAAAAAAGATCGAAGACTATATATATATGGTTAAGGTATATTGATATTAGTTAGTTTGAGTGTTAAAAAGGCCCGCTCCCCGCGGGTCTTTTTTTTAGCGATCCAGTTCTCCCAAAACAATGTCAACAGAGCCGATGATGGCAATTAAATCTGCTATCAGGATTCCTCTTGATATTTCTGATAATACCGAAAGATTGTGAAAACTGGGTGCCCTCGCCTTAACCCGTTTGGGGATTTCGGTTTTTCCATCGGTAATAAAATAGTAGCCGAGTTCACCTCTTGGGCTCTCTGCCCGAATATAGAAGTCCTGGGATTTGGGAATGATCTTTTTAGGCAGTTTTGCACGAGGATCAAAATCCGGCGTTCTTTTAAGATCTTTCTGAAGGCGTTCCAGACACTGCTCTATTATACGAACCGATTGCCCGATTTCGTCTATCCGAACTTTGAACCGGTCCCAGCAGTCTCCTATTGTTCCCATTTCGCCTTTTCCGGTGGGGATATCAAATTCAATTTCAGGATATACAGAATATTCATCAACGCGGCGCAGGTCCCACTTTAAACCTGAAGCGCGCAGCATCGGTCCCGAGCAACCGTAGTTAATTGCGACGTCTAATGGCAGGATGCCAACATTTGCAGTTCTTGAAACGAAGATTTGGTTGCCGGTTAGTAATTCATTCAACTCAACCATCTTAGGTTTGAAGTAGTTTACAAACTCACTGCAACGTTCTTCAAATCCTACAGGCAGGTCGTAGAACAGTCCCCCCACCCATATATAGTTATAAAGCATCCGCGAACCGGAAGCCCATTCTAGCATATTCATGATATGCTCTCTATCCCTGAAGCACCAGAGGAAGGGTGTAAAAGCGCCAATGTCGATTCCGTAAGTGCCCAGTGCAATCAGGTGCGATCCGATCCGGTTTAGCTCGCATACCAATACCCTGATGTATTCAATCCGTTTAGGGATATCCTTATCTATACCGAGCATCCGTTCAACACCCATTACCCAGGCATGACTGTTGTTCATTGATGCCAGATAGTCCATTCTATCAACGAAAGGAATCGTTTGCTGGTAAGTGAGGTTTTCAGCATGCTTCTCAAAGCATCTGTGAAGATAGCCCACGTGAGGTATTACTTCTCTTACAATTTCGCCGTCGGTTATAACCTCAAGTCGCAATACTCCATGAGTTGAGGGGTGCTGCGGACCGATATTTAGGATCATCTCCGTAGATGTCGCCCCGGCAATCAACTGCTCATATCGTGTGGGTTTTATGCTATTCATAATCGCTTCGCCTCAGGGGAGGACTAATCTACTTTAATACCGTGATAATATTCCTGAACTTTATAGTCTTTCCTTAAAGGATAGCCTTCCCAGTCGTCCGGCAGAAGGATCCTTCGTAAGTCGGGATGACCTTCGAAGCCGATGCCGAGCAAATCGTATGCCTCCCGTTCATGCCAGTCGGCTGTTTTCCATACCGAACTCACCGTAGGAAAGGAGGGAAGCTCGTCGCGGCTTCTGTCGTGATATTTTCTTACTTTCAGCGTAAGCTGTGTTTTATAGGGTATGGAAGCAAGGTGGTAAACAACGCCAAACATGTTTTCTTCAATCCCGTAGTCTACTCCCGATAAACAGGAGAGCTGGTCGAACCATGTTTTCTCATTGTCTCTTAGTTCTAAACATACTTCAGCTATTCTTTCAGGGCTGATAATCAAAGCAGGCTGAAGTCCGGTAATGTCTTCTCCCACGATAATACCTTCACCAAACTTGTTTATAAGCAGCGCTTTAATATCTTCAAAAC
This sequence comes from Arcticibacter tournemirensis, assembly GCF_006716645.1. Taxonomy (NCBI): domain Bacteria; kingdom Pseudomonadati; phylum Bacteroidota; class Sphingobacteriia; order Sphingobacteriales; family Sphingobacteriaceae; genus Arcticibacter; species Arcticibacter tournemirensis. The sequence goes on along the minus strand of NZ_VFPL01000001.1, from coordinate 4,220,161 downwards.
CCATATTATGGAGCTAAACGAATAATGTTCCAATTGTTGTTTTCAAGGCGATAGGCAATACGGTCGTGTAACCTGCCCTGGCCGCCCTGCCAGAACTCAACGAATGTTGGTTTGACAATATAACCGCCCCAATGCGGAGGCTTAGGGATTTCTATCCCCTCTTTATATTTCTCTTCCAGTTGCTGCAGGTTTTTTTGTAAAACGTCACGTCCCGATATCTCGCGGCTTTGAGGGGAGGCATGGGCGCCGATCTGACTGCCACGCGGCCTGGAATGGAAATATTTCTCCGATTCTTTTTCATCTATTTTTTCCAGGATACCTTCAATGCGCACTTGTCGCTCTAGTTCCTGCCAAAAAAATACAAGGGCTGCAACCGGGTTTTTAGTGATTTCCTGTCCCTTGCGGCTTAGGTAATTCGTGTAAAACACAAATCCCTTGTCCTCGAATCCTTTAAGTAGCATGATCCTTGCAGAGGGTTTACCATCTGCTGTTGCCGTAGCAAGAGTCATCGCATTTGGTTCTGTCAGGCTTGAAGCCAGTGCTTCGGAAAACCACTTGGAAAACTGACTGATCGGGTCGGGGGCAACCTCTTTTTCTGACAGGGTCGCAGAACGATATTCCTGTCTGAGGTTTTGAATTGTTTCGTTGCTTAAGGTCATATTGCTGCAAACTTACTAATTGTTAAAAATTTAAAGATATAATACTTCTCAAACTAATGTAAAAACATATATATGACCGTCATTGTTATAGTTATATGTTAAATGAAGTTCAGCCAAAGACGGCAAGTGTGCTGATATCAGAACCATTTATGCTCGACCCTAACTTTAAAAGGTCGGTAGTTTTACTTGCGGAGCACAATGAAGAGGGGACGATTGGCTACGTGTTGAACCAGAAGAGCGATTTTGTGCTGAGCGATGTGATTCCGGAATGCGCTGATGCATCTTTTCCCATCTATATAGGAGGCCCGGTAGGGAACGACTCATTACATTTTCTTCATCGTTGCTACGACAGGATGAACAGCGGAACTGAGATTGGAAAAGGAATTTACTGGGGAGGGGATTTCGAAACCTTAAAATTACTGATAAACAATAAGCAGGTTGAGGAAAATGAGATCAGGTTTTTTGTAGGCTATTCGGGCTGGGATATCGGGCAGCTCGCCGGAGAGCTGGTGCAAAACTCATGGCTCGTTACCAACCAGTATAATCCTGATTTTATATTTACAGAAGAGGAAGAGAATTTGTGGAAGGATATTGTAATAGGCTTAGGTCCTAAATACGCCCATATAGTCAATTTTCCTGAAAACCCGATGTGGAATTGAGTTTCAGTATCAAGTATCTAGTATCAAGTATCAAGACACAAGTGGTATAACAGCGGAGGCACAAAGATTGGATCGTCAGCCAGCCGCTTATAATTTAAAGCGCTTATCTTGATACTAGATACTTAGGTCTTGGTACTAGATTGTCCCGCTTTCCATTTCTCTGGCAGTATCTTCGATTTTCTTTTTGAGATCTTCTTTAAATGCTTTGAGGCGGCTGCTTAAAGCCTCATCGGAGGTTCCGAGGATCTGTGCTGCAAGCAAACCGGCATTTTTTGATGCATTTAGGGCTACTGTAGCAACAGGAATGCCATTGGGCATCTGAAGGATTGAAAGTATAGAATCCCAGCCGTCAATGGAGTTAGACGACTTTACAGGAACACCTATTACCGGAAGATGGGTTAACGACGCTATCATGCCGGGTAAGTGAGCTGCCCCGCCTGCGCCGGCGATAATGACTTTAAGTCCCCTGTCTTCTGCTGTCTTTGCATAGTTAAACATTCGCTCGGGAGTACGATGCGCTGATACAACTGTGATTTCGTATGCTACACCCAATTCGTTTAGAATATCCGCTGCATCCTGCATGACCGGCAGATCAGACTTGCTGCCCATTATAATGCCTACTTTCATTTTATTATTTGTATCAAGATGCTAGTATCAAGTATCAGGATACTAGAATATTGATGTTTATTGTTTTATAATACTTTTTGACTTCACCTTTCACCTTTCAGCTTTTGCCTTTCAGCTCTCTAGGCTTTCACCTTTACTATTTCCTGCACGAGGCGGGCTTTTTCAATGGCCTTTTCCCGCACATCATCAATAATAGTTACATGTCCCATTTTACGAAAAGGTTTCGTGAACTTTTTGCCGTAGAGATGCACATATACCCCATCAAGCTTCATTGCTTCTTCAAGGCCTTCATATAATGCCGGGCCATCATATCCTTTTTCTCCGAGGAGATTGATCATTACAGCATTAGTTATCGGCCGGATATCTCCTAAGGGGAGATTAAATATCGCCCGCAGATGTTGTTCAAACTGTGAAACATAATTGCCTTCGATGGTATGATGTCCACTGTTATGAGGTCGCGGTGCCAGTTCATTTACCAGCACGCGGTTATCTTTTGTAAGGAACATCTCAACGGCAAGCAATCCCGTAATCTTTAAGGAATTTGCTATCTCGATCGCTAAAAACTCAGCCCTTTTTTGTGTCTCCAGGGGAAGAGTGGAGGGAGAGATCAGGAATTCGACAAGATTGGCATCAGGATTAAATTCCATTTCAACACAGGGAAAGGCTTTTATATCACCGTTTTCGTTACGTGCTACAATCACCGCTATCTCCTTCTCGAAATCTACCCATTCTTCTATAATGCTCGGCGCATCAAACGCTTGTGCAATATCCGCTGCCGAACGTACTTTGTATACGCCACGGCCGTCGTAGCCATCCCGTCGTAGTTTCTGTACAAACGGATAGCTTAAAGAAGCCCCTTTTAAGATCTCTTTTGACCCAATAAGTTGAAACGGAGCCGTTGGTATACCGTGCTGTTTGAAAAACTCTTTTTGCAGGCCCTTGTCCTGGATCAGGCGGATGATACGCGGTTGCGGATACACCAGCACGCCTTCTTCTTCAAGCTTCTGAAGTGCTTCTACATTTACCTTCTCTATTTCAATGGTCAGTAAATCGGTTTTTTTGCCAAAATTATAAACCGCTTCATAGTCGGTAAGAGAATCAGTAACGAACTTGTCGCATAGGTTTTTACATGGAGCCTCAGGATCCGGATCTAATACACTGATGCTAACATTGTAGTTAATTGCTTCTTGTATGAGCATCCGCCCGAGCTGGCCTCCGCCGAGAACTCCTACCCTCAAGTCGCCATAAAATGCTTTCATTGATGCAAGTTTAATTGAAATCTGTGAGAAAAGCGAATTTGAGTTGCGGGTTGCGAGAGATGATATTGAGATTTCTCAACACTATTTACTACTCAGCAAACTTTCTTCACGAATCTTGTTTTGTAATTCAAGGATGCCTCCTATCAAGGCTTCGGGACGGGGCGGACAGCCCTGAACGTAAATATCAACAGGAATGATCCTATCGACACCTTTAACAACATGGTAACCATGTTGCCAGTATGGTCCTCCGCAGTTAGAGCAGGAACCCATCGATATTACATACCTGGGTTCGGGCATTTGCTCATAAAGACGCCTGATCCGGTCGGCCATTTTAAAGGTGACAGTGCCGGCGATAATAATGACATCACTTTGACGCGGAGTAGGGCGTGGAAATACGCCTAAACGGTCCAAATCAAAATTTGATGAATAAGCTCCCATCATTTCGATGGCACAGCAGGCGATACCAAAGCTCACGGGCCATAGTGAAGATAACCGGGCCCAGTTTAACAGGTCGTCGAGTTTTGTAACTATAAATCCTCCGTCTTCCGGCAATCTTTCCAAACTCATTTTTGTATCCTTTTAAATGCAGGTTTAAAGGCAGGCTTTTGTGTTACTGTGGCCGGCGCTTTTTCTGTTGCAAGTTCTTCTTTGCGAAGATCTGCTGTGAATGCTCTTGTTTTATAAGTATCGTCGTTAATACGGTCGTACGCTGATTTTGGTATAGCAGTATCAACCTGAGGAAGCTTTGGCTCGGGTTTTATCCAATCGAGATCACCACGACGCCACACATAAACGAGCCCCAGGAGCAGAATCCCGACGAAAATAAACATCTCCACAAGTGTTAGCCAACCCCATACCGGACTGGCTGCAAGCAAGGCCTTCTGGCCAAAAACCGTGGCCCAGGGAAATATAAATATCATTTCAACATCAAAAAGCAGGAACACGAGAGCAATGACATAGAACCGTGGATTAAATTGCACCCACGAATTTCCTGTCGGCTCTTCACCACACTCATATGAGCTTAGTTTAATGGGATTCGGTTTTCGGGGCGCGAGTACCCGGGAGAGCAAAAGCGTAAAGGATACCAACAGTATACCCGAGATGAGGAAAATAAACACTTTGCCGAATTCTGTTAACTGTTCCATGAGTTAATATACAATCCCTTGTACTTTAGTTTTTATAACTAAACCGCACAAAAATAGGGAAAATTGTTCGTTTGACAGGAGCGTGGTCCTTACTCTTACACAGCAATTACAATGATGTGAATTGCGGGCTGCATGTAGTGCGTTGCAGGTTTAGGATTTAAGTTAATTACAAGCTTTCCTGCTGGATGTTTTATTCGGATAAATTAATTTGACTTTGAAAAAAATCTACCTATATTTGCGCTCTTGTTTTTAAGAGCTACATTTTTATAATCATGAAAAGAACATTCCAGCCTTCTCAGAGAAAAAGAAGAAATAAGCACGGGTTCAGAGAGCGTATGAGCACCGCAAATGGTAGAAGGGTACTAGCTTCCAGAAGAGCTAAAGGCAGAAGAAGATTATCAGTATCTGACGAACGTCGTCATAAAGCATAATTTTTGATTGCAGCCCAAACGGTCTGGAGATCACTCTGCACAATCAGGCTAAAAGGCAATCAAAAGTGTACACATTTAAAAAAGAAGAACGGTTATGCAGTAAAAAGCTTCTGAGTAAGCTTTTTAGTAACGGTTCTTCTTTTCTTGTATATCCTTTCAGAGTCGTTCATATTCCCGAATCCGGTGATTTGGTATTTCCTTCGCAGGTCGTTATTATCGTTCCCAAGCGGAGGTTTAAACACGCAAATGAACGAAATCTCATAAAACGGCGAATCCGCGAGTCTTACCGCCTCCACAAGGAAGAATTTTTATACTCATTTCTCCGCGAACACAACCTGAAGTTACTTCTGTCTTTGCAATATATTGGAAAGGAAATTGTTGAATACAAGGTGATTGAGAAAAAACTGCTTCTCGTTTTTAAGCAATTAAACAAGGCCTATGCTGAAGCCGGTTCTCAGAGCAATTAAATGGGTATTGGGATGGATCTTTCTGGTGCTGATCCGTTTGTACCAGTATCTCCTTTCGCCGCTTTTAGGGGCAGCCTGCCGGTTTACACCTACGTGTTCGCAGTATGGGGCTGAAGCTATTAAGAAATACGGACCTTTTAAAGGAGGCTGGCTAACATTGAAGAGACTTTCGAGGTGTCATCCCTGGGGAGGTCATGGACACGACCCTGTGCCTTAAACATAAAACTTTTATTCAAGTCATCTTATTCGCATCTTTGCCCTAATGGCACTTATCCTGCAAATAGAAACAGCTACTACTTCGTGCTCGGTAGCTTTATCGCGCGATGGTAATACTATCGCCGTCAAAGAACTTAATGAACGGAATGCACATGCGTCATCGGTCACTCTTTTTATCGAGGACGTGATGAAGGCCGGGAATTACTCCATGAAAGATCTTGATGCTGTCTCGGTGAGTATGGGCCCCGGTTCTTATACTGGCCTTCGCATCGGTGTCTCAACAGCTAAAGGTCTATGTTATGCGCTGGACATTCCGTTAATCTCAGTAAATACATTAACATCTATGGCCTCAAAAATGCAGGAACAATATCAGACCCGTGAGGTATTGTTCTGCCCGATGATTGATGCCAGGCGGATGGAAGTGTATACTGCGGTTTTCGACAAGGCAGTAAATGTGCTCCAGCCGGTGGAGGCAAAGATTATCGATAGCGATTCGTTTGCTGAACTGCTTGATCAAAATATTGTTGTCTTCTTTGGAGATGGGGCGCCGAAATGCAAAGACGTATTGGGAGCAAATCCAAATGCTGTGTTTGTGGACGATTTTATAAACTCTGCTGCAGATATGAGCAAGCTTGCTTTTGAGAAGTTCGGTCAGCAGCAATTTGAAGACGTGGCGTATTTTGAGCCGTATTATCTGAAAGACTTCATTGCAGGGGGCAAGGGCTTGTAAGCCAGATTTCATTCCTGCCTTTTTCCAAGGATACGCTGAAAGAAGCCTGGTTTTGCGCCTGGCTTCAGGTTTATGCCTGGAATGTAATTGTCGTTCTGAGGCCTGCTCATAATCCTTCCGAACTTCAGGGAAAAACCCAGGTAGAAGGAAGCTCCACTATAGCCATTGCCTACAGTTTCGTCTGAATTAATTAAGGCCTTTTGTGTATCCATGGTTTTAAAAAGCTGGTCGCTTCCCAGAAAAAACTCTGTATTTGGTGATTTCATCATCACCTGGGCACCAACTTCAAAAAAGTTGTTCAGGTTATAATCGGTAGAAAGACTTAAATTGAGACTTTTATATCTGTAGGTGTTGACCAATGCGATATCGCCTCCTTTGTAAAAAAGATTTTTGGATAATAAGAGATTGGGCTGATAGTTCCCCAGGTCTTTATTGAACAGTATCTCGGCTTTTCCGTTAATGAGAGTAGTGTAACCTTTCCTTTGCAGTTTACTCTTGATCTCATGCCACAGGCTGTCTTTTACCATTCCAGCTTCAATCGTATAGTTTTTGTCCCTGAACATATAGGAATCTTTGCTCCATTTAATAAAGCCTATATCTTTCAGGTTCGCAAGGAAGTACCACCCGCGCTTTGATTTATAGTTCCCGCTCAAGCTAAATGCAAGTCCGGGATTTTTAAACCCTGGACGAATCATTTTACCTTCGATGTCGTCGTAGTAAAAGTTAGTACGCAGATCTCCGTCAATGTAGACATCATAGTCGAGTGTCTCCGTGTTGATGTTTAAACCGGAAGAATTGATTTTTATCTTGCTATAAGCAATTCCGCTCAGATAACTCAACTTTATCCCATAAGCCAGCCGCTTGTTGTAATTTTCACGGAAGGTAAACCCGAACTGATGATAAGACTGGGCATACACATTGGTGTTAAACATATTGTTATCAAAGAGTTGATTGTCTAACTGCTTGTCAATGATGCGCTTGTAATCCTGAAATACAATAAGAGTCTGATTTGTGGTTTCACCATAGTTCTCTGTTCTGACCTGCCATGAGAAACCAAGTTCGCGGTGGTATTTTACTGATTGAAATAGTTTGAAAGTGAGGAGATAGGCATTTTCGGCCGACGAAATACGCGTAAGCCCGGTTTCTTCTTCAGAAAGCGTTCGTGCATCATATTTACCGGTATATAAAGCTTTTTTAATAGTTGGAAGGCCTGGTCCAGATGTGCCATAGCTAACACCGGCAGCCGGAATGAAAAAGTTAAAAGCGTAATGCCGGCTGCTATCTGTTATAAACGCCTTTTGTGAGGGATTTTCAAATGAATCGTATAGTGTTCCTGTATTATACAAAGCAAATTGCTGTGCGCCCGCCCTCAGATTGAAAATAAATAGTATGAAACTAACCAGGATAACTAACCGCATTTTATAACTTATATGCATGGAGAAAGTTATCTGTGGTTCCGCAGAGGAGATATTGAATTCCATCATTCCTGAGATAGCCTACATTAAAATTACCAGTACCTTTAACTGGAAAACCTCTCAAAAGGTTACCATCAGTATCAAATAAAAAGAGCTGGCTATCTTCTGCTGAAGACACCCCCAGAACATATTGGTTATTATGCATAGGGAATAATTGCAGGTTATTCACCGGGTGTTCAAATTCGTAGGTAAAAGCGAGGGTTTCGTCGCCATTATATACATTCAACTGTGTTTTATCCAAATAGATTAGCTCCTGGTCTTCATCGCCGCTTACATTTTTAAAGTCGAAGCTGTGCCTGTCTGACCATTTTCCGAGGTTTACCGAAGATATTTTTCCGTTGAGGCCGATGTAATAAGCGGTTCCCGATGTATCGGTAGTGACCACACCAGGGTTTTGCGGGTCATTATTAACGAAAAGTTGATATTTAAATAAGCTTTTACCAGGGATAGACGCTTTCCCGACTAGTTGGCCGTTGTAATTAAAGAAAAAGAAACGACCATCCTGTGTTCCGGTAATCAGGTAGTTGATGTTATTGTTCGAGGTAAGCTTGAGGTCAGGAATGATCCTGCCCGGCAGCTCTTTGTTCCACCCTGAGATAGTTGCACCAGCAGTCGTATAAGCAAGGATCATCGATTGAGCCGGAATGAAAATTTTAGCAGACGCAGGTTCAGCAGCGGTAACCGACAGGCCGCCGGAAGCGTTAAAGGGCAGGTTTACCGGAAATCCAGCTATGCTGTTTCCTTTCATATCCATGCGATATAACTTGCGAGAGGTATTAAATAACAGAGAGCCATCGTTTAATCTGCAAACTACTCCCTGTACCTTACCGTCTAGCTGTGTGGCCCAGAGTTTTTTGCCATCGTCCGAAAGTGCATAAAGGTTGTAAACTTTATCCTGTACTATAACCACCTGTCGCTGGCCTTCTCTGAAAATCTGTGGAGTCGTTGCGATACGGGCGTTGAGCTTAAACGACCAAACGGATTTTAACTCCTTTTTACCTGTAGTGTTAAAATTAGAATAAAGGTTCGTCTGGAAATGTTTTCCTTCTGAGCTCCATTGCCATGTTAAGCCATAGAAGTTATTGAGGGCATAATTATCATCGGAGAATATTTCTGCATAGCCCCTCTTAAGAGTAGCTTTCATTATTTTTCCGGAGTTTTTATTGTTAATAAAAAACAGGATGTTGCTTTTGTTGGCTACCAATTGGTCATGTTCCGTATATTCCTTCGTTTTTACAATAAACCGGTTTTCTGCGTATTCATTCAAATAGCTTTGCACCACGCTTTGTGAATTTGCAACAATCAGATAATTATCTGCGATAGCAAAATAAGGTCTTGCAAAGCTTTTGAACGGATCGCCGAGGTAATAATAGAGTATATTGGAGTGATTAAGGCGCGAGATAACCTCTGTAATCTGCTGGCTGATCAGTCGCAGAGTAAAGTTCATTTTTATTCCGTTCGATACCTTAATTATTCCGAGGCGTTCCCGGTTATCTGTTTCGATAAGGGCAAATTCATTTGATAATTTTGGTTTTATATCCGTGTCAATATTGATACCTGTTTCTGATCGGATGGTTTTCAGCTGGTTGTCGAGCTTGTTTAATTCTCCTTTTTTTCTGAGATAGCCCTTTAGCTCTTGATGGAACTTCTTATAGTCTGAAAGTCCGAATAGAATAGAATTCGAAGTATTCGCGGGAAGCAGGTTTTTCAGTTGGTTTTTCACCGGATGCTGGCCCAGAAACAGGTTTAAATAAACCGATGCAGCAGTATCAGGCGTGCTGATCCCGTTAAACATAAGTGCATCGCTTTTAAAGTTCATGGTGAGTGCCGAAAATCCCAGCATGTCTTTAAGCAAAAGTAAATTCCCGTTTGCTTTTACCCGCATAAACGACGCAAAAAAAGAAGGCAGGGACCCATGATTAATAAACAGGCTGACAGGTGAATTATGGTTTCTGGATGAATTTTCGCTTATTTCACTAATGAAGGATTTGTTTATTTTACCTGTCTTAGGTTCGGCGGCACGGGCAAGAAGCTCCTTCGAAAAGCTGCCTGTTACAGCGCCGTTTGCTATGTAAAGAAAAAAAGGTTTACTGATTGTATTTAATGAAAGGCTGTACCAGTTGGCATCAGACAGTTTTGTAAGTGATACTCCGGGAAGGTTAATAAAATAGTCCTGAATGTCGTTCTCACTTGCCTTCTCATTAAAGCCCATAGAAAAAAGCAGGCTTACAGAGTCGGCTTTGCCGGGATGGAAAGAAAGAAAGACTTTTTCGCCTCCGGTTATTTCCTTTAGCGATGGTTGTTTAAGTAACAGGTTGTACAACTGCTCGAGTTCTGCCGCTCTCGTTTCGCCAATTATAGCATCAAAGAGCTCGTAGTCGCTGAAGATGTCATAAAATGACTCATCATTATTAAAACTCAATATTAAAGCGGCATCAGAAGGTATATATTTTAATACTTTTGTGCTGCTATTGGTGTTGCCAGAAAGTTCTGAAAAGTATTTTACCGCAATTACAGCAATAGCTATTAACAGAACAGAACATAGAATGATTATTTTCCTCATGGTCTGTCTGCAAATTTAATCTTTACAATTAGAATTGTTGTAAGGTTTACTTAATTTAGCATATTTAGAAAGATATGAACAGGAAAATTATCATTACGGCTTCTGTATTTGGTATCGCAGCTGTTATTCTTGGCGCATTCGGAGCACATGGACTGAAGCCCCGCATTTCAGCATCAGATCTTGAGAACTGGAAGACGGCAGTCAGCTACCATTTTTATCACACCCTGGCATTGCTATTTCTTTCAACTGTTGCTAAATATCGCGATGGCTTCATCAATATAGCCTACTATGCCTTCGTCCTGGGCATTTTCCTCTTTTCAGGCTCGTTATATTTACTCTCTACCCGTGCTGTAACCGGTTTAAGCGCCGGTTTCCTTGGGCCGATAACTCCAATCGGCGGCCTGATGTTTATTATAGGCTGGTTATTTCTATTGCTGGCTGCTGTTAAAAATAAATAATGCTGGAACTGAATGAAGAGAAGGGAGAGCTAAAAACATTCTTTGTTGATGTAATCCTACCCCTGGCTATATCCAAGACCTATACTTACCGGGTGCCGCAATCGCTGAATGAACAGGTTGCTGTAGGCAAGCGGGTGGTAGTGCAATTTGGCAAAAGCAGAATTTACACTGCTATCATTTATCATATAAGTGAAAATCCGCCGAAACTGTATGAGGCTAAATATGTGATTGACGTACTCGACGAGAGTCCGGTTGTAAATCAGCATCAGCTTAAGCTCTGGGAGTGGATTTCCGCATACTATATGTGTCACCTTGGCGAAGTGATGCAGGCAGCACTTCCATCGGCGTTAAAGCTGGCCAGTGAGACCAGGGTGGTTTTGCTTAAGGATGCTGTTTATGACAAAAAGGACTTCAATGATAAAGAATTCCTTATTATAGATGCACTTGAGATTCAGCCTGAGCTCAAGGTAAGTGACATTGTGAAGTTACTTGGTCAGAAATCGGTATTCAGGTTACTGAAATCGCTTTTTGATAAGGGGGTTATTCATATATCCGAAGAAGTTGTCGAGCGCTATAAGCCAAAACAAGTGGCATATATCACGCTCCATTCATTTTATGCCGATGCCGACAACCGGAAAGCCCTTTTCAATGTCCTTGAACGCAGTCCGAAGCAGCTGGATATCCTTCTCGCTTATCTGAAGTTAAGCAGGAGCAGTCCTTATGTAGGAAAAAAGGAAATCCTTGAAGAAAGCGGAAGCGGCAATGGACCGTTAAAAGCCTTAATTGACAAAGAGATATTTGTTGTGGAGAACCGGGTTGTAAGCAGGCTTAAGGAAGGGGATTATGAGCATCTGAAGGAGTTTACGCTTAGCGAAGAGCAGGAACAAACATTAGAGGGTATAAAAAAATTGTTTGAAGAGAAAGATGTGGTATTGCTGCATGGTATTACGTCTTCAGGTAAAACGCAAGTTTATATCCGGTTAATTGAAGAGTGTATTACGTCGGGAAGGCAGGTGTTGTATCTGTTACCCGAAATAGCGCTTACAACACAGATAATAGAACGGCTCAGAGAATATTTTGGAAGCAAAATCGGAATCTACCACTCGAGGTTAGGTGATAACGAACGTGCTGAAGTGTGGACGAAGGTACTTAATAACGAGTACAACGTTGTATTAGGAGCGAGATCGGCAGTTTTTCTGCCCTTTACCGGGCTGGGATTGATCGTGGTTGATGAAGAACACGAGTCGTCCTACAAGCAATATGATCCTGCGCCGAGATACCATGCCAGGGATACAGCGATTTACGCCGGACGCCTGCATGAGGCTAAAGTATTGCTCGGTTCAGCCACCCCTTCGCTGGAGAGTTACTTTAATTCGAAGACGGGAAAATATGGTTTTGCTGAGCTTAGACAACGTTACGGAGAATCGAATCTGCCGGCGATCAAGGTGGTGGGTATAGCAGAGGAGACCAGCAAAAAGACCATTCAGTCGCATTTTACAAGCGTGCTTATTGATGGTATAAAAGAGGCTCTTGAAAAGAAGGAGCAGGTGATTCTGTTTCAGAACAGGAGGGGTTATACTCCCTTGTTGATCTGTAAAACCTGCGGTTATATACCCCAGTGTATTCATTGTGATGTAAGTCTTACATATCATAAAAGCACAGGAAAACTACATTGCCATTATTGCGGATATAAACAAGATACTGTTCCGGTTTGCCCTGCTTGCGGTTCTACGCATATTGAACAGAAGGGCTTTGGTACAGAAAAGATAGAGGACGATCTTCAGTTTATCTTTCCTGAAGCGAGGATTGCCCGCATGGACCTGGATACGACGCGAAGTAAAAACAGCTTTCAGCGGATCCTGAACGATTTTGAAGAGCGGAGGATAGATGTGTTAGTAGGGACACAGATCGTTGCCAAGGGACTTGATTTTGATCATGTAACGCTTATTGGTATCATTAATGCCGACAGTCTGCTTAACTATCCTGACTTCAGGGCTTTTGAAAGAAGTTTTCAGCTCCTTTCGCAGGTTGGAGGGCGCGCCGGAAGACGCGGCAAGCCGGGGACAGTTATTATTCAAGCGTATAGTACCAATCACAGGGTCATACAACAGGTGATAGAACATGACTACGAAGATCTTTTCCGTGTGGAAATCGCTGAAAGGAAGAGTTTCAGGTATCCGCCTTTATACAGGATGATCCGGATAGATGTAAAGCATAAAGATTCACATGCATTAAGTGCTGTGGCGAACCGGCTCGGACAGGAGCTGAAAAAAGCTCTTGGTGAACGTGTTCTGGGGCCTGAAGATCCGCTGGTGGGCCGCATCAGGAATTTCTTTATCAAAACACTATATATTAAAGTTGAACGCGATGGTATAGCGATTAGTAAAGTGAAAGAGTTTTTGCGCGGACTGCTTTTGAATTTTGAGACAGATAAACAGAACAAGGGGACGCTCATCCAGGTGGATGTGGATCCTTACTAATATATCGCTCCAAAATTATACTGCAGATTCAGCATTCCTAAAGGCTTCAACAGATACTCCCACTTGTAATACTTTTGCAATGTACGACTGCCTGGATTGGCATTATTCGTCCTTTCCTGCCGTTCGTAGCTGTAGAAGACATCTATTGTACTTTCGGCTGTGATGCTGAAATGGTCAATTATATTCAACTTGATACCCAGCAGCGGAGAAAGGGACAGTCCGTTTTTCTCTGTCTTTACATCATATTCTCCGCTGGAATCAAGCGTTTGAAATGTGCTTTTTACATCACCTTTGAAGATGCTTCTTTTTATACCGAGGTCGATTCCGAAGTAGGGTTGAATGGTGCCGTATGTGAAGTTCTTTTCGAAACCCACCTTTATATGGTTGTCTTTAAGCCGCCCTTCTATTTCTTCGCATTCATCACATCCATTTTGAAAAGTAATACGGTTGGAATAAAAGCTGCCTGAAAGCCTGTAGCTTATCTGTTTGTTGTTATATTTTAAAATAATACCGTTTAGAACAGAGCGTCTGAGCACATTGTTGTCGGTTTGGTCCAGAATCCGCGGGAACTCTTCAAAACTTAGGATTTTATATCCTATACTGTAAGAATAGGCCGTAGAATTATTGAAGCTGCGCTGATATATACTGTTACTGCGGTTGCTGATATTGCTTTGCTGCGATTTGCTTATAAACGGCGAAATAAGTAAAATAAAAAGTAAAGTTTTTTTCATACTCCCGATTTAAAGTTTTGAATTGGTTTTTTGTTTCAGATATAATTTATAAAACTGATACTGAAATGGATAAAGTTATGATTTGTTTTCGATTATTATATAACGTTAAGGAAGGTTATTTTTGCCGAAGAATGGCGTTTAAGTTTGTAGATAATTACCGGGAAAGAGGTGCCAGGAAAAAACTGGTAACACAGCTAAGGGACGAACGGAAGATCGAAGATAAAAGGGTGCTGGATGCCATAGGAAAGGTGCAACGCCATTTTTTCTTTGACGAAACTTTCTGGAACCAGGCATATAGAGATATAGCGTTCCCTATCGGGGAGGGGCAAACGATTTCTCAGCCATATACGGTAGCTTATCAAACGCAGCTGCTTAATATCAGAGAGGGCGATAAAGTGCTGGAGATAGGTACCGGATCAGGTTATCAAACCTGTATTCTTCTGGAACTTGGAGCGGTTGTTTATACCATAGAGCGTCAGGAAAAGTTATATCAACGGGCAAAGCTGTTTTTGACGAAGATGGGTTATCGTCCTAACTTCTTTCTTGGAGACGGATCCAGGGGAATAGCTGAATGTGCCCCTTATGATAAAATTCTGGTTACTGCCGGGGCTCCTTTTGTGCCGGAAATTATGCTGAAGCAGTTAAAAGTAGGAGGGACAATGGTGATACCGGTGGGTGACGAAAAATCGCAAAAGATGGTTACTGTGATGAGGGTAAGCGATACGGATTACGAGCGCATAGAATTAGATACATTCAGGTTTGTTCCACTGGTAGGTGATCAGGCGTGGTAGCGTGACAGGCCTATCGGGCCTTACCGTTTCATTGCTCTGTCGAGTTCAATCTTACTCTCACGTTCTTTAATACTGTCGCGTTTATCGAAAGTCTTCTTTCCCTGCGCCAGGCCTATTTCTAGCTTAGCGAAGCCTCGTTCGCTGATAAAAAGATGCAGAGGGACAATCGTATATCCTTTTTCCTCACCTTTCTCACGGAGCTTCTTAAGCTCTTTCTTTGTTAAAAGGAGGGCGCGATCGCGTTTGGCCTCATGATTATAAAAGGATCCGTGTGAATATTCCGCAATATGCATATTCCGCACATACAGATGGTCGTTAAAGAAGGAGCAGAACGCATCATTCAGGTTCGCCTTTCCTTCACGGATGGACTTGATTTCCGTACCCAGGAGCTGAATGCCAGCGGTATACTTATCCAGGATATGGTATTCAAAATAGGCCTTTTTATTTTTGATATTGATGTTCATAATGATGTGTTGATATTATAGTCGTTTGCAGACGACGTTTCTCCCTCCTGCAACATGCTACACGCTGCAACTTACTAAACAATTAAAATGTTTTCTGCAAATTTTTGCGAAACGGTTGTTCTCGTTTCATTATTAATTATTATCTCCATAGAGCCATCATAGGGTTGAAGTGATACAACCTGTATTTTGGCGTCTATAGCGAGGTTTAGCTGACTCACATATTGCAGAAATGAAGCCGAATTATCTTTGACCGCGACCATCCTGCAGTTTGTTCCGGCATCGGCTTCTGCCAGAGTTTTTTTGAAAGAGGGCTTTAAATAGCCCTTTGCATCTGGAATCGCGTCACCATGCGGGTCGTACTCAGGATGACCCAGGAACTTATCCAGCTTTTCAACCAGCTTAGGCGACTGGATATGCTCAAGCTGTTCGGCCACCTCATGCACCTCATCCCAACTGAATTCCAGTTTTTCGTAGAGGAATGTTTCCCACAATCTGTGCTTTCGTACTACTTCTACTGCCTTTTTCCTGCCTTCTTCGGATAAAGAGATCTTGCCGTATTTCTCATAAGAAATGAGTTTTTTTTCTTTTAGTTTCCTGAGCATATCTGTTGCTGTTGCTGGTTTTACACCCAGATAAAAAGCAAGCTGATTTGTTCCGGCCTCATTCTTATGCTGTACCTCCAGCGTGAGATGCAACAGAGCCTTTAGATAATTTTCTTCTGTATAAGAAAGCATGTTGCAAAAGTACGAAAAGCTTACGCTTTTAATAAAATTGAAATCCTTTTGCCGTTTACAGGGGGCTAAATCTATTTAATAAGTGTGGTATTGAGCATTTTACTTAAGAACTCGGGTGTGACACCGATGTAGGACGCCACTTGTTTTTGAGGGAGACTTTTGATCAGGGATGGATACAGCTGGCAAAAATGTTTATACCGCTCCATCGCTGGAAGCGCAATATTGTCGATCTGCCGGTACTGATAAGCCGCAAGCGAGTTTTGCCCGAGAATCCTGCTAAATCTTTCAAATTTTGGCACCGTAATGTACAGATTATCGAAATCGGTTTTGTTGATATAGATAATTTCACTTTCTTCGAGTGCGTCTATATTTAACCTTGCAGGCGAGCCGGTAATAAAGCTTCGCATATCAACGATCCACCATTCGCGCGGAGCAAATTGCAACACATGTTCAATGCCGTTCTTGTCGACAATATAGCTTCTGAGACAGCCGGATGTGACAAATGTACTTTTTGTATTTATCTCGCCTTCTTCAAGTATAAATTGTTTTCTTTTTAGCTTTTTGTGGTGAAGAAGCGAAGCGAAATGTTCTTCCTCTTCTTTGTTAAGATCAATGTATCTGGCGATATTATTAAGCAATAAGGAGATGTCCATGTGAACGATTAAAATACAATTATACAAATGAAATCAGTATAAAACCACTTTAAAGCAGAGCTGTGGGGAAATCGTTGCGAGCCCTTTCCGGTGATTTCTATAGGGTGTACTATTTCAGGTGCGCTTATGGTGCACCGCGTTACTTAACGGTTTCGGAGAGTGGTTAATGAACCATCTTGTTGGCGCAGGCTGAGCTTGCAAATGCTTCGGGCTTTGCTTTGAATACAAAACCCATGCTCAAAATATAACCCATTGCTTCATGTAAGGCCTGATTTGACTTGAACATCGGATTAGTATTAATATCGGCATGGACTTCAAGATCTACCTGATACAGGTCGAGCAGATCGCATAGTGCGTACGCTATTTCAATTGATTTTTGAACTTCGGTAAGCATACGTTCTTTAATGCTCATTTTGCGGGTGCTGCGTTCCTGGTGAATGAACATAAAGGCTCCCTTCTTTTCCCTTAAAAACACAATTACTGTAGCATAGTCCGTTACCGCCCCTTTCACCTGCGAATCAGTGCCAATACAAACTTTTAATTTGTTGCCGAGGCTGCTTTCGCGCTCAATAGCTTTTTTTACTTCATCGTGAATGTCCGAATGAATAATTTCTCCACTGAATTTTTTCCAGGTCATATGGGTATGTTGTTAGCGGTTAAATGACCTGGTTATGTCCTGCCGACAAACTTTTCCGAGGTCTTATAAAGATATACTAAAAGATGTTATTGTTTGATTAATTATTTGTTAACATATTAACAATCAGCAATGAAGTAATTGTTTGATGTTAGGTCGCTTTTGTAGGTGGTGGGCATGAGTGCTCACAAAGCAGAAGAGGGGTGTTATAAAGGAAGAGCTATTAAAAAGAAAAACGCCCGCTGTAATGCGGACGTTTTTGATATTTACTAACCAGGCGTGTTATACTCCAAGATCGTTCATTATTGAATTAACCTTTTCATCAAGTTGCGCGCTGGTTGCCTGATATGCCGATTTATCAGAAAGAGTTGTTTTGACACTGCAGTAGAACTTTATTTTAGGTTCTGTTCCCGAAGGACGTGCAGAAATAATAGATCCATCTTCAGTGATAAACTGCAGTACATCCGACTTTGGAAGTTCGAGCTCTTTTTTAGCGCCCGAAGCGATATTCGTTTCAACCCTTAATTCGTAGTCTTTCAGTGCAGTCACTTTGGATCCTCCAAGAGTAGCAGGGGGATTGTTTCTGAAGCGTTCCATCATGGCTTTGATTTCTTCAGCTCCGCTCTTTCCTTTCTTAGTAACTGAAACAAGCTTTTCTTTATAAAAGCCGTATTGTTGGTACATTTCAAGTAATGCATCAAATAAGCTGCTGCCTTTGTCTTTGTAAAATGCAGTCATTTCAGCGATAAATGCTGCCGATACAACGGCATCTTTATCTCTAACGAGCTCGCCTATGAGATATCCATAACTTTCTTCTCCTCCTCCGATAAAGGTCTTTTTGCCTTCGAACTTCGTCATTAATTCGCCGATATATTTAAAGCCAGTGAGGGTATTGTAGCATTCTACATTCCTGGCTTTTGCAATCTCGTCGATAATATAAGAAGTGACAATGGTTTTTACAATATACTCGTTGCCTGATAGTTTTCCTTTTTCTTCCCAGGCGGTGAGCAGATAATTGATTAACAAGCTACCTGTTTGGTTTCCGTTGAAAAGGATAAACTCTCCTTCATTATTCTTTACGGCAATACCAACACGGTCGGCATCAGGGTCGGTTGCAAGAATAAGATCTGCATCAATTTCCCGGCCTTTCTGAAGTGCAAGAGTAAGGGCTTCCTTTTCTTCCGGGTTGGGATATACCACTGTAGGGAAATTGCCGTCAGGCTTAACCTGCTCTTCAACGAGGGTGATATTTGTAAATCCGAATCTCTTAAGCGCCTGTGGGACGAGTGTAATCCCTGTTCCGTGAATAGGGGAGTACACTATCTTTAGATCTTTCTGGCGTTTAATAGCTTCAGGAGAAACAGAAAGGTTGGTGATCTTATCGAGGTAAAGTTCGTCAATCTCCTCACCTAGCAATTCAATGTTCTGTTCTTCTGGATTGAATTTTATCTTATCTACACTGCTGACCGCTGCAACCTCTTCCATCACTTTCGTGTCTTCAGGAGATACAAATTGGCCTCCGTCAGCACCATAGGCTTTATATCCGTTATATTCCTTTGGATTATGAGAGGCGGTCAGCATTACGCCGCTTTTACAGCCTAGCTCTCTTATTGCAAATGACAATTCGGGTGTTGGTCTTAATTCTTTAAAGAAGTAAACATAAATGCCATTGGCAGAAAATACTTCGGCTGTGATTCTTGCAAAATAGTCGGAATTATTACGGCTGTCATGCGCTACAGCCACCTTAATCTGTTCGCGTGGGTAGGCTTTTTTCAGGTAATTGCTTAGTCCCTGGGTGGCTGCACCTATAGTATACTTGTTAATACGGTTTGAACCAGGTCCCATAATGCCGCGCAGACCTCCGGTTCCAAACTCAAGATCTCTGTAGAACGAATCCGTTAACTCAGTGAAAGATTTCTCATCCAGCAATTTCTGAACATGTTGTTTTGTTTCTGCATCGTAGCTTCCCTGAAGCCATTCATTGATTTTTTTAAGAACTGAGGGCTCTAATTCCTGCATTTTGATATGTGTTGATTTTAAGATTTGTTTCCTGTTCTATTTACGTGCAAGTATAATAACTGCCGGTAAAATTAAGGTACATGTGATGTAATTAAATGTCTTTTGTTGTAAAAATTATGAAAGAAGTAAAGATTAGAGACGCGGCAGTACTTCAGGATCTGGTTTTGTACAATTGAATTGATGAAAATTCCTGCAGGATATTCTGTATTTCAAAAAGATGGTTTTGAAGCATAGTATTCAGCCTGTCGGTCATATTGGCAAAAGGGAGGGCCGTGTTGTATTTATATCGCGTTAAGCGTGCATATCGCATCCCGGTATTTAAAATTGCAGAATTGTCTCTGCGCTTTACAGATTCTATAAAGAAGCGCCATAATCTTTCGTTTTCAAAGGGTTGCGATACTGGTATTTCATGGTTCTGTTCAGCTCTCATGAGAAAGGTTTTTATACCTACAATATGCTCTCCCCTCATCCACAAATACTTCGCGAAAGCAGATTTAAGCTCGGAGCTGCTAATTATATCGGTGGCCCTGTCGTAGAATTCCCTTTCCATAACAGAATGCGTCAGCAGTTGCTGAATCTTCAAAGTCAGCGTTTCCTTGTCCATCTTCCTGCTTTTTTATATAAATTTTTAATCGATACTCAAAATTTACGGCCCCGGTAATTAAATGAGAACATGGCGGGGAAGGTTTAATCAGAATCACTGTACCTGTACATTAATACAAACGGGGAGCTTTATTGTTGTGAAAAAGTTAAATGAAAGATCCCGCAGTCTTTTGCCTGTATACTCTGAATAGCGAGACAACGCGTTAAATAAACCTTTTTAAAAGAAATGGGTTTTATTTATGGATCGAGCCTGAAATAGCCTGATCTTCTCAGAATTTATTTAAATAGAAAACCTATGAAAATCACAGTAAAAGAAGCGTTAACGCACGCTGATATCGAATTGGAGGCAGAACCTGAAGATTATAATGGCGAACAGGGGTTACGTATTGTATTTCCTGATAAAGATTCCTTCGTTATGGTAGAAAAGAATGGTGAATGGCAGGTGGTGGATGAGGAAGATGTCAATCCGGAACTTGTTGCTGCAGTGGCACAGGCTCTAAAGCCTCATTCCCGCTATAACTCACTGTAATGAGCAACAGACCGCCATGTTATTGAATATTGCTGCTTGTTTTGTTTGTATCGTGATTGTTCTTTCTTTGCAAAGAAATCATGAATAATCTCTTTTTCTTTTTTCTGGTTCTGATTACAGGTGTACTCTTAAGTATCAAAACAAGGAAACTCACGGTGGGTGCGGCATTTACAGGAGGTGTACTTGCCGTACTTATCTATCTCGGCGGGGGGTATACCGGCCTGGCAATGCTGGCTGCCTTTTTTGTGCTCGCATCTATGGTTACTTCGTGGAAGCGCGGGATAAAAGAACATTGGAAGGTCGCAGAGGCTAACAAGGGGGAAAGAAACACGTTGCAGGTGTTAGCAAACGGAGGTGTAGCCGCTGGGTGCGGCGCTTTATGTTTGATATACCCGGAAAAGGCAGGACTGTTTAATCTGATGCTAGCGGCAAGTTTTGCCTCGGCTACTGGCGACACTTTTTCCTCGGAGCTGGGAACAATCTACGGGAAGCGTTTTTTTAATATACTCACCTTCACAAAAGACAGGCGAGGGGAGAACGGTGTAATTAGCTTTGAAGGTACGCTAGCTGGACTTATAGGTTCCTTACTTATTGCAATTGTGTTTTATATAGCATATGGACAACACAATGCGGCCCTTGTTATTGTCTGTGGCCTTGCAGGTAACCTTGCTGATTCGATATTGGGAGCCAGCCTGGAAAGAAAACACTACCTGGGTAATAATGTGGTGAACTTCTTAAGTACTTTATTCGCAGCTTTTCTGGCTTTTCTTTTTGCCACTTGAAAATGGTTCTTAAACAAAAAGCCCCGGCTATAATGAGTATAGTCAGGGCACCTAAACCTTATCGTATATTTAAACGGATTGATGAGAGAAATAGTTTCATAAAAATTGAAAAATATTTGAGTTTCCAGAAAAACCGCGTTTATACTATCCGGCCTTCGTTCTTTGCCAGGTAACGAGCGATGATAAATCCCTGCGTTGCGGCGTTAAAGTCGTCAAGCGCATCCAGTAAGATTGATGAACTTTTTTCATATAAGGCATCTTCCTTACTCATGAGTTTATTGCCCGCGCTGGCCTGAAGCATTTGAATATCGGGACTAATAATAGCTAACAGCTGGGCAGGGAAGAAGGTGATTTGCTTGTAGCAAAATCGGACAAGATCATGGTATACCCACTTTCTCTTTTTTTCAAGGGTGTCATCATCAAAGATGTCTAGTAAATGCCATGATTCTATTTCGAAAGGATCAAGATCATTTATTACCATGATTATATCGAGCTTGTCGCGCAATTTGCCTGCGAGCTCGTTTAGTTCCGTTGCATAAGGGTTTTGTTTTAAGCCAATGGAATCGAGTTGATTTTCGTCAACCCTTATTGGAGAGATATTTCCTCGCTTGTCATCGCACAAAGCTATTTCAATGCTGAGTTCAAATAATTGATGACTCGCAACACTTAGCCACTGACAGGCTTTAATTAAACCGTTTTGATAACGGGATTCCATTCAAATTCCTAATGGCGTAAAGGTATACAACAAATTTTTTTATAGAAACATAAATTTAAAATAACAAAGAGCAAATCCATAGTGTGTTTATTTTGTTGTAAGGTCATCAATCTATGAACTATGATTATAAGAAAATTTGTATATGTTTTAGCTCTCTCGTCCATTGTTTTAGCCTGTGGTCAGTCTAATAACAGGGACAAAGGCTCAGGAGATACGTCAGAATCGATCGACGGCTTGCTTCCTGATACGAGTGATACTGCTACCACGGGCCTTGCTGATTCCAGCCATCTGGATGAAAACAATGATCAGAGAGGCACGCGGATACAAGCTGGACCAGATTCGGCAAACCGCAAACAATAATATTGTGCTGTTTTCTCATAATGAGCAAATAATTGCCTGAAGTGAGAAATTTTTTTCCTATTAGGATGTAGGGTATTGGTGTAACTTGTTGTTAAATAGGGTGATAACGCGGTGTTTTCTGTGGCACTCTATTTGATATTCCATTTATACCCTCCCAAAGGGTATGTTTTTCATAGGTAGATGTAGGGCCGGATTCATTCCGGCCCTTTTTGCTTATTTAAACTGATTAATGCTATTATGCCGACAAGTAAGATCCAGCAATACAGTTTCTTGGTTTTGGTTTGTTTCTATTCGATAAGCTACTTTGTAAATGAATTCGGTGCTTTTCAGCAACCGGCATGTTTGTACCGATAAAAGAGAGGTGAAGGTTTGTAAAAAACCTATAGAATGTCTGACCAATACCTGACCAAACCCTGATGTTATCAGCATCTCGTCAGCATCTTGTTAGGATCATGTCAGACTCTCGTCAGACTTTAGTCTGACATGATGCTGAGGAGATACTGACGAGATGCTGACATGATGCGGCACTGGTCAGGGTTTTATCAGAGCTTTGTTAGGCACTATACCCATATTGGCCCCCCCGGGGACCCTCATCTTTTAGTACTTTATTAACATTCACCGTAAATTAAACATACCTGATTAGCCAGATCAGACGGGAGAAATATAGAATTTTTATATACCACTTAATGAAAATTTATGCATGGTTCACAACTTTCCGGGCTGATACGTTTTTTCCATTTACGCTGCTGAAGAAAATATATGGGAAAACAATAATTTCAATTTGTGATCAGGATCATTTTATATAACATGTTCTTTTTCTACTTTTAAGAATCAAATCATTTAAACTTTATCACAATATTATTCTCCTAAACCTTATCTTTATTTGCTCTTTTCTACCCCCCTGTATCTTTTATATTTTGAGCTTTGATCTTAGATAAAAACCATTTCATCCAGCAAAATATCTATTTTCGCTAATGCAGCCCAGGTTTTCTCTGATAGCTTGCGGTGCTGATAGCAGAAGGCAAAGGACGTTTAGAATATGCGATCTATTCAGTAGAAAAATAAAAAAACAGGTGCCGGCAGACAATTACCCCATTGAAAACTGCCGGCGATCCTGTTTGCACCAAATTAATGGTGCCCTCTTCCTCTATGTGTGCGTGATTTTTTGAATTTCCCGGAATGCCTGTGTTCTGGCCGGTCCCGGTATACATAAGATGAATGTCTTACATTGTATTTAGAGCGGTAATAGCCATGGCGGTGGTACGGCCTATGTTCGTTTATTGCTATATGCCGTACATTGTATATGTTATAATTATGATAGCCCGGTAAATGTCTGGACGATACCCAATGGCCACGATTCTGATAATAGAAAACCCTTGTTGGAACGTAGTAATATGCTTCCGCATCAGGCAAGTAGTAATAACTGACTGCTACGGGAGCCGGGTTTACATACACAGGCCGACCTATATTTACATCTACATGAACCTGAGCCGTGCTCTCGGAGAAAGCAAAGGAAGCAAGAACAACAGAACTATAAAGTATGATGGTTTTCATAATGCCAGATCTTTTATTCAAAGAACACTATGCAACATGAAAATAAAATGAAATTTCTGATTTTTTTTATTTTTCACTCAGGCGGCAGTTGAAGTTGCTGCTGTTGTCTATGAAAACGCAAATTCAATATTGTTAAACTACCTGTACACCAGAGAATGTTTGTAGCTCCTGGCAATAGTATCCGGCATTTGACAGTACTCTTTCTACTTTACGTGGGTTAAGATTATGATGGGCTTCTATCCTTAAAATGAATTCCTCATCAAGAAGGTCAAAGTTCCACTTGAGTATTTCATGTAGCTCATGAAGATGCGGCCGCACCGATTCTACATGCTCGCTACCGCTTACGTTGGTTTTAAATATTAGTATATCCATAGCAAACAGAATTAATATCAGTTAGATTCATCAGGTAGATTATTGTAACATTTAATCTTTTTTATTGTCAGGGACGTCGCAGTAGCGATCGGGCATATGCCAAAAGTTAATTCGCCTGCACATCTCTTCTTTAAATTTTTCTCTTTCTTCCGGGCTCATGCTTCTCATTTTACTCTGCATTCGCTTATTCCACCAAAAGGAGTGTCTGCCCGGGCCTTTTCCCCCGCCAAAGCCGAACAAAATTTTCGATAGAGCGAGTATGCCCATCGCCTGCCAAAAACTAACGTGTTTCACCGGGATTACTTCTGTGAGAACGGAATTCCATAATGACATCACCACAAAAGTTAAAACAGTTATTACTGTGGGGACGAATAAAATGATCAGGAGGGCCTTTCGTACAAAAAACTTTCTTTTCATATTTTCTATATCTAATAAATAAGTATTTCATCTCTAAGCAGGCGAAGACGGTTTCGAAGGTGTAACACTGCGTATCTTTTTCTGGAGATAAGAGTGCCTGTGTTTTCACCTGTGAGCACAGCGATATCAGCAAAAGAGAGGCCTTCAAGCTCGTGCCATAGATACACCTGGCGTTGTTCTTCGGGTAATTCTTCTAAAGCAGCAAAGAATTGTTTCCAAAAAACGTTGCGAAGGTATTCCGTTTCCGGAGTGGCGTTGTCTACCATCATAATCTCTTTAAAGGAGAATGTCTCCTCTTCTTCTGTAACGCTTTCTGTAAATAGTTGCTCTGACTTCTTCTTGTGACGGTCGATTATTTTGTTCCTCGCTACTCTGAACAACCAAGCCCCTGTTTGTTCTATCGGTTCGGCGTTCACCAGCGCGCAGAATTGATGCCAGACATCCTGCAAAATATCTTCAGCATCAGCATCACTTTTGACTCTCCGCCTGATGAAACTCAGCAAGCCCCTGCCATATTCTTTGATGGTTTCGATAATATGGCTGTCCTTACCTGATGACATTACTCTTTGAGATCAAACTTAAATGCTTTATGAAGGGAGACGATTGAGTGTTAAAGATATTTTAAAAAAGTGATAAAAAGTTTCAGCCGAAGTTTTTCCATTGTCTGTTTTTATATAGCGCAAATAAAAGGCAGGTCACTGACAACCTTATGTCAACAGGAATTAGAAATGCATTTAGTAGAAAGGGAGCCTGACTACTGCCAAATATGCCCTTTATATATGACAGAATAGCTCAAAACAGATACATTCAATTGCACAGGCAACTGGTCTTCTGAAAGTAAATTTTGAGACGTTACTCGAAAACTGCTTTTTGGAACTATCTTTAAATGAAATAATTATAACTTCATGTGTAATATTTTACCTTAGAAGCTGGGTCGAAAGTCCTGAGATAGTCCTTCTGGCATGCTACTTGCAGGCAGGTGTATGGTTTTATTAATTTATCAATTAAACAAAAAGACATGAAAAAGACTATAAAACTATTGACGGCTGCTTCAGCCATAGCTTTATTATTTAGTGTTACAGAAACTAAAGCTCAGGACTCTCAGGCATGGCGCCTTGGAGTAGGATTAAATGGTGGAGTTGGTACTAAAGATCCGTACGGATTTGTTTTGGGTGGCGACGTTAAATTGCAAAAGGATCTTGCAGGTCCTGTTTCCCTTACGCTGGCTTCGGGCTTTAACCACTTCTTTGTGAAAGATGAGTTTAAAGATACGCAAAATGATTTGCCGTATAACGTTGTTCCTCTAAAGGCTGGTGTAAAGGCTTTTTTGAGTAAAAATTTCTATGTAAGTGGTGAGCTTGGCGCTGGTTTTGGAACTGACGATTGGTCCGAAACATCCTTTGTTTGGTCTCCGTCTATTGGCTGGGCCTTTACTAACGGACTAGATATTGGTGTTAAGTACGAAGACTATACTAAGTACGACCCTACCAAGCAGGTAGCACTTCGTATTGCATACGGTTTCAACCTGAGTAAATAATAGGAAGGAAAGTATGAGAACAGAAGGAGGGTACGCAAGTGTCCTCCTTTTGTTATGTATACAGGTATATAAAGCTCTTCACTTATTATTATTATCTTACTTTTGTATATGAAAATTCTCTACGCGATACAGGGAACCGGCAATGGGCATCTTAGCCGGGCAATGGACATAGTTCCATGCCTGAAACGCAGAGGACAAGTGGATGTACTGGTTAGTGGAATACAAGGGGACCTTCCTCTTCCTTTTCCCATTAGATATAAATTAAACGGATTGAGCTTTATCTTTGGCCGGTCGGGTGGAGTAGACCTTTGGAAAACGTTAATAAAGAGCAGTGTGAAAAAGTTGGTCAAGGAGATTAAAGCTTTGCCTGTTGAGGATTACGATATCGTGATCAACGATTTCGAACCAGTATCGGCATGGGCATGTTATATGAAGAATCAGCCTGCTATTGCTTTAAGTCATCAGTCGGCTGTACTTGCTCCCAATTCTCCTAAACCTGGTCATAGCGATATGATAGGAAGGTTGGTACTTAAGAATTACGCCCCTTCGAGTTCTCAATATGGGTTTCATTTTGAGTCTTACAGCGAGAATATTTTTACTCCGGTTATAAGAAGCCAGGTGCGGCAACATGACGTTTCGGATAAAGGACATTATACAGTTTATCTCCCTGCCTACGACGACAAACGGCTTTATAAAAGATTATCAGAATATAAAGATGTCCGCTGGGAGGTTTTTTCAAAGCATAACCGACGGCCTCTGAATTTTAAGAATATTAGTATACAGCCTGTTAATAACGAAAAGTTTATCGCTAGTATGGCCCACTCGTCGGGAGTATTATGCGGTGCGGGCTTTGAAACCCCTGCCGAAGCACTTTATATGGGAAAAAAACTGTTGGTTGTTCCGATGAGAAATCAATATGAGCAGCATTTAAATGGTGCGGCATTAGAGATGATGGGCATACCTGTTATAGGCAGCTTGAAATCGAAACATAAGCCGGTTATATCTGATTGGCTGCAACATGGGAAGCCGGTCGCGGTAAATTATCCTGATGTTACCCAGCAAATTGCCGACATGATAGTGGATAAGCACACAATGGATATTCCGCATAAATGGAACATTGAGAATCAGTATGAGAGTGCCTGATTAAACAGGCGAGTAGCTGTGAAAGACGATAACATTTTATGTGTTTTGTTATAAAAAAAGAATTCACTACTTTTACCGGCTCATAGAAGCCATCTGTATAGAGCCTTATTTGATAAATACAAAAAAATTCGATACAAAGGCAACAAAGAATACATCGCTGGGGATTGGGTTCAAATGCCCCTTAAGTGTAGATAAAGTTTCTCAAATTTATCATAAATGGGATAGAAAGTTTACTTAAATATATATATTCTCATAACGGCATATTTATTGAAACAATCATTTCATTAAAACAGTATAATAGTTAAGAATGATGGTCATTTCCATCAGAAAATACACACGACATAATGGTTAAGTTATTTGCAGGCGGGTTTCCGCGCGATCTTGAGGAACTTGAATTAAAGGAGATCTTTGAACAATTTGGGAAGGTAGAGTCTGTTAATATTGTACGGGATAAACATACTGGTATAAGCAGAAGATTTGGATTTGTAGACATGGCGGAAGACGAAGACGCCAAGCAAGCCATCATTAATTTACATGAAGCGAGCATTGATGAGGAAACTATCAGTGTGAAGTATGCTGATGACCGTCAAAAGGAAAAGCAAACTAAACGCCCTGCTGCCAGGAAGATAGAGTTTAAGTCAAAGCCTAAAACATATCAGAAGCTAAGTCGTCCGGGAGAGGTTACTTATCAAAAGGTAAGCCGTCCGGGTGAGGGAACTCCGTTTAAACGACCCCGGAAAAGGATCAGATAGTAGTATTGTTTTGTCAGGCTACAGGGAAAAAGGGTGAGCGTAATCTCAGCTTGTTTTCTTGTAGTTATATATTGCCCATCCGTTAAGTATAATAGCGAATAGCGACAGCTTTATGATGTGGGGCATTACATCTTTAAAACCGCTGCCTTTAAGGATCACCATGCGTACTATTTCTATTAAATAGCTCGCCGGGTTAAACCGCGCGACTGTTTGAGCCCAGTTGGGCATACTTTCAATGGTTGTATAGAGTCCGCCCATAAGAATGAAGATCATCATGAAGAAGAACATGATGAGCATTGCTTGTTGCTGGGTATCACAAAATGTGGAAATGAGCAATCCAAAGCCTAAAATTGCAAGCAGGTATACCGAAGTGCATGTGTAGAGGACAGCAAGGTTACCCTGCGGGACAATACCATAAATAAGCCATGCGATTAGCAAGCCTATTGTAAATATTATATTCCCCAACACCCAGAAGGGGATGAGCTTGCCGATGATAAAATGATGTTTGCGGATAGGTGTTACATTTATTTGTTCAATAGTCCCCGCTTCTTTTTCTTTAACAATATTCAGAGCAGAAAGAAAGCCTCCAACCATCGTCACCAGGATGGCAAGAATTCCCGGTACCATGAATACGTGATAATTCATTTCAGCATTGAACCAGTTAGACGGCACCACTTCTACAGCAGGTACTTCGGCAATTTTTTGCGGTTGTATAAACTCTAAGCGTATTTCGTTATTAAAGCTTCTGATAATATTGCCGATATATGCTCCTCCCATGCTGGCCTTTACACCGTTAATGGCGTTGATTGCAATAAAAAGTTTCTGTTCATTTTCCCGAATGAGATTTTTTTCGAAGCCTTGGGGTATTTCGAGGATCAAATCGGCCTTATCAGTTTCTATTTGAGTGAATGCTTCTTTAAATGAACTGCTGTACTTATTCAGTTTAAAGTACCCCGAAGCAGCTATTTTTAATATAAGCTTTTGCGTATATGGAGAGTGATCGTGGTCAACTATAGCAAGGTTGATATTTTTCACTTCGTAATCTGCGGCCATTGGGATAACGATCAGCTGAATTATTGGCATAATAAAAATCATACCTCTGATGGTTCTGTTCCGGAGTATCTGCCGGAATTCTTTCTGAAGCAAAAATCCTATCGTACGCATGTTTCAATATTTATAGAGACTTGATATGAATGCATTTAAGAAAGCCTGATTTTAAAGCTTTTTAAGCTTATTATTAACAAAAAGACGGTCATCCCAGCCAGAATAAGTGTTTCTTTCCATAGCGCTGTAATTCCAAGACCCTTTATCATGATCGATTTTGCGATAATATAAAACCATTTGGCGGGTACGATATTCGAAATTACCTGCAGTGGGACCGGCATATTTTCTACAGGAAACATGAAGCCGCTGAACATAATGGTAGGTAGCATCATCCCCATTAACGAGATGGTCATAGCTGCCTGCTGGGTAGCCGACTTTATAGAAATGAATATTCCCAGGCTAAGACAGGTGATAATAAACAGGGTACTTTCAGCGAAGAGCAACAGTACACTGCCGTTCACAGGGAGGTCAAGTGCAAATACACTTAGCAGAAGTATAGAAACTACATTTATAAGGGAGAGTATCAAATAGGGTACAGCCTTAGAAAGAATTACAAGAAAAGGCTTAAAGGGTGAGACCAGCAATATTTCCATGGTTCCTGTTTCCTTTTCTCTAACAATGGAGATTGCTGTCATCATTACACAAACCAGCATCAGTACCAAAGCCATCACTCCCGGGACAAATGAGTGAGCGCCCTTCAGCTGTGGGTTATACAACATTCGCACCTCTGTATCAATTCTGTAAGGAAGTGATATATTCTTATTCAGCTCATTTTGATAGTCCTGAACGATTAATGTCACATAATTAGTAAGCGTATTCGCAATGTTCGGGTCGGAAGCGTCAGCTACTACCCGTATCTGGGCTTTGTTTTGATGCAGCAGTTCGTCGTTAAACTTTTCCGGGAATATCAGGGCTAATTTTATCTTTCCGTTCTTAAATGCCGATTCAATCTGTTTCTGGTCAAGAATAGTTTTTTCGATATCAAAATACTGGCTTGCCTCTATTCTTGCCGTAATTTGTTGCGAAGCCAGGTCCCTTGCATAGTCAACCACAACTATTCTGGAATTTTTCACTTCATTGGTCAGGGCAAAACCGAAGATGAGGATTTGCATTACCGGCATTCCGAACAGAATGAGCAGCGTTTTTTTATCACGCATTACATGATAAAATTCCTTTCTTACGAAAGAGAAAAATTGCGAACTAAAAATAGAATCTGACGATTGTTTCATTGTCTGATTTATTGTAATTGATCGATTATCTCCGTTAGTAGCGTTGTTATCTCATCACAGTCGGCATTTAGTTTGTCATACTCTAAGGAATGTATATAATCTCCCTCTTTTAAAAGAAGCAGACACCTGGCTGCTGTTTGCGCATCTTTTAGTGCCATGTTTATCAGGTCGAGAAATTCAGGTTTTGACTCTGTTAACTCGGCTTCCCTCACCAAAGTCCCGATAGAGGTTCCGCTTTGCAGTAAATGTGTTGCTAATAACCGGTCTGTTCCTTTGCTGCACAACTGTTCGTATAGACGCATTATTTTCAGTGCAAATAGTACAGATTTTGAAGCAACAACGTTCTTTTCTATAGTGGGGGATACAGCTTTCATTGCCTTTTGATTTGTAGTTATCAGTTGTCAGTTCTTTGGGCTCCTCTGGCCAATTGGTAAAATACATCGTCCATAGACGGGACGTTAAACCGCTGTTTTAAATTAGCAGGAGTATCCAGGGCTTCTATCTTGCCGTCAACCATAATTGAT
Source organism: Arcticibacter tournemirensis (assembly GCF_006716645.1). Classification (NCBI taxonomy): domain Bacteria; kingdom Pseudomonadati; phylum Bacteroidota; class Sphingobacteriia; order Sphingobacteriales; family Sphingobacteriaceae; genus Arcticibacter; species Arcticibacter tournemirensis. The sequence continues at coordinate 4,189,345 of NZ_VFPL01000001.1, read as the reverse complement.
ATCCGGTTGCAATATTCAGCTTCGTCCATATAATGAGTGGTCACGAAAATGGTAATACCCCGGGCTGATGCTTCGTAAATGAGATTCCAGAATTGTCTGCGGGTCACGGGATCTACGCCTCCTGTTGGTTCATCAAGAAAAACGATCTGCGGTTCGTGCAGGACAGCCACCGAGAAGGATAGCTTTTGTTTCCAGCCCAGAGGCAAAGATGACACCAGTTTTTTAGCCTCCTGTTGCAGTCCCAAGCGGGTGATAAGTTGTTCACTTTTGTTTTTCAGTTGCTCGTTTGACAAACCGTAAATGCCGCCGTAAAATCTGATGTTTTCGAGCACTGTAAGATCCTCGTATAGAGAGAATTTCTGGCTCATGTAACCAATGTTTCTTTTTATGTCCTCTGTGTTCTTATATACGTCGAAGCCAGCGATCAGCGCCTTGCCGGAGGACGGCTTTGAAAGCCCGCAAAGCATGCGCATAGCGGTGGTTTTTCCCGCGCCATTTGCGCCGAGAAAACCGAAGATCTCTCCTTTAACGACATTGAATGTTATTTCATTTACGGCAGTAAAATGACCAAAGTGCTTGCTTAGTTTCTCGGCCTGAATCGAGAATTGCGGATCTGCCATTTTTATTTGCTGGTTCATTAATCGGACAATAATTTTATAAAACAGTCTTCGATTGTAGGCTCCGTTTTTCTAACCACGGCGTTTTTAAAGCCATTCCTCAAAAGATATTGTTCTATGTCATCTATTTTTTGGTCTTTTTCATTCATAGCCAGATGGCGTGGCGACACTCCTGATTTGATTGCCAAATGGACATATTCACCAAAGGCATAGGCGCTGATAGTATTTTCATAATCTTTAAGGCAGTTTACCAGATGATATATATTTTCAGACTTAACCGCGTATAGTAAATCTGGATAGGAGTGTATAATTTCTTCTGGTGGATTGACGGAAAGAATGCGTCCGTTCTGAATTAACGCGATCCTATCGCACAGTGTCGCTTCATCCATGTACGGAGTAGAAACAACAATGGTAATATCCTGCTCTTTGAGCCGCCTTAGCATCTGCCAGAACTCTTTCCTCGAAACGGGATCGACACCTGTTGTTGGTTCATCGAGGAAAAGAACGGATGGCTTATGGATCAGCGCGCAGCATAGAGCCAGCTTCTGTTTCATACCTCCCGATAATTTCCCAGCTCGCCGATTCTTGAAAGGTTCTATCTGGGTATAGATATCTTTAATTAGCTCATAGTTCTGTTTGATAGTTGTTCCAAAAACCGTGGCAAAGAAACTGAGATTTTCTTTGACGGTTAAATCCTGATATAAAGAGAACTTTCCAGGCATATAGCCAACACGGTCTCTTATTTTTCTGAAGTCTTTTACGATATCAAAACCATCTACACTTGCCGTACCGCTGTCGGGGATAAGAAGAGTAGTTAATATGCGGAAAAGAGTTGTTTTCCCCGCTCCGTCGGGACCGATGAGTCCGAACAGTTCACCTTTCTTAACAGCGAATGACACATTGCTGACAGCTAGGTCTTTCTCTTTGCCGTAGGTTTTAATAATGCTATCAACTATAACTGCATTCATCATTCAAACTTTACCTCACCGTACATGCCAATCTTAAGGTATCCATTGTTTTTAACTTTTATTTTTATGGCATAGACCAGATTCGCACGTTCGTCTTTCGTCTGAATGGTTTTCGGCGTGAATTCCGCTTTGTCGCTTATCCAGGTGATAATGCCTTCCTGTTCTTTATACTCGTCTTTCGATTTGTCGGTCAGTACCTTTACCTTTTGATTTAGTTTTATCGCTGGTAATTGATCTCCTGTGATATATGCCCTTAAAATGAGACTTGAAAGGTCAGCAATTTTGTACAAGGGCTTTCCTGCCGACACCACTTCTTTTTCTTCCGCATACTTAGTTAGAACAGAGCCGTTAACAGGATTTACGATATTGCTTTTCGCGATTTGATCGTTTATTTGTTCAATTTGAACTTCCAATGGAGCAATTTGACGGTTAATGCTTTTGGTAGTAATACCGAGTGACGATTTCTGTGCCGCAATTTGTTTTTTTATCAAATCTATTTGAGCATCAGCGTCGTCCAACTGCTTCTGCGTTGCTGCATCAGCTTTTACAAGGTTTGCAAGCCTTTTCCTTTCTCTTTCGGCTGTCTTCAATTGTGATTTTAATGCCGCAAGCTGGGTCGACACATCCGGCAATTGCGAAAGTGTCGATGCAATTTGGCTCTTCAGCTGTTTCTTTTTAAGATATAGCTGAAGAGTATCGATATAACCTATCAGGTCACCCTCTTTTAGCTTTTGTCCCTCGTCAACGACGAATGATTTCAAGGTGCCCGAAGCTTCAGCTGATATAATTGTTTCTTCCGTTTCAAAAGTGCCTGATGCGTCGTATTCAGGTTCTGTGCCGCACGAAGCGGTAAAGAGAGCAAAACAGATCAGGTAAGGAAGAATAGGCAATTTGACAATTGACAATTGACAAGGGACAGTGAAAGAAAAGGTTCCCCGAGTAATCAATCTGCCCATATCCTTTGTGAATATCAGATCAACAAATAGCCGTAATGGTTTTAAACCATTGCGTAGTAATTTATCGTTGTTATTATTCATGACGTGTTGCTTTAATCTTTTTTATTCTGAATTTCATTATCCATTATCCCTTGTCTCTTGTCCATTATCAATTGTCCATTATCAACTGTCCATTATCAACTGTCCATTGTTTTCAATTACCAGAAGTTGTTCTATAATTATATTGTGCCATAAGCAGCTGTATCTGGTGAAGCGAAACTGATTGTCGGGCCTGCTCTTCGGCATATACTTCCCTGAGGTAGTCATTTACGGTGATCACTCCATTTTCAAGCTGCGCATTGGAAGCGGTTTTTACAGAGCTGCGGAGATCAACGATCTGTCTGTCAGTATTGATAAGCTTCCGTATTTTATTGATTTCTTCATTTTGTTGACGGAGAAGTTGCTTTGTGTTAAACAGGAACGTTTCGCGTTGTACTTCAACTGCTTCCTTCGCAATATCATTGATCTTCTTTTCTTTTTTGAGAGTATAGAAGCTTGAAAGCGACCAGTTAAGCCTTAAGCCACCCAGATAATACCCCGATAGTTCATTGCTAAGCATGTTTACAGGTGAGGGCTTTCCCAATCCGCCCTGAAAAAACAAAGAGAATTTCGGCAATGATCTTGTATTTAGTAACTGGTTCTGTAAATCGTATGTTTTTTTCTGAAAGTCGTAGGCCGTAACTTCCGGACGGTTAACATTTGCAATAGATGTTATTTCTTCTGGTCTATCAAATTTGGTACTATCATTAAGTGTTTGGTTGATAAACAAGCCAAGCATGGCTGTATAAGCACTCCTCGACGACTTAAGATCAATATCTCTTTGTTGTGCCTTAAGCATTTCAGCTTTTAGTTTATCAAGACTGCTCCTGAAGTCAGTTCCATTTCTAAGTGCAGCGCTCACTTTATTAATACCCGACTGAATGTCTTTTTTAGTGAGGTTATTCTGAACCAGCTGCTCGTCGATAAGCAGAATTCCGAAGAAAAGCTGATTAATGCGGTCTTTAATCTTATATAATTCCACTTCAAGGTTTTGCGTCTGGACCTGCCTGTTCATCTCCTGTAGTTCTTTTTGCTGCTTCACTGTGATCAGGTCCGTAAGTGGCTGACTTACTTCTCCAGTCAGCCTGTACTGGTCTTTGCTCATGGCCGGAACATTCATGCCTGGAAGCTGTATTGGAAGAGTGGTTACATCAGACTGGTAACTGGCTTGTCCGCTAACGCTAATTTGAGGAAGAGCACCTTTAGCGATATTCTCTATTGTATAGTTATTGCTTTTTTCTATCAACAGGTGTTGTCTGACTAGCGGATAATTCTCGCGCGCGAGAACGTAACATTCTTCAATTTTGAGTGATCGGCTGTTTTGGCCGTGAAGACTAATGGGAATGATGAACGCTGCGAAAAGATATACTGCTTTCATGTGTACACAGTTTGATTGTTTTTTATCAGTGGTTTTAATCATTTGATCAACGGCGGTGCAAATTTTTTTTAACCTGTATTAATAATTGCTCTTATCCACTTTGGCGCCAGTTCTCTGCGTTCCTGCATCAGTTTGTCAAAGCCTTCCTGGTCAGTATCTCCCAGCTTCTTTATCAGGGGACTGGCAATAAAAGGAAATACCACTGTTCCAACAATAGTCATAATTAGCTGCAGCGGGTTCAAGGGTTCTCTCTGACTTGCAGCTGATTCTTCCTGATACTGTTCAAAAAAGTAAGAGTCGAGAATAAAGTCGCGGGTAACTATATTACTAAGGAGATGATCGGAATTAGTCCTGATCTCACTCATTATAAACAGTGGAAGATCCGGGTTGGCGGTAAGCATATCGATATAGTGATTTACAATATCGACCAGCTTTTCATCTAACGACGTGGTCCGGTTATTTAATACTTCTTTCAATCCATAAATAAAGGTTCCAAAACTTTCAAACATGATAAGATTGAATAGCTTTTCCTTACTTCTGAAGTAATAATTAAGCAGAGCAAGATTGATGTCAGCCTCCTCCGCGATATCCCTGGTCCGCGTGGCAGCATAACCTTTTTGAGTAAACACCTTTCGTGCAGCTTCTTTAATCTTTTCTTCCGTTGATCTTTCGGTTAAAGCCTTCGTATTTGCCATCGTAGTATAGTATCGGGCAACAAATATAGTAAGATTTATGTTGTTTAATCAAAAATATTAAACAAATGATTAAATATCAATACTTGCAAAATGATTTCTCGATACCGACTTTGAAGTTGCATTTCGGAAAAGAAAGATTAAGAATACCCCTTTAGCAGTTCTCTGTATTTCAGTAAGATACTTGACTTTGATACGAAGCCCATGAATCGGCCCTCAGAGTTGGTAACGGGGAGTTCCCATGAACCTGATTCATCGAAGAGCTTTATTACACTGAAAATGTCCTTTTCAGAATTAATAATAGCAGCAGGTGCCTTGGTGAGCGTTCTGATGGTTAAAGAATTCACTGATTCATTGTTAAACATATAAGGTCTGAGGTCGTCGATGGTAATTGTACCTTTCAAATTGCCGGTTTCATCAATGACTGCAATGATATTCCTTTTGCCATATTTTACCAGTTCAAGTAATTCTGCAAATGATGCCCCGGTATATATTGTTTGGAAGCCTGTTTCTATAAGGTGGGAGGTATGTATAAGAGATAACAGATTCCTGTCGTATTCCCGCGTAAATATTTTGCCTTTACTTGCCATTTCCTTCAAGTCAGGAGAAATAGGTGAGAACCATCTTGATATTAGATACGAAATTACGGTAACGATCATTAATGGGATAAAAAGGTCGTAGCCCTCGCTGGACTCTGCTATCAGAAAGACTGCAGTAAGCGGTGCATACATTACGCCGCTCATTACACCCGCCATACCAGCAAGCACTAAATTAGAGTCGGGCACATTTTCAATTCCCAATTGAGTAAAGAGGCTGGCAAAAAAGTATCCCAGGATTCCACCGGCAAACAGAGAGGGCGCGAAATTGCCTCCGTTACCGCCTGCATGAATAGTGACGGCGGTAGCGAACACTTTGAGAAGGCAGATTAAACCGAGAAAAAGGATAATAATCCAGTTATTGTAGCTGAGGTAACCAAAGAAACTGTTTTCAAGTACTTTAAACATCTGGCCACTGGTGATATCTTTGATCGTTTGATAGCCTTCGCCAAAAAGTGGGGGAAGAAGAAGACATAAAGACGAAAGTATAGCTCCTCCCAGCATTGCTTTCTTGAGCTTAGAGAGCTTTATGGAAGAAAAAAAGTGTTCTATCCGGGATGATACAACTACGAAATACCGGGCGTATAAGCCACAACCTATCCCCAGGATAAGGTAAAAAGGAATGTTATTGTAGTTAAACTCATTTCTAGCCTGGAAATGAAATAATACGTCTTCCTTTAGTATAATTTTTGAAATTAAACTCCCGCAGACAGCAGCAACGACAAGGGGAATAAAATCAGTAAACACTACTCCTGTAAGCAATATTTCGAAGGCGAACATTACGCCCGCAATGGGGGCGTTAAATGCAGAAGCAATACCCGCTGTTGCTCCTGCGGCGAGCAATAAAGTTCTGTTACGGTAATCAAGTTCGTAGGTCTTAGCAAAGTTGGATCCGATAGCCGCTCCGGTTACAGCTATTGGGCTCTCGAGACCCGCCGATCCACCGAGCCCTACTGTTACAGCACTTTGTATAATTTGAGAATACATTTTAACTGAGGACACCAGACTTGAGTTCTGTGCTATTTCGTAAAGAATTGCCGGAATCCCCTTCCTGTCCTGGCCCTTAAAAAATAAGATCACAATAATGGTTGTGAGTACAATACCAAGGAAAGGGAAAACAATATAAAAGAAAATTTGATCTGTAAAATGAACCTTACCTGTTATAAAGTAGTGAATATTACTTACAAGTAATTTGAGAATCACGCCGGCAAAGCCCGCAGTTATTCCTACCAGGATGCCAGAGAGCAATAAAAACTGATTTCTGCTGAGTTTGCTTTTAAGCCAGTGTATGAAAATGTCAAAGCTTCTGACCTTTTTTAGGCTATACTTGGTGAAATCCCTCCTGAAACGTAGAAAACTATGGTATTTCTTTATTGTGTTAAATCTTTTCAACAGTATAAATATGTTTGTAGTGGTAAATCAAAGCGGCCTGCCAGGCAGTATGAGCTCGGTTTGGGTACAAAAATAAGTTATCCGCTGAAATAAAACTTAAGCCGTTTAATATAACCTTCACTTTAATACCAGATCAGGAGGCAAATTAGAACGGCTTTGAAATACTTCGGTCAATTCAATCAAGCTATCCCTGCGGTCAGAAGATCTTCTTAAGGATCCAGATCACAAGAGCAATCACTAATACTACAGCAATGACTCCTGCCCACATGCCGGCCTTAAATATATCGCCGACTAATTCGCAACTGGACAAGAATAGAATAAAACTAATAAGAAATAAATGTAAATGCGCTGACTTCATATGTAGGTTTTTTTTTATTTTAGAACATATAAAATGGGCTAAAGTTTCAGTGAACTCAAAATTGTGATGTAGAAACGGGTCCATTAATAATGCTGCTCTGCACCGCAACCTTATCACGCTTTTTTTCGTTAAAGGGAATGATCCCTTGCAAACGATATCCATGGAACGGGTAAAGATGCTTAGGTAGCAGAATAAAGGACGAATAAAAGATGACAAACGAGATAGAAAATCAGCACAATATGAATTTATTGATGCAGGTGCCTTCGCCTATCGCCGTTGTCCAGGGTCCTGACCACCTGTTCCAAATGGCCAACTTTAAGTTTTTGGAGTTAACCGGCAAACAGGATATTGTTGGCCGTAAGGCCAATGAAATATTTCAGGGGCCAGATGGAATACCTTTTTTAGAATTGCTTGGTAATGTTTATGCCACGGGAAATCGCTCCTCTGCCAATGAGATGTATTTTACTTTCGATTGTAACCAGGTAGATGCAGTTGAAACAGTAATGAATATCGTGGTGCAGCCCTGTAAAGTAATAAAGAATGTTGTCGATGAGGTCCTTATTTTTGCTGTTGATGTTACCGGGCAGGTGCTTGCACGAAAGAAACTTGAGCTTGCTCACCAGGAAATAACAAGGCTCTTCAATACGGTCAACGAGGGATTCTACTCCAGAGATGTACTAAGGAACGAGTATATCCATTTATCGGTAGGATGCCAGAAAATCTACGGGTATTCTATTTCCGATTTTTTTAACAACAGCCGACTTTGGTTTGAAGTAATTCATCCCGATGACCGGTGGATCGTCTTGAAAGACGACGTGTTACTCAATGAGGGGAAGCAAACAATTTCCGAATATCGTATCATTCGAAGCGATGGATCAATTCGCTGGATTGAAATTAAAGTTGTCCCCTTTATTGCCGAAGGAGTACTTACGAGGGTCGAAGGTATAGTTAACGATATTACAGAAAGGAAGCATGCTCAACTGGCTGTTGAAAAAGAGAAAGAGCTATCCAAGTCCATCATAAATAGTCTCCCTGGGATATTTTATTGTCTTAGCGATGAAGGATACTTTCTTTACTGGAACAAGAATCTGGAACTAATATCTGGATATACAAGCGAGGAAATAAGCAGAATTCATTTCCTCGATATGGTTTGTGAGAACGACCGGTCCTCTGTTTTAGCGAAAGTTGAGGAAATATTTGAGGTGGGATCGGGCGAGACGGAAACCTGTTTGTTAACTAAATCTGCCGCGCAGATACCGTATTATTTTAACGGCAAAGCCGCCTCGTTTGCTGGTAAGGCCTGCATATTCGGCATGGGGCTGGATATAACCGAGAGAAAGAGGGCAGAAGAGGAGCGCAGCAAAATGACATCGGATCTGGTTCAGCGAAACATGGAGTTGAAGCAGTTTTCTTATATTATTTCTCACAACCTCCGGTCTCCTATAGCAAAGATTTTGGGCTTAACCTCTTTATTTGAACATGAAGTAAATGGCAATGAGTTTAATCAACAGCTAATAAAGTATATCTGCGACGAAGCTACAAACCTTGACAATGTCGTTAGAGATCTCAACACGATCCTTTCAAACGGCGATCAGGGAATAAAGGCAAAAAAAGAGGAGATTATTTTTAGCGTAGAACTCGAGCTTATCAAGCAGGTGCTCGATAAAGAGATCGCCGATAGCCAGGCTGTAATAACTTTTGATTTTACCGGCAACGAACGGATAGAAAGCGTAAGGAGCTTCATTTACAGTATAATGTTTAACTTACTTTCGAATGCCATTAAATACCGGTCAGAGAAAAGACAGTTAACCATACACTTAAGTACCTGTGTCAGCGGAAGCAATCTTTGCCTCTCCGTAAAAGATAATGGAATGGGTATAGATCTGGAAAAATATGGCGATCAGGTCTTTGGGCTTTATAACCGTTTTCATTCCCAGGGAATTCCCGGTAAAGGCATGGGCCTTAATCTTGTCAAAACTCAGGCCGAAAGCCTTGGAGGGTGGGTGCAGATTGAAAGCCAGCCCGATGTTGGATCCACCTTTGCCGTTTACATTCCTAAGAATTAATCAGCAACATAAGTATCACAAGGGCGTTAACAGTAAATAACGTGATCAAATATGCATTTACAAAGAAACAAAGCTTTTTTCATAATAATACTGCTCGCCTTGTTTAAGGCCGGTTTTGCCCAGGATGCAGACGACATTACAGGCACCTGGTTAACTGCTGAAAAGGATGGCAGGGTCGAGATCTATAAGTCGGGAGACAGGTATTTTGGAAAACTCATATGGGGAAAGAAGGTGTACGAAGCCGACGGAAGAACTCTGAAAAAGGATACCAAGAATCCAAATGAACAGTTAAGGAAGAGAACGATTTTGAACATCGTATTGTTAAAGGATTTTACCTATGAGGAAGGAGAGTGGACCGGAGGGAAGATCTATGATCCCAGAACCGGTAAAACGTATAGCAGCATCATAAAGTTACAAGACGGATCACTCGTGTTACGCGGATATGTGGGTATTTCTGCCTTTGGAAAGAGCACAGTGTGGGAAAGAGTGAATAACTGATAAGAAATCATTGGTTTATGAATAAACTCGAAAAAGCATTTACACTATTTGACGCCTACAATAAAAAGGATCCCAATATTTTTATCTGGAAGGGGAAAACCTACCCCCAGGAATATTTTTTAGCGCTAAGGTTGTACGAGTGGGTCTTGAAACTCGAGCCCAACGCCAGCGAAGAACTGCTCCTTGCCTCAAGAAGCCAGCATATAGGAAGATGGGAGATGCCGCGGGACAGTTATCCAGAAGGTAGAGAAGCTTACTTGAGATGGCGACGTGAGTTGGCTTTTTTTCATGCAGAAAAATCAACGGAACTTATGGTTGAAGCAGGTTTCGGAACAGAAACAACCTCCAGGGTACGCCAGATTATTCTGAAACAAAAGATAAAAGTAGATCATGAAGTGCAAACTATTGAGAATGCTTTATGCCTGGTGTTTTTGCAATTTCAATATGAAGACTTTTACCCCAAACATTCTCCGGAGAAAGTCATCAACATCTTAAGGAAGTCACTATTAAAAATGGACTGGAAAGGACATCAGCATGCCCTATCGCTAAAGTTTTCTGCTGAAGGACAAAATTATATAAATGAAGCGCTGAAGTTAATTTAGCACTATCAAATCATGTCGAATCTTTCTATGCTCAGTCGTTCTGTCCAGCTTCTGCCATTCCGCTTTATCCAGCTGTCTTCAATTTCATTATAAATATACAGCCGCGGAGATGCGGTTTCGTTGAGACTTGCAAATTCTAATATTTTCTGGTTCTCTGCTTCCGCTATTTTATTCATCCGCTCTGTCAGATTCTCGCGAAACAAAGAGCAGGCTATTATTTTTCCGTCAGATGCCTCATATACATCTGAATGAAGTAAAATGAACAATTCCATTTTGTCCGATTTATAATTGTACAAATTAGTTAGTGATAAGTAAACGCTATTGTAAAAATATAGTTTGAGTTTTTTTTGTTTAATTTTTTGATGCTTAGGTGTTTATGGTGTGGAACGGAATAGTACCTCAGTGAAAGAATCATTCATTATAGCGGCTTTCTCAAAAAAATATTATTTTACACCTCAACGGAGAAATCTGTTGTAAATAATTCTCCTTTTGTAATAGAATAATATGGATAGTTTAATTCTCTCTTTTGGAGGTATAACGGTACGCAGTATTACTTCGATCCTTTTCAGCGATTTATGTTTTGATATACATGAAGGCGAACAATGGGCTCTTGTGGGTCCGAGTGGTTCGGGTAAAACAGCGCTTTTGGAAACGATAGCCGGAAAGTTTCATATATCGGGAGGTGAGGCCAAATACCCTTTCTTTAATAAGTACGTTAGTCGTTTTGAAATAGCCGACCCTCTTTTTAACAGGCAAAAGTTAATAGCACTGGTTTCTTCCAGGCATCATTTCAGGAACCTTTCGAACACAAGCAGCTTTTATTATCAGCAGCGGTTTAATTCTGCCGACTCAGAAGATGTAGAAACCGTAGAGCAGTATCTTCATTCGATAAAATCAAATACACCGGTTGTGTGGACTTACAGTCGGGTAACAGAACGGTTGAGATTAACGCCGTTGCTCGGTAAGCAGCTTATAAAACTCTCCAATGGAGAAACCAAACGGTTGCTGTTCGCGGCCGCACTCTTAAAAAATCCCGTCTTACTATTGCTTGACAGCCCTTTTACGGGACTGGATGCGGAGTCGCGGAAAGACTTAAATTATTTGCTCTCCGAAATTGCGGATTCGGGTATCCATATTGTTATGGCCACCCCACCGGGTGAAATTCCTGATGTAATTACAAATGTTGCTATTCTCCAGGACCGGAAGGTTATCAAAGCAGAACAGAAAAAATACTTTGATGCTGCTCAGGCGAGCTATCCTGAAACAGCTCAGATAGATGCAGATGAGCTGAACCGGCTTCTTGCGATCCATGTAGCGCAGACTCACAAAACCCTCTTGGAAATGAAAGATATCGTGATCAGGTACGGGGATAAACTTATTCTTGATCACGTAAACTGGGTTGTGGCGTCAGGCGAGCGCTGGGCTTTGCTGGGGCCAAACGGAGCTGGAAAATCAACGTTATTAAGCCTTGTTAATGGAGACAATCCACAGGCTTACGCGAATGATATTATTCTTTTCGACCGAAAGCGAGGCAGTGGCGAAAGTATATGGGATATTAAAAAGAAGATTGGCTTTGTTTCCCCCGAGCTATTTCAATATTTTCCGGTATCATCTTCCTGCCTCCAGGTAATTGAGTCAGGGTTTTACGATACACTGGGCCTTTTCAGGCCTTCGGATCCCTTTAAGGCTTCAATCAGTAAACGCTGGATGGAACTTTTGGAAATCGACGCATCAGCTCAGAAGCAATTTAGGAACGTTTCTGCCAGCGTGCAGCGTCTGTGCCTGCTCTGCCGCGCTCTGGTTAAGAATCCACCGTTGCTGATATTTGACGAACCATGCCAGGGTTTAGACCCGCATCAGCAAGAGCATTTTAAAAAAGTGGTGGATGAGATCTGTAAGTACAGTAACGTCGGACTTATTTACGTAACACATTATCCGCATGAAATACCAGAAAGCGTAAACCATACCCTGAAGCTAAATGACGGGAAAGTTGTAGCGTAAAGGAAGCGACGGCTGGGATCTTACAGGTTAAACTCAATGTTTTTAATTTCCATTTCAGGATATTCCCGATATTCAGCATACCATCTGATCGCATCCCTTACCATGTCTATTCCCTGTTCATTATAATCCACTGTTTCAAAGGCAAGAGGAGTCCCCCGGTAATCTCCGAAAAAATGAACCTCAGTATCACTGAAATTCGGTTCCATGGTTTTTAAGGGTATAACACGGACCTGTATGCCACTAATGCGGTTGAAAATGATTTCGCACCGTTCTTCTCCGGCGTTTTTTAGAATGGAATAAGCTTCATTGTTGTCCATAATTCTGTAATGCTTTTCTATTAGTTTTGTTTGTTTTTCTGTTTAATATCTTCTCTGAAAACTATATTCGATGGTAAATATTTGGGAAAAGCGAGGATCCTTAATATATTGGCCGTCTTAAATGAAATACAAGTAATGTGTGATCCCGATGCATTGATTTTAATTATGGTAAAGGCCTTCCGTGTTGTAGCTAATGAAAAATTGTAACACTCCCTGTAATCTCCAAAAGTGCTTTATGTGCCGCCTGGCATTGAATGAGTGGAAACCCGCAATTGATAGTCACCGGAAAAATTTTCTCGCAAAGAAGGGAGAGTTGATTTTAAAGGAAGGCGATCCGGTAACGGGGATATATTTCGTTTACAACGGGAACGTTAAAGTGCATAAAAAGTGGGGTGACAAAGAACTCATCGTGCGTTTCGCCAACGAAGGTAAAATTATTGGACACCGTGGATTGAGCACTAAAAGTTCCGTATATCCGGTGTCTGCTACAGCACTTGAACCCACCTCACTCTGTTTTATTGATATTGATTTCTTTCTGTCGACTTTAAAAGTTAACCACGACCTCGCATTTAATTTAATGATGTTTTATGCGGATGAGCTGCAGGAATCTGAAAAGAAAATGCGGAATCTTGCCCTGATGTCGGTGAAAAGCCGTTTGGCTGTGGCTTTATTTCATTTGAAAGACTTGTTCGGGACAGACGACGAAGATTGCATCAACGTTGAGCTTAGCAGGCAGGATCTGGCCGCTTTCGCAGGCGCCACTTACGAAACTGTTTTCAGAATGATGAACGATCTGGTACAGGAGAACTTAATTGCGTTAACAGGAAAGAAAATACGTATCACAGATGAAGAGAAGTTGCGCGATCTCACGATAGAGGCGCAATAGAGACCTTCTTGAAATTTATAGCCAATGCCGATTCCCGGATTCCACTTACCATCTTTTGTAGCTGTCTTACTGGTGTAATAAAAGGGCACCTGGATTGCAAGATGTTTATATGCTGCTGTTAGTCCGAATCCGAGGGAAGGCGTAACAGCAGAATTCTTAGATGCGCCTTCTGGCACCTTGTCTTCTTTTATTCTTAGGCCTGGCAAAAAGCCCAGAAGGACAGAAACGGGCTTTTTTGTGAATCTAACACCCGGGCCTGTGCAGTTGATGTAAGCTCCGTTGTCAACGTAGCCTGTTACTAAAAATCCATCAAATAAAACGGGTTTAACCTTGGTCTCTTTTTGAGTTTGAGCTTTTATTCCAGAAGAGAGAAAGAGACAGATAATCAGGGCAGTGGAGAATGTTAGATTCATAAGTTTAATGCATGTTTTGAAAAATATTTTACGCAACAAAGCAGCGAATGGTTTCATTGTTTTTAACATTGATCAGCCATGGTTCTTGTGCCGGAGGCATGAGGCAGAGGTTCTGTTCCTATATAAACCAGGCCGTTTTCCACTTTAACAGGGTATGTTTTTATAGAACACTCGTCGCCGCTCGTACACTCCCCGGTTGCTAGAGAAAACGTCTTTTTGTGAAAAGGGCATGCCACCTTCGGTTCGTCGCCATTGGAGCCAATTATACCACGGCTCAGAGCCATTTGTTTACGGTGCGGACACTCATTTTGTGTTGCGTACCATTCGTTGCGGCGTGTAAAATAGAAAAGGGCAATTTGATCATGACCGTATTTTACAGATACACCCCCGTTCTCTACTGCATCTTCTACTCTGCATGCAGCAAACCATTTTGTCTTTTGTTCCATTGTTTTCGTCTTATTGATTAATATCATCTCTTGATTGCGGTGATTACACAACAGGCCAGTCGGCTGCTTTTTTTTGCCCCCTCATTTCATTGAACTGTATTGAAGGGTCTTTTTCATCGGGGGCGTTAACAAAGTGACTAAATCTTTTTCTGATATGAGGGTCCTCTACAGCCTGTTTCCATTCACAGGTGTAGGCACTTACCAAAGCCTCCATCTCAGCTTCCCATATTTCTCCTAAACCCAGGCTGTCGTTAATAACCACATTCCTTAGATAATCAATACCACCTTCCATCTTGTTTAGCCAGGTTGCAGTTCTGGTTAGCGGATCGGCGGTGCGGATATAGAACATCAGAAACCTGTCGATATATCTGATGCAGGTATCGCTATCTATGTCGGAGGCAAGCAATAGTGCATGCTGTGGCTTACTTCCGCCATTGCCGCAAACGTAAAGGTTCCAGCCTTTTTCGGTTGCGATTATGCCAAAATCCTTGCTTTGCGCTTCGGCGCACTCACGGATACATCCGCTTACAGCCGATTTGAATTTATGTGGCGCTCTTAGTCCACGGTAACGTTCTTCAATACGGATAGCAAAACTGACGCTATCATGCAGGCCAAAACGACACCAGGTGCTGCCCACGCAGCTTTTCACCGTCCGCAATCCCTTGCCATATGCATGGCCGCTTTCAAAGCCCGCGGCAATAAGTTCTTCCCAGATGTAAGGCAAGTCGTTTAGATGGGCTCCAAACATGTCGATCCGCTGTCCCCCCGTTATTTTAGTGTAAAGGTTGTACTTCTGTGCCACCTGCCCGATCACAATAAGTTTCTCAGGCGTAATTTCTCCTCCCGGGATACGAGGAACTACAGAATACGAGCCTCCTTTTTGAATATTTGCCAGAAATCGGTCATTGCTGTCCTGTGCGGTGTCGTTTCCTCTTCTCAGGATCAGTTCGTTCCAGAGGCTGGCCAAAACGGACGAAACCAAAGGTTTGCAGATTTCGCATCCGTCTCCCTTACCAAGGGTGTCTAGTACCTCATTGTAGCTTTTTAGTTCATGAATCTTTATAAGGTCAAAAATTTCCTGCCGGCTATAATTAAAGTGTTCGCAAATTACATTCCGGAGGTATTTTCCTTTAGACTTCAGCGTGTGGACCATCAGGTCCTTCACCATTGGCAAACATCCGCCACATCCTGTACCCGCTTTGGTGCATTTCTTTATAGCGTCGACGCTTTCGCAACCTAGTTCTGATACAGAGTTACATATGGCGCCTTTGCTTACACCCTCGCAACTGCAGATTAAGGCTTCATCAGGGAGAGATGATACGCCACCTCCTGATGAAGAAGAGGAGCTGCCCCGTGATCCCAATATCAGATCTTCAGGGTTCGGAGGTAGAACAATCTTATTGTTTACCGTTTGCAGTAATACATTATAAGAAGATGCATCGCCAATTAAGATGCCGCCGAGAAGATACTGGCCGTCGTTACTTATGTTAATGCGCTTATAAACGCCCTGATGAGTATCTTCAAACGTTATGATACGGCTATCGGGCTCGGTAACAAAAGGATCTCCGAAACTCGCCACATCAACACCAATTAACTTCAATTTGGTGCTCATGTCGAAACCGCAAAAAACCTTGGTGGCACCACAGAGATTCGCAGCCAGCACCTCTGCCATTTCATATCCAGGTGCGATTAATCCATAAATCGTATGATCAAAGACCGCACATTCGCCGATGGCAAAGATGGAAGGATCGCTGGTTTGCATTTTTTCGTTTACAATAATGCCTCCGCGTGGGCTAACTTCCAAACCAGAAAGTTTCGCCAGTTCATCCCTGGGTCTGATTCCTGCCGAGATAACAAGGATGTCGGCAGGCAAGTCGGTTTCATCGTTGAATTTTATAGAGCGGATGCAATCATCCCCCTCGATGCTGCTCGTGTTTTTGTTTAGATGAACTTCAAGTCCCAGGGCTTTAAGTTTTGATTGTAATATGGAGCTGCCAGCGCTGTCAATTTGCCTGGGCATTAAACGGGGAGCGAATTCTATAACGTGTGTTCTTTCAATGCCTAAATCCATCAATGCTTTCGCTGCTTCAAGACCCAGCAGTCCGCCGCCCATTACGACGCCGTTTTTTACAAGCGTAGCATACCCTTTAATAAGTTCAAGGTCATCAATGGTTCTGTAAACGAATACTCCATCCTTGTCTATGCCTGGGATGTCAGGGACGAATGCGGATGAACCTGTAGCTATTACCAGATAATCGTAATTGACGGAAATACCGGTGCGGGAGTAAACCGTTTTTATTTCTCTGTCTATTTCTTTTACCGGATCATTCAGATGCAGGGTGATTCCCTGTCCCGTGTACCAGTCTTCCGATGATAGGGAAAGGTCGTCCGCCGTCTTTCCATTGAAATATTCACTGAGATGAACCCTGTCGTATGCTCTTCTGGGTTCTTCTCCAAAAATCACAATACGGAAGGCATCCGACTTTGCTGTTAGTTTCTCGCAAAACTTATAACCAACCATCCCATTTCCTATTACAACTATTGTGGTCTTTTTCATTTGTGTTATGTTTATGGCGAAAAGTGATCTGATTATATGATGATGTTGGGATTTATGTTATTATTTCTGCATTAATTCTATATAAAAATCAATTTTTCTGCATTTTTATGATTTATATAATCCAAATATACTACAAATGATATTGTTTGTATAATTTTATATGATATTTATCATAATAAATATGATTTTAATATAGTAATTTGTTTTTTTGGGTGTTTATCTGAAAAAAAATACTTTTTTACCGAAAGTATCTAGTGTTTTTGTGGTTTTTTTCTAAAAATGTGTTGTTTTGAAAAGAAAGTGTTCTGTTTTTTCAAAAAAATACGGCCTGTAAGTAATAAAAAATAAGGCAGTATTTTGCTGCTGATATTCTTTATAAACGTACCTTTAGCAGGATATATTGAAATATGATATTATTCTCAAAACGGAATTTGTTTTACGACGACTATAAATGGTCATCGTATTTAAATAATGATTCAAGGATTCACGGAAAGCTTGACGGTACTCTTTTTGATCACCATGAAGGCAACGAGGTTATATACCTTATTAACAAGCTAATGGTCTTGTGGGATTATCGCTTTTCAAACACTGGGAATAAGATGGAGAAACTTATTCATGATAAGTTACCCCCGGAGGTCAGGACTCAGGAGGACGTTAGGGACTGGGTAAAGGCAAATTTAAAATTCTGATTCAACCTAATAATTGTCGCAGGCAGAACCCATGTCAATGGTTAAGGAGTAATTCGGCATTTCAATTTTCTGAGTTACTTCATAGTTTTCGCCGCCAAAGGCGATTTGGAATTCATAGGTTTCGCCGAGTGCCAGATATTTTGTAGTTATATTTCCTTTATTCATATAACCAAGGTACTGGAAAGCACTGTTCGTTCCTGCCTTTCTAAAGAAGACATAAATGCTCGGCCTTATCTCTATATCGGATCGGTTAGAGCATTTTCCTGTGAAGTTCAAGGTAACAGAATTGTAAACAGGGGGAGGTGGTACCACTACCGGAGGTGTTGTAGAACCAGTTTTAATCAATCCGATATTTACGATCTGCTGTTCGTTCGTGGCAGTAAAGGATACCGGTTTAGCTACTTTATTGTAACCCGGGGCAGTAATTTCAACTGTAATATTCGCAGGATTATCACGATCCGGCACGCGTCCGGGTCCTAATCCAATAGTTACTATTCCGGCGCTGAGACGAATTTCTTTTTTTCCCGACACCTCGTAAATATCTGAAGCGGCCGGCCCAGAGATAGAAATAGAGGTATTTGCAGGCGCGGGCCCGCCGTTACTTCCATCAGTAACATGTATCAGCGCGGTATATTTAATAATATCGGTGTCGATTACCATTTTCAAATCTTCCGTAGGATTCTTGCATGCAGCAATGATGAGGATGCAAAAAACCGTTATTCCTTTTTTTACAGCAGACATATTTCCCCGATTAAATTTTAAAATTAAAGTTCAACTGCAGCACAGGCAACCAGCGATAATTTTTTATATTAGATTCCAGCTGGCTTTCCTGGGTCGAATTCCCTTCTAAAATGCCGGTGCCGGTTATTCGGGCATCGGGTCTGCTCAGATAATAGGTACCCAAATCAAAGCCTACATTGAATCTTTTTCCTGGATAGAGATTACCGAAGGCAAATCCAAGGTAAGGAGCTAAACCCTTCCATTCAATATCTAAGTCGATATGGCCAACCTGCTCACTGGTGAGTACAATATCACCATAGGTGTAGTTATCTGTAGGGTTTATCCTCGCGTTTCCGTCGGCTCTAAAAAAGTAGCCAAAACCACCAACTATACGGACGTTCCTAAACCTGTTGAAAGGTATAACATCGGCAAATAAATGGGCATTATAAAAATTGACTCCAACTCTTGAAGTGGAGTTAAATCCGGAAATTTCAAAAACGTTGTTAGCCGCTAGAGGTACAAAATTGGCTCCCAGCCTGAGAGAGGTTTTTGGCATTACCTTATAATTCAATTCAAGTCCGGCACCCTGTGTTCCTATATTGAGCTGGACAGATTTTTGATGAAGCAGATTGTCTGACGAAACAACTTGCCCGTTTGTTGACAAAACGGACATGAGCGCTATTGAAAAAGCGTATACATGTTTTTTCATATTAGATGACTTTGGTAGATGGCAAGTACTAATACGTATGTAACTTAGTATAAATACATTAAAAATGCATATTGGTTTTGTCTTAACTTTAAAAAAACATTATTCTCATTTTGCACTGCCGCGATTTCTCTGGCGGATAAGAATATACTCCGCTATCTTTTCTATGTTATCCCTGCTGATAGCACCCTTCCAAGAGGGCATACCCTTATTAATAAGGCCATTTGTTATATTCTTAATAATGGATGCCTTCCCCGATCCGTATTTAAACTTTCCGTCAAACAAGCTGCCTGCTATTTTGGTACCAGCCGAAGTATTGCTATGACAACTTACACATAGCTGCTGAAATAAAACTGCAGTCCCGGTTTTTACCGGCGATTTTCCATTTTTGTTGTTCGCCGCGGTTGTCTTACGTGGCATAATCCTTTGAGATGAGATCTGTGTATTGCTATCTCCTGAAGGTTTCAATCGCAATATCATATCATATTGAGGTCTGCGAACGCCTTCTGACGGATCGATTTGCGACGTAGAAAGGTAGATATATCCGTCGGGCCCCGTTACCAGGGAGCGAATCCTTCCATATTTCTGTTTCAAGATCACATCCTGCTTTACGACAGTCCCATTTTTTAATTCCAATCTCAAGATGGATTCTCCTCTTAAGCACCCAACGAGCAGTTTGCCTTCGAGTTCAGGAAACGCTTTTCCTGTATAGAACATAGCTTCAGAAGGTGCTATAGAGGGTGTGTATTCAGCTATAGGCGAAATCATTCCTTCTTGTGACTCCTGATGATGAACTACCGGCCATCCATAATTTCCTCCTTTTTTGATGATATTTATCTCATCTCCGCCCGTAGGTCCGTGCTCTGAACTAAACAGTAAACCCGTGCCAGGCTGAAAAGCAATCCCCTGTGGATTTCGGTGCCCGTATGACCAGATCGCTTTCAGAGTCTGGTCGTTATGTCCCGCAAAAGGATTGTCTTCAGGGATGCTGCCATCGTCATTTAATCGTAGGATCTTGCCGTTATAAGCCTTAAGGTCCTGCGCAAGAGACGGCTCATCAGCATCACCCGTTGTAATGTACAGCTTTCTGTCAGGACCAAAAAGCAGGCGGCACCCGGTGTGATTGGGATTTGCAGGAAGATTGTCCAAAATGGTAAAAGGACGTATAAGGGTATCGTTTACGAACTCATATCGTACTACTTTTAGCTTTACACGGTTATTCCGGGAGTAATTATCAGCCAGATATATAAACCTGTTTTTTCTGAAGTCGGGATGGATACACATACCCAATAAACCCGTTTTATTCCTTTGAACAACCTCAGTTATATAGGCCGGCTTCTTTATGAGCTTGTCATTCCTGATAATTCTCACCCGTCCTGCTCTTTCAGTAAACAGCATGGTGTTGTCTGGCAGGAAAACGATTTGCCAGGGTACTACTAAGTCTGTAGCAAGTGTATCCACCTGAAATCCCTCTATTGTATCTGCCGGCGAATATTCTGGTCGCAAAACAGAAGCGCCTGTTGAAATAAATAAAAAAAAGATGACTAAATAGTGTACTCTTCGCTTCATAAAATCATGACCTTTATTGCCTTACCTCTTCCTCACAATAGTACAAAATTTATAACACATAGTGTCCGGTCGTGCTAAGCGTAAAGTTCCGCAGGTATATACTGTTCTTATTGAAACTAAATTGGTATTTTCGTTGCTGTGTTTTAAAGAAATTGTTTACCTGATGCATCTTAAAACTCCATATCATGAAAAAGAATACTGTAGCTATTTTCCTTGTTGTTTTTTTTGTTTGTAGTCAACTGGCAATTGCCCAACATACTTCTGTTAACGTTCAGGGAATGGGGGTGCTGCCCATTTCTCATGCAACCCTTGAACTTACATGGAAAGGGAAAGTGATCTTGTTTGATCCCAGTGTTAATGATAAAACTTTAGCTGACATCAAAAAACCTGATATTGTATTTATAACAGACATCCACCCGGATCATCTTAATGCAGATAATCTCAACAAGCTTAAGTTAAATGGTACTCCAATTGTAGCTCCTCAGGCTGTAGCAGATAAATTGCCCGAAGACCTGAAAAAGAACCTGATCGTTATTTCAAATGGAGAAAGCAAGCAGTGGCAGGGGATTAAGTTTGAAGCAATCCCTATGTACAATCTTCCGGGGGAAAGACAGGCTTACCACACTAAAGGAAGAGGAAATGGGTATGTACTCACTTTAGGCAATAAACGGGTGTATATCAGCGGAGATACAGAGGATATTCCTGAAATGCGTTCGTTGAAAAATATAGACCTTGCCTTTGTTTGTATGAATTTGCCCTATACGATGACCGTAGAGCGGGCTGCAGACGGTGTTGTTGCGTTCAGTCCTAAAGAGGTTATACCGTATCATTACAGAGGAGGAGAGGGTCTTTCTGATATTCAGAAATTTAAGCAGCTGGTTTCACAACATAAACCCGGTATCAACGTGCGTTTATTGGATTTTTATCCCAAAGATTGAGAGGCGTTCCGATATAAAGGGGACAATTATTATACAGTATTTATAAAAAAAAAGAGTTCATTATGAAGCATGGTTTATTAATTGACATGGATGGCGTTATTTATAGCGGCGAAACTTTGATAGAAGGCGCTGACCGCTTTATTGCCAACTTACTGAAAAACGATATACCCTTTACCTTTATGACCAATAACAGCCAGCGTACCCGTTTGGAAACGGTACGTAAATTAGCCAGATTGGGAATAAAAGTTTCGGAAGACCATGTTTATACCAGCGCAATGGCTACAGGAAAATTCCTTGCCGACCAGGGTCCTAACGGCACAGCTTATGTGTTAGGCGAGGGGGGACTGTTAACCAGCTTAAACGAGAACGGAATTACGCTGGTCGACTCTGATCCTGAGTTTGTCGTGTTGGGCGAAGGCCGCAACTTCACACTGGAAATGGTACAGCGTGCGGTCGATATGATTTTAGCCGGAGCTAAATTCATCACTACCAACCGTGACCCCTCGCCTAAGAAACCAGGCTGGAATAACCTGGGGATAGCCGCAACAACAGCGATGATTGAGGAAGCTTCAGGTCGAAAAGCCTTTGTTACCGGAAAACCAAGTCCTGTTATGATGCGGTCGGCGAGAAAGTACCTTGGACTTGAAACAGCCGAAACCACAGTTATAGGCGATACTATGGAAACCGATATCCAGGGTGGCGTTCAAATGGGTTATAAAACCATATTGGTATTGTCGGGGATAGCAAGGAAGGAACACCTGGGTCACTACGCCTTCAAGCCTGACCTCATTATGAGCAGTGTCGCCCAGATCGAATTCCCTTTAAAATGGTGGTAAGGGATAAGCAATAGAAACATCACACTTAGCCTATATCAAACTAGACTCTTAGCGAACCGCGGAACGCTCTGGCTGCATAGTAAGATGATGCCCCGTTGTGATAAACGAATACACAGTTGTAGCGTTTATCAGCAAAGAGCGCTCCACCTAGTTTTCTAATATCAGGAGGCGTTTCTATCCAGCTTGAAGTTTTGGTGTCGAAGTCCCCAAGCGTCTGCAGATGCCGGTATTGTTCCTCAGTTAAGAGTGTTACACCCATGTCCGCGGCCATACCCATAGCAGAATCCTCCGGTTTATGCTCTTTTCTTGACTCAAGCGCTTCGTGGTCATAGCAAATGCTTCTCCGGCCTTTCGGACTTTCAGCTGAACAATCGTTAAAGATGTACTCTCCCGTACTTTTATCATAACCCACCACATCAGGTTCGCCTTCTGTTCTTTCCATTTCACTGAGCGACCATAGTTTTTCGGTATTGGCTTCCAGCTTCGCCTGTACTGCAGCCCATTCAATACCGTTATGACGATTCATGTTTTTCTCAAAACGAGCTTTCAACTTTGTCAATAATTCCCGGCGGCGTTCATTTGTAAGCTCTTTGTTATTGCTACTCATATTTTCATAGATTAAGCGATTCTTTTAAGTAATGTGTTACGAGTACTGTCGGAATGTTTGTTTTAAAATCTAAGTTAGAAAAAATCGCAGCCTTTTATATTATGAAAATAAACCTTTATTCAGAACAATGGCAATCAGGATGTCGGGTTCTTTTTCAAAGAGTTGCTTTCTTGTGGTATCTTCAATAACGAAAGGAAAACAGCTGTCAACCGGCTGCTTTCCCTTCATATTGCCTATTTTTCGCGGCAGGCGCTTAATAAAACGTAACACTCGAGTGTCGTGCTCCACCAAAGAGGTCAACAGAGACGGGGGAGAAGCGCATGATCACTCCCTCCTGGAACTTAATCCTTTTTTTTCTTAAATATATTGTAAGAAGCCCCGATACTGAAGTAGCCTGCACTCTGACGATTCACTTTGAGAATATAATCGCTTGAAGATTCTCCTTTTTCTGTGAGCCTGTTACTTAGTGGAGTTGATATCCCCGTTTTGAAAGACAGTATGATTTTTTTAATGCCGTATTCATAGGTTAAACCCGATCGTAGTTCAACCTGAGTGAAATTATAGACAGAGGAATATCCGGGAAGCGGATTGTTTACGTATAATCCGTCGCCGGTAATCTCACTTCCTATAGAGATCCGTCCATTAGTTAACAGGCTACGTTTGAGGAGCAGGCGTTGCGGAAGGATCAGATCCAATACCCAGGCTGATCCGCTGAACTTGTGATCCAGCGAGAAGGTGGGTGCAAAGGGCAGAGGCGACGCCGGGTCTATGAATACAACTGCGCCCACGGTCATCATGGTCTGAGGTTTACGCTTAATTACCATCGACCCTCCAATAAATCCTTTCAGACGTTCTATATCTCTGTTACTGGCATCAGCTATCAGGCTGGAGTTGTATATGAAAGGCTTTCCAAATAAAGTGGAGAAATAGGTGAAACTAACAGCTCCTACAAATGTATGGAAATCACGTTTCCGGTTGTAAGAGGGTTGTAATGGATCGTTTTGACTTGATACGTTACGCAGATCAAAGGCATCGTTAGTATAGACGAAAGAGCTCGTGACGTTCCATTTGGGTTGACGGATTACCGGCAGGTTTATCGCCACTCTGAGCTTTGAGTAGCTCTCCAGTTTCCCTTCCTCATATCCTTCTTTCATAAGCTCTGTATCAAAGTCTGAAGGCAGATAGCGAAGGTACCGAATATCAATAGTTCTGGTTTCCGGAAACTTGTCGGCCAGTGTAGCCTGCATTTTTTTCTTGATATCATCGTTCTCCTGCGCCTTTAAGTTAAGGCAAAAGAAGGCCAATGAAAATAAACAGATTGTTTTTTTCATGATACGTTTTTTTAATTGTTGCTTTTTCTTTTTTCTACAGCTTGTCTGAAAGGTCCTTGCCGAGGTACATTTCCAGAAAGGCCTTTCTGAAGATATCTCCTATGGGTATTTCAAATTGTCTGATATAAATAGTATGATTATCGAAAGAGTCAATATGTGTGATGTTGACCAGATACGACTTGCTCACCCTCGCAAAAATTTTGCTGTCCAAATGGCTGTGTATCGTTTTAAGGTTCATTGCTGTTGTAATCTTGTTCCCTTCTGTGTAGATCACTACATAATCTTTAAGCCCCTCGATATAAAGAATATCTTTAAACAAAACTTTATGATAACGACGGTCTGCCTTAATAAGCATGAAATCATTCTCCACACTTTCCGTAGTTCCGTGTTCACTCAGCAAGGTGCGATAAGTGAACGCTTTGTTTACCGCCTTCTCCAGCCGCTCTTTGGCAATAGGCTTTACCAGATAGTCAATCGCGTCTACTTCATAACTGTCGAGGGCGTATTGCGAGTAGGCAGTAGTAAATATTAAGAGAGACTCCTTTGGCATAGTTGCTGCAAATTGGAGACCATTCACCCCCGGCATTTGTATGTCAAGGAAGACAAGATCGATCCGGTTTTCCTGCATGAAATCAAACGCCTTTTTTGCACTGTTAAAACTTCCGGAGACGGTAATATTGGGAATGCTCTGCAAGTGCATAAGCAAGCCTTCTCTTGCCAGGGGTTCGTCGTCTACAATGATACAATTCATATCGGGATGCTTAAATCTACTTTGTATGATTCTTGTTGATTTTCAATGTGAAGTACGTAGGTTTTGCCATATAATAAATCCAGCCGGCGGGTGATGTTTGCTAGCCCAAGTCCGCCGGACTTAGTAAAGGAAGGCTGCTGGGGTTTTGTATTGGTGCAGATAAATATCAGCTTTTCTTCACATATAGAAAAACTCAGATCGACAGAAGACGGTGCGTTGGAATCTGCGCTGTGTTTTACAGCATTCTCAACAAACGTAAGAAACAGGCCGGGAGGCAACAACATTCTCGCTGTTTCGGCAGGATTATTATTAGTGACAGTAAAATGAAAATCGTCACGCCGTATTTTTTCAAGTTCCATAAAATCCCTGAGAAACTTGATTTCAGACTGTAGCGATACTGAGCTGCCGCTAATTTCGTATAACTGATAACGTAGAAACTCTGATAACTTCATCACAACAGTACCTGCCTTTTGTGTGTCTTTTTGTATCAGGACATTTACGTTGTTGAGCATGTTGAACAGGAAGTGGGGACTGATCTGGTTCTTTAGTTCCCGAAGTTCTATCTGCAGGGTGTTTTTTTCAAGGTCATTAATTCTTGTTGAATCTATTTTTGATCGCTGAAGAAGTTTTATTGCGGTGGATGAGAATAC
The DNA here is from genome assembly GCF_006716645.1 of Arcticibacter tournemirensis. Lineage (NCBI taxonomy): Bacteria > Pseudomonadati > Bacteroidota > Sphingobacteriia > Sphingobacteriales > Sphingobacteriaceae > Arcticibacter > Arcticibacter tournemirensis. Next base: position 4,163,727 of record NZ_VFPL01000001.1, on the reverse strand, counting down.
AGCAATCCCAAGTAAATTCATATTTCCAATTATATCCCAAAATACACTTTGCGACTTTTCTGCCTCCTTCTGATAAACTTCGGGATAGTAATCGAAAATCCAGGCAGGAAGAAAGTAGGTAACAAAGATTATAGTTACGAGGGTGAACAGGTAAGTGAAATACCGGTCCTTAAGCAGAAGTGCCGGGATCAGCAGATACATGTTTACATATACCGCGGAAAAGAACAGCACAATCCTCAGCTTTACATGTGGCCCGTTTGGCTGATGGAATTCAGTTAAAATTATATAAGCCCATATAAGTGTATGCCGATATAATCTATATCTTTTCTCAATAAGGAAGCTTACAAGCCAGTTTTGATGGTACCTCGTGTCTTTGATTATATTGTCTGACATGTTCATATTATCATCTAAAAACGGCAAAAGAGGTTGAAATAAAATAGTATTTATACAAAACAAACCTTTTTTTATACCAAAACGGATTTCTTCATTGCTTTTTATCCTCGTAAACGACCTTCGCATTCACAAATCCTTTCCAATTGTTAATAATCCTTTCCTTTTTGTAAATCAAGCTCCAGGCGCTTTTTAAGAAGCGTTGTAAGAAGGTTGTCGACAACGAGATACATCGCCGGGACAACAAATAGTGTCAGGATCATAGAACTTGTCAACCCTCCGATAATAACCCATGCCATCCCGTTTTTAATTTCGGCCCCGGCTCCGGTAGCCATTGCTATAGGAAGCATCCCAAATATCATGGCAAGCGTAGTCATCAGTATTGGTCTTAATCTTTCTCTGCCCGCTTCAACGAGAGCACCCTTTACTGTAAATCCTTCGCTTTTCAACTGATTGGTAAAGTCGACTATCAGGATTGCATTTTTCGAAACCAGGCCTAAAAGCATGATTATTCCTATTATAGAAAAGATGTTTAATGTTTCCATTGTCAAAGCCAGGGCCAGCAAAGCACCCACGAGCGCCACAGGTATCGAAAACAATACAACAAAGGGGTAGACAGCATTTTCATATAAAGCTACCATGATGAGGTAAACCAGTAAAAATGCGGTCACCAGAGCCAGTCCAAGACTGCCGAAGGCTTCATCCTGGTTTTTTGCATCTCCAAGATATTCAACACTGATTCCTTCTGGTAATCTTATAGATTGCGACCTGGCCTTGATGTCGTCTATCACGCTTCCTAGTGGCCGTCCCATGACGTTCGCTTCAATAGCAATAGATCCCATCCTGTCTGTTCGCTGAAGTGCACTTTCTCCCGGCGATTCGCTCACCTCTGCAAACTGGCTTAGCGTGAAGCTTTCGCCGTTATTATTGGTAAAGGGAAGATGTCTGACGTCGTTGATGCTCGAACGGTTGAACCTGTCAAGAATAATAAGTATGTCATGCTCGTTACCCGCCTCTTTAAACAAGCTTTGATCGTTTCCACTGAAGGAGTTCTGAAGCGTAGCGCCAACGTCGCTGGCATTCAAGCCTAAAATGCCCATCCTTTCGCGGTTTAATTTCACATTAACCTCTGTTCTTCTATCGGTAACTGACAGCTTCACGAACTGGGTGCCAGGAATAGTAGCTATCAGCTTTTGATATGCCTCGGCAACCTGCCTTACTTTTTCAATGTCGAGCCCTTTAACTCCGATCTGGATCGGCGCGTCCTCAGCCCCCCCTCTATGGAACTTACCGAGGTTGTGAATTTTACTCCGGGTATCATACTTGTCAGCTTGCGTTGCATTATAATACCAAATTCCTCCGACGACATTTGCCGCTCGTTTTTGCCGGTAAGTTTAATTGTAATTTCTGCCCGGTTCGCATTATTAGTTGTACCGGCTACACTGCCCGCCACGAATCCAATACTCGAAAATACGTTTTTCACTATTGGTTCTTTCATGATGATTCTTTCCGCCTCCTGTGTGGCCTTGTTTGTTTTGTATATAGACGCCGTTGGTTCCAACTCCAGATTGATCAGCAGTTCGCCCTGGTCGGCAGTCGGAATAAAAGCGCTGCCAATAAAACCCATAGGCAGAAGGCTTATCGCTCCAAACAAAAGAAATAGCGTACCTGCGAAAAGCCATCTCTTCCTGTTTAGCACTCTTGCAAGTAACTTCCCGTATTCGTCTTTGAGCATATCAATAAAATGCTCGAAGCCCCGGTTTATCCGTCCCCATAAGGTCCGCTTTTTCAGATCTTCGATTTTTCCGAACCTGCTTGCAAGCATCGGCGTGATAGTAAAAGACACAAACAAGCTCATCAACGTCGAAAAAACTACCACGAGCGAGAACTCCCGGAGCACAGCGCCGATGGTTCCTCCGGCCAGAGCCAGGGGAAGGAATACCACCACGTCAACCAGGGTGATTGCGAGAGCGGTAAACCCGATCTCATTACGTCCCTCAAGTGCGGCCTTTCTCTTATCTGACCCCGCTTCAAGATGCCGGTAAATATTTTCCAGAACAACAATGGAGTCGTCTACCAGAATGCCCACAACCAGCGACATAGCCATCAGCGTCATCAGGTTTAATGAAAATCCGAGCAGGTACATCGCAATAAACGTTGGTATAATAGACGAAGGAAGTGCAACAAGCACAAACAGCGAACTCCTTACGCTATGCAGAAACGCAAGCATCACAAGGCCTACAATGAACATAGCAAGCATCAAATCTGTTATTACAGCATCGGCCGATTCGAGGGTGTAAACGCTCTGGTCTGACGACACCCTGATGGCCATGGCTTTTTGCTGATACTGCTCCTCTATTCTTTTAAAAGCCTCTTTTATCAGGTTACTTACATCGACAGCATTGGCATCAGCTTGCTTAATGATCTGGATGCCGATAGCGGGTATTCCGTTAATATGACTGATAGCTGTGGTTCTCGCCGTTGCGTCTGCTACTTCAGCAATGTCTCTCAGATAAATGCTCCCTCCTGCAGGATTCTGCACAATGATCAGGTTGCGCAGTTGATCAAGCGAGCTTAAATTGGCATCGTAACGGATGGAGAGCTGCTGATTCTTTGTTTCTATGCTGCCTGCAGGGAACGACTGATTGGCATTGTGAACAGCATCGGTTACCTGACGGGTGGATAGCCCGTACAGCAGCAACTTCTCGCGGTCGATGCTAACCTGTATTTCGCGTTTATCTCCGCCGATGATATCTACCTGTCCAACACCGGCAACATTCTGAAGGATGGGCCTGATCTGATTATCTACCATGTCATACAATTGCTTCGGAGGAAGGTTTGCTGATATGCCCGCTTTAATTACAGGAGCTTCCCCAAGATCCAGTTTGTGTACCTGCGGCCTTTTTGCAATGTCGGGCAGATCGTTGAGTGCCTGATCAGCCATACGCTGTATTTCACGTTCTGCATTGTTAACATCTACACCGCTTCTGAACTCTATAGTTATTTGTGAAACGCCCTGAAGTGATGTGGAACTGATCTGCTGAAGGCCTTCAGCAGACGCAAATGCATCCTCCAGCTTCCTGGTCACCGACGACTGTACCTCTGCCGCCGATGCACCGGGATATATGGTGCTGACTGATACAACGGGTATATCGATCCTGGGCAGCAGATTATAGTTTAAATTAAAGTAGGACTGCAGTCCGAAAAGGATCAGGACAGTAAATATAACTATCAGCAGGAGAGGGCGTTTTATCGCAATTTCTGTTATTGACATAATCCTGTTTATTTAGAGATGTTTACTGATGTACCGTCGCTGAGATTGATCTGTCCGGAAGTCACTACTATATCGCCGTGGCCTATTCCCTCCAATACCCTGATATGTTCTCCGTACCTGCCTCCAACTTTTATCTGCGATAGTCGTGCTATTCCATTTTTGACTACATATACAGAAGGCTCTCTGGTGTTTTCTACTAATGTTTCCGCCGGAATCAAAAGGATCCCTTGCTCAGTTTTTTTGGAAAAGTCGGCATATATAAAAGTCCCGGAAAGTAAAGGCGACTCCGGAGGGTTGTTCGCTGTGATCTCCACAAGGTAATTGTGAGTTTCGCTGGCTTGCGGACTAATATAGGTGATGGTACCATCGAAGGTCTTTCCGGGGTACACGTCTGCAGATAACGTTACTTTCTGGCCTTCTGATACCTGATATACTTCTGTTTCAGTAAGATTAACCTGCACCTTCACTTGCGAAAGGTTTACTATACTGGTAATCTCGGTCCCTGCAGTAACAAAAACTCCTTCTTCAACCAGTTTCAGGCTTACAACTCCATTGGTTGGGGCTTTAATGGCTGCGTCTGCTATCTGTTTCCTCAACTGCTCCGATTGGTTAAGGGCGTCCTGATAGTCCTGGCGAACCTGGCTCACCTTTTCCCGGGTGCCTGCATTAGCTTCCATGAGCTCCGTGTATGTTTTAAGATCACGGGCCAGACGAGCTACGTTCGACTCCGACTTCTGCAGGTCCAGCTGCAAGAGGCGGGTGTCGACCATTGCAAGTATTTGCCCCTGGCGGACTTTGTCGCCTGCAGCAAACAAGAGCTTTTGCAGATTCCCGTTTGCAACAGAGATGACTTTGGCTTCTTTAAACGGAGCAACAGACCCGGTCTTCACGATATTGATCTCCATTAACTCTTCTTTTACTGTCGCAACAGTCACCGGAATTCGTATTGAACCGGCCCGGCCCGGTTTATTATTGTCATTTATCTTACTCTTATTGGAGGCCAGTTTCCATACAATGAGCAGGACTGTTCCAATCAGTATCGCAGCGAGTAAAAGTTTCTTTTTCATTCTGTTAAAGTGAATTATAAAATGAGTGTAAAGAGCCCGCCGCTTTCTCCAGATCGAGACGTGCCAGGAAATAGTTGTATAATGATTCGAGATAGCTGTTCTGCGCTTCTTTTAGCGAATTCTGAGTGTTGAGCCAGTCGACTAAGCTCGTAACACCTTTTTGAAACTGTAGATCGGTAAGCCTGAAGGTTGATTCTGCAAGTGTTATATTACGGCGGTCGCTTTCCATATTTATCTGCGTCTGCGATAACTTCGTTCGCGCATTCTGATATTCAAGCTTGTATTTTTCTTCGTCGAGTTTCAAATTTTCCTCCGCATTTAATCGTTCCACGCGTGCCTGTGCATGTTGCGCATTCCGCTTATAGAAGTTGAACAATGGAATACTTAGTTTAAGCCCGATGGCCGAATAAGGATCCAGATCTTTATACGACTGCCTTATGTTGTCGCCATAACCAATTTGGCCATAAAGGGCATAACCGCTAAGAACAGGCAGACCCTGCGCGCGAATCCGGTCTTCCTCAATTTTAAGGAGCTGCACATTAGTGGCAGTAATCTGATAATCGGTTTTCGAAGAAGGGATAAAGCCGGGATTGCCTGCTGGGCTAAGCAGGGTCGGCATAGAAGAGATAAGCGCTGTGTCAATAAGCAGGCTGTTATCTATCGGATAACCCATCTCATACTTCAATTCATTTTCAGTCAGCTGCACATTGCTTTCTGCCAGGCGGATCTGCGAGAGGGTATTATTATAGTCGACCCTTACTTTATTCAGGTCGCTCTCAATTGCTACGCCCTTTTCTACCTGCAATCCGAATATCTCTATTTGCTTCTCATAGCTTTCTTTGTTTGCCCTGAGCAGATTAAGCTGCTGCCTGTAAATCAGTATTTGAAAGTAAGCATTGCTTACATTGTAAATTATGCCTTCCTGACTCTGCACACTGCTGAGTTCTGCCGACTTTCTGTGATATTTATTGGCTTTAAGTGAGGTAAGCAGCGATTTATCGAAGATCATCTGGTCCAACCTGGCATTTGCGTCAGCACTGTATTTTTGAGAAAAGGCTACCCGGGTTTCCTCAGGGCCCAGAATGCCGGCTGGTATTGTCGTTTCCTGAAGGTTAAGGTTGTCGTCCAGCGTGCTGCTAACACTAATCTGTGGTAGATAAGCGGCAAGCGCCTCCCTGATCTGCGCGTCGGCTGCTATTTTTCTATTGGCGTAAATCGCGTTGTTGCGATGGTTTTTGAGGCCATATTCTACGCATTTCTTAAGCGTGAACCTTTCCTGAGCCTGAAGACTAAGCGTTGATATTGCCAATATCATTAATAGTGTTTTTCTCATTGCATTGAAATTCTCCTATGTGTTGGTGTTTTAACTATTTGTAAGTGACGTTGTCTGTCAGATGACGAATGCGGCGAAAGTAGAGGTTTGATTGAGCGACGATTCTGTTTTTATACAAGAGGGGTATTTTTTTATACCAAATCCTGCGCAGAGGTAAAAAATGAGAAAGTTAACTCCTTCAATTGCAACTTACAGAAGATAGCGAATGCCCGTTTCGTATAATGGAATCCCCGGTTTGTATAAAATACGTGACAGATGTGTTGAACTAAGTTAGATTTGTTCTTGCCGGGGCCGCAGTTGTGAATAACATCAGGAAGTAATCGGAAATCTATTACGGTCAATTATCGCATGACTGAGGTCCTGAAATAAATCAAATGAGTATGGAAGATGTACTGATTTTCAAAACCAATGTAGAATGCGAGAGCGATGTGAAACGGGCATCTGCTCTGCTTAAGTCAACTAACCAGATTACGCGATGGAATTTCGACTTATGCGACTGCGACAAAATTCTGCGGGTTGTGTCCTCTGGTTTGCGGCCCCAGGTAATAGAAAACTTGCTGAAAGCGGAAGGCATTTACTGCGAGAATTTAACTTACGAGCTATAGGACTGCACTGTTCCGTGTCATCGAAGGACGTTAGCTTCGGCAGAGAATTATTTATGTAATTTTGAAACGAGAACAAAGGCGATATCAAAAAAACTTCAATGACAAACAGATGGGGTCAATTCAGTCACTGTTTTAAGCGACAGGAAGTTCCAGCTAAAGTAATTCTTTTACAGGAAGGACAGATTTCAAGAACAATGTTCTTTATTGAAAAAGGGTGCTTGCGAACCTGGATTAATAATGATGGTAAAGACATAACAACCCAATTTTTCTTCGAGGGCGACAGAGTTGCTTCCATTGAGAGTTTTAGGGCAAATCAACCAAGTTTATATAACATTGAAAGTTTAGAGCCCTGTGTTTTACAGACTATTTCGCAACAAGACTTCCAAAATGCTCTGGAGAATTCATCTGAAATGAAAAAAGAAATGGAAGAACATCTGTTCAGGCGACTTTTACACAGCCAAAAACTTTTATATTCCTATCTTAAAAATAATCCTCAAAAACGCTACGAGGAGCTTGTTGACGACTATCCGCATATTATTCAGCGTATTCCGCAGCATTATATTGCCTCTTATTTAGGTATTACTTCTGTTTCATTAAGCCGGATACGAAACAGGCGATAAATTCATTTCTTTACAATTGTTATCGTCCGGGCGTTCGCTGCTTCTCAGTTTTGTAAAATAATTCAGACAAGATGAGAGTAGTAATAGTATTTAACCATCCCTACGAGGGAAGCTATAATAATGCAATATTAAGTTCAGTAACTAAGGGACTCCGAAAAGCAAGCCACGAAGTTGACCTTATACACCTTGATAATGATGGATTTAACCCTGCAATGTCGGCGGCTGACTTGAAAGCCTTCGTGGAACATAAACCCATTGATCCTCAGGTAATCGACTATAATAAACGTTTGGAGGAAGCTGACCATCTGATATTTGTTTTTCCGATTTGGTGGGATTTAATGCCTGCAAGAACTAAAGGTTTTATTGACAGGGTTCTATGCCCTGGCGTGGTGTATGACCACCACCCAAGAGGTTTTGGATTAGTACCACTTTTAAAAAGTTTAAAAAGTGTCACAATAATCACCACGATGAATAAGCCCCGCATAATGTATTCCCTGCTCGTCGGAAATTTGATTAGAAGAGCAATGTTGCGAAGTGTTTTTAAAACGATGGGTTACAAAAATCTAAATTGGATAAACTTTTCTTCGGTGAAATCTGTAAGCCGCGAAAAAAGAGAAAAATGGTTGATCAGTCTCGAAAATAGATTCTCAAAATTCAATTAATCCTGCGTTTCAAAACTTACCAGGAGTTAGTATCGCCTTCCCCAATGTCCTTCCTTTTTATACCTTTCAGAAATAATTTATAAAATCCTATAGAATTAGTAGAGTATTGTCTATATTTGCCCCTGTGTTATTTAACACTTATCCAGAAAGACGGAGGGATAGGCCCTGTGAAGTCTTAGCAACCTGTTGTAATACAAGGTGCTAATTCCTGTCTGCACGGAGTGCAGAAAAGATAAGTTGATATAAAACCAGACTACTGCGCATACGTCTGCTATACTATCAAACGGAAATCTTCCTTTCTTTCAATCTGAATAAGCTTATTAAAAGTAAACTTATTATGAAGATTTATTTAGACAATGCAGCAACGACCCCTTTAGACAGGGAAGCTTTTAGTGAAATGGAGCCCTTCTTTTTTGAAGGATTTGGCAATCCATCTTCCGCTCATGGTGTGGGGAGAGAAGCAAGGAAAGCTGTTGAAAAAGCAAGGGGGACCATCGCCGGACTTCTAAATGCACAACCCAGCCAGATTTTGTTTACAGCTGGGGGGACTGAGGCCGACAATACAGCGATCTGCTCAGCTATAGAATCGTCTGGTATTAAACTTGCAATAACCACTCAATTTGAGCATCATGCAGTTTTGAACACTCTGAAGTCTCTCGAAAGGGATGGAGTGATAAAACTCTTATACCTTATGCACGACGCAAAAGGCAATATTTCTCTGAAGCATCTGGAGAGTATCCTTGCCTTTCAGGAACGTGCTTTTGTTTCCGTAATGCATGGAAATAATGAAATCGGCAATTTGAATGATATAGATACAATCGCACAAATATGCAGGAAATATAATGCGTTGTTTCATTCGGATACCGTTCAGACGATGGGGCATTATGTCTACGACCTCAGCGGGATAAATGCTGATTTTATCGTAGGCTCGGCTCATAAGTTCAACGGGCCGAAAGGCGTTGGTTTTTTGTATCATGGCAACCGTACAAATCTTGCTTCAATCATCAAAGGTGGCGGGCAGGAAAATGGATGGAGGGCCGGCACCGAGAATGTTGCGGGAATTGTAGGCATGGCTAAAGCCCTTGAGATAGCATACCGCGACCTCGACGCCGACAAAAATCGTATTCTGTCGCTTAAAGCACGTATGATTGGCAGATTGAAAAGTGAGATTCCTGAAATCTCATTTAATGGAAATTCGGCCGACCCGCAGAAAAGCTTGTACACTGTTTTGAGTTTGTCTCTTCCATCGTCACCAGAGTTTTCAACGGCTCTTGCATTCCTGGATAGTCAAAATATATTTGCTTCGGGAGGCAGTGCCTGTACGAGTCATTCAACAGGTGGTTCTCACGTGTTACATGCACTGAATTATAATTTTGAACGAACAGTGATCCGGTTTTCCTTCGGTAAGTACAATACTGAACAGGATATCGATTACACAGTTGAAAAATTGGTGGGACTGTATCATAAATCAGGGCCAGAACGATTGAAGGTTGCCGGTTGAGGCAAAATCTTCGATAATAATAATCTTTCTATACTTCAATATATAAAATGAAAAATTCACCACTTCTTTTTGATGTCGCAGGGCAATCTACTTCAATTTTTAACGTCTATTCATCTACCAGTGAAATAGTATCGTGTTGTTGCCGAATGTGTTGCGCATAGTTCTCCGCTATTGCCTGAAGGGTAATAAATTAAAAATCAAGCTTTAATAATTTAATGTAATAAGACAGCGACGGTATAGTTGCTTCGTCTGGCTAGTCCTTGGCAGGACTGGGAATCTTAGTAATTAAAATTTTGAAAATACTACAATGAAAGTAAAAATACTGTTTCTTATATTCTTCCTGGCTCTTCTATCCTTACACAATTCGAGTGCCCAGGAAAGGACAATCTCTGGCAGTGTCAGAGAGCGGGGCGTGGGTGATCCCCTGATAGGCGTTAATATTTCATCCAACAAAGGTGCGAAAGCGATCACCAACGAAAGCGGGGCTTTTAGAATCCGGGTCAACACGGGTGATACGCTTAGTTTTACCTATCTGGGATATCAGTTACAACGTGTGGCAGTCACCACGGAAACCACGCCTCTCACAGTCTATCTCTCTGCCTCAAGTAATTCGCTTAATGAGGTGGTTGTTACGGCCCTGGGTGTCAGCAAAGCGAGAAAATCCCTGGGGTATGCAGTGCAGGAGATTAAATCGGGAGCCGTGTCTACCGCAAAATCGACTAATCTGGTGAATGCGTTGTCCGGAAAAGTCGCCGGCGTTCGCGTTACCAATTCACAGGGTAATATGGGTTCATCCAGGATCGTAATCAGGGGTGAAACTTCCATCAGCAATAATAATCAGCCATTGTTTATTGTTGATAATGTTCCTGTGGATAATTCACAACTGGGAGCAGGAGGAAGCCGTGATTATGCCAACGCCATTTCAGACCTTAATTCTGAAGATATTGAATCGATAAGCGTCCTTAAAGGACCTACCGCAGCTGCTCTATACGGTTCGCGTGCTGCCCATGGTGTGGTGCTCATCAAAACAAAATCCGGCCGTAAGAAGGAGGGTTTGGGAATTACATTGAACTCCAATAACGTTTTTGATAAGCCCCTGGTGCTGCCGGAGTATCAGGATGTTTTTGGACAGGGAGCAAACGGGCAGTTCAGTTACGTGGATGGAAACGGGGGCGGCCTAAACGATAACGTCGACGAAAGCTGGGGGCCGAAGATGGACGGGCGCTTGATACCCCAGTTTGGCTCCAACGGGGTTCCCGTGCCTTTTGTTCCTCATCCCGATAATGTAAAAGACTACTTCGAAACCGGGTTTCTCACAGATAATGGTATTTCTATAGCTGATGCTGCCGACAAGTATAACTACAGGGTGTCATTTAACAATTCGCATCAAACGGGGATAACGCCGAACACAAAGTTGAATAAAAGAAATGTGTCGTTTAATACTTCCTTTAAGCTTGATCCGCGTTTAACACTTACCACTACCGGTAATTATTTTATCACCGATGCTCCTAATCTTCCCGGAGTAGGAGGGCGCAGGGCAACCAGTACGATGTTACAATTCGCATGGTTTGGCCGGCAGGTGGATATAGATAAGCTGAAAGAGTCGTATTTTTCAACCGGCAGTCCCAATAACTGGAATAATGCGTATTATCCAAACCTTTATTTTGGAGCTTATGAGAATACAGTTCAGCAGCGGCGTGACCGTATCACGGGGAACGTTGGACTGAAGTATGATATCAACTCATCCCTTAGCGTGAATTTTCGGTCTGGCGTGGATAATTATAACGACCGGCGCAAACTGCGTATTGCATACGGTACCAGCGGCACCCCTTTTGGATCTTACCAGGAGACCGGTTACAAGGTGAATGAAAACAATACAGAGCTTAATCTAAATTACGATAGAAAGATCAATTCAGATTTTACTGTAAATGCACTTGCCGGAGCCAACCTCAGAAATAATACGTATGAAGAAAATGATCAGAGAGCTCCCCGGCTTGCAGTAGCAAATGTATACACACTTGCCAACTCACGGGATCCTTTAGTATCTGCAAGCGTATTAACCCGCAGACGCGTTTACAGTGTTTACGGCTCTGCCCAATTAGGGTTTAGAGATTATGCTTTTATTAATGTTACCGGTAGAAACGACTGGTCATCTACTCTACCCGCAGAGCACCGGTCGTACTTTTACCCTTCCGTAAACGGAACACTCGTGTGGAGCGATCTTTTAAAGATACAAAGCAACATATTTAGTTATGGGAAAATCCGTGCAGGATGGGCAAAGGTTGGCGCCGATGCAGATCCCTATAAATTACTTGACAACTACAACTTTGGATCTCCTTTTAATGGTTATCCTGTGTTAACAACCTCTGGTACCAAAAATAATCCTTTGCTTCAGCCGGAGATGACAACTTCAACAGAATTAGGGTTGGAGGCCGGTTTCTTTTCAGGTCGTGTGCGGTTAGACCTGAGTGTGTATAACACAAGAAGCAAGAACCAAATCCTCGAGATAAATGTAACTCCTACTGCTGGTTATAACAAGCGGGTAACAAATATTGGAGAGATTAAAAACAAAGGTTTGGAGGTACAGCTTGGACTTACGCCAATAAAAACAAAAGCCTTCCAATGGGACGCCGATATAAATTTCGCCGCAAACAGGAGCCGCACTTATGATATTGAGCCTCAGATTCTGGGAACCGATGGCACTGCACAAGTTATTGCCGCATCCGGACGCCCTTACGGCACTATAGTCGGCATAGGCTACCTTCGTGATTCAAACGGGAATATTGTGGTAGGTGAAGACGGATTGCCACAGTCCGATCCAACACTGAAAGAACTGGGGCATTTCCCTCCCAACTGGATCGGGGGCATAAATAACAGCTTCAGTTATAAGAAAGTCAGCCTGAGCTTCCTTATCGATGCCAGCATCGGCGGCAGTTTATATTCAGGAACCAATTCTACCGGCGATTACACCGGGGTACTCAGACAAACGCTGCCGGGACGTGATAAAGAGCACGGGGGGCTTGAGTATTATTATCCTGGGAATGATAAGCGTAATCCTGCGATGCCGCTTAATGGTCCGGCTCCTGCAGGCGTTACTGTATATGATGATGGTATCATATTCGCAGGTGTAGGAGAAAACGGAAGTCCGAACACGCAGATTATCGCAGCTTCTCAATATTATAAGTCCCGTTCAAGCATTGACGAGCAATATGTTTACAGTGCCTCCTACGTTAAGTTTAGGGAGCTGAAGCTCGGTTACGCTTTCAATCCTTCATTCCTTAAAAAGATCGGACTTCAGAACGCTGTGGTTTCTTTAGTGGGGCGGAACCTGTTTATCATCCATAAGGAAGTTCCAAATATTGATCCTGAAACAGCTTTCAATACCGGTAACGGTCAGGGCCTGGAAGACCTGACTTACCCCAGTACCCGCAGTTTCGGACTTAATTTAAACCTGAAATTTTAAAACGACATCATGAAAAAGATTATATATATATGGACAATTTTGGTAGCCAGTTCCATATTAGTTTCCTGCCAGAAAGAACTATCGGATATTAATAAAAATCCGAATGCGGCAGAGAGCCCGCAACCCGATTATCTTTTAACCTCGGTTATCAAATCGGCGGCCGACAATTATTGGGGAAGTACCGCTAATTACAGTGCCAGTCAATTATTTATACAGCAGTGGGCCAGAATTCAGTATACCGACGTCGACCGGTATGTATTTAGCAACGCCAGCTTTTCTTCCTTTTGGGCTACGGTATACGCAAATAACATTACCGATCTCAACACGATTATTGACCTTGGTGAAGCACAGGGCAATCCGAACTACGCAGGTGTCGCACATATTCTTCGCGCATGGGACTTTCAGCTGCTAACGGATGCCTTTGGAGATGTCCCGTATTCACAGGCCGGTAACATCGATCAGTATCCCAATCCAGTGTACGACAAACAGCAGGATGTATATCATGGGATACTGGAGGAGCTGGATTTAGCTTTGACGACGCTGACGGAAGGATCTGCACCAATAAGCGGAGATGCAATTTACAAGGGGAGTATTGGCAACTGGAAGAAGTTCGCAAACTCTTTGAAACTTCGTATCGCTCTTCGGATCTCCGATAGAGAACCGGAATTGTCAAAGCAAATCGTAGCCCAGGTGCTTGCGAGCCCTGCCGGCCTGATCAGCAATAACGCTGAAAATGCTAAAGTAACATATGAGGCTTCGCCAAACTGGAATCCTGTTGCAGCTATTTTTTCCACCCGTCAGGATTCCCGGATCTCGAAGACGGTGGTAGACCGGTTATATGATCTGAATGATCCCAGGCTGCCGGTATATGCCGAACTCCCTAAAGACACTACTAAATATGTTGGCGTACCAAACGGACTTACAACTGGCGATGCAGCCAATCTCGGATTATCCAAAACCTCAAGACCTGGTGGATATTTCACAGCAGCCGAGGCCCCTGCAGTTATCTTAACATACGCTGAAGTCCTGTTTCTACGGGCAGAAGCAGCCGCGCGCGGCTTAAGTAATGAAGATGCCGGGGATTTCTATAACAAGGCGATTGCTGCTTCCTTCAATCAATACGGTATCGCGAGTCAAACAGTTATTAACGACTACCTTGCTCAGAGTTCGGTAAAATATAATCCTGCAAATTACAAGAGATCTATCGGAGACCAGAAATGGATCGCCTTGTTCGGCCAGGGATTGGAAGCCTTCGCCGAATGGCGCCGGCTTGATTATCCACAGTTGCAGCCCGCCGCCGCGGGAGTGCTCAACGGGAAGATTCCTGTTCGGTTTATTTATCCCGGTACAGAACAAACTTTGAACAGTAAGAGCTATCAGGACGCAGTAAATGTTCAGGGTACAGATAATCTGCTTACACATCTGTGGTTCGACAGATATTAAATATCTAAGGCAAATCAGGAAAAAGCGGCGGTGACGAAAGTCATCGCCGCTTTTCTTATATTAGAGAAATTTACTTATCAATATGTCGTTTCAAGGATATCTCAAAACTATCAAAGAAAAAACAGGCAAAGGCCCGCGGAGTTTAAAGCACTCGCCGAAGACAAGGGTTTTATTCAAAATGGAGAACTGAAGGTAAAAGCCGGAGAAATTACAAATTGGCTTAAAGAAGACTTTGGGCTGGGTCATGGCCATAGCATGGCTATTTATGCCTTATTAAGAGGCTTAAAAGACGAGAATAGTGATTAGTGCCCAACGGCACTCGAAGGAATCCATAGATAGTTTGTCAGTTGAACTTTGCTCTGAATTCAAGGGGTGAAACATCCGTTTTTAACTTGAACAGTTTGCTGAAGGACTGAGGATGCTCAAATCCCAGCTCGTAAGCAATCTCACTAACCGATAATGTTGTGGCTGATAGTCTTTCTTTCGCTTTCTCAATCAGATAGTTATGAATGTGTTGCTGAGTAGTCTCACCTGTAAGGCTTTTCAATAAACCGCTTAAGTAATTAGGAGATACGTTCAATGAGTCGGCGATATACTGTACGGATGGCAAGCCGCTGTTTATCTGTTTACAGGAGCTAAAATACTCGTTTAATATAATTTCGAATCGCGATAATATTTTATGATTAGATATTTTTCGCGTGATAAACTGACGTTGATAAAACCTGTCAGCGTAAAATAACAGCGTTTCTATTTGGGCAATAATGATGTTTTGACTAAACCTGTCCAGATTATTGTGATATTCCTGCCTGATGTTATCAATAATCCCCTTCATTGTCGCTTCTTCCTTCTCGGAAAGATGAAGTGCCTCATTCGCTGAGTAACCAAAATATTCGTACCCCTTGATGCTGGTACCTAATGAAGTATTCCATAGAAAGTCGGGATGTAACAATAAAATCCATCCCGAACGTTCCCATGTAGCAGCGCCTTCAAAAGATACACCATATACCTGCCCGGGAGCGATAAAGAACATTACCCCTTCGTCAAAATCATATTCCTGTTGCCCATAATGCAGTTTAGCATTTAAATTTCTTTTAACTGCAATGGAATAAAAATCGCAAACCCAGTTTACGTCGGCAGTATCAGCAGACAGTTGAATATCCGCGTAATTTACAATACTTATCAGCGGATGCTGAGGTGCCTCTAATCCACGACTGCGATGAAATTCCGTGATGCTTTTTAAGTGAATGATTTTTTTTCCAGGCATGAATACAATATAATGATTCTGTTGATAATGCTGTTATGGAGGTGCTTGCGCTTTACACTTATAATTTACAACTTATTACGTATAACTTAGCACTGCGAGTTGTAAACAGCAGCAAATTCCTTTGCATAGTCGGCAAGCTTCACAGTGCCCATTTTTTCAGGCCGGTTACAATAATAGTCTGCAGATAGCAACCCTGTTTGCAGCGCACCATACATTTCTACCAGTCCGGCTGCAATTGAGGGATTCATTCCTATAGTCAATAGCCCATTCAATGCTTCTTCATCGCTGATAAGTTTCCATTTTAAATCGGGTATGCCAATAGCTGTACCCAGAACTTTTGCTGTGTCGTCACCATTCAGCTCCTCGCTGGCGACATAACGAATAGGAGTGCCTGCCGGTGCTGTTAATTCTTCAGCCACAGCCGCTGCAATATCAATAGGTGATACCCATGGAATGATATTTTGGGTGCCGTAGTTGGCGCTTATGAGCCCTTCCGTTTTTATTCCATTAATATAACCCAACAGGTTGTAATAAAAAGATGTAGGGCGAATAAACGTAAGGGTAACATCACTCAACCGACCCAAAATTTGTTCCACGACGTGCGTGCTGGCCAGAATTCCGTTTCCTTTTTTTAAATGAGCTCCGATACTGCTTAGATGTACTAAACGCTTGACAGCCGATTTATTTACTGCTTGTTCATAGTTTCTTGCCAGCCTTTCATAATAGGCAGGAAGATCGAGTGTATGGTCGAAATAATTATTCGGCGGTATCATCGTATATACCGCATCCTTTCCTGTAAATACGGAAGTGAGAAAGTCTTCATCTTCCAGAGATCCAATTGCGGCCAAAGCGCCCAGCGCCTCAATGTCTTTTCTTTTACCAGCATTACTGCTGATAACGGTTACTTCATGCCCTTTCTGTAGCAATTCAATGGTCAGCGGTTTGCTGATGTTCCCTAAGGAACCTGTTACTGCGATCTTCATTTGTCAATTATTGTTAATACAAATTTCCGACCCTAGGAACGGACTAGCGTAGCCAAAACTACTTTTGTTGTAGCCGAATATCCTGACACGTTCATTGCAGCCGCTTATAGAAAGTTTTTGTTTTTGCGTATCCGCTATTGTTCTATTATTGTAGAATAGTATAGAATAATATGGTGTTTTTTAAACTGTGCAGAAAGGCTCTTTTTTTATTTGTCTCACTTGTCTTTGTATCCCGGCTTGATTCCTTTGCTGCCACAGACAGGGTAGATATATCATATGGCAAAAATGGCATGATCAAATACGACCTCAATAGTGGGAAAATGGATATTTACCTGAACGGTAAACTGATATTTTATAATGGGTATGCTCAGGCAAAAAATAACGACGAGCTATTATATGTACAAAATTATAAAACGCATAATTATTCTAAAAAAACACTAAGTGATCTCTTTGGAAAAGGTATTAAGCATACAATCGAATATCGATCTCCCGGATTACCCATCATAAAGCATTGCATCTATACTTATCCGGCCAAAGACTACTTTTTTATAGAGATTACTCTGGAAGGAAAGAATCTTAAATCCAACTATCTTGCCCCGCTTATCGCCGGTTTCAAGAATGATGAAAATGATTTGAATAACCGCTCGCTTTTTGTTCCCTTTGATAACGATGCCTGGATCAGGTACGATGCCAAAGAATGTAATGATGGGATGGAAAATACAAGTTCTGAGGTCGGTGCGGTCTATAACGAGAATTCCGGTAATGCGATAGTTGCGGGCTCAGTAGAGCACATGGTGTGGAAGTCCGGCGTGGCAACGAAAGCTTCATATACCGGCAATAAGCTGGAAGCATTTTCTGGCTACTCTGATAAAGACGTTACCCGTGATCAGCGATTCCACGGATTTATTGAAGGAGATGTGATAAGGTCAGCTAAATTTTTTGTTGGATATTTTGACGACTGGCGCACCGGATTGGAAGAGTATGGGAAGGCTAACCGAAAAGCCGAAGTACCTTATATTTTTTATTGGAATAAAGCGACACCTATCGGCTGGAATAGTTGGGGAGCATTGCAAACGAATATCACTTATTCAAACGCTACACGTGTGGTCGATTTTTTCGCCGATAGTTTAAGTGGCTTTAGAAGTGGAAAGGATGTCTATGTTGATCTTGATTCTTACTGGGATAAAATGATCAAAGGAGGACTGGAGGGCGACTACTCTGAGCTTAAAAGCTTTGCCACATATTGTTTGAGCAAAGGAGTACAACCGGGGGTTTACTGGGCTCCTTTTACAGATTGGGGATTTAAAGCAGGGAAGGAAAGACGTGTCGAGGGAAGTTCTTTTACTTACGGGGATCTATGGACTAAAGTTAACGGAGGATATCATGATTTTGATGGCGCGCGTGCTTTAGATCCCACGCATCCCGGAACACAGGAAAGAATTAAACTGGTAATCGGAAAGTTAAAAGAATGTGGTTTTAAAATGATCAAAATCGACTTTCTGGGCCATGGGGCGGTTGAAGCAGACTCATTCTACAATAGGAAAGTTAAAACGGGAATGCAAGCCTATAAAATAGGGATGGAGTATTTGTTGAAACAGCTCGGCAACCGAATGCTCGTTTATGCGGCGATTTCTCCCAGCATGGCGACTGGGCGATACGTCCACATCCGTCGCATTGCCTGTGATGCGTTTAAAAGTATCAGCGAAACCGAATACACGCTTAACAGCGTAACATATGGTTGGTGGCAAACCTATTTATACAACTACCTGGATGCCGACCATGTGGTTCTGGCAAACGAAAGCTACGGTGAGAATAAAGCCAGGACATTGTCTGCCGTTATTACCGGAACTTTTATAACTGGCGATGATTTCTCTGTCGCCGGTGCCTGGACAACACGGGCAAAGGAGCTCTTTCAAAAAAAGGAACTGCTCAATCTTGTAGCCGATGGAAAAACTTTCCGGCCGTTAAATGGAAGCGCCAGAAAGTCGGCAACCGGAGTGTTTTGGAAAAAAATGGATGGAATCTGCTACCTTGCGGTATTTAATTATGGAGATTCAGAAAAGGATTTCGTGCTAGATCTTGCAAAAGCAGGGCTTTCAGCGCAAAGCGTTTTCGTCGCAACAGACGTCTTTTCCGGAAGACTTTACAACATAGGGCAAGGGAAGCAAGTGCAAGTCGCAGCAAAAGATGTTATTTTGCTTAAGTTTAAAATATAGGAATAACAAGGCATGCAAGGGAAAGAAGTATGCTATTAAAGATGAATGGAGATCATTCATCATGCTGGCAAACTGACGGATTGCTGCCGCATAAACGAACTCCTTTCCGTAGGCAGGGAGAATCACCTTACTTGGTTCCGTATTGTCAGATGCAGGAATAAATTTGTAAATTTGTATTGATGGACGAAAAAAGTCTCTACATAATTGCGGGCTGCAATGGTGCAGGAAAGACAACAGCTTCTTTTACCATTTTACCTGAAATTATCGAATGCAGAGAGTTTGTCAATGCAGATGAAATTGCAAAGGGACTTTCACCTTTTCAGCCTGAAAAGGTAGCGATTGAGGCAGGCAGGATTATGCTAAGCAGAATAAACGAGTTGTTAAAGGCTAATGAAAGTTTTGCTTTCGAAACAACACTGTCTACCCGAAGTTATAAGAATAAAATTCTAGAGGCAAAACAGAAAGGTTATTCAACTATGCTGCTCTTTTTCTGGTTAGAAAATGTAGAGTTAGCAAAGGAACGTGTAAAAAGTAGGGTCGCGGAAGGTGGACATAACATCGATCCGGAAGTTATTGAAAGGCGCTATCATAAAGGAATCAATAATTTATTTAATATCTATCTTCCCATTGTTGATGATGCATTAGTTTTCGATAATTCACTTGGTCGGCATGAGTTGCTTGCGCAAAAAGATGGGAGAGGGCTAATTGTAGTAAACGATGTCAAATTCAATAGGTTAAAACAATATTATGACGAAGCTTGAAAAACAAAAGGAATTGAGAGAACGGATTCTTGCGGGCCTTGATCTGGCTTATGATAGGCTGATTAAGTTTAAAAAAGAACGAAACAGCGAACTGGTAGTCATTAAAGATGGTAAGATTGTGAAGATTAAACCTGAATGAATCTTTGCCGGGAGTTGAATATCAGTAAGCCACACACCCAATATAGAATTAAATCTTAAAAGTATAAAAAAGCGTGAGGGAATAGGTAGGTAACGAGATCACCGCCCTGCCATAACCGATCCTGCGGCCTTTTTCATTGCGACAGCGCTAAACTCCGTATCCGCAGCCTCTTTCAGAGCAATGAAAGCAGCCGCGAGTTTCTTTTTTGGTAGCTTTTTTCTTTGCGGTCAAAGAAAAAAGTACAAATCCCTTAAAACCCAAACCTCTTGCCAATCACCACAAAAGAAGCCCCTTCATCACTCTGCGAAGTGCTGACATCCTGCTTCTTCATACCGCCAGGATCCCTTTCAACGGAGCCGCCCCTTGATCGCTTCCCCCGCTGTTTCTTCTGACCTGCAGCCGCCTGTTCGGCCAGTTCGGCCATTTTCACTAACAAGGTATTGCCAGAGTACCCTTTCATTATGGAATAATCGTCCCAGGCCTGCTTCTTTGCTTCCTCCGACTGTCCCATAGGTGTTGCCTCAGCGATTTGAAAGGCCGCTATGATGGCTGCCGGACTGAACGAGAGGGTATTGATCAGCTCGATGCTGTCATCCATGTCATTCCGGGTCAGGCATTCCAGCGACAAGGTTACCAGTATCATACATCCCTGGGGAATGGTCCCTTCCATTTCGAAGTCCTGTGCCTCCAGGGCCCTCCCGTTGATCACTGTCACATCCTTTACAGCCACATATTCATAGTATTCGCTGCGGAAGTTGAGGGCTGTGACCAGAAAGCGCAGCCGGAACCTGCCGGTCATCTCCCTGAACTTTGCCGGTACTTTCAGGTCGGTATTGCTGTGGAGGGCATCCATCTGGATGCGGATCCTGCCTTCAGGGGTGAGGGATACCACCGGTTTTACCTTCAGTGCTTCATTCAGGGGACTTTCAGCATTGAATTCAAAGCCCTTGAGGCAGTCCAGGTCGCCATCGTGCAGGTCACGGTTGCCCCGGGCAGCCGTTCTGCTGCCTAAGATGCTGTGGTATACCGCACTGTTGAAGCGGTTCACCATGGCCCCGTCGTGACGGTTGCGGAAGACAGGATTCAGGGCATCGCGGATAGAGGCCGCCGAGGTGCTGGCCAGTCCGAACTCGCAGGCGCTGGCGCGGCTGGCCAGGGTCTGTCCTTTCTTTCTCTCGGGAAGCTTCTGCACCACCGTATGGGTACGGAACCTTCGGAATACTACCGTGCCTGCCGTTCCGCGCAGGGCACCATTTTTCTCTAAAATTGCCATAATCGTTATTAAAGGGCTAACTGAAGCGTCGTTAAGGCCCGGGGGAGAATGATTGAATCGAAGGTCCAGAGGGTCATGGGCGCCGGAGCTGCCGGTTTGCAACGTAAAGTTGGGATAATACGACAGAAAGGTCAAGACAAATTCGCAATTTAAACACAGTATAAAGAAGGCAACCGGATTACTGGCTAAATCGTGCATAAAGTCCGCCTTTATATACGAAAGGCGGGCTCTGGGCGGAACATAAGCAGTATATCAGTGGCATTAATAAAACTCAATTATCAGCGGGGTATGAGAAATATATTACTACCCTGAGAGAGATGCAGCTGCTTTACTTGCAGAAATGCGTTAGTCCACGGCACAATGTAAACTTACCTCTTCAATAGCAATGTGCTGACGTACTGAAAATAAGATAAACCTACTGTATATGTAAGTCTTCGCTCGGATGCCAAAATGGGAAGGCACCGCTGTATAGCGGTGAAGCGGGACTTAATGGAGTAAACGGACTATCAATAAAGTGTAAAATGTTACAGTTGTCGGGGGAGTAATTAAAAGAAACAGTATGTTTGCAAAACATACTAAGTGGTATCTTATGTCGAAAGCAAGTGCAACCCGTCTTAACATTTTACAAGCTGCCTTTGATCTCATTTATAGGAAAGGATTTCAGGCGACGAGCATTGACGATATTATTGCCACGACTCACGTAACCAAAGGCGCTTTTTTTTATCATTTCAAAAATAAGGAAGAAATGGGACTGTCTATCATTAACGAGATTATGTATCCGTCGATGATTCCTTTTATGCTTCGATTCCTGGAAAGACCTGGCGACGTACGAAAGAATATTTATGAGATGATGAAGAGTCTTTTGCTTAAAGCACCTTCTTTCAAAGTTGAATTCGGCTGTCCGGCGGTAAATCTCATTGAGGAAATGGCGCCGCTAAATGAGACGTTTCGAAAGGCGCTTTCTCAGCTCGTTGTAAGATGGCAAAAAGCTATTGAAGAGGCATTGATCAAAGCTCAGGCTGCCGGCGATATCAGTGCTCAACATAACCCTAAGGCAATCTCCATGTATATTACATCGACCTATGGCGGCATACGAAACATGGGAAAGGTATTTGGAAGGGGCTCTTACAATCAGTTTCTTAAGGAATTTAAAAAATATCTGGACACTCTAAACTAAAAAATTTCATTAAAAACATACCAACTAGTATCTTATGTATTATCTATTGCTTTCTTTCCATTCCCTCATTCGATGGTTCGTGTTATTTAGCCTGCTGCTATCCCTGTATATGGGACTTAACGGCCTGGTCTCAAAAAGAATGTTCAGCCCGCTGGTAAACACGGTCAGGCACTGGACGGCAACTATTGCTCATATTCAATTGATGATAGGAATAACAATATATTTTCAAAGTCCTGTAGTTAAATATGCTGTATTAGATAGCGGTAAGGCGATGATCAATGACGGTATTTTCTTTCGATACCTGCATATTTCGCTAATGTTCATCGCCGTGGTTTTTATAACGATCGGGTCGGCTAAGGCTAAAAGGATGACTACGGACGCCGAAAAATATCGCACCATGCTAAGATGGTTTACTGCCGGTTTGATCGTTATCCTGCTTGCTATTCCATGGCCGTTTTATGAATATGTATCACGCCCGTTAATACGGAGATTTTAATAACCCATACCGGAAAGTGGGTAAACGTCTCTCCCGAAATAGTCAAAACACAGAATAAATTAATAAGTAAGTTTTATGAAGCATTTATTTAAAACCAGGCTTGGACGGTTGCGTCTGCTTGGCTATCTTGAAGGAATATCCCTTTTAATCCTGATCTTTGTTGCAGTGCCCATCAAATATTTAGCACACGATCCCTCTGTTGTTAAAACCCTAGGTCCGCTGCATGGAGCCCTTTTCTTATGGTTCATATTCGAAACGACGAGTGTCGGTATAGAGGAGAAATGGGAATTCAGGCAAACAACATGGAAAGTACTTTTGGCTTGTATAATTCCATTTGGAACATTTTACGTAGACAGAACAATATTAAAGCCTGCAGACGAAAGGTAGCGAAAAAATGCATATTATATCTCGGCAGCGAGCTGAAGAGTAATTATTTTACGTAACTTGTTTTTTACAATTCACCTTTGTATTGGTTTGATAGAATTGTCGTTTTATATAGGGAATAGTTGCGGAAATCCTGATGGTCTTCAGTTCACTACCCAAGGGTTATCTTTGTTTTACTTCAAAATCTATATAAATATAAAGAATGGGGCATTTACCGAAACTCATAGAAGATTTAGCATTAATTCTGGTGGCTGCAGCAATTACCACCTTGTTGTTCAGAAGAATAAAGCAGCCATTAGTATTGGGCTATATTATAGCGGGTTTTATTGTAGGTCCTCATTTATCGTTAACACCAACAGTTGCTGACACAGAGAATGTAGAAACGCTGGCAGAAATTGGTGTTATCTTTCTGTTATTTAGTCTCGGACTTGAGTTTAGTTTTAAGAAGCTGATGAGGGTAGGCGGGGCAGCTTCTATAACGGCATTTGTTGAAATTATTTTTATAACGGTTACCGGATACTTTGTCGGGAAAGCAATGGGATGGACTACCATGGACAGCCTGTTTTTGGGCGGTATGCTGGCAAGTTCTTCTACTACGATTATCATTAAAGCGTTTGATGAACTGGGTGTAAAAACCAAGCAATATGCGCGTATCGTGTTTGGCGTATTAGTGGTCGAAGATATAGTGGTCATTCTACTTATGGTGCTTTTATCTACTGTGGCAGTTACCAACCAGTTTGAAGGAACAGAAATGTTATTTATGGTCGGCAAACTGTTGTTTTTCCTGCTATTATGGTTCATTACCGGTATTTTTTTACTTCCTACTTTTTTAAAGAAAGCAAAGGCGCTGCTCGATGAGGAAACCCTGCTGATCCTTTCTATCGGGCTTTGTCTGGGGATGGTCGTGGTAGCAACGCAAGTAGGTTTTTCGGCCGAACTGGGAGCCTTCATCATGGGGTCGATCCTGGCCGAGACAACAAAGGCTGAGAAGGTAGAGCATTTAATAAAGCCCGTTAAAGATCTTTTCGGTGCTGTCTTTTTTGTCTCTGTAGGAATGCTGATCGACCCGGCAGCTATGGTTGAATATCGCTGGCCTATTCTGTGGGTTACATTATTGACATTGCTCGGCAAATGCTTTAGCACAACCCTTGGAGCCCTGTTATCGGGCCAGCCTTTAAGGCAATCTGTTCAGGTAGGAATGAGTATGGCACAAATAGGGGAGTTTGCATTTATCGTTGCTGCTTTGGGGCTCTCTTTAGGGGTCACCAGCAGTTTTGTTTTCCCGGTAGCAGTAGGAGCATCAGCCATTACCACATTTACTACTCCTTACATGATCAAGTTCTCGCCCACTTTTTATAATTTCCTGGTTCGGATACTACCCGGTAAATGGGAATCCCGTTTAAGTAATTATTCTACCAGCACACAAAAGATACAGGCAGAAAGCAACTGGAAAAAGGTATCGAAATCCTATTTAAGTATAGTCATTACAAATGGCATCATCTTATTGGCTCTCATGCTGCTGTCGTTGAAATTTCTTCAGCCTTTCCTTAACGGATATATTGCTGAAGACAATACCTTGAATATCGTTACTCTTGCTGTCTCACTTTTAGTTGCTACTCCATTTTTATGGGCGCTTATGACTAAAGGTCCGAATAATATGAGTTATAAAGAATTATGGCTCGACAGGCAATATAGTCATGGCCCTCTATTAATATTAGAGATTTCAAGAAATATAATAGGGGTATTGATCATTGCCTTTTGGGTAAACCAGCTTTTCTCGGGTACTGTAGCTATCCTGATCGCCGTTTCAATAACCATCATTGTATTATTCTTATTCTCTAAACGCATTCAACGGTTTTATCAACGGTTGGAAGGAAGATTTTTAATTAATCTGAATGCCAGGGAGATAGCGGCAGAGGAGATGAATTCTTCTTCCGATAACATATTGAGGAGGCATTTTAAGCCCCAGCAGGAGCTTTCGCCATGGGATGCCCACATGGTAGATCTCGAAGTGAACCCCCAGGCAGACTATGTTGGCAAAACCCTGGAAGAACTGGGCTGGCGCGAAAAGTATGGCGTCAATATTGCCTATATTAAGCGCGGAGACAGAATAATCTATGCCCCTGGCAGGACCGCCAGACTATTTCCATTTGATCATGTTGGCGTAATTGCATCGGATGAGCAGATGCAGGCATTTAAACCTGTATTTGACGCGAAAGAACATGCTGATAGCAACGGACAGATTGTAGAAGATATCGTGGTGCAAAAAATAGTCGTCGATGAGCATAACAAACTCAAAGGTCTTACCATACAAAACTCGGGCGTCAGGGAGCGGACCAATGGATTGATCGTTGGTATCGAAAGGAATAAGGAAAGGATAATCAATCCCAACTCAACCACCGTTTTTGAATGGGGAGATGTTGTATGGATAGTTGGTGAGCGGCACAAAATTCAAAAATTAAATAAAGTGTCGGGGGGAATCTAACATCATCCTCTTTCTTCCGCTCGTCCGGGCTTTCCTTCCTCTCGTCGGGAAAACGTTTCTATAAGCTCATTGTCGTTGCATCTTCGTATTGTATTATTCGATACGATGAAACAACTATTACTAACAACGTTAATCATTACTTCTGCGTTTTACGGATTCTCTCAAACGGTTATTTCGGGGACGATAAAGAACCAGAAGGGGCAGCCTGTAAGACGGGCAAATATCACACTTGGAGACACATACGACGGTGCTTCTTCGGATAGCATGGGCCGGTTTACCTTTATCACTTCCGAAAAAGGCCGTTTTAGTTTGCTTTATTCTGCCATCAATTACCAGGACGATAGTGTGAAAGTGCAACTTGACGGACGACCTGTAAGCCTGCAGGTGATAATGAAAAAAAAGGTAAACGAGCTGGATGCGGTTACTATTACGGCAGGTACCTTCGAAGCAGGCGACAAAAAACGGGGAAGTATCCTGAGTTCACTGGATGTAGCATCCACAGCGGGGGCTAATGCCGATATAATCAGCGCTCTACAGACTTTACCCGGAGCGCAGACCACTTTTTCTGAAAGCGGATTATTCGTAAGAGGCGGCTCGGCCGCTGAGACAAAAACCTTCTTTGACGGCATGCTGATTAAGAACCCATTCAATACACAGGTTCCTGATCAGGCATCGAGAGGACGGTTTTCTCCCTTCCTGTTCAAAGGAACGTCGTTCTCGGCAGGCGGCTATTCAGCATTATACGGACAAGCGCTTTCTTCTGCCTTACTTCTTGAGAGTAAAGACCTTCCGGAGAAAACGACTACCGGGGTCTCTTTACTATCTGTGGGGGCTGGGCTCGACCAGACTGTCCGTTTTAAAAACAGCGCTTTGACAACAGGAGGCTTCTATTATAACCTTAAGCCGGCCTTTGCGGTGATCAGGCAGCGCCGGGAGTGGGATAAAGAGCCTGAACAGTATGGAGCAACATTACAGTATAAATTGAAGACTTCTGACACAGGGATTTTTAAATGGTACAGCGACTTCAGCAGAACCACCCTGGGCCTTTATACCAGCGATACCGAGAACCCGCAGGAAACGAGCTACTTTAGCAATACCAATAAAAACACGTATATAAATACCTCATACCAGGATTTTATAGGTAAGAAATGGAAGATTCAGACGGGCCTTGCTTTTAGCAATACGGCAGATAACGGACTGCAAAAAGAAGATCAATATAACAGGACCGACCGGGTTTTCCAGGGCAGGGTTGTGGTAACACACTTCTTGTCCTCGCTCTCCAACCTCAAATTCGGAACAGAGAGTTTTGCCTTTAAGCGGGAAGAAGGGATGAACGACAGATCACGGGATTACAGTGATCGTTTGACGGCCGCCTTCTCTGAGGCCGAAATATACGTCACTCCATCGTTAGTGAGCCGTGTGGGGTTACGCGCAGAATATTCGTCGTGGATTGACCGTTATAATGTTGCTCCAAGAGTTTCTCTTGGTTACAGGACAGGTTCCTTCAGTCAGGTGTCCTTAGGATACGGTAAGTTCTACCAGAACCCGGAGGATGAATACCTGATCCTTCAGCCACTCAACTTCGAGAAGGCAGATCATTACATTCTCAACTATCAATACGGCAACCCGAATTATACTTTCCGTGCAGAGGCATACTATAAGAGCTATACTCAGCTAACCCGCGACTTCGGTGGGACCTTAAGTAATTCGGGAGATGGATACGCAAGGGGAGCAGAGCTGTTTTGGAGAGACAAGAAAAGTATACGAAATGCTGACTACTGGATATCCTATTCTTTTCTGGACACAAAAAGAATGTTTGCTGATTACCCCACCCGTGCTGTCCCGCCCTTTGCTGCGAAGCACACTATGAACGTGGTCTACAAACAGTTCTTTGAAAAGCTGAACTCGCAACTGAGTGCTACGTATACTTTTGCTACAGGGAGGACATATGTGAACCCATCCAATCCGGTGTACCTTGCAGACAAAACCGCGAATTTCAACAATCTAAGTTTGAACGTCAGCTATCTCACTCATATACTTAAACAGTTCACTGTCGTATATCTGTCGGCAACGAACGTTCCCGGGTTCAACAATGTATACGGATATCACTATTCAAGGGACGGTCATTTCCGGCAAGCAATTCAGCCGGGAGCTGACCGCGATTTCTTTATCGGTTTACTTATGACAATCGGCGACAATACGTTTGTCCGCTGATGAAGATCATCGAAATAACAATATAAACAACATAAAATCATGAAAATCTTTCAAATTAACATTGTCGTTGCCCTGCTCTTTCTGGCAACTACTTCATTCGCTCAGTCAGAAAAATATAAGTCTGCCATGGGAAAAGGTCTGCAACTGCTTCAGACTGCTAAAGATCCCGACTCATTTGCTGCGGCTGCTAATCACTTTGAACGGATCGCAAAAGTTGAAAATACCCAATGGCTGCCATCCTATTATGCATCTTACTGTAACCTCATTGCCGGGTTGCTCGGAAAAAAGGAAAACATGGACCTCCTCCTTGATAAAGCCCTCGTCCAGATTTCAAAGGCTGATTCACTGTCCGCCGACAATAGCGAGATCTACACAGTCAAAGGATACATCGAATTTATGAAAATGTCGGTTGATCCGATGAACAGACTGGCTTTTATGAAAAGTGCGGCGGCTTCTCTGGACAAGGCTATCGCTCTGAACCCCGACAATCCAAGGCCTTACCTTGTCAAAGGTCAGACTGTTTTTTATACTCCAGCCGCGTTTGGCGGAGGTAAGGATGTTGCTAAGCCCCTTCTCGAAAAAGCTGCTGCAAAATTTGCTACCTTTAAGCCAGAGAATGAGATAGCTCCTGATTGGGGAAAGGAAAGGAACAACGAGCTACTGACACAGTGTAAATAAAAGACCGGAAAAAAATGTTTGAAGGCAGGGCAAAATACATTCAGGGGGAGTGGTTTAAAACGAATGCGATCAATCTATTAGGGGGCATCGGTATCGGGACTCTGATCTACCTTTTTATTTCGGTAACGAGGGGGCGGTTTGTGCAGGCACAGATATTCTGGACATACTGTCTCTTTAGTGTGATGATCTCCTTTTGCATCATGAATAGCATTTATATTGTCCAGACTCTTTTCCATTTACGATACGACCGGCTGTCCTTCATTATTGCCTATTATGCCGCTTGTTTAGTTGGAATGGCTGCCGGTACAGAGCTGGCGAACTTTATTCTTTCGCTTGCGAATGGAGGACCATACAGGTTCTTTCATTTGCATGATATGCTTTTCTCTACCCTTATTGTAATCATCGTTTGCACCATAAGCTTCGTTTACCATTCGCAAAAGTCGGCGCTGAAGATCCAGATAAGGCAGAAAGAGCTTGACATGATGCGTCTTACGCAGCTTAAAACACAGGCAGAACTTGCAACGCTCCATGCCAGGATCAATCCCCATTTCCTTTACAATGCGCTGAATTCAATCGCAAGTCTCATCCATCACGACGCCGACAAGGCAGAGTCAATGACGCTCAAACTATCAAAGCTTTTCCGGTATAGTATCAATCAGAACAGTGAGGATCTGGTACTGATTAAAGACGAAGTTGAGACCGGAATTACCTATCTCGATATTGAAAAAATACGGTTTGGGGATCGTATTGCCTTTAGTCTGGATGTCGACCCCGAGCTTATGGATGCCAAAATCCCGCGATTCCTCATACAACCTCTTGTTGAAAATGCGCTGAAGCATGGATTAAAAAACGTAACAGAAAAGGGGAGCCTAACGATCCGAATCCGGCGCGAGCAGGGGCTTATTGAAATTGTGATTGCCGATAATGGCACTCCATTTCCGGCAGAACTGCAGACAGGATACGGTTTACAAAGTACATACGACAAGCTCTCTCTGCTGTATGGCGATAATTATCAGGTGTGCATAGCCAACGAACCGGTAAAACAGGTCAAAATTCTTATTCCGCTTAGGTATGAATAGAAAACTTCAGACTATCATTATTGACGACGAAGAGCTCGCGCGGCTGCGATTGATCCGGCTTCTCAAAAACTACAATGACATTATTAATATAATAGGGGAGGCGGTAAACGGTGAAGATGGATTGAAAAAAATTGAAGAGCTAAAACCAGATCTGATCTTCCTGGATATTGAAATGCCTGTATATAATGGATTCGAGATGCTGTCGAAACTGGAAGATCCACCCAGGGTAGTCTTTACAACGGCCTACGACCAGTATGCCATTAAGGCATTTGAGGAGGATTCCGTTGATTATCTTCTAAAGCCTGTTGAAGCAGAACGCCTGGAATTAACCATGAAAAGGCTGGAGAAGGAAAATAAGAGCGACGCTGTGTCTCTCCCCATTGAATCGTTGTTGAAACAACTCAACATAAAGAAAGACACGAAAACATTGACCGTGAAAATTGGTGACAGGATACTCCTTATAAAGCCGGAGAACATCGCTTACATTCAGGCGGAAGATAAATATGTGTTTCTCTGCTGCCTCGACGGAAAGAAACATCTCACCGACTTCACCGTTAGCGGTCTGGAGTCGAAGCTGCCCGACACGTTTATTCGCATAAACCGCAGTACCCTGATCAACACTGACCATATTTCGGAAATCAGGAAAGGCTTCAACGGAACGCTCATCTTTGTAATGAAAGACAAGGAAGCGGTAAAGCTGAGTTCGAGCCGGCGATATGGAGAAGTGTTAAGAGAGCATTTCGAAATTTAACAGGAAAAGAGCTGATGGTCCAGCTTCTTCTGATGCGGAAGATTAATTCGTTGTAATATCGGCCGTTTTTAAATAAGGTTTGCTTCAATTCTGCCTCCTTAGTAAAACCCGCTTTTAACAGGAACTTTTGTGAGGCTAGATTTGAGTGGAATGGCCGGGCGAAAATCCTGTCGATCTCCCATTTAGAGTCCCCGGTCTTTTGAATTAATAGACCAAAGTAATTTCTCCGATAGGGTCATTTTAAACCGTCTCTATAACGAAAGCCGTTAATTCGGCCATCTTTCCTTCGTGAAATCTCCAGACATCGCAGTAAGAGTATTCGATTGTCTTTCCGTCTTCATTCTTCATGCTTATTTTTCCAAGGGCAGTGACAAAATCGCCTTCTGCGATTAAGTTTTCAACGATGAACTTTGGAGGTTCAATGTACGCCTTTGCCATATACTGGCGAACGGCTTCCTTGCCTTGTAATGTCTTGTCGCCTACAAATGTCCATACCGTATCATCGGTGCAGAAAGTCAGGAACCCTTCATTGTCGCCTTTTGTGACAAATGCATTTGCCTTTTCGAGTGTTGCTTTATTATTCAATTTCATAGGGTAGGTCTAATATATGTTCAAGTAAATTCTTAGATGGTAAAAGCAGATACGAATTTAAACATTTTGCCTGCCAATGTCCAATACAAACGGGTGAATGTACCTATCGGACGTCTGATGTAGATTACCGGAATAGAGAAAGTGCTTTCTTTGCGCCTTTCAAAACGGCTACAGCAAGCAAACCGGCAACCAGTCCGAACACTATTTCTTTGACCGTCGACGGTACAGCCGGAAGTACATGGTGCAGGTATTCAATATTGTGAACGAATATGCCGCCAGATACCAAAATCAAAGCGAGAGTGCCAACGACAGCTAAAATTCTGATAATAACAGGAAGCGATTTCACCAGTAAAGAGCCGATTGTAGTTAAAAAGCCTTTGTTGCCCGAATACCTAATGAGCCGGTAGCCAGTATCATCCATTCTGACAATGAGTGCTACAATACCGTAAACACCCACAGTGGCGAGAAACGCAACAGCTGTCACCGTTAAGATCTGTGTTGTAAGATTTTCCTCTGTAACACTGCCGAGTGCGATAATTACGATCTCAATTGAAAGGATAAAGTCGGTTGTTATTGCAGATTTTATTTTGCCTGCTTCGGCTGCAGCGCCGTCTTGCCTGACATCTTCAACGACCTCATGCCCGGTTTTTCCCCTGTGAAAAAGATATTCAATTATTTTCTCAACCCCTTCGTAAGCGAGGTACAAACCTCCAAGTAGCAGAATCACCGTAATGGCCACGGGAAAAATCGCGTTTAATACCAATGCGACAGGGACGATGATAAGCTTATTAATAAAGGATCCCTTCGTAATAGCCCATAGTACAGGTAATTCGCGTGAAGCCAGGAATCCGGTAGCTTTTTCGGCATTAACAGCAAGGTCATCACCGAGAATACCGGCAGTTTTCCGGGCCGCCAGTTTTGTAGTTACTGCTACATCGTCCATGAGAGCAGTGATATCATCCAGAATTGCAAAAAAACCTGATGCCATATTTTATTAATTGGGACGAATATAAGCTTAAATCAAAGATTTATAAATGGTCAGTGCTTTAATCGCAAGGGATTCCCTGAAGAAACCAGTAGGTACTACTGTCATCTCTGGGGGAATGTTGGCTTAAATTGTATAATTTATGTCCTTTTAGACGAATTCTTTATTCTGTAAATTTGATTTATGAATCAGGAGGATTTATCGGTCAGGAAAGATAAGCCAAAAAAACAAGTGGTAATCGTTGCAATGACAGGCCATATGTTGCTTGATTTTTCCGGGCCTGCAGACGTGTTCAATTGTGCCAATACAATTATTGAACGTAGCGGAGGCTCCGGGGGCTATAATGTACTTGTGGTTTCGCCGACTGCCACTAAGCAGGTAACTACCTCTGCCGGAATTGAGATCAATTGCATGTACTCTGTGATGGAAGTCCGCGGTCACATCGATACATTATTGATCGCGGGAAGTAACGATGTTCAGAACCTCGACGATCCAAATTATCAGGAATTTTACAGCTGGCTGTCTGCAGCAGATCAGCAAACACGGAGAGTAGGCTCTGTCTGTGCGGGCGCTTTCGCACTTGCCAAGGCTGGGCTATTAAACGGCAAAAGGGCAACTACCCATTGGGACCGTGGCGGGCAGCTTCAGAAAAACTATCCGTTGGTTCAGGTAGATTCCAATCCGTTTTACACAAAAGACGGCAAGATTTATACTTCCGGTGGGGTGTCTTCAGGGATAGACCTGGCCCTGGCCCTCGTAGAAGAAGACTACGGCAGGGAAATAGCGATGCAGGTAGCCCGGCGACTGGTATTTTACCTCAACAGGCCAGGGTTTCAGGTTCAGTTCGGCAATTTACTGCCTGTACAAGATCATCAAAACATTGCCGAAAAGATGCGTCCCTGGATGATCGAACACCTGCACGAACCGCTTGATATCGTGCGGCTAGCAGATCATATTAATATGAGTCCCAGGAACTTCACCAGAGTATTTCATAAACAAACAGGTACACCACCGGCAAAATATGTAGAAAAGCTACGTGTTGAAGCGGCGCGTAAATATCTTGAAGATACCGATAGCACATTGGAAGAGATCGCTGAGAAATGCGGACTAGGTGGTCTGGTATCAATGAGGAGGACTTTTTTACGTCACTTAATGGTCACACCATCCGACTACCGGAGGGCTTTTAGAACCTCTTTAGCCGATGTGATCACTTAATGTAATTCAAACTTTAAAAATTAACATTATGAAAATTGCAATTAATGGATTCGGCCGTATTGGCCGGATGACACTTCGCGCGCTTGAAAATAAGCCAGAAGTAGAGGTTGTAGCAGTCAATGACCTTACCGATATCAAGACGTTAACACATCTCTTAAAATACGATACCGCTCATGGACGTTTTCCGGGTGAAGTTCTGGAAGATGGTGAAAACATCATAGTAAACGAAAAGAAGATACGTTTACTGAGCGAAAAAGACCCGGCGAAGTTACCGTGGGAATCCCTCGGAGTTGATGTAGTAGTAGAATCAACGGGCCGGTTTACTGATAAATCGGCCGCCCAGGCCCACATCGCCGCAGGCGCAAAGAAGGTACTGATCACTGCACCAGCTACCGGCGGCGTAAAAACAATTGTTCATGGTATAAACGACGATTTGATTGGCAATGATCAGATCTATTCTACTGCATCTTGTACCACCGGCAGTATCGCACCCATATTGTATATACTTGATAAAGAGTTTGGTGTAAAGTCGGGATACATGGTTACTGTACATGCCTTCACGGCCGATCAAAATTTGCAGGATGCCCCTCATAGAGATTTGCGCAGAGCTCGTGCCGCGACGTATTCTATTATTCCGACAACAACCGGTGCTGCCAGAGCCATTGGCGACGTACTCCCCAATCTAAAAGGCATAATGGATGGTTATTCTTACCGCGTTCCGGTGATTGATGCGTCAATCGTCGATCTTTCTGTCAACCTGAAAAAGGAAGTTTCAGCGAAGGAATTGAATGAACTGTTTAAACACTACGCAGAAAACTCATTGAAGGGTATTTTGGAATACACAGAAGAACCCCTGGTGTCTTCTGATATCCTGGGAAATACACATTCCTCTGTCGTGGATGGCACTATGACTAAGAACATTGGTGAGATGGTGAAGGTCGTGGCCTGGTATGATAACGAAGTAGGGATTTCTAACAGGATCGCTGAAATGGTAAGTATACTGTGATTAATTAAAGGCTGTCCTGAATTGTACGGGTGATATCCGGGTTTTTATTTTGAACAGCCTGCTGAAAGATTGTGGATGCTCAAAGCCTAATTTGTAAGCCACTTCACTGATGGTCAGACTGGTGCCCGACAATAGGTCTTTTGATCTTTCAATTAGTTTTTGATGAATATGCTGTTGTGCGTTCAGTCCGGTGAGCGAGCGCAGCATATCACTTAAATAATTCGGTGTGTAGTTCAGTTTTTCTGCAAGATATTGAACAGTCGGGATACCGTGGACGATGGGCTTTTCTTCGTTAAAGTAATTATCCAGCAAATCTTCCAATTGCCGGAGCAGGTCGTTGGTAATCACCTGCCTGGTCAGGAACTGGCGCTTATAAAAGCGCTTGGCATAATTCAACAGCAACTCGATCTGTGAGATAATCACCTCATGGCTGAAGTCGTCGATCCTGCTGTTCAATTCGTCGCGTATAATACCGTAAATGGCGAGCATGGTTGATTTTTCCTGCTCTGACAGATGCAACGCTTCGTTGATGGCATAAGAGAAAAAACCATAGTTTTTGATCTTCCGGGCTAATGGATAACCCTGCAGGAAATCCGGATGGACGATCAGCGAATAACCTTTATTGCCCTCATAATTTTTCGTACTGCCCACAACCTGGTTGGGTGCCGTGAATATGAGGTTGCCTTCATCGAAATCATAATAACCCTGACCATACCTGAACTTTCCTCCCAGGTGGGTAATAAATGTGACCTTATAGAACCCCGTTATATAACTACCCGGAAGCCGGCTCATGTCTATTTGTCCGTTCGTGGCGTCCAATAAGCTGATTAGCGGATGCAGGGGACCCGGAAGGCCCAGTTCGCGATGGAGCTCGGGTATAGATTCTATCTTGCTGACTTTCGGATATTCGTTTTTCATAGTTAAAGATAATAAGTACCGGCGACTGTTTTAGTCACCGGTAATGAATTTACTACCACGGAAGCGCGCCGTCCGGCCCTGTGAAAGTGCCGGTTGGTCCATCTGTTTCCAGCGCCACACGCACCGGTTCGCGCGAGCCCACCTCAACGGTATCAGTACCCTGGAAGTTATTCAGGGCAGTGGCGGTGAAACCGGGGCTGACTGCATTCACCTTGATATTTTCCTTTTCCAGCTCTATGGCAAAAGCCATGGTAACGGCATTAAGCGCTGTCTTAGAAGCTGCATAAACCACACCAAAATGTTCTCTTGCCCAGCAGGCGGGATCGGAGATCCAGGTGAGTGAGCCTAGTCCGCTTGACACATTGACGATACGCGCTGCACTTGATTTGCGAAGCAAAGGTAACATTGCCTGGGTGACGCTGATGACACCGAACACGTTTGTTTCCCAAACCGTCCTTACTTCGTCAAGAGAGGCATTGGTTGCGCGACCAGCCTCGGTAGCATCTTCCAATGTTCTACCCGGTTTGCCCGCATGTGCTATCGCCGCGTTGTTCACCAGCAAGTCCAGACGACCCTCTTCCTTTTCAATACGGTCGACTGCAGCGCTAATGGTTGATTGCTGTGTGACATCCAACTGGATAGCTTGTGCATTAGCGCCAATTTCAGTAGCAGCCTTTTCTCCATTGCCGGGGTTTCGCGACCCGACATATACCTTATAACCATTAGATGCCAGCGCTTTTGCTATCTGAAAGCCTACACCCTGGTTGGCGCCGGTTACAAGAGCAACAGATTGATAGTTTGTTGATGATTCAATTTGGTTTTCCATAAGAGTAACAATTAATGAATGAATAAAGCAAAATTCAGTAATTGTTGTTTTTTCATAATAACCAAATCAAGGACATTTGTAGCTTAAACGAATACGATATCATCTGGTTGCGTTAGCTATTGCAGCAACCAGCCTCTCGTGTATATACCGTGTCCATGCTGGAGCACATGCTTCATAGCATTCAAATTCGGGAACCAACCCTGCGTGAGTAAACGAAATTTTTGTCTTGTTATCTTCCCGGGAGATATCAAATGATATTTTAGTGCTGGTCCATTCATCTGTTGTGTTTGTGAAGCTGAGGTTACTTTCAGTTACCAGCCAAACTACTTTTTTATCAGGGACGAGTTCCACGAGCTTTTGTTTGGTGTAGTGCATGCCTTCGCCTGCACGAAAGGTGAATTCATCGCCTAATTTCCCGGAGCTTCCTTCAAAGGACTCGTTGAATAGTCCCGACCACCAGGCCCGTACATCCAATATTACATTGAATACCTCTTCGGGCGTTTGATCAACCACGATAGTTGTGTTGAAATTCTGGTTTTTCATTTTCTCTTTTTTAAATTGTAGTTAATGATTATCACACGCTTACCCCGGTTCAATACCGCACCTTCTGAATTTTACAGCCGATGGGTTTGACAGCAAAGCAAATGTAGGGTCTTTAAATGCACATACATGGTGGTAAAATAGACTTTGTGGTGGGTTGATTTGGACGAGTTGCATCGGTATCTTTGAATATATTTTCCTGACATGAAACATATCACTCTTTTGTATCCTGAAGGACATTGTAACCTTGGTACCGTAGCATGTATTATTGGTACTGTTGAGATACTCACACGCGCAAGTGCATACTGGACAGAGCAGGGAAATAAACCGAAATATGAGTTGGTAGTAGCAGGTATAAGGCCCAAAAAGGATTATATTCATAACCTGGTGGCCCTAAAGCTTGATGCCCTCATATCAGATATTGCTAAGACTGACCTGATCATTATTCCATCAGCAATCCCGGGGGATGAAACAAGCGAGAGCAGGTTGATGTTTGACTGGATAAGGCAGCAGTATAATAGAGGCGCGGAAATAGCCAGCATGTGTTCCGGCGCTTTTATTCTTGCATCTACAGGCATTATGGATGGCAGAAGCTGCTCAACACATTGGTCGTATGCCAATGCTTTCAAAGCAAATTATCCCAAAGTGAATTTGCATTCAGACCAATTGATCACCGACGAGAAGGGAATTTATACAAATGGAGGAGCCTATTCTTTTTTGAACCTGGTGATATACCTCATTGAGAAATATTACGACAGGCAGACAGCCATCTATTGTTCCAAGGTATTCCAGATAGAACTCGACAGGAGTAGTCAGTCGGCGTTTGTAATATTTACCGGGCAAAAACATCATGGCGACATGATGGTGCAAAAGGCCCAGACTTATATAGAGAACAATATCAACGAAAAGATTTCGGTCGAGGCTTTATCCTCAAAGTTTGCGATCGGCAGGAGGAATTTTGATAGAAGATTTATTAAGGCTACCGGCAATACGCCCCTGGAATATGCCCAAAGAGTAAAAATTGAGTCGGCAAAAAAAGCGCTCGAAAGCACCCGGAAAACCATTAACGAAGTTATGTTTGAAGTGGGCTACTCTGATGTGAAAGCTTTCAGGGAAGTATTCCGGAAAATCACAGGTCTGTCTCCGCTTGAATACAAGAACAAATACAACAAAGAATCTTTCATCCAATATTAAAGCAGTACTTCATTCGCACACCTGAACCAACTGCCCGGAAAGTTTCGGGCTGTAATTCCCGTTGCTTACTATGTCCATCGCCTCTAATGTTTCTTAAAATAAAGGTAATCTAAGCTTAACCCAGGGTTCTTTTGCGCCAACTAACATTGCGGCAATTTAAAAAGCATAATCTCTGCCACTAAACGCAATTTATAATGAAGACACCACTACGATGTAAACGGTATTTAAAAACCTGGGTATTATGTTGTGCTACTATTGCTTACTGCGCACCCCTGCGTGCTTTGCCAGCGACGTACGAAACTATGCGTACAGAAGTGCAGCAAACAGGCCGGGTAACAGGTCGGATAACAGACGCTAAAGGGATGCCGCTGCCTGGCGCATCTGTTAAGGTTATTGACCGGCAGATCAGCACTTCTGCCGACGTGGACGGTAAGTTTATACTTAACGTTCCTGCGGGAAGTCATGTTCTTGAAGTTTCCTTCATTTCCTTCGCATCCGAGCGGCGAACTATTACAGTTAAAGAGGGCCAGACTCTCAATCTTAGTTTCATTCTGAAGGAAGAAAGCAACTCCCTGAATGAAGTGGTAGTAGTAGGATATGGCCGGCAAAAAAAAGCAAACCTTACAGGAGCGGTAGATCAGGTTGACGCCGAAGAATTACAAAATCGTCCTATTCCCAATGTTTCTCAGGGACTGGTAGGCGTGATCCCGAACCTGAATATCAGAATGCTCGACGGCAAGCCAACACAATCTCCAAGTTTCAATGTCAGGGGTACTACCTCTATTGGTCAGGGTGGGAATGCTCTGGTACTCATTGATAACGTTGAGGGCGATCCCCGTATGCTCAATCCCAATGATATAGAAAGTATTTCAGTGTTGAAAGATGCTGCCTCTGCCTCCATTTATGGCGCACGTGCAGCTTTTGGGGTAGTATTGATCACCACTAAGTCGGCTAAAGAGGGGAAAACGGCGATTAATTATTCTACAAACTACTCATGGAAATCACCTACAACGGTACCTGATAACATTACCGAATCATATCCATGGGCTCAAGGTTTTAGCGATGCCTGGTCGCGATGGAACGATAACGGGAATACACCTACTGCAGTGAACAAAACATTGCCGTTCTCGAAAGACTATCTCGCTGAAATAAAGAGAAGGTGGGAAGACCCCTCTTTACCCAGAGTGGAGATTAACCCGGCGAACAATGAATATAGGTATTACTACAGTACCGACTGGTACAAGGAATTATATAAGGACAATTTTGTGTCGAAGGAGCATAATCTTTCGCTTTCAGGAGGTAATGATAAAGCTGCATTCTACCTGAGCGGTCGTTATAACGGTCAGGATGGACTCTTTCGCTATAACTCGGATACCTATGAAATGTACAATTTACGCGGCAAAGGAAGTATTGAACTCAGTAAATGGTTGAGGATTGAGAATAATACCGAATACGCCTATATGGATTACCATCAGCCATTGAATGTTGGAGAGGGGAGTGGTATCTGGCGGAATATAGCCGATGAAGGACATCCTCTGGCGCCGCTGCTGAATCCCGACGGAACGCTTTCGTTTTCTGCTGCTTATACCGTGGGCGACTATTATTTGGGCAGAAGCGGTGTAGATAATTCACAGCGTTTCCTCAAAAACAGGACCGCGGTGACTGCTGATTTTTTTGATAAAAGCCTCACCCTGCGGGCCGATTTTACTTTCCAGAGTACAGATATTGGTTCACAACAAAATAGGGTTCAGGTTCCTTACAGCCGCTATCAGGGAGTGATTGGCTATACCGGTACAAATACTAACGACATTCAGGAACGCAGAAGAACCACGGAGTATTTAGCTACGAACGTTTATGCCGACTATATAAAGTCAATTAACAATACACACAACTTCAAATTTCTGGCTGGCTTCAACTATGAACAGTCGCTTTACAGGAATCTTACGGCACAGCGAAACGGCATCTTATATTGGGGGGCCGACGATATTAACCTTGCTTTAGGTCAAAGTGTTTCGACCACGGGCGGCAACCAGAAATGGGCGATAGCAGGTGGGTTTTTCAGGGTGAATTACAACTTTAAGGAGCGCTATTTGCTGGAGCTGAACGGCCGGTACGATGGTTCTTCTAAATTTCCTACCGACGAGCAATGGGCCTTCTTTCCTTCGGTTTCAGCCGGTTGGAGACTTTCGGAGGAGCCGTTCTGGGGTGTGAACCGGAAGATACTTTCGGATGTTAAACTGCGTGTTTCGTATGGTTCACTTGGGAACGGAAATATAGATCCATATTCTTTTACCGAAAACTTCAAGATCACTCAGTCTGAGCGTATCATCAACGGCGTACGCCCGCAGCGGACCAGCCAGCCAGCTATCATTCCAATTGGTCTAACCTGGGAAACGTCTACAACCGGTAATATAGGGCTTGACTTCTCAAGTTTGGATGGTAAACTCCAGTTCGTCGGAGATGCATATCGTCGCTGGACGAGCGACATGTTTACTGTTGGCCCAACGGTGCCTGCGGTTTTTGGTACAGGAGTTCCCAAAGGGAATTTTGCAGATATGGAAACTACGGGATGGGAGATATCAGTGAACTGGAACGACCGTTTCTCTCTGGCAAAAAAGCCTTTCAATTATGGAATACGTGTAACCATGTCCGACTATATTGCCGAAATTACTAAATACAATAACGCCGACAAAAAACTAAGTGACTACTATGAAGGTCAGCGCGTAGGAGAGATCTGGGGTTATCAGGTAGAGGGCCTTTTCCGATCTGCGGACGAAATAGCGAACTCGCCTTCGCAAGCAAATATCCCTAACACCAATACAAGAAAGAACTATGTTGGCGACCTGAAGTTCAGAAATCTCGATGGCGACAACGTTATTTTCGAGGGTTTAAATCAGGTTGGTAATTCGGGCGATAAGACAATTATTGGCAACTCGGAACCCAGGTACACTTACGGTTTTAACCTGTCGGGAGACTGGAGCGGGTTCTTTGTGTCGGCATTCTTTCAGGGGGTGCTGAAGCAGGATTACTACCCGGCTGCTGAGTCGCGTTTCTGGGGACAGTATAACCGGCCTTATAATAGTTACCCCAGATGGCACGAGGATAATATGTTCAGAGAAGAGCTTGGCAATTTCGATGCCTATCTCCCTCGCCTGGTGGGTTATGTTGCTCAGGGCACCGGTCGGGCTCTTCAGGTAGCAAATGATCGTTTTCTGCAGGATGCGTCGTATATCCGGCTGAGGAATCTTCAGGTAGGTTATAGTCTGCCGAAACGTCTCGCTGCTAAGCTCTATGCCAGCGATGTGCGTCTTTATGTCTCTGCTGAAAACCTCTGGACCTGGTCGCCGATGTACAAATGGACCAAGGACACTGACGTTACCAATATTTATGGTTCAGATCGAGACCTCAGCGGCGGCGGCAGTGGCGATGGATATAACTACCCCATGCTGAAGGCCATTTCCCTCGGATTAAATGTTAATTTCTAATTTTTTAAGAACAAGATCATGAAGATATTCTATTCGATATTGACGGTGGTAATGATGATGTCGTTATCTTCCTGCGAGCTAAATGAAGTTCCTGTTGATACCGCAACAAACGAAGCTATTTTTGACTCTGAGGGTGGTATGGAACTCTATACGAATTCCTTCTACGATATATTGCCAAACCCGGATGTAGGGGTGTTCCAAATTGACGATGTTTCGGATGTGGTAGCGCGAAATGGTGTAGATAATTTTCTCGCCGTGAATGCTTTAAGTCCCATTACCAGCTCGGGGTGGTCATGGTCTGATTTGCGTAACATAAATTATTTCATAGAAAACGCAGAAAAGAGCAGTCTGGCCACTAAAAACAACTACATCGGTTTGGCCCGCTTCTTTCGTGCCCTGTTTTATTTTGAAAAAGTGAAACGCTTCGGCGACGTTCCATGGATAGACAGAACGATCGATGTAAACGATACAGTATCCCTCAAAGCACCGCGTACAAATCGCTTTGAAGTGATGGACAAGGTGCTGGCCGATTTGAATTTTGCGATCGAGAACATCACTTTGACTAAAGATGCAACTTGCACAAGGATTACAAAGAATGTTGCCAGAGCCTATAAGACCAGGATTTGTCTGTATGAAGCTTCCTTCCGGCGGTACCACACCGTTTACAAGCAGCAGGCGACGGCAAACCAATGGTATTCGGAGGTTGTAAGTGAAGCGAATAAGATCACCGGTTATTCTTTGCACCAGGGACAGTCATCTGATCGCTCATACCGCGAGCTTTTTATTACAAAAACCCCTTATGTCGACGAAACTATCCTCGCTGTAGTATTGGATGCAAGCCTACAAGTGTTTAGCTCTGCTAACCGGCGGTTCATCAGTCCAACTTATGGCAATCGCCCCAGTTTGACACGTCGCTTCATCAATACTTACTTAAAAATCGATGGTACCCCGTTTACAGCCGATCCGGCCTACAGCACGACTCAATTTGTTGACGAGGTAAAGGATCGCGACCTGCGGTTAAAGCAGACTATTCGTTCAGGGGACTATAAGAGGACTGAAAATGGGGTTCCTGTTGTTGCTCCTCCAAACTTCAATCAAACGTTTACCGGATATCAGCCTATTAAGTGGTCGTATGATGAAAGGTTTCCATACGATGACGAAAGCAGGAATGATAACGCTCATATCATTATGCGATGGGGAGAAGTATTGCTGAATAAAGCAGAAGCACTGACTGAACTCGGACAGATGACAGATGTAGATTGGGCTGCCACAATCGGCGCCTTACGCCGTCGTGCCGGAATTACGGGTATCACTCTTACCACTATGCCAACTGCAGCAGATCCCTACCTTGTTAATTTTTACAAGGGTAAGTTCACCAAC
Organism: Arcticibacter tournemirensis; assembly: GCF_006716645.1. NCBI lineage: Bacteria > Pseudomonadati > Bacteroidota > Sphingobacteriia > Sphingobacteriales > Sphingobacteriaceae > Arcticibacter > Arcticibacter tournemirensis. Next base: position 4,121,329 of record NZ_VFPL01000001.1, on the reverse strand, counting down.
CCCGTGTTGTTGGAAGTTATGCGTGAACGTGCGGTTGAGTTAATCTTCGAGGGCCTTCGTCCCGATGATTTGAAGAGGTGGCATATCGGTGAACTTTTTGAGGAAGCCGTAATGAATGGAATTTATGTGCCGGCTTTAGGCGAATATGACCTTAACGGCGACGGGATCAAAGATGTTTACTTCTACCAGGGAAGTAAGCCAACTTCTACAACTTCGGGTATAGCATTCGTTGATGTGAGTACTTCCAGCGCGGCCGGAAGGATACAGCTTTCCAACGGAACTTCAGGTGAGGTGATATTTAATCCCGGAGTTCGCGAATGGGAGGATAAGAAGTATTTGTATCCAATTCCCCAGACAGACTATAATATGAATCCTGCTCTCGGGCAGAATCCAGGCTGGTAGCTAAAGAAAATCTAAAATCGTTTTACACTGGATGATCTCATTCCCTATGTATTGGGGATGAGATCTTTTCTTTTTAGGGGTATCGTCGCAGCAGGCAGTCCGTCGACGTAAACTGTTGTCTGTCGATAGTCCTGAATTGTTAAACCCCGGCACATAAATTTGTAACTTTAAAAGTAACATAACTGAACAGTATTCATGATGAAAAATAATTTACTCCTTTTGGTGCTGATGATGGGCTCGGCTGTATATGCCCGGCAAATGACCGTTGCCGACCCGTGGATCGATTCATACATCAAAAATGAGATGAAAGAAATCGGTATCCCAGGCATGGCAGTTGCCGTCATCAGGAACGGCAAAGTACTTCATTGCAACACGTATGGTATAGCAAACATTGAGCATGACATTCCGGTTTCCGAAAGCACTGCTTTTCAAATAGCCTCTGTAAGTAAACTCTTTACCTCGACTTTATTGATGAAATGGATACAACAGAAAAAAATATCCTTGGAGGATAAGGTTTCGGCCTATATTCCAAATACGCCTGGGACCTGGAGCAAGATCACCATCGGGCATCTTGTTGCCCATGAGAGTGGCGTTCCGTGGCCGGCATCCCTCGGCGGTTCCATTGGTATTGCAGCAACCGAGCCTTTCAAGGTCGACAGCATGCCGGTACTGATAGAGAAGCTAAAGGCGGCACCGATGAACTTCGAGCCCGGTACGAAACAATCGTATGTAAACGGCGATTATTTCCTCCTCCAGTACGTTATAGAAAAAATAGGAGGTCAGCCCTTCGAACAGGTTCTCAAGAAAGAGGTCTTCGATCAGATCGGAATGTCAAACAGCGGGTACGATGTTGAGCAGCGCGACTTGAGGGTGTTAACTATGGTTCCATTAAAGCACAAATCACAGAATTTTACTACAGGAAGAAATGGTCCGCTAATTTTTAAGAGCTTTTATGCACCTACTAGCTATGATGCTGGAGGCATGTTTTTGTCTATCCGGGATGCCCTAAAATGGACTATCGCTCTTGATAAACAAACGTTGATCAACGCTTCGATGCAGGAGGAAATGAAAAAAGAAACGGAGATCAAGGGAGGTTTCACCCAATTAGGATGGACCACTCAATTAAATAACGGCTATCAGGTCATCGGCCATAGTGGCGGTCCCGGACTAGGGGATATTCTTCGCGTCCCATCCGAAAAACTTACGGTGATAGAACTAAGCAATTTCGCGGATATGTATCCTTATATTTCCGGCAACATACTACAGCATTATCTCCCGAAGTTCAAGCCACAGGAAATGCCGAAAACGCTGAAAAGAAACCTTGTCAGATAAATACGAGAGTTTTGTTGTTGTCAATGTATCTTGCCGTTTGTTGATGATTATCCGGCAGCAGCCAATTAAATTATATTTTTGAATTTTATAGCGTTATTCAACACAATGAAGAAGCCGATAGTTCAGCAGATTGCCTTTTGGTGCCTTGGTACCCTGGTGCTTACGCTGATCTATGGTACTGCCTACGATAATTACCGCCTGGGGTTTGCCGTAATCCTGATGCTGTTGCCGGTGCACATGGTGTATTTTTACGCTGTTTCTTACTGGATCATTCCAAGGTTCTTTTTTAGGCAAAAATACATCGTTACAGTGATAGCCTGCTTAACCGTGGCTATTTTGGTCGCCGTACTATATCGCCTTAACGAGATTCTTATTTCAGATCCCTATATCTTTCAATTTTACAAAGCTCAGGATCCGGCTTTCAGCTGGAGCAAGCTGGACGGTACGTTTATACGGCAGTTGCTCAGGCCTGGAGATTTTGTGAATGCGGTTGAAAGAAGTAATGTTATTGTATGGATAGGTATTTCGTTACGCTTTATTCAAATGTGGTATGAGCGGCAACAGGCTGCTGTTCAGGCTGAGCTCAACTTTCTTAAGGGACAGGTACATCCTCATTTTTTGTTCAATACGCTGAACAATCTTTATGCGCTTTCGCTAAGCGAGTCGAAACAAACGCCAGGCGTGATCCTCGGTCTTTCTAATATTTTGCGGTATATGCTATACGAATGTCGCTCGGACGAAGTGCTCCTGAAACGCGATATAGAAATACTGCAAAGCTACGTTGCCCTTGAAAAGATCCGTTATGAAGAACGGCTTGATCTTAATTTTACGTTCCATGGTGATCCCTGTGCGCGACGTATAGCGCCTTTGCTCATGTTGCCCCTGGTAGAAAACGCTTTTAAGCACGGGGTAAGCGAGACTGTTGATGCTCCATGGATAAGTATTGAATTGATGATCCAAAATGATCAGCTGTTGCTGAAAGTAACCAATAGTAAGCCCGAAGGCAAGGGGCCTGCAGGAAAAAGGGACTTTGAGAAGGTGGGTTTATCCAATGTGAGGAAGCGACTCGAACTGCTCTATCCTGGCAGATACACGCTTGAATTGGACGACGAGGATGATGTGTACATTGCCGTGTTGAAGATACATACTATTCAGCCCGCTTTAATCAATGGAAAATGACCATAAGAACGTTAATTATCGATGATGAGCCCCACGCCATAGAAGTGATTGAGAAGTATCTTGCCAATTTTCCTGATATTGAACTTGTTGATACCTGCCATAATGCGATCAGGGCTTTTCAACTGCTGCAATCAACGAGGATTGACCTGGTTTTCCTGGATGTTAAGATGCCTGGGTTGAGCGGTACCGACCTTGTCAGAAGTTTGAGGGTGCCTCCCAAAGTGGTCTTTACCACGGCCTATCAGGAATATGCGCTCGATGGCTTTGACCTCAGTGCGTTGGATTACCTTTTGAAACCCATTCCCTTCGAACGCTTTTTGAGAGCAATGGATAAAGTCCTTTCTGTGTTTAAAGGCCCGCAACTCATAAGAGATAACGCCGAATCAGCCGGTACCCAGACAGCGCATAACGACCATTTTTTGTACCTGCGTATAGAGCGTCGCACGGTTAAGATCAATACTTCAGAAATTTATTGGATAGAAAGTCTCAAGGACTATATAAAAGTTGTGTTGAAAGACCGCACACTTACTTCAAAACATAAGATCGGCGTCATGGAAAAGCTGCTGCCGCTAAACGCTTTCGTCCGGATTCATCGTTCTTTTATCGTTCCTCTGGATAAGATTGAGTGTTTTCACCCTAATTACGTGCAGGTTTTGGGAAAGGAGCTGCCTATTGGGAGAAATTACAAGCTCGAATGTCAAAAGCGATTCAGTTCTGGTGCCTGACTTCAACTTTCGCGAACCGCTGAATCTTGCACCCGCGTCTCATCAGCCTGGTTTTTCGTTGCCGGAAATGGATTTGCGGTGACTGGGAACTGCTTTTTCTGTTAAAGGCCGAACTATTAACAGTTTTGCCTTTTGGCAACTGATGCTGCTTTCCATCGACAGAACAGCGCATACATCGACTTAATTTGTTTGCATTCTTTTCCTTTCAAAAATTTGCCGGAAATAAAACAATCAAATAATATGTCAGAAGAATTGAAAAGTGAAGTGGCGACAGTCTACCGTGAATATAATGGGGGCTACGTCAGAACACTAATCTCGCCAGGGCAGTCGGGCGGAGCATTAGCATTAATGGAAATGGTACTGCCGCAAGGAGCAGAGCCACCCATGCATCTACATGCCGACGAAGACGAGGCTTTCTATCTGCTGAGCGGCGAAATGTTTTTTCAGATTGACGGGAAAGAGATACATGTGAAAGCCGGCGATGCGGTTTTTGCGCCCCGAAAGGTGCCTCATTTGTTTAAGATCCTGAGCCGTGAAGTCAGATTTCTTACACTAATCTCTCCAGGCAACTTCTGGGAATACTTTATAGAGTTCAGCAAGCCTTGTATCGGCGAACCAGTAGTAACACCGCCACAAGGCCCGCCTTCCACTGAATTTATTGCCCACCTCACAAAAAGGATGACTTTATCCTATGGTATTACAATTTTTTAATCTCTTAATACAAGCCTATAAAATGAAAATACAACACCTACTATTAGCCACTCTGGCGCTGTCAATATACGCCGGATGCAAGGACGATCAATCTGATGCGAAAATATATGCCGTTAATGAAAAATCCTCAAAGATAGAATGGAAAGGGAGTGCACCGGACCATTTTCATGTCGGTTCTTTTGTTGTGCAAGGCCATTTAACAGTTGACAAAGGTGGTCGTGTAAACGGGGGTGACTTTAAAATTCCAATCGCCAGTATCCAGAATTACGATTTGCCCGACGAGCAAAAAGAGCAGTTGTTAACACATCTGAAAAGCCCGGATTTTTTCAACATTGCTATTCATCCCCATGCCGAATTTCATATTACCGAAGCAGGCCCTTACCAGTCTGACGACCCCGATGCAGCGGAAGACGCCAATTACCTTATCTCGGGTAGTTTTACTATGATCGGCCAGACGCATCAGATAAGTTTTCCAGCCAGCATAACTATAGAAGGAGCCCAATTAATTGCCAGGGCATCTTTCAAGCTAAACAGACTTAAGTGGGGGATGACGAGCTATAACGATCCTGAAGAACCGTTATATCTTTTACCTGACGTGGAGATTAAACTTAAAATTATGTCCGACACCGGCCAGGATAAATAGGTAGCGTGGTGTCCGATCAATATTTTAAAAATGAAAAAAGTTTATACGATAATTATAGCCGCTGTAATGGTATCAGCAGGCTGTAAAAAGAATAATAACAATGAGCCTTCTAAGCAGGAAGAGCTGGAACCGGTAAATGACCCCCTGCTTTTTGGTCTGACGAGGGTGGGCGATAACTATGTGCCTACAGAATGGCAGGGCAAGCGACGTGATACATCGATTGTTTCCTATAAACATAAGAGCCTGGTTGTAACTGGTTTTTACGAAAGGTCAATTGTAACTCCCAACGGGGTAGGGAAAGGCATTGAGTATTATGGCAACGAAGTGACTGATGGAAAAGGTTCGCGGTTATGCCAGTTTTTGGAGAAAAGTACCCCATTTTCAGAGTCTGCGGGCCGAAAACTTGATCCCTCATATGTAGAGTGGTCACAAGGTTGTACAAGTTACAACGGATCTACCTATATTATTGCAATAGGCAGAATGCCGGGGCAGCGCGTTAATTCGTACTATTATAAAATCGATGGCCAGACCCGAAAGATTACTTCTCACCCACTGGCACCAACACCAAACGGTAATGGTTATGCATGGCATTGCGGTACCAGCAAGGGTTTAATTGTGTCTAAATCTCTAAGTCCTGATACCAAAAAGACATTTCTGGAGGTATTTAGAGAAGACAACTGGATTCAGGATTATAAACTGGAGGTACCAGGACACATTTATATCGATGTGGAAAATTTGTTTGCCAAAGATGATAATCACCTGATTGCTATTGTCGCTTGTAAGAGGGCAGGCACACCCATTACCGGCTTGTTCTATTTTACTATAAATCTCACAGATCATACGGTGAAGTTGTACCAGGCGGAAATGCCAGAAGCAAATTTTCACATTAACAAAGGGGCTTACGTTAACAATACAGTCTATCTGCCGTATTACGAAAACGGATCGAATAAGTGTGCCTATGTAACGCTTAAACTAGATCCCAATACCGGCAAACTGGTAACAAATAAGTTTGATCTCCCTACCAAAGCCGGTGTCCCTTATGGATCAGCAACACTCATTGGAACAGAGGGCAACAATGTATATGTTGCAGGAGAACAGGGTGGTTTAGCCTGTTATTGGAGGAATGATAAGCTTATAGACATAGAGAATAAAGAGACAACAAGTTCGGTTATCACTGCTATTTCGGTTTACGACTAATAGAAGAAAGATGAAGTCCCTGCGGTAAGCCTGTCCGGCTGAATCGTCTCAGAATCGCTCACCACCGATGGATCGCCCGAAGGCGCTGTATCAATTACAGCGTCTTCAGTGGCGGGGTCGTTAATTTATTAATAACTACACCCGTCAGGCTTCAAGATGATTGTGCCGGACCGGTAAAAGTTAAAAATATGCTGCAAGCTATCAGGACTGGTTGATTATCTTTCTGCTATGTAATTGAGTTCCGTTACCCCCGAAGTAAATTGCCGGCTATTCAATAGAGTTAATTTTATTTTGTCTTTGATGTCTGCAAACAAGGGAATGCCTCGTCCAAGAATAATCGGATTGACAAATAGCCAATAGCCATCAATTAAGTTCAACTGAATAAGGGTGTGTGTGGCTGTTGGACTGCCAAACAGAAGGATGTCTGTTCCTTCCTCTTGTTTTATTTCATTTATCCGGTCTGAAATATTGTCGCTTATAATTCTTGTATTGGTTAAGTTCTCGTCTTTCATCGTTTTTGATAAAACAACTTTTTGAACGTTACTATACCACTTTGAATGCTCGATGTCGTGCCTGGTAGCAGTTGGTTTGTCTGCCGCTGTAGGCCAGTAACTTTCCATCATCTGGTAAGTTACCCTGCCATATAATGCAGTATCGCCCTTGCTTATTCGTTTTCCAACATAGTCAAAAATCTCTTCATCAACTTTAATCCAGTCCATTTCGCCGGCCGGCCCTGCTACAAAGCCGTCAAGTGACATGTGCATAAATGAAATTATTTTTCTCATATAATTCTGTTTTCTACTTTATAACGAAGCGAAACGAGCCCGGTTTCGTATGTTTTACTTTCCAAAAGCGTAAGATAGGATCGTCTGTCCTGCTCATGAAACAAGCGCTTGCCGCTGCCGAGTAAAATTGGGTGGACCGACAGCCACAGTTCATCGACTAATCCCTCCTTCATCATGGCCTCGCACAGGGAAGCTCCGCCAAACAACCATATATCCTTTCCCGGTTGATTTTTGATTTGCCGCGCCCGGGCTAGACTATTCTCCGATACCAATACAGCGCCTTCTTTTACCGAACTCAACGATGCCGAGAATACATATTCCGTCAGCGCAGGCATGCCCGGGATACCCTGACCGTTATTGTTCTCGCTGTATTGTTGGTTTACCACATAGCTCTTGCGACCGATAAACATCGCGTCAATACGTTCGAAAAACTCGTTTAATCCATAGTCCTGATCTGTAAAGCACCAGTCGTATTCGCCGTTCGGCCCTTCAATGTAACCATCCAATGTAATGGCCAGTCCTAATATTAGTTTTCGCATGATAGTTAATTTATACTGCAAAAATCAATAGTATCGATTTCAAATAATTGTACAAAACGGACATCAATACAAGATATGCCTTGCAAGCACTACCTGCCTGGGTGTGTATCCGGTATATTCTTTATAATCCCGGATAAAATGTGCCTGATCGTAGTAACCACTTTCATAGGCAACCTCAGTCAGCGATTTTGCGGAATGTCTTTTGAGACGGCCGAGAGATTCAATGAACCGGAAAGCGCGCTGGTATTCTTTTGTCGACAAACCCACGCATTCCTGAAACTTTCTTGAAAGATGGCGCTGACTGATTCCGAGGTCTGCAGCTAGCTTTTCAATAGGAATCATGCCTCCAGAGAAACGTACCTGTTGTAAACAGCAGGCAATTTTCATATCATAATTGCCATAATCCATCTTCTTAACCAAATAACTCTGTAACAGCTTTACGCGAGCCTCGTTATTGCTAAGCATTGCCAATTTATCTTCCAGTTCTGCCGCCAGAGAACCCCATAATTCGGCAAGACCGATCGTTTTGTTGGCTAACTGATGCATGGGGACATCCATAAAACGATATGCCATGCCCGGGTGGAAACAAATTGCAATAACCCCCGTCCCTTTCCGCATTTGAACATTTGCTGGCTTGCTCATTCGAAAAGTAGCAATACTGCGTTTATATAATTCCTCGTTGATGATGGCAACAGGAGCAATGGTATAATTAAAAAAAATCTCTGCGCAAGTGTCCGGCAGTACGCGGATACAGCTGGTATCGGCATCTTCATCGCATTCCATTGTGCAGATTAGCTTAACATACGGCTGCAAAGAAGGGAGGATGTCATAGGATTGAATACGCATACATTACAAATATATGTATAACCCCTGTTGATGCCTTGTGTATTTGGATACTGTCATGCAAGCTATGAAACAAGAATCAAAAAAACAATTTAGAGCAGATCATCTTTATTATCTTTATTGAAAAACTATCTGGTTATGATATTGCAATACCTGACACAAGAGTTCGAACATGAAGTAAGCAGCACACGTAAATTATTACAGGCTATTCCAGAAAAAGACCTTGGTTACAAACCCTCAGATTCCTCCTGGACAATGGGGGAACTGGCGCAACACATTGCCACTATCTACTATTGGTACGTGGGTACGCTAACGCAAGATGTGTATGATATGGCAGCGGATCAGTTGGAGAGAGGTGATACCAATGATATTAAAGCTACGCTGGCGCTTTTTGAAAGTAACGTTGAAAAAGCCCGCACTGCCTTGAAAGCACTTACCGAGGAGAAATTGCAGGCCAATTGGACGATGAAATTGGGAGAGCAAGTGGTTCTTGGCCCCATGCCGAGGGGAATCGTTGCACGTGGATTTCTATTTAATCATATATATCATCACCGTGGCGAAATGATTGTTTACCTGCGTGCTACCGGGAATAAGGTACCGGGAATGTACGGCCCCACATATGAAGAAAGCAGGCGCACATAAGTTTGAAAGGCGGATCATTTTACCGAACAGTTCTATTTCTTGCCGGCAGGATAATGCCTTATTAATTCTACTATGCGAAATCTAATTTGTTAAGCTCTTCAAACAGATGTGAATAAAAGATAGTATAGTGATGATGACCAACCGTACGGTAGTTGTTTTATGCTGCTCGTCACACTAGCTTGATTGTGGTTAATATTTTGCCGACCTTCGCTTTACAGTTAGACATAACACCTGAAACCAGCCAATCCCATATAGTAATCAATGAACATTAAATATTGGTTTGAAATGATGAGGGAGAGAATTATAACTCTATTATTTTTTTTTCCTCTTGTTTTTTCAACCGTTCCTTTGTTGGCCCAAAACCGGTCTTTTCCCTACCAGTTTAATTATCTTACAGTTGATGAAGGCCTGTCACACACAGATGCTAATGATATAGTGCAAGACAAGTATGGATATATCTGGGTAGCAACATATTTTGGAATCAGCCGCTACGATGGCTATTCTATCAGGAAATATTATAATGTTAATGTCCCGCTAAATAATGCGTTTAAAAACCGGGTGAGATGCATTGCCTCGGATGAGACAGGCCGGATCTGGCTGGGTACGGAAGACGGATTACAATGTTTTGATCCCGGGACAGAGCGGTACCTGGATTTCCCTAAACTGCAAAAGTACGTAGTGCCTCCATTTTCTAAATTACTTACACCATCAAAAAATGTGCTTTATGGGATTACGGATGGTATATTGAAAATGTATTCTGTAGACGGAAATAATGTATACGAAGAAAGAATACAAATGCCACGTGACGATGTACGGTTTTCAGATATGGCAAACAGCAAAGACGGATTGCTTTATTTGTCGGGCAACAAAGGTTTATGGACTTTCGATAGAAATAAAAAATTCAAACCGGTTCCTGTAGATGGTCTTGGCGACTCTAATCTGTCGCGACTATATTTTGATAATCAGTTTAATCTGCTGATTGCAAACGGGAAGAAGCTTATGATTCTGAGGCCGATTGCTAATTCCTCTGCAGCAACTAAGAGACAAACCATATTCCTAACCTATTCAATGCCCGATAACTTCTCTGTCAGAGATATCATGCAGGGTAGTAAGGGAGACTATTGGATCAGTGGAGGATCAGCATTAATCCGGCTAGACAGGAATTTAAACTTTATACAAAGAGTAGATGATCAAAGTTCGCAGCATAGCCTGAATTCGCGGTCATTAACCAGATGCATAATAGACCGCTCTCAATGTTTATGGGTGTGTTCCTTTGGAGGCGGCGTTAATTACTGCGATTTAAATCAAAAGTTGTTTTACACCCTCCAACGTGACCCACGTCATCTTAATACTCTCTCTGGAAATCACATTCGTTCTATACTCGAAGATGGAGACAATCTTTGGGTAGGAACAACAGCGAACGGACTGAATTTATATAACTTAAAAACAAAGAAGTACACTTATTATAACTCCTACAACTCTCCCATCAAATTAAAAAATGACGCAATCACTTCTCTTACATTTGACAATGCTCATAACTTGTGGATTGGCACTGGCAGTGGCATCGACATATTAAAAGCTGGAGGAACAGAATTGTGGCGACCTAAAGGATCAGATCAATTCCCGGGATATATTATTGAAACAATTGTTAAAGACTGTTACGGGAATATTTGGTTTGGCAATCACATGAACAATTTTGGTGTGATATGGAAAGACGAATCAAATACGTATCATGTTAAATACTACGATGAGGGGTACTTTATTCATGCTGATGACAAAAAGCCTCAATTGTTTGTTTCGAGTACACGAGGATTAAAGCGTGTTTTAATCGACGCGAAGGGAAATATATTAAAAACCTTCCATTACAATGCATCGTCAAAACCGAACTCTTTAACTTCCGACTATACATACCCCATATGTAAACAGAATGATAGTGTTTACTGGGTCGGAACCATAGGCGGCGGCCTGAATCGTCTTTCTTTAAACTTGAAAAACAATTCGTATACGATCAGGCCTTATACCAGCAATTATGGCGTGTTTAAGGATGTAGAAAGTATGGAAATTGATAATGCCGGAAACGTTTGGATGGGCGGGAATGGATTGGAACGTTTAGACCCTAAAACAGGTAAGCTGATACGTTACGACAAAAACGATGGGCTACAGGGCAACAGTTTTAAAGTTGGATCGTCTTATAAAGGGGCCAGCGGCCGGCTATATTTTGGTGGGATAAATGGGCTGAATTATTTCTACCCTGAGCAGATAAAGCCCAGCCACATTGTTGCCCATCCGGTTTTGACAGATATCCTTATTACTAATCAAAGACCCCAATATGGGAAACAAGGCCCTGCTAAAAATTCGATTGAAGAAGCTATCAGCTATACTAAAGAGCTTACACTGAATTATTTGCAAAACAACTTTCTGGTTTCATTTTCCTCAATGAACTATGCTAATCCTCTTAAATCCCAATACCGCTACAAGCTAGTTGGATTTGATAAGGAGTGGCGTTACACGAATGGAGGAAACCCCACTGCTGCATATAGCAACCTCGATTTTAATACGTACAAGTTTATTGTTGAAGCCACTAATATAGATGGCATTTGGAGCGCTAATCAGGCGCAGCTAGATATTACAATTACACCACCATGGTGGAAATCTACAGCGGCGAAGATGCTTTATGGACTACTCATTTTGTCTGGCCTGGCAGGCATCTATATCTATCAGGCAAGATGGCATCGCTTAAAGAGGGAAATTGAGGTCAGGGCCCTTAATGAAAAAAAGAGAGAGGAAATGCATCAGCAGCGGCTTGAACTTTATCAACAGCAATTGCAATTCTTTACGAATATATCACATGAGTTCAGAACTCCTCTGACATTAATACTGGGCCCATTAGAAAAACTAATGGGCCATAGTAACAGCTCAGCTTTAAGTAATTCATATCAGCTTATGCTAAGAAATGCAAAGCGGTTAATGAATCTGGTGAGTGAGTTGATGAACTTTAAAAAAGCAGCAGACAGCGTTATAAAGCTCCAGGTACAGCCTTTAGCAATAAATAATTTTTGTAAAGAACTGGTATCGGAGTTTCAGGATTTGTCGTTAGGAAAAGATATTCATTTTAAACTGATCGATCATACAGAAACGGGAGATGACCAGTTAACAAACTATTTTGATATCCAGATTCTCGAGAAAATTCTTCTTAATCTGTTAAACAATGGTTTTAAATATACAGAACCGGGTGGAGAAGTGTCCCTTGAAATATTTTTCGATCTTGAAAACTTTAAACCATCCTTTCAAAACGAGTTTCAGCTTCTGAACGACGGTTTCAGAGCAGAGAAATACATTTATTTTGGTGTATCAGATACAGGGATAGGCATCTCCGGCGAGTCTATTCACAGGATTTTCGATCGATACTACCGGGTTAGTAAGGATCATCTAGGGTCGGGTGTTGGTCTTGCCCTTGTCAGAAGCTTAACACAATTGCACAAAGGCGACATTTACGTGTACAGCGAGCGGCAGCGGGGGACGGAGATTATTATTGGGCTTCCCTGGGGAGATGAAAATTATACCGAAGCAGAAAAAGCTCCCGAAGGAACTGAACTGGAGCCTAAACTTGAAGCGGTAGACCATTCTATATTGCTGCCGTTAACATTGAAGGAAAATGACAAGGATGAAGACTTAAAGATCCAAAAATACATTTTGCTCGTGGATGATAACAGAGAGTTACGATCTTTCTTAAAACAGGCTTTCGAAAAACATTATCACATTTATGAAGCGGCTGACGGAAGAGAAGCGCTTGAGATTGCAGCAGAAAAAGTTCCGGATCTCATTATTAGTGATGTGATGATGCCGGTAATGGATGGCATTGAATTTTGCAAACGGGTAAAAGAACAATTCGAAACGAGTCATATTCCATTTATCATACTATCAGCTAAAGATACACTGGATTCCAAGCTTGAAGGAATGGGGTCTGGCGCTGATTTCTATTTTGAAAAGCCTCTCAGTATGGATTTGCTCCAGCTAACCGTTCAGAATATTTTTGAACAAAGTAAAAAACTTAAACATCGGTATATAAACGACTATCTGGCAGAAGCAACAGAATTAGTTCATTCAGAAAAAGACAAGGAGTTTTTGCAGAAACTTTTAGATATCATAGAAGAAAATATACAGGACACTGATCTGGACGTCGACTTTTTATGCAAACACCTGTACATCAGCCGGACGAAGCTATATCAAAAGATAAAAAGCGTATCTGATCTGTCGGTTAGTGAGTTTATCAGGACAATCCGTTTGAAAAAAGCCATTCAGATAATGACGCACGAAGACGTTACAATGAACGAAGTGGCAGATCGGATCGGACTGCAAAGCAGTTCAAACTTCTCGAGGGCGTTTAAAAAAGAATTTGGAAAATCGCCTTTGCAGTATATAAGGTCATTGAAGAAATAATTAGTTCAGTTACTTTATACAACTGTTGATCGCAGCAGCTCTATAAAATAACCGAACTAATTGTAATTTTACTTTCTACCTGCTAACTGTATCTGATAGCTGAAAGTAGCTGCATCGGTATAGACCCTGTAAGGCTCTAAAGGACGGGGGCCGCAACCGTGAGAACCCACGCCCAGTGTCTTATGACTTACGCATAAGACCGTTCCTTTGCTTTCCGGAAGATCGATTTTGTATTCAACATTTTCCATTTCTTCATCACTGTATGGCAATGCAGAAACCTGAAGCAGGTCCTTGTCCTGTTTAATAGTTATGCCATTTCCCTTTTTGGAAGTTACATTTGCCCAGCGAACGTCTTCGTGATTACCACATTCCATCGGTTTCTCATAGGGTGTTAATTGATTTTTAACAGTGCTGAAATAGTGGCCTACATCGGAGCCGCTTTTTCTGTCGGCATAGTTTTCCATCGGTCCTCTGCCGAAGTAATCGAACGTATTGAGATCTTTATTAAGAAACATGCGTATACCCAGTCGGGCTAGCGCTATTTTAGGTCCTCCAAAGCTTACATTGTTTACCGCTTTTATTAAACCCTTTCCGTTTATTGTATAGATGACATCGTGTTTTACTGAAAAATCCTGCTTACCGGTTCCAGTTAAACTTACCCTTATTTCTACTACATCAGGCGCTAACTGAGAGCTCTTTACATCATTCGTTTTCCAGTTTATTGATCTTAATCCCTTTTTATCCCAGTCTTCGTAGGCCCACATATCGTCTATCTGGTGAGGGGCGCGCCAAAGATGAAGCATTGGTCCCCCGGTTTCCTGTAATAAGTTTTCGCCTCCATTTTCAAGTTTCGAAAAAGTGCCTTTCACTTTGTCAAATACAATATTAAAATCAGTACCTTTTACTAGTATGGAATGATCATTATCGCTTAGTGTCAATTTTCCGCCCGGGGTATTATCCTCAAAAGGTGCAACCCTTACAGGCAGTTGCAGCTGCTGAGACGCTATCTCATAGGTTTTTTTAGCCCAAAGCTCGTCTTTGGTTAAATCGAAAGAAACGCGAAGGAAATATTCTGCTCCCGGTTTTGGAGTTACTTTATAAGGTATTTTAACATCCTTTTGTCCGCCTGGAACGAGATCAATAACCGGGAGTTTTCCACTGGAAATAACCTTTCCATTTTCTGAAAGCTCCCATTTCGCGGCAAACTGGCTAAGATTAGTAAACTGATATCGGTTTTTAACGGTCACGAAACCATTTTTTAAGTCCTTGTCGAGAATACTGATCCATTGGTAAGCATGTTTAAGCTCCGGATAATGTGGTTTGAGAGTACGGTCTGAAGCTACGACACCCTTGTGAATAAAATACCGGTCGTTTGGATATTCACCGAAGCCCCCTCCAAATGCAGTGATCGGGTGTTTAGGATCCCTGTTATTGTAAATTCCCTGATCCTGCCATTCCCAGATAGCTCCACCAAGCAAAGATGGGTATTTGTCAAACAATTCGTTATACAGATCTACCGAACCCATTGAATTAAACATAGCATGAGCATACTCGCATAAATAAAATGGCTTTGTGAGAGATGGATTGGTCGCCTGATCCTGTAATTCCGGAGTTTGCGTGTACATTCTGCTGTCAATATCTGCAGGGTTATTCTGCCCGACTCCAAAACCCTCATAATGTGTTACCCGGGTTGGATCTATGTCTTTAATTGCTTGTAATGCAGCTCTGAAGTTCGTTCCGCCACTGCCGTTTTCATTTCCTAAAGACCAGATAAGAACCGAAGGATGGTTTTTGAAGTTCTCAACGTTCGCTACATTCCGGTCAACAATAGCAGCTTTGATACGAGGTTCGTCATTAAACTCGTTCATTGCTCCATGGCATTCAACGTTCGCTTCTGCTACCAGATAAATTCCATATTCGTCACACAGCTCATACCACCTCGGATCATCGGAATAGTGACTGGTACGAACGTGATTACAATTAGCCTGTTTAATCAGCTCGATATCGCGGATCATCTGCTCTTCTGTAACAGCGTGGCCTACATCGGGCCAGTTTTCATGGCGATTAACTCCTTTTAGCTTGATCGGAACACCATTTAGCGTAAACAAACGGCCTTTTATTTCCATCTCCCGAAAGCCAGTACGTGAAGAGAGTGTTTCTATTGTCCTGGTTCCGTCGTTCAGGGTGATTACTGTAGTATAAAGCCTGGGTGTTTCTGCGGTCCACTTTTGAGGATCCTTAACAGAAAAGTTTACATTTATGAGGACTTCCTGGCCGGGCTGTAGTGCAGGAACAGGTGCTTTACCCGCAGCACCGGGTACTGCCACAGAACCATTGTATAAAGAAACTGCCAACGTACGGGCCGGAACTGCTGATGACCCATAATTTTTAACTTTGGCCGTTACAGCCAGTTGTGCATTCCGAAACTGATTGTCGAGATCTGTTTTAATAAAATAGTCCCTGATGTGCTGCTGCGGGCTACTCCAGAGGGTTACATTCCTGAAAATACCGCTTAGGCGCCACATGTCCTGATCTTCCAGATAAGTTCCGCTGGTATAGCGATACACTTCCACTGCAATCACATTTTTACCCGGCTTTACATAATTTGTAAGATCGAATTCAGCAGCATTCCGGCTATTTACGCTATATCCTACTTTTTTTCCGTTAACCCAGATAAAAAAGCCGGCGTCTACACCGTCGAATGTGATAAAGATCCGTCGTCCGTTCCATGCCGCCGGGATTGTAAAATCGCGCCGGTAGCTGCCTACCGGATTTCGTTCCTTGTAACTTGTAAACTTCTCATCAGGAGTGCTCATCACATGAGGGAAATCCTTCTTAATGATATAATTGTAATTGCTGTAGGAGGGAGTGCCATATCCCTGTACATCCCAGTTTGAGGGAACTTTGATCTCCTTCCAACCAGAAACATCGTAATCTGGTTTATAGAAATTAACAGGACGTTTCTGAGGCCAGTCTACCCAATTGAATTTCCAAAAGCCGTTTAAGCTCCGACTGAACGAAGACGCATGTCTTTTGCCTGCGAGTGCTTCTTTTAAAGAGCCATAAGGCATTAAAGTTGCGTGGCTTACTTCTTTATTGATACCGATATTCTGCGGATCTTCAATTTCTTTTGGCACAAAAGCGGTGTCCGTCTTTGATAAATAGCCTGTTTGCTGGTGAAAGCCAAAGCTTACATTGTGGCTTAATGCGAAAATAAGGATCGGCAAAGACTTGCAGATTTTTTTCTTAAATACATTGGTGAGCATAAATATTAAACTAAGTGAATGGTGTTAAGGGAAATTTAGAGTTACACGACAAAGATGTGCAACATTGCTTCGTTTACATTATCCCCGCATACATAATTTTTGACACAGCGTACAAAAAAATGTCAGTTACCCCCTGGTATTCTCCGCAACACATTAAACTACATACTGCTAAAATAGCGATAAGCTCAGAACCATCGTTGCGTTTTTTTCAAATTGTACATTTTTTTTGACACCAGATGCATTTCACTTTTAGCGGAATGGATTATTTAAAATATAAAATCACATTTGTCTCAAGCATTACTTGAACGGCCAGTAATCAGAAAAACAAATTGCGAAGCCGCCGTTCTTTTTTGAAACCAATTATGCTTGAAAATTCAATTCATCAACGTGTATTGAACGGAGTATTAGCCAAAAAAGATACGTTTTGAGTAGTGCTTAAATAAACTAGTAAACTTAAGAAAGGAGGATGGCTTTATGACCTAAAAGATACTTTAATTATGAACTATCGAAAAAGCTGCTCTCAGAGGCTCTCGACACCTCCGAAAGCAGTAAAGTACTGTCGTTAGTTAGCTAATAATATTACAACTGACAATTATTTACTAAAATCCTACAGTCACAATGTATAACAAATATACTGCTTTTCGATGTGGAAACCTTTTTCACATCAAACCTAATTTTCTTTTTAAAATTAAAACATCTTTCCTGCTACTTGCGGCTCTTTTGCAGATAAGTACAGCATCAATCGGGCATGAGAAAACGATGGATGAAGGGATGTTTTTTGAAAACCTCTCGGATAAAATCGTTCCGATACAGGTTACAGGCAAGGTAACCGACGAAAAAGGTGTTCCGTTGCCGGGAGTGTCAATTAAGCTGAAAGGTGGCTCAGTGTCTGCTGTTACTAATACAGAAGGAAACTTTGCAATCAAATTGCCTGGTAACAATGGAGTTCTGGTTTTTACATATGTTGGATTTGCCACCCAGGAGGTTACAGTTGGCAATAGCAAAACCATCAATGTCACGTTAAAAGAATCAGCAGTCGGACTAAATGATGTTGTTATTGTTGGATATGGACAACAAAAGAAAGCAACGGTAACAGGGGCTATTACCTCAGTGAACATCGAAGAACTTAAGCAACCGGTAGCTAACTTATCAACGGGCTTAGCCGGAAGAGTTGCAGGTATAATTGGCGTTCAAAGGAGCGGACAACCAGGCTATGATAATGCTGAAATCTACATCAGAGGTATTTCCACTTTTACCAATAGCAGCCCGCTTGTATTAGTTGACGGAGTACAACGGGAGTTAAGCAACGTTGACCCGGAAGACATTGCAAGTTTTAGCATCCTTAAGGATGCATCCGCCACAGCCGTATATGGCGTAAGAGGGGCCAATGGAGTTATCCTCATTCAAACGAAAAAAGGTAAAGTGGGAAAACCACTTATTAACTTCCAGTACGATCAGGGAGTAACTGAGTTTACAAGGCTTCCTGAATTTGCCGATGGCGCAACGTATATGCAATTGGCCAATGAAGCGGTTCACAACAGCAAACCGACAGACCAGCCGCGGTATTCTGCCGGAAGAATTGATTCAACGGCCAAAGGATTAGATCCAGACTTGTACCCTAATACCAATTGGTTTAAGGAATTGTTTAATAAAACGGGACAAAACCGGAGGGCAAGAGTGAATGCGGGAGGAGGCTCTGAAAACGCGAGATATTACTTATCACTGGGGTATTATGATGAAGATGGCCTTTATAAAACCGATAAGCTTTCTGCATATAATTCATCAATCAAATTCACCCGTTATAATTTCACTTCAAACCTGGGTTTGAATGTAACAAAAACGACTAAAGTTGACTTTGGAGCATCGGGCTGGTTAAGTGAAGGTAATTACCCCGGTAACTCTTCTGATGCTATATGGGGATCAGCTTACGTCATGCCTCCTATTCTAATCCCGGCAACTTACTCTAACGGATTAGCTCCTAAAATAGCGACTGCCGATGTTTTTAATCCCTACAGCTTACTTGCCCGATCGGGGTATGTCTCTGAATTTAGAAGCCAGTTATGGAGTAATATACGAGTAACCCAGGATTTTAGCTTTTGGTTAAAGGGATTATCGGCTACAGCGATGTTTTCCTTTGATAACTATAATTCCCACACTATTGAAAGAACGAGGACTGTTGATGGTTATATAGCTATTGGCCGGGATGACAATGGTAACTTACTTACAAAAAGAACCTCTACTGGCAGTAGTTTTCTTGGATACAATAGAAAAAATGGAGGAACTCGTCTATTCAACTCGGAAGCTTCAATAAACTATGATCGTACTTTTGGCAAACACAACGTAACAGGCATGTTGCTTTATACTCAATCGGATAAATCCGATGCCTTTGCGGGTGATTTTATCGCATCGATTCCCTACCGTTATATGGGCCTCGCAGCACGAACTACATATTCTTATAGCAATAAATATTTGTTAGAAGCCAATTTTGGATACAACGGTTCAGAAACCTTTGCACCAGATAAGCGGTTTGGATTTTTTCCTGCTCTTAGCGGAGGATGGATAATTTCTGAAGAAGGTTTTTTTAAGCCTGTTGCTAATACTATTGAGTACCTGAAATTGAGGTATTCCTGGGGCCAGGTCGGTAATGATCGAATTCAACGTCCAAACCAGGATCCTATTCGCTTTGGTTACATATCCACAGTTGCTGGAGGAAATGGCAGTTATTGGTACGGTGCCGGAACTTCTCAAACTGAAGTAAAAGGCTATGATATTGAAGAATACGCAGTATCAGTAGGCTGGGAAAAGGCAACCAAACAAAACTTGGGCCTTGAAATCAAAATGTTACACAATGGAATTTCTTTAGTTGTAGATGCATTTAAAGAAAACCGTACGGGTATTTTCCTCCGGAGAGGAGATCTGCCTAACTATACAGGTATTCGTCGTCTACCTAATGCAAATCTTGGCCATGTGATAAACAGGGGTATCGATGGAACTATCGATCTAAATGCGAAAGTAGGAAAAGACTGGAACTTTGCATTTAGAGGAAACCTTACCTGGAACAGAGCAAAAGTAATGGATGATGCTAATGCGCCATGGCCATACCCCTGGCAGCAGCGAATTGGTCGTAAGTATGGTCAGCGCTTTGGATATATTGATTTGGGATTATTTGAAAGTGATGAAGAAGTTGCCAACAGCCCCGAGCAAAGTGGAAAAACGGCTGCGGGCGATATAAAATATAAAGACTTAAATGGCGACGGCAAAATTAGTGATTTTGATCAGGCCCCTATAGGTTATGGTTCTATACCCGAAATAGTTTATGGATTCGGCCCAACCATTCGATGGAAAGGATTTTCAGTTGCCGGGTGGTTTAAAGGAATCAGTAACGTTGATATTAGCCTTGCAGGGGATGGGTTTCAGCCCTTCAGTCAGGGTGGTGAGCGCGGTAACCTTATGGCTCAGATTACAGATCGCTGGACACCCGGCAATCCCAATCCTCGTCCATTTTATCCCCGGTTAACTGATGGCAATGAGAATATGAATTATGCAACAAGTACCTGGTGGATGAAAAATGGCGCTTTCATGCGCTTACAGACTTTACAGGTAAGCTATGATTTCAATAAAGCTAAAGTACTTAAAAAAGTAGGGATGGCTAACCTTAGCTTATATTTTATTGGCTACAACCTGTGGACAATCAGCGGATTTAAACTTTGGGACGTAGAGTTAGGGGATGGCCGGGGTTCACAATATCCTTTAATTAAAACATTCAATTTCGGGGCTAAATGCACATTCAAATAACAAGCATATTTAAGCTTATAAACATGAGATCTATATTAATAAATGGGAGCACCTTTGCATTAGGCATTACATTAATGTTTAATACAGGCTGTAAAGATTATCTTGACCAGATACCCGATAACCGCATTACCATAGAGGAGGTATTTCAGAAAAAAGAACCTTCGGAGCAGTACCTGGCAAACGTTTACAGTTACATTCCCGATGAAAGTAATCAATGGACCGATAATCCATGGTGGGGTAATTCAGACGAGGCAGATATCACGTGGACAAAATATAATATTTATCGCTTAAACATATTAAATTACAGTCCCGGTGCGACGATCTTCGATAAGTGGGGGACATATTATAATGGCATACGGGCGGCGACCTATTTCATAAATCATATTGATGGAAACACGGAAATTCTGAGCCTTGCAGGACAAGTATTAATTGATCAGTATAAAGCAGAAGCACGTTTTCTCAGGGCCTACTATTATTTCCTACTAATGCGTCAGTACGGGCCAGTGGTTTTAGTTGGAGACAAGGATATGGCTCCAGATGCTTCTGCAGCCAGTTTGCAACTGCCCAGAAGTACTTTTGATGAATGCGTGGAATATGTAAGTAGCGAACTTGACCAGGCTGCCAGGGTTCTACCACTTGTGCCTTCCATTGCGGGAGTTCCAAACCAAACACAGCTCGGAAGAGCAACCGTAGGAATGGCCTTAGCAGTGAAATCCAGACTATTGTTGTATGCTGCAAGTCCTTTATACAATGGGAACACAGAAGTAACGAATTTTAAAAACAGTGAAGGAGTTCCATTAATAAGTCAAACATCCGATGTCAATAAGTGGAAAAAGGCTGTGGATGCAGCAAAAGCCGTAATTGATCTCGGTATTTACAATTTGTATAAGGAACCGGGAAATAATGCGCAAAAGTCATATGAAGATATCTTCCTGGTAGCAGGAAACAGCGAGCAGATTTTTGTGCGGCCTAACAATAATCAGGTAGAGCTGGAAGTTCATTCAACTCCCCGGTCGGCCGGGGGCTGGAATGGGGTGGGAGCAACTCAGGAACAAGTGGATGCTTACTTCATGAACGATGGTAAGCCGATTAATGAATCATCTCTCTATTCAGAAACTGGATTCACAACTGTAAATGGAGTTCAGGTATCAAATATGTACCTGAATCGCGAGCCGAGGTTTTATGCCTCGATTCTGTATAATAATACTGTCTGGAGACTCGGAAATATGAATGCTGCAGGCACTATCAACTTTTTCAGGTCTGGCCCTAATGGTTCAGCCGGGCATGCTACCGATTGGACAAGAACAGGATATCTGGTTAGAAAAAATGTGAGTCCTGAAACCAATAGCGGAGCAAATAGTGCCAACAGAGCATTTAAACGGCCTCAGGTTCACTTCCGGCTTGGAGAGATTTATCTGAATTATGTGGAAGCGTTGAATGAATATGATCCGACTAACCCGGATATTGTAAGGTATCTTAATTACATCAGAGAGAGAGCGGGGATTCCTCAATATGGCCCGGGAACAAATCAACTTCCAGTTCCAGCCAATCAAGTGGAAATGCGCCAAAGAATAAGAGCTGAACGAAGAGTGGAACTTGCTTTTGAAGGTCATAGATGGTTCGATATCAGACGCTGGAAAATTGCACCGCAAGTAATGGGGAATATGCATGGAATGGATATTAGTAAAGATGGAAATGACTTCTATAAAAGAGTAGTTGCCAGTACTCACCTTTTCCGTTCTCCTGCATCCTATTGGTTTCCCATCAGCCAATATGAAATAGACAGAGCAACACTTGTCATTCAAAATCCAGGTTGGTAATTAATTAAAAAAGTTATGATGATTAAAAAAATTCCACATACTGTCCTGATTCTTAGTCTTGTAGGCTGTTCTTTACTTAACAACGCCTGCAAAGACACGGTTGATCTCCCTGATCAGCCCATAGATAGCTATAATAAAGTATATATGCCACAAAGCGTTGCTGGTACTGTAAGCAGAACATTAAACATTTCGGATACCCTTCAGGTAGTAACTTATGGGGCAGCTTTTGGAGGATTTGGTTATCCAAATACAGACATTCCTGTTGTCTTTACAGTTAACAATCAGTTGGTGGCTGAGTATAACACTAAAAATAACACAAACTATCCTGTTCTGCCTGAGAGTATGTACACTCTATCCAGTACAAGTACAGTAATCCCTAAAGGAAAATTATCTACGACCCCCTTAAGCATATTATTAAAGACTAAGGGACCCGGATCAATGATCCCTCTTAAAAGCTACTTGCTGCCGATAACTATGTCCGCCCAGGGAGTTGCTGTAAACCCGGAACTAACTACTGCTTACTTCCTTGTTAAAGCTCAACCCAAGCTGTCTGACTATCCTTTATTCGACCGGTCGCAGTGGCAAATAATTGATATTTCTTCAGAAGAGGCTACAGGAGAGGGCCCTAATAATGGCCGGGCAATATTTGCATTAGATAATAATAAAAGTACGTTTTGGCACTCCAGGTGGTCAAATGGAGGAGCCGTTGCTCCACACCATATAACCATTGATATGGGTACCATCAGAGAAATTCATGGTTTCTACTTAGTAGCGCGTCAGGCTGACGGAAATGGTAAACCACAAGAAGTCTCCGTACAAACCAGTCTTGACAATGTTAACTGGACAAGTGCCGGAACTATAAATTTTGAGAATAAGCAACAGGAGCAATTTCAGTTTTTAACCGAAGGATTCCCTACAGCCCGTTATTTCAAATTTACAATTGTTTCAGCATATGGCGCGTCATACATGCAGATAGCAGAACTGAATGCTTTCTAAGAATACAATAGATCTATAAGCAGCCAGTACTTTTTCACTTGACTGCTTATGGGTTTTATACTCTTTTTATTCGCTAACAATAGCCAGTACTACCTTTATTAAATTACCTATAAGCTCTTAATCGATGGAAATATCAAACACCAGGCTTGCCAGGCTTGTAATAATAATTGTTTTGCTGTTCTCTGCCTGCAAAAAAGACAGCAAAATAGAGGAAGATGTTCCTACAGAACCCAAGACAGAGATCACTCCTGTTACAACTAAGGACGCTCACCCTATTGCAGATCAGTCGATTGCATATTATAATAATGCCTTTTTAACAACCTCCGGTTCCACTCAATTTTATAAGAAGTCTATAAGCGACGCAGAAAAAGACTATTTCTGGTGTCAGGCACTGGAAATTCAAATGGTGGAAGATGTATACTTACGCACAAAATCCGATAGTCACAAAACGTTGATAAAAAATCTTCTCAATACATTTATAGCACAGAATAAGGATATAGGGGGTGACTATAAATGGGACTGGAACGAATTTAATGATGATATACTTTGGGCTGCAATTGCCTTCGCCAGAGGATATCACATAACTAAGGAAGAGAAGTTTCTTACCCAGGCTAAGTACTCCTTCAACAGAGCCTATGACAGAGGATGGGACGATGCATTAGGCGGTGGTATCTGGTGGGATATCCGTAAAGATGATAAATCCGGCTTGAGTAATAATACCGCAGTGATCACAGCGTGTTATATTTACGAAGCCACCGGCGAAGAGGTATACCTCGCAAAAGCCCAACAAATTTACGATTGGATCAGGGCGACACTTTATAACTCCGCTACCGGAGCTGTATCAGAAACTATAAAAGCAAATGGTATAATAAAAGCCGATGCAAATGTTTATAATGTGGGTGCATTCATAAGTGCCGCAAATCATTTATATAAGCTTACTGCAATCCCTTCGTACTTCGATGATGCTAAACGCTCTGTGGATTTCGTGAAAAATAATAAAACAGTTGGTGGTATTCTAACACATAGTACCAGAGATGGAACCTGGCAATCAGAATTTGCACGGGGAGTAGGAGAATTTGTTCGGGACAATAACTTGTGGGATCTCTATTATCCCTGGATGAAACAAAATGCGGATGCCGCCTGGGCAATAAGAAGGGGAGATCTTAATATAGGATGGAACCAATGGACGACCCAGACGCCTAAAGACAATTGTTCTGCATTGGAATGTGTTGGTACCGTTGTAATGCAGCAAATAATGCCAGCGTCAAAACCCGGCATAGTAGAAGGCGGAGTATATCGCTTTACTCCAAAACTAAATAGTGCAGCAGCTCTGAATATATCAGGCACTCCGGAGGAAAATAAAGCTAATATATTAACCTGGGATAATCAACCTGCCCAAAAGTTCCGTGTGACATCAATTGGGAAAGGGTATTATAAACTTAGCCCCCAAAATGCCACTTCCTTTTTTCTTGATATCTCTAATGGGGGTCAGTCCGACGGAACAACAATTAAAGCCTCCACTGCGGGTTCCGGTAAGTCACAGAACTGGAAACTTATTTATGACTATGATGGATTGTACAAGATTAGAAGTCAGCATGCGCCCTTGAGTCTGATTAAATTGAAGGATAAAAGCGCGGAGGAAAATATTGACTGTGTTTTATGGAAGGAACGTAATGACGACAGCGAGCTTTGGTTTCCTCAAAAAGATCAATAGAATTTGCAGGGTCAACCAATAATAATTGTTGTTTGCTTTTTGTGGTTTTTAAACTTAGAATAAAAATTCAGATGTTCAACGGCGTAGGACTAATAGTAATAAAAAACTTAAGGTGATAGAGCCGGAGTTTCTGATCAACAACTTAACACCGGAGGAGAGAGCCATGTACGAAGCAAGATGTTCGAAGGAAAACTTGAAACAGCCAGAAAGATGAAAGATGGAGGATTATCTATCCGCCAGATTGCGGAGTTTACGGGTCTCAGCATTGAGGAAATTCAGAGACTGTAGCAGAGATCGTAGCAAAGAAGATGCAATAGACGAACATGTTAGTCAGGCAAGGCTTACTATATAGACTGCAGCAACTATGCCTGAAATTACAGACCGTCAAATTTTGAAATTATTCATCCTCCTAAGTCTTTTTATGACAGACTTTATTCAAGGCCCTCATTTCAGCGGGCTTTTTTAAGCCGTTGCAATTGGCAAACAGTAAACCAGTTTCTCGGGAAGGAAAGATTTTCTCTTGTAAGATAAATAATTTTATTACCTTAAAGGCTTTGAATAGCCCCTATGTATTTAAAAAAACACCTCTCCATCGCAATTCTTTCAGCTCTTGCATTTTTTTTGTTACCGTTCAACCCCGCTAAAGCCAGTGACGGCCCTAATATCCCTGAAATTCAGGCTTTAATAAATCGTGTAACCCATGGCAGAGCGAGTGAATTTAATTTACAGCCTATAACAGCTGCTGTTGATACTTTTTACCTTGCTAATGAGGATAACAAAATAGCTATTAAAGCAAGCAGCACCATTGCCATGGCTAAAGGGTTTAACTACTATCTGAAAAACATTTGCCATGTCTCTGTAACCTGGTATGCTGCAGATTCAGTAATAATGCCTGCAGTTCTTCCAAAAGCATTTACTCCGGCTGGTGAGCGTTGCCGTTTTGATAATCGTTTCTTTTTAAACTATTGCACTTTTGGCTATACCACGGTTTGGTGGAAGTGGAACCATTGGCAGCATTTCATAGACTGGATGGCCATGAACGGGATTAACATGCCTTTGGCTATAACCGGGCAGGAATACATCTGGCAACGCGTTTGGCGTAAATTTGGAATGACGGATGAACAATCGCGCGCATTTTTTACCGGCCCTGTGCATTTACCCTGGCAGCGTATGGGTAACCTTGACCGCTGGCAGGGGCCACTGCCGCAAAGCTTTATAGATGGACAGTTCGAGCTTCAGAAAAAAATACTGACACGCGAGAGGGCCTTAGGAATGCACCCCATTTTGCCGGCTTTTGCAGGGCATGTGCCAAAAGACCTGAAAAAGAAATATCCTGATATTAAACTCACTAATCTTGGCTCTTATGATACAGGCGCAGAAAACGACGCTTATTTTCTTGACCCGATGGATCCGCTTTTTGTTAAAATACAAAAGGAATACCTGAGTGAACAGCAAAAGCTTTGGGGCACAGACCATTATTACGGGGCAGATCCTTTTAATGAGATGGACCCGCCAAGCTGGGAGCCATCATTCCTGGCAAAAACAGCGGCATCCATTTATGGCGGTATGAAAGCCATAGACCCTAAAGCTGTTTGGATACAGATGGGCTGGACATTTTATTACGACCGTAAACACTGGACCAACCCAAGATTAGAAGCCATGATCAAAGCTGTTCCGCAAAACCACATGATGATACTGGACTATTTTTGCGAGCAAACCGAAGTGTGGCGCATAACGGACGGCTTTTTTAATGCACCATACATCTGGTGTTACCTCGGAAACTTTGGGGGCAATACGCAGTTAGCCGCTCCGGTTTTAAAAACTGCTAAACTTTTAAGTGCAACAGAGGACGACCCAAACCACCGGCAAATGACAGGCATCGGCTCAACGCTTGAGGGTTTTGGCGTAAATGAATTTATGTTCGAGTGGCTATTTGATTACGCATGGAATACCGGTGCCAAAGACCCGGCCAATTGGATAAAAAAATATGCTGAAAGCCGCTGCGGGCATAACGACCCGGTAATTACAGCTGCCTGGACAAAGCTGCTTCCGGTGATTTATAATTCTGATGTTTCGGATGTAGGGCTTGGTAATATCATACAATCCAAACCGATGTTAAAAGGGAATGGAGGCTACACGTGGCTGGGAAAATACAATTATCAGGCATTGGCTAATATTTTTCCGCAATTCCTGCTTGCCGATTCAGCATCAAAGGCCAATCCTAACTATACACGAGACCTGGCTATGCTGGAGAAGCAGGTGCTGGTGAACCTCGCTGTGTCCTTAAGGGATTCTGTTGGCAGGGCATACCATTCGAAAAATCAGCAATTGTTTAATAAATACACCGGATTGTTTCTTGACTTGTGCGACGATGTGGACCGTATAACAGCTACTCAGCACGAATTGCTATTAGGTGCATGGATAAAAGAGGCCCGCGATTTCGGCTCAACGCCAGAAGAAAAAAACTATTACGAAAAAAACGCCCGCCTGCTGATAACCACCTGGGGAGGAGAAGGCAACGGTATAACCGATTATGCAGCAAAAGATTGGTCGGGAATGATCAGCACTTATTATAAAGGTCGCTGGACGTTGTTCTTTAATGAACTACGTAAAACCATTGATACCGGCAAAGAACCAGACATGGACGCCTTTGATAAGCAACGCGCCGCTTTTGACTGGAAATGGGTAAACACCAACCAAAGCCAGCAACCGTTTAAATGGAATACAACCGGAAATACTTATTCGGTAGTTGTGGACATTTATAAAAAATGGGCGCCTTATTTATAATGAAATATAAATGATTTCAGAGCACTATTTTATAATTGCAAGCAGCAATCAGACCGAGTTAGTGACGTCGGGGCCTTTACAAGTAGAATAATTTAAAGATGCTAAAATCGATTTTGACACGTATTTGCTTTTTGGTTTTTACAGTCTCCGCAAAGGTACTGATGGCAAACGGCTCAGACTCGACAATTATATTGCCTTTAGGTGGGAATGCCTGGGTGAACAGTCCGGCTGTTATTACAGATACAGGAGTATCAAACTGGAGTGAGCAGGGCAATGTTCCGGTGATTTATTTCAGGATAACGAAACCCCAGCAATTGGATTTATCCTTAAAACTACAGGTGCCTTCGGGCAAAAGCCGGATCAAAGTTACGATCGGGGAAAAGGAATTTATAAAGCAGGTTAGCGCAACCAGCCCTGAAATTATTCATGTTGGCAGTATAACACCCGGAAAAGGTGGTTATATAAAAGCCGAGCTTCATGGCATCCATAAAACCGGACCTGTGTTTGCCAATGTTTCTGAAATGATCATTAGCGGTGTTCATGCTGATAATGAAGTAATTTATGTAAAGAATGGTAGTTCATTTTATTTCTGCAGGCGCGGTCCGTCGGTACATCTTAACTTTCATATCCCTGAAAACCTTAAAAATGATGTAAGGTGGTTTTATAGTGAGATATCTGTGCCGCTCGGAATGGATAAAGAAGGCTCTTATTTTATGGCGGATGGATTTAGCCAGGGATATTTTGGCATGCAGGTGAACAGCAAATCTGAACGACGGATATTGTTTTCTGTCTGGAGCCCGTTTGAAACTGAAAATCCGGAAAGTATTCCGGACAGCATGAAAATAAGGTTATTGAAAAAAGGTCCCACTGTCCATGCCCAGGATTTTGGTAACGAAGGTTCCGGAGGCCAGAGCTTTATGAGGTACTCCTGGGAAGCCGGCAAAACGTATGGCTTTTTGTTAGGTGCAGAGCCCGATACTGCCGCCGGTTCAACCATCTTTACGGCCTATTTTAAAGATTTAAGTTTAGGCAAATGGTTTTTGGTCGCCCGTTTCGAACGCCCTAAGACACTTAGCTATCTGTCTCAATTACATTCCTTTCTTGAGAATTTTATTCCGGAAAACGGTAACCTGGTGAGAATTGCTTACTATAAAAACCAATGGATTGCAGGAAAGAACGGAGAATGGCATGAGCTTAACCAGATTACACTTACCGCAGATGCTGCAGCACGGAATAAATTGAGGGCTGATTATGCCGGCGGAACAAAAGACGGGCAGTTTTATCTGATGAATTGTGGCTTTTTTGATCAGTTCATTCCTTTCGATCAGGTTTTTGAACGCCCCTTGTATTCGGAAAAGCCTATTGTCGATTTTAATAAGTTGCCTTAAAATGCCAGGCAGATAAGATGATCGCTGCATACATGCCGGAGCAGGTGATTGTCAGTTTATTAGTTAGATGAATCTCTATGAAGTATAACATAAAAGTTTTTGTTTCATTTTTAATTGTAGTAGCCGTCGCTCTGCTGATTTACTTTAATGATAACAAATTTAGTCACTCTTTAGCATGTGAAGAGTTAGAAGAGTTTAAGGAAGAGAATATTAAAGGTTTTGTTGAACGTAAGTATTTCGATGAGTCTAACCATAATTGTAAAACCATCAAATTAAGCAACCAGACAATAGTTCTTGGTGTGGACACCTCTAACTTCTTTAGTTACCTTAACACGGGAGATGAAGTAGTAAAAAGAAGGGGTACGGATACCGTTGTTGTAAGTAGAACAGGAGGTCAAAAGGCGTTTAAATTATATTTTGGATGCTCTGTAAATAGAATTTTATAGCAACAAAATGTGTAAATCATAACTTGTCATATCCAGGAGACGATCTTTTAAGATTTTATTGCCCTTATTCTGTTACAATGGAATGTTTAAATTGGGTTTATTTTATTACAAAAAATATGTAATTCTGCCCTTATTCTGTTACAATTTCTGTTCATTGATGAAATACAGGAGAGTCCTAAAGCCATCCAACTGTTGCGCTATTTTTATGAAGAAATACCAACGCTTCATGTTATTAGCGCAGGTTCACTTTTGGAATTTGCCATGCAGAAAGAGCATAGCTTTCCGGTAGGCAGGGTCGAATTTTTATATCTCCATCCGCTGAATTTCCAGGAATATCTGCAGGCTAGTGGAAAGCACTCCCTGCTGGAACAATTGCAGCAGGTTCCGGTAAAAGCCTTTGCTCATCAAACCTTAATGGATGTCTTTCATCGTTATGCGATTATTGGCGGTATGCCTGAGGTAGTAAAAACCGACATTGAGAAACGCAGCCTTTCGGATTTATCAATTATCTATGAGAGCATTTGGGGTACCTATAAAAGTGATGTAGAAAAGTACACTTCAAACGACACAGAAAGGAAAATTATTAAACATTTAATGGATACGGCACCGGTATACCTGGACGAGCGCATCAAGTTTCAGGGCTTTGGGAATTCCAGTTACCGGTCAAGAGAGGTAGGAGAGGCGTTCAGGACCCTTAACGATGCAAAGATCGTGCGTTTGATTTATCCCACCACGGACATGCACCCGCCATTGAAGTCTGATTTAAAGAAAGCGCCACGTTTGCAGTTTCTGGACACCGGCCTGGTCAATCATAACCTAAACATCCAGGCTGAAATGCTCGCGATGGATGATTTGAACAGTGCCTACAAAGGTGCGGTTATCCCTCATCTGGTGACCCAGGAGCTGATATCCCTTCAAAGTATTTCGGCGCATACACCCAATTTCTGGGTGAGAGAAAAAGCCCAGTCCAGTGCGGAAGTGGATTTACTGTACACTTATAACAAGTTGGTTATCCCGATAGAAATCAAATCAGGCAGTACAGGCAGTTTAAAGTCGCTCCATCAGTTTATTGAAGCAGCAGACCATCCGCCATCCGGATATATGGTGGCGCCTTAAAGACAGAGAGAGCTGTTACTCCCAATAAAAAACCATATTTGTTATTGAATTTACCTTATTATGCTGCCACAGCACTGCATCAATATATTGAGTGGTTTGTCAGGCAGGAAATTTAATGTGTTGGCCTATGATTAGTAGTTAGTGCATAATGGAGTATTGAGATAAAAAATTGAGAGATATTGGCAATAAAAAGGCATTAGGTCTCTAATCTCATTAATAATCAGCTGACACACCTTCGTTTCCCGTTAGATGCTTCTCAATCATATAATCTGTCAGCTTTTTCAGCTCCCTATCAGTATATAAAGGATGAACGCCGTCTGAAGTATAATATTCTAATTTACCGCCGATCTTTGAATACCAAACTTATCCCTTTGCCCTCTTGGTGATTGTGTCAGGCTAGTGATTCTTCTGAAATGGGCCATTTTTACCGTATCCATTGCCAGGATGTTCTTATTAAAGATTTTTGCGTCACATGATACCGCCTCATAATGATCACCCGTCCAATACATACATTGCTGAGGCTCTGTTAAGCTTATCCAAATCAGGCAGCCAATACACCACTAAGCGCCAAACCTGCAAATAACACGAGTCTCTTTCTTTTAAGGGAAGCAGTAACAGCGTCCTCGTGCTTGCCACCGAATGACACCAGACGATCAGTTACCTCAGTATTATGCGATTCATCCGGAGCAAGCGGCGTCCAGTCAGTATAATAAGGCCTTGGTTGAAAGTCAATCAGCCAGGCCAGCAACTCTATATTAATCTCATCGGTATTATTGGTCCTCCGCTTTAAGAAATTACAGAGAGGTTTAAATCGTTCCGTATCAAACTGCCTGATAACTCTCTCGTATCCGTCTGCATCCACCTTGCGTTCAAAGAAATCTTGCATAATCGTTCATCCTTCTTCTGGAATTTGTTGTTATAAACCGCTATACATGCTTTTTTAGACTTGCGGGAGTGGAAGAGTTGAGCCAAATAAAATGAAAATCGGCTCATGGTTTTATTATATTTGAGCCGAATAAATAAACTAATCGGCTCATTATGTATAACTGGCAGTTTTTAGAATGGCCTGATTTCATTTATGAAGTAAAGGAAGTGCAACCGTTAATCCTTGCGTTTGCGCAAGAGACCGGGGAAATAAGTGGTGTAATTCAAGGACTATCTGACGAATTAAAGCAAGAAACGCTCCTTCAGCTCATGTTGTCTGAAGCAGTTAAAACCTCTGAAATTGAAGGCGAATATATCAGCCGTGAAGATGTAATTTCGTCTATTAGAAATAATCTCGGGCTGAATGAAACGCTCATTAATGTAAAAGATCAACGGGCAGGAGGTGTAGCGCAATGGATGCTGGAGGTCCGGAAATCGTTTGATCAACCATTAAGTTTGAATATGCTCAAGGTTTGGCACAATATATTGATGACCGGAGCACGTAACGTTAATCCTGGCCAGTGGCGAATAGGGGCTGAGCCTATGCAGATAATTTCAGGTACATACGGCCGCGAAGTAGTACATTATGAAGCACCACCATCCTCAGATGTTCCTAAAGAAATGGAGAGGTTTGTTCAATGGTACAATAAGGCTACATTTCCTCTAAAAGGCGAAGTTGCCGAGGCGGTACTCAGGTCTGCGGTGGCTCACCTGTATTTTGAGTCTATACATCCGTTTGAAGATGGTAATGGTCGTATTGGGCGGGCAATTGCCGAGAAGGCATTGTCTCAATCTATCGGACGCCCTGTAATGCTTAGCCTTTCTAAAATCATTGAACACGATAAAGCGACTTATTACGCTGCCTTAAAGGAAGCGCAACAGTCTTTGGATATAACCGCATGGATTAATTACTTCGCTGCTGTGATTTTAGAAGCCCAGCGCGATGCTAAGGCCATGGTACAGTTTACCTTGAAGAAAGCACAATTTTTTGACCGGTATAAGCATCAGCTTAACGAGCGGCAATTGAAAGCAATCAATAAGATGTTAGAAAAAGGTGCTGATGGATTTGAAGGGGGAATGACCGCTAAGAAATATATCGGCATTAGTAAAGCTTCTAAAGCCACCGCAACTCGTGATTTACAACAACTTCAGGAGATGGGCGTTTTAATCCAGGAAGGAGCAGGGAGATCGGTAAAATACCAGTTGAATTTAGTTTGATTTAGCATCACACAGGATAATTGGAAGTTGTTCAAATAAGTAATAGAGCAGATAAGAATTGGGTGCCAGATGCGACAATACAAAACCTATATAAACCTTAATAAGATGAATGAAGTTGAGCGTTTGTTTTTAACTAAATCAGTGGAGAGAGCAGGTGTTTTTTTATATAGAAAAACTGATGCATTGGAGTTTATTAAAGAATGCAGAAAAAGAAACGTTGGTATTCTCGGGATTGATAAGAAAACCGGTGTCGCGGTACATTCACCGTGTCATTCGATGTAAAGCCATAGGTGAAACAAATGACGAGAGTATCGATGGTACTATCAAAGAAGATAAACTTGGTCTGGATATTATTTATATACAAGCTAAACGCTGGCAAGCCGGCAATGTAGTAGGACGGCCAGAGTTGCACAAGTTTGTTGGGGCTCTTGCCGGTCAGGGAGCCAAGAAAGGGATTTTTATCACCACCTCAGCCTTTACCAAGGATGCATTAAGCTACTCTCTCAAGAACGAAACCAAAATTGTACTAATCGACGGCGACCAAATAAATATCTTACAAAAGGCCGTCGTATAAGTTTTTATTTTGATCTTTATGAGAAAAGAACACAAAATACTCATTCCTAAATGACAGGCCGCCATGGATAAGGGAAATAAGAATCCATTTTTCACAAAAATAGAACACAGCCTTTCTATGTCAGGCTTAAAAGGAGGACCTCGAAAAGATATTCTATATAGGCGGGTGCGAATGCACTGAAGAAAGCTACAAGCAAATGTTGTTAGCAATTGACAGTAATAATCTCAGGCTCTTTTTTGATCGGTTTGCTTATAATAGTCAAAAGGATGATCTTGAGCTATATCTGCTTACATATAACTCAGCAGAATCAAAGTTTGTCCTCTTACTGGATCCATTTGAGCTTTTGGAACCTGAAAGAATATTGAACATTTTACCAGCTCTCGAAAAGCCCCAGATATTGGGAGAGCAAATATTTTGATGAATAATCAGACGGGTATTATTAAAAAAAATGATATTAGAAACATAATAGAGCTTTTCGCCATATCTCAACGCAATATAAATGATAAAGTAGCTTCCCTTAGATTACTATTGGTAATAATAATTTTAATGACTGTTTATGAAAAAGGGATAGACGAATTGTCTACGTCTAAGCCAGGGACCCAGCCGGTTTTAATGAAAGAGGGCGAAAAGATCTATCTGGATAGTTATTCAAAGGATGAACACATAGGAGCTACAGAGTTCATGATACCAAGCAGATAACAGATAAGAACTCAAGACGTTCAGGTTCGCCGAACAAGCCAGCCTCAGAGGTTGAGAAAGGTACCAGGACCGATGAAGCTAAATATTATCAGGAATTGGATGAACAGAAAAAACAGTAGAAGCCATGAAATTAGTAATATTCATAATCTTATTAATGTTTAGTATTCCCGGATATAGTCAGCAAGGTTGTTATGTCGATAAGGATTCAAGGATAAAAAAATACCAGTTAGATATGGTAAAGTTCCTGGTTAACAAGAAGGAATTCAGTATAATCCAAGAGCCTGTTGATATTAAAGGCTATTCGGGGAAAATGTTTGTTTATAAGACGGTAGAGTTATTTCCATGGTCGGATAAACCTAATAATCCGGGAATATTGTTAGTGAAGTTTGGTCCTTTAGGTGATCACGCCAGAGGTTACTGGGCTATTCTTGAAGCTGATAAAAGTATATTCTTCTTGAATACAGAAAACGACAAAACGCTAAACGACTATATAAAGAAGTATAGTATGGAAATTCAGCAGATAATCCGATATACATTGAAGCTTTACCAGCCCTATGAATAGTCGTTAAGAGTGCAGGTGCGTTTATTATCTACCCAAAAGTAAGTCTTGTCTTAGCCTCTTTGATCAGGGCACCAAGCGTCCTTAGGATATGCTGCCTGTCTTCGAGTTGAAGGGACTGTAGTTCGTTGATCTGTTTAACGATATCCTGGTCAAGTTCCTGCGGAAACCCCCAACGTCTCAGCCATACGTGCGGCCGTCTCAATAGACGGTTTGACCTCGCCACGCTCATATCGCGCGATGACCAAGGCGTGTACTCCCAGCTTTTTTGCAGGAAAACGACCGCCGGAAGCGTAGGAGGGTTGTTTCAAAAGTCATAGAAGGTAAATACTTGCTAAGACTCTACGTTAGCGCTGATGCTACGTCATGCCAGAACATTCGGGAAGATATATTATGGGGATATCCTGGATGGTGACACATATGGAGCTGCCCGCTCAGCCCGCGACCGAGACCGGCTGAGAATGCAAGTGCTCGAAGCCATAGGATGGAAGATGTGGCAGGTTTGGAGTACCGACTGGTTTCGCAATCCCGAAAGAGAGCTGCGGCGTTTGGCGGAAGCTAAAGAAGGAGCGCGGGCGCAAGCGGCAACCGACGACATCATTGAAGAAGAACTGCAAAAAGAAATGGCAGCTTTAATAAGGGAAGAAGTACAGGAGGTGGAAGTGCTGCTGCCGGTATACGAGTTCGCCGAATTGCCGGGAGAAATAGCAAGTATGGAACTGGAATAGTTGTAAGAGAAGGAGAGATGTTGAAGGCGAATGGATAAAAAAGATACCTTAGATTAAAGCTATATTTAGCATATTATGAAATTTTTTTATGTAGCATTATTACTGTATGCATTTTCCAGTTCGGCCTATAGCCAGCAGCGACAATCCGATATAAGCCAGGAGCTGACACGTAAACTTGCCACTTATGTAGATAGCATGAGGCTCAAACACAGCGGGGCAGGAATATTGGTGCATGTTTACAAGCCTGGAGTAATCGATTGGAACTATGCCAATGGACTGGCAGATATAGATTCGTTAATACCAGCAAAACCCGACATGCATTACCGGATTGCGAGTATTTCAAAGCTGTTTTGCGCAACAGCCGTTTTGAAGCTAGCGAGTGCTGGGTCCCTCACCTTAGATGACCCAATCAGCAAATGGTTACCCTCAAAGTTTATCTCTAAAATCGCCAATGGAGACAAAATCACGATACGGAATTTGTTGAACCATACCTCTGGTATCTACGAACTTCAGGGATCAGAAATCGATCCCTTAAACGACAGTACAGATTATAGTATGGTTCTACCCGAACTCATAGCGGGTATGAAACAAACAGCAGGCTACTCCAACTTTTTCTATTCGAGTTCAAACTATATCCTGTTAGCTGAAATCATAAAAAAGGCATCAAAGATGTCGTACGGTGATTACATCCGCTCAGCCATATTGGAGCCTTTCAACCTTAGTCATACCTATGTAGCTACATTGCCTGTCAAAAACAGATTTAAGGGATATATTCCTTCGCTCTATCTTAAGAAATATGCTGATACGGTTAAGGTATCGCTGATCGATGCATCGGATTTTAATATGTCCTTTCATCTCGGTTCTGCCGATATCAGTTCTTCCACAAGCGACCTGATCAAGTTCTACTATGAACTTCATGAAGGTAAGATTATCCCCAAAAACCTGGTAAATGAGATGTTTGGCGAGACGGTTGCTTCGAACCGCCCAAGTAAAAGATACGGGCTAGGTACAATGCTATTTGAACACAATGGCCTTACAGTTGTGCATGGACATATCGGACAGGCCGCCGGATACAAAAATATACTTGCCAAAAACCAACTAACAAATACCTATATAGCAATATCGTTCAACCTGTTTCATATTTCCGATGAAATTCTTTTGGAAACGATGTTCGGATTAAATGACATCATGGAAGAATAGAATAGCAAGCCGGGTGTAAACATAGTGATCAAACCCAACTACGGAAGTTGAGATCCTCATAAAAATGGAGGTGTCTGCGAAAGCAGGCGCTATTTAGTTGTAAAAGATTCTCTACACGTACCTGAGTGAGAAGATTAACGTATTGTTATTTCGTTAAGGAAATTGGTGAGTGTCAATATTTTGGTGCGGCCAAATTTTTCGATGTCTAATAAGTCCTTATCACCCGTTAATAGATAATCGGCTTTGCCATCTTTAGCCAATGCTAAAAGAAAATTATCTTTTGGATCCCTACAGATTTCCACGTTACTTTTTACGGCCACAAAGTCAATAAACGCATCAAAAGCTTCGATCATATCATCTAATGCATTTCCTGTGAAATACTTGCGGAGTTTGGGCTTAGTTATTGTAGATGCGAGTTCCTCAATAAGCTCCAGGCAGAATAGAATGCGCACCTTGTTAGTGTACAGCAATCTATCTAAGAGGTGATATTTCTTCGAAATGATAAACTAATCCACAGATTGGTATCTACTATAATATTGGCAGGTTTATTTCTTGCCATACCTTTCGGCTCTTACTTTCTCAACGATCGAAGTAATTTCATCAATATCAGGCGCAGAAACGGTATTCCTCCTCATTTTTTGGAGATAAGCTTTTAGCCTTGACTCCGGTTCAACACTAACCTTGATGAGATTCAAATCCTGCATGCCTTCAATCAGCTTCAACGCAGTGGGATTCAATATTTCAATTCTGATAGTTGACATAATCTCAAATATAGCGGGTTTTTCACACAAAGTTAACCTAATTAAGGCCTGTTTCGACTTTATCAACGCTGTGTTCGATACCGTTACATCCGACGTGGAAAATGCGATCGTTATCACCTATTTGGGTTATTTAAACTTTTCAGGAAATACACAGGCAAAAACGTTACTTCCTGCACGTTTGAATGAGGTACGCCAACCTATCAAAGCGTAGACGATCTGGTGGATGAAGACGAAGAACTATCGTCGAAACGCTATTTTCCCGTTATATGCTTCAACATTCAAATCTCACCACCGAAGATTTCTTTAGTCAAAAGGAGATAGCCGTTCCAGTCACACGAACCGTCTGTAACCGACAACACAGATTTACCGGCAACGGTATAGGTGTAATAATCAACAGTGGTGCAATCTTCCCGTACGTTCTTCATCTGAAATAACTGTCTTTCAAATAAAATGAGGGCCTCTATATCGTGTTTTGCTAATACTTTCGTTTTCTTCTTATTATCTCTGGAAGAGTAAAAAGAAGCAATTATTTTCGAGTTCTTCTTTTCAATATAAATGGACGATTTGACGTTGTGAAAGCAGCCGAGCGATTCAAATGAAAGCTTTATCTTACTGCCTGCTGACATTTTTTCAATAAATGTCGGCCTTTTCGTGTCAATAAAGCTATCTGTGCAGCAGATGACCTCTTGAAGATTTCCCATTACAAGCAAACTTTTCTTTACCTCCTGATTAAAAATGTTTAAAAAGCGTAGCGTATACTGACCGGGCTGCAGTCCCGGAACAACAAACTCGCCCATGCTGGTTTTTATGTTTTTAATGATTGTGTCTTTACCTTTAATAAGTGATAACTGTCTTTCACCAAAATCATTTCCTGCCCGGTAAGGTCTACAGGTCGATAATCTTCCTTTGATGGTAAATAAGTCCTGAGAAGAAGACTGAAGGCTAAAAGAGATCAGGATTAAAAGAAGACTGCTAATGATTTTCATATTTACAGGATGCATTCATGGGAGTAATTCCATAAAGAAGTATAGCCCAAAAAGTGCAACCCGGTTCCATTGCAAAGTAGCAGCAGAAAAAATGCCGTCGAGTGACACACGAATCGAAAAAATGACTGACACACGAGGCGCCGCTGCCGCGTTGCATTATAGATTTTCTTACTGCCACGACAGGCGGGCGATATTACCCACCACTATTTTTATACTCCGAAACCAACTATCAGGAAATCTTCTGCAGTACAAGCAGCAGGCGAAAAGTGTTAAAAGAAAAAGAGTCTGTCTTTTTACTAACAGCAGTATTGCCCGAATTAAATGGTAATTTAGGGTCGGAATGGAGAGCAAATTATGATTGCACCAATTATTGGTTTAGTCCTCTTTGTGCTTATTGTGGGAGGCATAACCATGTTGCTTAACCAAGCAGAGAAGGTAAAATACGAGAAAATACTTACGGATGTCGGCGACAAAATAAAGATCTCTCATTCTGGAGTTCGTTGTAGTACCTTCGGTTCAGGCGCGAAAAATAGTAATTATATTTTCAACCGTTGCGATCTATACCTCACTGACGATGCAGCTATCATTTTTGGATATACCCCTTTAGGCCAGTTCAAATTACTCCGTTCTCCAATAATTCTTACTGCCAGCCAGGCGAGATATCTCCGCTTCAGTCTTTTATCAACAGTTATAGCACCGGGAAAGTTGAATGTTAATTCGTTCAATAACGAGGTTTTTATAGAGTTCGGTGAAGCTGGCTGGAGAACCACAAATGTCGAAATCAGGATGAAAGAGTTATCAAATGAGGAAAAAGAACTGATAGCCATTATAGGGAAAGGAGTGGGCTCATACCGAAATCTCGGATGACTATTTATGATGCAGAAATGCTATGGCTCGTGCACAACCTGAAATAACAAATAACAATTGTAGATATTGCAGGGAAAATACGTTTCCAAAGTATGACCAGTATCATTTTTAAAACTGGGCGAAGCTATTTAGCTTTGGTTATCACCTGAAATAACCATGTCACCACATTCATCCAAAGAAGCCGTTGACGATCCCCTGTGGAAGTCGGTACTCGAGCAAACATTTATACATTTTCTAACTTTCTTTTTTCCAGAAGCCGATAAAATATTCGATTTAAGTAAGAAATTCGTTTATCTCGATAAGGAGCTACAGAGCATGTTCCCGCCCAAGCCCCATAACAAAGGAGTACGCTATGTCGATAAATTAGTGCGGGTACCGCTCAGGGGAGGAGGAGAGAAGTATGTGTTAATCCACATAGAGGCGCAGTCCGCGAAAGGCAAGGGTGGTCTAGCACACCGGATGTTTGAATACTATTCCAGGATCGTAAGCAAACATAAAGTGCCGGTTACAGCCATCGTTATCCTGGCAGATAACGATGTGAAGTACCATCCCCGGATTTATGAGCAGGAATTTCTTGGAACCCGCCTGCGGTATGAGTTTAACAGCTATAAGATCCTCGGCCAGGATGAAGCCGTTTTAAGAAGCAATCCCAATCCATTTGCCGTAGTGGTGTTAACGGCGTTGATGGCAATCCGGCATAACGGAGCAGGTGACAGCCAGTTGCTTGACATTAAGCATGATCTTTATGATCAGATGATGCAGCGCAAAATGGACAGGAAAGAACGGCGAGCCATTTATGATTTTCTGGCATACTATGTGCGGTTTGAAAAAACAGAAATGATTCGTAAATTTCTCCGGTTATTTGTTTTTAAGAGGAAGGAGAGAGATCGATTTCATCTTAGTTTGAAGAACAAGTTAAAGAAAAACAAGGAAGGAGTACCACTGTGGGAACCAGAGAATATTTACTGGATAAAGCAAAAAGAGAAGGTCTAGAAAAGGGCCTTGCCCAAGGTCTTGAACAGGGCGTTGAAAGTAAAAGCTATGAGTTTGTTAATAATCTTTTGAAACAGACTGATTTTGATGATAGCAGGATTTCAGTTCTCGCCGGAGTTTCTATTGATTTTGTACGTAAAGTACGGGAGTCTTCAGGACGAAAGTAAGTAGATCCCGATCTAATATCAAACATACAACTTTATCCTGATGAAATAGAAGGATTATAATCAAAAGTTCCCTTTCAAGATATTTAAGCCGCCACTGAGCGGCTTTTGTTTTTACTGCCCCGTAAATAGATAAGAAAGTATTTTTAATAAAAGTACTACCTTGTAGAGTTTTACAGACCCAGCATGTCCCTATCTTCTATTGCTTCAAACCAAAACGTTACCTGCACAGCGGTAATGGCAGGCCAAAAAGAACTGTAATGCCAGGGAATTATAAAAATATCAAATATGGTCATCTTCGTTATTAAGGCAATAGTTATAATCTTAGGAACTATTGCGACATTGTACTTTTTTATAGCAGGCCTTTCAGGCAAAAAGGGATTTAGAAAAGCGCTGTTGAGTGTGGTGACGGTTTTCATAACATTACTGTTGTTGACTATTTTAGATTTTAGAATCACTCCAAAGGTCGGGAAAGAAAGAATGCTGGTCGCAAAAAGGGAAGCCCCGATTACCGGGATCGAATTAATTTTATATAATGACTCAACGTTTAGCCTGGGAAACCTCAGAAAGATAACAAAAATGGGTGTTTACAGGATAAGGAGAGATACGTTATTGTTGGAAATGAATACGTTACCATATACTTCTTTTTTAATAAAGCACAAAACCTTGGAAGAATTAGGAGGAACTGGAATAAGTTCGCTTGATATAGAATTAAATAAGCTTCGGCAAGGCAGCCACTAGTTAGACAATATCATAAGCGGTTATCCATAGATTTTTCTAAATTTAACCTTAATTTCACCGCAAATGTCAAGCGTCGAACAATTATTAGAAAAGATCAGAGCCTTTCGCGACGCACGCGATTGGCAGCAGTTCCATAATTCCAAGGATTTAGCGGTTGCGCTCAGTATAGAAGCCTCCGAATTATTAGAGTTATTTCTGTGGAAGGGGAACGAAGATGCCAATCCCGAAAAGTTAAAAGAAGAACTTGCCGACGTGCTAATGTATGCCCTGCTGATAGCAGACAAGCATGGACTCGACCTTGAGCAGATCATCGAAGAAAAAATCAGGCTCAATAATGCCAAATATCCCGTGGATAAAGCAAAAGGTAACGCAAAGAAATACGACGAACTATAATGCCCAAAGCCTTTCAGATTGACCAGTATCCCTTTGATAGCAAGCTGGAGGATACGCTGCAAAACCAGCAGCGTAACTTTCTTTCCTGGCCGGTTGTCTACTTCCTTCAAAACGACCTTGTGGGCGAAGCCTATGTGGGTGAAACAACCGACATGGTCCAGAGGATGAAAACACACCTCAAGACTCAAAGAAAGCAATCTCTTTCCACCGTCTCGCTGATTGTGAGCGAGCTTTTCAATAAATCGGCAACGCTGGATATTGAATCCAATCTCATCAGGTATATTGCCGCCGACCAGAAATTTAATCTGCAAAACGGCAACCTCGGCATTTCAAACCATCAATTCTATCAGCAGAAGGAGGTTTATTGGGAGCTATTCCGCGATATCTGGAACGAGCTGCAGGCGCTGGGCATCGCCCGCCATTCCCTCGATTATATAGACAATTCCGATCTGTTCAAATATTCTCCGTATAAGTCTCTTTCGTCAGAACAGGTTGCCGGATTGAAAATGATCTTGCAATGTTTACTTGACGACACTGCCAAAGTGAGCCTTATTCATGGTGGAGCAGGTACAGGCAAATCCATACTGGCCATCTTTCTGTTCAAGCTCCTGAAAACAGATTTACAGGACTTCAACCGGGCCGACTTTGATGAAAGCGATGAAGAACTATACCGCATGGTTGAACAGGTGCGCAAAAAATACGGACAGCTGGAGATGGCCCTGGTTATACCAATGCAATCCTTCCGAAAAACTATTTCCAAAGTCTTTAAAAATATAAAGGGTCTTTCTCCAAAAATGGTCATTGGTCCTGCGGAAGTTACCAGGAAAAAATATGATCTGCTGATTGTAGATGAAGGTCACCGTTTGCGCAGGCGTACAAACCTGTCATCATATTATCACACGTTCGACCAATGCGCTGCCGCCCTGGGCCTTGATAAATACACCTGTTCCGAATTAGATTGGGTACAACGTCAGTCCGATAAATCCATCATCTTTTATGACGAATTCCAGTCGGTAAAACCATCCGATACCGATAAAAGCCGGTTTTTAGAACTCCAGGAAAAATCATCAACCCGCATAGAACGACTACAATCACAGTTCAGGGTAAAAGGAGGGGCGAAGTATATGAAGTTAATTCATCAGCTCTTTTCAGACCATGATAGTTTGACACCCGGCCCCTTTGAAAGCGGACATTACGACCTTCAGCTTTTTGAAGACATAGGCGAAATGGAACAGCAGATCCAAAAGAAAGAACGAACCGACGGACTTGCGCGCATGGTAGCCGGTTTCGCGTGGGACTGGATCTCTAAGAAAGATAAAAGCTTGTACGATATCGTCATTGGCGATACCAAACTGCAGTGGAACAGTACAGAAGTAGATTGGGTTAACTCGTCCAATGCCATTAACGAAGTGGGTTGTATCCATACCACACAAGGATACGACCTTAATTACACCGGCGTAATTATCGGACCAGAACTCGATTACAACTTCAGAACCCGGTCCTTTGTCGTCTATAAAGACCGGTACAAAGACAAAAACGGGAAGAATTCCATTAAGGATACGGTCGTACTTAAAAACTATATCTTCAATATTTACCGGACATTATTGTTTCGTGGGATTAAGGGGACCTATATCTATGCTTGCAACGAAAACCTGCGTAGCTATCTTTCTCAATACATCCCCGTGAATGGAAAGATCAAAGAGCAAGAGTCCACTATTCTATTCCTTGATTCGGCCACGGAAAACTCCGTTCCTTATTACGACATAGAAGCCGCTGCCGGAAGTTTTTCAGAATTGCAGGCGCAAGAGACTACCAGGTATATTCAACTTCATGATTCTTTTTACAACCATACGCATTATTTTGCCTGTAAGGTAGTAGGAGAGTCGATGAATAAAG
Source organism: Arcticibacter tournemirensis (assembly GCF_006716645.1). Taxonomy (NCBI): domain Bacteria; kingdom Pseudomonadati; phylum Bacteroidota; class Sphingobacteriia; order Sphingobacteriales; family Sphingobacteriaceae; genus Arcticibacter; species Arcticibacter tournemirensis. Next base: position 4,077,860 of record NZ_VFPL01000001.1, on the reverse strand, counting down.
TGATCCCTAACGGAGCCATCTGCCTTTTCGAACGCTACGGCGGCGGCTCCCGAAACGGACTGATCACATTAGTGGAATGCAGCAGCTTTGAAGACAAAGATTTCGGATCAAACTATACCGTCAAAGAATACAGCAGCAAGAAGACCGTTACCGACGACGGCTGGCACCACGAAGAAATTATTCTATTGCCCCGATCGACAGATATCTCATACCAACCGATACATCTTCGCGACGAAGAATTGTTGGATTTCAGGGTTATAGGCATTTTTAAGAAAGTGCTGTAGAACCTAAACCAGTACAATAAGCACAGTAAAGCATTATATTTTATTCACTTTCTAACAATAATATTTCGTTACTTTGTTTACCCAAAAGGCTGTTGATGAAGAAAAACCTGATAGACGACTACTTCAGATCTATCGCTGCGATATTTTCAGTTCCAATTTTTAAAGAGATTTTCAAAAGCGGACAAAGTGATTATGTCGCAGAAACGATATTTTACTATCGTTCCAGGTTAGGTTTCAGAAAGGAGGTAACTATGAAAAAGGTGCTCGGAAAAGCCTATAAGCACCTGATGCATAATTACCGAAATGAATACGTATACAAAAACCATATCGCAAACAACCTTTTATTAGAACGGCACAATCTTAACGAAGCCGTTATGCTCAACGAGTTACGCGTAGGAGCCTCTATCGCAGATATAGTCATAATCAACGGCACTAATACCGTCTATGAGGTAAAAACCGAGCTCGACTCACCCTATAAGCTTAAAAAGCAGATCAGCGACTACAGAAAATTTTCACCTAAAATATATCTCGTCACCCACCATTCCCTGGTCAGGAAATATGAGGACATTCTGGGTGATAACAGCGTGGGGCTATTGTCTCTTTCCTCTGATTCAGGCCTTTCTCTTGTAAAGGAGGCAGTAGAGGAATTCTCGCTGTTAGATAATAAAATCATGATGAGTACCTTACGGAAGGACGAGTATTCAAATCTGATCATGGAAGCGTTCGGTGATGTTCCGAAAGTCGCCAACATTAAGTTCTATCGTGCCTGCCTGGCATTGATTGAGAAGTTAGATCCGGTTATCGTTCATGCTTTATTGCTCAAGCAATTAAGAACCCGTGCATTTCATGAGGAGAGAATGATTCAGTCAAAAGAAACGCCGGAAGAAATTAAGCATATCTGTCTCACCTTTAATCCCAATAAAACAGAATTTCAAAATCTATATAACTTTTTAAACCTCACAATGTAATGTATTTCCCTTATCTTCGATGTAAACAGTTCGAGCTCCTTGCCTTACGGGAGTTAAGCGAACGCTTAGGTCATTCAGGAAAATATCACCTGTTCTTGAGCCGGTCAAAAAGTCTTCACCAACCTTGCCGGACTGCGTGCTTGATCACAGATTTAAAGATAGAATGTAAATTTTTGAAATAAATATTGAAAACAATTAAGCAATAGCTTAAGTTTGTATGGTTAGGAAAGCAATAGTTATCACTCGGTCAGAAGATGGAAAACGGTGCATAGCCGTGGACGAATCTAATTATGAAATGATCCTTGCTTTCCTAGGTGCTGACAAAAGGCATAAGAGCAAGTTTAGAGATATAGCTAATGTAATTTTGAATGGGCTCAGGAATACTGAACTTTACGACAAGGAAGAGCCCGATGCAAAGTCTAAAGGAGTTCGGGCGATGAAATTTTTTAAAGGACAAGAGAATGCTCGCATATACTGCAGGGAAGTTACAAGGGAGGATAAGACTTTTGTGATTATCGCATCCGAACTATTGGAAAGCAAGAAAACGCAAAAAATCAATCAAAGAATTTTAAACATCATCCATAGAGTAGCAAGTTATGACTACAAAGAAATCGTTGAGCCCAGCTGAGATTAAAAGGTCTTTTGATGAGTTGTTTAACAGCTTGACCAAAGAAGAATTAATTGAACAGGAGGCGAGATTATTAGCCTTTCATTTTTTGAGTGAAGTTGAACATGCACTCGAACAGCAAGGCCTAAACAAAAAGGCGTTGGCTGAGCGGATAGGTACATCTGCTAGTTATATAACACAACTTTTCAGAGGTGATCGCCTCCCTAACTTTACGATTCTTGCCAGGATTCAGGAGGCTTTGAGCTTAAAGTTTGAAGTTAAGGCCAAGGAAACTAATGCAGATATATCGAAAACGAAATTTGAATTTCCCGCGGTGGAAAATCCGTATGGATTCGTAGCCGTTTACAAGAATTTAACCCCAGATTACGGCAAACATACTTCCGTTGCATTGCGAATTGATTATAATGAACAAAAAATAGCATAATGAAAGCAAAAGTTTCTCCGCTTTCCTGGTTAAATTTTGCCTTGCTTCAAAGCAATTTTCAATTTGTACAACCACAAGTCAAACCCAAGAAGAAAAAGATAAATCCCGCCGATTTTTTTAAAGATTACATTATCGATATCGACTTTGATATTCAGGATACCGGCTCAGATGAATTCCAGGTATTTACTAAAATAGATATCAATACAGACGAGATTTTGATTGCTGGATATAAAATTTCTGTCGAGGGAGCAGGGGTATTTAGAATCAGTCCTGATGCGGCACTGACAGAAGCACATCGCGATAATCTGAGAAATTATTCTGCTGTTAATCTTTTAATTAATCGCTTAAGGACTCATATACTTCAAACCACAAGTTTGTCTGTATTTGGTCCTTATGATCTTCCTCCGATTGATATTACGGATTTGTTTGTTCAAAAGTCTGAAAGAGTTTAGTTGTTGGTGAACCAAAACAACAAATCAATTTACCACCTAACTACATACCCTTGCTGCTTAAACTGCTACGCGTTGTTTTTTTTGTAAAATCTATAGGCTCATGATGCAAAAAACAATCAAGTATAGTCAACTTAGCAGTCTTGATATCTTTATTAGTCGTAACTCTTGTTAATAAGAACATCCTTTCTTCCTATGCCGATTTCAGCTGGGACGATCTCGGCATCAGCGAGCAGGATTTCGAGAACTTCAAAAGTAAATACCTCGACCTGTACGACAGCTCCCGAACTGATCCATCGTGACCAGATCAATGTAGTATATATTTTAAAACTGCTGACCAGGCTTAAAACCGCTAACCCATCAGACGCCGAAAAACAGCGGAAAATTATCATCGACCTCCTTGGCAGCGAAGTAACGCTGCGGAGCAAACGCGAACTGATAGAAAAGTTCATCCAGGAAAACCTCCCCCTTCGTGGAGATTCCGGAGATGCTGACCCCGTACCGGGCATACTGACCCCCTAATTTGGTTTTGGCCCATAGATTCTGAAGGCCTGACAATTTTACCTTTTTTTTCTTAGACTTTCACCTTTAAGTTCAATTCTGTAAGCGGTATGTACCAGCCGGTCGAGTATGGCATCAGCAATCGTTTCTTCACCGATCACATCATACCAGCTTGCCACCGGCAGCTGGCTGGCGATGATAGTAGATTTGCGGCCATGACGGTCTTCTATGATTTCCATCAGATCCATGCGTTGCTGCTGTTCCAGGTGAGTGAGTCCGAAGTCGTCCAGAATGAGCAGTTCCGTGCGCGAAAGCTTTTCCATAAACTTATAGATGCTCCCATCAATCCGGCTCATCTTCGTGCGCAGCAGTAACTTCTGCAGGTTATAATAAGCCACTTTATATCCCTGTGCACAAGCCTGGTGCCCCAGGGCAGAAGCCAGAAAGCTTTTACCGGCACCTGAGGCCCCGCTGATCAGAACGGCATCTCCACTGGAGAGATAAGTTCCCATGGCAAGGTCCGTAATGAGTGAACGGTCAATCCCCCTGGAGGCATCCATGTTCAGTTCTTCCACAGAAGCCCGGTAGCGGAAGCCGGCATTTTTAAGCAGACGGTCAAAGCGTTTTCCGCTGCGCTGTTCCTGTTCGGCCTGCAGCAGCAATTGTAGGCCCTCTGAGAGGTTCAGTTCGTGATGGCGGCGGGTCTCCAGCAGTACCTGCCAACTGCGGCACATTCCATGCAGGCGCAGCTCTTTGAGTTGTGTTTCGATTTGCATATTAAAAGTGAATAGTGGATTGTATATAGTATTCTTTTCCTCTGATATTGTTATGGGCAGGAAGCGGATGTTCAATGCTCTCCTCCTGCAGATAGAGCGTCATGTTGTTCTCCAGTATTTTCTGGATGGCCTTATAGGAGCAGATCCGGTGCTGCACAGCGATCCGGCAAACACGGGTGAACTTTTCTGCCTCGGTATTCCGGTGTAAACGGAACAGGCCGTCGCAGGTGCGGTACAACTGCTCTGGATAACGGTCCTGCTGAAAGATGATCTCAAGGAGGCGGTAGAGATCTTCCGACTTATAACGGGCCCGCTCCAGGTAATATTCCGGACTGCGGTTCAGCCAGGCCTGATTAGCAGAACTCAGATGTTCCTTTACCGAAGTATATCCCCCGCTGTAGCTTCTGATATGGACAGCCACCTGTTTCCCTTCAGCATAGATAGAGACCATACTGCGGGTATAGATCACCTTTACTTTGGAACCAATCAGCGTGTAGGGAACACTGTAAAAGTGTTTCTGAACACTGACATGCCCGTTACTGGCTACCTTGGGTTCACAATAGTGTTTTAGTTCAAAGTCCTGCTGGGGCAGCTCAGAGAGTAACGGCTTTTCAGCGGCCAGGAAGCGTTCTTCCCTGCAGTAGTCCTTACGCTGCATGCGGGTCTGGTTATGCTCGCGTACTTTTTCGCTGATGGCCTGATTTAGAGAAGCCAGATCGAAGAACTGCCGGTTGCGCAGCCGGGCATACACTCTGGTATAGAGCAGCTTTACCTGGTTCTCAACCAGACTTTTATCGCGGGGACGGCCCGGTCTTGCAGGCACGACCGACATCTGATAATGATTGGCAAAGTCTTCCAGGCTCCGGTTGACCTCCGGCTCATACCGGTCTGCCTTGACGATAGCAGACTTAAGGTTATCGGGTACCAGTACCCGGGGTACCCCGCCCAATTCTTTCAGGCAGCAGGAAAGGGCATACAGAAAGTCACCGATTCGCTGAGAGGGTACAGCCATAGCAAAAGCATAATCAGAAAAAGGAAGACAGGCTACAAACAACTGGCAACTGATAATTTCCCCGGTCTGGCGGTCTGTATAACTGATCTGTTTGCCGGCGAAGTCGACGAACAGCTTATCGGCAGGCTCATGGCTTAATACAGAGGTCGGCTTACGGGCAACAAGCTGCTGATGCAGATGAAAGCAGAACTGGGAGTAGGCATACCCCTGGGGAAAACCCAGAATGTATTCATCCCACAGCAGTTTTTTAGTCATCCCTATTTTTTTAAGCTCTTTGGAGAGATATTCCAGTTTTCCTTTGAAATGAATATAACGTGGATCCTTATAAGCAGGATTACCGGAATGGAACCGGGTTTCCAGGACAGGATCCTCCAACTGAAGCAGTTCCTGTGGGTCCAGGGCAGCAGACTGAAGCTTGGCAAGATAAGACTTCACCGTGTTCTTGCTGATGTTCAGCGTTCGTGCGATGGCCTTAATAGAATAGCCCTGGGTGTGTAAGCGTAATAGTTGTTTTATCTGTATCCGTCCCGTAATGTAGGTTCCCTAAAGAATACGGGAGCGTTCTACCTTTGAAAAAAAAATCAAAGATGGAAGCAGTCAAAGCCTACACGAAAGAAGAACGGGAGTATCATGTACAGCAATGGCGGGACAGCGGCAAGAGCCAGAAGTCCTACAGCTGGGAAGCAGGCATTCCAGTGTTATCCCTTCATTATTGGATCTACGGAAAGAAAAAGAAAGCAAGACAAAAAAGCGGGATACCAGCCTTTGCCCCCCTGCAAGTGAAAGAAGATGAGGCCCCCCATCTGGAGATCACCCTTGAACTGCCGCGGGGTATACGGATTATCCTTCAGGGCCAGGTGAGTGCAGAATACATCAAAAGTTTGCTTGGATGAGCCTGCTATCGCTGCCCGCCCACCTTTCTTATTATCTGTATACCGGCCATGCTGACATGAGACGTACCTTTGAAGGCCTGTGCGGGCTGGTGCGTAATGAAATGGAAGCAGACCCGCTGAACCATCAGGTGTATATCTTTATTAACCGGCGGGGTACCCAGGTCAAACTATTATTATGGGAAGGCGACGGTTTCAGTATTTACCACAAACGTCTGGAAGCAGGCACCTTTGAAAGACCGGGCCATAGTGGGGACGACCAACGGGCCATCATTAGCAGAACCCAGTTGCAACTGATCCTTCAGGGGGTAAAGCTGCAGAGCGTCAGTTATCGTAAGCGGTATCAGCGGCGGGGAATCCCTTAAAAGATTAACTTTACGGACATGAAGAAGAAGCGGAAACTACCCCGGTTTAAAGACCTGACCCCAGAGGAATACCAAAAGGTGATGGAGGGGCTCAAGGGTGAGATTGACTATCTGAAAAATGAGAATGAGCAGTTGCAAAATGAGCTCTCCGACCTGAGTGCGCGTAAGGCTTTTCTGAATGAAATAGATGAACAAAATGAGCGTCTTTTAAGGGGTAAAAACTTGCTTTAATACGTTTAAAGGCCTATATTTAAAGCATAATGCAGGTCATCATTCCTCTGTTTGAAACCCTTACCCGGGAAGAATATCAGTCGCTGGTACAGCGGCTGCTTACCCGAATTGAGGAGTTGGAAGACCGTCATTATAAGGACCGCAGAACGCTGGCAGAATACGCGCAGCTCATCTGGGGTAAAAAAAGCGAGAAACACATCCGGGCGCTTGCTGAGGCTGACTTGAATACCGTCCAGGGGGAAATCCCTTTCGCAGACCAGCCGGAAATAGAGACCAGCAGGGAGAAGGATGCAGAAGAAACAGCGTCTGCAGAGGTTGTGCCTGCCAGTGAACCGCAGCATCGGTATCAGCGCCGCCTGAAACCTTGCGGGCGCAAAAAACTGAGCGCAAACCTTCCCCGCGAATATGTGGAAATCCTTCCGGAGAATTACCATCAGGAGATGGTGCGTATCGATGCTGAAATTACCGAAGAACTGGACTACCGTCCGGGCAGCTTCTTTGTGCGGGTCATCTCAAGGCCCCGTTTTACCGATCCCCGCACCAAAGGAGTGGCTATCGCCCCCATGCCACAGCGCCCGGTACATAAAGGTATCGCAGGGGCAGGGCTGCTGGCCTGGGTACTGGTATCCCGTTTTTGTGATCACCTTCCGTACTACCGCCAGGTGAAAATGCTCAACCGCTACGGGGAGGATATTGTAAACACCTCTACCATGGGACGCTGGGTAAAGGAATCGATCAACCTTCTGGCCATCATCTACAGCCGGATGAAAGAACAGGTTCTTCAAAGTGATTATCTGATGGCCGATGAAACCACCATCAAAGTACTGGATACCCATAAAGAGTCAGGCAAGCACCAGGGCTATATCTGGGGCTATCTGGCACCGCTGGTAAAATTGGTGGTCATGGACTATGCCGAAGGGAGGGCTGCCGACTATCCAGAACAGTTTATCGGCGACTATAGCGGTACCTTTCAGACAGACGCTTATGGTGGCTATGATAAATTATTGAAAGACAGAAAAGATATGGTACACGCCGGATGTTGGGTCCATACAAGGCGCAATTTTTTTAAAGCCCTCTCCGGTGATAAGAAACGGGCCACAGAAGCATTGGAGATGATCGGGGCATTATATGCCCTAGAATCTTCAGCACGGGACAAGGGGGCAAATGAGCAGGAGTTTTTACGGATGCGCCAGGAGTTTTCCCTTCCCATACTGGCAGAACTGAAAGAATGGGCAGAAAAGCAACTAATGGAACTTAACCACAGGGCTGCCATAGCAGAAGCCTGCCGGTATATGCTTAAGAGATGGGATAAACTGATGCACTATACCACAGATGGAAGAATGCTTCCGGATACCAATCTCCTTGAAGGCCGTTTTCGCTGCATTGGATTAGGCCGTAAGAACTGGTTGTTCGCCGGCAACCATCAATCGGCCGAAAGAAGTGCCATCATCTATTCTATTACAGAATCCTGCATACTCAATAGCATTGATCCTTTCAGCTATCTCAAAGATGTGCTGGCCAGGCTGCCTTATCTGGTTTTTGCACCCAAAGAAAGACTTGATGAATTGCTTCCTAACAATTGGAAGCCGAAGGCCCAACGAATATATACTCCTGTTCAAGGTCAGGATATGATGATGGCCGGCTAAAACTGAAATATTCCCCAGGAATCAAATACCTATTTTACGGCATGGATACAGTTATTGTTGCTAAATTGGTCTTCTTGGGATTAAGGGAAACGGTAATGAGGGAATCTAGCCATTCCAAAATATATCTTCTGCACATGTTTCATAGATTGAATAAGGTGAACATTTTCCATATTCAAAGGTGCCTATTTGCCATTGCAAGAAGAATAGGGCATTTACCGCATTTTCGTACGTAAAAGATAGTATATTAATGACTTGTACAGTAATCCCGGAGAGTTTTGTTAGGAATTCAGCTTATTTATAAGCTCTACCTTGTTGGTGACGTTAACCTTTTCAAAGATGTTCTGAATATGCTTGGACACCGTCTTTTCGGAGATAAACAAAGTTTTAGCTATCGTTTTATACTGAGTTCCTTTTAAGATAAGTTTAACAATTTCAATCTCTCTGTTGGTCAGTTGGTAAAGCTTGCATTTTTGGTCTAATGAGGGCGCCAGCCCGGTACTTGAAGCCGTGTTAATTTCCTGGCCGCTTAGAACTTTCAGGTTTGAAATAGAAGCGTCTAAAATCGCTTTCTTTTGCTTCAAAATGGTGTTCAATACCGTCTCAATCTTCTGATACAGCACCTCAAACGAAAATGGTTTTTGGATGAAATCAATAGCGCCCAAACGCAAACCTTTGAGTTTGTCTGTTGGCGTGGATCTGGCAGACAGGAATATAATTGGGATATGACCATAATTTGCCTGTTCGGAAATAATCTTAACAAATTCAAAGCCATCCATTTTATCCATCATGATATCAGATAAAATTAAATCAGGGACGGTTGGCAGTGTCTCTAATTTTTTCAGGGCTTCCGATCCATTTAAGGAGCAAAAAATATTGTATTTAAGGCTTAGCTTTTTATATAAAAAGTGAAGCATGGCCTTATTGTCTTCGATGAGTAATATAGATTGTCTATCCGGAACATAAGGCGTATCGTTTATGTCGAAGTTTTCAATGCTATAAATTAGCGTTTTCGTTTTCGACGTGTCTTTAGCTTTTGCCTCTCCTTCTTTTAAATTATATCGGTCGAGCGTTATGGTAATTGTTGTTCCAGGTTTTTTCGCAGGATTACTTTCTACCTGAATACGTCCACCTAAACTATCTGTTACTTTTTTAACTATAGGCAAACCAAGTCCCATGCCCTGCAAGGCTGATTTCTTGTGACCTATTTGATAATACGGCTTAAAGATTTTATGCTGAAGATGAGGCAAGATTCCAATTCCGCTATCCTTTACTGAAAACAAAAGTTTATCACTATTAGACTTCAATGTAACCTCCACCAATCCACCCGTATTTGAAAATTTAATTGCGTTCTCAATCAGATTGTTCACTATTCTGTAAATCGCATGGGAATTCGCTTTCAATAAAACATTCTCTTCAATGTTTTTGATGCATTTCAGGTTTTGTTTCTGACAGTAGTATTCAAACAAGGTAAAGCTGTTCTTCAAAATCTCACTAAAATCAGTTATTTGATTGTGATCATAAACGCTAAACCCTTTTGTGAATCTTTCAAGATCGAATAAATTAGTGATGTCATTTGTCATTTTGTCGATGCCTCCCTTTATAATATCCAATTCAGCAACCGAGCCATACTTATTAATGTATTCTTCCAGGTAATTATTTACAAGGGTTAGGGGTGTCTTGGTTTCATGAACAAGGTTGATAAAATTATTCGTTCTTTGCTCGTTCAATTTTTCGAGTTCTTGTGTTCTTTTGTCTACCTCTTCCTGCAAATTTGTGTTCCAGTTTAAAAGGAGCAGCTCAGATTCTATTAGCCTTTGATGCTCCAACCTTGTGTGCTGAATATGACGGCTCACCTGAAGCCCGAATAAAAGCAAAAAACCGGTGTTTGTGATGGAAGCCTCTATAACCTGACTCTGATTGAAGTAGGCGATAAAGGGTAAACCGATCCATGGTGTTAAACTAAAAAACAAAATGCCTATTTCGGTTTTCGATTCCTTACTGCTGAAATTGTTGTTATACTTATGCTGGACCGCTTTTATTAGTGTGTAGATTACCCATAACGCATACAATACGGGCAGTATAAGTAATTGCTGCGCTGTCGCCAAATCTCCTGATTCTGCAAAGACCATCACAAAAATGAGATAAGGAACGACTAAAAAAATATAAACTCCTTTGTACGCATGAAACCTCATTTTCTCCAGCCCGAATGTTTGGTAAACATAATAGGGGAAGTAACAGGGTGTAATAAATCCTGTTGCATAAGCAATAATCTCCTGTAGAAAAAATGATCCGGGTAAATCAGGGTCAGGAAGTAAACCGCCTGTAACATTGTAAACTATAAGCAAAGAAATAAGAACCATGTTCAGAGTAGCAGTCTTATCATCTGGCCGGGCTAATTTATAGGTAGCCAGATAAAAAAGTATAACCGTTTCTAAACACACGAAAATAGATGTGACAATATGCATTTCCGTTCCGAAAACCAGCATATACACTATTGTTTAGCAAGCTCTCTCTTAAGAAAAAATAGTTTGTAGCTTAAATCTGCTTCGTGGTATATGTTAAAACCATACTTCTGGTACCAGGGAAGATTTTTCAGTGTAGAGGTTTCCAGATAAATCGGCCTTCTTTTTAGCTTGCTGTCTTCTATTAATTCATCGAGGAATACACTTCCGATTCCTGTATTTTGATATACTGGGTCAACACCTATAAACCATAAATAATACATGATCTCTTTCGGCTGGATTTTCTTAATCATAGATTCCCTATTGAGCGTTTTTTTTATGTTCTCTATACCGACGCAGGAAAGAATCAGTTTTAGATCCAGCAGGATAGATTTAACTGTCGTTTTCTTTTTATCTGGATAAAGTACCAGCGCACATGCTTTTTTATCATCAGATAAAAACACATCCCCAAATGCATAACAGACTTCAAAGGAATAATCCATCAGCGCACTAACCCTCTTTATCCTTTTTTCATCTTGTTTTACGATGTAATTAACGCTTCGATTGGTTTCAAACGACTTCGTTAGTATATCTACTATCAAAGCTTTGTCGGTGTATTCTGCCTTTTTCATAAATTTCATGTATTTGATTAATAAATGGTTATGATTAAAAATTCATCCTTTGTATGCGTACTGCATTTAAAATTGCAAGCAAAGCAACCCCAACGTCTGCTATTACCGCCTCCCATAAAGTTGCTATACCACCGGCACCCAGACTTAGTACAATGACCTTTACTACCATCGCAAGAATAATATTCTGCCAAACAATGCTTCTGGTAATCTTTCCTATTTTAATAGCCGAAACAAGCTTTGAGGGCTGATCATTTTGAATTACAACATCCGCAGTTTCTATGGTTGCATCACTTCCCAGGCCACCCATTGCAATTCCCGCATCAGCCAGTGCTACTACAGGGGCATCGTTTACACCATCGCCAACAAATGCTATGTGAAAGCCTTGATTTTTAAGCTCTTGCACTTTTTCAACTTTTGCTTCAGGTAACAAATCTCCGTATGCGGCATCAATTCCTACATGTTTTGCAACTTCATCTACAACAGCCTGTTTATCACCTGACAGCATTACTGTTTTAATATTCAGGTCATGAATATCTTTTATGGCCTGTGCCGCATCTTCTTTAATTTCATCAGCAATCGTAATGTACCCTACGTACTTATTATTAACTGATACTACTACAATGGTATAAGCGATTTTTTCAACTTCAACAGGATAAGCTATTTGAAATTTTTTCATCAACTTTAAATTTCCTGCGAGCACTTCTTTTCCTTCAACGGTACCTTTTAAACCATGTCCGGCTATTTCTTCAACACCGGTTGCTGTAGTATTGCCGATAGTATTACCAGCATATTTTACAATAGCTTCACCTACGGGATGGGTAGAATTTTTCTCTAATGCTGCCGCCAGCCGTACTAATTCCTTTTCATCAAAATCTTGGACTACTATTTCCTGAACTTTAAAAACTCCTTTAGTTAAGGTACCCGTTTTATCCATCACAATGGCTGTTACCTTTGTCATCACATCCAAAAAGTTGCCTCCTTTAAATAAAATACCATTTTTGGAAGCTAAGCCGATTCCACCAAAGTATCCTAAAGGGATAGAAACTACCAATGCGCAAGGACAGCTAATCACAAGAAAAACTAACCCACGATATAACCATTCATTAAACACATAACTATCGACAAAAAAGTATGGAACTACGACTAAAGCTAATGCCAGAAAGAATACAATTGGGGTGTATACTTTTGCAAATCGGGAAATGAATAGTTGTGTCTGGGATTTTCGAGCGGTAGCATCCTGCACCATTTCCAGAATTTTACTAAGCTTACTGTCTTTAAATAAGGCGGTTACTTTTACCTCTGCTACAGTATTTAAGTTAATCATTCCGGCAAAAATCTGCTCACCTTTATATTTGGTATCTGGCTTGCTTTCGCCAGTGAGGGCGGCCGTATTAAATGACGAACTTTCTGAAAGTAATTCGCCATCCAAGGCAACTTTTTCACCCGGCTTTATTTGGATATTTTCTCCTAACTGGATTTCAGATGGGTCTAATACCTCAGTTGTGCCATTTCGAATAACTGTTACTTCATCCGGGCGTATATCCAGTAAGGCTTTGATACTGGCTTTAGCCTTATTTACAGCGGAATCCTGAAACCATTCACCAATAGAGTAGAATACCATTACAGCAACGCCTTCCGTATATTCTCCAATGTAAAACGCTCCCAAGGTGGCTACACTCATCAAAACGAATTCATTAAATATGTCTCCCCGTTTGGCTTTGCGGAAAGCCATTCCTAAAACACTCCACCCAGCCAGTAAGTAGGCAATTGCATTTATAATAAATGAAAGTGGATTTTTAAATTTAACATCAAAAGCATATTCCAAAACCAGCAAAACGGCAAGGATAAGCAGGGATACTAATAAGTTCCAATGTTGTAACCAGGCTGGTTTATCTGATGTCTCCTTAGATCCATGATCGTGTCCATCATCTTCCTTATTGCCTTCATCGTGGCCATTTTTGTGTGAATGCAAATCTTTTTCTGCCAATTTATTTTTACCAGTTGTTGGGCCGGACTTTACTTTTTGGCCATCCTCATTATTGCAACATTCTTTGCTCATAACTTTAATTTTAGTGTATAAAAAAACTAATGATCCCGGTTATTACTAAAGTAATTCCGGTTATAATTCCTGTATTGTGTTCTAATTTGTGCCAGTTTATTTTTAGTAATCCCTTATATGCATATCTTACCAATAATGCCATACCTGTGATCGTTATTAAAAAATACATCAAAGCAATAAACCAGACCAACCAACCTTCGTGTGTCCCGGCTAATAAGAAATATCCTTCAATCTCCATGCAAGGTGAAAAAAACATCGCCACACCTAAAACCATTATTATCTGGATTTTAGACCGCTTTCTTTTAAGGTTTTCATTAATATGAAAATGCTTGTGCCTGTGATGGCGATAAATAAAAACCAACCCAAGCAGGATTAAAATGGACGGTGCAATCAGATGGGTAAATTCATTAATATGATTTTCCATCTCTGCGCCTAAATAGCTTAAGACTAATCCCAATAGTACAGTACTCAATGCATGAGCGGATGCCGATATCAACGTAACTTGTGTTACCTCTTTTGTTGACCATCCTTCCTTTTTACCAATAGCTAATATGGGCAGCCAGTGATTGGGAATTACTGCATGTAATACACTCAGTAAAAAACTTCCTATAAGTATCTGTGTCAATTTTCAAAGACGTTAAGTTTATCAAATGGCAGTATTAGCCTTCCATATTAATGAACCATTCCTCTGCCTGTTTAATACCTTCTTTAAGTGCTTCACCCTGATCGGTAAATTTTCCATTCTTTAAAAGTTTATTAGCTATTTCTATAGCCTTCTCTTTAACTGATGGTTTCAACTCCTTTAAATCCGGTTCAAAATCTTCAAATCTCCAATTCATTATGTTTTTAATTTATGTGTGAATATTAATTTTATCATTTGCTTATATGTGCATTTGAGATTCATTATTTCCTGTTTTTTCTAACTGTAATGTAGTATGGGTGATCTTAAAATTATCTGTTATGTATCTATTCATATCCTGTAAAGATTCGTTGTAATTAGCATTTGCTGAAATGATAATATGAGCACTCATGGCATTTACTCCCGATGTAAGCGACCAGACATGTAAGTCATGTAATTCTTCAACATTATTTAATTGCAAAATTCCAGCTCGCAGATCCGCGATGTTTACGTCTTTAGGAGTTCCCTCCAATAGTATTGAAACAGAATCCTTAAGTAAAATCCAGGTTCTTGGGAGAATAAACAGGCCTATACCAGCAGATAAGAGAGGATCGGCATAATACCATTCTGTAGTTAGCATAATCACACCTGCTACAATTACTCCTATTGATGTCAACATATCAGATAGAACTTCAAAATAAGCCCCCTTCATATTCAAACTTTCTTTAGAAGATTTTCTAAGGATAAGCATGCCTGCTATGTTGATTACTAATCCTATTGCAGCCACAATTAACATCGCCTTGCTTTGTACTTCTGGAGGATTTAAAAATCTTTGATAAGCCTCATAAAGAATATAGATGGATATTCCTATCAGCACAATGGCATTGGTTAACGAAGCCAAAATTTCTGCTCTGTAATACCCATAGGTTTTTTCGGGAGATGCAGGCTTGGAAGCTATATTAATGGCAAAAAGGGCGAGAGCAAGCCCCCCAACATCGGTAAACATGTGGCCTGCATCAGCAAGCAAAGCAAGACTTTTGGTAAGAATGCCGCCAATAATTTCAGCAATAAGGTAAGTAAGTGTTAAACCTAACACCAGCTTAAGCCTTCCTTTGTTTTTATAAGATGTAGATGCGATTTCCATTTTCAATATTTTTATTCTATTGCTTTTTTTATCCATTCAAATGCTTTTTCCCTATCCTTTAATTCAAAAAACTCTATTTCTGCATTCGTGAATGGCTTCATTAAATCAGCCATCCATTCCTGCCATTTCTTATCACCAACCATTGCTATCTTTTCAAAATCATTAGCATGTTGAACGTCAAATTTTACATCCTGCCAAAACGCTTTTAACTCCCATCCCTGAAAGTTCTCCATTTCAAAATACCAGCGGATTTTCTCATAAGTTTGCAGCCTGTTTATTAATACAGGAAGCAGAACAGCATAATCTGATTTTGTAAGTTTCTCAATTGCTTTTGTGGCAATTACGTTGCCTTCTGTTTGCCCTAAGATCTGTAGCATAATATCTTTTATTGATTTTACTCATAAATAAAAAGTATGCGCTGCATCAAGTAGCGCATACTTTCTTTTGTTAGCTTAATTGAACATTACCATGATGTGCATGGCAGGCTTCTGCACACTCGTTACAAGCCTGAGCGCATTTTTTACAATGCTCATGGTCATGTTTAGCACATTCCTCGGCACACAGCCTGCAAGCTTTTTCACAGATTAACAGATACTCATGCGCAAGTGGAGAATTTCTCTGTAATAATCTGGCTGCCTGCATACAAATGTCAGCACAGTCAATGTCCATCGGGATACATTTTTCCATCATCCCTGTTTGTCCTTCGGCGAAGCCCTGGGCAGCGCAGTTTTCGCAAGCTAAAGCACAGTTTAGCAAGGTTTGAACGAGTTGTTCATGATTTTGATTTTCCATAATTTTAATAGATTTATTTATATGTAGATTTATTTCTACCAAGGTTGATAATCATTCTTCCTCACTATTTTTCATTTTAGATAATAAGTCATATGCCCCCTTAGTTACTATCTTGGCATTATTCTTATCAAAATCTGCTGGTAACTCTACTTGTACATAACCTCCATCAGTCGGACCAGTTGTAATTTCTACCATCAAAAAATGATAGGTATTCTCTGTAGTTTTTGCAGTTTTTTCCTGCTCTTTTTCGGCAATATTTTTTCCTGTTTCAAGAAAAATATATTTTTTACCTTCAAAGTCTACCACGGCAGTTTCTGGCAGGGCATCAACCTCACTGCCTCCTGTTTCAATAGAAGCTTGCAAATAGGCTCCCGGCGTTAAATTTTTACTTTTAAAATCTGCAACACAATGTACTGTAACTGTTCTGTCAGCATTTATTTCCCTACCTACCAGCGTAACCGTGGCTGTACGTTCTTCAGATTCATTGGGCAATGAAAAACGAACCTTCTGTCCTTTAGCTACTTTATTTACATCCTTTTGAAAGACCTTTAGCTCTACATGCAGATTTGCACTGTTTACTATTTCGAACATGACGTCGTTTGCACTAACAAACTTTCCGGAATTGACATTTACTTTGGTTACATAACCATTTATCGGAGCATAAATATTAATGGTACTCCTGATATTATCCGGGGTAAGTGAATTAGCATTAATATTAATCAACTGCAATCTTTGCTTTAAAGCACTCGCCCGTGAACGCATAGTTTGGTATTGTGATTTTGCCTGTTGCAGAACTTTTTGCGAATTCACATTTTGTTTGGCAAGCTCCTGTTGCCGGTTGTACTCAGATTCTGAAAGCTCCAACTGGCTTTTATTTTCAAGGTAATCCTGCTGCATCTGAACATATTCCTGATTTTGGAGAACGGCAATTACCTGACCCTTTTTTACAACGCTTCCCTGCAACAGTGGGGTAGATTTAACAATACCGCCCATTTGCGTAGTGATACTGATTAAGTTCTCTGGCGGTACATCTACAAAACCATTTACCTTTAATGTACCGCTAATTGATCTTTTTTCAATTTTACCCAAAGTAATACCTGATGTTTTGTATTGTGCAGGGGTAAGTTCTACCGTATTTGCATCCTCTTTAGCCGGTACTTCGGTTTCTGTATTTTCAGCATCTTTATTATTCCCACACGACACAAGAAAAAATGCCGCCATGGAAGTGATGTAAAAAAATCGTTTAAACTGAATGAGTTTTTTCATGTTTTTGTATTAATTATTTTAATCCAACAAGATATTGAAGGGTATATAGTGATTGATTGTATTGATTAATTGCCTGCAAGTAGTTAAAGCGGATATCTGAATAAGTTCTTAATGCCTGCGAAAATTCCAGATAGCTGATTTCCCCGCTTTGAAATGCAATTTGAGATTGTTTTAAAATGAGGTTTACGTTTGGTAAAGCACTCTTTTCATAATAATCAATGCTCTTTGAATTTTTCAGCAAATCCTGATAAGCCTGTTTGTACTGAGCCTGTAGATTAGTCTCAAATAAATCAAACTGAGTTTCTGCAATCTGCATTTGAACTTTGGCGGCTTTTATACGAGAAGAATAAGGTTTATAGAAAAGAGGAATAGTTATACCGGCCTGTATGCCTTGAAATCTTTTGCCGCCATCAAAATACTGTTCCTGCCCATTAACTGTTTGGTTGCCAATAATAGATTGATTAAAATAACCAATATTAAAGTCAGGGCCTGCTTTTGCCCGCTCAACCCCAATAGCTTTGTCTGCTATCTCTATTTGTTGTTTCTGAAATGCCAATAATGGGTTAGTATTGATACTATCAAGATTAGCGATGTTCCATTTCTCTTTCTGTAACTCTTGTTGTGCAATTTCTAACGTTTCTTGTGTATTCAACAATCGCTGCAACTCCGAAGTGTAAATAGCTATGTCTGCATTATTCTTTTCCAGTTGGTTGCGGACTTCATTTAGCTGAGTTTCGGCAGTAGTTTTTTCCAGTAAATTAGTTTCTCCGGTTTGATAGCGCAGAGATGATGCTTTTAAAAAATTGCTGAAGATAGAATCCTGGCTTTGATACAGCTTTTGCAACGATTTATAATAAGCTAACTGCGTATATGTACTTTTTACCTGATAAGTCAATTCATTTTGATTGACTGAAAGGTTTAACTGACTGCTTTTAATTTGTGCATCAAAAAGTTGACGTTGATTTCTAAAAAGCCCTGGAAATGGAATACTCTGGCTGACGGAAAAATTATTATCTCTCTTTATGGTATTTATCTGTCCGTATTGAAAATCAAAGCTGGTTTTCCCAAGATCCGTAGCAGTATTTCTCAATGCCTGCTGCTGATTAATCTGCAAACCGGACGTCTTAATGATCTGGTTGTTCGATAAAGCCCTATCTACGGCCTGTTGCATACTTAATTTTTGAACCTGCTGAGCTTTTGTATTAAAAGGCATGAAAAACAAACCAATTATAATAGCCATAGCCGTAGGCACAACCTTTGACTTTTTACTTTTGAATTTTTCAAAATAGGTATATAGGACAGGCAGAACCAGTAAGGTTAATATGGTAGAAGTGATCAAACCACCAATAACTACGGTAGCTAAAGGTTTTTGAACCTCTGCACCTGCAGCAGTAGAAAGAGCCATTGGTAAAAAACCAAAAGAGGCCACTGTGGCGGTCATTAAAACAGGTCTTAATCTTAATGCGGTACCTTTTAAAACTATTTCTTTCAGATCATGAATTCCGCTTAGTTTTAACCTGTTAAATTCTGTGATCAAAACTATCCCGTTTAATACAGCCACACCAAATAAGGCGATAAAACCTACACCGGCTGAAATGCTAAATGGCATGTCTCTAATTAATAATGCAAATACACCTCCGATTGCTGCCATTGGTATGGCAGAAAAAATAAGGATGGATTGTTTGACAGATCCAAATGAGAAATAAAGTAGGAGTAAAATCAAAAGTAAAGCAACTGGCACTGCCACAGAAAGCCGTTCGGTGGCTGCTTTAAGATTTTCAAACTGTCCACCATAGGTAATATAATAACCTGCGGGAAGCTTCACCTGCTGGTTTATTTTCTGCTGGATTTCTTCAACAACGCTTGCAATATCACGTCCGCGTACATTTAATCCAACAATGATCCTTCTTTTTGTATCTTCCCGTTGTATTTGATTAGGGCCGACTTGAAATTCTATAGAAGCTAATTGGGCCAGCGGAACTTTATTTCCGTTTGGCGCGGAGACATAAATATTTTTTACATCGTCTATTCCCTGCCTGTTTTCTTCAGACAGCCTTACCACCATATCGTAACGCCTTTCGCCTTCATATACCAAACCGGCAGATTGACCGGCAAATGAAGCATTAATAGCTTGATTGACGGTTTCGACATCTAACCCATACCTGGCAATCTGATCCCGGTTAATCTTAACTACAATTTGCGGAAGGCCGGTAGCCTGTTCCAGGTACAAATCCTTTGCCCCATCAACTGTATTTACGATTTTCCCAATTTTTTGTGATAAATCTGTAAGTTCTTGAAGGTCATCACCAAATATTTTTATTCCAATATCCTGTCGAACCCCCGAAATCAGTTCATTCGAGCGAAGTTGTATAGGCTGAGAAAAACCAAAAGTTACTCCCGTTACATTTTCCAGTTCAGCTGCCATTTTTTCTGCTAGTTCTTCCCTTGATTTTGCACTTACCCATTCATCTTTATCTTTAAGAATAATGGTGAGATCGGTTGCTTCCATAGGCATTGGATCTGTAGGAATTTCTGCTGCTCCTATTTTGCCAATTACTTCTTTTACCTCCGGAAATTTTTTCATCAGGATACCAGATGCCTGATTTATTTTATCTATTGACTGGCTTAATGAACTTCCTGTCAATAACCGAGTTTCAACAGCGAAATCCCCTTCTTCCAGCGTCGGGATAAATTCTCCCCCCATTCTCATAAATAAAACAATACTTACAATTAAAATTATAACAGATGATCCTACAACTAAGAGGCGATTACGAAGTGCGCCATTAATCATTGGGCTATAGTATCGCTGAAAAAAATCCATCATCCGATCAGAAAAGTTCTTTTTGTGAGAAATCTTTTTACTGAGCAACAGCGAAGACATCATGGGTACATAAGTTAATGATAGTAAGAATGCGCCCAATATGGCAAAGGATACTGTTTGTGCCATCGGGCCAAACATTTTACCTTCAATGCCTACTAAAGCTAAAATCGGCAGGTACACGATTAAAATAATTATCTGTCCGAAAGCCGCTGCACTCATCATTCTTGTTGCAGACTTTTCCACCTGTTGATCCATCTGTGCCTGTGTGAGTGGTAGGCCGGCTCTATTTGTACCCAAGAGATGCATAGTGGCTTCCACAATTATGACTGCGCCATCGACTATTAAACCAAAATCAATTGCGCCCAAACTCATTAGGTTGCCGGATACTCCAAATACTTTCATCAGTGCAATAGCAAATAGCATTGCCAATGGAATGACCGAAGCAACAACAATCCCGGCTCTGAAATTACCCAGGAAAAGCACCAGCACAAAAATTACGATAAGAGCTCCCTCTATGAGGTTTTTCGCAACAGTCCCCATTGCTCTATCTACCAGCTCACTACGATCAAGAAATGGTTCTACAACCACACCTTCAGGCAGTGTTTTATTGATACGCTCAATTTTATCTTTTACCTGTCCAACTACATTATTAGCATTGGCTCCTTTCAACATCATCACAATGCCACCTACAGCTTCTCCTTCTCCGTTACGAACTAGTGCGCCATAACGAATTGAATTTCCTATATGGACATTGGCAATATCTCTTACTAAAATGGGAAGTCCGTCAGGTGTGTTTTTTACTACAATTTTATTGATATCTTCTAATGAGCCTACCAAGCCCTCGCTTCGAATGAAATAAGCGTTGGGCTTTTTATCGATGTAAGCACCACCTGTATTTTGGTTATTTCTTTCTAATGAATTAAATACATCACTGATGCTCAGGTCATAACTGTTTAATTTATCCGGGTCTATGGCAATCTCATATTGTTTAAGTAAGCCGCCAAAGCTGTTTACTTCGGCAATTCCGGGAGTTCCCAAAAGTTGCCTTCGAACGATCCAATCCTGTATGCTGCGTAATTCCATCGCATCATACTTTTTCTCATAGCCAGGCTTTGCATGGATAACGTATTGATAGATCTCACCTAAGCCTGTAGAAATAGGAGAAATTTCGGGGTTTCCAATACCGGGAGGAATATTATTTTTGGCTTCGGACAGCTTTTCATTGACCTGTTGCCTTGCCCAGTATATATCAACATTATCATGAAAAACAATGGTGACTACTGAAAGGCCAAATCTGGAAATAGAGCGTACTTGCTCTATTTCGGGAATGGTGGACATCGTCTGTTCTACCGGGAATGTGATTAAACGCTCTACTTCCTGTGTCGCTAAAGAAGGGCTTAAAGTAATAACCTGTACCTGGTTATTTGTAATATCGGGTACAGCATCAATTGGCAATTGCTTAAGCGAATACAAGCCCCACGCGATGAGCGCCAGGGTGAATAAGCCAATTACCAATTTATTATGAATAGAAAAATGAATGATTTTATTAAGCATTTCTTATTTACTTATAGTGAAATGAATAGTAATGCCATAGACGCATAAAGACTGCAGCTCCCAGAATTGCAGCCAGCAGATAATAGATTATCAACCGGACAATTTGGACAGTAGAAATTTTTCTTTTCTTTTTTCTGCTTTTTTTAATCTGTGTAGGCATTTGTATTGGGTAAAGCAATACATGTACTTGAACTATGAGCTGCGTTTCGCAGTCATAGATTTAAATAAAGAAAGAAGTACTTAACCTAATTGAGGAGGTTGCCAGATAGGAAGGCTAACATCGATAAAATCGCCGGGTATATGTGGCCTATATGTATTTGAATAGTCCGGCACATGAACTTTTATTGCGATTTGAGCTTGCGTTACAGATGGGATAGCGCAGCAGGCGCAAGAGCAAAAAGGGGTACACTCATCAATATCCTTATGTGTATCATTGTCGGCAGATTTTTGTACAGAGTCATATCGGCTACTTTTGTTCATGGCAAAAGCATCGGAGCAAGGCAAAAAATGCATTGCTAAAATAACGATAGTCAATATGGAAGCTGTAAACTTCATGAATCTTGCAAAGATAGTAATTTTGGTTTGATTATAAATACAAGTTAAAAATGTGTTTTGCCGGTTCCACATGGATCATTACATCTATAAACTGGGGAAGGCTTTTTTGCACATGGTTCTTCACTTTATGGGCTATATCATGTCCCTGTTCTACCGTCAGATTTTTGTCTACCCATATATGAAGGTCTGCATGGTTCATAACACCCATTTTTCGGGTATGACATTTTTCAACGAGGATTACGTCTTGAATTTCAGCAGCCAGTTGTTTGACTTTTTGATTTAGTTCAGGTTCAAGGTCTTCATCAAGCAATTCACCGATAGCGGGCCTGCAAATTTTATAAGCATTGATCACAATAATTAAAGAGGCAAATAACGCCGCCCAATCATCCGCTACTTCGTAGCCCTTACCGCCAATTAAACCAATGGTAATTCCTATAAAGGCTGCGGCAGAAGTTATGGCATCACTCCGATGATGAAATGCATCTGCTTTTACTGCTCCACTGTTGATTTCCAATCCTGTCTTTAAAACATATCTATATAACAGCTCTTTGGTTGCGATCACGACAACAAGAATGATCAGGGTATATGCTTCAGGAACTTTATGAGGAGTTATAATATTGTGAATACTTTCTTTAGCTATAATAAAGGCTGCAATAGTTAAAGCAAGGGCTATTCCAATCGCTGTTAGTGCCTCTGCTTTACCATGCCCATAAGGATGTTCCTTATCTGCCGGTTTAGCAGACCACTTTAGTCCCAGCCATAGCATACTGGATGTAAAAATATCCGCAGTGGATTCGATAGCATCGGCTATTAAAGCGTACGAATGTCCGAAGACACCGCCCAAAGCCTTAATGATTGCAAGGATGCCACTTACTATGATGCCTATTAAAGTAGTTCTTAAACCTCTATTTGGTATTATAATTTTGTTGTCTGAAATTTCCATAGATTATTTATAGTCACTGCAATCTGAAGCTGGCTGATGAACTCCCGCACCCTGCTCATAAACCAATGATGCTCCAAGATGGCCGGTATAACCGAGACAAATTGATCCGGCAATCATTAAAATAACTGTAACAAGCACAAGCAATTTATTTATTTTAATAGCTGCAATTTTTTGAAGAACATCTGTGATTGTTGCAGCAGAAAAAACAAAGCTGGTGACGTTTGCCCAATAGAGATGATTCTTTAGTACGAACGGATCACAAATTCTTCTAACTTCTACGCTGTAAGCCAACTTGCCTGTATAAAACGCAAGCCACAAAAGTAATGTGCCGCTCCATAAAAGTAATGACATCGTAAATCTCAGGCGAGTTTCAAAATTATGTCTATTACCAAGAATGAAGATTAAAATACCAAGAATGGTGCTTAATATCAAAAATGCTATTGGATAATGGACTGACAAAGGATGCCAGAGCTCCGTTCTCCAAATAGCTGAAACTTTATCCATGCTTATTGCATAATATTAACTGCCATTGGTTCTAATCTGTTTCCTTTCTTTTCTACAGTAACTTCCAGGTTTTGTCCCTCTTTTAAGGCATCAAAAGTAGCTGTTTGCCCATTTTGGGTGAGCTTGGTTTGTTCAGTGAAATAAAGCTCTAGCATCTTCCCGTCGCTTGTTTTAACATACACTTCTTTTTCATCAGGATCCACTTTATCTGCTGTTCCGTTATAGGTGCCAGATGGAACGACATCCGTATTTTCTACTTCGGCACTGCTGCTGCCACTATTATTACATGCCTGGAAAGCGACTAAAGAAAATGCTGCAAACGCTGCTGTTAAGATTAATTTTTTCATTGTTCTGATTTTTAATGACTGTTGTTTATAAAATAACAAATTCATAATAGGAATTGTTAGGCAGAAAATTTGGCACAAACAATGCCAGTTTTACAATCTTTCATCTATCGCTTCTACTACCACCCAAATCCATTTATAGTTTTAGTACTTCGTTAATATTTTTCACTCTGTTTTATTTTTCTAATTTGTGTGACACCTAACAATTGTAAAACTAAAATAGGAAAAATAAGCAAAGTTAATAGTGGCGGATAGGGCAACGTTCGCTTTTCAATAACCTGGTAAGTTATCGCATGAATGATCACCAGCAAATACAATACATAGTTCCATCTCTGCCAGTATTTCCATCGCGGAGCCTTTAGTTTTCTCAAGGATAGATCGTTTGAAAGCGCCAATAGAAGCACTAAAATCAGTGCGCCAGCTAATCCCATATAATTGGCGAAACCAAATAGGTCTGAACGGAGAGTGAATTCGTTAGTGGTCTTGTCTTCCTTAAAAAAGTAAAGCAACATATTGCCCATGTGCACCTGCCAACCAATGGCAACATGCGCCAAGCCAATAATTCCACTCCATATCCCTATATCCCTACGCAGATCAGTAGAAACCGGATTGCGCCGTTTACGCAGTAAATTGATTGGGCCAGTAATTAAGGTTAACCCTAAAAACAACAGAGACACATAGGCTGTACTCATGCTCCACTTAAAGGTAGTATCGGGAGATTGTACAAGGTAATAAAGGCTTCCCAGTAGGACTATGGTGACCAGCGCTAAAGTTACATGATGTACCAATCTTCCCTTAAAGCGGGATTGAACTTTTGATTTCATAATTACGATTTGGTTACTTTTCTAATTCTTTTAATTTTGCTTTCATCACTTTTATTTCTTCCCGCTGGCTTGATATAATTTGCTCCTGTAATTTATTTATTTCCGGGTCTTGTGATTTTGATTGCTCGCTCATTAGAATCGCTGCGGCATGGTGCGGGATCATTCCTTTCAAAAATTGCTTATCTGAAACAGCAGTTTGATACTGGATCAGTAAGAAAAATGCTATTAGTGCTACTGAGCTTAGAGAAATAATAACAGTATTCAATCTTTTATTCATGTACATTTTACCCATTAAAGCCAGTTCAATGATGATCATCGGCATGGTCATCAAAGAGGCCATATAAAACTGGTTAATATTCGGATACACATTTTCCAGGCTGTTTACCATTGCATACATTAGAATATACATGGAAATAAAAGACAGCACCAACATGACCAACAACTTTTTATATGGATTGCCCTCATGTCCCATTGCTTGGTGTGAAATTTTTTGATTATCGTTTTTCATGATTTATTTTTTTGTTTGCACTTAATTCGCTATATGTTATAGTTTTGCGCTTCTCAGCCGTAATGAGTTCAGAATAACGGATACCGAGCTAAAACTCATGGCCAGCGCCGCAATCATTGGAGAAAGTAAAATGCCGAAAAGCGGATATAAAACCCCTGCTGCAATAGGTATTCCCAAAACGTTATAACCCAAGGCAAAAAATAGATTTTCTTTTATGTTTCGCATTACTTTGTGGCTTAACTGCCTGGCTTTAGCAATCCCATTCAGGTCGCCTTTTACCAGGGTAATTGCGGCGCTTTCGATGGCTACATCCGTTCCGGTACCCATAGCAATACCAATATCTGCCTGCGACAATGCCGGGGCATCATTAATTCCATCGCCCGCCATCGCTACTTTTTTTCCTTCTCCTTGTAAACGCTTGATTTCATCTAATTTATTCTCAGGTAACATTTGGGCTTTATATCCATCGAGGTTTAACGCTTCACTCACCGCTCTTGCAGTATCTTCATTATCCCCAGTAAACATCATCACTTTCAAACCCTCTTTCTGTAATTTGCGGATGGCATCTTTACTCGATTCTTTAATCATATCCGAAATGACTACAAAACCAACGGCTGTGTTTTCAACTGCGAAATAGGAAACAGTTTTACCTTGTTTCTGCTCTGTTTTGACCTGCTCATTTAATTCAGACGAAACTTTCGCTTTCACTTGTTCCATCAATTTATTATTTCCTAAAGCCAGTTTTTTGCCTTCCAGCATCCCAATAACCCCTTTGCCGGTAATTGCTTCAAACTTTGAAATAGGTTTAATTTCAACGTTGTTTTCCTTTCCATAGCGCAGTGTAGCCTGTGCCAACGGATGTTCGCTACTGCTATTAAGAGATATGATTCGTTGCAGAACGTCGTTCTCCGTAAAATCCGGATTTGTGCTAACGATTTTTTCTACAGATGGTTTGCCTTCGGTAACCGTTCCGGTCTTATCAATAACCATCACATCGATGGTGTTCATTTTTTCTAATGATTCTGCATTCTTTATTAGCACTCCCAGCTTTGCGCCTTTCCCTACACCAACCATTACTGACATAGGAGTTGCCAATCCCAGCGCACAAGGGCAGGCAATAATTAATACTGCTATAGCATTTACAAATGCATAAACATAGGCAGGTTCGGGGCCATAGATTGCCCAGACGATATAGGTAATGATAGCTATCAACACCACTATCGGTACAAAATATCGAGAGATTTTATCAGCCAGCTTTTGAATAGTAGCTTTTGAACGGCTTGCTGAATTGACCATTTCAATGATCTGGGATAGTAAAGTTTCCGAGCCCACTTTTTCTGCAAGCATTGTAAAAGTCTTGTTCCCGTTTATGGTGCCTGAACTTACCTTGTCCCCCGGTCTCTTATCAACCGGGATTGGTTCACCTGAGATCATGGATTCATCAATCGTTATCTCCCCAACCTTAATACTTCCATCAACAGGTACTTTTTCACCGGGTTTCACGCGTAGCAGGTCTCCCTTTTGGATGTCATCAATACTTACTAGCAATTCCTTTTCTCCCACGATTTTTGTAGCGTTATTGGGTGCCAGCTTTAATAATTCTTTGATGGCGCTATTTGTTTGTCCATGTGCCCTTGCTTCTAGTGCCTGCCCCAATAAGACGAGTGTTAGGATTACAGTTGCAGCCTCAAAATAAACATATACTGTACCTGAATGGGTTTTAAACTGATCAGGGAAAACATCAGAAAATAACAGTGCAACTAAACTAAAAAGCCATGCCACGCCAGCCCCTATACCTATCAGTGTAAACATATTCAATTTCCAACTGATGATGGATCTCCATGCTCTTTCAAAAAACATCCAAGTTGCGTAAAACACAACAGGTATGGAGAGTGCAAGCTGAACCCAATTCCAGTATTTCAAATCCATCAATTTATAAATCGGATTATTTGGAATCATTTCTGACATAGCAATCAAAAAAATAGGAATAGTGAAAGCTGAAGCAATTTTTAATTTTTTTAATAGGTTGACATAAGTCTTATCCTCTTCATCCAAATCTGGTTCCATGGGTGCCAAATCCATCCCGCAAATGGGGCAGGCTCCAGGTTCGTTCCTGATGATTTGTGGATGCATAGGGCAGGTATAGGAGGCTTCTTTTTTTAAGGAGGGTGCTTGCACTAAATCCATCCCACAAACAGGGCAATTACCTGATGCATCATAAGTTTTATCTCCCTCACAATGCATCGGGCAGTAAAAAGCACCGTTTCTATCTT
The DNA here is from genome assembly GCF_006716645.1 of Arcticibacter tournemirensis. Lineage (NCBI taxonomy): Bacteria > Pseudomonadati > Bacteroidota > Sphingobacteriia > Sphingobacteriales > Sphingobacteriaceae > Arcticibacter > Arcticibacter tournemirensis. Next base: position 4,050,407 of record NZ_VFPL01000001.1, on the reverse strand, counting down.
TTCCAACGGCTTTATTTTTTGTGAAAAGCTTTTCACCCGTAATATACTGATGGTGGTTTTTCTGATCGTTTTTATCTAAAACTTTAATATGATAATCTCCAGCACTACTAAGAACCTTTTGCAATTCTTCTAGAGCAATATGCTTCGCCATGTTAATGGTGGCTACAGGAGGTTCTAAAGAAACTTTTGCAGAAGCACCCTTAATTGAATTAAGTGCTTCCTCTACTTTTGAACGACAGCCATTACAGCTCATTCCTTCTATTTTATAAGTATGCTCCATGATATTGGTAAAAGATTTAAGTGGAATAATTTATTTCATCCTGGCCAATATGGCTTTCATCTCCGCAATCTCCCTCTTTTGAGCTTCAATAATTTCATCTGCCAATTTCCTTACCTCCGGATCTTTAATATTGGCGTTTTGGCTGGTCATGATGGCTGAGGAATGGTGGGGAATCATTGCTTTCATATATTGCTCATCACCAACAGGAGTTTGCGTTCTTAATGCAGTAAGCACCAAACCAAAAACTGCTATACTTCCTATAATGATGGCTTTATTCATCTTCTTATTTGGATACATTTTACCCATCATCAATAGCATGATGATGGCCATTGGACTTACCATTAATAAAGCCATGTAAATACGGGTAAGGCTTATATAAAAGTGATCAATATCCACAATGTTTATGAACATGATAAAATACATCACCATAAAGGAGATACCCATTGTTAGTGCAAATTTCCTATAACTCATCATTTCATTTTCTGATTTTTGACTTTCCATTTTTTTAAAATTTAATTTTTAATACATAATTCTTAACCCTGCGCCCCATCCGTAATCACTATCATAATTTCCGGATAGACCTAAATTTTTCCCAAGTATGTAAGTTGTGCTGATACGATATTCTTTATCTGTATTCCAGCTACCCCCTAAACGTATTCTGTTAGAGATCGGGATGTCCGAACGCCCAATTTCAAACCTGGCTTTTCCGTTTTGACTGATCCTCACATCGGTTTGAATGAATAGGGGCAATAGATACCTTAAACCTACAAAGGCATTTTGTTCGTCATTTATTAGAAAAGCGCCACCTTTAGTGTCATTTTTAAATTCAGCACCGATATAACCTGATAGATAAAAGCGGTTATCCAAGTAGCGTTCTAACCTTGGCGTAACCTCGTACCTTCCATCATAACTGAAACGCCAGTCAGAATTAAAACTATACCTAACGTTCGAAACGTTGAACATTCCATAGTTAGCCTGTGACTGAATAGCAATACTTGCCCAAAAGAAAGGATGGTTTGATTCCCTCAGAATAGGATTGTTACCACGATATTGGGCAACTTCCGGTGTTATAGGTGAATTTTGATATCTTACTATCCTTGCCATCCCAGCATTCATGTGATAAAGAATATGGCAGTGGAAAAACCAGTCTTTTTCTTCGTTGGCATCAAACTCTATGGTAACCGTTTTCATAGGCTCCACACTTACCGTATGTTTCAATGGCGAATATTCTCCCTGCGCATTTATAACCCTAAAAAAGTGTCCATGTAGATGCATTGGATGCTCCATCATGGTGTTATTGTGCATCACAAACCTGACTTTTTCACCTTTTTTGATAGATAAAACATCCTGTTCTGAAAGGGTTTTGTTATTGATAGACCATACATACCTTAACATAGAACCTGTTAAGTATAACTGGAAAGTCCTCAATGGCTGTTTGGAATCTATTTCTGTAGAGGCTTTTGCCCTTAACATATCATAGGTCAGGATTTTACCTTCTCCGCCCAAGCTGTTCATCATTGATCCGGGAACGGTCATTTTAATACCTCTTCCATCATCTTTCATCCCCATCATATCCATACCGCCCATATCAATTCCCGTCATTTTTTCAGAATCTGAGTTCATGTCCATTTTTTTCATGCTGTCGTCCATCTTCATGGTTCTATCGTGACCCGAATGTTTCATCTTGACAGAATCTGAATTCATATCCATTCCTTGCATGCCGTCCATCTTCATTTCTCCCATTCCCATTCCCATTCCCATATCCATCTTCATCGCAGACGCACCCATTTTACCTTCCATGCCGTTAGGCGTTTCTTTCAGCATTCCGGCTTTCTTCAGTTTGCTGTTTTTTACGGCACTCATCTGCATCCCTTTCATTCCCATCATCATCTGGCTCATACTGTGCATAATCCTGAAATAATTCAGCTTAGGAATATCTGGAGCTTTATGCAATGTGCCAGTTCCAAAGAAAGTAGACACCTGTCCGGATACATCATGCGGTGTGGCTCTAAGCTCGTATTTACCATCTTTAGGGATAGTGATCAGCACATCATAAGTTTCTGCCACGCCCAGCAAAAGCTTATCAACTTTTATAGGCTGTACCTCCAATCCATCGGCAGCCACTACTGTCATCTGTCCACCAGCAAACTGTACCCAGAAATAGGTAGAGGCCGAACCATCAATAATTCTTAACCTTACTGTTTCGCCAGCCTTGTATTCTTGCTGATCAACATTTTCTTTTCCGTTGATAAAAAACTTATCATACTTGATATCGCTGATGTCCATTGCGGGCATCCGCATCCATTCCATCATCAATTTATCACTTCCGTAACCTTTTGATATAGCTTCCCCATAACTTTGTACTGCTCCTTTTTTGATTGGGAAATAATCACTGCCACGCTTTAAAAGGCGCAGCACATTTTTAGGGTTTTGGTTGGTCCAGTCGGAAAGCATTAAGACTTTATCAGGATACTGATCTATTTTATTGCCCTTATCTTGAGATTCGATTACGATAGAACCAAATAATCCGGACTGTTCTTGCAATTTGGTATGCGAATGATACCAATAGGTACCAGTTTGGCGTAAAGGAAATATGAAATCATGGGTCTGACCCGGCATTATTGGCGCAGTTTCTAAATAAGGTACACCGTCGAATTTATTGGGTAGCAAGATGCCATGCCAGTGCATAGAGGTTTCATCCTTCATTTTATTGTGGACGTGAATAACTGCGGTATCACCTTCTGTGAAGCGAATCGTTGGACCAGGGATTTGGCCGTTGATCGCCTGAGCTTTCACTGATTTGCCAGTAAAGTTCACTATGGTATCTGTGATATATAAATCATAAACCACTCTTTTCCCAGGGCGAATGAGATGATCATCGGGGGTAGCGGTATAGCTTTTTATATTTTTCTGTGCGAAAGCTGATTGGCTAACAACTGCGATAAAGAGCAGGACAAATAACTTTTTCGTTAGGAAATAAATTTGATAGGTATTCATTGATCCAAAATTAAATTAAGGTAAGTCTGATGTGTCTGGTTAAATGTTACTATAGGCTCAAGGATTTGACCGTTGATCGCAACAGCTCTTTTTGATTTTTTGCTGTATGTTAAGGTAGTATCGGTTATGTATAAATCGTAGTGCACTATTACCGAAGAGATATTGCTGGAATTGGATTTTATAGGCTCTAAAATTAGTATTCTCTTCATCGTTTAATGTTTTAGTGAAAGACTGTCTCTTGTTTTTTTAACCCAATTCAGTAATAAGCTTTTATCCTCTTTTGTAAGTTTTGCATTTTTATGGATCCATAGATAAGAAGGCAATGGCATGGTTCCATCCTTGATGCTATTTTCAATAGATTTCATTTTGCTATTCTGTCTTCGTCTTGAATATGCCCCAAATTCATCGAAATTAAGTTCCGATTTCCCTTTTTTTATATGATAAGCCAACCACCAACCCGAGGGTTGTATCTCAGCATACCAGGGGTAACGAGTATTATTACTATGACAATCATAACAAGATGACTTTAAAATAGCATCTACTTTTTTAGGCACCGTAAAAACCCTGCCAATATTGTCTAAAGAGGCCTGTCCGCTGTAATTTCGGGCAGGCCGTACAAATTGTATGGCAATAAAAGCAATTAGCAGAGCAAACAATATGATCTTCTTCCTGCTCATGGATATTAATTTAGCTCTTCTTTCACCGAGCCACATTTGGCCATTTTCTGTCCGAAATATGGATTTTGGACTTCTTTCGTCTCACTAAGCCAGTTTCCTCCTTTGTTATTATTATACATCGGGCAATTAGTGAAATATAGTTTTTGATTTGCACCAACACTTTTTACCAGATCATACATCTCCTGGCTCAGGGTTTCAAAATGTTCTCTTTGATGTTCGATATTTCCGGCGTTAGCGCCGATATGCTCTGCATGTTCTCTTGCGTCCTCAACAATGTCGTTATAAACTTTAGCTTGCTCAGGTGTTAGAGAAGCCCTATCCAAATTATCAAATGTATTGGCCATTGCATTGCCTGCGCTAGCGGCTTCTTTATCATTATCTGCCACTAGTGCGTTTTTTATTTCAATATAGTTCGTAAGGAGGCCGCTGATTGCGTTATCAGAAGTAGTTGGAGATTCCGGAGATGCTGACCCCGTACCGGGCATACTGACCCCCTAATTTGGTTTTGGCCCATAGATTCTGAAGGCCTGACAATTTTACCTTTTTTTTCTTAGACTTTCACCTTTAAGTTCAATTCTGTAAGCGGTATGTACCAGCCGGTCGAGTATGGCATCAGCAATCGTTTCTTCACCGATCACATCATACCAGCTTGCCACCGGCAGCTGGCTGGCGATGATAGTAGATTTGCGGCCATGACGGTCTTCTATGATTTCCATCAGATCCATGCGTTGCTGCTGTTCCAGGTGAGTGAGTCCGAAGTCGTCCAGAATGAGCAGTTCCGTGCGCGAAAGCTTTTCCATAAACTTATAGATGCTCCCATCAATCCGGCTCATCTTCGTGCGCAGCAGTAACTTCTGCAGGTTATAATAAGCCACTTTATATCCCTGTGCACAAGCCTGGTGCCCCAGGGCAGAAGCCAGAAAGCTTTTACCGGCACCTGAGGCCCCGCTGATCAGAACGGCATCTCCACTGGAGAGATAAGTTCCCATGGCAAGGTCCGTAATGAGTGAACGGTCAATCCCCCTGGAGGCATCCATGTTCAGTTCTTCCACAGAAGCCCGGTAGCGGAAGCCGGCATTTTTAAGCAGACGGTCAAAGCGTTTTCCGCTGCGCTGTTCCTGTTCGGCCTGCAGCAGCAATTGTAGGCCCTCTGAGAGGTTCAGTTCGTGATGGCGGCGGGTCTCCAGCAGTACCTGCCAACTGCGGCACATTCCATGCAGGCGCAGCTCTTTGAGTTGTGTTTCGATTTGCATATTAAAAGTGAATAGTGGATTGTATATAGTATTCTTTTCCTCTGATATTGTTATGGGCAGGAAGCGGATGTTCAATGCTCTCCTCCTGCAGATAGAGCGTCATGTTGTTCTCCAGTATTTTCTGGATGGCCTTATAGGAGCAGATCCGGTGCTGCACAGCGATCCGGCAAACACGGGTGAACTTTTCTGCCTCGGTATTCCGGTGTAAACGGAACAGGCCGTCGCAGGTGCGGTACAACTGCTCTGGATAACGGTCCTGCTGAAAGATGATCTCAAGGAGGCGGTAGAGATCTTCCGACTTATAACGGGCCCGCTCCAGGTAATATTCCGGACTGCGGTTCAGCCAGGCCTGATTAGCAGAACTCAGATGTTCCTTTACCGAAGTATATCCCCCGCTGTAGCTTCTGATATGGACAGCCACCTGTTTCCCTTCAGCATAGATAGAGACCATACTGCGGGTATAGATCACCTTTACTTTGGAACCAATCAGCGTGTAGGGAACACTGTAAAAGTGTTTCTGAACACTGACATGCCCGTTACTGGCTACCTTGGGTTCACAATAGTGTTTTAGTTCAAAGTCCTGCTGGGGCAGCTCAGAGAGTAACGGCTTTTCAGCGGCCAGGAAGCGTTCTTCCCTGCAGTAGTCCTTACGCTGCATGCGGGTCTGGTTATGCTCGCGTACTTTTTCGCTGATGGCCTGATTTAGAGAAGCCAGATCGAAGAACTGCCGGTTGCGCAGCCGGGCATACACTCTGGTATAGAGCAGCTTTACCTGGTTCTCAACCAGACTTTTATCGCGGGGACGGCCCGGTCTTGCAGGCACGACCGACATCTGATAATGATTGGCAAAGTCTTCCAGGCTCCGGTTGACCTCCGGCTCATACCGGTCTGCCTTGACGATAGCAGACTTAAGGTTATCGGGTACCAGTACCCGGGGTACCCCGCCCAATTCTTTCAGGCAGCAGGAAAGGGCATACAGAAAGTCACCGATTCGCTGAGAGGGTACAGCCATAGCAAAAGCATAATCAGAAAAAGGAAGACAGGCTACAAACAACTGGCAACTGATAATTTCCCCGGTCTGGCGGTCTGTATAACTGATCTGTTTGCCGGCGAAGTCGACGAACAGCTTATCGGCAGGCTCATGGCTTAATACAGAGGTCGGCTTACGGGCAACAAGCTGCTGATGCAGATGAAAGCAGAACTGGGAGTAGGCATACCCCTGGGGAAAACCCAGAATGTATTCATCCCACAGCAGTTTTTTAGTCATCCCTATTTTTTTAAGCTCTTTGGAGAGATATTCCAGTTTTCCTTTGAAATGAATATAACGTGGATCCTTATAAGCAGGATTACCGGAATGGAACCGGGTTTCCAGGACAGGATCCTCCAACTGAAGCAGTTCCTGTGGGTCCAGGGCAGCAGACTGAAGCTTGGCAAGATAAGACTTCACCGTGTTCTTGCTGATGTTCAGCGTTCGTGCGATGGCCTTAATAGAATAGCCCTGGGTGTGTAAGCGTAATAGTTGTTTTATCTGACTCATGGGTCTTGGTTTTCCGGCCATCAGTGATCTTCTTTTGTAATAAATTGATCACTAAGTATAACCAAAACCAGAATTAGAGGGGTCAGTATGCTCCGGTACGGTATCCCCTTTAAGTCAATATCAGGGGGGCAACATGCTCCGGTACGCATTGCGCCTATCTCTCAGAGGGGGTCAGTATCCGCCGGAATGGCAGGCGTTTCTGTTGATTTAAGCAGCATCGCTATCCGCTATCCTAACCGCTTTGGAGGGGTCAACATGCTCCGGAATATCCACCCGGATAGACGATGCCGATAATATCGACGATGAGTTCGAAAAATACTGGCAGGAGCAAGAGGTTCTGGCCTTAGCAAAACTCTGCGAAGAAGAACACCTCGACCAGGAACAGTTTAAAGCCCTCATCGAGGCCTATATTTTTAGTGGCTTAGATCCATTACGCGACGACGTATTACGATGCTTAGGCAACCGGCCCAGTATTTTAAAGGCCCGGGAAATAGGAGAGAGGATCATTGCTAAAATGAAAGAGTATGTACACGTGTTTGAGAAGGGGATGGTGGCGTAACAATGCTTTGGGATACTATAAACTGGTACGGGGTTAATATCTATAAACATATAAATAGCATTGGGTGTCCTGTTCCTTATCAGATAGGAGCGGGAGAGCCGGTGATAACGTTGAATTTAAACAGCGAATCCAGTGCCTGTTACGCACTCACTGAAGGGCATGCCGATTTAATTGCTGATTTGGCTTAAATAAATATTTTTCTTTAAAGAATATTCATCGTGATTACATTTGATATAAGATTATAACCTCTTCATTTATGTCCCAATTGCTTAAAAGTGAGATCATCACATGGTTAAAGCTCCAACCCTATTGGTTACAATACGCTGGCAGTCTTTTACTGGATGGTACCCAGCTTACTGATACTTTAAAGTCTGACATCTATAGTTTGTTTCTGGAGGATAACGATTTAAAATCCCAGCCTGCGGTCGCCCGTGAAGCGGTGGTTTTCACAACGCCTACAATCCCGATGGTAGCGGCAAGTACGCCAAAGTTATTATCTGGTATAAAAGATGTAGAAAATGTAAACGCGTTGGCGACCGGACAACAATTACCGATTGGCCCTGGCTTGACGATTGTTTATGGGAATAATGGTTCGGGGAAGTCAGGCTATATCCGTCTACTAAACAACGCTTTCAATTCGAGAGGCGATAAACACATCATCCATAATATTTACGGTGGTAAACCTGCGTCGGCTACGGGAAAGTTTATGTTCACGGACGCGGCATCGACCGTCGAATTGAAATATCCTGATGACAAAGACAAGGTTGAATTTACTCAGTTTTCAATATTTGATACGCATTGCCTGAAAGCACAGCTCGAACAGGATAATAAGCTCAGTTTTACCCCTTCCGGGTTTCAGTTTTTTGATCAATTACTGGAAGTTTATGGATACCTAAAGGATACTCTTAGCGCAGATACCGCGAAAAACAGACCTGCCAACACTTTACTGTCGTTATTCATTAATGAAAATGTAATCAAAGAAAAGATAGCCGGCTTAAGCGGAAGATCAAAACCGGAAGAATTTAAAGAGCTAGGTATTTTCGGAGATGAAGAGATTAAAAAACTGGAGAGACTGAACGCGGAAAAAGTTGCTTTACAAAGTCTAAACATTGCCAAACGAATAGCCGATCTTCAGTTGCTCAATGGTCGTTTTAAGGAACTGGTAGCAATGCTTGAAAACATCATCTCTGCACTAAATAAAGCTACATATGATAGTTACCGGCAACTACTAACAGAAAACCAAGGTTATTTGGCTATCTCCCAAGCGGAAGGCCTTACATCTTTTGAACAATATGAGATCGTAGCTTTGGGCAGCAAGGAGTGGAAAGCCTTTCTGACCGCAGCGCAGGTATATTCAGTACAGGCCAAACAAGAGTTAGGTGACAATTGCCTGCTCTGCCTTCGCCCACTTGGTGAACCGGAAGCAAAGCTGATAGCTACTTATTGGAATTTCTTACGGAGTGTGGCCGAAGAGAATTTTAAAAAGTCAAATGACGAAATAAATGCTGCTATCGATAAACTCAAAACGGTCCAGTTTCCGGCATTTGACGAGACTAGCACTGTATTTGCTTACATCAAAGAGAATAAACCTGAACTTGCCGCCACTTGGCAAAAGAATCTGAAAGATCTAACCTCGATTAAGCAAGAGCTTTTGCAAATGCTGGAAACAAAAAACGTGAATGCAGCTTATATGTCCCTTACTGTTGACTCGGCTGATTTTGACCAGTTACTGAAAGATATTACGATTAAAATCGATGACTTGCTGACCAAAGATACTAGCGCGGAGCTAGAAAGCTATAACAATGAAATTATACTGTTAAATGATAAAAACCTACTTTCAAGAGTATTGGATCAGGTTGAGAAATATATTAAACGACATGCGTGGGCGGATAAAGCCGATGCTGTATTATCCATATTAAGAACCAACGCGCTGACCACCAAACAAGGCGAGTTATTTACTAAATATATCACCTCAAGATATACGGACTTGTTTAATGAAGAATGCGAAAAGTTGAAAGCGCCGAACGTCGTCAATATTCAACAGCGAAATGCGAAGGGACAAACGCTCCGTAAATTACAGGTTAGTGGGTACGTCGCCAATCAGATCCTCAGCGAGGGTGAGCAACGCGCCATTTGTATTGCCGATTTTTTAACCGAAGTGCAAATGAATCCTAACAATACGGGTGTAGTTTTCGACGATCCTGTGTCATCGCTCGATCATGAAAGAAAGGAGCGGATCGCCAGACGCCTTGTAGAGTTTTCTGCCACAAACCAGGTAGTAATTTTTACACACGACATTGCATTTTATTTACGTATGAAAACGCGTGCAGAAGAAGCCGGCCTCGATTGCACTCTAGTATCTATCCGCAGACATGCCGATGCAACTGGCGTCATCTTTAAAGACATTCCCTGGCCGGCAACTGGCGTAAAACAGCGTCTGGGTTTCTTGAGGAACATGTTGGTTGGTATTAAGAAGATTGATACATCGGCAGACAGTGATAAATATCTGATGTCTATAAAAAATTGGTATATGCTACTAAGGGAAACTTGGGAAAGAATGGTTGAAGAGAAGGTGTTAAATGGTGTTGTTGAGCGATTTTCACCCGGAGTTTCTACTCAAAGACTAAAAAAGATCAATATCACGCCTTCCATATTGGCAGAGGTGGAATCGGGCATGACCGAAAGTTCCAGTTGGGTGCATGACGCAGCGGCTAACCTAAATCCAACCATTCCGGATACAGCAAAAGCCGAACAGGATCTACTGCAATTAGAGAATTTTAACAAGACATTCAAGTGATATAAGAGTATTAAATCCCGCGGATTGGCACTTGGGCAGCACCTTGGGAAAACTTGAAAGTGGGTAGGCCCTCCAGGCTTCTCTTACTAAACCTTCATATTGGCACAGCAGTTTGTTGCGCTCCTCTTTTCTGATGAGAAAGTTTGCAAATTCCTGCTCATTTATTCTGTAATACCTTCTTTCCCGTTCTATGTGTCTCGTCCTGAAAAAACTTTACAGTTTTGACCATTAATCCTATAAAAACTTTGCAGGTATTTCCTGGTAGTCCTAAGATATCCTTACAAGGATACGGAGTTTCATTTTTATTCTGAATGTTCAAATTCATTTTCGTCCGGAATTGTCTTCCTATATCTTCTATATTGTTTCCAACGCTTGCGAATCGGACCCGATAAACTCTCATGAACCTTCGCTGGGCTTAAATAATCTATACTCCCGTGGGGGCGGCTTTCGTTATAGATAGCAATAATCCTGGATACATGCTTCTGTGCATCCTTATGATTTTGATAAATCCGTTTTGGAAAGAATTCATTCTTTAAGATTCCGTTTACCCGCTCGGCCAAAGCATTATCGTAAGGACTACCGCTTTGTGTCATGCTTATAGCTACACCGAAACGTTGAAGCGTTTCGGTGTATTCTGCACAGCAATACTGAATTCCGCGGTCGGAATGATGGATAAGATAAAATGGCGATTCATGTTTCCAGGTCGATATGGCCATTTCCAAAGCTTTCAAGCAACCTGTCGCTTCTAACGTCGGGTGCAATGCATAACCTACGATCTTATGGGAATATGCATCGGTAATCAGACTTAGATAACTGAAGCCTTGAATCGTCCTGATATAGGTGATATCGCTTACCCAAAGCTGCTCTCGTCCGGTGATAACAAGTTCCTTTATCAGGTTTGGATATCGCTTGAAGATATGATTAGAATCAGTAGTACGAACTATACGCTTACGACGCCGGATCATTAGCCCGTGAAATCGAAGCAGGTCGAATAATTGATCGCGGCCAATTTTGATTCCATGTTCCTTCAATTGTGGTTCCAGCAAGTACAGGAGCTTTCGTGTACCCAGCAATGGCATCACGCTCCGAATTTCCTTTACCAACGTCAGAACAATCATGTTAGCAATCGACGTTTTCTCAGCATGGTGGAATGCGTCATAATAAGCTTGTCTTGTAACGCCAAACAGTACACAGAGCTCCCCAAGGCCTACATGGGGATGTTTCTGCCTCATTCTCTTGACTGTTTGGCACCAGGCTTTTTTCGGATCTTGATCTTCAGCTCCTCTTCGCTTACCTTAATCATTGTTTCCAAAGAATCCACCTTTAACTGAGACTTTTCCAAAGCCTTCTGTAACTCGATAACTTGTCTGTGAAGATGACGAATGGTTGAACTTTCAGTAGATTTTGTCATAAATTCCTCTTGTGAGTTCAGTGAATCCAAGTTAAGTAAAGAATACTGAACAACCCAATCGTTTACAGTATTCCGACTCATACCGTAAAGCTTAGCTGCCGTACGATGGCTGTGGAAACCGGATTGTATTTCTCCAACAACTTTTCTTTTGACTTCTTCGGGATAAGATCTGCCGATCTTTTTGAGCGGTTTTACCGTTCGCTTTCTCTGTTTTTTTTCCATTTACTTTACATTTAATGTAAAGCTATTTCAGGACAAGACATTCTCTTGCTAAATATTATTTCTATGTTTTTCAATTAGCTACCTATATAAAGGGACAAATAAGGGATTAAATACTAATAATTTAATTGTGTGATTCATATAGATCATTTCCATAACTTTATGTTAAAACATGGAAGAGCCTGAGGCCATGATGATGGAAAGGATTTCCATCACTTCTTTTTGTTTTTGCTCTGCAGGTTGGATGTTTTTGTTTTGCGATTAAAACATACCGTTTTTTCGGTAAACAACCTCCTTCTTTTTTCTTATTCCCTCATTATATTTTAGACGAGTATACCAGAGACTAATCTTTTTATTAGGTAATACTTAAAGAGTAGTGATGTCATCTTTTGAGTGATAATCGTTCCTGGCAATTTCAACTGTTTTTCAGCTTCTTACAAGGATTATCTCTTTTCAATTGCTACTTTGGGTTAATAACTTCGCGCAAGTAATAAGTCAGTTAATGAATCAACTTCGCTCCAATCACTAACATCCACTTCTTTAATGTAAATATCAAATTGGCTCAAATTATGGAAAACGACCTGGTCCCAATACCAATTCTTTACGTTATTTCCACTTATTGTTGTAGAAATCATAATATATTTATTGAGTAATTCAGCAATTTTCAGCGATGCATCTTTAGTCCAAAAAGACATTCCCGAAATTATAAAGTGTTGTCTGTCTTTATTAATCTGCTCGTGATCTTTCGGCGGCAAAATGTCGATAACCTTATTTTTTTCGTCATGAACAATAATATATTCACCCTTAGTATTGCATTTTAAGCTTGATAAATAGCTACTCGAGAAAACGCCTTCCTTTAGACAATTATTACGGAGATAAACATCACCATTTAATATCCAAGTATTTTCAAGATGGTTTCTGCAAAGGTAAAGTGAATAAATATTATTGTAGCTTTCAAAATTAGGATTATAGATTAGTTTTACACCGAATTTTTCAGTTAAATAAGAAAAGGATTCAGAGCGATAACCAACAACAATGCAGATTTCATTAACTCCAATTTCTTTAAGTGCGGTGATTTGACTTTCAACTATAGGGATATTGTCTACTTTAATCAGTGCCTTTGGAATATTTACATATGTTCTAATTCTTGTTCCTAAGCCAGCGGCCAGTATAATTGCATTCATTTTTTATGACGTTTGTAGATTTATATTATTAAAGGCACAGCTCAAAAATATGTTTCACTTTGGCGACTACATTGTAAACTCGAATATTCAGTAACCGCTCTTATAGATAAGAATATAACAAATTACGTTTATAGGAGTTAAGTTTAGCAGCTGAATGTAGATCGGTTAAGGCTTTTGCTGAAAAAAGTTTATCTAACCAATTCTTAAGCTTTTTACTCTTTTCATCCGAATTGAAATACTTTTCGTAGTTAAAACTCAAAGCTAAATGTATTGTAAACTCATCGCTAGAATAGTTAATATTCAATTCATCAAGATTTCGCCCCAAAATAGACGTCATATTTTTCTTAAGAGGGTTCTTATCGTTAAACCTCTTACAGCCTGCATACTCGCGATATTTCAACAGATTATATGGCAGAATTTCCATTTTTGCGTCACCAACAATTTCAAGCCATAAAATATAATCTTCACAATGCTTAAATTTCACATTAAATCTATATTTTTTTGCGAAGTGCATCCGCACTGTCGTTAATGCTTGCGAAAATGGATTACCGAATAATAATGCTAAACTAATGTCTTCATGCTTCATTGAAGTTTGTACTCTAGAGGTTACTTTGCCAAAAGCATCAATAATTTCACACCATGATCCTACCATTGCATAATCAGGATTACGCTCTAAAAAGTCTATTTGCAATGCTATACCATGGGGATGAACCCAATCCTCAGCATTTAGATGAATAATGTATTTCCCCTTTGCTATATCTATTGCTAAATCCCATTTAGATATATTTTTGTTGAAGGAAAGATACTTTATTCTATCATCACAATAAGTTTCAACAAAGGAGCGACTGATATCGACAGCCTCATTGTCAACTACGAAGAGTTCAAAGTTTGAATAACTTTGGGATAGTATCGAAGCAACACAAAGATTTAGATATGTTGGCCCATCTTCACATGACAATATAACAGTCACCAATGGGCAAGCATCTTTGTCAAAGATTGGCAGGGGATATTTCAATTGTTCAATTTCGGGACCTTCCCGTATAACATTTCGATAAACCTCGATTGTACGGTCAACCATGTTATCTAATTTGAAGGTTTTCAAAGCGTGTTTTTGCGCATTTTTCGCAAATCTTCTGGCTATTGATTCATTTTGTAGAAAATACTCAAGCTTAGTGAATAATTCCTTACTATCAACAACAACAGGCTTTCCTTTTGTAAAATTGACTTTCACTCTAAGCCCGCATTCGTCAAGAACAATTTCTTTCAAACCATCAACATCACTTACAATTATGGGCAAGCCCATTTGCATCATTTCAATGGCTGTATAGCTGCATTGCTCAACATAACTTGGAACCACCCCAATATCAGACATGCAAAAAAAATCATATAATGTCGGTTTATCGAGGCTACCGGTAATGGTAATTTTTGACCAATATTTTTTTGTTTTCTGCAGCAGCAGAGACAAGTTACCAGAACCTGCGATTACCAATCTTATATTTTCTGGATTTCTAGCGACGAGCTTTTCAAAAACTTTTACTAAATCAAAAACGCCCTTTGATTCTTTAACCGTACCCGCGAAAAGAATAATTTTATCATTCACAGAAAAGCCGTAGGTTCTGCGCAGTTTCTTTTTTTGTTTATTCTTATCGTAGTATTGTATTTGTATACCGTTATTAATTGTTGTGATCCTCTCAGAACTGACACTAAAAAGATTCGTTAAATTATCTTTTGCACAATCTGTCACCGTAATAATATGATCGATAGACTCATAATTAATTTTTTCGGATTGAAGCTTAGGTAGTAAGTGAGTGATCTTTTTTCTCTTTTCATAAACAGCATTCAGTTTATAAAAATCCTTCAAGTTATTATTTACAAAATCTCGCCAGGGAATACAATGTTTTGTTAAGATGATCTTACAGTCTATCCGCTGTTTCAAATGCCAGGCGACTGAACAATGATTTATCCAATTCAAATGAACAATGATATTTGTTTTAGTTTTCATATCATTAATCAATACATTAGACAAAAATCCATCGGCATTATACCCTCTATCTTGCGTCGAAAATGTTGGAATATGCAGTTCCCTGGCAGACGCTAGATACTCTATTTTGAGATCAAGGTATTTACTATTAGTCCATACATAAGTTAAATCGATGCCTCCATTTATTTCCAGACCATTTCCCAACTGTGTGATATAAGTATTTAATCCGTTGTCTTTTACTTCTCTAAAATAATCTATTAAATAAACCTGAAGTTTCATATGCAAAAACTATTATCACAAATTTGAATTGAAGCAATAATCTCCATATAGAAATCTTAATTGCTAAACAATATTCCTTTCAATATTAATTACTGGATGTTGTTGTTGTGAACAAGGCTATTGGATACAGGAAACGCCCCTTCGGTGTTTCCTGTATAATCTTAACATGAGCTTAAATAACTCAAAAACAGGGAAAAAATCTACTTCTTTTTAGCACTTAATGAGATAAAAAAATGTACAATTGATATGTAAATTGCCACTGTTATAACAGATAGTACCGAATTCCAAGGTTGTCTAACCAACGTTGATAAGTAGTTGCTAATCTGTGAAAAAGCCAAAAGTACCGATATTATGGAGGCCAAAAAGTTGAATTGTTTATTGTAAGAGAAAAAATCCCTCTTTTCGATTATAAATATATAGGTTATAACCAATAGTGGCAGGGATCGCGCTAGTTCAAAAAAAATTCGTGGTAAAAAAAAGATTTCGATTATTAATAACATCAAAGTCAATACAACCCAAATAATTCTATAAATACGGTTGGTCATACAAGGATATCGTTAAATTGAAAGTTTAATGTCCAGTTGAACCACCGATATAATGCTCCTGACCATCCGACCCTACGTACATAGTTTTATTCCCAAAACTTCGCCACCATTCTGCCATTATATCCCCTTCCACCGCAAATGCAGCACCATATCCAGCGCCAGCTGCTGCATTACCAAAACTCCCGCCAGATCCGAACATATCTTTAAAGTAACCAAAAATCGCACCCCATGATGCTGCCTCAGAGAGGCTCCCTACGAGTGAGTCCCAGATTATTGACGTATTCATAACATAATGTACGCGTCCTGTATTGTCTTGATAATAAGAATCTCCTTCACTGTCCGTTCGGACCGAAGCCCCCCCAAGCCAAGTTGATGGTAGAGGCTGGCCATGAGTAGCGTATTGGCTTAACATAGGATGTACATATGTTTCTTCCGATTCTCCTATCCCTCCTGTCCCTCCTGTCCCTCCATCTATTCTGCCTTGATACATTGGAATGTCTGTCCAAGAATATCCATCGAATGATACTTTTTTGTAAAAGGACCCATCACCAGCTGTATAAATTTCTTGATCAATCAAATAAGGTCCATTGCTATCAATTGCAACACGTATACCGGTTGAAGACCCGCCCATGAATGCTGCTAACTGATCCTTAGTGATCAGTTCCATTTCAGCCTCCAATTGCTCAAATGCCAAGATTTTTTTACCCTTTTTCATTAGTTTAATATTTGAATTATTTATTGAATTTCTAAAGAAAGTATCGTTAATGTTATATGTTTACTAGAATAAAGACTCCATTTAAAAGTTCCACAAGATATTGTCTATTTATCAGCTAAGCAAGATATCTATATTGTGAAATTATTAAGAAATTATTAATTTATTAAACAACAAATAAATAGCAGACTATTTTTATAAGAAACTATTATTTATTTTAAATATAAGGTCTATATTGCCTTTTTTTACATTACCGCTTTTATCTTAATGGCAGAATTTCCTAACGACAGACAATTGGACCTGATGGACTGCGGGCCATCATGTATAAAGATGATTGCAAGATATTATGGAAAATATTATTCCTTACAGTCACTTCGAGACAAATGTGGAATCACCAAAGAAGGAGTTTCATTTGATGACATCACACATGCTGCTGAATCAATAGGACTTAGAACTCTCGCACTTAAATGCAGTATAGAGGATCTTCTTACAAAGATTCCTTTACCAGCAATTATACATTGGGATGATAGCCACTTTGTGGTCGTGTACCGAATAAAATATTACCGGAACAATGATAAAGGATCAAAAAACACAGTTCCAAGGGGTGCTATCTATGTTTCTGACCCGGCAAAAGGATATGTGAAATATAGTACGAACGAATTTGCGGCAAAATGGTTGAAACAGAAAAGCAATAAAGGAGCAATAATTGCAATTGAACCTCAGGCGGACTTTTATGCACGTCAAGCCGAAGAAAAGATAGAACGGAGAAAGACATTTGAGAGTCTCCTGGCTTATTTCGTACCCTATAAAAAAAGCTTCTTAAACTTATTTATAGTTATGCTTATAGTGACTATTCTACAAAGTATGCTGCCATTTATAAGCAAAGCAGTCATAGACGTTGGAATACAGACACAAGATTTGGATTTTATTAATATTGTGCTAATCGCAAATGTTGCAATAGTTATCAGTGTCCTATTAAGCAATATGGTTCGAGATTGGATTTTAATGCATGTAACCGCGAGGGTGAACATTGCATTGATTTCGGATTATCTCATCCAGCTAATGCGTTTACCAATTACATTTTTTGAGAATAAAATGATGGGAGACATATTGCAGCGAGCCCAGGATCACGAACGAATCCGCTCATTTATAATGAATAATTCACTGAATATGGTCTTTTCTATCCTGACATTTTTGGTGTTCGGGATTATTATGTTCATTTATAATCCAGGTATTTTCTATACTTTCATAGCTGGCAGTACAATATATGTTATATGGGTAATAGTATTTTTAAGGGTCAGAAAAAAACTCGATTGGGAATACTTTGAACTAGTTAGTAAAAATCAAAGTTATTGGGTGGAGACAATCGGGAGCATTCAGGATATTAAAATTAATAATTACGAAAAACAAAAAAGATGGAAGTGGGAAGGCATCCAGGCTCAGTTGTATAAGGTGAATTTGCGTGTTTTGAAGATATCAAATATGCAAAGTCAAGGAGCGCAATTTATTGATAGTCTAAAAAATTTATTTATTACTTTCTATTGTGCTAAAGCAGTAATTACCGGAGAAATTACATTTGGAGTTATGCTTTCTGTCCAATTTATCATTGGTATATTAAATGTCCCTGTCACTCAGTTTATCCAATTTATCATTTCGTATCAATTTGCAAAAATAAGCTTTCTTCGACTAAATGAAATACATCAAATGGATAATGAGCATGATGAGGTAGGGCAAAACAATATTGAACTGCCCAACAACAAAAGCCTCATTGTCAACAATGTGGGATTTCAATATACACCGCATGGCAAAATTGTTTTACAGGGTATCCGATTGATTATCCCACAGGGAAAGGTAACAGCAATAGTTGGCGATAGTGGTAGCGGAAAGTCAACTTTATTGAAATTATTGTTACGACTATATAAACCGACTGTTGGTGACATTCGGATTGGTGAAATGAACATTAATAACGTAAGCCTTAGACAATGGCGAGATAAATGTGGAGCAGTAATGCAAGACGGGAAAATATTTAACGACACCATTTTAAACAATATCGTTCTAGACGATGAACGTATTGATTACGAGCGATTAAAAAAGGCTTTAAATACAGCAAATATCTCCCAGGAAATCGAAGCCTTACCCCTAGGATATCAAACAATTATGGGAGAGCAAGGTCGGGGATTAAGTGGGGGGCAAAAACAACGGATCCTAATAGCTCGCGCTTTGTATAAAAATCCAGATTACCTATTTTTTGATGAAGCGACCAACTCATTAGATACAATTAACGAGACGAAAATTACAGGTTCTTTGAATGAGGTATTTAAGGGAAAAACCGTAATAGTCGTTGCTCATCGATTGAGTACGATAAGAAAGTCAGATCAGATTGTGGTTATGCAACAGGGCAGGATTGTCGAGATTGGAGATCACAATTCACTAATGGGAATAAAAGGGAGATATTTTCAATTGGTACAATCTCAACTTGATTTCCAATTGACTTCACCAACTGAAGTTCCAGCAACTTTAAATAGTAATTAATACAATGGAACCAACAAAGATAGATAAAGCAATAGAAAATAGTCGTAGTGAAGAAGTTCATCATATAATTGAACGGATGCCATTGCGATTTGGCTTTGGGATAAGTATGATTGTAGTAGTATTATTTACTATTATGGTCATCTTTGGTTGGATTATACGCTATCCTGATATTGTTAAAGGACAGATTATTGTTCATGCAGATAACGCACCATTGAAATTACTTGCCAATAGTCACGGTAAACTCAAATTAACAGCAATAAAGTCGCTAAGTGATGTAAAAGAGGGACAGCTCATCGCATATTTGGAAAATCCGGCCCAACCGTATAATGTATTTTTTATCGATAGCCTAATAAGACCTTACAACCCGAACAGCGATGACATGCTCAACCTATACCATAAATTGCCTAAAAACTTCTCTCTCGGTGAGCTGAATGTGAAATACTACGAGTTTTCATCAGCACTAGAACAATTTATAAATTTCGAACAAGACGACTTATATGACAAACAGACTATAAGTTTGATCGAAATCATTGATGAACAAAAAAAAGCGATTTTCTCTGCCGAACAAAGAATTATAATGGCAATTAAAACGCTAAATTATATACATAAATTTTATTCGCGAGATTCCATCTTATTCAGTAAAAAAGTAATTAGTGAGTCTGAGCTTGACAAGACCCAGATGAATTACATATCCGCTAAAGATGCTTATCAAAGCTCGATTAATAGCTTAACTAATTTTAAACAACAGTTTCAACAGTCTGAAAGTAAATTGCAAGAATTAGCTGTGAATAAATCCGAGAAAAAGAAGGAACTTCGAATGACTTTAATTTCATCTTACAACGATTTAGTAGACAATATCAAGAGTTGGGAGCAAAAGTATATTTTTAGAGCTCCGTTTGATGGAAAAATTCAGTTTCTAAAACCTTATCAAGAAAACCAAACTGTACAAACTGGTGAAGAGATTTTCACAATAGTCTCTAAACAAAATCTGCTCCACGGTCAAGTAATTGTACCTTCGCATGGTGTTGGAAAGATTGCAAAGGGACAACAGGTAATTGTCAAATTAGATAACTTTCCATATAATGAATATGGATCAGTCACCGGAACGGTAAATTCCATTTCACTTACAACCAGCAGTACAAAAACCGAAAACAGTGAAATAGAAACATATCAGGTGGCGGTAAATTTTCCCGATCAGCTAAAAACAAACTACGGCACGCACTTGGCTTTTAAAGCTGAAGCAAAAGGAACTGCAGAAATTGTAACCGACGATCGCAGACTTGTTCAGAGATTGTTTGACAATTTAAAATACGTTATGAATAAGTAATTAGTTAATCTGATTTTCTGGTACCAGGAAGAGCGTAAACCGCTTGTGTTTATTTGTCTAAACTGTAATAGCCACGTATCGGCCCGACGAACCCATCTTGACCTTCAATTCTTAATGGCCTTACTTTGCCTGCACGATAAAGATAAAGTAATGGATCAAAGAGAAAGAATGAAGGCAGAGGTTGAGCGCTGGCGTCAGAGCGGGCTTACCCAAAAAGAGTTTAGTCAGCAATTAGGAATGAAGGTGGCAACCTTTGCCTACTGGGTATCACGCAGCAAAGAACCGGAAAAGAAGAAAGGGTTTATCCCCCTGGTCCCTCGGGCGGAGTCTGTAGAGGCCATAGAAGTTAGTTACCCTAACGGCGTGCGCATCAAAGTACCGGCTTCTGATATGAAGATCATTTCTCAGCTCATTCATCTGTATTAATGTTCAGCCTGAACTCCTCTCACCGGTATTTTCTCTATCAGGGCCATTGTGATATGCGAAAAAGTTTCGACGGTCTGTGTGGTTTAGTTAGTTCAGAGCTCAAAAGGGAAGTATCTTCAGGAGAAGTCTTCGTCTTTCTCAACCGGGGGCGCACCCATATTAAACTTCTGCACTGGGAACACGGCGGCTTTGTATTATACTATAAGCGGCTCGAACAGGGTACTTTCCCTACTCCCAAAAAGGAGCAGCTGAGCTGGGCAGATCTGGTGCTGATGATCGAAGGTGGATATTCCGGAGCATGTTGACCCCTCCAAAGCGGTTAGGATAGCGGATAGCGATGCTGCTTAAATCAACAGAAACGCCTGCCATTCCGGCGGATACTGACCCCCTCTGAGAGATAGGCGCAATGCGTACCGGAGCATGTTGCCCCCCTGATATTGACTTAAAGGGGATACCGTACCGGAGCATACTGACCCCTCTAATTCTGGTTTTGGTTATACTTAGTGATCAATTTATTACAAAAGAAGATCACTGATGGCCGGAAAACCAAGACCCATGAGTCAGATAAAACAACTATTACGCTTACACACCCAGGGCTATTCTATTAAGGCCATCGCACGAACGCTGAACATCAGCAAGAACACGGTGAAGTCTTATCTTGCCAAGCTTCAGTCTGCTGCCCTGGACCCACAGGAACTGCTTCAGTTGGAGGATCCTGTCCTGGAAACCCGGTTCCATTCCGGTAATCCTGCTTATAAGGATCCACGTTATATTCATTTCAAAGGAAAACTGGAATATCTCTCCAAAGAGCTTAAAAAAATAGGGATGACTAAAAAACTGCTGTGGGATGAATACATTCTGGGTTTTCCCCAGGGGTATGCCTACTCCCAGTTCTGCTTTCATCTGCATCAGCAGCTTGTTGCCCGTAAGCCGACCTCTGTATTAAGCCATGAGCCTGCCGATAAGCTGTTCGTCGACTTCGCCGGCAAACAGATCAGTTATACAGACCGCCAGACCGGGGAAATTATCAGTTGCCAGTTGTTTGTAGCCTGTCTTCCTTTTTCTGATTATGCTTTTGCTATGGCTGTACCCTCTCAGCGAATCGGTGACTTTCTGTATGCCCTTTCCTGCTGCCTGAAAGAATTGGGCGGGGTACCCCGGGTACTGGTACCCGATAACCTTAAGTCTGCTATCGTCAAGGCAGACCGGTATGAGCCGGAGGTCAACCGGAGCCTGGAAGACTTTGCCAATCATTATCAGATGTCGGTCGTGCCTGCAAGACCGGGCCGTCCCCGCGATAAAAGTCTGGTTGAGAACCAGGTAAAGCTGCTCTATACCAGAGTGTATGCCCGGCTGCGCAACCGGCAGTTCTTCGATCTGGCTTCTCTAAATCAGGCCATCAGCGAAAAAGTACGCGAGCATAACCAGACCCGCATGCAGCGTAAGGACTACTGCAGGGAAGAACGCTTCCTGGCCGCTGAAAAGCCGTTACTCTCTGAGCTGCCCCAGCAGGACTTTGAACTAAAACACTATTGTGAACCCAAGGTAGCCAGTAACGGGCATGTCAGTGTTCAGAAACACTTTTACAGTGTTCCCTACACGCTGATTGGTTCCAAAGTAAAGGTGATCTATACCCGCAGTATGGTCTCTATCTATGCTGAAGGGAAACAGGTGGCTGTCCATATCAGAAGCTACAGCGGGGGATATACTTCGGTAAAGGAACATCTGAGTTCTGCTAATCAGGCCTGGCTGAACCGCAGTCCGGAATATTACCTGGAGCGGGCCCGTTATAAGTCGGAAGATCTCTACCGCCTCCTTGAGATCATCTTTCAGCAGGACCGTTATCCAGAGCAGTTGTACCGCACCTGCGACGGCCTGTTCCGTTTACACCGGAATACCGAGGCAGAAAAGTTCACCCGTGTTTGCCGGATCGCTGTGCAGCACCGGATCTGCTCCTATAAGGCCATCCAGAAAATACTGGAGAACAACATGACGCTCTATCTGCAGGAGGAGAGCATTGAACATCCGCTTCCTGCCCATAACAATATCAGAGGAAAAGAATACTATATACAATCCACTATTCACTTTTAATATGCAAATCGAAACACAACTCAAAGAGCTGCGCCTGCATGGAATGTGCCGCAGTTGGCAGGTACTGCTGGAGACCCGCCGCCATCACGAACTGAACCTCTCAGAGGGCCTACAATTGCTGCTGCAGGCCGAACAGGAACAGCGCAGCGGAAAACGCTTTGACCGTCTGCTTAAAAATGCCGGCTTCCGCTACCGGGCTTCTGTGGAAGAACTGAACATGGATGCCTCCAGGGGGATTGACCGTTCACTCATTACGGACCTTGCCATGGGAACTTATCTCTCCAGTGGAGATGCCGTTCTGATCAGCGGGGCCTCAGGTGCCGGTAAAAGCTTTCTGGCTTCTGCCCTGGGGCACCAGGCTTGTGCACAGGGATATAAAGTGGCTTATTATAACCTGCAGAAGTTACTGCTGCGCACGAAGATGAGCCGGATTGATGGGAGCATCTATAAGTTTATGGAAAAGCTTTCGCGCACGGAACTGCTCATTCTGGACGACTTCGGACTCACTCACCTGGAACAGCAGCAACGCATGGATCTGATGGAAATCATAGAAGACCGTCATGGCCGCAAATCTACTATCATCGCCAGCCAGCTGCCGGTGGCAAGCTGGTATGATGTGATCGGTGAAGAAACGATTGCTGATGCCATACTCGACCGGCTGGTACATACCGCTTACAGAATTGAACTTAAAGGTGAAAGTCTAAGAAAAAAAAGGTAAAATTGTCAGGCCTTCAGAATCTATGGGCCAAAACCAAATTAGGGGGTCAGTATGCCCGGTACGGGGTCAGCATCTCCGGAATCTCCACGAAGGGATACAGGTTCACAAGAGCCGGCAATTACGACGTTATCAGGCATAAAAAGAGGCTTTTTTCTTGCATAGACGGCCTTTTTTGTGTAATTTCATGCCATGGATATGGCACTGGAATCACTCTCAAAAGAACAATTAATTGCTCTTTTGCAACGCAAAGATGCCACCATAGAAAGACAGGACGAAAAGATCACCTACCTCAAAGCCCGGGTCGACCTTTTAGAACGTCTGCAGTTCGGCCAGAAGCGAGAACGCTTTGAAGGTGACCCTGCACAAGGCGTATTGCCATTTGAAGCTCAGCCGGAAGCAGAAGCCATTCAGCAGGAAGAAATCAAAGAACAGATCACCTATACCCGTAAGAAGCAGTCTGCACATAAAGGCCGCGCTGCCTTGCCTGCCCATCTTCCTGTAGAAGAAATCGAGATCCACCCTGAGGGTGATCTAACGGATATGGTCTGCATTGGAAAGGATGTAACCGAAGAACTGGAATGTGAGCCTGCCCGCTTCTTCATCCGTCGCTACATCCGTTATAAATATGCCGCTAAAAACGCAGAAGGAGTAAAAACGGGAGAGCTTCCTGAACGGGTCATTGATAAAGGCATTCCGGGAGCAGGGCTGCTGGCCATGATCCTCACTGATAAATACATGGATCATTTGCCGCTCTACCGGCAGAAACAACGCTTTGCCAGGGAGAACATCCCCATAGCCTCCTCTACCATTGAAGGCTGGGTCAAACAGGCACTGGAAAGACTGGAACCACTCTACCAGCAACTCAGGTTTGATATCAAAGCCAGAGGGTATTTACAGGTCGATGAGACCTCGATCAAAGTATTGGAAAGCGATAAGAAAGGTGCTGCCCATATGGGCTGGTATTGGGTCTACCATAGTCCTTTGGATGGATTGGTGCTGATGGACTATCAGCCTACCCGGGGTGCGGCAGCCACTACGGAGATGCTGAAACACTTTAGAGGATACCTCCAGAGTGACGGGTACGCCGTCTACCAAAAGATAGGACAGCGGACAGAAGTAACACCGGTAGCCTGCTGGGCTCATGCCAGAAGAGAGTTTGAACGGGCACTGGATAATGATAAAACCAGGGCAACCAAAGCCTTGTCGCTTATCCAGGCTTTATATGCAGTAGAGCGAAAGGCAAAAGAGGAAGGACTGAGTGCCCAGCAAATCAAAGCGCTTCGCCTGGAAGAATCTCTTCCGGTGATCAATGAACTGGGAAAATGGATCTTTCATGAGGTAAAGAATACCTTACCCAAAAGCCAGATCGGGAAGGCTATGCGCTATGCCATGGAGCGTTGGGATAAGCTAAGCGCCTATCTGCAGGACGGAAGCTTGTTGATTGACAATAACCAAATCGAGAATGCACTGAGGCCCATCTCTCTGGGTCGCAAGAACTACCTCTTTGCAGGAAGCCATGATGCAGCTGCCAGAGCAGGCATGATCTATTCCTTTTTCGCTATCTGCAAAAAGCATGAGGTGAATCCCCTGCAGTGGTTGAAACACGCCCTGCAAAACGTCATGACCATTAACCATAAGAACATTCGTGACCTCTATCCGCAGAATTATAAGAAACTAATCGAGTCCTAAAAGATGGGTTCGTCGGGCGGATACATAGCCACTACTTGATCTGACAGTTGGGTGTTTTTAAAAATTGTCAGACGTCCTCTTCGAATATAACTTATTTTCTGCAAATCCCTCAGACGCATTTTGTGGCTTACCCTCCCAGATGTGGCTTAAGGAGGGATAAGCCACAAAATGGTCTTCCTTCAGTGTTTCTAGCATCTTTTGTCTGGCAAGGGGAATGCTGTCTTTGAATGTTTGCATAGGTGTTTTCCCAAAGCAGTATTTACCTGAATGAGTTCGCTCCTGGTTATAATAGTGCATCCAGCGGTCCAGATCATGCTGCAGCTCCTGAATGCTTCGGTAAACTTTTTTTCTGAACGCGATAGCATAGAATTCGTCCTGTATCGTTCTGTGAAAGCGCTCACAAATGCCGTTGGTCTGCGGGCTCTTGGCCTTGGTTTTACTATGATCGATGTCCTCTATGGCTAAATATAGCTGATATTCATGTTGTTCTCTGGCCCCGCAATATTCTGTTCCCCGGTCTGTCAGCACCCTGAGTAAACGTAAGTCATGTTGTTCAAAGAAGGGAACCACCTGGTCATTAAGCATATCGGCGGCAATCAGCGCATTCTTTCTGTCATACAGCTTGGTAAAAGCGACCTTGGAGTAGGTATCAATAAAGGTTTGCTGATAAATGTGGCCAACCCCTTTAATATTGCCAACATAGTAGGTATCCTGTGCTCCCAGATATCCAGGATGGTGTGTCTCGATTTCTCCCTGCGCTTTTTTTTCTTCTTTGGCCCGTTCCAGGGCAGCTAACTGCGCTTCTGTTAAAACGATACCTTCCTGTGCAGACTTCGCTTCCAGCGCTTTTAAACGCAACTTAAACGTGTGAAGATCATGTCTTAACCAAACACTGCGAACGCCTCCTGGAGATACAATGAGGCCCTTTTTCTTTAATTCGTTGGATACTCTTAATTGTCCAAGGGCTGGTTGTTCTATGGCCATATCCACAATGGCTTTTTCTATATGTTCTTCTACGCGGTTCTTCAATACCGGCTTCCTTCTGGATATTTCCTGCAGGGCCAACTCTCCTCCCTGCTCGTATAACTCTTTAAATCGATAGAAACTATCCCGGGAATAGCCCATCACTTTACAGGCTCTTGATACATTCCCCAAATGTTGGGCTAACTCCAATACCCCTAACTTGTTCTTGATGATTTTCTCTTGTGTTGTCATAACTCAAATCTGTTTTTCAGTTGTTAATTTATTGCAACTGTCAGATTAAGTTTTGACTATCTCATCTAAACCTGTATACAGTAACCCTTGTTAATTACTTTTAATTTATAATTGCCAGCGATGTTATCTTATATCGGCCTGTTTCATCTACCTGAATGGGTAAACTAAGCGGTTTGAAGATCCTGGCTTTAACCCGGTGTGACCAAGTATACACTTTGATATGGGTTCTCCAATCTCGATATTTGATATCAAGTATACCTTTGCAATCATTAGGCAACTTCAATTTGCAACCTTCAAATTTAATTTCGCGCGAAGGAAAATATGTCTTGCGCTGAAAGCTGTGTCCACTACATGTTCTTATTTCACCATTCTCCTCCTCAAAGAAGACCCATATATCAATGAAAGGAAAGAGATAAGGAAAACCATTTGTTTTTTGACCATTCTTTAGCCATAATTTATGGTATTGCTGATTTGTGTAGCCCCATATCCATGTACAATGCTCAACCACACCTCGTTTTTTTATCTCTTGAATGAACTTGTCAACATCCCGTGAATCTATCTCTAAATCTATATCATCGTCCCACGGCATAATTTTTCCATGTCTTACTTCTCCTAGCAACGTGCCTGCGTGTAAAAATAAGTCAATACCCATCTCTTCAGCTACCAAGGATAGGTGATGCATTATTGTTATAGCTTGTTTCTTTGTATCGACTGTCCAGGCTTGATGATTAAATATCGCATTTCTTATAGATTGACTTCGCTCTAGATAACTGAGAGATTTAGTTTCATCATATTCAAACCAATCGGTTTCAAGATAAAGTGTATTAATTTGGCGCGAAAGCGACTTTATCAGTAATTCTTCATCCACTGGTTGTGTAATAGTGTCACATACTAACATTTTTTGCGCACCACTTTTTTTCATAAAATAAAAGTAACTACCCCAAAAGTAATTAAATCGACTTGCTCCCAATTCATTACGTTTCTTTCTACCCTCTTTAGATATTTTATCATATGGAAAAAATACCTCCCAATCTTCTTCGTCAGAAAATTCCGATAGGAGCTCTTCTGCTGTAACAGTTACTTTTACTCCTTCTTCAACAATCATGCATATATCATTTAGTGAAGATTCAAGAAAGTGATGCCATATACTTGAGTGTGCTTTGTAATTGTCAATTTCGTATGCTGTTAATCTTACTCCGTACGTTTCATAAAAAACATGATCGTCAGTTTGTTTGATAGGGCTACCAAGGATAGTCTCATGCCCACAAGACGTCATTATGAATCCCGAGGGGCGACCTGATTCGTCATTCTTGATGTTATAAATCGTCATATCGATTTCAATATTTATTGATGAACATTATTGATTATAGTACTCGATTTTTGATACAGAGAATTTTTCAACAGCATTCTATCCTTCCGGTTTTGTCTACAGAGATATATGCTTCTAATAACTTCCCTATCGATCTCTCAATACGATGGCTATATGGATAGAAAACAATCTTTTCCTTCCAACCTGGATACCTATTGTTTAGGTACGACATAGGGTTTTTGGGGATTTTAGCAATGGTGCCTTCAAAATTACAGTCGGATAGCGGGAAAATATCTACTATATCGTATGCATATCCATAATCAAAATATAGCTTCGAATCAACTATTGCAAAAGGAAAGATGTCAATAAAAGGGAACCTGTGTCTATAGCCTTGGATTTCTTCGCAGTCTGTTGACCAAATTTTGTAGAAAGGGTATTTACCATACAAGTTAGCAGTTCCTATTTCAATGCCTTCTTTTTTTTTGAGACTTTCTAAAAACTTTTCTACATCTTTGTTGTTCATCGCCAGATCTACATCGTCATCCCATCGCATTATTTCCCCGTGCCTAATACAACCTAATAAAGTACCTTCACTTATAAATAGGTCAATATTTATTTTTTTTGCTTCCAAAAAGACTATGTTTAATAGCTCTCTTACTTTTTCCTTGTTACGTGAATTCCAACGTTCTATCTTACCAATTGATGATAAAATTTCTTGATTTCTATGTTGATCATAATCCTTAGGTTTATTAATAAAATCAAATCCATCATCTTTCAATACAGCAGCTGTTAATTTTTTATCTCGCATTAAGTCAAGGATAATATCACAATAATTCTGGTTTATCTGTTTGATTCGATTGAGTACTATAATAGCTCCTTCCCTGGAAACTAAATAATTCATATCCGTCCACTTATAGCCCATCTTATATCCCTGTTGGGGTAAATATTTAAAAGGTGTTTTTGATTGTAAAATAATAAAGTTCCAATTATTTTGATCCGGTATCTCGAAATTATCTATGAAATCCGATTTCTGAATAGTGTCATATACAAAAGCGACATCCTCCTCAGTAGATATAAAATCTTCTAATGCCTGTATATGTTGGTAAACTTCATTAAGCTCCACTTCACTTAATCCAAATCCATATTTTTCACAATAACCCTCTGAGTCTAGTTGGTATTTCTCGTGTAAATGGCCAAAATTCCCATCAAATATTGGTACGATTTTGTATTTCTTCATATCAGCAGAAGCGTAAGCTCCGGGTTTATTTGTTTCTAAAAAATTTTAACTTTAACCCGTTGTGCGGTTCAACCGGCAAGGGCATGGTTTAAGTGATTAATGGGTCTGTTATTTCTTAAACTAATAAGTTGAAGCTCAACTACGCTGCTGATAATAGAGCACATTCTCGTGAACAGCCAATTAAGAGATTTAGCATAGTTCATCTTAATATACAGATGGTCACACAGCTGAGAAAACAGATTTTCCACTCGCTTTCGGATATAGCGGATGGAAGGGTTCCAAAGTGATGTTTGTTTCTTCATATTACTCCTTAATGGGGTGATCAATCTGATTCTGTCCTGCTCAAAAAGGGTTGTCTGAAATGGTAGAGACAAATATCCTTTATCAGCAATTAATTCACAGTCAGAAAGTTCTATATTATTAAGCTCATTAAGAAACTGAACGTCATGCACGTTGGCAGCCGTCATTCCCATCGGTACCGGCACGCCTGCTTTAGAAATGATCAGTTGCATTTTAAAGCCGTAATAGTGCATCTTATGAGAGGCATGGTAGCCCCGGGCGGGCCATTCAAGAGTGTCTTCTTTACAGATGCTGTTCCTAGATATCCTCACATTCTGACAGATGGGAATGGGCACCGGATCGATGATGAACTGATTGTTATCCGGGCTAATGATTTGTGAGACGGGCCGGGCTACCAGGGCTATATAATCCTGCAGCTTCTTTCGTCTTCTGTTATAGTTACAGCGGTCAGTCAGATTTGGAAACTCCCTGCTATATTCTGCTCTAAGCATAGAAAATAACAGGTTTTCAGAATCAATACCAAGGGCTTCGGAAGTAATAGACAAGGCAATCACTTCTATATCTGAGCGTTTTGGCAAATACCTGTAGGTAAAGAAGTTGCCATTGGGTAATAGATATTCTGACAAAGCAAGTTTGCTAATCTCAAGAATCTTGTCGAAATTGTTACCCATCATTCGAAAATAGAGAATATAATACCCATCTCAAAATACCCGAGGCTCGCATGGCAGTTGTCACGAAAGCCAATGTTAAGCTTTCGTTAATTAAGAGGTCCGTGTCGTAATATTCACTTTCATCATCTTCTTCTATCAAATGATGAGGTTTCAAGTCAAAAGACTGATTGTCGCCACCTGTTTGGGAATGGAAAATTAGACAAACCACTGTAGTAGCGCTCATCACAATCCAAAAACGCAGGAGTTGAAATCTCATTCCACTCACTGATAATATAAAATTAACCTTGCAAAATCACATAAACAGCAATTAACCGATACAAAAACATAACAATTTATTTACAATTTGATTTTGCCTACTAACCTATATTTGAAATACCTAACAATTATTAGTGAAGAACTATGTGATAATATTAGCCGGAGGTTCGGGTAATCGCTTTCAAGGTGATTTACCTAAGCAATTCAGTCTTCTAGACAGCCGTCCTGTGCTTATGCATACGATTAGCGCCTATCAAAATTCAACTATCTCACCGGATATTATATTGGTGATGAACAAAAATTATTTCGGCTATTGGGATGAGTTATGCCGTCAATATAATTTTAGAACACCTTATATCATAGTTGAAGGTGGGAAAGAACGTTTTTACTCGGTAAAGCAAGGGTTAAATGAAATTATTGACGACGGAATTGTTGGCATCCATGATGGGGTTAGACCTTTCGTTACTGACAAACTTATTATTGATGCATTTTTAACGGCTAAAAATAAAGGCAATGCTGTACCTGCTGTTACTGCTATAAATACAATAAGACAAAGTCTGGATAGCAAATCTTCGATTGCATTAGATCGCAATACGATACATGTAGTACAAAATCCTCAAGTTTTTAGGGTAGAAGAAATAAGAAAAGCTTATAAACAACTATACGATCCCTTATTTACTGATGATGCTACAGTTGCCGAAAAATATGGGATTAATATTAATTTAATTGAAGGTGATAGGAGAAATATAAAAATAACTCATCCCTTGGACTTAGCTATAGCGCATAGTATACTTGAATACAATCAAAAGACATCATTGGCTTAAGAAGTAGTAATTTAAAGGGGCCTTTGTCGCTGCAGGGTAAGCGTCCGGTTAACCCATCTATTTTGGCTTCGTAAAAAGATTATTGCACGTAAGAAGAAGTCCATTTATGTGGCAGCAATTCGTCCAGTTTGCTGGCATGGTGTGAAAGAGGCTGGCATGTTTTATATTAGATCGGGATCATCATCAACATAACCTCGTTCTACCGAACCTTTCTTGCCTCAAAAAAGGCAATCTCAAAGGGGCAAAGTACCTGAACAGAAATATCTAGAAAGCATCGCCACAGATAGACTTCATCAAGCACTATCTAAATATGACATCCCTAAGCCACCATCGCATTCCCCTTAATCCTCTCTACGATACCTACTATTACCGTATCCGCCCGACTAACCCCATCTTGACCTGCAGATCTTAATGATCTTACTTTGCCTGCACGATAAGGATAAAAGTAATGGATCAAAGAGAAAGAATGAAGACAGAGGTTGAGCGCTGGCGCCAAAGTGGACTATCGCAAAAAGAGTTCTGTAAAGGTTTAGGAATGAAAGCAGGAACGTTTGGCTACTGGGTGTCCCGCAGCAAAGAATCAGAAAAGAAGAAAGGGTTTATCCCCTTAGCCCCTCCGGCGGGATCGGTAGATGCCATAGAGGTTAGTTACCCTAACGGAGTGCGGATCAAAGTACCGGCTTTAGATCTGAAGGCCATTTCTCAGCTCATCCATCTGTATTAATGTTCAGCCTGAACTCTTCTCACCGGTTCCTCCTCTACCAGGGGAATTGTGACATGCGTAAAAGTTTTGACGGCCTTTGCGGCCTGGTCACCTCGGAACTCCGCAGGGAAGTATCTTCAGGAGAAGTCTTCGTCTTTCTCAACCGGGGGCGTACCCATATTAAACTTCTGCACTGGGAAAACGGAGGCTTCGTTCTTTACTATAAACGGCTCGAACAGGGTACTTTCCACACTCCTAAAAAGGAGCAGCTGAGCTGGGCCGATCTGGTGCTGATGATCGAAGGAATACAGGTTCACAAGAGCCGGCAATTGCGACGCTTCCACCTCTGAAAAAGCGCCTTTTTCCTTGCAGTAACGCGCTTTTTTACGTAATTTCACGTCATGGATATGGAAGCACTCTCAAAAGAGCAATTAATTGCTCTTTTACAACACAAAGATGCCACCATAGAAAAACAAGACGAAAAGATCACCTACCTCAAAGCCCGTGTCGATCTTTTAGAACGCCTGCAGTTCGGCCAGAAGCGCGAGCGCTTTGAGGGCGATCCCGCCCAAGGCGTACTGCCATTTGAAGCTCAGCCGGAAGAAGACGCCATTCAACAGGAAGAAATCAAGGAACAGATTACCTATACCCGTAAGAAGCAATCTTCTCATAAAGGCCGCGCTGCCCTTCCTGCACACTTACCGGTAGAAGAAATTGAGATCCATCCTGAAGGAGACCTCTCTGATATGGTCTGCATTGGCAAAGAAGTGACCGAAGAGCTGGAGTGTGAGCCTGCCCGCTTCTTCATTCGCCGCTACATTCGTTATAAATATGCTGCTAAAAGCGGAGAGGGAGTGAAAACAGGAGAGCTTCCTGAGAGGGTGATCGATAAAGGCATTCCCGGAGCAGGGCTGCTGGCCATGATCCTTACTGATAAGTATGTTGACCATCTCCCTTTGTACCGGCAGAAGCAACGCTTCGCCCGGGAGAACATCCCCATAGCCTCCTCTACCATTGAAGGCTGGGTCAAACAGGCGCTGGAAAGACTGGAACCACTTTACCAGCAGCTCAGGTTCGACATCAAAGCCAAAGGATATTCCACCTGAAACGAAAGATGCTTTTATCGACGTCGATGTATTGTCAACACCCTTAACAGTTGAGACCGATTGGGAAGGCCAAGTAAATTATGATGTTATAAACAGTATTCATATTTTGGGACAGGATGTGACAACCCAAATTCGCAAATAAGATGTGACAGGAAAAAATGCTCTTGGTCTTCAAGTGGTGATTGCCAATTATCTTTCAGCACCAAAGGAGATAGTAA
Source organism: Arcticibacter tournemirensis (assembly GCF_006716645.1). Taxonomy (NCBI): domain Bacteria; kingdom Pseudomonadati; phylum Bacteroidota; class Sphingobacteriia; order Sphingobacteriales; family Sphingobacteriaceae; genus Arcticibacter; species Arcticibacter tournemirensis. Next base: position 4,017,355 of record NZ_VFPL01000001.1, on the reverse strand, counting down.
AACTTAATCTAAATCGAGAAATTAACCGAATCACTTTTCCTGCATTAGTGGAAATTATTGAAGACTCTGACTTTTAATGGGTTTTAGCGATCAGCGGTTTCGTCCAATGCAACAAGTATTTCCATTAGGTTTGTGATGTTATAGCTATTTTTAACTCCAGCTTTTGCTATAAAGTATTCGGCAATCTCCCGGTTACTGTAAGGAAAACATTCTTTAATGCCTGCCGCGATGGTACTTAAATACGCTGGACTTGGGGACGTTTCTGGTAGGTCTTTTTCATGGGTAAAAGTAAATATGGGATACCCATGATGATCACCCAGATAAATAATTTTACTATACCATGAGCCTGGCGCAAAAACGTAATCTAATGTTCGCGCACGGTCAAAGTCTATCTGAACGGCTTTGCCTCCAATTTCCTGTTGCAGCACCTGAACAAACTGCTCCTTAGTAATTAGATACATTCTGCCCCAGGTTTGTGCATTTTTATTAAAGTCATTGCGAAGGAAGCCCACACCACCATTGTTCCAGGTAGATGATGATTTGGCAAAATAGAGTTCGCTGGTTATATAGAATTCCTCAATATTACTCGGCAAGGTAGGATCTGTACAGCCAATATAAGTTTTAGATGCCCCCTTTGGTTTGCCGCCTTTAATATAACAGAGAAATCTTTCCTCACTGATATTGGAGCCATAGGAAGCATACCAAACCAAATCTGTACTTTTATCCATAACTATAACGAACATACGATTTTACATTGGTGAGTTATCATTTAAATGGTACGTTCTTGTGAGTTAATCTAATTACGGTTTTGCTTGCAAAAAGAAAAGGATGTTTATCCTTCAACCAAGCTGAAACAATATTGGTATCCAATAAAATGTTATTTCCAGTCATCAGGATTAATTTTCTCACATCCTTCATTAATGGCATTCTCCATTAAAATGGCATCCTCCTTGGATATGACACCACTGAAATCATGTGCTGAAAGTTTCCTGACCCTGGAAGAGCGAGAGGATTTTTTTACTACTGCTTCAATTTCAGCAAGCACCTCTTCGCTTTTTATCTTTATCAATTCCTCTATTAACTGCAATTTTCTGGCTTCTGAATACATATGCTCTCTCTTTAATGTAAAAATACTAAAAATTATTTCTTAGCCATTTACCAAATCTCCACGCTCGCCTTTCAGTATCTCAAGCTGCTTTTTTACTTCGGCTAACTCCTTTTTAAGATCAGCGAGTTGGGCTTTAAGGTCCGTATTCCGTTCAAATCGTTCCTGTAAAAGATCATCTTTTAACTTTAGCTGTTCGGCATGTAATGCTTTCAGAGTCTCAATATCACTTTCATTATAGGTAATGGGGCTAACTACTTGGTTGCCGCTTCCATGATTGTAATTATAATTATTTACTCTTGAATCAAAGAAATATTCCGGATCTACTTCGAATAGTCCAGCCAAGACTACTGCAGTATCCCAAGATAGTTTGGTTTGATCGGATTCCAGTTTGGAAATAGCGGGTTGTGTAACACCTAATGCATTAGCTATATAATCCTGTCCCCAACCTTTTTGCTCTCTTAGTAAACGTATTTTAGTTCCTGTAGTCATCCACTTATATGATTTTAATAACCAAATGTTATGCGATTATAACTTTTAGTTATTTGATTAATAATCAACGCTATGCATCTTTGTTTTGCAGAATAAACAAAGATATACATAATTTAAAGACATTAAAAGGAGGAATTAATGTGAAGCAGCCGGTTTTTCCGGTTAAAAAAAATATGATACATTTGAAAACTACATAGATATAGATATTATATCAGGGTTTTCACAAGACTCTCGCTAAATGAAAACGGCAAATTTCAACGAACGTGAGATGATAGTGAAAGAACTCTGCTCCACCATATTAAATGGTCAAGGGGCAGCGTTCCTATCAGCTTGCTACGTTCAGGGCTCTTTGCCGTGCCTCATTTGCAGCAAGACGGAACATTAAGCTGTCCCTTAATCATATTCCAAAGATACCAGGCGCCATGTTCCGTTCAGGATTTCAATCATTGATTCTTCGAACAACAAAGGATGTCAGGAAACGGAACAAGCGGCTTAAAATCGAGTATTTCTTTAGGGAAGGAGCTTTCACAAAATGGAGCTACTTTTGAAGGTATTGCAGATTTTGTTTCTGCCTACAGCCAAGAGGAAAGTAAAGCACTGCTTTGGCTACTATTAAAGTGCTCCATCTCAGGTAATCTTCTTACGCTAAATTCCACTGAACGCCAGAACCTGCTGACATTCTATGAGCATCTCGATGGGCTACTCAGTGAAGTATATTTAGAATATAACCACGGAAACGAAAGCATCAATGATTTTCCTGCCTTAAACTCAGAAAATAGCGGTAATATTCAGCCGGGTATCATTTCGAAGAAAGGGGAAAAAGACCATGTATAATATTCGGTCTCTTTCCAACCGGATTTTTCTTGTCACCAGATTCAGCCCCTCACAATTACAAAGCAGAATCCTTACTTCTCCACCCGTCATCATTAAAACGCATAAAAATCTCTTTAGGAATATAATCAGGCCACGTATGCGATGGAAAAGCCCGGGGCATTACTATCACAATACCTGTACCCAGTTCGACATTCTCTTTATCCGCAAACCGAGAAATCCCATCTAACCCTTTTTCGCTTTCCACGGTGAGTTCGGCCGTTATTTCTTATTCCATCACTCAACAACCTTTACGCAATAAAATGAAAGCAAAAAACAGCTTAAGGGGATTCTTTTGCCCCTGGCTTACCTACTACATTCTCAATATCCGATCGTGGCTGCTAAAGCCTGGTAAAAAGAAAACCAGTCCTGATGACAGCTCCGCACAGGGAAAGTTCATCCTTCTCTTTTATTTCTTCCTCATCATCCTCTTCTCGCTGATGGCCGTCGTCGATACCTACGCCCAGTCCGCTCAAACCATCTCCGGCAAAGTCACCGACGAAAAAGGAGAGGGGCTCGCCGGCGCCATCATCAAACTAAAAGGCACCACGCTTGCCACCAGTTCAGGTAAGGAGGGGACCTTCCAAATCAAAGCCCCCTTCGCTAACCCCACATTGATTATTACCTTCATCGGCTACCAGCCCCAGGAAATCCCCCTGAAACCAGGGCACACGTTCCTTTCTGTTTCGCTAAGCCCTGACAGTACACAGCTCAATGAAGTGCAGATCGTCAGCACCGGCTACCAGCAGATCCCCAAAGAACGGGCAACAGGCAGTTTTGTGCAAATCAATAACGAACTGTTTAACCGCCGGGTTTCCACCAATGTCCTGGAAAGGCTGGACGGAGTAGCCAGCGGGGTATTATTCAACACCAACCAGTCATCAAGCTCCGAACCCTTCAACATCCGGGGGCGAAGCACCCTGCTCACGAACGGCACTTCAAAAGGGGCGGCAGACCCGTTGATCGTACTGGACAACTTTACCTATGAAGGGGATATCAAGAACATCAACCCGAACGATATAGAAAGCATCACCTTACTGAAAGATGCGGCAGCAGCTTCCATCTGGGGTTCGCGCTCCGGAAACGGGGTGGTGGTAATAACCACCAAAAAAGGAAGGGCGAACCAGCCCCTGCACATCAGCTTCAACAGCAACCTGACGGTGGCGGAGAAACCGGATTTGTACTACAGCCGCAACTTCATCAGCGCTTCCGACTATATCGATGCCGAAACAGCACTTTACGGAAAAGGCTATTTCAATTCCGACCTGACAAACAGCTCCGGCTACCCGGTGGTTTCGCCGCTTATCGAGATCCTGGGAAACCAGCAGCTTTCCGACACCGAAAAGGAGCAGCCAACCGCAGTCCTGAGGGAACAGGATGTGCGCAGGGACTACATGAAATACATGTATCAGAAAAGCATAAACCAGCAATATTCCCTGGCCCTGAGAGGCGGCAGTAAAAACTTCTCTTACACCCTGTCCACCGGCTACGACCGCAACCGGAGTTACCTGGTAAGGAACGGCAACGAGCGGGTAACGCTGAACTCCCTGAGCACCTATAAGCCGCTCGATAAATTAGAAATTACCGCCGGGATCCTGTATTCCCGCTTCGCCAGCGACAATAATAACAATGTCTTTATGGGGACGTTTGCCGCAGGCGGAAAGTACAATACCATTTTTCCTTATGCCCGGCTTGCCGCTGAGGACGGCAGCCCCCTGCCGGTAATCAAGGGATACCGGCAGCGGTATAAGGAGAGCATGGAGGCCAGGGGGCTGCCCGACTGGAGCTACCGCCCGCTTGAAGAGCTGAACCTTGCCGGTAATACCAGCCGCCTGCAGGACCTGCTGCTGAGGGCCGGCCTGAAGTACACGATCGGCGCCGGCTTTACCTCGGAGTTGCTCTACCAGCAGGAGCGGCAGTCGGGGTCGTCCAGGAACCTCCAGCTTCAGCAGTCCTACGAGGTGAGGAACTATATCAACCGGTTTGCTTCCATCAATACCAGTACCGGGCTGATTACCTATAACTTCCCCAAAGGCGACATCCTGAACCTGAGGCAATCCGAGCTCTCCTCTTACAACCTCAGGGGCCAGCTGAACTACGATCATCTTTTTGCCGGGCAGCACGCCCTGAACGGCCTGATGGGATTTGAACTGAAGGAAAGCAAAACGGATGGCTATGACCGCAGCTATTACGGCTACGACAATGAATACGGCACCTCGGTTACCAACCTCGATTTCAAGAATCCCTATCCCACCAACCCCTCCGGATCAAGCGTGCTGCCTGCCCTGAACAGCCTTGTACCCGGCACGGTCAACCGCTATGTCTCTTATTACGCCAATATGGGCTATACCTACAAGGGCCGGTATACGCTGACGGCAAGCGCCCGGCAGGACGGGGCCAATATTTTTGGGGTGAAAACCAATGACAAGGTCACCCCTTTGTGGTCTGCCGGAATGGGCTGGACGATCAGCCGCGAGGCTTTCTATCATTCGGGCCTGCTGCCCTTGCTGAAGCTGAGGGCCAGCTACGGGTATAACGGCAACGTGTATAATGCCAGCGCCCTGCTTACGGCGCGGTATATCGGCAATAACGTCCTGGGCCTGCCATACTCGGTAGTGAACCGGCCGCCAAACCCCGGCTTAAGCTGGGAGCGGGTGAAGAATGTAAATATCGGACTGGATTTTGAAAGTGCCGGCAACCGCGTTTCGGGGACGGTAGAGTTCTTCCGGAAAGAGGGGAAGGACTTGATCGAGGACATTCCGCTTGCGCCCTCCCGGGGTTTTTCGTCCTTCAGGGGCAATGGCGCCAGTACAAGTACCAAAGGACTGGACCTTACTCTTAACACGGTGAACCTGAAAGGGAAATGGAACTGGAAGTCGGTCGTCCTGTTCAGCTACGCATCCGACAAGGTCACCGCCTTTGACCAGTCGTACAACAATACGCAGCTCACGCAGGCCTCCTTTCTGATCCCGGTAACCGGTAAATCGCTGTTCGGCGTTTACAGCTACACCTGGAGAGGGCTCGACCCGGAAACCGGCGATCCGGTTGGTGTTTTGAACGGGGAGGAGAGCAGGGACTGGGAGAAGATCATTACCACGACCCCTGCCGACAGCCTGGTCTACAGCGGATCCTCCAAACCAAAGATCTACGGCTCGGTGATGAACTCGCTTTCCTGGCGAAAGTGGTCTGTATCGGTCAATATCCTGTTCAGGCTGGGCTATTTCTTCCGCAAAGAAACCACGTCGCTCAACTATGCCGACGTGATCAGCATGCCGCGTGCCGGATTCGGCGACCGCTGGCAGCAGCCGGGCGATGAGCTCTTCACCAGTGTCCCTTCTGCCGTTTATCCTTCGAATAACAACAGGAGCGACTTTTACAGGTTCGCGGAGGTAAACATCGAAAAGGGCGATCATATCCGGCTGCAGGACGTCAGCCTGACTTACATGCTCAGCAGGAAGCTGTCCTTCTATATGTATGCCGCCAACCTGGGAATCCTTTGGAAAGCCACCAAAACGGACATTGACCCCGATTTTCCCTCTTACGATTTCGTGTCGCCCCGTACCTTCTCATTCGGTGTTAAAGCCTCCTTTTAATTTTTAACGATGAAAACAGACAAGATACTTTTACTGATGGTGCTGGTCCTGCTTAGCGGCTGCAGCAAGATAGACGACTGGCTGGATGTTAAACAGAATAAGAACGACCTGGTGCCGGTAAAGCTGAGCGACTTTCAGGCCCTGCTCGACTACGAACTGATGTTCCGCTATTATCCCTCAATCGGCCTGGTGGGCGCAGATAACTACTATGTTACGGATGCGAACTGGAAAAGCGTAACGCTCACCGAGCAGAATGCTTATATCTGGAAGAAGGACATCTATGAAGGGGCTCCATCCTCCGACTGGAACTATGCATATCAGCGGATCAGCTATGCCAATATCGTGCTCGACGGAATTCAGAAAGTGGCGGTGGCGCCCGATAACCAGGCGGAGTGGGACCGGGTGAAGGGGCAGGCCCTCTTTTTCAGGGCTTTTTCGTTTTACGGACTTCTCCAGACTTTTGCCCGGCCATATGATCCGCAAACAGCGGCGTCCGACCCGGGCATCCCGCTGCTGCTCACTTCGGATATCAATGTGAAGGTATCCCGCCCGAAGGTCAGCGAGAGCTACGGCCAGGTACTGAAGGACTTGCTGGAAGCCGAAAGCTTGCTGCCGCTGCTGCCTGCTGAACTGACGCGCCCCTCGGGGATCGCTGCGCAGGCGCTGCTGGCCAAGGTGTACCTCACGATGGGCAATTATGACAAAGCGCTGGAATACTCCTCGAAGGTATTGCAGCAGCGCAAGTACCTGTATGATTTTCAGGGCCTGACGGTGTCCAATTCCAGGCAGTTCCCGGTGGTCTCCGGCCGTCCGTCCGAAATCCTCCTGTACGCTGAGAGCGTGAACTATGGCATTATCACGGTTGACTGGTACGCCATTGCCGATCCTGCCCTTTACAACCAGTATGCCGGCGGAGATCTCCGGAAGACGATATTCTTCCGCGACTACGGGGCTGGGAAGATCACCTTTAAGGGTTCCTATACCGGTAACTTCAGCCCGTTTGCCGGCATTGCCACCAATGAAGTGTACCTGATCAACGCCGAGGCTAAAGTGAGGATGAACGATATCCAGGGCGGATTGTCGGTACTCAACGACCTGCTCGGACATCGTTTTGCCGCTGGTGCCTTTGAGCCCTATTCTGCCGCAGATGCCACTTCAGCGCTTCAGCTCATTATCAATGAGCGGCGGAAGGAGCTTCCCTTTACCGGGCAGCTGCGGTGGGAAGACCTGAGGCGGCTCAACCCTGATCCGCGTTTCGCTAAACGCCTTACCCGCAGGGTCAACGGGCAGGAGTATTCGCTTGATCCGGGAGACCCGAGGTATGTATACCCTATCCCTGAAAATGAGCTGAAGTATAACCCCATGGAACAAAACGAACGGTAATGAAAAGGAGCATGATAAAGATCCATTTAATAAGCAAAGCTCTGGTTGCTTACAGCCTGTGCTGCCTTCCGTTCGCCTTAAGCGGGCAGCCAGGCAGCGCGGCTTCAAAGGGGGCTTCGATTCGCGTGTATCTCCCTGAGGCAGGCGCGGAGGATACCATCAGGTACGTGGGTTTCAGGCATACCTTTACAGATGTAACGGACTTAAACCAGGAGCATACAGAGGCTTACCCGGTACGGGAGGGCGCCGGGTATTTCGTGTTCCGGATTCCATCTCTTGACCGTCCCGGATACTTTTCCCTTCTGGAGAACAGCAGGGCCGGTAAGCTGCGTGAGTTTATCCAGATCATCAGCATGTACCTTATGGAGCCGGGTGATGATGTGGTGCTGCGGGCTGAAAAGGATACCTCTTACAGGCCTGAGGAACATCTGGTCAGGGCCTCGGGACTTGGAATGGTCCCCGAAGTGGAGGCCTTCGGTACCAAATACCAAAAGGAGTATCGTTTGGAATTTTCAGGACGCGGTGCGGCTAAATATCGCATCCGGTATGCGCTCGACAAACTGGCTGAAAGGGGAGGTTCCAATTATGACGGGCTTATACATGCAGGCTTAACACTGATAGACCAAAGCCGCGACAGCCTGAGCCGGATGGCATACGATTTGTTGCGCGCCGATTTTGTGGGCAGGCTGGAGCTGCTAAAAGTGAAAACCGGGGAGTACCGCGACTCGCTTTCGGTATCCGGCAAGCGGTATCCCGACTCGCTTTTTCCTGATACGGTTATCGCACTGTCAGCATCATTCCCTCAGTTCATTATTCAAAGGGATGCCGGAATCAGTGGGGAAAAGCACAATAGCACGGATATGCTGAAAAGGCTGACAGGTACCTACCCTCCGGGCCTGCTGCGGGATAAGCTGCTGACCATTTTTTTGCTGAACAATAATGAATTTCTGCCGGAAAAAACGGTAGAGCATGCGGTAAGCCTGGTCGCCGACGCGTTTTATGCCGGAGAGCTCCGCAAACTGAGGTCGCATTTGAACCCCGGAACCCCGGCTTTTGACTTTCTGCTTCCCGATACATCGGGGAGGGCGATCCGGTTGAGTGACTTCAGGGGGAAAGTGGTGTTTGTTGATTTCTGGTTTACGGGATGCGGGGGATGTGCCGCTTATTATAAAAATGTGGTTTCGAAAGTGGAACAGCAGTTTGAGAAGAACCCGGACGTCGTCTTCATTTCTGTTTCAGTGGACCGCACCCGGGAAAAGTGGCTGAATGGATTAAGAAGCGGATCCTATACCTCTTCAAAAGTGCTGAACGTATATACCGGCGGGCAGGGAAGCCTGCACCGGGTAATAAAACATTACGGAATTACGGCCTATCCGCGGCCATTTCTGATCGATAAGAAGGGGAAGATCTACAGTGGTAAAATGGAGGAATTGTATAGCGGCGGACCTGAAATACTGGCGGCGACCATTATCCGGGCGCTGAAAAAGTAGTTACTTAATGAAGCGTTGCCCGTCTGCCGGCAACGCTTCATCTTTTAGGGTACGGCCTTAGTTGGTGCTTTGGAAAGTCCCGAGGCTCACCGAAGCATCATTTTTGTCCAGCTTGTACTGGGTTCCATCCATTTGAGGACTGGAAGACGACTGGACCGTACAAATAGTCTGGGCGTCGTTGCAGCGGTAAGTTCCGTCAGTCAGCGGTGCCTGTTGAACGATGTAATGACCGGACGTTTGGGAAATGTACCGGTAGCTCTGGTCGGCCTGTTTTGCACCGCCCTGCACTGCCATTGCTCCCCCGAATCCCAGGATTGTAATTAAAACCGTAAAAACAATCCGTACCCTCTCCATGAGAGTCGTTTTTTTAGCAATCATGACTTTTTTTTAAGTAGTTTAACTTGTGCTTACTCTTTTCTGCAGGTTTTCAGCTTTCTCCTGATCTTCGCGCAAAGAATATTTTGAGGCCCCGGCCTGTACCCGGGTTTTGTTTTCTATTAATTGAAGTATAAGACCGCCGCCGCCAAGCAGCGTGAAAAAGATATTGATTGCCAGGTGCCAGCTCCAGGAAAGGTGTTCGAAGGCCGTGGCGCAGCCGCAGGGAATGCGGTCAAAGTAATTTGCGGTCACCAGTGCAACATAGAGGGTGAATGCCGCCATCATGCATGTGAACACTGCAAAACCGTACACCCGGATTTTCGGCCATACCAGGAGAATGGTAACGGCCAGTTCAGACAGCGGTATCGCGTAGGTAAGAAACGGCGTATACTGGTTGCCGAACACCTGGTTGTTGAGCTGATGCTGGAATTTCGCCAGATCAGCGAGCTTGCTGGCGGCTGTATACAAAAACAGCAGGGCCGCCAGGTATGCTGAGATTTCAAGGATCCATTGTTTTATTTTCATGGTTTATCAGTTTAAAAGACAGTAATAATTTAGCACCTGCTCCCTCAGCTCTTTAACCTCAGGTCTTTTCTCCCGCTGCGGGTCGAGGCATTTCAGAACGATGTTGCTTAACGTGCCCGGCCCTGCAAGGCCCTGTAATTTCGGGCGCGTCTTTTGGGGTTGTGCTTCTATAAACTCGGCAGGTTGTTTTCCGGTGAGGATGAAACATAACAAGGCCCCCAGCGAGTAAACGTCCTCCTTGACGGAAGGCACCGCATACTGTACCTGCTCCGGGGCCATATATCCCCTGGTGCCCAGCACGAACGGAACGGCTGGCTTCTGCCTGGACAGACTGTAGGAGAGCTCGAAGTCGATTACGCACAGGCGATTGTCGTTTAAGATAATGAAATTCATATCCGAGATATCGCGGTGTACGTAGCCTTTTTGATGGACCTTACCGGCTATTTCGAGCGCCCCGAGGTACCAGCGGAGTAATTGTTTCTTTTCTTCGGTGTTGAGGGCTAACCAGGTCCTTCCTTTCAGCAATTCGGTTACTTTCTGTCCCAGCGGTTCGCCTTCGGCATATTCCATTACGAGGTAAGAGTGATCGCGGCGTTCAAAAAAGTCGAGGAAGCGGGGAGTTGGAACATTTCCGGCGATATCTTCGAGCACTTCCCTCTGCCAGAGCAGCCGGTCTTTCATGTCGCGCCCGAAATGATCGTCAAGGGCCGAGGGCTTTCCCTGCTTGATGAGGCACCAGTTGAAGGCACAGCCTTTTAGGTTAACGCCTTTGTAAATATCGCCCTTGGCCGAACTCCTGATCATCTGAACTGGCACATAGTACCTGCCCAATATGGCTGGCCGCTTCGTCTTATGCCGGTATTCTGCGTCAATGTGGAAAGGAAGCTTTTCTGGGTTAGGGGCATACAGGATCTTGCCGATCCTCTGTGCTCCGGGAACAACCGGACCGCTATAATTGCTGCTTAGGGCATTGATCTGGCCGGCAAGGATCACTGCATCCTGCGTTGTTTTGGGATAAAGGGTGATTACCTTCCCAACAAGCTCTTCGCCGAATGCCCCTGCATTCAGCTGGTATTGCAGCAACTGGTTTTTGATGAGAGAGAACGGAGTGTTATTTTCTTTTAATAAAGGCAGCAGGTTCTCCAGCAGCAAAACGGTATCGAGGGTCCTCACCGAAAGGTATAGTATCCACGCGTTACTGCTGCCTGGCGTTCCGTGCACGAGCATGTTATTCCGTTCGTGGTAAGCGATATCATGCTTTTGCAGCATAGGGCCGTAACTGAGTAGTGATATTTCGAATGCTTTTTCCATGACAGATAGCGTGCTGTTAATCAGTGAAATAAAGTTAGGCTGGAAGGAAGGACCAGAGGTAGTGCATATGGTACATGTTGCTGTAATATGTGTTACTCGTTAGTGTACCACCGTTACCTGCTACAAATCGCGCCGCCTGCCCCGGCTGATGCTGCCGGGTGCTTTGCCAAGGTAGGAGGCAATGTCCTTGCGGGAGATGCGGTTGAGAGGATATAATTGATCGAGGTAATTAAGGGCGGTAACGGTGTCGCGGTTTTTGAGCTCGTGATGTATCCGCTGACGCATGCGGCTGATGTGGATAATGGTTTCTTTTAGCCGGAGCTGCGGGTTACTGGTTTCTGCGGCGAGCAGGGCGGGAAGGCTGAACATATCGAGTTCTGTTTCTTCGAGGAGTTCGGTATACTCTGGAGCTTCTACTTCGAGAAAGAAATTTTCGGGCTGAAGCATCACTTCGTTCATCCTCCAGAACCCTGTAATCACTTCGTTGCCTTCTATATCGCGGTAGTATTGCTTGGCAAGTCCCTTGCTGATGATGCAGGCTGTGGTGCTCTTTGTTTCGGGTCCGAGCAGCAACAGGTGTTTGCTGTAAGTCCGTTTTATCAGCGGGACGTGATTTCTGACCGCCAGGGCAAGCCGGGACATTTGCTGCTGGTAAAGGCTGATCATTTGTTCCATTTTTTTGTGGCGGTAGAACCATTAAATGTATTCCGGAAACAAATTTCTTAGAAAAAAACCAGGAAATTGGCCCCCAGACTCTGCCGAACCGGACAACCAGCAAAAAAAATGTTTCACAATTAGCGATACGTGTATATTTTTATTTCGCTAATGTAAAAACAAGTATTTGCCTGTTTCTCTGTTTGCCATAATAGCTGCATATTCTACACTATTTCCCGCGCAAGCTATCCATTCAGGCCAGACTTTATCGAAATGAAGACAGAACTAAATGATTATCCTGACAGCAAAACTCCCCGCTATGAAAAACTCGCTGCCAGATTCAGAGAAAACATTATGAACAACGTATGGCCGGCAGGCACCAAAATTCCCTCGAAAAGAATACTGGCTAAAATGTATGCCGAGAGCGAGGATGTGGTATTGAATGCCTGTCACATGCTTTTTCGTGAACACCTGCTGGTGACCAGGAACAGAAAGGGTACCTATGTAACCGGCCTGTTGCTGGAGGACGAAATAAAACGGAATCTGACCAGCGAACCGAATTATGATTATGAAGATTTCTCGGAGCCGGATCGGAAGTTGTGGAGGCCTGCGAAAAGAACGGCCATCAGGCTCGACCTGAGTTCGCCCGAGCCCGACGCCAGGCTGTTAGACAAGCTCCGGAAATGCTATATCAGCCGGAAGGCGACATCATGCACGAGTGACATCACAGCTGTTAAAGAAGCCATCGTAGAATGCGTGAGGCCCTCGCTGATACACAGGGATATAGCTCTTGACGCCAGGCAGATCTGCCTCACGGAGGGCGAATTTACCATCCTGCATCATATCGCTTCACTGCTGCGCGAAAATGAAGGGGAATTTATAGTTGTACCTGCTTTTGTTAATCCGATGGTGGTCAGGATGATCCGATCTGCGGGGTTGAACGTAATGCAGATTGATTTGAATTCGTACGACCAATTCTTTCAATCGCTCAGCACGGCGGCCTATGCGCATCGCGTCAAAGGTGTATTCCTCGAAACCCGCTGCGACGGAGGCACAGGCATCATGTTTCCCGAGGCGGGCAGGGAAGCGCTGCTCGGGCTTGCCCGGACCTGCAGATTCCCGATCGTTGAAATTGATTACGACTACGAGTTTAGCTACCGTCCCTTCAGGCTGCTGTTTGCCGACGCGCCGGATATCGTGATCTATGTGAGCTGCATCAGCAAACTGACCCACTCGATGTACGACGTTAAATATGCCGCCGGACCGGTAGAGGTGATCCGCTCGCTCAGGCACCTTTCTGAAAGCTGCAGCCGGGCAGCCGAATGCCGGCTGATGGCAATCAAGCGTGTTATAGAACAGCCGGGCATGGAGGAGGCAGCCAGGTTGAGGGCTGAAAGATGCAGGGAAGCGGCCGTTTTGTTAAAGAAACAACTCTGTAACAGCCTTAAGAACCGCATCGACGTATTTCTTCCCGACGCCGGAACCGGGATGTTCCTTTACATGCCGCCCGCTACAGATGGGCAGATGCTGAAACAGCTTCTGTACAAAGATACTATTTACATAAAAAGCCCTGCCTTAAGAGTGATTGACGGCGTGGAGAGGATGGTATTGAAACTGGACTACTCAAATATTGATGCTGCGCAGGCCGAAACAGTTGCGCCCCGGTTCATCACCGCTTTTAGAAAGAGCGCTCCTTACTCTGATTTATAACGAAACCATTATTTTTTTATTAAATCCTCATAAGAAACATGAAACTAATTTTGCGCCTGGTGAGGACTGCCATCAGATCTGCTGGCGTCCTTGCCGAAATCCTTTCCTTACTGCGGGAGCGGAACGTACTATCTTCTAAGGTAGTATGGCTCGACAGCACCGAAGTTGCCAAACGCCTGAACGTAACCGAACGCACTTTGTATACCTACAAAAATCAGGGCCTTTTGAAGCCTCACCGTATAGGGAAACGCGACTATTATATCGAATCTGAAGTTTTTCCTCTCCGCTGAAAACCGAATGCAGGGCACCGGCTCATCTGGTGCCCTGCTATAAATTCTACCCTACCTGCTCCCGGACTGCTGGCAGACTGACGGCAGACTGCCCTCAGGTTTATTCCTTAGCCATACTACGGCCCGAGCCTGGTTATACGACTCCGAGTCGATGAATTGTCGATAAAACCAGCATGCCGAGTCGATGAATTACCGAACAAATGCGCTGTTAGTCTGCCTACAGGGTGCCACCGCTCTGCCGCCAGGCTTTGCGCTGTGTTTCTCATTCCGCAGAGCATAGTCCGGAAATCAGTTTTTCGTACCCTGAAAATACCGGAAAATTCCGGAAAATACCGGAAGATTCCGGAAATAAGGCGTTGTGAATTAGATTGTTGTGGGTTTTGTCGCTACGTTTGCTTCATCAGACAGGCACGTACCGGTACACAGAGCGATGTTCTGAACCTCCCAGCTTCCCGGGGAGGCGGATGGCGGGAAGAGATGGTTGAATCTAAATTTTAAAAATTATGGGACAAATTATAAAAGGTGCAAACGGTGGATTTTCTGGCAAAGCCGGAAGTGTGATAGGCGCAAACTGGCGCAGTATTGATTACATCAGGGGCCTGGCCCGCCGCAGCAACAAGCCGGCAACCGACAAGCAGCTTGAGCAGAAAATGAGGTTCTCGCTGATGGTATCGTTCCTTGCCCCCCTGAAGAACCTGATGGAGGACAGCTACAGCAGCCAGGACATTACACGCCTCACCGGGTATAACCTGGGCTTTCATTTCAATCTCTTCAAATCGAAAGCCATTACAGGTGTTTATCCCGACTTCGCTATTGACTACAGCAAAATAGAGATCAGCAGGGGCAGTTTAATGAAACCCGTTGGCCTTACGGCTAAATCGATGGCTCCGGGTGAAGTTACGCTGAGCTGGTCGGGACTGGTGAATGACGCGAATGCTTTCGCTGCCGATAAAGCGATGGTTGTTCTCTACGACACTACGCAGAAATTCCATGTGCTTAGTCTTGGCGAAGCTACCCGCGCGGATAAGCAGTTGAGTATTCAGCTTCCTGAAGAGCTTAGCAACGATACCGTGGAGGTTTTCATGTTCTTTACCTCAGAGAACGGAAAAACGAAATCAGCCACTTCGTATGGCAAAAACGTGGTGATCCTTTAACGCCGGGGGCCGGGACAGGTCATCCCGGCCTTCTTTTTTTCATAATCAAATAGTAAGGAAATGAACATTAACAGAAAATATAACCGCAGAAGTAAATCCAAAAGTCAGCCTACGTTACGTCAGCTCGAATGCCGGGAAAAGATGGCTATGGCTGTACATTTTTTAAACCCGCTGAGGGTGCTGCTCGACACAGCATATAACATATCGTCGCAGTCGAAACGGCCTCAGGGTTATCATGGGGCAGTGAGTCATCTGATTTCGTATGCGCTGCGGGGTGATTATCCCAACCTGGCTATCGATTTCAGCAGGGTAGTGCTGAGCAAAGGGAGGCTTATGAGAGCCTATGCTGCGCAGGCTTCTATCGATGGAGACTTGCTTACAGTGAACTGGTTCTATGCCGAGGCTCCGTATGCGTGGTCGGACGACGAAGCGGTAGTGGTGCTCTATAATGAGGAGAAGGATATCTTCCTCGTACTACGGAGAAAGGCCGAACGGCAGAATGCCGGGCTTCGTGTGAGCCTGCCTACAGAATTTGTGGGATGTACGGTTCATGCATACCTGTTTTTTCTATCGCGCACAGGCAAAGATTCTTCCCTGAGCGTCTACCTGAAACCTGTTTTGCAGGATGGCGCCGCAGTGCCTGCGCCAGACGCTGTTGGCGTTGGCATTCAACGTGAGTTAACTGATTGTTTGACTAATCAATAAAATGAATATGAAAAAGTTAATGCATTTCTTTTTCCCCGCTAATGAGGGGGATAATTTCAGCTTCAAGCTGAATATGCCTAAGCATGAGGGCTTTCTCCTGCTGTGTGTGGTGATAGCTTTTCTTGCTTTCCCGTGGCTGTCGCGGCATATTGATATTACTTCGGCCCCGGTTGATCCGGGTGCATTGAGCATCGTGATCATGGCGGTACTTGCATTCCTTGTATTTAAGTCCTTTACCTGGCTGCTTCTTCAGGTTATCTGGCCGGTATTTGCCGAATACTCAGAATGGAACTTCGAGGACGATTTTATATCGCTTCCTGCACTGTACAAAGTGCTGATATACCTCAGCTTTTATCTCTTGCTGTTATTTGGTTTCGTGGGAGCGCTTGCGGCGGTAGGGTAGAAATTGGGATAACATGAAAACAATCATATCATTCATTTTGCTGAGCATTGTTGCTTTCAGGCCTGCAACCCACTCCTTGCAACAAATCTATATCGCAGAGCTTGGTGTTCGCGAAGCAACCGGCCGAAACGATGGAAGTAGGGTAGAGGGCTACCTTCGCTATGTGGGACTCAAAAAAGGCGATCCCTGGTGCGCGGCGTTCGTGTGTTATTGCCTCGGCAAGGCTGGTATCGCCAACCCCCGAACCGGCTATTGCCCCGTTTTGTTTGCCAGGGAAAAAGTGATCTGGACCAGGGGGCTGAAAGTTGAGGGAGTTGCCCGCAACACACAACTTGCAACTCACAACCCATCCTCCAACCCACAACCTGCAACTCACAACCCGCAATCCGGCGATGTGTTCGGGATCTATTTCCCTGAAAAAGGCCGGATTGCCCATGTTGGCTTTGTTGACGAATGGGGCGATAAGTACGCTATTACAGTGGAGGGCAATACCAACGAGGCAGGCAGCAGGGAGGGCGACGGCGTGTACCGGAAGCGAAGGCTGATCAGCTCCATTTATAAAGTAGCCCGTTACCCCTAAGGCTATCCATTGTCACTTGTCACTTGTCAACTGTCCCTTGTCAACTGTCAATTGTCAACTGTCCCTTGTTAATTGTCCCCTGTCAACTTATAACCCATAATTCATTAACATGCAACCCACATCCTACAACATGCAACATACAACCCGCAACATAGCACTCCTGCTGGTGCTTCTCTCTTCCTGCTCGGTACTTAAAAACAAGAATCTCATGAAAACCGATAGCCTAAGCAGGAGGGAAGCCATCGCAATAGAACATACCTCTGCTGTATCTTCCTCCTATCAGCAGCATGTCCTGCTTCTTACCGATTCTTCTGCGACCGGTTTTCTTACCGAAATCATTCCCGAAGGCGAATTTCATCTCAGTCGGGAAGGGGGCTTTACCGGCAAAGCTTCGCTCGTCCGCATCAGAGGCAGCAGCAAAAGCTATTCGGCCTTAAAGGATTCGGGTTCCATCAGCAGCAAATCCTTCCTGAACAAAGAAACAGAAAGCAAAGAAAAAAGCACGGCGCGTGGCAGCTCAACGCTGAAGGCCAAAGAGTTTAAAAGTAACCGGTTGAGCTTGTTGTGGTACTGGATAGCTTTTGTGATTTTGGCAGGTGCTGGAATTGTTTATTTCAGAAGGTCGTGTCTTTAAACCTTCTAAAACTTCGTTATTACATTTATAATCTGTGCTTGTGATCTTATAAAACCAGAAAAAATGGATAGCCATGAAAATTGATTTCACGAGTATGAAATATCGATTTCCGCGCGTTAATTTCTTCCGTTCCTCTTGAAATATTCAGTACATTTGTTAATGGATCTGATTTTACAAGCAGATATGATATGAAAGTAACTATTGAAATAGATAGCAAAAACGATTTTAAAAAATTGACTGCTTTATTTAAATCACTTGATATAGATTCAATAGAAGTTGTTTCTAATGATGATATTGCTGGCCCCGCTCCGGTAAAAAGAGGTAATAAAAAAATTGATCCTAATGACTTATTCGGTATTTGGGCTGATAATCCAAGATCGCTTGATGCTATTCGCAAGGATGCCTGGCATAGAAGTTAATGTCTGAAATTCGATGGTACTATGTGATACTAATATCCTTATTCATTCCTTTAATGGAAGAGACGACACTGTAAGTCGACTACGTCAAATTGGATTAGACCAAATAGCTCTTTCGGTTATTACTGTAATGGAGCTTTATCAGGGTATGGGCAATAAAACTGAATTGGCCCGTATGAAGAGAAAAATCAAGTATTTTGATATTGTAGAAATTGACATAGCGATCTCAAGATTAGCCACTGAATTAATTGAGAAATTTAAATTAAGTCATGGACTGCAAATTCCTGATGCTCTTATTGGAGCTACTTCAGTCATTCACAATATTCCTCTTTATACTTATAATGTTAAAGACTTTAATTTTATACCCGGTATAGAATTAATCTGATTCTCTTTCCTGCAAAATTGTACACAGCTTGTTTAAACGATCCGAAAACTCGACGTGATAAGGTCTATTTCAGGGATTGTCCCCGCCGTTGTACCCGCTCACGATTATTTGCATGGCTCTTTCCACATCCTGAACTTCTTTATTACGGGCGGAGAGCCGCTGATCAGTGTCACAGCCAGTGTTGAATGTTTTATAACCAATATGGTAAAACTTTGCTCATCGTATTGATAGGCTGTTTGATTTCCATCATTTATCGGTTATTTGTTAACTTACTATACTGTTTTGGCTTAACACCAATCACCTCTTCAAAAACTTTGGCGAAATGGCCAAGGTTGGAAAACCCAAGCTGATAACCCACTTCCGAAACTGACAACCGTTCTTCTTTCAACAGGCGCGCGGCTTCCTGCATTCTGAAATTTTGGAAATACTGAAATATGCTCCTGCCGAAAACCTGGTTAAATAACCTTTTCAATTTGGTTTCACTCATGCCGGAAAATTCAGTAAGCTCCGCTACGGAAGGTGCCTCTTCCATATTTTGCAGCAGCCGTTCTTTTACCTGGTACAACATCCTGATATCGGCAATATGCAAGCCGTACACCTTCTTTTCATCCCTGCTGACAAGTTCAATCAGTAACTGGCAAATGAGTTCCTGCGTTTTTAGTTTGTAGTAAAAATCATGAAGCAGCAAGGGCACCTTAGCGGTCACGATATCGTCAACCACTTTCAGCAGCGGAGCAACTACAAATTCTTCAAACAACAGCGGTTGCTCATTATCCAGGATGGTGTTCACCACGGGATGGTCAACGCGCGTCCCAATCAATTTGCGCAGGTAGCTGGCATCAATTACCATGGCAATAGAATTCTGAACCGTGTTTTTGGGTACAAAAAGTTCGGCATTCAACCCCTGGGTGGTAATTTGTACCGACGGCTGTAATTTGGAACCGGAAGGCGTTTTCGTTGTATTAATGATATGCTGAAAATTAAATATGAGCATATTGGACGGCTGGTTCCTGCGGCTGATGGCAAAGTCCTGATGCAATTCATAGTTCCGTATCATCATCCGTAAACGTTCGTCGAAATTAAAGCCTTGAATATAACCCGTTCCAAACTTTTCCGGTACTTCTACTCTGCCGTTTTCAACCACACTGCCTACTTCCCGGGCAAAAGCAGCCAGCATCCCCAGTCCGTCTTTTGATTTAATTTCAATTTTCATAATGACCGTTTACGAATATTATTAGGCCAAAGTACGCTATTTTGCCTCATTATGTCATGGTAATTTTGTCTCACAATAGAAAAGAGATGATAGCGCAATTACTAAATGCAAGTAAAGTTTACGATTCCCCCACCGGGAAGATGACCGTTCTGGACGACTGCACTCTCAAAATTAACCAGGGAGAACTGCTATTGATTATCGGTCCGTCCGGTTCGGGGAAAACAACATTGCTTTCTTTACTGGGCTGCCTCATCAACCCTACAGAAGGTATTTTAGAAATAGACGGAAGGAAAACCAACACCTTATCTGCGGTGGAAATGGCAGCTATCCGATTAGAAACCATTGGATTTGTTTTTCAGCAATTCAATTTGCTGGCGCCCCTTACTGCAGAAGGCAACATCGCATTTCCCTTAAAAATGCTCGGTTTAAAGCCTTCAGAAATTAAAAAGCGGACAACCGAAGCTCTTCAAAAAGTAAATATGCTTGATCACCGAAAAAAGCTTCCGCGACAACTATCGGGCGGGCAGCAGCAGCGTATTGCCATCGCCCGGGCTTTGGTAACCGACCCTAAAATTATTCTTTGCGACGAGCCGACCGCTTCGTTGGACAAAGACAGCATTTATATTGTAATGGAGGAGTTGCAGCAGCTTGCTAAAAGCGGTAAAGCGGTGGCAGTGGTAACGCACGACCCCCGTCTGGCTTCTTATGCCGACCGGGCAATTGAAATAAACAACGGCAAAATATCGGTGGTGCAGGCTGCCGACGCAATGAAACACTAGTACACTTAAATTTTTAGCAATGAAAACTAAAATGACTACACCCTTTTTGGGAATAATGATGATGCTGGCGCTGATTTCCTGTTCCAGCGAAGATAAAAAAAACGATACGGTAGGTAAACCGGCCTCAGCTTCTAAAAAAGCAGAGATGAATATGGTCGTCGGAATTGCCCGGATAGAGCCGGAAAAAGGCTTGCTGAATATCTACGCTAATGCCAATGGGCGCATTTCGAAGATTGTTGCTGCCGAAAACCAGTCCGTGAGCAAAGGAAGCGACCTTGCTTTGCTGGATAACCAGACCGACAACGCTTTGCTCGCCATTGAACAAAGCAAAGCTCCGGCTCAAAACGCAGCCATTCTGTCGGCAACGCAAAATGCAAAGGCCGTCCTTAGCGACCTGCAAAAAGCGCAAAAAGATGAGGCACTGAACGAGCAGTTATTCAAGGCCAGGGCAATTACGGAGCAGGCTCTTAACGACAGCAAATCCAAAGTAACCCGTTTGCAATATGACTATCAGAAACTGATAGCAGACATCGCACAGCAGAAAAGCAAAGTGCAGGAAATTGATGCCAATATAAAATACAGGAAAGCCATTTTATCCGACAGGCAAATTAAATCTGCTTATCCCGGAAGGGTACTCCAATGGGATGTACACGACGGTGATTATGTAACGCCCGGACAAAAGCTTGGTCAGTATGCACCGGATGGTCCGCTCATCGCGGTAACCGAAGTAGATGAGCTTTTTTCAGATAAAGTGGCGAAGGGGATGAGAGCAGAAATCTATTCCCAGATGAACGGGCAAAAAACAGGCAGCGGCACCGTGGTTTTCATAGCTGAGTTTCTGAAGAAAAAATCACTCTTCTCTGATGAGAACACTGTAGAAGATCGCCGCGTGAGAGAAGTGAAAGTGCTGCTCAATTCGGGTGCAAAAGTTAATATCAATAACAAAGTGGATTGTAAAATCTATCTCAAGTAAAGGACTATGTGGAATACAGCATTGCGTTTTATGACGTACGATAAAGCCAAACTAATTGGTATTTTGTGTGGTATCGTTATTTCTATTTTCCTTATCGGGGCACAGCTTGGCATTCTGAATAACATCCTCGACATGAGCCTTGGCATTGTTAAGGGTAACAAGGAATACATCTATGCCGTCGATAAAAAGAGCACTTCTTCTACCTCGCTGGTCAATGTAGACAAGCGCGTGGGCAACGAACTGCAGTCTGTTCCTGGTGTAGATAAAGTTTATCCGGTGATTGTTGCCGGGGGAACTACCAAATTCAGGTCCGGCGGTACGGCTATGGCTCAAATCATTGGTGTTCAGTACCCTGAAATGGCAGGCGCTCCGGCATTTTACACACATGAAACGGTTCTAAATAATCTTCAAAATGAGGGAGCCGTCATTATTGATGCTGGAGACGTGGAAAACATGGAGAACATCAAAATGGGCGAGCATTTTACGCTTAATGACAAGCGGGTTTTCGTGAGCGGGATGTCTGTAAACAATGCGGGATTGGGGCAGTATAACATTATCACCACCGTTGAGCGGGCACGTCAGCTTACCGGGTTCAGCCCGAATAGCGTCAGCGCTTTTTTGATTAAAAGTACGTCGGCAGATACAGCAGCGATTAACGAAGTGGTGAAGGAGATTAACAAGACCATCCCTTCGGTAAAAGCCTATACGGGCGAAGCGTTTTCGGAAGTTTCCATCGAATATGTAAAAACTGCAAGCGGTATTGTGGCTAATTTCTACCTGCTGATAGGCTTCTCGCTGCTTACGGGAATTATCATCGTTGGATTAACGATGTTCTCTTCGGTGAACGACCATATCCGCGACTACGGAACCATCAAAGCGATTGGTGGAAGCAACTTTCTTATTGCAAAGCTTATCCTCAGGCAGTGCCTGATCTATGCCCTGATGGGCTTCGTTGCCTCTCTGGCTTTGCTTTACGGTCTGCAGGCGGCAATGGCAGCCGTTAATCAGGTTATTATCTATTCACCGGCTTTATTGACGGGACTGTTCCTCGTCACGTTTGCCATAAGCCTCATCGGCAACATTTTCTCGATGCGGAAGATCTTTAAACTCGAACCGGTACAAATTTTCAGAATGTAAATGATGAATCAGATGAAAGAAAGAATTTTTATACTAATGGGGATGCTGATAGCAGTAGCTTCGCGTTCTCAAACCTTGCCACCAAAGCAATTGTCGCTGGCACAGGCAATGCAAACGGCCATTGAAAGACGCTACGATATAAGGGCAAACAAACTGGATGCCGACATTGCAGCGAATAAAATATCCAAAGCAAAGAACGAATGGCTGCCAACCCTTAAGGCGGATGGAGAAGTGCGCTATAATGCACAATTACAAACGATGATCCTGGACGGTTTCGGCGGCAACGGCGGTAAAGAAAAGATAGAAGTGGGTACCACCAATTTCACTACGCTTAGTATGGAGCTCTCGCAAAATATCTACAAACCGGGTTTAAATGCGGATATCAATATTGCTAAAGCAGAGAATAAAGCAGAACAGCAAAAGACGGCGGAGAAAGAAAATACCATCAGGATGCAGGTTGCGGAAGCGTATCTGAATGTGATCCTAAAACAGAAGCAATTACAACTGGCTAAGGACAATACCCGGCGTTACAGGGAGTACCTGGATGTTTCTTCAGAAAGAAAGCGTTTGGGGACCATCCTGGAAACCGATTTATTGAAAGCGCAGACAGACCTTGAAAATGCCAGTCTGACGGAAAAAGAAAGCACCCAGAATTACGACCTGGCGATGAAAGCACTGAAGTACCAGATGAACATCCAGGATGATATGCCGTTGGTATTGACTGACTCATTACAGGCTTTAATTATCGTCAATCACCTCACAGATTCGCATGTGGATATGCTGGAACGGCCGGAGCTAAAGCAGCTTAAATTCTTAGAAGAAGCGAACGACCTGAAAATTAGAAAAGAAAATTCTAAATGGGCACCAACCTTATCGTTAACCGGCAACTATACAACTCTTTACCAGGCGGCAGATTTTAAATATATCGGCTCCATGTGGACCCCTTACAATTATATCGGGATCAAAGCCAGCCTGCCAATTACTGAACTATGGACACGCAGTGCTAATAAAAAAGAATACCGGATGAAAGCCGCGCAGCTTGAAATGCAGTATCAGCAAAAGCAACAGGATTTGAATTATGAAGTAACAAAGAACAAAACCGAGCTATGGAACACCACCGGCAACATCCAGTCGGCCGAAAACAGTTTAACCCTGTCGCGCACCCTGCGCCAGAATCAGTTTAACAACTACAAGCTGGGAACCGTTACCTACAGCGCTGTTCTCGATGCAGAAGCTACTATCAATACGGCCGAGCAGAACTATGTAAAAGCGGTTTACAATTATCTTCTGGCTTACTATAATTTCAAAAAGCTTAATGGTTTTGAGGCTTCAAAATAAGGGACTCTCAAACTCTCTTACGCCGTTGCAGGCGTTAAGACCTGTCAGGGTAGAGAAACGGGCGTGTATAGATTCTAAAAACTATGATCCAGTCCGATGGATATATATCTTGGGAGCAGCCTGTATTCTGTTACAGCACGATAGGTATCTGTTATCACTGCATTCTTAAAATAGCGGTTATTGAACAGGTTTCTGGCGCTGATATCGAATCTCGTTTTGATCTTTTTAACATCATAGGAAAATGAGAGATCAGAAAAATAATATGTTTTGGGAGTTTGAGAAAGAAAATCACCGAACCGGTAAACCTCATTTTTCAGGTGGGCCTGTATATCGGCAGTGGCTTTGAAGAAAATATTAAGGAAACTATAGGTGTTTTTCAACCGGGAAGTGCTTTCACTTCGGAAAGATGTAAACTGCAGGCTGGAGCCTGTATATATATTCACTTTGGACCTCCATACACTTTTGAAAGACAGACCGTAATTATGCGATCCCGAATGGATTTGCCGGTTTCCTACCCCGGCGATGCCTGTTTCATAATCAGAGAATTCAGCACCTGCATCCAGCTTGAAATTTCCGCCCAACGGCGTTACATAATAGTTGAACTGAGCATTGTAGGACCAGTTTTTCTTATCTTTCAGTAATACCTGCTTTGTCAGGTTATAGCTGGGGCTTATCATGCTCTGGTTGCTGATATAGTCGAACATTGTCCGGTAACCAATCGAGAAATTGGCAAAAAACTTATCGAGCATATTCCCATAAGAATACATTAGTGTGCCTTCAGAACTGCTCAGTGTGGCCATATTATCCAGCCCCTTTACAAAGTTCCGGATGCCGGTATTAAAATAGTTAGGAACCACTTCCATCAGCTGGGTATTGGTTTGGCTGAACGAAAGTTGTGCTTCCAGCTTCCCCTTCGGATTTAGTGTCCATTTCGTTAACAAGCCTGGAGAAATCAGCCAGTTTTCCCGCCGCTTCGTAGTGCCGTAAGTGTGTAAGCTGCTGTGAACGAATCCTGTATTCAGGAGAGGTGTCCATTCCCATTTCCTGCGCTTCACCGTGTACTTGGCCATCACACTGGTATTATTAGTGACAAGACTAAGCTGGTTGGAAAATCCCCCGGTTCTGATCGCGCTGCCATCCTCTGTCAGCAGAACAAAGTCTGAGACCAGCTCCTGGTCCTTATATTCATTGGCGATGGCGAATTCGATATAATCTCCCCCTTTTTGCCTGCGTACATAGTGTGACGTAACGCCCATGTATTGAAGGTTATTTTCAGCATGCTGGTTTATATTTGCAATACCGCCAACCTGAAAAAGATCCTCATAATAGTATTCGTCTATACTGTAATCCAGCGGCGATTTCTGTAAGATCCAGCGGGCAGAACTAACTATCGCTTCCCTCGGCGAAAGTTTAAAAGTATGCGTCAGGTTGTGGTTGGTAAGAATACCCTGGGTTTTGGTCAGTTCTGCGGTGCCCGATCCGTTAAACAAAAGGTCGCCGCTATCATTCCTGCCAAGCGAGCCCAAATTTCCGGTGTAGGTGAGGGTCGCCCTGGTATTGATATCATACTGCAATTCCAGCCTCGAAAAGTAATTATCTGTTTTTTTGTGGAATTTATAAAGTTCTGTGTTCGTAAATTGTATATCCTCGATATGATATTCCTGCACCGTATTGCGGTAGAACGATTTTTTTGTCGGATTAGCAAATCCCAGCCATTTTATTTTGAAGTTTTTTGACGGATTCAGGATAGTATTGAAGGATAGTAGCCGGTCGTGGTTGAAATTTGTCCTTTTATAATCAAAGTCCGGTAAATCGGGAGTATAGTCGATAAGTGTCGGCGTCATTACCCCAATGCCGATCTGTCCGGGTTCATCGCTTTGCCCCGGATACAGCAGGTTGTTTATGCTGCTTACCGCATCTACGCCATTGTTGTTGGCCGAGCCCAGCACGTAATACTTACTTCTTTTTCCGAAGTTCATCAGGTTGATACTGCCCTGGTAAAACAGGGGTTCTGTTACCGAGCCCGACGCTGAAAGCGACCCCAGCCACCGGCTCCTGCTGTTTTCTTTGAGCTGCAGGTTCAGGGCTACCTTATCGGAATTTTCAATTCCTTTGAGATGTTTATTATTCGAATAACGTTGTAATACCTGTACTTTATCCAGGGGTTGTACAGACATGTTTTGTGTGAGCAGGCGGTATCCTTTTTCGAAAAAGTCATCTCCTTCTACCATCACTTTCTCTACCTCTTTCTCTCCGATTTTGATGCTGCCATCGGTGCCGACATTCAATCCGGGGATCTTTTTCAGCAGATCTTCAACTGTGCGCTCGTCGCCCCGCAGGAACGATTTAACATCCAGCTCAATGGTGTCTTTGCCAATCCGGTAAGGACGCCGTGCATTGATAACCACCTCCTGGAGCTGTTCAACACCGCCCGCTACCAGTTCTATGTTCACTACAGTGTCTTGTTGTGTGATCCCTATTTCCTTAATAACGGGTTTGTAGCTGAGTGCCCTGAAATGCAGGGACAGTTTTCCGCTCTGTTGTGTACGTAACTGGTATTTTCCTTCCTGGCTCGTGAATGTGTACCCCAGAAATCCCGTGGCGCCGGGCAGGCGCAGGTCTACCCGTACCCCTCCGACAGGCTTGCCACCGGAAGTCACTTCACCACTGATCAGCACCTGGGCCTGGGCCCGAAAAGTAATCAGCCACATGCCGACAAGTAACAGCCAGAACGGCGACGGACCACTGTTCATTTTTCCTTTCCTTGTTCCCATTCATATACCTGCTCCACAGCGCCCCGCACTTTGTGTCTTTCTACAGTTACGCCATCTATCACCGGCATTTTACTTTGCATGATGCGCATTTGCTGCTCTGTCTGCGCTTCCTCTTTCCTTACATATTCCTCTAAGGATAATTTAGGCAGGGAGTTTATGTATTTTTCATTTACGGGGATATTGCCCGAATAAGGATAGTTTAGCTCCTGCAGCAGCCAATAGTTGGGGTTCGCACTTTCGTTATGCAACATGACGATCAGGCCGGGAAGGCCCCCGAATTTATAAGGACCGGCAGGTACGGGGATTTCATCTGTATAATAAGCAATTAATGTAGTTCCACGATATTCGGCCGTCGCCTTCCGGCAGACGAATTTACCGATGCTGTCGGTCTCACTGTAATCAGTGTTCCACACGAGGCCGGGAAATTTGTCGGTCACCAAATAATTCTTCCCCTCCAGAGAGCGGGTTTCAATCAGGCTTTTTTTATCGTTTTTCTGTATGACAATATTCCGGTAGTTCGTGCCATTATTCAATACCATTGAGAAGCTCGAAGATATTTCGTCATTCGCTTCGTTTCCTTTTCCAGCATTGGACGCCACAGGAACAGAATCGCGAACAGCAATCCTGGTTCCTTTTTCGAAATAGACATGTTCCCGGAATGTTGCGGCAGATGAAGGAATGTATTCATACACTGCATGTAATTTCTGTGCCTGCACACTCCAGGCACAGCAGAGTAGTAAACAAGATAAAAGGTGTTTTGTCATGATATTCACAGGTTTCAAAGTGAACCGGATGGTTCACTTTGATGAGCTTCATTTTTTGAATTAGTGGTTCGGGTTTCCGTAATAATCCTGATATCTTTTGATAGTCGCTCTGAAGAAATCACTGCAGGTTTCGTAGAACATGTCGTTTGCTCCGTAACAGTTCCAGTATAAAACGTGTGTATCAACAACCTGGCCTGAGGTGTTTACGAGGTTGATTGTCAATTTGCAGCGTGTCACCTTTTTACTTTGTGCGTCTTTCTCAACCTCTTCGGCAACTCTCAGATTGTACTGACCGGCAGCAACATTTCTTACTGTTGTTGTTTCAGCAGCTTTGTTTTCGCTCACTTTTACTGCTGGATTTGCAAAGGCAGCAGATGACATAACCGCCACTGCTACTACACTCATGAATAACTTTTTCATTTACTTTTAATTTTTTTGTTAAACCATTACATACGCTTGCCGCATGCGTTAATTGAAATACAAAAAAAGACCCTGCGGTGGGTAAGCAGGTAAAGCATTTATGATTCGCCAATTCGTCATTTACAATTCGTACCGGCGTTTACAGAGGAAGAGATACGTTTATTGCATAATAAGATAAATTGTGACTATAAAAACAGACAGGTGCGACTATCAGATGATACACCGCCTGAGTCGCTTTGTAAAAAGCATAAACGAATTGTAATGGATATGTGCAGGAATCAGAGAATGTACTTTTTTTGCGTAGCTAAAGCATTGAATGAATGATCACCATCGCCATTATTGAAGACGAACCCGCAGTGCGGAAAGAAATCAGTTATCTCATACAACAGGAGACGGATACAGTTCTTTCGGGATGGGCAGACAATGTCCGTTCAGCGCAAAAGTTAATAGAGGAAAAGCGCCCTGACGTTATCCTGCTGGATATACAGCTTCGTGACGGGACGGCCTTTGATTTGCTTAAAGAGCTCAATCCCATTCCGCAAAACATCATATTTATAACGGCATACAACCATTTTGCTATCAAAGCAATCAAGTATGGCGCGCTCGACTATCTGCTGAAACCGATCGACCAGACAGAACTGAAAGAAGCTCTGGAACGTTTCCGTCGCCGGCGTGAGAACAATCCGCAATGGATGCAGCAGTTATCGCTGACACAGGAATCGATAGAGGCGGAAGAACTGCCGGAAAATATTGTGCTGAACTCTCTCAATAATATGCGGATCGTTCGGGTACAGGATATCATATATTGTAAAGGCGATGGCCCGTATACATTTTTCTTCCTCAATAACGGTACAAAAGAGCTTATTTCCAAACCCCTGAAATATTATGAAGATTTATTGCCTGCGCCCTATTTCCTGCGCACTCACCAGTCTTATTTAGTGAACAGGCAGTATGTTACAGGCGTGAGCCGTTCCGAATACATTGTATTGAAAAATAGTGAAGAGATCCCTATTTCTATCCGGCGGAAAAGCAGCATATTAGCCCTACTTTTATCAGAAAAATGAAGCCGTTGTTCCGAACCATTCTTTTTTTAGCCGCCCTTGTGGCGTTTTTTGCGTGCAACCAGGAACGCAGCGCCTCCGGCGGAACATCGGATACTCTTTCCAGGCGGATAGAGGCGCTGGAAAATGTAAAGGCCCGCCCGTCAAATTACGATTCGCTGCTGAGAGAGGGAATACGGCTCGACAAAAACCCATACGTAAAAAAAGATACGGTACTTGCCACAAAGGTAAAATATCATTTAGCACGTATATATGGCATGCAAGGGCTGGATTCTGCCGGCTTTTTTGTAGGACAGGCACTTGAGCTGATAGAACCCACTGCAGGCAATCTGAAAATGAAGGCGCTTGTGTACAATGGCATGGGCAATATTCGCAGTATGGAGGCAAAAGAAAAGGAGGCGGCTTATTATTATAATAAGGCTGCAGCTATTGTATTGTCTGATTCTACTGTAGGACTGTCTGCCGAAGCAAGGTCAGCTATCTTACTGTCTGCAGCACAGAGTAACCTGGATGCCTTTCAATATGACCTTGCCGAGAAAATGAACCGCGCCGCTTTGCCTCTTTCTGATTCCGTTGTCGAAGGACATGTTGTGAAACAACGGGTATTAGTGCAGCTGATACAAACGCTGAATAAACGGCATAAGTCTCCTGGCAGCCTTCTGCCTTATCTACGGAGGTTAGAAGCGCTTCACGTTAGGAATCCCGGTGATTACAACGCAAGCTACCTCTATGAATCTAAAATATTGTATTTTGAATCGGCAGGGAGGAAAGATTCATTGCTGCACTATCAGTTGTTAAAGATGCAGGCAGATGTCGAACTTTACCATTCTAAGAAAACCTCCATATTTGTCAATAACCTGTTTGTAGATTATTGTAATGTTGCCTGGGATTATACTGAGCTTCGCAGGCCTGCATCCGCAATAAAATATATCGGCGAAGCGGACAGGCTTAGAAAGAAGCACCCCGGTGTCATTTTTGCTGATAATGATGTGATCTACCAGAAGACCCTGGCAGCGTTGTATCAATTACAGGGCAAGCATAATGCGGCGATCAGCGCGTTGAAACAGGTCGCCCATCTGCAGGAGGATATTTATCAAACGCAAAATGCGCAGACAATTGCGGAGATGAATGCCCTGTATCAGTTACAGGCAAAAGACAGGTCTATTCATGCGTTGAACGAAAATATTCAGATCAATAAGCTGCAGTTGCAGCAGAACCGTTTATGGCTTGTTGTTTCGGTATTAGGTGTTGTATCGCTGGGGATGACATTGCTCTTCCTGTTCTATAGTTTTCGCCAGCGGCGCCTCCGGGAAGAGAAGGAGAAATTGCTGCTGCAGCAGAAATTATTGCGAACTCAGATGGAGCCTCATTTTATCTTCAATACACTCTCCGCTGTACAGAGTTTTGTACGGTTGGATAAGAAGGAAGACGCCATCAAATATCTGAGCCGTTTTAGTCGCCTGCTGCGGAGCAGCCTGGAATTGAGCCGGGAAGATCTGGTTCCGCTGAGTGAAGAGATCGATACCCTGGAAAATTACCTGAGCCTGCAACAGATGCGTAGCGAAGACGCCTTTACCTATCGTATTATGCCTCCTCAGGAACAGGATCTGAGTGCCATCATGCTGCCGCCGATGCTGATCCAACCTTATGTGGAGAACGCTATTTTGCATGGTATTGATCTCCATACAGGCGAAGGAAATATTGATATCCGTTTACAAATAGAAGAAGAGATCCTGATTGTCAGCATAACTGACAGCGGTAAAATACAAATGGAGGATAGCAGGCGTTCGCACCGATCGCTGTCGGGCATTATCAGCCGCGAGCGGATACAGCTGCTGGGACGGAAAGCCAGCGTGCAGGCAGCAAAGGATGCAGGCGGTTCGGGTACTGTGGTGACGTTGAAAATCCCGGTGGCAGATGCCTGAAGAGATGAAGAAAGGCACCCGAAAAGGCGCCTTTCTTATGCTTTTTTGATTAAGACCTGTCGGGGTAGAAGAACAGGCGTGTATATACCAGCTTCGTAGCGTCCTGAACGACAAAGTAGGGCAGTACCAGGCCTTTTTCGCCGGCTTTGGGCAGATTTAAGCCGAAAGCACTCATCTTGCTCATGTTTTCATCCTGGTTAAATGCCCACTCATCTGTGGTTCCGGCTTTTGTAAAGCAGATACTGCCGGCCCTGACAGCGTTCATATCGCTGAAGTATTCGTCGGGCAGGTAATCCAAACTGATCCAGGTACGCGGTCTGACATTTCTGGCCAGGTATTGACGGTGCTCTTTGCCGCTTTCGTTATCCTTGTTATACAGAAAGATATCAAAGGGCGAATCGTCTGCGGTATACTGGATATAGAAAGACAGCTTGTTGGTGGCAGGATCGGCCACCGGCTCGTCAACCTCCAGCTCGCGTCCGTCCAGGTAAATAAAGTTGAAGTTCGCCTTTGAGCCGCCTGCCGGCAGCGCTTTGCTGTAGAGTATCTTTTTTGTAACGGTGTCGGTTATGGTTAACAGCCTTTCCTTTTGTGTGCTATAGGAGTAAACGGTATTCAAACCTGCCAGCGATGCGGGCTTCAGAATGTCGTTCGGCCTGTTATACCGGGTGGTATCAATTGCTATCATCAGAGGGTTATCTCCGCCGTTGTACCCGCTCACGATTATTTGCATAGCTCTTTCCACATTCTGATCTTCTTTATTACAAGCGGAGAGGACGCTGATCAGCGCCACAGCCAGCACTGCGGTCCGGATATATTTATTAAGTACCTTCATGATCTTTATATCTCAAAGTTTTTAGTGAACGCCATATAGTTGCCCGGAGACTCGCTGAATATGTATAATTTAGACGAAGCTGTGGCAGATGAAGGCTTCGGTGCAGTGGAGCCTGTGGGGTTCCAGCTGTAGCCTGTTCCCTGGGTATAAAACTCATTCGTGCCTGCTTTGTAAATATAGACCTGGAATGATACAGCCGAGGGCTGACCGTTATACTGCTGCCCGGAAGTTGTAAAAGTAGAGATCGTTACAGGATCGGTGAACTCATTCGCTTTCACGTTTTTAATGCGGGTGATCTCTTCAAATACTTTCGGTGTGAGGTAGTATTTACCCAATACGATGTCTACCGGTTCGGCATAGTTGGTTTTCACTGGCCTGAACATATAAATGATCTTGATCTTGCCATCTTCAACGGGTGGCACCTGGGGTACGTTTCCAATCTCTCCGTTCATATAAAAGAAACTGATATCGGCACGGCCGTCTTCCTTTTTTAGTTCTTTTTCCATCACCGGTTTTCCTGTTGCTTTTTCTGTGATGCTGAGTTTCATATTCCGTTGTGCGGCCGGAAGCGGGAAAGCCCTGGTAAGATCGAAACGTCCGGTGGGGATTTCTATGCGGAAGGTATCGACCATTGCTTCGAGGGGAGTGGAGCCGACGTTGAGGATGCTGAAGGAAACGGCCAGCACGTTGCGGGTATCCTGGATTTCGCCGTCCTTTTTGCAGGAAGACAGTGCGAGCATGCTGATTATCAATGTAAGATATTGTGTTACTGTTTTCATGTTTGTATGCAAAAGAGTTTAAAAATTATAGCTCAGGGATAAGCTGAACGATGTGCCGGTGCGGCGGATGAAGGTGTCCTTGTCTCCCACACGGGTGCGGGTCTTTCCATCTGCCGACGTTTCATAATGACCTTCTTCGTAGTCGCGTGAAAAGCCTTCTTTCCATTTGTAAATATCTCCCCAGTCGAATGCGCCGGCCTCGTTGATCTGGTTGATGCCCATACCTTTCCACTGATCCTGGAGCTCGTAGGTGTCGATGCTGTTGACGTAGAAGCGGTAAGGGTCGTTCAAAATGTTGCTTATATTGAGCCTCGTCTGCAGTTTTTTGTTTTTCAGGAAGCGGTAGCTCAGCTGCGCGTCAAGCTGGTTGCGCGGGCGTTCGTACTCAACGATCTCAGGAGATAGCCCGGTAACGAAGGTTTTATAGCCCATGTGATTAAACGCCACATTCCCTCCAAGGCGGCTGCCATTGTATTGAAGCCCTATGTTGTATACTTTAGGTACCTGCCCGTATAAAGGTCTTTTTTCTTTCTGCTGTACTTTAGTACGGTAAGAATAGGTCTTGCCATATTTATCGGAATTCATGCCTTTACTGGTGAAGGTGCTGGCCTGCACTTCGGAAGTCTGCAGGGTAAGATTCCCGCTTACAAAAATATCATCCATAAAGCCCCAGTCCGGGTTGATGAAGCCAAGGCTTTTACGCACATCGAACTCCCAGCCGTCAACCTTTGCCCATTCGGAGTTTTGGGTGAGCAGGTATACACGTCCGGTAGGGTCTGTCTGTGTACGGTAAATTTCAGCGGGTTTATCGAAGTATTTGTGGAAGTAACCGGCCGAGATTACTTCTCCGGCGCTGGGATACCATTCCAGGCGAAGGTCGTAATGGTCTATTCGCGTTGACAACACCCCTTCATTGCGGCGATATCCCCCCACAACCGGGTCAAAACGCATCATTCGCGAATTTTCGATCAGCGCGGGCCTTACCACTGATTGCGCGTAGGCGGCCCGGATATTCAGGTCTTTCAAGGGGGTAGCTGTTAAGCTGGCAGAGGGGAGGTAGCGCCATGTTTTCTCTTCATTTTCTGCGTCGGCAAATGCACTTACGATTTTGCCGGTTTCGGGGTCTACAAATACTTCTTTTTCGCTTCTCTCGATCAGATCGTTGGTGATCCGGTCGTTGGCACCATTCCTGATCCTTTCGTATTTATAGTATTCTGCACGCAGGCCCCACACCAGGCGCAGCCAGCTGCTGAAGCGGTTGTCGAGCATGCCGTAAACGGCCTGGTTGATATTCTTCCCCTTGTAGCCGTTTTCTGAAAAACCGGCCGGATAATAGAAGAGGTCGGTCAGCGGGTATTTAAAATCCAGGAACTGACTCCATTCCTGTACGGGTACACCGGCATAAACGCCGCCTAATGTGCTGATGGGCAATATAGTCCAGTCATAAATTCCTTCGCGCTGCAGGTACTGGTAGCCTGATTTGACGGTTTGTTTTTGCTGTAACAGCTCGAACTGGTAACTAAGTGCTCCTTCTGCAATTTTGTTGGTTTCAATATATTTGTATTGCGAGCGGTTGAATGTTCCGCCCCCCGGGTTGGTAGGTGAGCTGGGGGTAATCACATACTGCGTACTACCTTCTGCTGCGGGCTTTAGCCAGGCTTCCACGGCATCCTGCTCTGTATTTGTTAACTTATTGCGGGCTACATTCCAGTCAAACCGGAAAGCGCCGAAACTGTGTTCGCCGTTTATACGGTTCTGCAGCAGGTCAATGAACTTGGGCCGGTCATATTCCCGGATCTCGGCATATTCGCGAGGATCGGCAGTATATCCATGTATGCGTGAAAACTGGTTGCTGAATACCCTTGAATAGAAGTTGCGCGAGGTGAGCTTATGGTTTTTCGAGTTCCAGCCCATGTTTAGCAGTGCCCCCCAGGTGGTATTGAAGTTATATTGCCTGGCGGCGGTCGGCATCAATTCTTCACCTGTCCCGGTGTTATAGGTAACATTACCTAGTTTTTCCCATTCCCCACGTCCGAATTGAGCTATATCATCCGTCGCCTGTTCATTGCGGTAGCTTAACGAGCCTGCAAAACCCAGGCGGTGGCTGCCAGCCTGGTAGCTGCGGCCCAGGCTAAACTGGTAATTTTGTCCGGGCGCTGCGGTGTATAGCCGTTCCCCGATACGTTCCAGTCCGCCGATCCGTTTGTTTTGCTCTGCGATCATAGCGGGAGTGATGGCAGTAACACCCGCCGGTGGCGTAGCATAAGGTTTGGAGGGATCATACTGGCCGTTGGCGAAGGTATTGAGGTTTTTGGGAAAATGGTCGCGGCTGCCGTCGTCAAAACCGAGGTAATCATATTTCCCGCGGCCATAGCCCAGGAAATCTTTACCGGTACTGCCTTTGACGTATTTGCTGCCGAAACTGAAAGTGGTGAAATTGTTTTCGGGTACCGCCATGGTATTGATCTGTACCAGTCCGCCGCCAAACCCGAAACTCATATCGGGCGTAGAGGTTTTGTTGACCACCACGTTATCGATGAGATTGCTGGGAACAATGTCGAATTCGAAGTCGCGCACCTGTACATCGGTGCTTGGCAGCGTGGCCCCGTCCATCATGGCAAGATTGTAGCGTTCGGCAATACCGCGCACCACCACCCGGCGGTTGTCGTTGGTGCTGATCCCAGAGATGCGTTTCAGTGTTTCTCCTATATTTTTGTCGGGCAGAGCGGCCATTTGCTCGCGGCTGATGCCGTTGGTAAGGCCCGCTGCGTTTTTTTGTTTAGCGTATAGTGCTACCGTGTTTTCCTGCCGGTAACTGGCTGTTACTGTTACCTGGCTAAGCTTGCTGGTAATGGCGTTTAACACAATATTGAGACTGGTTGGCTCGGCAGATCTTACCACAACCTGGGTAATGCGTTTTGTTTGAAAGGATACGTAGGTGACCTCGATGGTATACGTGCCGGGCTCTATGCTGAAATTATAGCTACCATCGACAGCCGAGCGCGTGGTCTGGCTGGTTTCCAGGATTCGGATATTTGCCCCGGGCAGGGGCTCGCCGCGTTCATCGGTCACTTTTCCCGCGATGCGGCCGGGGAGGAGGGCCTGCCTGAAAGCAGGGTATTCCCCGTAGCCGGGCAAAGTTTCTTCCCTGGATACAATGACGGTTTTTTCCTTAATGGTATATTTCAGAGACTGAGTTTCGAGGATGCTGCTGAGCACTTTCTCCAGTTCTGCATCCTTCACCTGGATGGTGACGGGTTTGGCTGCTTTCAGAATTGCATTGCTGAACAGGAAGTCGTATCCGGTCTGTTCACGTATCTTATCGAATACTTTATCAAGACGTGTGTAATTCTCTGATAACGTGACTTTCTGAGCTTTTGCGCCCGCGCTGACCTGGATGATGGCGGAGATCATGAGAAGGATAGTCAGCTTCATAATCAAAAGTGTTTTGTATAACGCGCGCTTCTGCCGCACGAACTTATTAGGGTAAATAGTGTACATTTGTGATTGCTTGGTATAATGCGGCTGCCTTCTACATTTCGACTTGCTGCAGGCAGTTCGCGCTCCGGTAATTTTTTAATTATCAGGTAATCCAGGCTGAAGGTCATCCCGGTTGGCGCCGGTATGGCCTTTTATATGGATACCAAAAATGGTGATCATGGTGTCTATTCCATCACGGTTACGCTCCTTCCTTCAATTTTAAAATGAACTAATCCTGTTTCTGATAACACAGCCAGTACCTGTCTGATATTTTTTGAGCGCGACACGGTTCCATAGTATCCCTCATTTGAAACCGCTGTGCCATATTTTACATCAATATTGTACCAGCGGCTCAGCTTGCGCATGATGCTTTCGATATTCTCTCCCTTAAAGCGGAAGTAGCCGTTTTTCCATGCTACTGCCTGTTCGGGATCGCCTTCGGTCACTTCTATTTGATTGCGAACCAGTGCGGCTTGCTCCCCGGGCTTTAATATTTTTGAATCGAGTCCGTTGACATTATTCACCTTTACCTTTCCTTCAAGCAGGGTGGTTCTCATGGAGGGCTCGTCATGGTAAGCACAGATGTTAAAATGCGTACCAAGAACGGTAACGAGTTGCTTGCCCGCCAGTACTTTAAAGGGCTTCGACGCCTGATGAGCGACTTCGAAATAAGCCTCCCCGGTAAGGACCACCTGCCGGTCTTTTCCTGTAAAACGGGTTGGATATCTTAGAGAAGAGGATGAATTGAGCCATACTTTAGTCCCGTCGGCGAGATCTACACGGAATTGTCCTCCTTTGGGTGTTTCGGTTGTATTATATTCTACCGGGTTGTGGGTTTTTTGCATAACTACAGTGTAAACCAGTTCTCCATTACGGTTCTTCCGGATACTGATCCCGCTCTGGCGTGCGAGTTCGCCGTTGCCAGCGTCTGTGAGCATAATTTTTTTTCCGTTCGCCAGTGTGAGTGTTGCCTGATTGCGGCCGGGTTCTATATCGGCAGTTTGTGTAGTTTCCGGTTGATCGTTGACATTATGGTACCCGCTATAATAAATGATAGCCGCAGCCGAAATAAACAGGATGAAAGATGCAGCGACGGCGAGAAAACGGTTTCTTTTGAAAAAAGGACGGGGCTCGGGTAGCCCCATGAAAATATCTTCCCCAATATCTTTATACGACTCTGCGTTACTGTGCTCCAGGCGTTTTCGGGTTACCCGGTTGGATAGCTGTTCAAACAGGGCTCGTTCGCCGGGCGTAGCCGTGCCGTCCAGATACTTATCAAGTAGTTCGCGGGCTTCTTTTTTCGTCATGATCCATAAACCGGCTTTACAGGCCGTTAATAGTAAGAGACGCGTGGTAGCCGGATGTCAACAGGAAAAACGAAATTTTTTAAAAATACCAGAAAACCGCTGCGAGAGAGAGTAGAGTGGTGAGTTTAGTCCGGAGCGAGTTTAATGCCCGGTTTAGCAGAGTTCGGGAACTGTGTTCGGTAATGCCGAGTTCTTCGGCTATGGAGCGGTGAGATAATTCCTCGTGTTTACTTTTGCGGTAGACGGCCTGCATGGTTGAGGGCAGGTTTTCTACGGCATCGTCGAGGATGGTGCAAAGTTCGCGGAAGTTGCAGTTATCGTCGGTGCTGCCGGCTTCTTCGCTGAAACTTTGTGCAAGTTCGGCCGCGTATGCATCAGCA
Organism: Arcticibacter tournemirensis; assembly: GCF_006716645.1. Taxonomy (NCBI): domain Bacteria; kingdom Pseudomonadati; phylum Bacteroidota; class Sphingobacteriia; order Sphingobacteriales; family Sphingobacteriaceae; genus Arcticibacter; species Arcticibacter tournemirensis. The sequence goes on along the minus strand of NZ_VFPL01000001.1, from coordinate 3,980,112 downwards.
CGTGATGAGTTATGGATAATCCTCAGGGCCCGGTGGCGTGTTGCTGTGAGTAAATAAGCTTTTAACCCGGTATCGATCTGAAGATATGGACCGCGGTTCCACAAGGTGGTAAAGATGTCATGTACGACGTCTGAGGCGTCGTCCGAATCCTTCAGGATGGAGCGGGCATAGATGTACATCGACTTCCAGTGCCTTTTATATATTTCAGTAAACGCAGCATGGTTATGGTTGCAAAGCTGTGCCGCCAGTTCCGTATCTGCTATTTTACTATAGTGGAGCATCTTTTGTTGCTAAATACCGGCGGTAAAGTTAACGGCTCAACTATACGGGAACGTAATCAAAGCGTTAAGGAAATATTAAGAATTAATTGAATTGCCGCGTGCCTGGAGGCCGGTGTGGCGGCATTGTTGCCTTTAGTGTTGTTTAATTGCAGAAAATTGATTGTGATGTAATATATTTATCGAAAACAATAATGAGAAAATTAATATATACTTTGCTTTTTAGTTTTTTACTATCAGGCATATACGCGCAAGATACGCCAAAGATGTACTATACAGATACATCGTCGGCTGGTATAATGATCGCTAAGGACCCGGTTGTTGTAAGGTTCAGGGGCAAGTATCTGATGTATTATTCGAAGCAGATGTTTCAAAACAATAACGATGGTATGCTGGGATGGAACATCGGTATAGCACAAAGCAAGGATCTGTATCATTGGAGTAAGATCGGCGAAATAAAGCCCCATGCTAGCTATGAACAGCGCGGTCTTTGTGCCCCCGGGGCTATTGTAAAGGAAGGGAAGGTGCATCTTTTTTATCAAACATATGGCAATGGACCTAAAGATGCACTTTGCCATGCATGGTCGGCAGACGGTGTTAATTTCACGCGTGATACAACGAATCCTATTTTTTCTCCGAATGGTAACTGGACCAATGGTCGGGCGATCGATGCCGAAGTATACTTTTACAGGAGGCGTTATTTCTTGTACTTTGCCACCCGCGATAAGGCTGGAGAGATCCAGAAACAAGGAGTGGCAACGGCGTCGGCAAATACCGATTTTAAACGGTCGGATTGGAAGCAAGCGAGTGATGAATCTATTTTGTCTCCTGCGTTAGATTGGGAAGGCCGGTGCATTGAGGGTGCAAGTATTATAAAAAGGAATAACAAGCTCTATATGTTTTATGCAGGCAGCTATAACAACATGCCGCAACAGATCGGTGTAGCAGAGAGTGACGACGGTATTCATTGGCGCCGGCTTTCTGACAAACCGTTTTTACGTAATGGCTTGCCGGGGACGTGGAATTCGAGCGAGTCAGGGCATCCCGGGATTTTTGAAGATGAGAACGGTGAAACCTATCTTTTTTACCAGGGTAATAATGATAAAGGGAAAACGTGGTTTTTATCTAACGTGAAAATTGGGTGGAATAAAGAAGGTCCATACCTTATTTCGGAACCTTAGGTCATGTGAAAAGTAGCGGGAATGAGTAGCTTTTTATAAGTTACCTGTTACCTTTTCCTTATACTGCAAAGGTGAGCACTGATAATGTTTTCTGAAAATACGGCTAAAATAATTCGGATCACTATACCCGCAGTAGTATGCTATTTCGCCAATAGGTAAGTCGTTCTCCAGCATCAGCACCGCTTTTTTTAGTCTGTATTCGTTGAGCAATTCGGTGGCGCTTTTATCCATGAGCTTTTTCAGGCTTAAATGTAACGAAGTCCTGCTTACGCTTAGGTCGTTTGCAATATCATCGACAGTAAGCTTCGGATCTGAAAATCGCTTTTCAAGGACGTCGCTTAATTTCGAAAGAAATTCCTGATCTTTGTTGTTACGGGGGAGGTGGTTTAGTGTGAATTTGCCGATGCCGATTACATGTTCCCTAAGCTGAACCCTCGATTTAATCATATTGGTTACCAATAAATCAAATTCTTTCAGATTAAATGGTTTGTTAAGATAGGCGTCTGCCCCCCTATGGAGTCCGGCTACTCTGGAAGTTTCGGTTGCATCGCTTGATAGTAAAATAAATGGGATGAAATTGAAACGGGCGTCGCTTTTAACTTTATTGCATAGCTCTATACCATCCATTTTGGGCATCTTTATATCACTAATAATCACATCAGGTGCATTTTTAACAATTTTGTTAAAAGCAGAAGCACCATTTAATGCGGTGATGACTTCGTGGCTTTTTGAAAAATGTTTTGACAGAAAATTTAATAGTTCTTTATTATCCTCTACAATAAGAATCTTGTATTTACTTAAACCTACTTTGTCTTGCTCTGCATTATGAATACCCTTGTCCGGTCCGTTGGCTGGTGTTTCAACTTCACTAATCTTGCTGCTTACTTCACTATTTTCTGATGTCAGCAAAGTAAGAACAGGAATAGAAACTTTGACTAAGGTTCCCTTGTTTAGCCTGCTCTCAATGCTAACTTCTCCTTTAAGGTAATTGATCAGGCTATTAACTAATGATAAGCCGATACCGCTTCCTTCAATTCCTTTTCCTTTTGACTGACGGGCTCTGTAAAATGGAATAAAAGCGTTCTTAAGGTCTTCTGAAGACATGCCAATACCTGTATCCTTAATTTCAATAATTACCTTTGCTGTGTTTTCGGAGTTATCTGTCCGGATATTCACATCTATGCTTATTTCTCCTTCGAAAGTGTTTTTAACGGCGTTTGAAATGATATTCATGAGCACTTTTTCTACTTTATCAGAATCGAAATAGCAGTTAAACTGATCCTGATTAGTGTTAAAAATTAATGAGATTCCCTTTTCATCTGTCAGCGTTTTGAACGAAAAGAGAGTACACCTGATCAATTCTAGAATATCGTTTCTTGAGATACGTGACGAATAATGATCGTTTTCCATCTTTGTGAATTCCATCAATTGCTGAATTAACTTAAATAAGCGCGAAGCATTATTTTTGATTATTGACAATTCGGCGTTCTTTTTTAATCTTTCTTCTTTTCTCTCTAAAAACTGGTCTATCGATGCCAGGATCAAGGTTAAGGGGGTTTTGAACTCATGGGAAATAAAAGTGAAGAAGTTTAGCCTGTGCTGGGTAAGTTCCTTGATCTTCTCCTTTTCAATTCTTTCAAGTTGAATTTCAAGTTTTTTCTGGTGCAGGAATTTGATGAAATAAGAATATACCCAAATTAACAGGCATAATAAAATGAAATAAAACAGATAGGCAAGCCTGGTAAGATAAAAGGGGGGAGAAACATTAATAATTAAGGTTCTCTCATCGCTAAGTCTTGTCCCATCTGCATCTACAGCTTTTATATGGAAGGTATAGGTACCAGGTGAGAGGTTTGTGTATGTAACCGCGTTTTTGTATCCTGCATAATTCCAACCCTTTTCGAAGCCTTCTAAATAGTAAGCAAACCTGTCACTACCGGGATTTGCATAATTTAGAGCCGCATAATCTATCGTAAACACATTTTGCGAATAAGATAAATTTATTGATTCGGTATCATCTATCTGTTGTTTTAAGACCGAGTTGCCTCCAACTTTTACACTATTATTAAATAGTAAAAAGTCGGTAAATCTTAAGGGTAGATAGAGGTTCTTTGAAGCAATTTGCTGTGGAGAGAAATAGCTGAGTCCATTAATGCTTCCAAAATATAAGGTCTTGTCGCTTGACTTTAAAAAGGATTTAAAGTTGAACTGATTAGATGGCAGGCCAAGCCTGTTATCATAATTAGTGAATTTATGGCTTCTGACGTCATATTTGGAAAGCCCGCGGTTAGTACTAAACCACATATCTTTGTTCTGATCTTCCAAAGCTCCATATACATTATTGTTTGGCAGGCCGTCTTTGATGGTGAAGCGGGTAAATCTGTCGGTGTCGGTATCATACATCGAAACGCCTCCATCGAGAGTTCCAAACCATAAGCGATGCTCTGTGTCCTTATAGACGCTTATAACCTGGTTGCTTGATAGCTTTGGCGTTGTATAGTGGATCAGAGTATCGTCTTTAATCAGATATCTGTAAACACCATTCTGTCTGGTGCAAAACCACATGTCGCCATTTTTGTCTTCTGTTAGATCATAAATGAACATTTTGCCCAGTATCGCTGCTTTAAATAGTCTGAACGAATTTCTCTGGTAATCAAAAGTATTTAATCCGCTCTGTGTTGCTACCCATAGCATTCCTCTGGAGTCGCGATAAATACCATAAACCTGGTTGTTTGAAAGTGAATTGGGATTATCAGGCTGATTTATATAAATGGTAGTTTTCTTCGTTTTCGTATTGAACCTGTGCACCCCTCCTAAAAAAGTACCCACCCAAACATTTCCGTAGCCATCGTCGTGTATGGCATGCACGTTATTGATGTTTAAGTAATATGGGCGACTGTCTTTATTGATATAAGAAAATGAATTTGTTTTGGGATCATAAACAGATATCCCCCCGTCCTCGGTTCCAATCCAGAGACGACGTTCTTTGTCTTCCATCATCTGGCTTATTGCTTTTCCGCTTAAGCCATCGCCTCTGTCATTGGGTAGAAAGCTTTTGAATCCGAAATTAGCCGGCGGTATAAAATTTGCACCACCAAAATAAGTTCCCAGCCAGATAGAGCCGTCATTCGCAGTATAGGTGGAGTATATGGCTTTGTCATTCAGTTTTTTAGCGTCGTAATTAAAAGACTGCTGATAATTTTCGGACACGCCGGTGCCGAGGTTATAAACATACAAGCCATTTTCGGTGCCGATAAACAGCTTGTTCTCCTTGTTCCTTGTTACCGACCTTACCGTATTTATCTCGTTATTTTCTGATGTACAGAACTGGATTCTGGAAAATCGATCGTCGTCCTGATTGTAACTGAACAAGCCCTTATTGCTGCATATCCAGATTCTATTTTCGCGATCTTTGTAAATAGAGAAAATACTAAAATCGGGTTCTGTGAGATATGAAAACGCGGAGCTGGAAAACTGCCTCTGTATTTTACCTTCTTCATCAATAATTTGCAGCTGGTTGCCAATGTTCAACAACAATCTTCCTCCCGCAAGATTACATATAGATTTAGCGGCATCCCTTTTGGTAATAAGCCTGGATTTTCCGCTCTTTATAATATACAGTCCATTTGAAGTACCAACATAGATATTGTTTTTGTGAAGGTTCAAAAAAAGGATGGCGAATTTTTCAAACCCGGGATATGCATATAGATCATCCTTCCGGGAGTCGTAAAGATACAATCCATTATCAGTGCCCACATAAATGTCATTCCGGATGTTCAAGAGCGAGTTTATCTTGTTTGCCGACCCGCCTAGTTTTGATCCCTTTACATAGTAATTTTTAATCTTATAGCTATCGTACTTGTTTAAACCCTCCCTGGTACCGAGCCATATGAAGCCTTTATCGTCCTGCACAATGCTATATACGGTATTATGTGACAAGCCCTGATTCGAAGTTATTTTTCTGAACCTTACATCCTGCGAAAATGAAAAAGGTGTTATAAGAAAGAACAAAAGGATAATTGCCGACGGCTTCATTATTATGGGTTTGTAATGGCCTCACAATGTCGAAAATAATATTTAGAAACGCTAAGTCAAATTATCAGCAAAAGGGGTTCTAAACAATAGTCCTTAAGATTGTAACATGTGTCCTAATCCTCAGGATGCTTTTCTGCCTAAGATTGTTCTGCCAATTAATCAAACTGAACAGTTATGCAATTCGGGTATTTGAAAGTTATAGCTTTATGCAATATGTTAGTGACGGGCAGTGCTTACGCCCAAAGCTTATCAAGAAACAATACCTCTAAAATTAAACAGACACGTCCGAATATCATCATTATAATGGTAGATGATATGGGATTCTCTGATTTAGGATGTTATGGAGGCGAGATAAAGACCCCTAATATTGATGCCCTGGCTTCATCTGGTATGATGATGACCAATTTCTACAACGACGCCCGTTGCTGTCCTACAAGAGCCTCTTTGTTAACCGGCCAGTATCAGCATAAGGTTGGGCTTACCAGAAATGGAGAAAGCTTAACTAAAAACGGCGTAACAATAGCTGAAGCGTTACAGCAAAATGGATATGCTACTGCTATGGTTGGTAAATGGCATTTATCTAAGGCCGGGCCTATAGCCGACAAGAAACTTCACCTGAGATGGTTAAGCAGGGAATATAACCCTGATACTACCTACGCGGCTCCAGACACATACCCTGCTAACAGGGGCTTCGAAAAATATTATGGCATCATCTGGGGTGTGGTCAATTATTTCAACCCGTTCTCCCTGGTTGAAGGAACGAGGGCAGTGAAAAATATTCCGGCCAATTATTACACCACACATGCTTTCACTGATAAAGCCATCGAATATGTGAACGAATATAAAAACGGCCGGAAGCCATTCTTTATGTACCTGGCCTATAATGCACCACACTGGCCGGTTCAGGCACCCGCCGAAACGATAAAAAAATACGAAAAAACCTATTTAGGCGGATGGGATAGTTTAAGGCGCGTGAGGTATGATCGAATGGTCGCTATGAAACTCATAAATGACAAAGAATATCCGTTTGTGGAAGCTGAGAATGATGCCCTGAAGTGGAAGATGCTGAGTCCTTCACAGAAAATGAATTTTTCTAAAAGAATGGCTACTCATGCCGCAATGATTGATGAAGTTGACCAGGGTGTTGGGAAATTAATCAGCCAGCTTAAAAAGAACGGGCAATATCAAAACACGGTGTTCTTTTTTATGTCTGATAATGGCGCTTCGCCGGAAATTGTTACAACCCCCGGCTACGACAGGCCATCTGCATTGAGTGATGGAACTGCCTTGCAATATGGTTACCCGGATTACGATAAAATAGGTGGTCCGGTCTCTTACACAGGTATCGGAAGCGGCTGGGCCAGCGCATCGAATACTCCGTTCAGATACTGGAAGGCGGAATCGTACAATGGGGGAGCTCTGACCCCGATGTTTATGACGGGGCCGGGGATCATACAAGGTGTAAATAGTTCTTTAGCTCATGTAATGGATATCATGCCCACTTGTCTGGCGATTAGCAGCGCCAGTTACCCGTCGGTTTATAAAGGTCACAAAATCACCTCTATAGACGGTCATAGCCTGGTACCGGTTATGCAAGGAAAAAACAGCGGGCGATACAAGGATTTATTTTTTGAACATGAAGGGGGCCGGGCACTGATATCCGCAGGTTATAAGATAGTTGCCTTGAGAAAGGGTGAATGGGCAATGTACAACCTCAAAAAGGACAAAACAGAATCTGAAAATTTAATTCAATCAGAACCCCGGAAAGCCGCTGAAATGATTGCCAAATGGCAAAAATGGGCGAAAGAAATGGGACTGGAGAATGATTAATTATTAAACCACACCTAAAAAATCAGAAATGGACAAGAAATACAGTATGGTACTATTTTGTGCTGTTTTAGCACTTGGCTTCTCTGCCTGTAAAAAGAATGAAGCCAGGATCACCGTTAAGGAACCGGATCCTGTGATAGGTGCAACACCGGGCAGCTCTTTAAATTATGACTTTACATTAGGAGTGAATCTGAATGAGCAGGCAGATGCTGCTGATATGAATGATCTGGCAGACACAAAGACAAAATGGGTGAGATCTTTTATCGATTTTATACCTGTTTACAAGGCACAGTCGGCGGCTACAGATCCTAAGATAGCGGCATTTATTGCCCTGAAATCAAAAGGATATCATACTGTTCTGAATTTAAAGTTTGATTTCAGGCTACAGGGAGGTTTCCCTGCATTAAACTCTTCGGATTGGAACGGCTATATAAGTTATATATCCACTGTTTTAGATCGGGTAATGCCTTATACTGATGTTTTAATCGTAGGCAACGAACCGTTTATAGAAGCAAATCAATCCGATTGGAACGAACCTCTAAACACTTTTTACAAAGCAGCATCCGCCAGGGTTTACGATTATTTTAAAACCAATAATATAGATAAGCCCATATTTTTAGGCGCATTTGACAATATGTATTTAAGCGGCAGAACCGGGAATGCCGCGATAAATAGCTTATTGAACTTCGCTAAAAGCACGATTTATTTAAAGGGCGTGGATGTACATATCCACCATACGACTAACACCGAGATGCTAAACTCTTTGAAGTACGTAGGAGAAAGGATAAGAGATGATCAGAAAATGATGATCACCGAATTCTCGCTGGTAAAATATTATGAGAGTTATGCCACCACAGATATTGACGCCGCCTTTATTGCCGCTGCCAATGCAAGCACATCTGACAGAATTTACCCACCTCCGGCTGGTGTAACCAAAAACTATCAATACATCGACTATGCACTTAAAAATCCAAGGCCTGCCGCAGAATGGTACGCTTTCTGGCAATATTCGCCCTATCTGCAGGGTGCTAAGGATTATATATGTACTTCTTATGAAAATCTAAAAAATAATGGAAAGGTGTTTGCCGGTTTTTATGCACTTCGGCAATCATATCCTTTCAATACCGATTTTACCGAAACTACCGATCCATGGGTTATGAACGGCCTTTTTATGAACAGAACTGTTGAGCAGGTGGACGGCAGAAACCAAAAGGGGTATAGCTTCCTGGACCAATTTCAAAAGGCGGTGCAGGGTCAGAACCCATGTCAATAAAGAATAATCTAATCATTTATTAATTCTAAATTTTTAAGTATGAACACGTTGTTTACTATACTCTTGAGCAGGAAGCAGAAATTCCTGTTCGCTTTATTGTGTTTCATCTCCATTTCTACAGTGTTTGCACAGCAAACCCAGGTAAACGGAGTAGTGAAATCGGCTAAAGATGGCGAAACTTTGATAGGCGTAAGTGTCCTGGAAAAGGGAACCCGAAATGCAGCAGCTTCGGATGCAAATGGGAGATTCACTATTCGTGTGACCAGGTCAAACGCCGTATTGATCTTTAGTTATTTAGGCCATTTAACTAAAGAAGTGTCTTTACAGGGGAAATCCAATATCTCGGTGCTTCTGGAAGAGGATACCAAATTACTGGATGAAGTGGTGGTAATTGGCTATGGGGTTGTTAAAAAGACTGACTTAACCGGTTCTGTTTCGTCGATAAAAGCGGAAGATTTGACTAAAGGGACCAATATCAATCTTCAACAGGGGCTGCAGGGAAGGGTGCCGGGGGTCCAGATTTATCAAAAAAGCGGAGAGCCCGGAGCGGCAATGAGTGTGCAGATCAGGGGTATTACCTCAATTACAGGTAATAATGAACCTCTATATGTGATAGACGGCTTACCTATCAATAATTCATCGGCCATAGGGGCAGCAAGTACGGGCGGGGCGACTGTGAATCCCAATGATCGTTCTCCATTAAGCAATATAAACCCTGCCGACATAGAATCTATTGAGATTTTAAAAGATGCTTCATCGACAGCTATTTATGGCTCGAGAGGAGCGAATGGCGTTGTGTTGATCACAACAAAGCGCGGAAAAACAGGCAAAATAGCGGTCAGTTATGATGCTTCTTATGGACAGCAAACGCCAAGCAATACCCTGAGATATATGAACGGGGATGAATATACAACAGTGATTAACGGGATAATTGATGAGAATAATCTAAACCCAGCCACCTATTCAAGGGTTACAGGGACCAACTATAACACAGACTGGCAAAGTCTTCTGCTGAAAGATGCTCAAATACAATCCCATGACCTGTCTTTCAGTGGTGGATCTGAAAATACCAAATTTTATATTTCTGCAGGATACTTTAATCAAGATGGTATTATGCTCAATTCCGGTACCAGGAGGTATAATGCAAGAATTAATCTGGAAAATGGAGTTTCAGGTAAGTATGCTATTGGGATGAACCTAACCACCACTTACTCCAGAGATGATTATAACGCTAACGGAACGGGTATAAATGATAATGGAAGTGCGTTTTATATGGCCCAAAACTATGATCCAACAGCGCCCGCTTATAATGCCGATGGTACTTATGCCCGTTCCGGAATAATGAACCCTTTGGACAATCCTGTAGCCGTGATTAATGGCCAGTACTCTATTGGCGATACTTATCGTACGGTTGGGAACATTTATGGAGAGTATTTTTTTATTCCTTCTTTATCAGCCAGGATCAAGGTCGGGGCTGATTTAAATAATACTCAGCGCTCGTTTTGGATAGATCCGTCTACACTTACCGGGCAGTCATATGGTGGTTATGCTGACGTGAGAGATGGGAAGAGAGGTTACTATCTTTTTGAAGGAACACTAAATTTCAATAAGGCATTTGGAGTGCATAGCTTTTCTACGGTTGCCGGGGCGACTTATGAACGTTACACTTCAAGTTCTTTAGTGGCCAACGGCCAGGGATTTACCTTGCCTGATTTAACATACGATGCCATAGGTAGTGGAGACCCTTTGAGAAATGGTGTTGGAAGCGGGCGGCAAGAGAATATTCTGGTATCTTACTTTGGCAGAGTAAACTATTCATGGAATAATAAATACTTACTGACAGCCTCTTTCCGGGCAGACGGATCTGCCCGCTTCGGCCCAAACAACAGATTTGGGTACTTCCCATCAGCGGCGGTAGCCTGGAGGATCAGTCAGGAGGAATTCCTGAAAGGAAATAAAATAATAGACAATCTAAAATTGCGGGTGAGCTATGGTGCTACCGGTAATCAGCCAAACGGTAACTATTTATATTTTTCAACATACTCTCCCGCAAGGAAGGCTGTGTTTAATGGTGTATACTACACCTCCATAAGCCCTACCAGAAGTCCTAATTATAATCTGCAGTGGGAATCTGCCGGCCAGACCGATCTGGGCCTGGATTATGGATTGTTTAAATCCAGGCTCAATGGTAGTGTTGAGTACTACAATAGAAAGACAAAGAAGCTTTTATATAATGTTTCGTTACCACTAAGTTCAGGATTTGGAGCTCAGACGCAAAACGTGGGAAGCATGCGTAATTCCGGGTTTGAATTTGTAATAAACGGGGTTATTGTAGATAAAAAAGATTTAAAATTCGATGTCGGTGCCAACTTATCTACACTCAAGAACGAAATCTTGAGTCTCGGTGGGCAACCGGATTTTATCCAGGCCGGACCGGCAAGTACCGGTCCGCTTTCAATATTAAGACCGGGTGAATCAATTGGTTCCATTTTCGGATACATCGTCGATGGCGTCTGGCAAACAGGCGACGATTTTAGTAAGGTACAGGCGGGAGTACGTCCGGGAGATTTGAAATACCGCGATCTGGACGGTAATAATATCATCAACACTGCCGACAGGACGATACTCGGAAGTTCGTTGCCGGACTTTTACTACGGGTTCAATACAAGTATCTCTTACAAAAAAATCGCTTTGGCAGTAGCCTTTGAGGGATCACATGGCGCCTTGATGCTGAACAATAGTTTGCTGGATTCTTACTATCCTTTTGATTTCAGGCGAAATAAGCTGGCCGACCTCTATTTGAACCGATGGACACCGAGCAATCCTACTAATGAATATCCGTCGTTTGTTCCAGGGGGCGTACAGAACTCGTTTATAGTGAATACTAAAACGGTGGAGGATGCTTCTTATTTAAGGTTGCAGTCAGTGCGTTTATCTTACACATTACCAGTATCAAAATTAAAGGCCTTTAAAAATGCCACTGTTTTTGTAACGGGTCAAAACCTGTACACCTTTACTAACTATTCAGGTGCAGATCCAGCAATAAATGCAAATGGGGGCAATATAGTGAGGGTTGACTACAGTTCTTATCCATTGACAAGAACAATTACAGGGGGGCTTAACATCCAGTTTTAACAATTAAATTAATTAAAATGAAAAAGATAGTTAAATATATATTTTTATTGGGTATAGCTACAGGTTCTGCTTCGTGCGAGGAAATGCTGGACGTAACTCCTAATTCGGAGTTTGCACCAGGTAACGTACTAACTTCAGAGAATGGCATTAAAGCATTATTGTTCTCGGCCTATGCCGAAGAACAAACTCAGCAAAACAGCAGATTTCTTATCAACAACGCTGAAGTAAGTACCGACATAGGTTTCAATTCGGGTGGAGGCGAAAATGGACAATTGGTTCATATGATAAATTTCACCTGGGATGCAAGCCTGGGTACTTTTCAGGGAGACGTATGGGCTCCCGAATATCGTTGTATCCGCGATGCAAATGGTGTGATTGAAAATATCGACAACGTGGTCACGTCGGATGCAAATAAAAAGTTGTTCAAAGCAGAGGGCAGGGCATTAAGGGCAAACGCTTATATGAACCTGTATAATTATTTTGGTCCTGTTCCGCTAAGAACGTCGACCTTACAGGTGGGTGATTTCGCAAAAGCTACTGATGAAGAAATAAAAGCTTTTATAGAGGATGAGTTCAGGACCGCAATTCCGGATTTACCGCTTCCCGGACAGGAAGAGGCCTACGGCAGATACAATAAAGGCGTAGCTGGAGGCTTGCTAGCCAGATTTATGCTCAATACCAAGCAATGGCAGAAAGCGGCCGATGCCAGTAAAGCAGTGATAGATCTTAACTATTATACCTTATTCACGCCTTATAAAGACTTGTTCATGGTTGCGAATGAACAAAACAAAGAAATGATACTGGTAAAGCAATGCAAAAACGAGGTTGACTATGGTAACTGGTATATGGCTGGAGCCCTGCCTCCCGCTTATAAAAACTCTCCTCAGTTTCCACAATATACGTATCTGCCCACTATGTCGAACTTCGCAACGCAATACCGTTTAAGAACAGCCTTCGTGAATTCGTTTGCAGCCAACGATCTGAGAAAGTCATTGATTTTGACCAGCTATGTCAATAATGCAAATGCTACAGTGAATATTCAGGCTGGAGATAATGCCCGTTGTTTTAAATATTGGGATAATGCAACAATTGGAAATAACAGCGGAAATGATGTTCCGGTGCTGAGATATGCCGACATATTATTAATCAGAGCAGAAGCATTGAATGAGTTAAGTGCAGTTCCAACTACAGAGTGTTTTACACTTATAAACCAGGTAAGAACGAGGGCTGGGCTGCATGATTTAACGATAGCGACAACTCCAACTAAAGAAGCATTTAGGGATGCTGTTTTAGCAGAAAGAGGGTGGGAGTTCTATGGTGAAGGGCTGAGAAGAGAAGATTTGATCCGTCATGGTAAATTCCTTTCAAGTGCTATTGCCAGAGGGGTGTCTGCTGCATCTGCTACCACTGACAAGCTGCTTTTTCCTATACCTCAGACAGAAGTTTCGGCTAATAAGCTTCTTGTTCAGAATAACGGATATTAAAACTTACTTAAGTTACCAAATAAATATATATGATTAAAGAACTCAATTTTAAAAAATACACTCTCTTATGGATAATTATATCCATGTTTTCCTTCGCTTGTGCTCAAGTGAAGGAAAATCAAATGTACAGCAGCCCTCAAGCTCCGGTCGGGAATAAACGACTAACGGTTCCTTCGTCTGTAAAGCCTGTTTTAAATGAATGGATGAGAGATGCGTTTGTAATGCATGGGCCGGATGGTAACTATTATTTAACCGGCACTACTGCAGCTCATGGACGCCGGTTTCGTGACGAACCGCATTGTTGGGATTATAATGATGGCATCTATATGTGGACGTCGAAAGATTTAAAAAACTGGAGCCCACTGGGCTTAGTTTGGTCTTTCGATAAGGATGCCGCAGAGTGGCAAAAAAAGGGTAAGCCAATAAAACCAGGAGCTAAATCGGTGAATGGAGATTTACTGGACTCGGTCTACAGAGCGCTTTGGGCACCTGAATTGCACTATATTAAGAGCCGGAAAAAATGGATTATTGCCGCTTGTATGAACGGTGGTATGGGCTCGTTCATTTTAGAAAGTACTTCAGGCAAACCTGAAGGGCCCTATGTAAATATACCGGCTAACAAAAACGGCGCTATTTTTCCGGATATAGATTTAAGCGTTTTTGAGGATGAGGATAAGAGTGTTTATCTGGTAGGTCATAATCATCTGATTACGAAAATGAACGATGATTTAAGCGATATAGTTGAACCTTTCAAAGAGTTTAAAGAAACTCCATATAATCCGGAACCATACATCGAAGGCGTTTGGTTAGATAAGCATAACGGCAAGTATCAACTTCTGCAAACGGTATGGTCAGTTAAACAGCCTAACGGAACATATTCTTACATAGGGAATAAGGGAAACTCGAAAGATGTTCATAGTTATGATGTGGTGGTTTCGGAAGCGGATAATATCTATGGACCATATGGACCGCGATATCCGGCTATTTTAGAGGGAGGGCACAATAATCTGTTCAAAGATTCTAAAGGGGAATGGTGGTCGACCACTTTTTTCAACCCCAGAGGAGCCATGGGCAGGAGGTTTCCGGTTACCTGCAGAGTCGGTTTAGTTCCCGTGAAGTGGGTAGACGGCAAGTTAATGCCCGACTCAGAACGAGCCAGCCAGTTTTACAAAAATTTTAAAGCAAAAGATGAAATCATTAAATAAGTGCGTTTTTTTCCTGCTTGTATTTTCCATGCCGGCTCTTATTACAAAGGCGCAGGAAATTGGACTGAACTTTAATCATAATCCTGAAAACATAAGTTTAGAGTATGTTAAAAAAACCGGTGTTCACTGGATAAGAACGACTCCAAGAATACTGGATTATGTTGAAGGAAGGATGGATGCTAAATCCGACTCGGCTATTCAAAAAGTAGTTGAAGCGGGTAAACTGGGATATAAAATCGCATTTGGTTTCAGGTGGGATTTTAACAGAAGAAAACTGGCGTTGCCAGCTCCTGGCTCAAACCGGGAAGCGGAATATTTTAAAACGATGGATGAGATTCTAGATCGGGTTGGTCCGTATATCCAAATTTTCAAGTTAGGGAATGAGCCTAATTTAGAAACTATTGAGAGCGACCTTCAATATGACTCTCAGCATAAGGTGCCTTTGGTGGAGTTCAATAAAAGCCAGCTACAGCATGTGCTTCAATATTACAGGAAACATCCGCAGTGGAAAAAGCCACAAATTTATACCGGATCATTACCAGCATTATTTGAAACCAGCCAACAGGAGAAGCCCGGCGTTTTCGAACTGATAAAGTTTACGCAAAGCAACCCCGAAATAATGGGCCTGGCTATTCACCTTCATATTGCCGATACTCTGGAAATCCCTCAGGCACTGAAATTCGTAAGAAGCATTATGCCAGCTAAACCCATTATTGTACCTGAGTTCTCGTTATTCCGGTTATATAATAATCACCTTAAAGATGAAATCGGGTCAGGGAGTACCGGAAAGGCTTTTGTTTTAAAATTTAATTATCCTGACAATATTACTGTTAGCGAATGGCTTACTATGGTTAATGCCGGAAAGATTCCAGTGAGCCAGTTCCGGGAAATGTTTGACAGCCAGAGCTGGTATCCCCGGCATTACTTGAAAACCTACCAACGGTATTATAAGGAGTATGGTGTAGTACTGGCCACTTATCCGTTGTTTCAACAGGGGTATGCTAAAATCGTAACTCCAAAGTCTGAATCGTGGTTCTTGAACCCGATCTATTTAAACAAATCTTACGGAGTCAGTGAAAATGGCGAAGTTGAAAAAAATCCATTGAGTTTCTATGATTTTATGGATTGGGTTAAACACAAGAATTGATGCTGAAGATAAAATATCATGGTTAAAAAGCTTGTTCTATTGAATTTTACGATTGTCTTCGTCTTAGTGATTTCGTGTACTCAAAGGAAGGCTAAAATCAGCCAAAAGCCTAATATCGTGTTTATATATGTTGATGATCTTGGATATGGCGATGTAAGTTGCTACGGAGCAAAGTCGGTAATCACACCGAACGTTGATAAACTGGCAAGGAATGGGCTTCTTTTTACCGATGCCCATTGCTCGGCTTCCACTTGTACGCCGTCGAGATTTTCGCTGTTAACGGGAAGTTATGCTTTCAGAAATAACGCCGCCATTTTACCTGGTGACGCGCCGTTGATTATAAATACAGCACAGGAAACCTTGCCTGCTATGTTAAAAAAAGCGGGATATAAAACTGGTGTGGTTGGTAAATGGCATTTGGGCCTCGGGGATGGATCGCCGGATTGGAACGGAGATATTAAACCGGGACCTCTGGAGATTGGTTTTGACTATAGCTTTCTAATTCCTGCCACGCCAGACCGTGTACCAACTGTTTTTGTTGAAAACCATAAGGTTGTAAATCTTGATCCCTCTGATCCTATAATTGTAAATTACAATAAACGTATAGGTCCCGATCCCATTGGCCTGGAAGATGAAGAGTTAATGAAAATGAAAGCTGATAGTCAACACAGCGGTACAATCGTGAATGGCATCAGCCGGATAGGTTTCATGAGCGGCGGGCACAAAGCCTATTGGAAAGACGAAGAATTTCCGAATGTTTTGACTGTAAAGGCTAAAGAGTTTATAAGTCAAAATATGAGCCGGCCCTTTTTTCTCTATTTTGCTTTGCCAGATATACACGTACCCAGAGCGCCAAATCAAAAGTTTGCGGGCGCCACTAAAATGGGGCCAAGGGGAGATGTTATTGTACAGATGGATTGGATGGCGGGGGAGGTGATAAAAACGCTGAAAGAATTGAGAATTGACAAAAATACACTCATCATATTCAGCAGTGATAACGGTCCTGTTCTGGATGACGGTTATACAGATCAGGCTGTTACAAATCTTGGAACTCACCAACCTGCAGGCATTTTCAAAGGAGGTAAATATAGTGCTTATGAAGGAGGTTCAAGAGTACCAACAATTGCTTACTGGCCGGGTATAATAAAACCGGGTAAAAGTGATGCATTGATTAGCCAGGTTGATTTTTTTGCATCTCTCGCCAACTTAGTGGGCCAGGATATTGCCGGAAAATCTACTGCTCCTGATAGTTTTGATATGCTCTCCGTTTTATTAGGTGAATCTACGAAAGGCAGGGAAACTATGATTGAAGAGTCATTTACCATGTCTTTGCGTTCCGGCGATTGGAAATACATCGCACCTCAAACTAAGTCTACGCCTGACTGGCTTGCAAATAAGGACGTTGCTTCCGGCCTGCAAAACACTCCTCAATTATATAATTTGAAAAAAGATCCTAAAGAAAAGAATAATTTAGCGAACCATTATCCTGATAAAGTGAAGGAGATGGCCATTAAGTTAAACCAGTTGATTAAATCACCTACAACAAAGAAATGAAACCTATTATTATCAGTTGCATCATTTTGCTCACTGCTCTGCAACTAGCAGCTCAGGAGAATAGAGAAATATTTTTTGCCGACCCGACTATCTACGTTGAAGGCGGCAAATATTACATGACCGGGACGGGAGGAAATCATGGACGACCGGGGTTTAATGTTCTTGAGTCTACAGATTTGAAGTCGTGGGCTCCGCCTGCAGGGGCAACAGACTCGGTATACATGATACTGAACAAGGGTGATGCGGCTTATGGGACCAGGGGATTCTGGGCGCCACAGATACTCAGGGAAAGGGATACTTATTACCTGGCATATACCGCTAATGAACAAACAGTATTAGCTCAGTCAAAGTCGGTATTGGGGCCTTACCGTCAAAAGAATATCACTCCAATTGACGGTTCAGTCAAGAATATTGACCCTTTCATTTTCAGAGACGACGACGGCAAGTATTATTTATACCATGTTCGTTTTAATAACGGCAATTACTTGTGGGTGGCGGAGTTTGATCTGAAGACGGGCAAGCTCAAACCTGAAACCTTAAAGAGGTGTTTTGGCCAGACTGAAGCCTGGGAGGCTACTCCAAATTATAAATCGGCACCAATTATGGAAGGCCCTACGGTTGTCAAACTACAAGGTAAATACTATCTGTTTTATTCAGCCAACCATTTTGAAAATATAGACTATTCTGTTGGTTATGCGGTTTCTGATACGCCTTATGGCCCCTGGGTAAAGCAAAGGAATAGTCCGATCATTCATCGGTCCTTACTGGGTGAAAATGGTTCCGGTCATGGAGATCTGTTTGAAGGACTAGACGGGCAATTGTATTATGTATACCATGTTCACTTTGACCGTGGACGGGTAAGCCCAAGGAGGACACGTATCGTTCCGATCGTAAAACAATGGGATGCCGAGGCTGGCCTTTATAAGTTCAGTGTGAAAGCACCTGAGGTTATTGTGCCTGTACTTAAATGACAGGACGGTATGTCCGCTTCATGTCCCGATATGGATGGTTTATCAAATTAATTGGTTCTTCTGACTATTTATGAGAAGATTAAGGAAATCGCAATCCAGAAAGCCACCGGCTTCGGAGTTCATGTGATCTCCATTTTTATCAGGCAGGCGCTGTTCATTGGTTTCGGACTGGCTTATTCCAGGCAGTTCTTTGGAAACCAGATCATCCCTTTTATCGATTTTGACTGGCGGCCTGATCGCTGGTGGCATGTATACGGTCAGTTTCCGGTAAAGCCCAGGATAGAATATTCGCTGTTTCAGATCATTCTCCATGGACTGTAATTACCGTGCCGTTAGGGACAAAGCCAGATCCTGTTATGAAAGCAGACAGCCGAAGCTGGTTTGTTGAGTTTGCTGTGTCGTACAACCTATCTGCCAGGTAGACGACCGATTCTCCGATTGACATTTGTGCTATGATATTTACCATTCATGCCATCCTTACTCGCGTTTGTTTGCGATCTTGCCGTCAGTTTTAAACCGATTATTAAGAAGTTGCCCGAAAGACTGACCTTCTAAAGCCAATGCTTTCTGGCTAACAATACATTCTTATGCTTAAGAAAAGTTTCTTCCTTGTTTCGCAATTGGTGATGGTATTTGTTTGTAAAAGCCTTTTTGCTCAGAATCCCTTCATCACAGGGCAGTATACTGCTGATCCATCTGCCAGGGTCTTTGGCGACAGTGTATATGTTTATCCGTCTCATGATATTCCGGTAGTGCCTGGTAAGGGCCGCCCCGGTTGGTTCTGTATGGAAGACTACCATGTGTTTTCTTCCGGAAATCTTAGGGAATGGACAGATCACGGGGTGATCATCACGCAGAACAAGGTGCCATGGGTGAAGCCTGACAGCTACAACATGTGGGCTCCCGACTGCATTTTCAGAAATGGGAAATACTATTTTTATTTCCCTGCCACTCCCGCTGATACAAGCGGGGGAAAGGGGTTCGCTATTGGAGTGGCTGTGGCCGACAAACCGACAGGCCCTTTTGTTCCCCAGCCTTCTCCGATAAAAAATGTGAAAGGAATAGACCCGAATGTGTTTATTGACAATGACGGACAGGCTTATTTGTACTGGTCGCAGGGGCATATATTCGGCGCAAAGCTGAAAGATAACATGCTTGAACTGGCATCTGAACCTTTTATCCTTCTGAATCTTCCTGAAAAAGGATTGAAGGAAGGTCCTTATTTATTTGAACGTAGGGGGAGCTATTACTTAACCTATCCCCATGTTGAAAATAAGATAGAACGCCTTGAATATGCTGTAGGCGATAATCCATTAGGACCCTTTAAAAAGACAGGCGTGATTATGGACGAATCTCCAACAGGTTGCTGGACCAACCATCATTCTATCATTAAATTCCGGAATCAATGGTATCTGTTTTATCATCATAATGATTACTCCCCGAAATTCGACAAGAACAGGTCGGTGAGGCTGGATAGTCTGTTCTTTAATGAAGACGGAACTATCAGAAAAGTAATACCCACTTTGAGAGGCGTAGGCCTGACGCCTGCATTACAGAAAATACAGATCGACCGTTATAGTAAAATAAGTGACAGGGGCATTTCCATTGCGTTTATTGACACAGCCGATCGTTTTAAAGGATGGAAAACAAGGTTTAATTCTGCAGATGCATGGCTGCAGTATAACCGTGTAGATTTTGGGAGTAAAGCACCCGGATCGGTAAGCGTGCTGGCTTCTTCGAAAACTTCAGGGATTCTTGAGATACGGCTGAACTCATTGTCCGGGCCGGTGATCGCCGAGGTGGAAGTTCCTGTTACTGCTTCATGGAAAGTGGTCAATGCGAAGCTGTCAAAAAGGTATACAGGGCAAAAAGACCTGTTCGTGGTAATGAAAGGTGAGGGCGATGTAGAAGTCGACTGGCTATGCTTCGAAAAAGAGGGCTCGTATTAATTTACTCTTTATTGTAAACATTAACCGATATAGAAACTCTAATAAAAACAGTAATGAACTTAAAAAGTATTACCATTGCTTTGGCAGTTGCACTAGTGTGCGGATTCTCTTATGCTCAAACCAGCACTGAGGGGGTTAAGGAAGATTTCAAACCATCGCCCCTGAATCAACCGGGACAAGAATATCCCCAGGTGAACTCACAAGGTTATGCCCGGTTCCGGATTAAAGCACCTCAGGCAGATAGTATCAGGGTGAGCCTTGGCCTTGGCGGTCAGGGAGGAACCCGGCTCAGTAAAGGCTCAGACGGATTTTTCACAGGTACAACTTCAGGTCCTATGGATGAAGGCTTTCATTATTATCATCTGACGATTGATGGAGGCGTGTTTAATGATCCGGGAGCTCTTAATTTTTTCGGTTCCCTGCGCTGGGAAAGCGGGATTGAAATACCAGCCAGGGACCAGGACTTTTATGCGCTTAAAGATGTTCCTCATGGGAATGTGCAACAGGTTCTCTTTCCTTCCAAAAGCACCAATATGCAACGAAGGGCATTCGTGTACACTCCTCCGGGTTATGGAAAAAGCACAAAAAAATATCCTGTGTTATACCTGCAACATGGCTGGGGTGAGGATGAGACCGCCTGGAGCAACCAGGGGCGCGCGAATCTTATCATGGACAACCTCATTGCGGAGGGCAGAACCAAGCCTTTTATCATTGTTATGACTTATGGTATGACGAACGACACCAGATGGGGAGGTATAAGAGACTTTAAAATCGACGCTTTTCAAACTGTGCTGACAGAAGAGCTAATACCTTATATCGATGCTAATTTCCAAACCATCGCCAACAGGAATAACCGGGCTATGGCAGGGCTTTCAATGGGTGGTATGGAAACGCATAGCATTACACTTAACAAACCCGATATTTTTGGTTATTATGCCCTGCTAAGTGGCGGCACATTTAATCCGGATGAATTGAAAGATAAAGTGAAGCCACATTTGATCTTCCTGAGCTGCGGAAGTAAAGAGCGCCCGGACGGTGTAAAGAAAGCGGTGTCATCTTTGAAAGAAGCAGGTTATAACGCAGTTTCATATGTATCGGAAAATACAGCGCACGAATTTCTAACCTGGCGGCGAAGCCTGAAGGAACTGGCTCCTTTGTTGTTTCGACAAAATTGATGCTTAAAAAATTACCTGCGTTTATTCCTTTTTTATGTGAGGATGATTAAATTTAGCGAAACTACTAATTATTGAAAAGACCTCTACATGAATAGGAACATACCTTTAAAAAAAGCCGGCCTATACGTTCTGTGTTTTATTTTTTCGTTTCAGCTGACAGGAAAGGAGCCGGATCTTAACTTTACTACCTTTACTTCCAGGGACGGTTTGTCTTCGAATACTGTCAATTCAGTGCTTGAGGATCATTTCGGTTTTTTGTGGATTGCCACCGAAGATGGACTGAACCGCTTTGACGGTACTTCTTTTAAAGTTTACAGGCATATCAGTGGCCAGGAGGCTTCATTACCTGTAAATCATGTTACTTCTCTTTTTGAAGATTCAGACGGCTCGTTATGGGTGGCAACGAATGGAGGAGCGGTGAGCATTTACGACAGGAATAAAGATGAGTTTGTAAATCTTACCGCATACAATCCTTCGGTTGTGAACATGGCCGCCACTTCCATTTCTGAGGACCACCTCGGAAATATCTGGATAGGTTCTTATAACGGGCTTTTTGTAGTGAACCGCGCAACCCGAAAGGTTATCCGCATTTACAGGGAGGGGAAGTCGAAAGGCGATTTACACACAAATATTATTATTGCGCTATTCAGAGACTCAAGGAAGAACATGTGGATCGGAACAAATGCCGGCCTCTATCGTCACGATAAAAGTACGGGTAAATTTACGCGCGTGCTGAATTCTATGGCTGAGCCAGGATATATTTTGTCGTTAACTGAAGATAAAAAAGGGCATATCATTGCCGGGACCATGAGAGGCCTGTATGTGTTAAGTTTTGCAGGAAAACAAGTAATGACACTCAATCAGGGAAGTGGCTCTTCAAATATCAGCAGTGAGATAGTATATGCTGTTAAAACGGCTAAAGATGGTTTGGTATGGCTGGGTACCGAAGATGGATTAAATGTTGTAAATATTGATAGTGGTTTTGTTTATAGGTACCGGGCTGACCGGCGAAACAGAAGCAGTTTGAGGTCTAAGTCAATTCGTTCCATTTGCTTTGATGCAAACGGAATTGGATGGATCGGGACGTTTCAGGGAGGGGTAAGCAAATACGATCAGAACTATACCAGCTTTAAAGCAGTGGAGAGCAATCCCTTCGATGTGAACGGACTTAGTGCACCTGTAGTAACCTCCTTCGCCGAGTACCGGGGAAAGGGTGTGTTTGTAGGGACCGACGGTGGAGGGGTTGATTTATTTCATCCAAACAGCGGACTTTTTACTCATTATCAGGTTGCCGCAGGTGTTGCCGGGAGCAATAAACGGTTGTCGGTTCTTGCCCTGGAGATGACAAAAGATAACAAGTTATGGGTGGGGACTTTCCTTGACGGGGTATATATTGTTGATGTTAAAACAGGCAGCAGTACTCACCTGGTTAAAGGCGGGGGCCCGTCTAACCTGAATTTCAGCGATATCTTCTGCATCCGTGAAGACAGAAGAGGCAATGTCTGGATAGGCACCAACGGCGGTGGGATAAATCTCTATAACCCGTCAACCGGACTGATTGAAAAGTTGCTGCATAATCCGGCTAAACCGGGGGATCGTAATCATCTTTCTCATCTGGTTATCAGGGCGCTGGAAGAGGACAGTAACGGCAATATGTGGATCGGTACTTTTGGCGGGGGTATTTCTGTGAGGAACCCCAGGACCCGCCGGTTTACGTTCTATTCCAAGGAAAAGAACGGGCTTCCTAACAATTATATTATCACAATCAAGGAAGACAGCAAAGGGAATATTTGGGTTGGCACCAACGGTGGAGGACTTAGTTTACTTGACAGGAAAAGTGGTCGTTTTGTAACATACTCCGAAAAAGACGGACTTGTTAACGACGGCGTTCAGACGATTGTTGAGGACAAGGATGGCAAGATCTGGCTGAGCACTAATAAAGGGATAAGCAGCTTTGATCCCTTAACCAGGAAATTTAAAAATTACTCGCACCATAACGGGCTTCAAAACAGTCCTTTTGTGCTCGGAGCCGGCCTTTGTATGTCTGACGGAACCTTGTTCTTTGGAGGACAGGAGGGGTTTAATTATTTTGATCCTTCGGTACTGCGGATGAATCGCAATGTTCCTCCTGTGGTACTTACCAATCTAAGGGTAAATAATTCTAATGTTATTCCTTCTGACGACGGCCCATTGAAGCAATCGATATTAATTGCAAAGGAGATCGATCTAAGGTATAAGGACAATTTCTCAATCACCTTTGTCGCATTAAATTATACGATATCAGAGCAAAATCAGTATGAGTACCGTCTTAAAGGTGTTGATAAGGACTGGATACAGGCTGGAAAAGAGCATACTGCGTATTATACCAACCTGGATCCGGGGGAGTATATATTTGAGGTAAGGGCAAGTAATAACGACGGTATATGGAATAAAAAGGGCCGCTCGGTCATCATCAATGTCTCTCCTCCGTTTTGGCGTACTATCTACGCTTACATCTTTTATGCTCTCAGCGTAATCGGTACCATTTTCTGGATCAGGTATCGTGGAATAAAAAAACTGGAAATGAAGTTTGCCCTCGAAAAGGAGCGGATAGAAGCAAGGCAGTTAATTGAACAGGAGCGCCGTCAGGCTGAGCACCTTCATCAGATGGATCTGATGAAAATTAAGTTTCTTACGAATCTTAGTCATGAGTTCAGGACACCGCTATCCCTCATCGTCGGGCCGGTAGAGGCGTTGATTGAAAAAATAAGCGAACCGGCATTTTCTAGCCAGTTAAGTTTAATCAGACGTAATGGACGTCGCTTGATGAACCTTGTGAATCAATTGCTTGACTTCAGAAAAATGGAAGAACAGGAATTAAAGCTTCATCTTGCCGCTGGAGATATCATCTCTTTTTCAAGGGATATTGCCGACTCGTTTTGTGATGTAGCGGCGAGAAAGAATATCAGTTTTAAATTTTCTGCAGATATTACGAATGCGTTCGTGCTTTTTGATCACGACAAGATTGAAAGGATCCTTTTTAATTTACTTTCAAATGCGTTCAAATTCACACAGGAGGGAGGCGAGATACTTGTTGAAATTATTGCCCGTGAAGAAGAGAGCTCTGAAGGAGTGCTTGTGCTTGATATCATTGTTTCGGATTCGGGTATAGGTATTCCCGCCGAGGCGCAAAGAAAACTCTTTAACCGCTTTTTTCAACATGACCCGGGTCCCCTGGTACTTAATCAGGGCACTGGTATTGGCCTTTCGATTGTAAAGGAGTTTACCAAAATGCATGGCGGGTCTGTAGACGTACAAAGTGAGCAGAGAAAAGGCAGCAGTTTTGTTGTGTCCATTCCTTTTGCTTTACCCGAAACCGGGGTGGACGGAATTGAGGAACGGCACTGCCGTGAGGCTGCAATACCGGCAGAAACAGGAGGTACTATTCCAAACCAGCAGAACAGGATGCCGGACGGCGCTTCTGTGCTCATCGTGGAGGACGATGATGACTTCAGATTTTACATTAAAGATAATTTGAAGTTATCATACAGGATATATGAAGCCACTAATGGAAAGGAAGGATGGCAGCGCGCGCTGGCGCATCATCCGGATATTATAGTTTGTGATGTTAATATGCCTGTTATGAGCGGCATTGAGCTTAGCCGCAAGTTGAAAGCCGACAAAAGAACGTCGCATATTCCGCTGATCTTGCTGACGGCCTCGACTCTCGAAGATGAGCAGATAAAGGGGCTGGAATCGGGGGCTAATGATTACATGACGAAACCGTTTAACTTTGCGGTCCTGAATGTTAAACTGAAGAACCTGTTGATGCTCAATCAAACGTTGAAAGATACTTATGTGAAACAGGTTAAGGTGTTGCCGCCCGCTGTTGAGATCCAGTCGGAAAATGAAAAACTGATTAACAAGGTCCTGGTTTACATTGAAGAGAATCTGAATAATCCTCAACTTTCGGTAGAGGGCATGGCACGGAGTCTTTTAATGAGCAGGGCATCACTTTATAATAAGATCACCGAAATCACGGGGATGAGTCCGGTTGAATTTATCAGGTCGGCAAAGCTCGACCGGGCCATTATTCTTTTGGAACAAAGTGATCTCACTATTGCGCAGATAGCTTATCAGGTTGGCTTTTCTACTCCTAATTATTTTGCAAGGGCGTTTAAGGCAAAGTACAATATCGTTCCTTCAGAGTATCTGGCAAAGAAAAGAAAATTACAGCCCACGGAATACTAAGGCTGGTTGTATTTACACTTGTAATGCGCCGGTGGAAGGCGGAAATGTGAGCGACTTTAAACATTATAACCTATTTTTTAGACAAGTCTGCCATACCGGCTTAGCTTTTCCTTATAATTTCGGCTTCGGATGGTTAAGTTGAATCTCTCTTAGAGGGTCGCTTGCCTGAAATAACTAACGAATGAATATAAAGCTACGGGCGATTCAAGCCGGATCTCTTTTTTTTGTATCAGTAATAACTGGCGTGCTGCCTGCAAACGCCCAAAACCCCATTGTTCAAACCATCTATACCGCTGATCCTGCACCACTGGTATATAAGGATACCTTGTTTTTATATACAGGTCATGATGAAGACAAATCCACATGGTTTGTGATGAAAGACTGGCATGCGTATTCGACAACGGATATGGTTAATTGGACAGACCGGGGCAGTCCGCTGTCGCTTGACACTTTTAAATGGGCAGAAAAAGATGCCTGGGCAGGGCAATGTATTGAGCGTAACGGGAAGTTCTACTGGTACATTTGTGCAAAAGATAAGATTTCCAATGGTATGGCGATTGGGGTGGCGGTATCCGATAAGCCTGCAGGTCCGTTTAAGGATGCACTTGGAAAACCTCTTGTTTCCGGAGGATGGGGATATATCGATCCAACGGTGTTCATCGATGACGATGGTCAGGCTTATTTATACTGGGGAAACCCCCATCTGTACTATGTGAAGCTCAACGGTGATATGGTTTCATACGATCAGGGGACTGGAATCGTGAAAGTTCCGCTGACCGAAGAGGGGTTTAAGCTGCGGATATTAAACGCTCATAAAACTTTTGCCTGGGCAAAATCAATTGATGGCCTTGCGTCTCATAGTGTTAAGAGCAAGACAAATGACAAGTATTACTGGTATGTAAGTGCAACCGATAAGAACACAGGGAGGAAGGTGATCGGCGTTGGCATCGGTGAAAAAGCCATCGGTCCCTTTACTGATGCCCTGGGAAAGCCTCTGATTACTGATCATTGCGGAGAGGGGAATATCAATCCCACGGTTATCCGGGATGATACTGAACAACCCTGGCTCACCTGGGGATCATCGGAACTGTGGTATGCAAAGCTAAACAGCGATATGACTTCGTACGATCCTGGTCAGGGACCGGCGCAGATTCCGGATGATAAAAAGGAATGGTTCAGCCGCAGGATCGCCGGGACGGTAAACAGCACCGAAAAAAGGTTCACTACCTACGAAGAAGGTCCATGGATCTATAAACGAAATAAGCTCTATTACCTGTTTTATCCGGCAGGAGGAGTCCCTGAGCACCTGGCTTATTCTACCAGTAAAAGCCTCGCAAGCCCACAGTGGGTATACGGCGATACGGTAATGGCTGTTATCAAAAAGGGAGGTGCTTTTACCAATCACCCCGGGGTGATTGATTATAAGGGCAAGACTTATCTGTTTTATCATAACGGCGCTTTGCCGGGAGGGGGCGGCTTTAACCGCTCAGTGTGTGTGGACGAGCTGAAATTTAATGAAGATGGCTCTGTTGCAGAGGTTGTGCCAACGCCAGGGCTGGAACAACCGGTGGGTTCCCCCGACCCTTTTAAAAGGGTAGAGGCTGAAACAATTGCCTGGGAAGAGGGTACTGAAACTGCAAAAGATCCCGCTAAAGGCATGTATGTGACGGATATACATAACGGAGATTACATTAAGGTGCGGAGTGTCGACTTCCGCCGCGGAGCAAAGTTATTTGAAGCCGGAGTGACCGCAATTTCCGGAGGAAAAATAGAGATAAGGCTGGACAGCGTTACAGGAAAGATTGCAGGTATTTGTGATGTTAAAAGTACCGCCGGGCCGAAAAGCTGGAAAACTGTGACTTCACGGGTCACGGGACTCAGCGGTGTACACGATGTTTATTTCGTTTTTAAAGGTGGCGAGGGAGAGTTGTTTAATTTCGATTGGTGGAGGTTTGCTTCACTCAAATAAATAGGTGAAAATATTATGAAGCAAAAGTTTTTTTTAGTTCTTTTTTTTCTGACCGGGCTGATTTGGGCAAGCCCGGTAAAAGCTCAGACTGTATGGCTTGACGAGCTTGATCTGAGTGTGGCTACCCAGGGATTCGGATTGCCGGGGAAAAATAAGTCTGTCGACGGCAAACCCATTACCATTGCGGGCAAAACGTTTGAACGTGGCTTTGGAACACATTCGGTAAGTTCACTTTTTATTCAGCTTGATGGAAAGGCGACGTTATTTACGGCTCAGGTGGGTATTGATGACGAGGTTACAGGGCATCAGCCGGCCGCCGAATTTCAGGTGGTTGGCGATGGTAAGGTTCTTTGGGAAAGCGGTATCGTGCGCCTGGGCGATGCAGCCCGGCCCTGTTCGGTATCTCTTGCCGGCGTTAAGAAGCTTGAACTGGTGGTAACTGACGGAGGGAACGGCAACTATTACGATCATGCAGACTGGGCGAATGCGAAGTTTGAGACATCGGGAGTGAGTACTTTCGTCACTACTAATCCTGTATCTAATGTACCCTATATACTGACTCCCGCAGCCCCGGCTACGCCCAGGATTAATGGCGCTACTGTATTTGGGGTGCGGCCCGGCTCTCCTTTTTTATACCGTATACCGGCTACGGGCGACAGGCCAATGGCCTTTTCGGCTTCGGGATTGCCTGAGGGATTGAAAATTGATACCCAAACCGGAATTATTACCGGGCAGCTAGCTAAAGCGGGAACGTTCTATGTTACGCTGGGTGCAAAAAATGCGAAAGGTACAGCGTCAAAGAAATTTCGTATCGTCTGCGGCGACCGCATCGGTCTTACACCTCCGATGGGCTGGAACAGCTGGAACTGCTTCGCAGGTGAGGTTTCAGCTGATAAAGTAAAAAGGGCAGCTGATGCGCTGGTAAAAAGCGGGCTTGTTAATCATGGCTGGACATATATCAATATCGATGACTTCTGGCAGAATCACCGTGATTCGAAGGATCAGACGCTCCGTGGTAAACTGCGCGACGATTCAGGCAGGATCGTGCCAAATGCCAGGTTTGGCGATATGAAGCCGCTGGCTGACTACGTTCATAGTCTTGGCTTAAAGATAGGGATTTACTCAAGTCCGGGTCCCTGGACCTGCGGCGGATGTGCCGGGAGTTATGGTTATGAAAAGCAGGATGCTGAAAGCTATGCCAGATGGGGATTTGACTATCTGAAATACGACTGGTGCAGCTATGGAGGTGTTATTAACGGCATGCCGGATAATGACCCCTATAAAGTGGGATCGCTGTCGTACCAGGGTGGCAGTGATTTGCCGACTGCTGTTAAGCCTTTTAAGGTAATGGGCGACTACCTTCGGTCACAGCCACGCGATATCATTTACAGTTTATGCCAGTACGGCATGTCGGATGTATGGAAATGGGGCGGTTCGGTTGGAGGAACCTCCTGGCGTACCACGAACGATATTACCGATACTTGGGCGAGTGTGAGGGGCATCGCCCTCGATCAGGATAAAGCCGCGCCATGGGCGAAGCCGGGAAACTGGAACGATCCGGATATGCTGGTAGTGGGGACTGTAGGCTGGGGCAACCCTCATCCGAGCAGGTTGAGACCCGACGAGCAATATCTGCACATCAGTTTATGGAGCCTTTTCTCCGCCCCGCTTCTGATAGGCTGCGATATGGAAAAGCTGGACGATTTTACCCTGAACCTGCTGACAAATGACGAAGTGATCGCTTTGAATCAGGATCCGCTCGGCAAACAGGCAACGTGTTTGCATACCATTGGCGACTTGCGCATCTATGTGAAAGAACTTGAAGACGGAAGCCGTGCGGTAGGTTTCTGTAATTTTGGACTTGAACCCGTTAACCTTTCATTTAGTGATTTTTCAAAGCTGGGTATCGCAGGTAAGCAGAAGGTGCGGGACGTATGGCGGCAGAAAGATATTGCTGTCATTGGTAAGGGAGGGAAAAATGCACTTCAGCTTTCTGTTCCGGTGCATGGTGTTCTTTTGTATAAGTTTACAGTATCGAAATAAAAAACTTTGTCGGAATGAAACCTGGAATTCGCTTTAAACTGCTTTGTCTTTTATCTGTATTTCTGTTCTCTGGCAGGATTTCCGGCCAGATGCTTCCCTATAAAAATCCTGCCTTGTCTTCCGAAGAAAGGGCAAAAGATCTGATCAGCCGTCTGACGCTGGAGGAAAAGGCTTTAATAATGATGGATGAATCAAAGTCTGTCCCGAGGCTTGGTATCAAGAAGTTCAGTTGGTGGAGTGAGGCGCTCCACGGACTTGCTAATACGGATAGTGTGACTGTTTTTCCGGAACCTATAGGGATGGCGGCATCATTTAATGATTCCCTCGTCTACAGAATATTTGATGCTACTTCAGACGAAGTACGCGCAAAATATCACGCGGCTCAGAGACGGGGCCAGGAGAGCCGGCGGTTCCTGGGACTTTCTGTCTGGACTCCCAACGTGAATATTTTCAGGGATCCGAGGTGGGGACGGGGACAGGAAACTTATGGAGAAGATCCTTACCTGACATCTCGAATGGGAGTGGCAGTGGTGAAGGGACTACAGGGCCCGGCAAATTCGAAGTACAGAAAACTTCTTGCATGTGCCAAACACTATGCCGTGCATTCAGGACCGGAATGGAGCCGTCATGAGTTGAATCTGAATAACGTTAGTCCCCGGGACTTGTGGGAAACTTATCTGCCCGCATTTA
This sequence comes from Arcticibacter tournemirensis, assembly GCF_006716645.1. NCBI lineage: Bacteria > Pseudomonadati > Bacteroidota > Sphingobacteriia > Sphingobacteriales > Sphingobacteriaceae > Arcticibacter > Arcticibacter tournemirensis. The sequence goes on along the minus strand of NZ_VFPL01000001.1, from coordinate 3,949,963 downwards.
AGTCGTTGGTGCAGGAAGCGGACGTAAGGCAGGTAATGTGTGCTTATCAGCGGCTCGATGATGAGCCTTGCTGCGGAAATAATCGTTTGCTGCAGACAATTCTACGCGACGACTGGGGATTTAAGCATCTTGTGGTATCCGACTGCGGAGCCATAACCGACTTTTTTACCAGCCACAAGGTTTCATCCGATTCTGTTCATGCTGCTGCAAAAGGCGTTATTGCAGGTACCGACGTTGAGTGTGTGTGGGACAGATATGCCTATGGAACATTACCTGATGCAGTTAAGAGGGGACTGATACCTGAGGATAAGATTGATAAAAGTTTACTCCGTGTTCTGACTGCCCGTTTCGATCTGGGTGAAATGGATGACGACTCACTGGTTCCGTGGTCGAAAATCCCTGCATCGGTCATCAATAATGACGAACACAGGAGGCTGGCGCTTGAAATGTCACGCGAATCAATGACACTCCTGCAGAACCGGAACAGGCTGCTGCCTCTTTCAGTCAGAAAGAAAAAAATTGCGGTAGTAGGTCCGAATGCGGATAACGAAGCCATGTTATGGGGAAACTATAATGGTAAGCCAATAAGAACGATTACTATCCTGAAGGGTATTCAATCGAAGGTTGGAGATGGAAATGTGGTGTATGACAAAGCCTGTGATCTTGTTGAGAACAAAGTGATGGAGAGTTATTTCTCAAAGACCTCCGCCGGCGGCAAAACTGGATTTAAAGCGTCTTACTGGAATAACCGGGATATGAAAGACAACGTGGTTACCACGCGCCAGATCGGTGAGCCGGTAAAGTTAACAACTGCGGGTCAGCATGAGTTTGCTTCAGGGGTAAGGCTGGAGGCTTTCTCTGCAAAGTACGAGACTTCTTTTGAGGCGCCGGAAACCGAAGAGATCGTGTTTAAATGCGGAGCCACAGGTTACTTTGAGCTGCTTGTAAACGACAGCTCTCTTGTTAAATACAATAACTGGAGGACCCTGCCTTCCAGAGTTACCTATAAGGTGGAGAAGGGACAAAAGTATGCAATTGAAATCCGCTATGCCCAACTGAATAACTGGCAGGCAAACCTGGAGTTTGATTTTGGGAAGGAGCTGGATGTTGATTTTACAGGCTTGATCAATAAACTGAAAGGAATAGATGAGGTTGTGTTTGTGGGTGGGCTGTCTACACTTCTTGAAGGAGAAGAGATGCCGGTATCTTACCCTGGTTTTAAGGGAGGTGACCGCACGGATATAGAGTTGCCTGAAGTGCAGCGAAATTGTTTAAAGGCTCTGAAGGCGGCCGGGAAGAAAGTTGTTTTTGTGAATTGCTCAGGTTCACCTCTGGCGCTTGTTCCGGAGACCCAGTCATGCGATGCCATTCTTCAGGCCTGGTATGGAGGAGAGTCGGGTGGACAGGCGGTTGCCGACGTGTTATTTGGTGACTATAATCCTTCAGGAAAGCTTCCTGTTACTTTTTACAAAAGTACTTCTCAGCTTGCCGGATTTGAAGACTATTCTATGAAAGGCCGTACGTACCGGTTTATGTCTGATCCGCTTTTCCCTTTTGGGCACGGGCTTAGTTACACAACCTTCTCGATCGGCAATGCGCATGTCAGCAAACAGAAAATAGACAAGGGAGAAACTATTGCTCTGAACCTGCCTGTAAAAAACACGGGAAAGCTTAATGGAACTGAAATACTGCAGGTATATGTGAGGAAGGTAAACGATAAGGGCGGACCTCTGAAGACTCTCAGGGGATTTAAAAGAGTGAGCCTTGCTGCCGGGAGGAGTGCCAATGAAACGGTTGAACTCCCTTATTCTGCTTTTGAGTTTTATAATGAGGAGAAACTCAGGATGGAGGTCACCCCGGGTGACTATGAAATTTTATACGGAAACAGTTCTGACGACCGTGACCTGAAAAAGGCGAAAGTTACCGTATTGTAAACGTAGAAATTACATTGCTGCACATCAAAAGCAAGTGTGAATTACTCAGAGTATGAATAGAGTTTTCCTTTTTTTGCTGCTAATGCCTATGACAGGGGCGGCGCAATCTTATACAGGACATCGCTTACAGACGGACCGCTTGTCGGTCAGTCTGACTGATGGGGTGATGGATATTATTCCTTTGTCGGACAGGGCGGTGAGAGTCCAGTGGCATAAGGGGCAATTGAAGGAGGAACGGGAGCTGATCTTTACTGAGAAGGTTTCTCCTCCCGCATTCAGCGTTAATGAAGCTGGTTCAAAGCTTGTTCTCAAGCTAAAGGACATGTCAGTGTTTTTTGACAAAAGGAGCGGTACGATCGACTACAGGGATGCTCGAGGAAAGATATTTCTGAGTGAGAAGGCGGGAGGTAGAAAGCTTACCGAATCGTCAGTAGCAGGGGAGCCTTGCCTGGTGGCAGAGCAGCGGTTTATTTCTCCAGCCGATGAACACGTCTTTGGGCTTGGCCAGTTCCAGGACGGCCAGTTTAACCTCCGCAATATAAGCCGGAAACTGATCCAGGTGAATAGTCAGATTGCTATTCCATTTTTGTATTCCAGCAAAGGTTATGGGATCCTTTGGAATCAATATGGTCTCACTTATTTCAACCCTGCGGATAATATTGTGCCGCTTGAGAAACAGAGTAGTGCAACAGGTGAAAATAAGGAGGTTGAGGTGACTACTACTTCGGGAACACAACGGGTATCACAACAACAATCGTTATATACCGGCAAGTTTAAAGTTGAAAGGGATGGCGAGTACTCTTTTATGCTTGACCTGGGAGATATGGACAGCCGTCATCTGCTGATTATTGATGGAGTCAGCTGTATTGATCAGTCTAACCTGTGGCTGCCTCCTGCTGCAGGAATGCTCACTCGCCTGAAGGCAGGAGAGCATACGGTGCAGGTTGTTTGCAGGGCTTCTAATAAACCGGTATTGTCCTGGAATATGGCGGATAATGAGACTATTTTCCGGTCGCCCAACGCCCGTGCTCTGGACTATGTTGTGTTTCATGGAAAAAACGCCGACGAGGTGATTGCCGCTTACCGTAACTTGTCGGGAAATGTGCCGATGCTGCCTTTATGGGCTTATGGCTTTTGGCAGTGCCGGGAACGCTATACCTCGGGGAAGCATCTGGTTAGTACGGTTGAAGAGTTCCGGAAGAGAAAATTCCCGGTAGATGTGATTGTACAGGACTGGCAATACTGGGGGAAGCACGGTTGGGGAGTGCCGCAATTTGACACGGCCAACTATCCCAATCCGGCAGGATTTATCAGACAACTGCACGACCTGAATGCCCGTTTTTCGATTTCTGTATGGGAAAACCTGGATAAGAAATCGGAGGTAGCGAAGGACTATATTTCCGGAAACCTCTACATCCCGAATAGTCCATGGATTGATATCTTTAATCCGGCTACTCAAAAGACTCACTGGAATGCGCTGGATAAAAATCTTTTTAGCTTAGGCGTTGATTCCTGGTGGATGGATGCTACAGAACCGGAAAATGACGCACTCGCGGGAAAGCAAACCTCGTTTGGGCCCGGTGAGTTTTACAGGCTGACGTACCCGCTTTTTGTAAGTAAGGCTGTGTATGAGGGACAAAGGGCTACGAATGATCAGAAGCGGGTAACTATACTCACGCGCTCAGCTTTTGCAGGGCAGCAGCGTTTCGGGACGATTAACTGGTCGGGCGATATAGGCTGGAACTGGGATACTTTCAGAAGACAGATTAAGGCCGGACTTAATTTTTCGCTTACCGGTATGCCGTTCTGGACTACAGATATTGGTGGATTTTTCCGTCCCGGAGCTACTCAGTACACCGATGAAAAGTATCATGAAATTCTTACCAGATGGTTTCAGTGGGGGGCGTTTAACCCGGTTTTTCGGATACACGGTTATCAGACGGAAACAGAACCCTGGAAGTATGGGGAGAAGGTGGAATCCGATATGCGAAAAATGCTGAATCTTCGTTACAGGCTGTTGCCTTATATCTATTCAGAAGGGTGGCAGGTTTCAAGCAATGGCAGTACGATCATGCGTCCTTTTGTAATGGATTTTAGCAATGATTCCAGGGCTTTGGCTCAGTCCTATGAATACATGTTTGGGAGTGCTTTCCTTGTGGCCCCGGTTACAGAAGCAGGAATAAAAGAGAGTTCCGTTTATTTGCCCGGAGGTAATGATTGGTATGACTTCTGGACAGGATCACGGCTGAAGGGCGGACAGACCGTTAAAGCAAATACTCCGGCAGATCAGATCCCACTTTTTGTGAAAGCCGGTTCGATTGTGCCTCTCGGAAAAGTGACGCAGTATGCCACCGTGAAGGCAGTGGATTCCCTGGAGATAAGAATTTACAGGGGTGCTAACGGGAAATTTACCTTGTATGCGGATGAGGGCGATAATTACAATTATGAAAAAGGAAAATACAGGCTTATTCCTTTTACCTGGAACGAACAGAAGAATATCCTGACGATAGATGCTATGAAGGGAGACTATCCTGATGCCCCCGGGAGATATGTTTTTGATGTTGTCTGGGTTAGCCGGTCAGCAGGAAAAGGAGATAGTCTTCCGGTAAGGAAAGAGAGTATAATTTATAATGGAGCCAGGATACAAGTAAAAAGAAATTAGATTGCCGGACTTCGCTTCAGGGGAAAGAAAAAGCCTTGCAGGATACTCTGTATAAGTAATGAAGTATCCCGCAAGACTTTTTTATGTCCGTTCGGCAAACATTTAATTGTTCATTGCATTCCCTCTCAGGTTTTTATTATTATCCAGTTCTGCCTGTGGAAATGGATAGTAAGTAACGCGTTCGGTCCAGCCCAATTGTTTTAGTGGGTCGAGCCATTTCGGATCAGCGCTTCCCCAGCGAATTAAGTCGAAATAACGGAGGTATTCACCTGTGAATTCTACATAGCGTTCATGGGCAATAATGTTTTTGATGTTATTCAGCCTCACACCGTTGATAATAGTATCTTTTGCCAGGAGGCCATCAACGTCCGGAATGGTTCCGCGGGAATGCTGGTACCATAAATGAGGTTGTTCTGAGGGGACGATATTGTTAGCTCGTTTTCTCACCTCATTGATGTAAAACTTTGCTCCCGGGAGATCACCTTTTTCATTCAGGCATTCAGCATACATTAAATAAACATCTGCGTAGCGGAGCAGGCGGTCATTGATGCCATTGTCGAAGTCGGCAACCTGAACATCAGGGCAATATTTTCGGGTGCCGTACAGATCTTTATTGGTGGCCAGGTTATTCATCCAGTCCGGATAACTTGTCACCTTACCATCCACCTGGGTATGTTTCGCACCGTTTTCGCACCAGAGTGTCATATACTTACGCGGGTCTCCGGGTTCGAACTCGTCATGAGTTTTCTTATTAGGTGCCAGGTTCCACCAGGAGCCGCCGGTACCGTCAAACATACCAATTTCCTGCCAGCGCCATGAAGATGATATATCATCTCCAAGCCAGCCCGGGCCATTGTGCATCTGTATTTCGAAAACAGATTCGGCGTTGTTTTCAGTGGACTCCGCGAAGTTGTCTTTAAAGTAATCGACAAGTCTGTACTCGTTGCTTTCAATTACTTTCTTTAATTCGGCTTCTGCTTTTGCAAATTCAGCTTTCTGACCGCTTTCTAGAATCGGACGATACAGATAAGCTTTTGCGAGGTAAGCCTGCGCAGCTCCTTTTGTAGCCCGCCCTTTTTGAGCCGCATTGGCATACAAGACGCTTCGTACAGGCAACAGCTCTGCTGCTTTCTGAAAATCGCTCACGATAAGAGCGTATACCTGTCCCTTTTCCGAATTAGTGGGATAATAGTCGGCATCGGAGCTAACTGGTTTTTCAACGAGAGGAACTGTTTCTCCAAATAAACACGCAAGATGCATATAATGCATTGCTCTTAGAAAATGTGCTTCACCGAGCAGCCTGTTGCGGCGCTGTTCGTCAATCTGACCTGTGAAATTTGTTATCTTATCGATCGCCAGGTTGGACGCGGAAACACCATTCCAAAGATCCTTCCAGGTGCCTGACGCCATGCCGTCGCTGGCAGGTGTGTTGTATGTGTCCTGATACATCGGTTCCCATTTAAACGTGTGGTTAAAGTCGTCGCCGGGAGCCAGGAGCTCATAATACAAAGAGCGGGCATATCCGCCCTGCACCCTGCCGATCAGAGCCTGGTAAGCGGGTATGACAGTGGTCTCTAATTGATCTGCTGTCAGGTAATACGTATCCGTAGAAAGTTCCTGGGGGTTCTGCAGGTCCAGGTTGGGCTTACATCCTGCAGAAAGAGCCAGGGTAAGTAAAAGTATATTTCTGGTTTTTATCAGCTTCTTCATCTCAAAATATTATAATGTGAACTGTGCTCCTAAAAAGAATTCTCTTGAATTGGGGAAGGTTCGTCCCCAGGGCCTTTGTGCATCAATACCGCGGGCAAGGTTATACCGTGTCTCATCTGATCCTACTTCAGGGTCGTAACCGGAGTAGTCAGTAAATGTGAGTAGGTTTTTCGCGCCGATGTATACGCGCAAGCGATCCACTTTAAGTCTCTTTGTAACGTGCTCCGGAAAGGTATATCCCAGGTTCACGGTTTTGAGCCTTAAATAGGAACCATCTTCAATGAAACGGCTTGATGCCCGCAAGTTTTGATTCGGGTCTCCAAGGATTGCCCTTGGCATGTCGGTATTAACATTGCGGGGATAAACCGTTTGCGCACCTGAAACGGGATTCGTGAAGACAAGTTCTTCAGCTCTGTAGCGGTTGAGAGTAGTGGCGAAGTTATTGTAATAGTGATACATACCTTCACCCCAGTATTTGCTGTTATTATAAATTTCGTTGCCCTGAACTCCCTGCCAGATCATTGAAAAGTCCAGAGTGCCGAATCTCGCGGCATAGCTGGCATCAATGTTAAAGCCATAACTGAAGTCGGGGATAGGACTGCCAATAAACGCCTTGTCCTTATCATTCAATACATTATCTCCATTCAGATCTTTAAACCTGATATCTCCCAAACCTGCTTTGGGGGCAAATGCCTGATCCTGCTGCAGTTGTTCTGCAGTGGTATAGAGGCCATTAGTCACGTATCCCCAAAACTCGCCGATAGACCGCCCTACTGCAGTTCTGGTGACATTTTCGCCGCCCGGGTTTACCGCACCAAAAAGTATCTCATTATTATTACCCAGACTTAATACTTCATTCTTCACCAATGACAAATTTGCGGAGGCCGAGTAATTGAACTTTCTCGCGGAATTCCGGTAAGTTGCGATAAAGTCCCATCCGCGGTTTCTGATATTTCCTGCATTTAGTACAGGGAAATTATCTACATAGCCTGCCACATAAGATATTGGTACGTTGACCAGCATATCTTCAGTCTTCTTATTGTAGTAGTCGAGAGTGAATGACAGTTTGTTGCGGAACATTGACAGATCTAAACCCAGATCTGTTGAGTACTGGCTCTCCCATTTTACATTTGGATTGGAAGGAGTGAGCGGAAGTGCCCCGGTGACCATTACATCATTGAGGTAATACCATACATGGTCGAAACTGACGGTCCGCTGATATTGATACTGTGCGATGTCTGAATTTCCGAGCAGCCCGTAACTGCCCCTGAGTTTCAAATCATCGATGAAGGAAACGTTCTTCATGAATTTCTCCTGACTGATCCTCCAGCCTGCTGAAATGGAAGGGAAGTTTCCGTACCGGTAGGCCTTACTGAAGTTGGCCGATCCGTCACGGCGGAAGTTGAACGTTAACAGATATTTGCTCTCATAGCTATAATTAAGGCGTCCGAGCATCGAATACATGGCAAACTGGCCGAGGCCTGATCCCACGACTTTGGAGGAAGACATAGTGGTCAATCCGAGAATTAACACGTCCTGGCTGGGAAGCGCTCTTGCCCCTGCATTCACAGCTTTATATCTGGACTCTTCAGAGGTGATCCCTGCCAGAGCGCTGAAACTGTGTTTCCCTATACTTTTATCATACGACAGAGTGTGCTCAAACAGCCACCTGTTATTCTGATTACTTGAAATATTCAATTCATCTGGATCGTGGTTTTGATACTGGCCAACTGAGTAACCTGAAATGTAGCCTTGTCCCCGGAACCTGTTGATATCCAGCCCTAAATTAAACTTGTACTTCAGTCCGGGAATAAACTCATAGGATGCCCATATATTTCCATTTGCGAAGAAAGTTTCATTATTGTTTTCATTGAGATAAGCATTTGCGAGGGCACTCGCTACGTCTGTTCCGTTTCCCGCTCCGGCGAAGCCTGTGGTGCTGTTGGGATCGTAAAGGGGCAGTGTGGAGGACCATCTCTGGGCATCAATCAGGTTCTTATCACTCCAGGTGCGGCTGTTAAAGTTGAGCAAAACGGTTTCGCCAACCTTTAACTTTCCTTTAGTAAAATCGGAGATAAACTGTGTGGCGTAGGTCTTTGAGTTATCCCGAATCAGAATGGGCTTATCAGTTGAATAAATGCCATTGATACGGAATGTCGCATTCTGGGCACCACCGCTTATAGAAAGATTATGTTTCTGATAGGAGCCTGTACGGAGGAGAGCATCCACCATGTTGTACCCCTGGCCAATAGAAGTAGGATTTGATAAAGCGGGAAGATAATCGGTTCTTGCGGGATTTTGATTATACATTTCCTCGTTGATCAGCTCTGCGAGCTGCTGGCCGTTAAGTGTTTCCACGTTGTTCGATATAGATTTGACCCCTCCAAAGCCGAAATAGTCGATTTTAACAGGTCCGGTAGCTCCCCGTTTGGTCGTGATCAGGATAACGCCGTTTGCTCCACGTGAACCGTAGATAGCACTTGAAGCTGCGTCTTTCAGGATCTGGATACTGGCAATGTTGTTGTCGTCAGGAATCGCGCCTCCTATCATTCCATCTACAACATACAAAGGGTCGGTGTTATTAATGGAGCCTACTCCCCGGATCCTGATGGTACCCGCGTTTACCTGAACCCCCGGTACAGAACTCTGCATGATAGCCTGAAAGCCTCCAGGGACCTTTAACAAGTCTTTTGTTTCGACGGTAGCGATAGAGGAGGAGAGGTCGACCTTCTTTTGAGTTCCATAGCCGATAACAACGACTTCTTCCAGTGTTTTTTCGTCGGCCTTCATCACGACGTCAATAACCGTTCTCCCTTTTACGGGAATTTCGAGCCGCGAAAATCCGATGCTTATAAATTCTAGTGTTGCGGTTGCCGGTGCGTTAATCTGGTACCGTCCTTCCTGATTGGAGGCAGTTCCTTTTGAGGTGCCTTTAATTTTAATACTCACTCCGGGGAGCACTCCCGAAGAATCACGTATTGTTCCGCTCACGGTAATTTCATTCCCCTGAGCCTTTAGTCTGCCTGGGGATAGCAATGGCAAGACTGCCACAAAAAACGTCAGGATCGCTCCTGAGCCAGGTTTTAGTTTTCGCATAATCATGTATTTAGATGTAATTAGTAGCTTTTGGCAGGTTTCCCTTCATATCCAAGGTATGCGTCGCTTTATTCAGCGCGCCCGCCTGTTAGCAGGAAGGGAGGTCAGGAAGATGACTTGTTTTGTTACGGCTTACTGTAATTAGTTTGGATTTCATAGTTAATTTTTTTAGGTATATGTAATAGGTTATGTATTCAATGATAAGCGCCGGAGGCACTCTCATTGAATACAAATAACGGCGGAGCGTATGAAGATAGAGTACATAAATCACTAAAAATCTATCCAAAATGTCTAGAACTAGTCTCATCGTTTAGAGAAACGAAAAGTAAGGTCCCCTTGACCACATGAAGCGGACCAGGCGACCTTACTATGGCTTAGCACTAATGTATAAACTGCCAGTAGTCAAAATTGAAGAGTTCCCTGCCTGCAGTAATATTCTGGCCCTTGAACACAAAATAAAGGTCATGCACTCCTGTAATGTTTTCGTTTACTTTTTGAGAAAAGGTTTTCCATGATTGCCAGCCGCCCGTTCGGGGTACGTTAATGGATGCGATTTTAGCGCCTTTCAGACTGTCAATATGCACATCGAGAACACCGCCGTCAAGTCCCGAAGCCAAAGACGCAGTAAAGGTTTTAGGAGAAGTCAACCCGAAATTTACAGAGCGTACTTTTATATGTCCGCCAGTACGGATTTCAGAAACGAAAATGTTTCCTTTGTCGCTTTGGGTTGTTTTGCATTTTTCTGCCCATGCTATGGTTTCGGCCTCTATGCGTTTATAAGCATCGGGTAGTCCAACCGCGCCGACACCATCTTTGGTCATAGAAATCAGAGGGATGGTTCCGTCAGGGTTGTACTTAAACGCTTCTATGGATGTAGCGCGTCCGTAACTTCCGCCACCTGGAAGCAACCCCGTATGGTAGAATAAATAGGAGTTTCCTTTAAAATCGATTATGCCTCCGTGATTTGTAAAACTATTGGTAGGCTGTTCTGACATGATTTTGCCCTGGTATTTCCATGGTCCGGTTGGACTGTCACTCATCGCGTATGATAAGCTTTCGCCGCCTTTGCTCATTCCGGCAAACATTTGGTAATATTTACCGGCCCTTTTATAGAACCAGGGACCTTCGACGTATACATCCTTAACCTGTGGGTTTTCTTTGCTGTCGGGGCTACGTTTCTGTCTTACTCCTCCGAAAGATTCGGCTGACTGCGGTACTTCAACAATGTCTCCGGTCCAGGAAATCATATCCTCGTTGAGTTTTACATAGTAGAGGCTGCCATTTCCCCAATACAGATAAGCCTGCCCGTCGTTATCAATGAAAACAGTTGGGTCTATATTAGACCAGCTGCCCGTTGTTACTAAGGGTTTGCCGAGGGCATCTTTAAACGGACCTATCGGACTGTCTGCCACCGCAACACCAAGCGCCATATTGTTCTGTACGGTCTGGGCGCAGATGTACCAGTAGAATTTACCATTCCGTTCAATACATTGAGCAGCCCACGCACGATCCCTGGCCCACGAAAACGACTCGAGAGATATCGGCGAACCGTGATCCGTCCAGTTCACCATATCCGATGAAGAGAATACTCTCCACTTTGTCATGTAATAAAAGTCATAACCTGGGATATCGTCACCTGTATAAACATAAACTTTATCTTTATACACCATAGGAGCAGGGTCGGGCGTGTAGTGTGTTTGTATGACAGGGTTTTGAGCCTTTAATGTGCTGTTTCCTGATATTACTGTAAAGATGCATGCTATAATTTTAGTTAGTCTCATATACGATCATTCGTTTACTTAAGAGTGCATTAGGTATCTGTTACTTGAATTTCACAGCGACTTTTTTTCCTGAATAGGAAACGGTTTTCTTTTTTCCATCAGGAAGTATGATAGAAAAAGTTCTGTTTGAGATCATGCCGATGTACTTTCCTTTTCTTGCTCCTATAGTGAGGGTGGCAGAACGGTCATCCCATCCGACGGGTATTTCTGTGTATGCTCCCTTTTCATAATTATAGTTATCGAACTCGTCCTCATAAAGTACAAACGAGCCGTCGGCTCCCGGATATACCCGGAATTGAAGGCTGTCCCATTTTTTCTCGGTGGCATACTGAACTTCAGGCCCAATAGGTATGATCGAACCGGCTTTGACGTAAACAGGGATGACATCAAGCGGGGTTTCTTTTTTGACATAAGTGCCTCCGTTTATTTTCTCATTGGTCCAGAAGTCGTACCATACCGTGTTTTGAGGAAGGTAGGTTTCTTTACTTTTTATGACGGCGAAATCCTCTTCCATTGCTTTTTCTCCCTCTGTCGTTCCTTCCTTTACATACATTGGAACTGATACCGGACTTATTAGCAGCGATTTTCCAAACATGTACTGATCATTGATATTCAGAGCACGTTTGTCTGTCGGGAAGTCCATGACAAGAGCACGCATAAAGCTTGAGTTGTTAGCGGTTACATCCCATGATGTGGAATAGATATAAGGCAGAAGGCTATACCGGAGCTTAATAAACTTTTCTATAGCGTCGTATACCTTATCACCCTTTTTTCCGAACTGATAAATTTCCCGCGGGGCATCGGCTCCATGAGAACGCATCATTGGGCAGAAGGTGCCGAATTGTATCCATCGTGCGTATAGCTCCCTGTACTCCGGATCGTCCAGTTTTCTTCTATAGTTACTAAGGAAGAACCCGCCGATATCGCTATTCCAGTTTGGAATACCGCACAGTGAAAAATTCAGTCCCGCAGAAATCTGGTTTTTAAGGGTCTGCCAGGATGCCTGTATGTCTCCTGACCATGTGTTCGCACCATAGCGTTGTTGCCCGGCAAAGGCAGAACGGGTCAGAATAAAAACACGTTTATCTGATGATGTCTTCCTTTGATTCGCAGATACTCCGCCCACTGTCATTAATGGAAAGGCATTGCGCACTTTTCTGAAAGAACCCAAAAATGTTTTGTTGTCAAAGTCAGAGGGCTTTTGCTGCAGGTGATCTGGTTCCGAAGAGTCGATCCACCATCCGTCCATACCCAATGAGAAAATGCCTTTATTAAGATATTTCCAGAAAATGTCGCGGGCTTCAGGATTGTAGGCGTCGTAAACACGTACGCCGGAGGGGTAATCCATGTTTGGCGGCCATTTCTCGCTGCCTGACTCAGGCCATGTCTTAATATCCAGGAGCATGCCTTTTTTTTCCAGTTCGAGATATGGTTTCGTATGCGGGCCAAAAGAATTCCAGATAGAAATGATCATATGCGCATTTAAACCGTGAACATCGTCCACCATCTTTTTAGGATTGTAAAATTCGGGATTCAGGAATTCTGTAGCATTCCAAAGATAGTTGTTGCCCCAGTATTGCCAGTCCTGTATAATGCCGTCAAGCGGTACCCCAAGCTCCCGGTATTTTTTTACTACGTCGATCAATTCATTCTGACTTTTGTAACGTTCTTTACTTTGCCAGAAGCCGTACGTCCACAAAGGTAACATAGGTGCCTTGCCGGTCAGGTCGCGCATCCCTGTAATAACTCCGTCGGCATTACCCCCATAGATGAAATAATAATCTGCACCATCGCCTGCTTCCGAACTGAAAGAGGTGCTTTGCTGATCATCGGAAAATTTTGTTGGTGAATAGTTATCCCAGAACAGGCCATATCCTTTTACTGACTGGAAAAAGGGGATATAATCGTCTGTATTGCCCTGAATCATGTTCACGGAGAAGTTGCGCTGTATCATACGGCCCTGCTGCATCTGTCCCAGGCCGTAGATAGCTTCGTCTTTATCAAGTGAGAATGCCTGGGAAACACTGAATGTCTGATTCCCTGCATCGTTGAAAGGGGTGAAGCGGGCGCCCTCCGGTTTTTCCTGCAGCAGTGGAAGCCCTAAGTTTGTCAGATAATTTATTGCACCTGTCTGCTGGTTAATGTTAAGGGTTATTTTATCACTTTTTAGCGAAATGCTATTTCCTTCCGTTTTAACGGTAAATGGCACTTTTTGAGGTGTCTTAATGACTGAAAGGCTCTCTTTGCTGAAGGCTGTATTAGCCTGGTACTTAATTATCCTTACTGTAGAAGGAGTATAGAACTGCACTTCAATAGCGGTGCCTGCTGATTGTATTTTTATTCCCTTATCTGTTTTTTGATATTGCTGGGCGGACAGGTGATTAGTGATAAAAAAGATAGTAAACAGAAGGAGTGATTTAGATTTAAATATCATAGTCTTTTGTCATTTAAGGGGTTTGGTGTTCAATTTAATTTTTTTACAACATTTATAATAGCCCTCGCCGAACCTGCTTTGCCGTCGTCTGATAATGCCTGTATTTCGATAATGTATTTTCCGTCTAAGTCAGACGTGAAGAAACTTAATTCTGATGTTCCGGCACTGCTGGTTTTATTGTTCGCACTCCAAAATAAGGTTGTTCTGTAGTCGGGAGTACGGGAAAGTACTGTACTGTCCTTTTCGTACATAGGAGAGTAAAACTCTCTTTTTAGCTGAAGTCCGTCGTAGTCAAATGCGAGGGCACGGGATGGTAATGCATAACCCGCCAGCTGCCCGCTGTAACTATGGATGCTGAGGATCCCGGGAAAGGTGCTTTTTCCATATTGATAGGCGCTCGTGACGATTTCCAGGCGTTGTATTTTAAGGGGATCCATCCTGATCACCGAATTACCTTCATCAAATATGGGGACACCATCTATCAATACCAGGGGATCATTTTCGTGATATTTTCCTGTCTCAGAATCAAGCATTCTCAGATGATAGCTGTTCTTGCGTATGGTAACGTTTATTTCCGGCACATACTCACGTAACACCTCTTCCATAGTAGTAAACCTCACGTAACTGTCCAGGACGTAAACTTTTTCAGGCCGGACGTAAAAGAACGGGGCGTCAGCGTTTATCACGGTTTTATTGTTCAGATATTTAGAGTGCCACGCATTATTGACCTGCATAGCCACACTTCTCTTAAGTAAGTTGTTAGGGTTGGGGAAAAGATTGTATTTTTTGACTCTTTTAGCAGCAAACAGGCTTGAATAGGGAGAGCTGATTTCGATTGCCGCCGTGCTGTCGGTACGGAGATCTGGTTGCGTAATGATTTCATTGCCTCCGTAAAAATCAGAGGTGTAAAAATGAATATCACCGTCTTCGTTTGATGAAGCTGTGTAAAGCTTGCCTTGCACGCCAGGGATGGAAAGAAAGCCAGTTCTATTGCTTAGCCCGGTTGATGAAATGGGGTTCACTACACGTCCGCTTATAATATGGCCATCCACTTCAGGTAGGTAGGTTACCGGCGCTTTTCTTTCTTTCAGTACATCTTCCCATTTAAAACGTCGCCATCCGTGAGTAAGCATTAAGAGATCTGTTGCATCAGCAGGAGCATCGTTAAAATACCAGGCTGCATTCTCTATTCTTCCTTTCAGCTCGGATGTGAGCCAGAGGCTAACAGCAATATCTTCATCTGATGTTAGGAGAGAATCGGCGCTGTAAACGGATACGGAGAAATTGCTTTTGGGTGGCACGCTTTTGAATGTTGTGCTTATCTCAAGCTGTACTTTCTCCCGGGTGGAATAGATGGGCTTATCGGTATTTATCCTGACATTTAGTAAGTTTTGTGGCTTTTTAAAATACAAGCGTTCACAAAGTGCTTCTCCATTAGCATTAAACAACGTAAAGTGTGAAATTCCGTCTCCTAACAGGTTCAAAGGAACCTGAAAGCCTTTTCGCTGATTTCCCGGATCAAGTGAATCAACTAAAATTGTTTTTTGTCCGCAGTGAACGAAAAGTGTAAGCTTGCCGGGGGTATCTAAGGTACTCTGTACAGAAAGCGACAGGCCAGCTCCGCTTTCGGAGGTTAGCATTACCACTCCTTTTTCGAAAATTTGAGGTAAGGAAGCATTGAAACCCTGTCCTCCAACTGGCTTGATCCACACGTTATATGTTTCGTGGTTTTCGGGTTTAAAGTAGAAACTGCCTAATTCTGATCCGAATGGGCCGAATTTTAAAACGGTGTCTTTTCTGCTATTGACAAGTGCCGCTTCAAAATTGAAACTTTCGCCCTGGCTGTCTACAGCCCTGAATGCTACTCTGCTCGTTAAGCCTGCGACTAAATTTCCGCCTTCCGGAAAAAACTGTATGTGCCGGGAGTTTTTAGTTTTTATTTCGTTCGCCAAAGAGGATTCTTCTCTTAAAGTGTTGTAAATGACTATGTTTTTATGAAAATAGTAATCGGGATCAAAGTTTTTCATCCAACTGGTATAACATCTTATGGTATACAGGCCAGATGATAAATCAAGCGGGGTATATAACGAGCCTTCGCCGCCACTGTCTTTTAATGCTACCCTGGATTGAAGGACAGGTTTGTTGGTATTATCCAGTAATTCTATATAAGCAACCTTGCTTACATCCACCGGCCGATTGGTATAAGCTTCGGCGCAATATACTTTAAACCAAATCCTTTCTCCTGCCAGATACGAACTTTTATCGGTATGCATATATAGCTTCTCCTGAAAATTATTAAGAAGGTAGGTTTCAAGTTTTGTTTCAATTTCTCTGATATCCTGAGCAGTACACCGATTTGCGGGCCAGATATTCAACAGAAGAAAGAAAACAGCTATATTTTTCATTGTAAGGTTTTATTCAGGCCAATAATCGGGTTTTATATTTGAGCCCCGCAAGCGGCAATCGATACATTCTTCCCGCGCCATAGTGTAATTGATCCAGACGTTGCCACCAGGTTGCGGAAAAATGTTTTCAGAAATGATCAGGTTGCGTGCATTGATATAGTAAAGCAAACTGTCTTTAGGACTTACAAAAGGCTCACAACGTTGTATATACAACCAGTCCTCGCCAGCTCCACCCGGGGGTTTATTCTTATAGCTGATAAAAAGTCTTTTTTCAGTAACTGTTCCGGCACTGATCCATCCTAATGTCTGTTCTTCAGGATCCGAAAGGCAGATAACATTCCCCTTTAGTTCAGAAGGCTGGGCGTCAAAAATAGTCCCGATCTGTTCTGTATTCTTCTTCATAATTTCCAAATACTGATAGGCTTCGCGTGTCAACCCATACTGCCTCGCCAAAATGCTATACATATAAACCACTTTGACAGAGTTGCCCGGTACATGGTTGACAGGGATCATGGTTAGCCTGTCTTCCTTAAGACGTTCAGAACTCCCCAGGAGGATGGCTGAAGAACGGTTTGATGCCCAGCAATACTGGATATTGACATTTGGATCCCTTGGTACTACCTTCCCGCTCTTATATTCAACAGCCGAAGGAAAGGCAGAGCGGATTTCCCAGGTTTCAGTATAGTCCCAATTGTAATACCTGGTCTGGTTAGCATCATCGTGGGTGTTTACAAAAATCCGGAAACCTTTATTTTCTATCCTGAAGTTGACGCTGTCTATTTCAGGGCTTTTCTTGTTTTCGAGATAGCTTGTCTGATAGGTCTTTCCGTCAGTGATGATCTTCAAAAGGTAACGCTCCGAAAGATCAAGGCCGCGGGTTGACAGAACGCATCTGCCATTCGAATCGGAAGTGCCGCTTAATTGTGTTCCATGGTCGCCTTCTATGGTCACCACGGCGTCTTTTTCAGGAATTAGAGATTGCCAGTCGTTCAGATCGCCTGTACGGCTCAGCTGTATGGTGGTTTCGCCTCCAATATTGATGAAGCCCTCAGCAACCAGCAGGTTCTTGTATTGAGCATCGACGCCGGGCGTAAAGGGATCTTTACAAGCATAGGTCACTAAAATGACAAATAGCAAAAAGATGGCCGGTTTATTCACAAGCTTACTCATTTGATACGGATGTTATAGTTTATAAAAGGAATAGCTGTGCCGAAAACAGAGAGCTGATAACCATTGATAATCTTATTTTCACTGGCAAAATAAGCTGAGAATACATTTTTTTTTCCTGTTAGGTTATATACTCCAAACGTCCACGAGTTATGGGCAAATTGCCTTTTTTTGTGATTACCTAAAACGTTAAATGATATATCTGAGCGAAAATAATCCGGGATACGGTACTGGTTCCGATCGGAATACAGCAACCTTTGTCCTCCTGCATAGTAATATTTTCCTACCGGAAGCGTAATAGGTCTTCCTGTACTGTAGGTTAGATTCAAAGAAAAGCTCACCCGGTGAGAGAAACGGTAGTTTCCTATAAGGGTGAAATCATGGGGTTTATCGTAGTTTGCAGGATAGTATGCGCCTCCGTTGATTGAACTCGTACCATTTGAATCTGCGGTCTTTAGTAATGTGCGTGAATAGGTATAGCTTAGCCAACCGTTTAGTTTGCCTGAAAGTTTCTTTATCATGACTTCCATGCCATAGGCTTTGCCTTGGGTGGGCAAAACATCCTGTTCTATCTTATGGTTAAGGATCAGCACAGCGCCGCTTTTGTAATCCAGAAAATCCTCTATCTTTTTATAATACCCTTCTACCGATGTTTCGATTGTGTTGGACAGAAAGTTTCTGTAGAGGCCCAGGGAAAACTGCCTGCCAAGCTGCGGCGTGATATTCCAATCACTGAGTTTCCATACATCAGTAGGGGAGAGAGACGTTGTATTGGAGAGCATGTGGATATATTGCCTCTGAGTATTGTAACTGGCCTTTATTGAAAGATCAGGGCTTATCGCGGCTCTTACTCCTAACCGGTATTCGGGGCCATGATAGGTTTTTACGATTTTCCCGCTTTTATAATGATCGACTGGCTCTATATTGGCATCGTTTCTGGTTAAGTTTTCTGCATACTTACTTACCGACACAGGCCCGAGGTAGTTGTAAAAGGAATAACGAAGACCTGCGTTTAGGGTAAGAGCTTTTGTGAGGTCATACTGCTGATCGGCAAAAACCGCGCTTTCAAGAGCTTGTTCCTGTGGCAGGACATCCGCGATAACCAAAGAAAGATCACTATAGGGTTCCAGTGATCCGGGTTTGTTTTTGTAGTAGATAGTAGTTGCCCCAAAAAGGATATTCCACCTGGCATTTGGATAATAGTTAAAATTCGTTTTTAAATGCATCTGTCCTATGCTGAACTTTAAGCGGTAGTCAACATCGTCCTTGTAGTTGCTATAGTTATCGTAGCTATACCGGTCATACCCGCCGGACAAAACACCATATAGCTTATTATTAAGTGTATGTTTCCAGCTTAATGCGAAGTTTTGATTGCTGTATTGAAAAGTGGTATCTGTAGCCAGGTTAGATTTATCATTGCTAAAATATCCTGTGGCATAAAATCTATTTTTTTCGTTTTGCTGGTGGCTAATATGGAGATTGACATCATAGAAACTTGCTTTTGCACCATGGTAATCCGCATTATCAGGCAAAAGGTTCAGGATCCAGTTTGAATAAGTAGTTCTGCCACCTAAAATGAAAGACGTTTTATCTTTAATCAGCGGTCCTTCAATATTTAGCCTGCTGGTGATCAGTCCGATACCTGCGGTCCCTGTAAATTCTTTTTTATTGCCTTCTCTGCCGGTTAGCTCGAGCACCGAAGAAAGTCTTCCGCCATATTTAGCGGGTATGCTGCTCTTGTATAGCTGGACGTCCTTGATCACTTCGGGATTAATGGCCGAGAAAAAGCCAAAAAAATGAGAGGGATTAAAGATGGTTGCTTCGTCGAAAAGAATAAGGTTCTGGTCGGTTGATCCTCCGCGTACGTTAAATCCGGTGCTTGATTCACCAACTGACTTCACTCCTGGCAAGGTGAGCACCACTCTCAGGACATCTGCTTCTCCAAAGACAGCAGGAATTTGTTTGATGGTTTTAATATCAAGTTTCTCGACTCCCATTGCGGTGCGCCGGATATTTGAAGTTTTGTCAGAGGTAATCACTACTTCCTTTAATGAAAAAGGCTGATCGTATACACTGACATCTAATTTACCATTGCCATTCAACAACACCTGCCTTCGTGTATCTTTTAAGCCGACGGCTGTGATATTTAGTTCATGTCTTCCTTTCGGTAAGGTGAGCGAGTAAAATCCAAAAACATCGGTTAGTGTACCAATTTTTGGGTTATTAATGAAAATTGCAACGCCGCTTACCGGTTCTCCGGTCTCCGCATTTCTGATATATCCTGCGATGGTTGCGGTAGACCTGCCGGGATTGGTATTGCTGCCAATGGGATATAATTTGTTTTCTAATGTGGCAGGCATCGCGATACTCTTTGCAGAGGGTTCGTCCGCGAACTGCAGAGCTTCACGAGCAATTGGGCTTGAGTGTTTTCCTGAGAACTGAGAAGGTAAAGATGTCACTATCTGTTTGTTTTTTGTAATAAAAACAGCCTGTTCAAATATGGCATAATGACAACCGGAACCTGAAAGAGCTGTATCAAGAACACGGCTCAGGGAAGGATATTTAATATTCAATGTCGTTTTTAAACTATCAAAGCCGGGATCGTCGTAGTAAACTTTATAAGAAGTTTGAGATTCGATTTGCCTTACCAGTTCCTGAAAAGTGTCATGGTTGAGATGTACTACGATATCGCGGTTGTCTTCCTGCGCCTTAAGGTCTGCAGCGTATAATGTAAGTAATGTTATAAGAATACAGAAACTCTTCATGCTGTCAGAGGATAGAGTCGTGATAACTCAGCAATTTTATCATTGAACGCTCCAGCTCTTTTTTAAAGTTCAGGCGCTCTGTCTTAATATATTGCAGATTTTCATTGCGTGTCCGGCTCAATAATCTGAGCAGATCTTTTTTGCCCTTGATAAGAGTATAGCCCGAGTGGTTTAGCAAATAATATTTATTCTGTTGTGAAACGGTCCTTTTTACCGCGTTTTGATTTGGCGTTTCGATGAGTTCTTTTATCCTTTTTGCCAGAAGGCTTGTCTTTCCCTGATACAGTAAGTCGTAGTATCCCGGGGCGATGCTCTTTTGTGTTGTGGAATCGGGACGAATGTTGATGAAAGTATGCTGGTGCAAAGAAAACGCATCTACATATTGAGGCCAAATCACAATGCCGCCCACCTGATCAAAATTCAGAAGCACCAGTTGGTCCTTTACCATATCGTACATCAGGTTTACATCCTGATAAATATGTCCGTTATAAACTATTGTACCTTTGGTGTACTGGTTACTCTGGAACAAGGTATGTCCGCCATCATTCAGGTTGAATACAGGCCGGTACATTTTTCCATTGTAGATGGGTGCTTCGGTATTCAACTGTTCAATGTATGTACGTGTTATTTTTTGGACAATTCCGGAGACGAAAACGCTATCATCACGTATTTGTGCAGAAAGATGGTTATTTGAAGCAGCCAGGACAAGAAGCAGTTCAAAAAACTGAGAAACAATCTTCATACCGTGATAGCTTATAATTGGTGTTTGACAGAGCCTGTATGTTCAACACAGGGAGCGCGGTGAGACAACTCCCTGTGTTTGATCTGAAAATATAACTATTTACCCTTTAATGCTTCGGCTACGCCTACATAAGCAGGTTTACGGGTATACCCTTCGGTCCAAAGTCCGATTGGCTCGCCTGCCCGCCAGCTTGAGCTTGCAGGGCTGTCGGTTGGACTCCAGATCGTGATCCCGTAACGCTGATTTGCCGGAATGATCTCAAAATATTTATCGATAATGTATTTGTACATCACTTTCTGAGCTTCATACTGTTCTGCAGTTGCATTAGTTGTTTTTGTGTTGTTGCCCAGGCCGATATCCAGTTCGGAGATCTTAATTAATTTTCCGGTTGCAGCCAGCATCGTAAACATCTGCACAATTTTATCTTTGTCGCTGTTGATATCGATATGCATCTGTGTACCTATGCCATCTACCCGTGCGCCTTTACTTTCTATATATTCTACATAAGCAATCAGGCCCCGGCATTTATCTAAACTATATTCCAGGTTATAATCGTTGATGAATAATTTATCGCCGGCATTTCCATGTTCCCGGGCCGTTTTAAAAGCTTCTACAGCATAGTCTTTACCCATGTAATCCTGCCAATAAAATTCATCAGCGGCGAGAGTCTTTCCTAAACCTGTTTTTAGTTCGGCCGGACGGCCATCATCCATGGGTTCGTTTACTACATCCCATGCCTTTACATAGAATTTACATGTATCAACCATGCCGGAAATAAATTGCCTTAGGGCACCTGTGATAATTGTTTTCTTTTCTTCCGGTGTTTTTACTATCTCGCCTGAATTCGGATTAACACGCTGGAGAGATATGTTATCTATGTAGATGGTTCCTTTGTATCCTCCAAAACTAAAAAGAAATCTCTTTCTGTCACCCGTGGTGGTCTTCTTTTCAAGTTCCACGAGCTTCCAGTCTGTAGTAACTTCAAATGACCCAAAATCATCACCGCTATAATTTACCGGATTCTGCATTGCCGCCGAAGCAGCACCCGCTACGGTACCTTTAACATAGAACTTAAGTTTGTAAGTTGATCCATTTTGAAAGGGCGTGCCAAAATCATACGCCGTTTGAGCCTCCCACGGATTAACTACTGAGGGGTTTGTCATGTACATGCAGTATCCTGTAGCCCCGTAACCCTGGCCATTTGCGCTGATACCTCTTTGGGACGAGTTTCCCCAGCCTCCCCAGTTAGAAGTATTGCCCGTCTCAAAATTGCTGTTTGCTATTAAGTTCTCTTCCAGCGCAGGACCTTGTCCGGGAATGACTGTCGGTGCAATTATACTGTTTAAATAAGTGGCATTTTGGTTGGCATGCCAGCAGAGCGTGTGCCCATAAACCGAAATGCCGGCGCTCTTTGCTGTTGCCAGCAAGGTCTTTACGTTTATCAGGTCCAATTTACCATCGGCTTGGACCACAGCACCGTGCTTCATTTCATAGCCGAGTACAATCTCATTGAAATTGGAATTTGCCAGTCGATTTTTTACGCCTTTACTAACATATTCTGAAAGAGAGAGAGCTACTCCAAATTTGAAATTAGAAAGGGTTTCTTCTTTCAGATACGTTTTTAAAGGCTGATAAGCATCTATGATCTCCTGGTTAGAAAAGCTCGCGGGTTTTTCTACATAAAAGTCACGTAATTCATGCTTGGCGCAGGAAGCCATTATCATAGAAAGGGTAAGGCTTAATGCTATTTTATACAAATTTTTCATCTTCCATTTTTTAAGCTTAAAACTATTTGCTTACAGGAGTAAAGGTTTCCATCTTAACCCCGCGGTCCCGCGCTACTAAAGTATCCGTCGAGGAAACATGCCTGTCTGTTAGATCAATTTCATAATTGAGATAAAGAGCATCCCTGTCTTTAGCCCCCCAACTGTTCTTTTCTCCTTTCTTTACAAATTTTCCGTTTCCTGTCGCTGTGAAGGTATTGTCGCCGTTAGTAATTGTACAATTTCCCGAGCCATCAAAATTCAAAAGCAATTTGCAGGTGATATTCTGATTATTCTGATCCTTAAAGATCACGGGAAATTCGGCAACAGTTAAGGATCGCGTACTCACGGAAGAGACTTCGTCCGATTCTACGTATTGTTTATGTCTTACAATAGTTTTATTCAGAGATGTATTTCCATTTTTTCCCGTTTGCACGTCTTTACCTCTCCGAAGATAATTCCCATGCCACATATTGATATATTTAACGGCGTACAATACATAACTTTTGCCTGCCAGCATAGAATCAGCATTCACTACGTTAGTCATTTTCAAGGGAATTACATAGGTGTTCTTTAATGAAAGTGGATCTCCAAAGAAAGCGTCGGTTAATTGTACCTGTACGCCACCTGTAATTTGCCCTTTGGAAATCACAATTTTGTCGGAAGCAAGATTATAATAATTTGAAGGCATAGCGATAATATCACCACCCGTATTGAATTCCATATTGGCAGCGATCGAATTATCTACACGAATGCCGATAGTTACGTCGCTTTTATTTTCATAAACGCCACCCGTTGTAGCCATGATTTCACATTTATGCTCGTTATCCAGCGAGGTGTCAAAAACGTCTTCACCAAGAGTGATGGTCCTGACGGGCCCCTGGTAAGCAAAGTATACCGACTGAAACTCGTAATCGTCAAATTCCCAGTCATCGTTTTCGCAGGAGCTTAAGCAAACCGAAGCCGCCAGTATCGTATATAATATCTTTTTCATTTTCTTGTGATTTTAATCTTTTCGCATTTTATACCGTAATTATTACCATCCTGCATTTTGAACGAGCTTGTTGTATTTCAAGACTTCGCTGTAAGGAACAGGTCCGTAGATCATGTAGGGCTGATAAGCCCTGTTTTCTACATCAATTATTGAATAATTGCCGGCAGAAATACGCATACCTTTTGCCGTTTCATTCAGATCGGCATTCCATCTGCGCAAATCCCAGAAACGGAAGCCCTCAAAGCATAATTCCAGCCTTCTCTCATTCCGGATTAGCTGTCTCATGGCATTTTTGTCGTTTTTAACCGACTCTAAATAAGGGTCTCCATTTGAAACTCCTATGCCTGCCCTGGTCCGGATCGCTTTGATTACACTGTACGCTGAATAAGCATTGCCACCAGTTTCCAGGGGCCCCCAGGCTTCATTAGCAGCTTCTGCGTAGGCGAGATATATTTCGGTATACCTGATATGGGGGGTATAATGCTTCTGAGTAGTGGTTGATGACGGATTAAGATTGACGTCCTGTCTCAATAACTTTCTGAGGTAATAGCCGGTACGGGTAGAGGTCTCCACTTTATTCAATCCGTCATTTGTCGTGCCATCTTCAGAAGTATTGATTGCTGTACTGGATGTTCCGGCAGTAGCACCATTCACCAGAATGTAGAGCCTCAACCGGGGATCGCGATTGGTATAGGGGGCGGCAGCATTATAGCCGCTGTTTGCTACATCAGAAATAGGATATCCATTGATCATTGGGAAAGCATTAACCAGGTTTTGTGTTGGATTTAACCGGCCGCTGCCATTTAAAGTAGGAGGGAAGTGATTTCTTTCAAGGTCGTTACTTGTACCTATATTTCCCCGCCATAATATTTCAGTAGGGTTAGCTCCTGCTGCCAGCCCGTCGATTCCACCAGTACTATTGTTATACCACTCCAGATCTTTATTCGTAAGATCGGTTATTCCGCCTTTCAGGTCAATAACCTGCGCCGCCAGATTGGCTGCTTTTTCCCACTTGGCTACATCTCCGGTGTTATAAGCCGGACTTGCCGCCAGTAATGCTGCCCTCACCCTGATACCTTTTGCGATCCGGCCGGTCATACGTCCGATAAAACTGCCGCCGAAGACACGATGGTAATTGTCTGCGCTTACATTACTGTATTTTGAAGGGACAGGTGAGGAGTCGGAGTAATCCAGGGGCAGCAATTCCTCGGCACTATCGAGATCTGCATACAACTGGTTGAGACAGTCATCAAAAGTTGCCCTGGGCTGATTGAAATCGGAGGTTAATGTTTCATGCTGCAATAATATGGGAACGCCCAGCAATTCGCCGTTTGCTGCCTTGCCTCCATGGCACTGAAGAAGATAGAATATAAATAATGCTCTGAGACCATAGGCTTCGCCCTTCATCCGGTCGTTAAACATTTTGCTGATGATGGGATCTATAGCCCATGCTACACTATCCGTTACAGCAAAAAATTGGTTTAGATATTGAATTGCCGACCGGCTGTTTCTCCATTGATCTACGGGATTATTCATTGCAGTCCATTGGCCCGTCGCCATTCTAAGAAATCCGCTGTTCCTGTCGTTTGTTACGGCATCATCAGTAGCCACATCATTAAAAGAATAGGAATTTGTGGGGAGTCTTGTATATCCGTTAAGTAACAAGCCCTGCGCATACGTTGCATCTTTGAATGCATTTTCGAGTTCGAGGTTATTCTCTATCGCAGGTTCGAACATTTCCTCGCAACTGCAGAACAGAACGGCCATCGAGATACAGATTAATAATATTTTTCTCATGTTTTAATAATTTAAATTACCAACCTCTATTTAAAATAGTGCCTTTACACCAAGATTATAGAACCTGGTTTGCGGGGCCGAGCCTACGTTGAGTTCAAGAATATCTCTCTCTTTAGCTATTGTAAGGAGATTAAACCCATTGACATAAGCTCCAAATTCCTTTATAAATCCCTTGCCCAACATGCGGGCAGGAAACTGGTAGGATACCTGCACTTTTGCCAGGTCGAACCTGTCGGTACTGAAAAGCCAGAAATCAGAATCACGATAGTTGTTGTCACTGGTTCCTGTTGTGAGCCTCGGAAAAGTAGCAACGTCTTTAGTTTCTTCCGTCCATCGTCCCCGGACAACTTCAGAATATTTATCCTGACCATCTACCCAAAAGTAGTTGCCATAACTATTCGTGTTTTTCATGGCCTTTGCTCCGAACCGTCCGGCACCCAGCGCAAAAAAGGTAAGGTTTTTCCATTTAGCTGTTAGATTTACGCCCAGCGTTAACGGCGCACCAGACCAGCCTCCTCTTCCTAAATAAACTTCATCACGCGTGTCGACGATACCATCGCTATTCTGATCTTTGTATTTAATGTCGCCCGGTTTCACTCCTCCGGAAGCAAGGGTGGATTGATCTGGAGAATTGGCTATGTCTGTTTCGTCCATAAAGAAGCCGTCGCTTCGCAATCCGAAAATTGCGTCGAGTGGTCTTCCTGTTCTCCGTTGGTAATCATATTCATATTGACTGTCTGAGGCCCTGCTGCTCGCTTCAGTTTGATAATATGTACCATTAAAGCCAAGAGTCCAGCCCACTTTGCCCAGTTGTTTGTTGAAGTTCAGGCTGAAATCAAATCCTCTGCGCTGGTCGTTGTCATAGTTTACATAAGGAATATCAGAGTAAACCGGCCATCCTGTTGAGAGATATATTGGATAAAGGGATGTCGGTTGTACGATATTACCTTTCGTTTGACTGAAAAAGGCATTTCCGCTGAACCCGATAAAGTCGTTCAATAGAGATCCTTCAATACCAAAGTTGATTTCCCTTCTCTGGGGAAAAGTCATATCGAAGTTATTGCCCCTTCTTCTGTCAAAACTGTGCACCAATTGTCCGTCTTTCCAGCTGTACCATGCTGCATTATTATAGGTATAATATCCCTGATACAGATAATAGGTTGATATATCCAGGTCGGTATTTAAAATACCCGCTGATGCAGTAATCTTCAGGTTGTCAATTGCTGAAACATCTTTAAGGAAATTCTCTTCGCTAATTCTCCACCCTATGCTTAGTGTGGGCGAGAATGCAGCCCTGTTTCCTTCAGGCAGTTTTGCCGAGTAAATATATGCGCTGCTGAAATCAGCGTAATATTTCTGAGCGAAATTGTACGCTAACTGTAGCCCAAGGTTAGCATTGTTCGTTTTATGATAGACCTCCGATTCTCCAATATGGAAGCCATACCCGAGCAATGTCCCCGAGACGTTATGGTTTTTACCAAAAGTACGGTTATAATTAAACTGCCCTGAAAACGCTATGTTCTGACGATAATAACTGCTACTGATATTCTCTGCGCCTGTTTTCGAATCGTCGCCGTATTTTGTAAGTCCGCTGATTTGATCGTAACCTGCATAATTGTTCCAGCCAGCCTCATAAACAGCATAATTATTGTTATATGCCTGAGTAAAGGATGTCAGATAATCGATAGCTAAAGTCGATTTAAAAGCTAAACCTTGCAGTAACCCACTCAGGTCGAAATCTACTCCGGTGTTGAACTGAAACTGGCGGTTTATATTCTTGTTTGATCCCCCGGCATAAATACTCGCGAAAACATTGGTTTGATCCAGCTGCGTTCCACCCAGCAAGTATTTTCCATCAATGACGTAGTTACTGTTATTCACATAAATCTGAGACGGGTCATCACCGTTTTCAAGCATACTGATTGGAATAAGAGGAGAAAACCGGTTAGGGCGAACGGTGGCAGAGTTTCCCCAGTAATCTGTGTTAACCCCTTTCCCCGTATAAAAACTGGCAGATGCATCAACATTTAACTTGATTACCCTGTTCAATTTTACATCGATATTTCCGCGCAGATTGAACCTGTTGGAACGATTATTCCCGGCAGCTTCTCCAAAATTCAACAGAGATCCATTTGACCAATAACCTATGTTAGTATAGTATCTGGCTGTCTCATTCCCTCCGGATATCTCTGTAGTCAGATCGTAACGGTTATAACTGTCGCTTAGATATTCAGAGGAATAAAAATCGATATTGGGATACCGGAATGGGTTAGATCCCGACGCGTGGTTGTAAATGGCTGCGGTGCTGTATAAATCAGTCAAACCGTCGTTTCTGCGGGCTTCGTTGTACAAGGTCATGTATTCTGCCGATCCGAGATATTCAGGATATGCTTTAGGAGTATTTATCCCCGCATTAGCCCTGACATTGACTTTTTGTGCGTAACTTCCACCTCTTTTAGTGGTAATATAAACAACACCCTTGGCTGCCCTGCTTCCGTAGAGGGCAACTGCTCCAATGCCTTTCATTACCGTAATCTGGTCAATCTCGGTAGGCAACACGTTATTAGCATCTCTTGGAAAGCCGTCCACTAATACCAGATAACTGCTGTTTCCCCAAATATTTCCATGGAAACCCGGAGCTAGAGCTTCGAGGTTTTCCAAGCTATATGTTGCATAGTTTTTTTCCATTAACCTTGAAACGTTGACTACCGAAACGCCTCCCAGCAGATCAGCTTTGTTAACCCTTTTGAACGCTACCTGTACAAGAGAGTCTTTATCGTCCTGCAAAACAACCGAATCCTGTTGTGGGGACTTCGGTATTGTTGTGCTCTGTTTTGTCCTGGCACTTGATTTATTACTTATTTTGAAAGCAGCCTTTTCCGAAGTCAATGCGGGCGAACCCATTGCGACGGTGAGGCATAGTGCTATTCCTATTTTTATTGACTTCATTTTTGTCTCTTTTGATATTTAACAGCTTTTACCATCCGGGATTTTGTGGAAATTCTACATACATGTTAACATCCACATTCTTGAGCGGTAACCAATAATGTTTCTCAGAGAATTTTCTTTCCAGAATCACAGTTTCCCTTAAATTGGCGACTTTGTTTTGACTGGCGTCTGTTGTGCTGAATGTGCCTGTCCGGTCAAATTCGACAGATTTTTTCAAAGTGTATGGTTTTTCAATCAATAGACGCCATCTTCTGAGATCGTTAAAACGGTGTCCTTCAAAAGAAAGTTCAACCGCTCTCTCTCTTCTTACTTCTCCCAGAAAAGCATCAACAGAACCGAGGAACTTTGCGTTTACCAAAGCAGCTCCCGCTCTTGCCCTGATTACGTTGATGGCTTCTACAGCTGTTTTACTGAATTTCGGATCTTTACCGTTCGGTGAGTTGAATCCCATCAAAGCTGATTCAGCGTACATCAGATATACATCTGCAAGACGCAGATAGGGTACATAAATATGGAGGTTATTGCCCCAACTATAAGCGTTATCGTATTTATTAGCGGTAGTGGGGACGAATTTGCGAAGTACATAGCCAGTACGGCTGCCTGTACCTACATCCCTATAGCTACCACCGGTAAATAGATTGGCATATCGATTGGGTTGTTCATCAGCATTGGGAATTGCTCCCTGCACGAACTTTACACCGTCGAAGACAATATCATTATAGAAACGGGGATCACGGTCTTTCCAGGGGAATTGCGGATCGTAACCCGATTCTGCGTCTGCTTTCGTGATGTCGGGTATGGGAAGGCCGTTTTTCATCCCGTAGTTGTCTACGTAGTTCGCTGTTGGCACAAACTTAAGATCACCTTCGGAAACCACAACCGGAGTGTATTGCTTACTGGTTCCCCAGTTAGAATTGTTTGCAGAATAATAAGGTCCTCTGAAAATCGCTTCGGTACTACCTGGAAGAGCCCAGCCTTCACCTATAGTATAGAAGTTTTTGTAATAGTTCGGAAAAGTAACCAGACTATACTGCGTAGCGCCGCTTTCTGTGAGGCTTAAGAGCTCACCGAAAGCCGCCGCTGCCTTCTTACAATACTCAACGTTATAGGTTTTGCTTCCGGTGGATTCGTAGTTCATCAGGGGACTACCTGCCCACAGGTAATTTTTACCTAAATAGGCGAGGGCCATTATTTTGTTGATGCGCAATTGGTTTTTACCCAGGGTTCTTTTCCCTGGAGCGGTTTCATCCCAATTTACAGGTAAAAGATCAGCAGCGGCTCTGAAATCGGCAGCGGCTTTGTCGGCGCACTCACTGTATTTGAGTCGTGGTAACCGGATATCGCCAATGCTGGGCAGTACGGTGTCGATATAGGGTAAGCCTCCGAAATATTCTATTAAGCGGTGATGGAACCAGGCGCGAAAAAATAAAAGCTGACCCTTTACCAAATTCCGTTCTTCCTGTGTCGCGTCGGTCATCAGGTCCATGTTGGCCAAACCGATGTTGGCTTTACGGATACCATACCAGGCAGCATTCCAAAGGTCTTTATTGAATCGGTTATCCTGTGCTGTACTTGTGGTAAAATCACTCTGGTTCATCCAGCCGGAGCCCCATCCATCAAATTCAGACTGCCAGCCCCAGAAATTGCCATCATCTATTTTATGGATAAAATGAAAGTTACCGGCGGTTGAGGTTATTTCGTCTTCGCCCCAATTCCATGAGTTGGTCCAGTAATTATTACTGAAGTTGACTATACAATTGTATAATTCTTCTGTAAAGCCCTGAAAATTCGTAAAATTTTTAAATGCTTCCTTCTCGGAAATATTGGTTTCTGGATCCTTGTCGAGGTATTTCTCGCAGGACGAAAGGCCAATACATACCCAAACGATAAAGCAAGATATGATAGTTTTTATATACTGTTTCATGGTATTTCTTTTAGAAGATAATATTAGCACCTAAATTATAGCGCTTTACAGTAGGGTAGGCTCCCTGAGAGGCCCATCCGGTTCCCGCAAAGTTCGACTCCCGGTCATCAGGCATCTTAGTCCAGACCGCCAGGTTGTTTCCATTCAGAAAAACCCTCAAACTCTCTATGCCGATCTTTTTTATGAAGCTGTTCTCTTTACGGAAAGTATAGGCAACTTCTGCATTCTTCAGACGGATATACGATCCGTCAAACATATACCTGCTTCCCGAATTATAGCTGCTTGGTGTTGATAGCCAACGCGGAAGGGGTACGTCTGCACCTGTATTATCTTTTGACCAATACGATCCTTCGTCATAAACGAGATGATTTTGCCCGGACAAGCTACCGAAAACTACCTGACGTGTGACATTATTTACTCCGTAGACCTGCACGAAAGCGGTGAATCCCTTCCAGTCCAATCCTAAGGTAGCATTAAAGGTATGCTGGGGCACCGATGGAAATGCGTAAGGTATGTTGTCCTTTGAGTCGATAACCCCATCTGCATTGTAGTCAAGAATATGATAATTGCCCGGCAATTTCTGAGCATCTCCGTTATCAGCTACTGTGCTGGCATAAAGCTCGTCCCATGTATTGTAGTAACCCGCGCTTACATACGAATAACTTTGACTGATTTGCTTCCCCATGCGTTTTTGGTATTCGGGTAGCAGGGCAGCGTCATCTGCTTCAAGAACCTTGTCTTTAGAACGGGTATAATTTATGTTTCCCCAAATGTGCCAGTTGGGATTCAACTTTTTATCAATAGCCAGTTCCAGTTCATATCCCTTGTTTTCAACAATCCCAAGATTTGCAGTCGGTGGATCCACTCCATAATATGAAGGAACGGCACGGCTGTCTCCGGTAAGCAGGATGTCTGAGCGTTTATCCCTAAAGAAATCAAGCTTACCCGAAATCAAGCCCCTGAAAAAACTAAAATCAGTACCGATGTTGATTTTACTTACTTTTTCCCAACGTATATCCGGGTTGCCCAAAGCGCTTTCTCTATACCAGACATAAGGGCTGTTCTCTGAATCCACACCTGTTACACCAAGCCTGGTCTGCTGACCATAAGCCCATTGAGTAAGATAAAGCCAGCGTGCCCCTCCACTGTCGTCTCCAATCTCACCATACGAACCCCTTAGTTTTAAATTATCAATAAAAGTAAGCGGCTTCATGAATTTTTCTTCAGATATCGTCCAGCCTATCCCTCCTGATGAAAAGAAAGCAAAACGATTTTCGGGGCCAAACTTTGATGATCCATTGTAAGAACCATTGTATTCTACTATGTATTTATTGGCATAGTTATAAGTTGTTCTGAAAACCCAGTCCTCGCGATTAAATGGTATTTCACTTCCCGTAGCGTACTGGTTTCGGTTAAACAGGCCCATCGCCGTGATATTATGTTTGGCTCCCAAAGTTTTGGAATAGTTTAGCTGAGCCTGGTAGAAAAGCCGGCGATAAGTAGACCAGTCTTCAACCGCGCCTGCGCTTGTAGCCCAGTTTATTCCATTCTGAAAATCGAAACGATTAGTGGCGTCGAAAGCCAGTTGGTAGGTGGTTTGTCCGGTTTTCGGATCGACCCATTTGGCCTGAACATCATTATATAAATCATTCACCCCCCTGTCTCCCTCAACAAAAGTGTTGTCGAGTGCAATGGTTCCCTTAAAATTCAGACCTTTTACCAGGCTGCCTAAATCCTGATCCAGAATGAAGTCGGTGGTTATCCTGTTGGTAGTAGTGTATTCTATACCACTCATAGCAAGGTTCCTTGCCGAGTTTAGTCCGCGTTGGACGTTCGGGGCATGATACCCCCACGTTCCGTCAGAGTATTGGGGGATGAAAACGTCGGGTGCAGTTGAATATGCTGATATCCAGTAACCATAATCTCCGTTAGAAGCTCCCCAAGGCATCTTTTTAACTCCTCTGGATCCGGAAAGATTGACCTTCAGAATAGTAGGTTTAAATAGCTGGAAATCGAGGTTGCTTCGCATGTTTAAACGGTTGAACCCATATCCAGGTTCGTACCCGCGATCATTCTCAAAAGTCCTGAACAGGTCGCCTTCGTACAGGTAATCTGCATTGGCAAAATACTTTACTTTATTAGTGCCTCCTGAGATATTCAAATTGGCATTGTGAGACATAGCGTAGTTCTTAAACAGTACTTCATCCCAGTTTACATTGGGATATCGCTCAGCTTCTGTCTGATCGGCCGGATAGCGGTATTTATCAATAATTTCCTGGGGGAGATAATCGTTCCAGCTTTCCGGACGTAGTGCGAGCTCGTACTCAATCACTTGATTTCTGATCCGCAGAGCATCGTAAGCATCATACTTTCCTGGCAGTTTGGAGGGCACCTTAACTACGTTATTTATAGTTCCGCGAATGTTTGCGCGGCCTTCATTGCCTCTTTTGGTGGTAATGAGAATGACCCCATTAGCTCCTCTGACTCCGAAAACAGCAGTTGCCGACGCATCCTTCAGTACAGACACTGATTCTACAGAACCTATATCAACACTTGTCATCGGGCGTTCTATTCCGTCTACCAGGATCAAGGGACTGGTATTGTTCCATGTACTTCTTCCTCTGATCAGGATCTGAGGGTCTTCTTCTCCTGGCATACCCGTACTGGCAGTCGTTACAACTCCCGGTACATTTCCGGTCAAAGCAGCCCCGATGCTGGACACTCCTCCAGCTCTTTCGAGTACTTTTCCTGTCGTTTGAGCGACGGCAGCCACAATACTTGCCCTTTTCTGTATCCCATAGCCAATAACTACTACTTCGTCGAGTTTAGCCATATCATCCCGCATTGCCACTCTTATTTCGGCTTTTCCGCGGATGTCGACTTCCTGTGTGTGCATCCCAACGTATGAGATAACAAGTATTTGCTTGTCGCCAGGAACGACTAGGGTGAACTTTCCGTCGACATTTGTTAGGGTCCGTATCGTCGTCCCTTTGACAGTAACCGTGGCTCCTATGACAGTATTTTGCTGCTCGTCCAGTACCGTTCCTTTAACAGTACGTTTTTGTTGTGCCGTGGCACTAAGGGCCAGAAACATCATAATAAGGTGTGTAAGATGCAGTCTGGTTAACAGACGTTTCCCCAAGGAGCACTTGAGAGATACGCCCTTTTTTACTTTTAGTATTTTTTTCTTCATTCTAAGATATTGTTAAAGGGGAAATAGGTTGCTTATAGAATTTATTCCTGATGATCCCTGAGTACGTTTTAATTCGAGACATCGGATATAGGCGGAGCTTTAGAGTGGTTAGTCCTTTTCATGATTCTATTGGGCTTAGTTTTATAATAACCGTGTTGTTATTAATACTGACTTTAGGATAAATGACGACGTTATCATTTAAGCTAACATGAGTGATGTTATGTTGGTGGCTTCATAAGCACTGTTTTAATTGGTTAATGGTTTATATAAGTTAGTTTTATATGGCGATGAATAAATAAGCCACCGCCATCTTCGGCTCTGTTTACATGGACAGATCAAAAATATGCCCGTACTGACGAACACAATGATCCATGTGTCAAAAAAGGTAGGATAAATGTCAATTGTACATTAAAGCTTCAGCGCTCCGCACATTGATATGCTAAGGCTATGTAATTCAATGCGGTCACTTGTTTATAACAGTTCGGGTATTATAGACAAATCTGCTATTTTTTTGGTGATTCCTGTACTAACTTAATAGAAGCGGTATATAGCTTTGAACATACCTCTTTCAAATACTGAAGAAGCATTTGAATCCATAAATTTATAAACTATTAACACGAAGTTTTAAGTATACGATCCCAGGGATAATGCAGGCACTCAGATCTCCAATAATAATCAGATGTATAAGTTTGGCTGGTTTCATTTTTTCGGCATTTAACCTCTATTCTCAGAGTAATACCAGCTTAAAACTATGGTATAATAAACCCGCCGGAAACACCTGGACCGATGCCATGCCGCTAGGGAATGGTTTTCTGGGAGCCATGGTCTATGGGAATCCGGACCGGGAGATCATTTCTATCAATGAGGGCACTGTCTGGTCAGGAGGGCCAAACAGGAATGATAACCTTGAAGCATTGAAATCTCTTCCGGAAGTAAGAAAGCTTTTGTTTGAAGGGAAGTTTGCAGAAGCGCAGGCACTTGCCGGAAGAACAATGATTTCGAAAGCGAGTCAGGGCATGAAGTTTCAACCGGTGGGGAACTTATATCTTGACTTTAAAGGACACGGGCATCCCGATCGGTATTACAGGGAACTCAACATAGAGGATGCTGTTGCCCGGACAACTTACCAGGTAAACGGCATCCGGTTCAACAGGGAGGTTTTTACGTCTTTTACAGATAAAGCAGTTGTGATCCGCCTGACTGCCGATAAGCCAGGGAGCCTTTCTTTTTCGGCTTCCTTATCTTCGCTTCATAATTCGCTGAAGCAAATTGATTCAAAGGGCCGGATAGAGCTTAGCGGAACAACATCAGACCATGAAGGCGTGAAGGGAATGGTTAAATTCAAGGCATTGGTAAAAGTTGATACTGAAGGTGGAACGCAACTGTCAGCCGACTCTTCCATTGCAGTACGGTCAGCTACCAGTGCAACTATCTATGTCTCTGTTGGTACGAATTTTAATTCATACAAAGACCTTAGTGGTGATGCCACTGAGAGAGCTGAGCGGATGCTTTCGGCTGCAGCATCGAAGCCGTATCAGCAATTGCTAAAAGATCATATTACTTACTACAAGAAATTTTTTAACCGTGTGTATCTCGACCTCGGGAAAAGCCCCTCAGCATCTCAGCCAACTGACGTAAGACTGCGGGCTTTTGCAAGTGGCTACGATCCGCAACTGGTTGCTCTTTATTTTCATTTTGGTCGTTATCTTCTGATATCCAGTTCTCAACCGGGTGGGCAGGCAGCCAATCTTCAGGGGCTATGGAATAATTCTATGAGCCCGCCATGGGACAGTAAGTATACCATTAACATTAATACAGAGATGAACTACTGGCCTGCAGAGAATACCAATCTCAGCGAGATGCATCAGCCATTGCTTAGCCTGATTAAAGATCTTTCCGAAAGCGGCAGGGAGACCGCAATAGTGATGTATGGTGCTGGCGGATGGGTAGCTCATCATAATACAGATATCTGGAGGATCACCGGCCCTGTTGATGGGGTATATTGGGGGATGTGGCCGATGGGAGGGGCCTGGCTGTCTGAACATCTATGGGAGAGATATCTATATAGTGGAGACAACAGTTACCTCGCGTCAGTTTTTCCTGTTATGAAAGGAGCCGCTGAATTCTTCCTTGATCACCTGGTTGTCGAACCAAAACATGGCTGGCTGGTAGTGGCTCCGGGGGTTTCTCCTGAGAACGAGCCTAAAAAACCCGGGTTCCAGGGTGTGTCCCTTACTTATGGGGCTACTATGGATAATCAGATCGTTTTCGAACTTTTGTCAAATACCATCCGTGCAGCCGAAATACTTAAAATGAATGATATGGCATTTATGAACCGGCTGAAGGAAGCACGGGGAAAACTGCCGCCAATGCAGATCGGAAAGCATGCCCAGTTGCAGGAATGGCTTGAAGATTGGGATGATCCGAATGATAAGCACCGCCACATTTCCCATCTGTTTGGTCTGTTTCCGGGAAAGCAGATTTTACCCGGTCAGTCACCTGAGCTGTTTGAGGCAGCGAGAAATTCCCTCGTTTACAGGGGAGATGTATCTACGGGTTGGAGCATGGGCTGGAAAGTCAATATGTGGGCAAGGTTTCTTGACGGAAACAGAGCCTGGCAGTTAATAAAAACACAGCTCACGCCCCTTGGAGTAAACAAGGACGGGGGAGGGACCTACAATAATTTGTTTGATGCGCATCCTCCTTTTCAAATCGATGGAAATTTCGGGTGTACCGCTGGAATTGCAGAAATGCTGATGCAAAGTCACGCGGGATCGCTCCATCTCCTGCCGGCATTGCCTGATGAGTGGAAGAACGGAAGCGTAAAAGGCTTGAAAGCAAGGGGAGGATTCGAAATCGTAGAGATGGTCTGGCAAGATTCCCGTATTAAAAAGTTGGTTATCAAATCAAACATAGGCGGTATTATGCGGTTGAAAGTTCCGACTCCGTTAAAGGCATCTTCCGGTGTATCTCTCAACTCCGCTAAAGGTAAAAACGATAATCCCTTTTATTACATAGATGAGATTGCGAAACCTGTTATTTCGAGCGAAGCGAAGCTTAAAGGGCAAAACGCAGGCACTGGTTTTACTTACGATGTTGTTACAACTAAAGGACGAACTTACAGCTATACTGGTAAATAGATACTCTTAATATAACGAACCACTCAAAAATGTTATGAAACACATATTTCTTTCTTTTGTAATTTTATCCATCTCGGGGGCTGCGTTCTCACAGCCAACCATGAAACAAGCACCTGCAGGCTTCGACTCTTTACGTGCAGATATCCCTTACGGCAAAATCGATACCGTTTCTTATTCTTCTCAGACAGTCGGTTCTGTCCGAAGGGCTCTTGTTTATACACCTCCCGGGTTTTCAAAAAGCAAAAAGTACCCTGTTCTTTATCTTCTGCATGGGATCGGGGGCGATGAGAAAGAATGGTTTAATCAGGGCAAGCCCCAAATCATTCTTGATAATCTGTATTCCGAAAAGAAGATTCAGCCAATGATTGTAGTGCTTCCAAACGGAAGGGCAATGAAAGACGATGGGGCAACGGGTAATATTATGGCCCCGGATAAGGTTGAGGCCTTTGCCATTTTTGAGAAAGATCTGCTTAATGATCTTATCCCTTTTATTGAAGGAAAATATCCAGTGAAAGAAGAAAGGGAGAACCGTGCTATCGCCGGATTATCAATGGGGGGCGGACAGTCTTTGAACTTTGGGTTGGGCAACCTGGATAAGTTTGCCTGGGTAGGGGGATTCTCATCTGCTCCCAATACGAAAGTTCCCGAGCAACTTGTCCCCAGTCCGGAGGAGGCACGAAAAAAGCTTAAGCTGCTTTGGATCTCCTGTGGTGACAATGATAATCTCATGTCCTTCAGCGAACGGACGCACGACTATCTGATAAGGGAAAATGTACCACATGTTTTTTATGTTGAACCAGGGGGGCACGATTTTAAGGTATGGAAGAACGACCTTTATTTGTTTTCGCAATTGTTGTTTAAATAAAAGAAGAAAAAGCCTGCCGGTTGTACTACGGCGGGCTCCTTTTATTTCTTTTCCGTCAACCTGTCACTTATGCGGAAGAAGTCGAAATCCACATAACCGCCCTGTTTTTTTGTCGCGTAATTAAACAGTCCGAAGCGATATCCCATAAAATGAGGCATTGTATACGACATTTTCAGAACGCTGCCTATTGACGTCCATGTTCTGCCATCAAGGCTATAATAGAAATACCCTTTGTCGGCCCTTTCTTTAAAGTCACATGCAGCTTTCAGGTAAACCATTTTTTGATTTAGAGGAATACGTTGTGCCTCAACGGGCGCACCGGAGTCTGCATTTACCATGACAACCGAGCGTTGTCCCCCGGCTTCCGTCTTTACACCCACCCAGCCGTATCTGGCCTGCAGAAGCACGAGACCTGCACAGTCACCTTCTTTCATTCCCGACACGTCCATAACAGTTACGCCTGAACACTCCGGTCCAAAAGTGCGCTGCGTAATTGTATTACGGGCAGAAAGAATAGATGAGTCGGTTCTTCCCGTAGTAAGGCGAAGAAAACCGGGATGCTGGTTTAATGACCAAAGTTGATTATCAGGATTATGATTCCACTGCCAAACGAGAGGAAGCGGTTTGTCTGTTTTTTTCCTGTTGAATTCGTCGGATGCGACAATACCCGGGTTGTATCCCCGGCTTGCCGGTAGGTTCAGCTCATCGGGGGCTTTATTGTCAACGCCCAGCACAGGCCAGCCGTCCTGCCAGGAGACAGGCACCAGGTAAGGGATACGGCCTACAGATCCAAAGTCGCGGAACAAATAGGAGTACCATTGTCCTTGTGGCGTACTGATTAAACCACCCTGGGCAATACCCTTATCCTGCAATGCTACCCGGCCCTCGTATGGTCCTGTGATTTTATCGGCACGGTGGACGATCACTGTTCGCATGCCCCCACGAGGCCAGCTTATATTGAAAAGATAGTACTTGCCATTTATTTTAAATAGTTGCGACCCTTCTGCCGGCAAGCCAATATTGGGCCCTGCCGGCGTTCCGGCATTTTCGATAATTACGCGGCTGTGTGATCCGGGCCTGATGCCCGAGAGGTCTTCGTTAAGCTCAGTAAGCATGATTTTTCCGCTGCCGTAGATCAAATATGTTCTTCCGTCATCATCGAAAAAAAGAGAATGATCATGGAATGCCGGTTTAAATGAATGAGACTTCCACGGTCCCTTCTCAATGTTTTTTGTACTATAGATATAGGTTTTGTCAGTTGTTCCGGCAAAGGTGCTGACGTAATAGGTGCCCTTGTGGTAGCGGAGGCTGCTTGCCCAGGATCCGCGGCCATACGTGCTTTTTCCGTTAGTTAAATTCAGTTCGTCCACGTCATCAAGTATATCATAAGCATAATTGACAATCTCCCAGTTGATCAGATCTTTTGATTTCATTATGGGCACGCCGGGACTCATATGCATGGTCGTACTGCTCATATAGTACGTGTTGCCCACGCGGATCACCGACATATCAGGAACATCCGCAAAAATGACCGGATTGGATGCTTTCTGAGCACAAATGGAGGTTGAAAAAATGAGCGCTCCAAGCAGTGGGAAGAGAAAAGCTATTGTTCTTTTCATCTGATATAAGGAAATATGGGCTTACTATTTTGATTTCTGTTTTTTGTCTTCTTCCCTGATCAGTGAAAGCATCTTTTCGCCGTACCTCTTTCCCAACTCTCTGTATCCTGCAGCATTAAAGTGAAGGTTATCGGGTGCTGTAAGGCACCCTGCAGAGGAAATAACATAAGCATTTGGGATGACAGCGGGCAGCGTTGCTATAATCTTGTTCATGCTGGCACACTTACCGCCCTGATCTTCACCCACAACTTCTCCTGCAAGCAAGGGCACCCGACCGATGCCCAGGTCCGTCAGGATGCTTTCGTAAACCGTTTTGACCTTCTGAGGCCACTCAGTATCACCTGTATTTGATTCCCCCTGATGTAATAGAATGCCTTTTATCACTCCGGCCTTCATAGCCAGTTTTGCCATTTCTACAAGTCGGCCATATGGATTGCCATCATATTCTTTTACCATGTTTTTCAACCAGTCGGGAGATGTTGATACATAGCTCTGGTAATGACCCTTATCGAACAATTCTATTTTACAACCGCCAACCGAAACATTGATGACACCTATCTTAATATCTGATGAAAGTCCGGCAGTCATTGTTCTTCCAAAGTAGTCTGCCGGCGTAAGACCAGTCCGGCATCTGCAGAGAGGCGGAACAGCGGCGTACCAGTTACCCATAGATCTTCCCAGGTCAGGGCAGTCAACAGCCTGAAGCACTCTGAAGCGTTCGTTAGCTACGGTGTCCTGGGCCTCAAATTTTGCATTGCCTTCCATATTTGATTGTCCGATGCACAGAAATATATAGAAGTTCTTGTCCTGTGAAAATACATTACTATGTGCAAAGAGTAAACTTGCAAATGCCAGTAGTGTTAGTTGAACATTTTGTTTTAACCGGATCTTCATACTTTTATTTTAGGTTTTATTGTGTTTCGAGCTTGTAGCAAATGTCATCAGCTTGTTCTAAAAGTAGTTCGCATGGTTAATTGACAGGCTGAGATACATCTTAAACAGAAACAAATTCCGAATAACCTGTCAAAACTAAGCTATAGAAGAGTAAGCCAAAGACCATCCCGTAAAAAAAGATAGTATAAATGTCAAATGCCTCCTATGTATACGATTTACTGAACTTCTTAAACATTGGTGCTACTTATTTATACTTTTTAACCATTTCGCCAATTATCATGGTGTTAGTTTTGGCATTGTGGAGAGCAGCGTAATTACCTGCCTTATAAAAAAAACTAACACAATATACTCAATAGCGAATTGTAGCCTTGAATAGTGAAAATATCATCGTGCTGCTCTAGTTAATTTTATTTAGTTATAATGAGAAAAAAAGGGTTTAAATCTACTTTCAATCTAAAATGTCGCGGAGCAATTTTGCTGGCTGCAATGTTGTCAATGTTTGATGCATCCTCGCAGGAGGCTAAAAAAACAGTAAAGAACGCACCTGTTTTCAGTGAGTTCAGTTATAGAGGAGATGACCAGATATATAATGAAAATCCTCTCCATGCAGATGAGTTCTATACTCCTCTGTTGCAGGGTTGTTATCCCGATCCCAGCATTACACGAAAGGGGAATGATTACTACCTTGTAAATTCATCGTTTGCCTTTTTTCCCGGAGTTCCGATTTTCCATTCTAACGACCTGGTGAACTGGAAACAGCTAGGGCATGTGCTTGACAGGCCCTCGCAACTGAAAGTACAGGATGCAGGAATCTCGGCAGGAATCTATGCTCCTGATATTAAATATAATCCGAATAACGACACCTTCTATATGATAACCACCCAATTTGCCGGTGGGATAGGTAATATGGTAGTGAAGACAAAAGACCCGGCGAAGGGGTGGAGCGATCCTATCAAGCTTCAGTTTGAAGGTATAGACCCCTCGCTTTTCTTTGATGATAATGGAAAAGCATACGTTGTTCATAATGATGCCCCGCCAAAAGGAAAAGCTTTATATGAAGGGCATCGCGTAATAAAAATATGGGAATACGATGTTCAAAACGACCGTGTCGTTCCCGGGACCGATAAAATAATTGTCGACGGAGGAGTTGATATTTCTCAAAAGCCCATCTGGATTGAAGGCCCTCATATTTACAAAAAGAATGGAAGATATTACCTGATGTGTGCAGAAGGCGGCACTGGTGGCTGGCATAGTGAGGTGATTTTTGTTAGCGATAAACCTACCGGACCTTTTATACCGGCTAATAACAATCCTATTCTTACTCAAAGATACTTTCCTGTGAACCGGGCAAATAAAGTTGATTGGGCTGGCCACGCAGATTTAGTAGAAGGACCGGGAGGTAAATATTACGGTGTTTTTCTCGCTATCCGGCCGAACGAAACGAACCGTGTTACAACAGGCCGTGGGACATTCATTCTTCCGGTTGACTGGACCGGAGAGTTTCCTGTATTTGAAAACGGACTTATTCCTTTAAAAACGAAATTAAAAAGCCCTGCAGGCGTTAAAAACCTTACCGGACAAAACGGCTTTTTCCCGAATGGCAACTTCACCTTCACCGATAACTTTGCAGAAAAGGTGCTTGATTACCGGTGGATTGGTGTCCGGGGCCCCCGCGAGGACTTTATTAGCCTGACAAAAAACGGCTTGAAGATCAATCCATATAAGCAAAATATAAAAGCAGTTGCCCCTACGTCCACTCTTTTTTACAGGCAGCAGCATAATACCTTTGATGCGACGGTGACGGTAAAATATGTTCCGCAATCAGAAAAAGACCTGGCGGGAATTGTTTGTTATCAAAGAGAAACGTTTAATTACGTATTCGGACTTACAAAGAAGGGAAATGAAAACTATTTGGTTTTGGCAAGAACCGAAAAAGGCAAGACTACGATAATTGGAAGTGAGAAAATAGATATCAGGAAGCCGGTACAGTTACAGGTTGTGGCAAAGGGAGATAACTATCAGTTCAACTATTCGACGGATAAACAACAGTTTAAGAATGTGGGAGGAACCGTTTCTGGTGACATATTGTCAACGGATGTTGCCGGGGGGTTCACAGGTTCTTTAATCGGATTGTACGCAACTGCTGAAAACGATATTACTCTTTAGGAGCCAAGTTGCCAGGGCAAAGATACTGGTACGACTAAGATATTTTGCCCTGGCAACTACAGCTGTCCATACTCCCGCCCTGCATATACCGGATTCATCGCTATGCATGTCAGAATTATTTATGCTTTACTTTTGAGAATTCAGGCGTATTTTTTCAGTATTAACTAGTCGTTTGCCTTTAATTAATACCTTCATATGTTGCCTTTTAAGCGATAGATCCACAGCAGCCTTATGGTTTTCATGATGGTTTAATTGATAAGCGGATAAGACGTCCTTGTAGGTAAGAATAGCATTAACTGTATTATTATCATTTGATGAGACTACTGGCAGAAAATCTTCAGTCGATTCCGACATGAGGGTTACTGCTTTTGAAAGAGTGTCATCAGATCTTAGGATAGCGATGTTTCGATTGGTGATTTCTGCTATTGAAGAATCAGGATTCCGACTTTCGTTAAGAATATTGAGAGTCGTTACCGTCCCGACAAATAAACCATCCTTATCTACAACCAAAAAATGGCTCTCAGAAACAGAATAATCGCGTAAGTACTCTCTTGTTTCTGCTATGGTGTTCCCTTCGTTTATTGCAATGAGATCTTGTCTAACTACGTCCGAAACCGACATTTTTCTCAATACATCAGGCTCATATGAATCGGGGGTGTATATCCCTCTTCTGGCTATTTTTTCAGTCATAATAGTATTTTCCATAAGGAAAAAGGAAACCAGATATGATCCTGTACAAGCCCCCAAAAGAGGCAGTAAGGCATGAGACTGCATCGTTGCTTCGAGTGCGAATGTAATACTGGTTAAATAAGCCCGCGATGCTCCGGCGAACATAGACGACATTCCTACCAGGGCAGCCATTGGAACACTGATGCCTGATTGAGGAAACAAGCTCAGTATCAAAGAGCCTAATATAGCCCCGCTTGCTCCTCCAATTGTTAATAGGGGGGCCAAAGTACCGCCCGATGTACCACTCCCCAACGCTATTGCCCAGGAAAGAAATTTAAAGAAGCACAGACTCAGCATCAGTATCATAGGAACCTTTCCCGATAACATGTTTGTGATGTTTTCATATCCCACTCCGAGAGTTGCCGGAGCGAAGAAGCCAATTATACCCACCGCCAGCCCCCCAATAGCAGGCCACCACATCCAATGAACCGGAAGTTTTTCGAAAGCGTCTTCAATATAGTAGACTGCCTTAGTCAGTGCCATTGAAATAATGCCTATAATAATTCCGATAAAGCTATATATCCCCAATGCCATGTTTGATGGGATATCCAGATCTGGCATAGGGAAGACCGGTCCGGATTCAAACAGGAAATGATGGCCTGCGGCTCCTGTGATGCACGCGAGGGCCACAGGGAGGACAGCCTTTGGAGAAAATTCGAAAAGAAGGAGTTCAATAGCCAGGAAGATTGCTGCAACCGGTGTTCCAAATATGGCCGACATGCCGGCAGTGGCGCCCGCTGCCAAAATGATCTTTCGCTCATTAGGAGTAACATGAAGGAGCTGACCAAGCGTTGAACCAAAAGCTCCGCCAGTAGCAATAATCGGTCCCTCAGCGCCGAAGGGGCCTCCAGTTCCTATTGCAATAGCTGCAGATATCGGCTTTAGAAAAGCAATGGAAGGCTTAATCCTGCTTTTGTTCGTTAGAATTTGCTCCATCGCTTCAGGTATTCCGTGACCTCTTATAGCTTTCGATCCATATAAAGCCATTAAACCCACCAAAAGGCCTCCCATTGCAGGCACAACAATCACCCATAGCCCTAAAAGGTTATTGGCAGGACTATTAAAAGCAAAGTCAAAGGAGCCATAAAAAGAAATATTAGTAACCAGATTGATAAGATAAATAAGAATTTTTGCGACGAAACTGATGGCCGCTGCTGTTAATACACAGAGTGCTGAAATACGTAATAGACGCTTCTTCTGAAAGTAAGACTTCTTTATGTTCTTGTCAGAGGTATTTAGATAAGTTAAAGACGGAGAAATGGGGATTCCTTGTTTGAAAATTTTCATCTGCACATTTAAGATAGAGTGTGTAAGTGTCCGTAGTATTTTACAAAACTAGGAAAAGATGGAGTAATAAACTATTTATATGGCAATAATTTTTGTATTTTAAATCGATTGATAGTATAATTTAATATTGTTTTGGCAATATAATATTGTCTCTGATCGTTTTGCATGGGCGGCCGGAATGGTGACAGATACAGCCGGATTAATATTGAATTGGCATTAAGCTAAAAGTTTAAGCTGCTGTATAAATGTTAATTTTGTTCACCAGATGTAAATGATGAAAGAATGTAAAAACGTATGCGATACTCAGAGCTGTTTCGTATGTCAGAGATGTTTACCCGACTGGCTTCCAGCGGTGAAAGCACAACGAATCAACTTTGAAGTAAAAAAGGGACAATCAATATTTGCCGAAAATGATCTGGTATCCGGAATATACTTTATTTACTCGGGAACTGTTAAAGTTCATAAACGCTGGGATAAGGATAAGGAGCTGATAATCCGGTTTGCGAAAGCGGGGGATATTATGGGTCATTTGGGTTTGGGGAAGGATCCTAAGTACCCTGTTTCCGCTACAGCCCTGGAACCGACCGTACTGTGTTATATAGACCGGGCTTTCTTTGAGTCGACATTAAAAGTAAATACAGATTTAACGTTTAAACTAATGCATTTTTTTGCCGATGAACTTCAGCATTCCAGGAAAAGCATGCTGGACTTTGTTCATATGTCTGTGAAGGCACGAATTGCGAAATCGCTTATTGCTTTAAGGAACCAGTTTGGAATGAGCGCCGACAATACGATTAATCTGGAGCTTTCAAGGCAGGATCTCGCCTCATTCTCGGGGGCGTCTTATGAAACTCTTTTTAAGGTAGTTAATGAATTAACCTTAAATAAGATAGTAGAACTCACCGGCAGGCGAAT
Source organism: Arcticibacter tournemirensis (assembly GCF_006716645.1). Classification (NCBI taxonomy): domain Bacteria; kingdom Pseudomonadati; phylum Bacteroidota; class Sphingobacteriia; order Sphingobacteriales; family Sphingobacteriaceae; genus Arcticibacter; species Arcticibacter tournemirensis. The sequence continues at coordinate 3,905,032 of NZ_VFPL01000001.1, read as the reverse complement.
TAAAATTCTTGATGAAGCCGAACTATTGAATATCATTAATCAGGATAACCTGAATGTTAAGTGAAGTACATATCCGCATTAGCAGGAAGCAAACGGGATTTTAATTTTATATGGCTTTGGTAAGTAATTTCTTACACCTCTACATAGAATCGAAGGTTCTCCTGTGTAATAATGTCAAGTGGAAGATACTTTATCTTGGCTGCGACCTTTTTGAAAATAATGGATTCTGCAAGCTGGTAAACACCAGACTAAGTAAGATCCTTCGCTGTAAATTCAAATGACCCCAATCTCTTTAATAGAGACTATTTCTTTTTGTATACCCTAACATAGTCAAACGCAACTGCATCAGGGAATGTTCCTAAGGCAGGATCTCCTCCCCAACCTGTAAGTTCCGCACTAAGGATTATGAATTGGTCGGTGCGTGATATTGCTTGATTGGAACTCCATCCCTTTTTACCGTCAACGTAAAATGTATATTCATTTTCGTTCCATTCTAATCCGAAAGTATGATAACCATCTACTATAGCTGGAAGGGTAATGTTGTTGCCGTAATTTTTATGATAGTCGCCATGGCCATCCCAATGTGTATTGAAATACACTTTAGTAGGTGCTGAGCGATGGTATTCGAAAATATCAATTTCAACCCCGTCTTTATCAGGATTGCCGGCTGTTCTGCCATAAGTAGGCGACTGAAGCCAGAAAGCGGTATGAGGACCAAGGCTTTTCTGCAACTTAACTCTGCATTCAAAATAACCGTACCTGGTAGCATATAGTCCTTCGGTAGATATCTGGCCGATATTGTATATTCCCTTATTGTCCCTAAAAACGGTAATTAAAACATTGCCTTTACCATCAAGTGAGATGGTTTCTTTATTTACCGTTCCGAGCTTTCTGACTACACCGTCTTGTCTGTAATTCCATTTGGTGAGATCCAATGTGGTGCCATTAAACTCGTCATTCCAAACCATTTTGTAATCCTTAATTACATATTCTGGAGTGCCGGAGCTTTCTTTTTGTTCTTCCTTTTTGTCTTCTGGATCTGCACCAGATCCTTTTTTACAAAAGGAAAACATAATTATTAGAGAACCGCTGATCAATATTTTCGAAATGAAGAACTTGTTGTTCATAGAATTTACTTCATGATTCGTTGATAATCTGCACATAGTAATTTTATCAAAAGCACTATGTGCAGAGTTTTAATTTAAACCGTTGAGCAAACGAGGCATTTCTCGCTTAGGGATTATAATGTACTAGCCCCCTAAAAGACTGGACTAAATTTTAAAAACAATTTAGAACGATTAAATTAGGGAATCATGAAAAGAGAAAGAAGGGCGTTCACCCCTGAAGACAGGCTTTCTATCATTCAAGAAGGCGAACGAGAGGGAATCACATCCACTTGCCGTAAGTATAATTTAGCACCCTCACTGTATGCCAGATGGAAGAAGAAGTATCAGAGTAAAGGCATGGAAGGTTTGAAGCCAGCCTATCACCGGGTGGATCCGGAGGTAAGAGCTCTGGAAGAGGAGAATGAGCGGTTAAAACGGATCATTGCCAGACAGGCCCTGGAGATAGAAGTAAAATCTGAGCTTTTAAAAAAAACTCCCATTCAAACCAAGACAAGAAGATGATCGTCTCTCAGTTCAATCATATGGTTCCTTCCAGCACGCTTTTATCCTGGATGGGTATGCCTGGCAGTGTGTATTATTATAAAAACAGAAACGGTAAGCGGGGTGCAAAGCCCAGTACCCATACTTTTAAACTAGATGGCTCCAGGGTGGAAAACCAGGTAGTAGTTGAAGAAATAAAAGACATTTTATCGCAGGAATTCTGTTGTTACGGTTATGAAAATGTCACCCAGGAGTTGCGTAAACAGGAATATTATATCAATGAGAAAAAGGTCTACCGGTTAATGGATGAACAGAACCTCTTATTAGGCAAAGTGATCCGGACAAGCGGAAAACGCAAGTTCGTTCAGCACCGTAAGATTCAGGCCTCTTATCCAATGGAATATCTTTGCTTGGATATTAAATACATCTATGTGCATGCCGATAAACGAAATTATTACCTGTTAACCATTCTGGATGTATTTTCCCGAAAAACGGTTGATCAGATCTTTCAGAAAAGCATCCGGCAGTTGGATGTAATTAACGCTTTCAGAAGAATCAGGCAGCAATACGGTATCAAAGGAGTTACTATCAGAAATGATAATGGATCCCAGTTTATCGCTAACAGCGTGAAGCAATACTTAAGAGCTGCCGAAGCTAATCAGGAGTTTACTCACATTGCTACACCAGAAGAAAACTCTTATATCGAGGCTTTCCACAGCATTGTTCAGCGGGAAGTGGTAGACCGGTTTGAGTTCGACAGCTTTTATCACGCAAAGCACACACTTGCAGCGCACCGCTCCTGGTACGATAACAGAAGAAATCACCGAAACATTGGTATGACCCCGTTACAGAAGTGGGAACAGAATATTCATATAACCGAAAAGAAAAGGGCAGAAAGAACGGAACTACAAGATATCAATAAAATGGCCTCCGAATTATCCCCAGATATAAACAAATATTACACAACTAATTCATTATTATTGTCCAACTTATAAGGGGTCGGTACAATAATGTGGACTGAGGTGGTCTGCTAAAATCAGGGCTTAGAGAATACACGCTCAGTTTTAGCAAAGTCAATATAAGTATACTTGCCTAAAATGGTTCGTTGTACTGTCGTTTTGTAAGTTCCCCACGATGCATGGATACTGCTAACAACATTCTCGGTTTTTGCCAGTGATGGGGCAGACACAGGCGGATTTTCTTTCAACATTTCGTAGACAACTCTACCATCCATCTGTTGTGGTATTGGAACGTTGAGCAGGTGCAGTATTGTTGGAACAATATCAATATTAGAAGTTGGTAAGTTAGTTTCAGTATTCTTCTTGAAGCCTGGGCCCGATCCCATCAAAGCAATATGTACTTCATAGGGGCTAGAACCACCATGGCCTGCAGGGCCACCTGCAAAACCGGCGCCCTCATACCCAAATTTGTTTTTGCGGTTATCCCAGTACTCGGCCACCAGTATGTCGGAAGCACGCGTTGGGTGGTCCCAGTGAATGGTTTCATAAGAAATAGTTCCGTCAACCCAGCCTTTGGTGTCGCCTGGTTTCTTGCCTTTTGTAAATATTGCGCCGATAAATTTCGCTTCCTGAAGTGAGGTGACAATCTTCTTAATCACGTCCGGGTTATGGTTCTTTACATAAATTGCTCCGTCTGCTACCACCACGTCTTCAGAGGTTTTGCTTTCTTTGAGTCTTTTTTCAATCAAATGAGCTGTGATCGTTTTCTTCCCGACATGAGTCACGAAGCCATGGTCTGCAGAAACGATAACATTATACACTTCATCCAATTTCTGACTTTTTAAATGCCTGATCACTTTACCAAATTGCTCATCCACCAGTTTGAGCGCTGCTACAGCAGAGGGGGTACCGATACCATCGGCATGTGTTGTGTGATCAGGATCTGACATCCAGAGTGCACACACCTCGGGACCGCCCGTTTGTAAGCCTAGCCTTATTAATGCATCTGTAGCCCAGATGTGTTTTGCTGAATGATCGTCATGACTGGTAAACTGGCCAACAGCTTTGTATACGGTTTCTTTGTACGATTCTGGCAAGATCATATCGGGGTTGACAATGGCGCCTGCGCTCACAGTAGGGTTTTGTAACAGAGCCTGTCCTGACGAACCAGAGCTGAATACCATAAATCTCTTACCTGCTGCTTCCATCACTTCGCCGAAGGTGATGGTGGTTAGCAGTTTTCCATTTGTTGCACTGTCAATACGTAACAAATCACTGGCGTCCCCGGTGTTCAGGCCTTTCACCTTATCAACCTGTGGAAAATACACCTTATTGCCCAGGATGCCTGTCTTAGCCGGGTAAGAGCCAGTCGAGTACGCGGCCGAGTTTAATCGTGTTACAGTTGGAAAAACACTGTGATGCTGTGTAGCTAAAACACTTTGTTTTTTAAAAGCGTATAAGTTGGGCATAAGTTCAGGTGTTATATAGTCGGGCCGCAAACCATCAAAAAATACGATTAAGGTTTTAATTTGTCTGAGTTTTGAATGCTTTGCATGGGCACTTGCTGAAAGAAATAATAAAGCAATCGCCCAGATTATATTTTTTAGGTTATTCATTTCTCTGTATTAAAATTAAGTGGTTAATAGAAGTTAGGTCCGATCAGTTCCTTTTCCGTCAGATAGTCCGATACCAGTTCAGGCCAACCATTGTTCCAAACAATCCTGGCCAGTACTAGCGGCTTCTTATCCAAATTGTTAGTGAATTTTGGATCGCGACTGTCTATAACGTGGAACATTATCCAATCTTCTTTGCTCTTATCTGTAAAGATCTTAGAGTTATGGCCGGGAGAGCTAAATAGTGCATTGGCTTCCGCGAATATTGTTCCATTTGTTCCTACCATCAGATCTCCTCCGGTTTTATCTACATACGGGCCTAAGAGGTTTGCCGATCTGCCTACTATAATCGTCGAGCTATTGCCGTTCACGCGTGTCCCAAAAAGATAGTAAAAGTTATCCTTTTTCTGGATCAGAACGCCATCGAAATCTGCAGAAGCGACTTTCTTCATTGACGTAAAATCCGGGATTCGTTGTCCGCTGGCTGACAACGGTAAGCAATACACAGCAGATTTAACGTCGCCTGCAACATTACTGGTATAGAACAAATACTTGTCACCATTCTCTTCCTGAAAAAAGAAGGGGTGACGAGGGTTTGGTGTGTCAACCGAGTCCGTATCGAAAAGGTTTCCTGGCTTAGTTCCCATGTCTTCCATATCCTCACGCTCTACAAAGGGTCCCATTGGCGTTACGGATGTAGCAAGAGCGATACTGGGCTTCGGACTCGTAGAAGAAGCCGATGCGAATGAATAGTATACATAATACCTGCGTTCGATTTCTACTACATCCGGAGAGGTCATAGCACCCGTACTCCAACTTGGCCTGGCGTTGAATATGTTGCGTTGGTATGTCCAGGTGACCATATCGGCCGATTTCATCACCGGCATCAACCTGTTCCCACCGGCACCCACCCAGTTTTCTTCCGAGCCATAGGCATAAAACCAACCGTCCCAGGTCCTCAGTACAGAAGAGTTAAATAACGACGGTTTAACGACCGGGTTAAAAAATTTAGGAGCTTCGTAAGCTTGCTTTTCAATTACTGTTAGCTCCTTATTACAACCTGCAAGAATAGCCGCCACGAAAAGAACCACGGCATATTTGAGAATTGTTATTTTTATTTTGTTCATCTGATTTTATATTTTAGGTATTAAATCTACTTACCATCCAGGGTTTTGATCTCCAAAATTCGGGTTGATAATCAATTCTGAAGTCGGAATAGGATACAGTTTAAATTTAGGGTCATAGCTTTGACCCGCTGCACTTCCGGGTATATATCCTCCTTTATTATTCCATAAATTACCGGTGTTGGTATAAGATGGTGTCTTTGGAGATATGCCTTTTAAGAACGTTCCAAATTGATAATCATACATTGTTTCAGCTTCGTTTATATGGCTTTTCATGCGAACCAGATCAAACCAGCGATGCCCTTCTGCAAATAATTCGGCACCACGCTCATCCAGAATTTTTTTTCTGAAACTCTGCTTTGTATAAACGGTATTGGTAGGGATTAGAGTAGGGTAATTGCGAGGAATTCCGTCTCCTTTCCTGGCCCGGATACGCAATTGATTAATCAGATTAATTCCTTCTACACTAGGTCCATTTAATTCATTCAATGCTTCCGCTTTAATTAACAGAATCTCAGCATATCGCATAATGAAGAAATCATTGCCATGATTCCTGCTGTCATATCCTGCTCCGTCAACATATTTCCCTATAATGGATGTAGTCGCTGCAGTGGCACCGGTTTGATTGTTTGACTGGGGACCTACATATGGATACTGATAAATATACCTGAAATTCTGGCCGGTCACGGTATTCAATCCTGTATTCGATCCACGGGGGAAATATGACTTTTCTGAACGGTAATCGTAAGTAAGTCCTGGATAATAAGGTCTGTTGTCCCCATAATCGCCAGTGAAGTAAATATCAGTATACCAAGGTTGCGGCCTGATGTCGGCAGAACCACCACCAGTTGGCTTATTGCCGGTTACGCCATGGGAGTTCGAGCCTAAAAAACGATAAGCGAACTCTGATCCTGAAGACCCTAAACTTACCTTGAGTGGATCAGCAGTAAAGCGAATGCCAAAAATTACTTCTTCGTAGGCTGCGGTCTCCTGCGTTACATCCCATAACTTGCCATAATCATTCAATAGAACATACTGGCCACTATTGATAACAGAATCGCAATAATTAACTGATAGTTGATAATACGATTGATAATCTGCTTTTCCTTCTCTGTCGAGATAATTTGCATAAGTCAAATAAGCTTGAGACAATAAGCCTTGTGCCGCACCTTTTGAGGCACGTCCCAGTTCTGTTGCTACAATAGCTGTGCGAAGCGGAAGCCTTTCTGATGCATTTTTGAAGTCTTCAAAAATCTGCTTGTATACTTCGTCAACAGTGTTTCTCTTAATATAGAAATCACTATCAACTTTAACTGACTCTACACGAAGCGGCACGCCACCGTACAACCTCACCAGATAATAGTAAGAGAATGCCCTTAGAAAATAAGCTTCTCCATACGCACGCTTTTCAAATTCATCGCCAAAGTCCTTACTGTCTAATATATCGATCAAATTGTTCGCATTACCGATGACCGAGTACAGGACATTCCAAAAGGAACTGGTATATCCTGCGTCAAATGCCTTTTGAGAGAATTTCGCGGGATCCGTAGTCACAGTAGCATAAATGTCGTCACCCCCTACAAACAAAAAACAGAAAACACCGGTAAACTTGAATGCGTCCGGATTGTTCAGATTGGCATAAGCGCCATGAATCACCGCGGTTACATCCGCTTTAGAGTCGATATTTTTTGCGGTGATCGTATCTGGTACAGTTTCATCAAGCGAACATGACTGTATGGCAAGTAATAGTGCCCAAATCACGGCAACATATCTTGCAGCTTTAAGTATTTTCATAATATATAGTTTTATCGACTTAGTAAGATAATATCAGCCCTAAAGAAAACGTCCTGGCTTGTGGCAAGGTGCCGTAATCCACACCACTCATCAAAGCAAAGTGCCCCTGAGAATTGATGCTTGGGTCATAACCTGAATAATTGGTTATGGTAAACAAGTTCGTACCCGAAACATAGGTTTTAATTGTTGATCCCTTAGCGATCCGGTCCATCTTAAAGGTGTATCCAACATTCACGTTTTGTAACCTCACAAATGATGCATCCTCTATCATGTAATCGGGGAATCTATTCCCAAAACGAGCAGCGTCACGGTTGGCGCGCGGGTACTTGTTGCTCGTGCCTTCTCCCCGCCAACGGTTGTTCCACGCATCCATAGAGACATTGTAGGTGCCCAGGTTAGTCAGGGATCCGATCAGCCATTGATTCAGGTTAATCAATTCATTGCCGAAACTGCCTATAAAGGTGAAGGCAAAATTCCATCGCTTATAACTTACATTACTACCGAACCCAATTGAAAAGTCAGGATTTGGCTTCCCAACAATTGTTTTATCGTTTTCATCAATTTTGCCATCGCCATTAATGTCCTTAAACCTTACGTCACCTGGACGATAGGTTGATTTAGCCGGATCATTTGCAATGTTGGGATCGTTGAGGATCTCCAATGGATTCTGATAAACGCCTGCACTTTTATAGGCCCAAAATGAAGAGATCTGTTCTCCAACTTTAGCAACCTGTAAAGCTTGACCAAGGAAGTTATTGCCACCATTCAGATATATACCTCCATAGATCATATTGGTTCCCCCCATACTGATCACCTTATTCCTGTTGAAAGAAGCGTTACCAAACATTGACCAGTCAAGGTTTTTCGTCCTCATCACTTGAACACTGGTTTCCAAATCCAACCCCTTATTGGTCACCTCTCCTGTGTTAGTACTATAGCTTCTAAAGGTTGAAGATGCAGGGATACTTAAGCCAATCAGCAGATCCGTGGTTTTTTTTGAATAAAAATCTGCGGTGAAAGTAATCCGGTCATTGAATATACCAAGATCGAAACCAGCGTTTACAGAGGCAGTAGTTTCCCAGGTTAGCAAGTGATTTGGAAAACTGTTATAATTCAATCCCGGTAAAATACGATCACCAATAGTAACATAGTCAATAGAATAATCGGCCTGAGTAGCACCGATAGCTACGTTCTCGCTGCCAGCAATTCCATAGCTGGCTCTTAACTTCAAGTTGTTCACCGCAGGAATAGCTTTTTTGAAGAACTTCTCACTCGCTACGTTCCATCCTAATCCCACAGATGGAAAGAAATGCCACTTATTGCCTGGTGCCAAACGGGTGGCGCCGTCAGAGCGTCCGGTTAGTGTCAATAAATACTTTGAGTCATAGGAATAGGTTACCCTGCCCAACACCGATTGCAATGCTCTGTTTTTGTTGGTGGTGAAATACGTTCCCTGTTTATCTGCCAAAGCAAAATTCTCGTAGCCTAAATCATCCGACGGGAATCCTGTACTTGTAATACTAGTGCCTTTTCTGTACCAGTATTGATACGAATATCCCGCTACGGCATTGACCCTGTGTTTCTTGAAATTGCCGTTATAATTCAGTAAATGATCGATCATATAATTGCCGTTCAAATTGTCGGCACGTGTAGCCGAACCTTCGTACTCATCACCCTGGAAGGTACCTCTGGGCCAGTACAATTGCCTTAAAGATGATACTTCATTGACGGCACCTTTTAGCTTATAGCTTAAACCTTTGATGATTTTATAATCCAGATCTATACCGGCGATCACCATTCGGGTATCTGTAACGTCTCGCAATAATTCTGTAACCAGCACAGGATTATTAGCGAAAGTAAGATCCAGATCGCCGTCATCGGTATAAGCCATACGTAAAGGCGTCGAAGCAATTGCGCCAATTACTGCAGAGGAGGCAAATACGCCCTGGGTATTCGATTGCGCACCATAAGTTCGTTCGGTCAAAGACAAATTGGAACGTATAGCGAGGGACAATTTCTTAGTGATATCCCGATTGAAGTTGAAACGTAAACCTCCTTTTTTAAAACCAGCATTGTTCAGTATACTTTGATTGTCGCCATAATCCAAGCTCACCCGGTAATTGCTTTTGCCGATCAATCCTGATGCAGTCAACTGATGTTCCTGTGATTTGGCCGTGCGGTAAACCAGATCCTGCCAATTATGACCTCCATATTGTTCGGCGTTTGCAGTCATCTGCTCCTCGGTATAAGCCGGACCCAGGCCATTGTTCATAGCCGCTTCGTTTCTGTACCGCATGAACGTCAAAGCGTCGGCCATTTCAATCTTATGCGGGAGATTACTTAGATCCGTTCTGAGGTTATAAGTAAATCTATCCTTATTGCCATTGGATTTTCCTGTTTTAGTAGTAATAAGTACAACCCCATTTGCCCCGCGTGATCCGTAGATCGCAGTAGAAGATGCGTCTTTTAAAATTTCAATTGACCCGATGTCCGAAGGGTTCAGCGAGGCCAACGGATCCAGGGGAGGAGTTTGCGACTGCCAGTCGACGTTTATACCAGCTGAAGTTACGCCCAAGCCAGACTCGATGGGCTGACCATCCAGGACGATTAAGGGTTGGTTGTTTCCCGTAATGGAAGTCAGGCCGCGAATGTTAAACGTCATACCGGAACCCGGCTCACCGGTATTGTTCAGAATGTTGACGCCGGAAACTCTGCCCAACAATGCCTCGGGTACAGAAACTACTTTGTTTTCATTGTTATCCCCAATTTTAACCGAACTGATAGATCCGGTAAGGTCGCTTTTTTTAACGACGCCGTAACCAACAACAACAACAACTTCACTCAGATTTGTTACGTCTATCTTTAAGACTACATTTAAAATTGCATTGTTGTCAATCCTGCGTTCTACGGTACTAAAACCAAGGGAACTGAAAATCAGTACCTGGCCCGGGCTTGCCTGAATGGAGAAATTGCCATTTACGTCTGTTGCGGTGGCGGTCCGAGTATCCTTTAGCTTCACGCTCGCGCGCGGCACAGGGTAACCATCGCTGTCGGTGACTTTTCCCCGGACGATCGATTGTAAGGGTGGCTTATTTTGAGGTACATTTTTACGGCGTGCGATAAAAATGGTCTTCTCCTTTATATAATAGAAAGCGGGTTGGTTGGCCATCACGGTAGACATAAATGCGGACAATGGCATATTTTTCACCTCTATTGTGACGGGATTGGCCGATTCTTCAACATCAGAGGTTAAGATAACCATATAGTCGGTTTGCTTTTTAACCATTTCCAAAACTTCCTTCAGCGGGCGGTTGTTCACCGAGAGAGTTACCGTCTGAGCGTGCGTTTCGGCTCTCAGCTGTAAGCAAAAAAGCAAGAGGAATATGAAGGTCATTTTCATAATCAGCAATAATTGTTTTACACGCACAGGCATAGTATAGCCCTTGGCGTATATTCTCTTTTTTTTCATTAAATTTGATACGTTTGGATGGTGTTTAATCTAATTACACATGTTCTCCTTGCAGAGGAATCCGAGCATCGCAGGGAAGTGTTGGTAGCACTTTCCTGCTCTGTGATTAGTTGAGTAATAATCTGTTCATATTTCCTGGTTTTGTTTGTTTATAATTTTTGTTAGTTGAAAGCGTAGCATATCCAATAGTTTATTCTATAATTAAGGTTCTATCCATAAGGCGGAGGTTCACGCCTAAGTCCTCAAGGTATGTAAGTACGGTCTTTAACGTTACATCCCGTTTTATTTCACCAGTAAAACGGATGTCGGGAATTTCTTTCGTCAAATACACCACCTCTACATTATACCAGCGCGATACCTGCCGCATCATCGCAGTAAATGGCGTTTTGTTGAAATAAAATGTTCCGTGCCGCCAGGAGGTAGCCATAGCGATGTCAGCATCTCTTTTTTTGAGGTTTAACGGGCCTAAGAGACTTTCCTCGCCGGGTATCAGCAGTACCGATTTTCCATTGAGCGCATTTACTTTTACAGAACCGTAAACGAGTGTTGTGGTCACTTGTTCCTCGTCAAAATAACTGTTAACGTTAAACTCAGTGCCTAGAACCTGTATTTCCTGTCCCTGTGATCTGACTACAAAAGGAATGTTACGTGATTTATGTACTGCAAAATACGCCTCACCAGTCAACTCGATTATACGCTGCTTCACGCCATGAAAGTCAGAGGGGAATTTAATGGTTGAGGCTGCGTTAAGCCAAACCTTAGTTCCATCGGGTAATACAATCTGATAAGTACCCCCCCGGGGTGTGCTTACCTGCATGGCTTTGCGCTCGTCCATTGCTGTTAAAGTTCCTGATATTCCACTGCCTGGTAAATGTCCGATTGTCCAGCCGCCGGTCATGCTGCCCCAATCCTGTCCGCTGGTTGGGAATGACGCAGTCTCAGGGTTTTGATTTAAAGGTTTGGCACTCTCTGAAGAGATGGCCAGTTCCTCTCCATCATTGTACCTCAATTTTGAAGTGTCAATTACAACCCCCGTTTTTGCATCACTTAAGTTAATAGTTTTTCCGTTAGACAGTGTGAGAGTTGCGGTGTTCTTGCCGGGCAGAACATCATGTTGAGTTGCGAATTGTGTACCGCGATTGAAGTTTGTTTGATGGGGCTTATAATAAACCCAAACACCAAGCATAATTAACACTGCTGCTGCGGCAGCGGATCTGAGAAATGGCCAAAGTCTGGTTGTTTTTCTTCGCGCAGGCGTATTGGCATAAATTACCGCCCACATCTCTTGATCAAGACTGCTATAGTTTGGTTCAGGCAGGTCATCAGCTTGATGACTGGCATGCTCAAGGTACCAGCTCTCTACAATTGCCTTTTCCTCAGCAGTCGCCTTACCAGAAAGGTACTTATCAATAAGCGCTTTTGGTGTTTCTTTTTTCATCCTTACAATGACCTTGTTTATATTGGTATACAGCTAAGACACGCAACAAAAGTCAATGTTGTATAGGGAAATGAAAATTATTATAAAAAGGGGAAGAAGACATTCATGCTGTTGCCGAACTTACCTCTGAGAATTCTTATCGCTTTATTCATTTGGGTCTTTACCGTAAGCTCAGATATATTCATGGCGATGGCGATCTGCTTATAAGAAAGGTTCTGCTTTCTTTTCAATTCAAAAACCTCCCGCATGCGAGGCGGCAGATTTTCAATCTCCTTCTCAATCTGTTTGGCCAGCATTCGCTCCCCGGCCAGGTGATCTGTAACATTCGAACCCGCAGTCATGAAATCGCCGAGGCTCTCCAGGTGCACATTGGCAATTTTATTATGTCTGTACCAATTCAGGATTTTATTTCGTGTACTCGCATACAAATAAGGAGATAATGCCGTTTGTGCGTCAAACTCCGTAGCCGCTGTCCACAACGATATGAAAACATCCTGAACAATATCCTTTGCCGCCTCATCTATATGCAATAATTTCCTTGCGTGCCTGTACAATAAAGGCCAATATCGTTGATATACTTCAGAGAATGCAGCTCTATCGCCCGACCGTAGCAAGGCCGTTAGCTCTTGATCAGAATACGAATGATAGGCAATCATGGGCTTAAATGTAACCAAATTATTTCAAATGCTATTAGTTAAATGGAGCTCCTAAACGTCTTTCCAGACCGCATTTTTGTAGAGTCCGCCCCCATTGATTTTTAGCTGTTTTTTAATGATAATGGAGACGTTAGATAAGATGATAGCTTTTACACCGTCTAACGACTCTCAATAATTCCCCTTACTTTTGTTATATGAAAGAACACAGCTACAAAGTGAAAGTTAACTGGACAGGGAATCCTGGAGAAGGAACCTCAGCCTATAATTCGTATAAACGAACACATACCATCGAAGTAGAAAACAAAGCAGTCATTCAAGGCTCATCAATGCCGCAGTATCGGGGCGATGCAGATCTGCATAACCCAGAAGATCTCCTGTTGGCTTCTGTTTCGTCATGCCATATGCTTTGGTACCTGCATCTCTGTGCAACTGCCGGCGTTATTGTTGTAGATTATGAAGACAATGCCGAAGGGATTATGGTAGAGGAACCTGACGGAAGCGGACGTTTTACATCCATTATACTCAAACCCGTTGTTACCGTTGCCCAGCCTTCGATGGTAGAAAAAGCCCTTGAATTACACAAGGATGCCAATCGCCTTTGTTTTATTGCTAACTCCCTCAATTTCAAGATTGGGCATCTTCCGGAGTGCAAAGCTCAGCAAGCGTGAGTTAATGAAAGTTTATATGCCCTATATTCTCGTCACGGCATGTCCTGACTCTTTCGGCTTTGTAATTCTTTCGCTATTTCACTCTCCAGCATTTTATTGTTTTTAGAGTTTCTAAGGATTGCAACCGTTAATAGCAGGGGAAAGAATGTAAAAAAAGTAAATCCGTTTTTACGGCACTATAAACCACAATTCCAATAGTAAACCCTATGAGCGCATTATCGAGAATTTTATTGGTTTTTATTTTCTTTATTTTTTCTAGTAGTACTTCATCGCTTAATTCAGATAGATTTTCAAGTTCCATGTCTTCCTTTTGGATTTTTTAATTTGTATAAAACGTAGAGATTAAGAATCGATAGGCAATCGAAACCCGGTTACTAATATACAAAAGGATATGAATTAGTGATACGGTTTTTGATACAGAGTACTGCTTTTATGCGCAGAAGGGCTGTCACATATCATTTTCTTATCGAACATGCCGTGCAAGAATCATCTGTGGCAAATCGTTTCAACAAGGCCATGCATGTAGGAGCCTACGAAGCAGTTAGGTAAAATAGCTGCAATAAATGAACGGGCATTTCCTCCAGCTATTTTGAAACTTATAGGATAAACGTATTTTTGGACCCTTATTACCGGTTAATTGGCAGTATTCTCTAATAATAAAGTTCGCCTGCATTACTATACATATGGTAAGGGCCCCGAAGCTATGCTCGCTTTTCATGGCTTTGGCATGAAAGGCACGCAATTTTCAGTGCTTGAATCGGCATTTGCAGAACGCTATACTATTTACAGCTTCGATTTGTTTTTTCATGGTCATACAGAACTGCTTGAAAGCTCGCTGGAGGTAATACGCCGGGGCCTGCATTCTTCAGAATTTGGCAGCTACATCGCCGAATTCATGCAGGAAATGGGTTTTAAGAAAGTTTCTCTGCTGTCGTATAGCATGGGAGCGCTGATGGCACTGTCAATTATCGAACAACTGGGGAATAAAGTTGACCATGCTTATTTTATTGCGCCGGACGGTATACGACCCAATACGCTACTCCAGATCGGATCGCGAAACATAATTATAAACCGGCTGTTTTATAAGCTCGTTTACAGTCCCAAAACAGTTAATCTCATATTGAACAGCCTCTTAAAATATCGTTATATTGATGATCCGCTGTACCGGATTCTGCGGGGTGAGTTCGGAACCGAAGCCTCAAGGCTTACCTGTTATCAAGTGATCACCTACTTCGCCGGTCTTCGTTTTGACAAAACGAAGCTTGCTGATATCATTAACAGGAACCGGATAAGCACCTATTTTTACTTTGGAAAAACCGACCGGTTGTTTCCTCCATCAATTGGCCGGGAGTTTTCGGCCATGCTGGAGAATTCATCATTGCATATACTCAACACTGGCCACGAACTTGTAAATGAAGGACTGGCTGAAATAATCACCAGCCATTTGCAGTTAGTACAATATGATCCGAGATAAGCCTATAAAGAATTTGAAATGGTTTTTTACACATATCGTAGAAAAAACAGTTCTCCGTAAATTTGCCAGCATTCGTTTTGTAGAAAGCCCCGAAATTGATTCTGAGCAGGCGTGTCTCGTTTTGATGAATCACTACAGTTTTAACGATGGCGCTATATTGCATCGGCTTAACCGTCAGCTGTTAAAAAAGCAATTCAGGGTAATGGTGGTAGAAGACCAGCTGAAGGCTTTTATTCCTTTGAAGTATGTTGGCTGTTTCTCTATCAGGAAAGCTTCGCGAGAAGTTATCGAGTCACTCAACTACGCTGCCGGACTTCTGAAAGACCCTAATAACATGCTGGGGATTTATCCTCAGGGAGAAGTTTATTCACAACACCTTGAACGAATCCATTTTGAGAACGGTTTATCGGTCATCCTGAAAAAATCATCTAAAACCACCTTTCAGGTGATCTTTGGTGTTACCTTACTGGATTACCTCGACAGCTTTAAGCCACATGCAAGGGTATATCTCAGCGAATATGCCGGCGATCGCGATCTGAAGAAAATGGAATCTGCTTACAATGAGTTCTATGCTTCATGTAAGAACAAACAGCGTAAACTGCATAATCCACCTTCGAGAACACTGTCAGAGGAATGAATAACCGGGTACTTGCAACGGATCTCATCTTCTAATGTAATCGTGTTATTTTGGGTATTGATCTGCAGGAGCTGCTATCGGGTTCAAAACGTGTTTTATCGGAGTTTGTACGGGAGCTTTGTGTTCGCATGACCTCGATGG